>VAFL01000076.1 GCA_005768755.1 Paracoccus denitrificans | reverse complement strand
CCCGAGCGGCACCGTCGCTCCCGCTCCGTTGGCCGCACGGGAGCGCCTACGGGGCCGAATGACGGCCAATACGGGGCTGTCCAACGCCGGTTTCGGGACGCAAGGCAGGATATGGATCTGTATAGCGGGTGGCGCCAGGTGGTCAGCGGGCGCGCGCCGGCGGGGCTGGCGATCGCAGATCCGGATCCGCGCCAGGCTCGATCGACACGGCAGTGTCCAGGGGAAGGCGGTAGCCGCGGGGCACGCCCCGCACCCCGTGGTGGACGGCACCCGTACACCACACATCTTGCCGACTGTCCGCATGCGGATTCAGATGCTGTGGATCTGATATCCACGCATGGCCAGATTGGCCAGAAGGGCGCCTTGGATTTCGTACGGTATCCACTCCATGAATCCGATCAGGCGGGCGCGGACTGGATCGGCGACTTGCAGCATTTTCCGCGCTGACCGGATGCGGTACGCATCCCCTGATGACCGGGCGTCAGCCCTTCGCCAGGACCGAACGAGGCGCCGATAAGCAAACCAACCGCCGTCACCAAACTGGTCCTGCAGGTGAATCTTCAACTTCTCCTGGACAGGCCAATCGCCGCATTTACCCCAAACACGCCCTGTCTTGGTCTGCCATGCCTCGGGAACGTTGTCGATCGATCTCTGGTAGTGAGAAACGCCACGAGCGGCATGTTTGCTGAGGTACTGAAACCAGCCCACAGCACCATCGATGATCCGGCCATGCTGACCACGGTGGCCCGCGCCGTAGGCGCCCGCCACTGCCACCCAGTGGTCTATCGCAGAGGCAATGTCGTACCTGTCCTCGAACCACAGGGCGCAATGGAGATGAGGCACGCCCCGGCGCTGCCATTCCGTGACCCAATGAAGACGGACCATGCCTGAGCGCCGCATACGAAGCTCCCAAGCACGCCGGAGCTTGTGCCAATCGTCAGAGGTAGGGGGGCAATCACGGAGGGTAAGGGTGAGAGCAACCCCGGCGCCGGTAAGTCGATCTTCACGGACCGACATGAGGAACTCGGTATTGCGGCGGGTGGCCCCGTGAGACCAACCCTGAACATCGCCTCGGAGAGCACGGGCGTGGCTGTTTTTCATGGGCGCAACACCGCCCTTCCCGCCATGCGGGTACAATGTGATTACTGGCATCGGTCCTTTCCCGTTGCTGGTCATGACCCGGAGCGCTCGCAACGCTGCCGGGTTCTTTTTTTGCCGGTGACTCCCCAAGAGCGACCCCACCGACGGATCGAGTGTAAGGCCGCGCGTACGGATATGTAACCACTAATCAAGGGCCGACCCTCCCGGCCCTCCAAAGC
>VAFL01000075.1 GCA_005768755.1 Paracoccus denitrificans | reverse complement strand
TGGGGAACAAAGTCACCAGGACTGGGTGAGGCCCAGATGGGGACCAGATTCACCAGGTCCAGGTGATTCCCAGGTGGTGACCAGAGTTACCAGTTCCGGCTGAGGACCAGGTAAGGACCAGATTCACCAGGTCCAAGTGAGGCCCAAGTGGGTACCTGTGTCCCCAGGTATGGGTGATGCACAGATGGCAACCACACTCACCAGGTCCAGGAGAGGCCATCCTTCGGGCCATGCATAGGAACCGTGTCCCGATGATTCCCATGTAGCAACCAGAGTTACCAGGTCCAGGTGAGGCCAACCTGCAGGCCATGAAGTGGAACCATGTCCCGATGATGCCCAGGTAGGGACCAGAGTCACCAGGTCCAAATGAGGCCCAGATCGAGCAAATTCACTAGGTCCAGGTGAGGCCCAGTTGAGGACCAGGGTCACCAGATCTGGTTGAGGCCCAGAGGGGTACCAGAATCACCTGGTCAAGGTGATATCCAGATGGGAATCAGAGTCACCAGGTCAGGGTGAGGCCCAGAGAGGTTCCAGAGTCATCATGTCCAGGTGAGGGCCCAGATGAGGACCAGAGTCACCAGATCTGGGTGACGCGCAGATAGGATCAGAGTCACCAGTTCCAGGTGAGGCAAAGAAAGAGTCCACAGCAATCAGGTCCAGGTGCGGAACAAAGTAAACAGGACTGGGTGAGGCCCAGATGGGGACAAGATTCACCTTGTCCAGGTGAGGCCCAGGTGATGACCAGAGACCCCAGGTTGGGAGAGGACCAGGTAAGGACCAGAATCACCAGGTCCAAGAGGCCGACATGGGGACCTGAGTCACCAGGTATGGGTGAGCCCCAGGTGGCAATCCCACTCACCAGTTCCAGGTGAGGCCAACCTGCAGGCCATGTAGTAGAACCATGTCCGATGATGCCCAGGTAGGGACCAGAGTCACCAGGTCCAAATGAGGCCAAGATGGAGCATATTCTCTAAGTCCAGGTGAGTCCCAGTTGAGGACCAGAGTCACCAGATCTGGTTGAGGCCTAGAGGGGTACCAGAATCCCCTGGTCCAGGTTACATCCTAATGGGGACCAGAGTCACAAGGTCAGGGTGAGGCCCAGAGTGGTTCCAGAGTCATCATGTCCAGGTGAGGCTCAGATGTGGAACAGAGTATCCAGGTCATAATGGTCCACAGGTTAAGACCAGATTCAGCAGATTTATGTGAGGCCCACTTAGGATCAGAGTAACTAGTTCCAGGTGAGGCCAAGAAGGAGTCCACAGCAATCAGGTCCAGGTGGGGAACAAAGTCGCCAGGACTGGGGAGGCCCAGATGGGGACCAGATTCACAAGGTCCAGGAGATTCCCAGATGATGACCGGAGTTACCAGTTCCGGGTGAGGACCAGGTAAGGACCAGATTCACCAGGTCGAAGTGTGGCCCACGTGGGGACCCGTGTCACCAGGTATGGGTGAGACCCAGGTGGCAACCACACTCACCAGGTCCAGGTGAGGCCAACCTGCAGGCAATGCAGAGTAACCATGTTCCGATGATGCCCAGGTAGGGACCAGAGTTCCAGGTCCAAAGAGGCCCAGATGGATTATATTCACTAGGTCCAGGTGAGGCCCAGGTGAGGACCAGAGTCACCAGATCTGGTTGACCCTAGAGGGGTACCAGAATCACCTGGACCAGGTGAAATCCAGATGGGGACCAGAATCACCATGTCAGGCTGAGGACCAGAGGGGATCCAGAGTCATCATGTCCAGGTGAGGCTCAGGTGTGGAAGAGAGTATCCAGGTCATAATTTTCCATAGGTGAGGACCAGAGTCACCATATCTGGGTGAGGCCCAGTTAGGATCAGAGTCACCAGTTCCAGGTGAGGTCAAGAAGGAGTCCACAGCAATCA
>VAFL01000027.1 GCA_005768755.1 Paracoccus denitrificans | reverse complement strand
GATCTCCGGTTCCGCTTCGCTCCACCTCCGACCGGCAATGGCGGTAGAGACGACGATGCACTAACTATCAACCCGGACCACCCGGTGGGGGCTGCTCACCGGTGACAAATACGGCATACCGTCTCATCTGGACGATCCTGAGCTGATCGGGCTGTGGACCCTGGATGAGTTCCTGGCGATGGTGATCCCATTCACCTGGGGCATCCTGTTTCAGCACATCCTCATCGGATTGATACTCGCGGTCGCGGGCTGGTGGGGTCTCAGAAAGGCTAAGGCAGGGCGCACGGCGTCGTGGTTGCTTCATCTGGCCTATTGGCATTTGCCTGCCGGTTTCACCGGCATGCGGGCCACGCCACCCTCTTATCTTCGATTGATGGCGGGGTAAGATGGAAGTCGCTTACAGCCATGCGCATAATCAGCGTCTGCTCAAGCAGCGCAATCTTCTGCTGATCGCGGTCGTCGCGCTCTCGAGCCTGGCCGGCGTCCTGCTCTTGATCGGCGTTTCGCGTGATCGCGAGGTCGTGCTGCAGCCGGTGCTGCGCTCGCCCCTGACCGTCAGCAGTGCAGGCGTCAGCCGCGAGTATCTCGAACTCATCACACGCGATGTTGTGGTTCTGACCCTCGATCGTTCCCCCAGCAATCTGGAGTACTGGATGGAATCCGTGCTAGCGATCGCTTCTCCGCGTGCCTACGGGAAGCTCAAGGCAGAGCTCCTCAAGATCGTCGATGAGCAACGCGGATCCTCGATCGCGCAGTTCTTCACCATCCAGAAAATGGAAATCGATCCGAAGCGCCTGCAGTCGCGGGTTACGGGCGAGTTCCACACGATCGTCGGCGACAAAGTGATCTCCAGAGAGCGACGCACCTTCCAATACGACTGGGAGTATTCCGGCGTTTCCCTGCGCCTCACCGGCTTTGGAATGGTCTCGAACGAAAAGGGACGCCCCTCATGATCATCTTCTACGCCATCCTTGGCGCGGCGATCGGCACGCTCCTGGCGTCACGCATCAACTGCATCACGAGCCGCGGGATGGGCGTGGTGGTCCTGTGCGCCTCGTTGCTGTCCCTCGCGACGCCGGCGTGGGCAGACCAGACCATTGTCGCTGCCGACAGCGCTCAGGTCGATTGTCAGGCTTCAGCCAAGGATCTCACACGGATCAGCCTGGTCGAGGATGAGTTTGCGAGCGTCTCCAAAATCTCCACCGGTAATCCGGTCGATGATTTTTCGGTGGTGAACGAGCCGGTACGCGGCGACATCTATCTCTCCGTACCGGATGGTTTCTCGCGATCGGCCCTGTCGTTCTTCGGCACGAGCAAGCGAGGCTACGTCTACAAGTTCGTCTGCAGGATCACTGGCGACCAGGCCGCACAAATCTTCGTCTCCAATCCGGCAATCGCCAAGGAGCATGCCGCCGATGCCGCCACGGGAGGACGCGAGCCCGGCCCTCAGGACGCGGCCCTCGAGCTGGTCCGCGGCATGTACGCCAATGGCGTCATCGACGGCTTTGAAATGCGTCAGCGCTCGCTGAGGCCGGTCTATGTCGGCTCGCTCAAGATCCAGATGATCGCTGAGTATCGCGGGTCGGATCTGATCGGCCGTGTGCTGCGCGTCGAGAATGCCGGTGCAGGAGCGATCGAGCTTACCGAGACCATGCTCGCGCCGCGAAGCGCGCTCGCTGTTTCGATTGCTGAACCCAAGCTTGAGCCCGGGAAGGTGACAACCGCCTACCTGGTCTCGCCGAACCCGAGGTAGAACATGGCTCTCACCGACATCTTCAAGCGTGATCGAAAGCCCCTGGACGGCCAGGAAGGGGAGGGCGTCTCGCCGGTTGGGGACGAACTGTCCGGCAATGAGGCCGTGCGGCGCAAACAGCGACTGCTTCTGGTCGGCGTTGCCGGTGCGGGACTGCTTGCATCCTCTTTCTGGATTTTCTCGGGCGAGGAGTCCTCTGGCAAAGGCGAAACCGACAAACCGACCGAAGTTGAGGTCTCGACCAAGGACATGGTCAACCGCAACCTGTCGCAGCAGGAATGGATGGCCCTGTCGGAAAACCGCTTTCAGGCAGCCGAGAACCAGCTCAAGGTCGTCAACGGCCAGTCCGAACGGATGGAAGCACTGAGCGCCCAGGTCGAGGCGCTGAAGGGCCAGAACATGGCGATGCGGTCCGACGGACAGCGCGTGGTATCGGCTTATCAGTCGGAGAATGAGCAACTGCGGCGGCAGATCAATGAGCGGGCCGCCGCTCCGCCCCCGCCTGCCCCGGGACCCTCGGCCATGTACGGGCCGCGTGGTCCGCAGGCCTATCAGCGACCCGAGGACATGCCTGCCGACAAGAATGGACCGCCTATCGGCCACCCATCCGAGGTCAAGCTGGTCAATTTCAGCACTGCCGACACGAGCACGGCTTCAAAGATTTCCAAGGGTAATACCGTCTACACGGACAGCCCGAACTATCTCCCGCCCAACAGCTTCGCTTCCGCGCGCGTCATCGTCGGCGTCGATGCAAGTGCCGGGGTCAACAGCCAGAGCGACCCACTGCCGGTTGTGCTGCGTATCACCGGGCCGGCGCGATCGGTCCTGCAGAATGGCAAGCTGCTCACGACAAAGGTGCAAGGGTGCCTGGTAAACGGCGCCGCGCGCGGGGACCTTTCCAGTGAGAAGGTCTATGTAAAATTGCAGAAGATGACCTGCCCGCAACCGGGTGGGCGCTATGCCGTATCGGAGGTGAAGGGGTTCCTTGCCTTTGGCGGAAAGACTGGCGTGCGCGGCCGCGTTGTATCGCGCGAGGGCGGTCTTGTGACCCAGGCGTTTATTGCCGGCCTCTTCGGGGGATTTGGACGGGGCTTCTCTGCCAACGCCAACTCGGTGTTTCAAGGCACCACCATCACCAATGGCAAGCGCGACAAACTTTCAGCCGGCGAACTGCTGGAAGGCGGCTTCGGCGAGGGCGCGGCGCAGACCGGCGACATGGTCTCGAAATATCTGATCGAACGCGCCGAACAATATCAGCCGGTGATCGAGATGCCGACCGGGATCGACGTTGAAATCGTTTTTCTGGAGGGTGTTTATGTCCGCAATTGAGTGGTTCAGCGCGCGTTTGCCCGATCGACCGTCTCGCGCCTGGATTATGCCCGCATCCGCGATCGCGCTCTGCTCGATACTCGGCGCGGCCGGGGTGGCGCTGGCGCAGGATTACGTCCGTCCAGCAGCGAAGGTCGAGAGCCTGCTGAAGGCACGTCTCCCCAAGACACCCCTGACGAAGGTCGATTGCGAGAAACTGACCGGGCTATGCGAGGTAACCGCAGGAGCCAATCTGTTCTATGTCGACCATGGCGCACGGTATCTTGTCATCGGTCGAGTCTACGACATGGAGACGCGGCAGGACCTGACCGCTGCGCGCCTGCTCGAGATCAATCCGGATATGTTGGTGGGCGGGGCAGCCGTCGCCAATGCAACCGGCAGTCCTTCGGGTCGCACCGAGGAAGAGGATAACTTTGCCGGGCCGGGGGCCAGCGGCTCGAGCAAGCTTTCGGCCGCACCTGGTTCGATCAGCCGGCTGCCAATCGATAGCCTGCCGAAAGAGGGCGCGATCATCTGGGGCAATCCGGCGGGCCCGACGGTCACGGTCTTCAGCGATTTCCGTTGCTCCTATTGCCGCGCGCTCAGCAATGTCCTGCGCTCGATGCAGGTCCGGGTCGTGGAACGACCTATTTCAGTTCTGGGCAGCCGCGATCTGGCCGAGCGCGTCTACTGCGCGAAAAACCGGGAAGAAGCGTTGCACGCTGCCTATTCCGGGGAGCCCGTGGCTGGAAGCGCCCCCAAATGCGATACCTCCGGGCTCGATGCCAATGAGGCATTTGCGCGCAAGCACGGCCTGTCCGGAACACCCGTCATCGTGCGCAGCGACGGGGCCATGCTGGAGGGGTATCGCCCCAAAGCGTTTCTCGAGACTTGGCTCAAGGCGGCACGCTCATGATCGTCGCCCCGATCGTGAAGCGCGTCGGTAGCGCCCCCACGCTCCTCGCGCTGGTCGCCCTCGGCGGCTGCGCGAGCCTTGGGGGAAACATAGCGGGCAGCTTTTCCTGTCCTGCACCGGACGGCATCTGCGCGCCGGCCTCCTCGATCGACGATCATGCGCTCGCGCTGATTTCCGGTGACGAAGGCGACCGGTTCATAGCGCCTCTGCCTCGCGCATCCGCGCCCAAAGCTTTTGCCGTTTCGGACCACATTCGGGCGCTCCAGGCCCCATCCACAGCATCAGCGGTAGCAAAGGGAGCGCCCAGAACCTCGGAGAAGGTCCTGCGCATCGTCCTGCAACCCTATGTTGATGACCATGGGCGATGGCATGAAGCCAGTGCCGTTCACGCGGTCGTACAACAAGGGGAATGGGAGGAGCAGGCGCGCCTGGAGGCGACGCCCCTTGGGTCTGTCGGCCTCGCCCCGGCGCCGACCAACGGCGATACAGTCGACGCTGCTCTTGCACACAATGAGGGGACCGGCATCAGCATGGGCCCTCCCGACGCCACCATCGTTGACGCGGCCCGGGCCCGCGCTGGCAACCCCCTTGCTGACATCAAGGCCGATGTCGACCGCCGCCTGAAGGCCGAGCGGGTGAGGGAACCTGGCGCAACGGACGGGCGCATTGGCGCTGGTTCCAAGCCAGATGCCAGCAATCTGACGAAGCCGACCCCGCCCGCTGTCACCGAAGCCACGGTTGCTCCGCAGGATAAGGCGCAGGGTCAGGCCACGCCGGTTACAGCGAATGACTTTGGAAAACCCGGCGCCCCTGGAACGACGGCCAGGCCGCCTGAAGGCGGCGCAGGAACCGTGTCGCCGATGCCGCGCGAGACCATCAGGGCCGGAACATTTCCGGCGTCCATAACGGAGCCGGAATGATGTCCAGGAAGCGTGGCCTGGTGGATGGGCTCCTGTCCGGCCTGTTCGGCGACACCAAGAAACCCGATGCGCAGGGCCCATCGCTCGGGGTGCCGATGCTCGCCCATTGGCTTCCCTATCGCAGCTACGATCCCAAGACAGGGATTTTCTACAACAGCGCCTCTCGCGGGTTCGTGATTGAGGCAGCCCCGCTCGTCGGCGCCGACGAGCGGACCGGCGAAATCCTGACCCAGTTTCTGTCCGAAGCGATACCGGCTCCCGGATGTCTGCAGTTCCACCAGTGGATGAGCCCGCGGGTGAGCGAGCGGCTTTCGCGCTGGTATCTGCCCCGATACTCGGCGTCCGGCGTCTATGAGCGCATGGCGAAGCACCGCGTCGAATTTCTGACCGCAGGCGTATGGGATTCGCTTTCGGCCGATGCGCCTTTTTCGCTTCGCAACCACCGGGTCGCCATTTCCTATTCGACGCCGGAAAGCTCGGCCGTATCGGCCGAGGACATCGTCACCGTCATGGACGGGCTGATCTCGGCGCTGGCGTCGGTCAATGTCTCGGCACGCAAGATGGATCCAACGGACCTCATCGCCTGGGTCGACGACATTACCTCGCCAACGACCGCGCCCGGGGACGATGGTGTCAGCTACAATCCGCTCGATCCCATCGCGGATCAGGCGGTCCGGCGCGACATAGAAATGAAGATCGATCCGGATCGCATCCTGCTGCGCACCGAACGGTTCAGACCGACCGGGCGCAATCTGGGCGGCGCTCCGGAGATCGGTGAGATTTATCCCGACGTCTTCGACGTGCGGTCCTTTTCAGTCCGCAATCTGCCGCAGCGCTGGGCACCGTGGGACTGTGCGCGGCTGATCGGTGACATGTTTACCGACAAGCTCCGCATGCCTTGCCCCGTTTCGACGAACCTGTGCCTGGAGTTTCCCGACCCTCAGACGGCCAGCAGCAAGGCAGGGTACAAATTCATGCGCACGACGAGCCTTGCGGACTCCAAGTCCGCTCGCTTCCTGCCGCAGCTGCGCGAGCAAAGCCAGGAGTGGAAACACGTCAACGACGAGATCCGCCAGGGTCGCAAGCTCGTCCGACTCTTCTACAGCGTCACCGCCTTCTCGCCCAAGGGCAAGGGTGACGCCAACGAGCGTATCCTCAAATCCGTCTACCGTGCCGCGGGCTGGGATCTTCTGGACGACCGCTATCTCCAGATCATGGGCCTGCTGTGCGCCATGCCCATGACGATGGCAAACGGGCTGGCGCGCGATCTCGATCGCATGAAGCGCATGCGCACCATGCTCAGCACGACGGCTGCCAACCTCGCGCCCATCCAGGGCGAATATCTGGGCGGGCAGATCCCGCACCTCCTTCTCATTGGACGTCGCGGTCAGCCATTCTTCTGGTCGCCGTTCGAGAACATGGCTGGCAACCACAATGTTGCCGTGTTCGGCAAGTCCGGGTCCGGCAAATCGGTCGCCCTGCAGGAGCTTTGCGCCTCGCTGTGCGGCGCCGGGGCGAGGGTGGTCGTGATCGATGATGGCCGATCCTTCGAGCATTCCGCCAAACTCCAGGGCGGCGCATTCGTCGAGTTCACGATGAGCTCCGGCTTCTGCCTCAATCCGTTTTCGATGATTGATGAGGAGCAGGCCGCGGACGACGAGGATTATCTGCTCGACTGCATGGCGATGCTCAAGGCCATCGTGAATCAGATGTCGCGCCATATCGATCGGCTGAACGATACCGAACGGGGTCTGATCGATGGCGCGGTCAACCAGGTCTGGGAGCAAAAGCGACGCACGGGTTCGATCGACGACGTCATCGTCGCGCTTGAGGAGACCGGAAACGAGCTGGCCGTCAATCTTGGCATCGCGATGCGGCCCTTTTCGAGCGCAGGCACCTATGGCCGCTTCTTCCAAGGCGAAGTGTCGTTCGAGCTCAAGGCGCAGCTGACGGTCTTCGAGCTGTCCGACCTTTCCTCGCGCGAGGAACTGCGAAGCGTCGTTCTCACCGCGATCATGTTCATGAGCCAGCAGATGATGCGCAAGGTCGACCGGGCAACACCCAAGGCGCTGCTGCTGGATGAGGCCTGGCAGATGCTCAAGGGCGGCGCGATGGCGGACTTTATCGAGACCTATGCCCGCACCTGCCGGAAATATGGAGCCTCGCTGGTCACTGCGACCCAGTCGCTCAACGATTACTATAAATCCGAAGGCTCCATCGCGGCGCTGGAGAATAGCGACTGGTTCGTGATCCTTCAGCAAAAACCCGAGACGATCGCAGATTTCAAGAAGCACGACCGCTTCGAGATGGACGATTACACCGATGCGCTGTTACGGTCGCTCAAGCGCAATGGGTTTGAATATTCCGACATCCTGATCAAGGGGCCCGAAACCCTGGCGATCGGGCGGCTCGTGCTGGATCCCTTTTCCGCCGCCCTGTTCTCCTCGAGCCCGAAGACCTTCGCGTCGATCGAGACCCTGGTCCATGAAGGGCTTGGCATGGACGAGGCGATCGAGCGGGTTGCCTATCCCGACGCACCCGAAAAATGGACCTCGGGCGGCAGTGATGCTGCGCCGCTGGCGGCGGAGTAGAAGCTATGTCGCTTCCCTTGCTTCAGCCGGCTCGGCGGCGGCGTAGAAATCCGCCGCTCGCGACCATGCTCTTCGTCCTGCTCCATGTCGCCGGAGTGATTTCAACGACGCTGCTCCTGACGTGGGGCCTGTTCGCCTTCGCGTTCATCGTGATCGGCGGCTTCTCGTTCGACGGGCTGATGCATCAGCTTGCCAACCTTGCGTCGCGCTACGTCGCCGCCACGCCTGACCGCCTGGCAAGCTTCCGGATGACCGTGCTCGCAGCCCATCTGCTCCTGTCCAGCGCAGTGCTGATCGTCCGGCGCCATGCCCTGCTGCCCAAACTGGAGGACCGTCATGGTTGACCGGCAATCGGAACTCGATCTTCCCCCTCCGCCTCGAAAGACCAACGGGCCGGTTCGCAAGAAGGCCCGCTTTGCCGGACTGTCGCGTTCGCAGCTTTTCGCCGGACTGTTTGTGGCGATCGCGCTCATCTGGTCGATGTGGGTGACCAAGAGGCTTCTGACCCCGCCGGGCGACCATCTGGTGGCCGCGCGCCTGTCGAACATCGTCGGGGAATATGTGCAGGCACAGGCTCGCTCATCCGCTCCTCCTGCGCAGGTCGAGGCGGAAATGAAGGCGTTTATGGCAGCGCTGGATGGCGAACTGCAAAAGCGCAGCGCACAGGGCGATGTCGTTCTGGTCGGAGAAGCGGTCCTGACCAAAAACGTCCCCGATATCACTGATGGTTTGCGCCGCGCCGTCTATGCAGCCGGGATCAGGCTTCCCGCGCCGGCATCCGCCCAGCGGCAACAACCAATGCAGCAGCCTCTGGCACCGGCGGTTGTGCCCAATCTCCCTCCCGACCCTTCCACCGAGCCATTCCAAGGCTTTGATCCGATGACAGCCGGCGCTGACGTGCCCGCGCAATATCCCGCTCAGCCTGTGACGGGTCGTCCAACCCCCTCCGTATCGACCTTCGGAGGCCCCGGTGACGGCAATGGCCAGTGAGGTCCGCGAACGGGGATCGGCCGCGACCAGGCGGCTCTGGGTTCTGCTCGCGATTTTCGTGGCAGGAAGCATGGCGCTTTCGGCGATCGCCGACTGGCGAGTGCATCATCTGTTTCTGATCAATGCGACCCAGTCCTTGCCCAATTGGGCATTCCTGATCCGCCGCGGCGTTGCTCCCGCGCGGGGCGACTATATATTCTTTGATCCGCCTCGCTCGCCCTTGCTGCGGCGGCATTTCGGCGACCGTCCGCAGATGTTCGGCAAGATCGTCTACGGCATGCCAGGCGATGTCGTTACGCATGACGGTCCGATCGTGCGGGTGGATGGCCGCGACGTCGCCCGCATGAAAGAGCGCACGCGCCTGGGCGAGCGCCTTTCCCCCGGAAAGACCGGCGTCATTCCCGGCGGTTGCTATTATGTTGGCACCGCGCACAAGGATGGCTTTGACAGCCGCTACGCCGAGATTGGGCTGGTTTGCCAGCGCCAGATCATCGGCGTGGGGACACCCGTGCTATGAACCGCGCGGTCGAAACCTTTGCGGGGCTGGGCTGCATCGGAGCCGCCCTGCTTCTCACAGGCTCGGTAGGTAGCCAGGCTCGCGACTTCGGCCAGGTCGGCCAGACCTTCCCGGTGATCGAGACCGACCTTTTGGCAACGATCGAAACGCGTTTGCGCCGTGCGCAGGCGACCGGTGAACTCGACCGGGTCAACGCCATGTTCGCGAAAAGGGTGGAGGCGAAGGTCAGGCGTCCCACGCCCGTCGCCGGCATTACAGCGGCCGACCAGCCCAGAAGCTGGAATTTCGATCCGGCGATCACGCTCGAGCGCGACATTCGCGACCAGAAGGGAAACCTAATCGCCTCCGCGGGACAGAGGATCAATCCGCTCGACTTCGTTGTGATCCGGCAGGATCTTGTTTTTGTCGACGGCGATGATGCGGGGCAACTGGACTGGGCGACCCGGCAGTTCGCTGACGCAAAGGCGAAGATCATCTTCGTCAACGGATCGCCGATCGAGGCGATGACGGCCCGCAAGCGACGTTTCTATTTCGATCAGGAAGGCAAACTCACCCATAGGTTCGGCATCCGGCACACACCGGCTGTCGTGACGCGGGCCGGAACGGTGATGCGCGTCTCCGAAATGGTCCTGCCTGCGAGAGTGAGCAAGTGATGCCGCTCTGGCTCGACCTGCTCCGCACCCCGATGGCGGCACCCGAAACAGCAGAGCTGCGGCGCCTGCGCCTGTGCTGGCAGGTGCTTTGTCTGGCTCTGGCCGGGACGTTGTTCCTCTTCGAGGATCTGCAGACGCTGGCGCCTGGCCTCGCAACCCCGCTGGCAGCCTGCCTCCTCATCGCAACGCTCTTGCAGACGGGGCTCTACTGGACCCGCAAGAACCGGGCGGATGCGGCATTGATGAGCCCAAACGAGGGAGAGGCAAAATGACCTGGCTTCGCACCGTCGGCGCCGCGCTTGCGCTTCTTCTGAGCTGCATGTTTTTCGCAAGCCCCGCAGTTGCGGCCGGGCCAACCTGCAACGGAAAATTCGTCAATCCGATAACCGACGTCTGCTGGTCATGCCTGTTTCCGCTGTCGATTGGCGGAGCGCGGCTGTGGCCTAGCGGCCGTCCGGACACGAGCAATCCCGCCTCGCCGATCTGTGCTTGCGCCGATCCGCTGCCTCGTATCGGCATCTCGGTCGGCTTCTGGGAGCCTGTCCGCCTTGCTGACGTCACGATGAAGCCGTGGTGCTTCCCAAACCTTGGAGGCGTGCGCATTTCCCCGGGGTTTGATATTGGGCAGGGCTATCTGGCCGGTCCCTCAATGGTGGGCGGTCGGTCTCAGAGCACCGCTAAATGGCACGTCCACTGGTATGTGTACCCGCTGCTCTACTGGATGGAAATCCTGACGGACTTCCTCTGCTTCGAGCAGGCATCATTCGATATCGCGTACATGACGGAGGTCGACCCCCTCTGGCAGGACGATAGTCTGAGCGCACTCAACAATCCCGAAGCGATCGTCTTTGCCAATCCGATCGCAAAGGCCGCGTGCGCGGGCGATTGCATCGCGGGAACGGTCGGCCTCCCGCTCGACCCGCTCTTCTGGTGTGCGGGGTGCCAGGGCAGCATGTATCCGCTGAACGGGAATATACCTGCCTCGATCGGCCATGTGCAGTCCTCCAGGCTGGCGCTGTCCCGCTTCGCCTACAAGATGCACCGCCAGGCTCTCGCCTGGGGCACCATGGGGTCGGCCGGACTCTGCAAGAAGTATCTGATGCCGATCATGCGCAAGCAGCAATATCGCTTCCAAATGGTCAATCCGATCCCGACTGTCAGCGGGCGGTTTGCCTGCTCGGCCATCGGCGCCTCGACCATGCCGCCGGACGCTGGTCGCGCCTTTCCCGTCGGCGGCGAGGACATGGGCTACCTCGTCTGGCGCAAGCGCAACTGCTGTGTGCTGTAGGGGAGGGGGGTCATGCGCCTGATCAGATTTGGACTTCTCGCTATCGTCGGAACGGTCGGCCTGTCCGCGCTTGCGCAAACAATAGACGGGCAGGACGTCGATGCGATCCGCAAGCGTTCGGCCGAAATGAAGGCCGATGCCGAGGCGCTTGTCGAGCATGTGAAGGATCGCGGGGCAACATTCCGGGAGGATGCGCGAGAGGCGCAGGACCAAGGAATGGCGAACATGCGCCGCGTTTCCGCCAGCGATCTTCCAAAAGGCCCGCCCGGCGCGGTTGATTTCGATGAGATTGTGAAAGGCGCGGCCGCCAATGCCGCGGTGCCCGGTGGCGACGCGCCCAAGTTGATCGTCTTTGCCAGCCTTTCCATGCCCCAGGCTTCGCTCAAACGTCTCATCGCCGACACGGCGCAAGCAGGCGGTGTCGTCGTTTTTCGCGGCTTTCCCGATAACTCGGCGAAGGCCTTCATGCGCCAGTTGGGCCAGGTGGTGACCCGCGACGACATGACCAGCATTGGCATCGATCCTCGTCTGTTCCGTGCTTTCGATGTTCAGGCGGTGCCAACCTACGTTTCGGTCTCTTCCGACTTCGACCTTTGTGCAGGCTTCAACTGTCAGACCAAGCTGCCGCCCTTTGACCGGCTCATCGGGAATGTGACGCTCGAATATGCGCTTGAGCAGTTCGCCGCCGGCAAGGGACCTGGCGCTCGGGTTGCCGAGATCGGCTTATCCAACATGCGAAAGTCGAAGCCATGAGATGGGGCGTTGCCTGGCTCATGTTTCTCGCCACGGCTGGGGTAGGCGCACCAGCCTATGGGCAGATGACGCTCGAGGAGGCGCGCCAACAGGGCAAGGACTTGGGTTCGGAGAAGCGGCAGGATTCCGCGCTGGTCCCCTCAAGCGACGCGCAGGCCGCTGCGGTTCCAGGTTTTTCCGGAACGACCCTTCCGGAAGGCTCCTATTTCAGCGATCCAGAGCGGCTTGAGGCCGCCGCCCAGGCGGCCAAATCTTCCAATCAGGCGTATCGCATCACGACCGATGCCGAGCGCAGCCGCCCGACGTTCAGCACATTCGAAATCCGCGAGACGACGGCTCGCGCCACATCCGTCGAGGACGATCCGCAGACCTATCTGGCGGGCGAAGACTATGGCGGGAGCAGCGGAACATGCGTGCCGCTTCCGCCTGCTGCCGGGAGCGCCGGATATTACGAAGCGACGTGCAATGCTGGCGATAAGGTGGATCCGGAGACGCGCACCTGCCCTGTGAGCCTGGATGTCCGAGCCGATCGGCGCACGGTGTACACCTATTATGCCGGGCGCCTGCGCACGATGCCGCAGGACGGCGGTCCATATCCTGCTCGCGCCGCGTTCGACGATGAGATCGCCTCTGGCATATGCCGGGAAAGCCGGCCGATCGACTATTGTGGGAGCATGGCGGCCTACGGCTATACGGCGGCACCCGATTGCAGGCGTCTTGGCCATACCGCCGTGGAGGTGAAGTGCTCGGCCGAGGCTCAGGGGATCACCCCGGGTTTCTATCATCCGGGCACGGTCGTTTCGACCGGTAACTACTGGCTCACACGACAGGATGAACCGGCTGCTCCAGTGATCACCCGCAACGAGGGGATGTGCGCAGGAAACGCCGCTGACCAAAACTGCGTCCTCGACAGCGAGGTCTGCACGTCAAGCGACCCTGTCACCAGGATCGTCGATGGGTTGCCCGTGACGCAGCCTTGCTGGGCCTGGGAGCGCACCTATCAATGCAATCGCATCTCCTCTGCCAATGATTGTGGTGAACTCGAGGGGAACCGCCAATGTACGTATCTGCGTACAGAATGCTTGGACGAGGAGCCGGACGGCAGCGCCTGCAAGGTTCTCGAAAGAATCTACCGTTGTCCGACACCGAGCGGTGCGACTGACGACGCCCCCCAATATATCTGCGGCAATGACGTTTATTGCATCAACGGCGAATGCGAACCGATCGTTCGGGAAGCCTCGACGGAGTTCAAGGATGCGCTGGTTGCTCTTCACGCCATCGACCAGGCCGGGGAGGAGTTTGACGAGAATAACCTGACGGTTTTCAAGGGCGCACGGGAAACTTGCCACAAGCCGGTCTTCGGGCTGATCAACTGCTGCGCGGGCAAGTCCTCGGGTATTCTGACCGCGGCGGCTGGCCTTGGCGCCCTGGCGGGCGGTCCGACCGCCATCGCGGCCCTGGCGACGCCTTTCCTCGCAATGTTCGCGTGCTCACAGAGTGAAATGCGCCTCGATATCAAGGACCGCATGGGGTTCTGCCACAAGCTGGGCACTTACTGCTCGTCCAGCTTCCTGGGGATCTGCAAGACGAAGCGCACCGCTTATTGCTGCTTCGAAAGCAAAC
This sequence comes from Paracoccus denitrificans, assembly GCA_005768755.1. GTDB lineage: Bacteria > Pseudomonadota > Alphaproteobacteria > Rhodobacterales > Rhodobacteraceae > Paracoccus > Paracoccus denitrificans_B. Next base: position 8,617 of record VAFL01000027.1, on the reverse strand, counting down.
TCAGCCGCATCCTGCAGGAACAGGGACGTATGCAGCTCGGCAAGCCCTGGGGCGCTCCCAAAAGGGAGCAGTGTCAGGGCTTCACAATCGAGGAATTTGCGCGCCTCGACCTTTCGCGGATGGATTTCACGGAGGTCTACAAGGAGTTCATGGACGCCGCCAAATTGCCTGACGAGGTCGAGACGATGCGGCAAATTCAGGACAAGATAAACGACTATTACGACCTGCATGGGACCGGCGGATGAACAGCTTCTCCGCTCCTGTATCTGCGGCTCGGCCAGCGGCATTGAGCAAGCCTCGCGCTCCCGCTCCACCTGATCTTCTCTCGGTTCCAATTTCGTCGCCACCCTTCAGGAAGGGAGTTTGATTGTGCCCTTGATCGCCGAACCGCTCCTCTCGTTGGCTGCTCTCCTCATGGCCCCGCCCACCCATGGTTCAGAAGCCAGACCCATCGTCGCTGTGCTGTCCACGCGTTGCGCCCCGACACCCCCAGATTTCTCATGCTGCAGCGTCCCGTCCAGCTTCCTCCGGCCTTCCGCGCCAACACCTGTTGCGCCTGCAGGAACGAAAGCGGGAGACGCGCGATGACCGGCCGCATGTCTTGCGCCTTGCTCATTGCCGCCCTGTTGACGGCTCCGGTAACCACCAGCGCCCAGACCATCGACAGAACGGCGAGCCAGATCGTGACGCCGCAGGAGGGTGATGGGTTTTACTGCGGCGAGCGGCGCCTCGGGCAATGGTTCTATTGTGAAAGACCCGAGCCGCCCTCGGAGCAACCACCCGCCGCTCGTTCAGAACAGTCGGCGGCCGAGCGCCTGACCGCGATCACCCGGCAGCTTGATGAGCTCAGGGCCCGGGCCATTCTCGATCCGAGTGAGGCCAATGTGATTGCCTATGTACAGTTCCAGCGTGAGCAACTGGATCGCGCTTCGACCTTCTCGGACACCTGGCAGCGGGCGCTCTGGCAACACCCCGACCTGGATTACACGCTTCAAAGGCCCGTCAACACGGTCGCCAAGCGCGCTTGGCTGGACAACCGCAAAGCCGATCGCGATGCCGTGCTGACAAATCTCAGTCAGCGATATGGCTTGTTCTACTTTTTCGCGCAGAGTTGCGGGGCGTGCGAGGTGTTCGCCCCGATCCTGCGCTCGGTTGCTGACAGCCATCGTATGGCTGTGATGGCGATCTCGATGGATGGTGGACCCAGCCGGGACTTCCCAAAATACACAGTCGACAGTGGCCAGCGCGCGCGGATGGGCATTGGCGGGAATGAGACACCGGCTCTGGTGCTGTTCGACACGGCGACCCGGCGCACCATTCCCATTGGCTACGGCATTCTCAGCGCCGACGAGATCATGGACCGGATCTTCACGCTGACCAACACCAAAGTGGGGAGCGACTATTGATGAAGCGGATCACAAGAAGGGCTATGAGCCTCCAGCGCTCGCGCCTGCCTGGGGGCCTCGCCTTGATGGCTGCCGCGAACCTGGCGTTAACGGGCGTCGCGCGCGCGGACGTCGCCGGCGAAATGAACAGCTTCTTCAATGATGCCGGGGGCGCGGCCAATGTGACCGGCCCATCGGCCTATCAGGGGCAGTCTGCCGGATATTATTCACTGGGCAATGTCTGGACGCGCTTCCCGCAGAAAAGCGTCGCGCCGTTCAACCTTCAGCTACCTAGCGCCCGTGCAGGCTGTGGCGGCATCGACCTGTTCTCGGGTTCGTTCTCCTTCATCAATGCGAGCGAGATCGTCGCGATGCTGAAGGCGACGGCGAACAACGCGCTGGGCTTCGCCTTCAAGCTCGCGATCGACAGCGTCTCGCCCGAGATCGGGAAGGTGATGGACGAATTCTCTCAAAAAGCGCAGCTTCTCAACCAGATGAACATCTCCTCCTGTGAGACCGCCCAGGCGTTGGTGGGGGGCATCTGGCCTCAGATGGAGACGACGCGCTCGACGATATGCGAAGCCGTCGGCAACAGTCAGGGGATTTTCTCGGACTGGGCCGCGGCGCGTCAAGGCTGCAACAATGGCGGCCAGCGGGACAGCACGATCGCCCGCAACGCTGATCCAAGGATGCAGGAGCAACTCATCGGCGAGCCGCACAACTACACCTGGGAAGCGTTGCGAAAGTCCCAGAAATTCGGCGCCTTCGATCAGGAATTCTCCGAATACATCATGACCATCGTCGGCACCGTGGTGACCCGGCCGCCCGCCGACAGCAATCGGGGGCCGCAGGTCGACATTGTGGGGCCGGCCGAGGAGGCCGTCGTCACGGCGCTCCTCGACGGCACGGCCAGCGCGCCACCCGTGAAGATCCTCAAATGCACGAACAGCGATTGCACGACCATCGGCGAACAGGCGCTGACGGTGCCGGCAAGCTCCGCCTTGCGCCCTCGGATCGCCACGATGATCACCTCGATCAGCAGCAAGATCCGGAGCGACACGGCGCTGAGCGCAAGCGAGCGACAGCTCCTCAACATCGCGACAATCCCGCTCTACAAAATCCTCGCGGTACAGGCGATGGCTCATCAGGTGCTGGCGGATGGCGAGATCCAGACACTCTCGGAAATCGTCGCAATCGATATGCTCAACGCGATGCTGGATAATATGCTCGACCGCGTCGAGCAGGCCAAGGTCTTCTACCAGACTGCGGATCAGGAGACGGCAAGCCAGTGGCGCCAGCAGATTGCCGCGACACGCGCAAAATTCACGCAGCGCGACATCAAGCTCAGCAACAAGCTGAACGAAACGCTGATGATCATCAACCGTAGCGTGATGCTCGAGTCCACGCTGCAGAACGCGATGTCGCCCGGCATGCAGGCGGCGCTCAGCTTTTCGCGGAGCCTCAATGCCCAAGGTCTGATGTAAAGCGGGGAGGGGGGTATGCTCGAGGTCTTCACCGTCGGCGGAGGCGAGTATCTCGTCAACACGTTCAACGCGGTCGCCGCCTGGTCAGGGGGAGGGGGCTACAAGTCCCTGATCCGCGTCGTGATGGTGATGGGCCTGATCTATTCCCTGATCACGGTCGCGTTCAGCCTGAACTACAAGGCGTGGCTCAACTGGTTCCTGGGCGCCACAGCGATTTACCTCTGCCTGATGGTGCCGACCGTCGATATAAAGGTCACGGACCGGATCAACCCGTCGCTGGCGCCGGCAACGGTCGACAATGTGCCGCTGGGACTGGGCGTGTTAGCCAGTTTCACGACCCAGATTGGCGATTGGCTGACCCGGACTGCCGAAACAGTATTCGTGATGCCCGGCGAGCTGAACTACACCACGAACGGTATGGTCGATGGCGCGCGGCTGTTCGACGCGACCCGCAATTTCACCATCCGCGATGCGGAGTTCTCGACCAATCTCGAGCAGCATTTCAAGAACTGTGTTTTCGGCGATATCCTCCTCCACCATAAATCGCTGACGGACCTGTCCAGGGCACCAGATCTCTGGGCTGCAGTGGGCCCGGGATCCGAAGCGCGATCGCAGGAATGGCTTGACCGGGCAGCGGGCGGGGCAATCAGCAGTCACATCGTCACCTGCAGGACGGCCTATCAGGCTTTGAGCGCCCAGTGGGAAACGATGATCCAGGCCAATGCGTCGCTTTGGGGGAAGATCGTGTATCCCCGGCTCAGCAATGAGGCCGCCGCCGCCAAGCTTGCGCACGACGTCCCGGTGATCAACGCGGCTTTTACCGGAAACAGTGACGGGTTTGTCGGCGTCATGCGCCAGAACACCGCTATCAACGCGTTCATGCAGGCCCGAGACGCGATGTCTGGCAGTACCGCCGGGGCTTCGATCGACGCATTCGCCACGACACGGGCGGATATCCAGGCGCGCAACACCTACAACTCGATCGCGCAGCAGGCGATGGCGTGGGTTCCCATTCTCAACATCGTGCTCACCGTCGTGTTTTTCGCGATGTTCCCGGTGATCTTCCCGCTGTTCATGATGCCCCAGACCGGTCTGAATGCGCTGCGCGGGTACGCAATGGGTTTTTTTTATCTGGCCGCCTGGGGCCCGTTATACGTCATCCTGCACATGGTGTGCATGACCCGGGCCGAGAGCGCAGTGCGCGGGCTATCGGGCGGCGGGATGACGCTGGGAAGCTATTCCGGGATCGCTGCTGTAAATTCCGAGACGGCGACGATCGCCGGCTTCATGCTGATGAGCATACCCTTTCTGGCGGCAGGCCTCGCCCGCGGGGCAATGTCGATCGCGGGGCAGGCGACCAGTATGCTGGCCCCGGCGCAAAATGCAGCTGAAGCCGCTGCGGTCGAACAGACAACCGGCAACTATTCCTACGGGAATGTGAGCTGGGCCAACTCGACCTCCAACATGCGCCAAAGCGATCAGTGGACGACGGCCCCGAGCTACATGGGCGGTAACGCCGCCATGAGCTGGCGGCACGATAATGGTGCAGTCGTGACTGGCTTTGGCAACGGCCAGGAGGTCATCGATGCCGGCCCGGCCATGTCCAAGCTCGCATTCACGCCGACTGCGACGAGTGGGAACGTGGCTGAGTGGCGCGAGATGGCGAGCGCCGCCCATCGGCAGTCCCAGGCCTATGAGAACGCAGCGCAGGAGCTGATTACGTGGACCAAGACTGACCGGAGCGGAACGAGCAAGTCGACCGAAACCACAAGCGGCTGGGATTCCAGCGCTGGGCGTTCTGCGAACACGTCCCTGGATCGATTTGATCGTACTACTGCATCAAGCAGCCAAGGCTCGGAAGAACGCTCGACAATCGGCCAAGGGATTTCGATAAATCAAGCTCGAGATCGATCTGCAGTGGTATCAAGCCAGATCGGCGGCAGCATTTCAGCCGGCCTGCCCATCGGCGCAGGTCGAGGTTCAAAAGGCACACTCGCGGGTGGCCAAGGTGGCGCGAGTGGTCAGGCATCGGTCCAAGGACAACAATCGGATCAGCTTCGCTATGTGACTTCTGACAATCGCTCATCTGATTCTCAGAACACTTCGACTAGCGGTTTTCGAGATGAGCATTCAAATGGGAGTGGCGCGTCAACCGGAGAAGGGACGTACGAGCGAGCAGGGACTTTCTCACGCGCTTCGTCCACTTCCAGCAGTTCGCTTTCGCATGAGCAGGCCCTAGCACGAGCAAAGTCCTACTCGGAGACAGCCAGAAAGCTGGATGAGCTTTCACAGCAGCTTTCCCAGGATGCCAGTTACGCAGAAACACACGGCTTGAGCCTTAGCCAGAATCTGAGCCAAGACCTTGCGCAATGGTATCGTGCCGAGCAGACTTCGAACATAGGGCTGGACGCGCCGGACTTGTGGGCCAGCGTACTGACCCCTCATCAAGAGCAGGTTCGTCAAGAAATGATCGGGCGCTGGATGGAACAGCGCCAAGACGCTATTCGCGCGGAGATTGCAGGCCGCTTCGTTGAACCTGAATTGGTTCAGGTCGCACACCCCGAAACTTCCGCCGCCGACGTAGTGAGAGCATATCGCCCCAGCGCCCTTGGAAAACTCCCTAACGGCCCTGAGTCTGGCGACCCCGAAACAGCAAAAGATGCCATTGTCGTAGGTCAGCAAAGGGCATCTCAGGAAAGAGGGGCGGCCCAGACCTCACGCGCAAATCATGTTGAGGGGGCAGTTGGTTTGCAATCCGAAGCAAGCAGGAACCTAGATCGGGGCTTCTTTCGCGATCCGAAACTTAGAGAATGAGCCTACCAAAAGGCGTAAAATAAGTAGATAATCAAACCTAAGACTAAAATTCCAGAAATGGTCCGTATAACCTTTTCTACTACACTCGGATTATCTTGTTCCTCGGCACCATCATCGGACGCCCAAAGAAATCGATCGGAGGAGTGCGCAAGTTCGTCTTCCGCAAACCGCACCATCGGACCGCCTGGGTCATCATAGGTAGTGTTATAATAAGTCTGATCTAGCTTTAGCATAGCAGGCTCCGAACGGAGCCAAGATAGCCGATCTGCTAGCAACCTTCAAAGACGGAATCTGCCGCTGTCAGTCGGATGCTGCGTGCAAAATTCCCAGCGGCAGATCGACATCATGCTCGACCCGAGCGATCGTCTGCAGCCCTTTATGTGTTTCGACCCGTTGTCCAGCAGCAAGGATGCGGGCCTCGAATGATCCAAAGCCGACCCACTCCGGGGGATGTGCTCGAACCTGCTCAAAATCCTTCTTACGGACCGGACTGGGGCCGCGATTGGCGATCCTGACTGAAGAATGCGAAGCATAAACAATCGCGTCTCCGTCTTCGAACTCCACAAGGATTCTCTCACTCATCGCCATCCATCCTCGTCGCCAGCGCTTTCCCGCAGGCAAAGTTATTGCCTGTCATATGGGGAAATTTGCGCAGTTCGCTACTGTATCATTCATAATCCGATAAAAAGATGCCTGTAATGAAGGGAGTCTAAAAATTAGTTCACTCTGGAGTGATCAGTCTATAAGTCAATGTAATACTTTCGAGATGCCTACTAGGTTTCTCTTGCGATTCTGACTACATTAAAACAGACTAGATCGACATCAGCGGCATTAGGGGGTGCACGATGAAGTTGGGCATATTGGGGTTAAGCTGCGCTTTTTTGGTATCCGGCTGCGCCTTCCCGACCCATGTTCAGCGATTCGGCGTTGAGTATAACGAAGCATTGGCTTCAATGGCCAATGAACAGACCATGTTGAATATCTTGCGGGCAAGCAAGGGAATGCCGACGCATTTCACATCCGTTAGCCGGTTCACCGGAACGCTCTCCATGAAGGCAACGGGGAGCATGAACGGCCAGCTTCGCGGATCGGGCCTTACCCGCAGCGAAACCACGGGCAGCAGCCTCTCAACGGCAACCACCGCCGGCACCAGTCTGGCCCCGGCCGGGCTCACGACAAACAACAGCGTTGTGACAACGCCCGGCTCCACATCTTCGATCGTCAGCGGGATTGCCGAAGGGGTCGATGTCTACACACCTCAGATCGGCGGCGAGCTCAACTCCGGGACGGCGTTCGACGTTCAGGTATTCGATCAGCAGAAATTCTATCAAGGCATCCTGTCTGCGGTGCCGTTCTCTACCGTCGAAATGCTCATAAATCAGGGGTTCGAAGCAGATCTCGTAGCCAATCTCCTGATCGCAAGGATCGATCTTTATCGGGAGGACCCGGCGGTCAAGGACAAGAAGATTGGTGACGCTATCGCGAGCATCCGTAACGACGCCAGCGATCGCGCGCGCTTCCAGGCCATCATCGACTGCAACGCGCTCGACGTGGCAGACATGCGCGGCTCGGCCACCAAGATTGCCCCGATTTCCCGTCTGGATCTTAGCACAGCGGCCGGCAAGGACCGCATCACCCTCGAGCAACTGGCCCTGTTTGATGGGGAAAAATTCGGTTTGTCCGATCCAGAAGGAATCAGCGCGGACGGAAAAACGGATGCGACCGTCTATGTGGTAAAGCCTGGCGCGAAGAGCCGTATGCCCAAGCTGGTCCGGCGAAGCTGTGATGGAGTGCCGCAACCCGCCTCCGCACTTGCGGCACCCTCAGAATATCAGGCCGAAGCGCAATATCTCGGCGATAACTACGCGCTGGTAGGCACGGTCGTAAATGGCGTGGCCGAAAGGCAGAGGACCAAGGTGGTTGTAGAACTGGTGTTCAGATCGCCGGAGGCGGTGCTGCGCGCCGTAGGCGAAATGGTGAGGCACCAGGGCCTGCTCGCGACCCCCACCTTAGCTGTTTGCGCCGATGGGACGGCCAACTGCACCGGCAGGCAGAAGCAAAGAGTTGCGCTGTTTCAAGTCGCGAAGAAGCGGGACCGGTCAGCGCTGCTCGCTGTTCGGTTCATGGACCAGGATTACAGCATTCCAGAGAGCGAATTTCGGTCGATGCAGATCGTCACGATCATCCAGCAGCTCATCAACCTTCAGAAGGAATCCTCCGAACGCGCCTTGAGCATTCCGGTGCGCGCAGTGCCTTGATTTGCCAACAAGAGGAAAACCAATGTCGAAACCAACTATCGCTGAAATCGATGTCGAGGCTCTTCTAACGAAGCAGCGGCATGACATGATGTTGGCCATGCCACCCAAGGACGGCTTCTGCCGGTTCTACGGCGACTATGTGCCGGTGGGAAAGAAGGCCCGCTTCGACGGAAAGCTTCACACATGTGTCGCAACCGAGCGGTTCGAACCCGACGACGAGGACTGAGGCTTCGGGGCTCATGATCGGGCGCGCGTAAGCGACCAACAGGGCAGGGAGGGGGAGTTCCACCTCCCTGCGCAATAGATCAACCGTTCAGGCGATCCTTGACAGCCTTTGCCGGGGTGAAGCCGAGCTTCTTGGCTGCGGCAATAGTGATGGTCGCGCCGGTGGAAGGATTACGGCCTTCACGCTCGGGAGTGTCCTTCACCTTGAACTTCCCGAAGCCGTTGATAGCGATTTCTTCGCCCTTGGCTGCCGCGTCGGTGATGGCGGCGAACACGGCATCGACCGCCTTGCGCGCGTCTGCCTTCGTCAAGCCATTGGCTGCCGCGAGGGCGTCTGCCAGTTCAGCGTTATTGGCGTCACCTCAAGCTTTGTACGCTGAACAACGATTTTCCGGACATAATGTGAACATTGGTGTCAGGCAGCGGCGCGAAGGTACTGGTAGAGGGTTTC
>VAFL01000003.1 GCA_005768755.1 Paracoccus denitrificans | reverse complement strand
ATGAAACGCGCCCCTCGCAGCCTTCAACACCATGTTTTATATAGGAAATATAATGGTCAGGACAGCGAAATCAGCGCCTTACTTGGGAAATGTGGGATCACATGATGCGAGGGCGAATTGACGAAACGCCGGTCATCACGGAATTGCGGGACGACTCGGGGATGCTGTCACTGGGGCTTTACGCATCAATATTGCGGCATTACAAACAGTATTTTTCGACTATCAATGTTCATCTTTACGACGATCTGCGGTCTGATCCGTTCAAGCTCATCTCTGATATTTTTTCGGAGATGAACGTCGACCTCGACCTGAAACCGGCCGACCTGCAGTTCAAGTCGAACGACAAGGAGCAGAATCAAAAGCGGTTCAAGCTTCAGGAACTGCCCAGGCTCTCGCCGGAAACCTTCAAAGAGCTTACAGATTTTTATCGTGACGAGATCAGAGAAACACAAGAATTGATCGGCCGCGATCTTTCACATTGGCTGTCCGAAAATTAGTGTCGGTTCAAACTCGCAAGATTTCCATATCACCACGAATTTCGCGATTTCGGCCACACTCGACACCGAACCGGCAAGAACTTTGGGCGCCCCTTAGCGCGCAGGTTCAGCCTTTGGGCTGGGCCACACATGCAGCTCTGACAGATCGTCAGAGTAATAGGTCACAACGGTATCTGGATTGACGTTTTCTTCGTCGAAAGGTTGCGGACCGGCACCAATGATAATTTCATTGACGAATTTGTGCGGTCCGCCGGGGGAGTGGAAGGACATTATTCGTGGAATATTCATATACGTATTTCCGGAACCAACGCAGTTTGCGTGATCGAAGATCATGTCGCCAAAGGTATGCTGACTGAACAGCAGCGCCAACTGGCTATCCCTGAAATCATCCTCCAGAACGATGATGTTATCTTCCAGTCGAAAACCGTCAGACCCATCCATGTTTATTGCAACAGCATTTCTTTTGGCACTTTTCCCCGTGACTGGATGAAAGCCGAAATTTGTTATCAAGTTGTTGCGCGCGAATCCAACCGTCGCGCCGCGGGGCCGGATGACATTGGACATGCATCGAGAAAAAGTATTGTCCGAAATCTCAAGACGCCTTGCCCCGGGCACCCCACCGGCACCGCGAACGTCCTGGGACGATACCCCCGCCAGACAACCTTCAACGGTGTTGCCCTGAAAAATAAGAAGCGTCATTTCCCGCTTTGCCGAGACCGCGCTGCGACAGTTGCGGATCTCGCAGCGGGTGATCTTGCCCGTTCCCCCATCGCCATCGGTCCCAAGCATGTTGTTGCCGCCCGGATAGATCGCGCAATCGTTGAAGCCCTCGATCTTTACCCCATCCACGATGACATCGCAGCACGTCACCCAGGTAATGCCGCTGTCAGCGTTCGGGTTCTCGGGGGCGTCTCCTCCGTAAAGTTCGCCCCCCTCAATCCGCACGTTGCGCAGATAGTTAAAGGAAAGCGCACTACAAAACCCGCCGCCCTTGCCGCTGGGGCTTGACCCTTCAGAACAGTCGATCTGTGGGTTTATGATGGTCAGATCAAGCGTTGTGCATGTCACCATGCTGGTTTTTGCGCCACGCGGATAAAGAACCGTCTTTGAAAGTCCTGGGGCGGCAATCAGCCGGGCGCCCGTTGAAAACTCGATGACAAGACTACCTGGAAGTTCGGCCGATATGCTGCGTTCGATCAGGTACAGGCCCGGCAGTATCAGCATCTTGGAACCTGTCATCGCCGCCTGAAGCATGGCCTCGCGCAACGCGGGTGCGGCGCCCCTGCTCATGTCGAAATGCTGGGCCGTAACGTCGCCCGCAGGTGCCCATCCGCCGCCCAGGCAGGGCCCGTCGGGCGCGCGCACCCAACGGATCAGGTGGCCATCTATCGTTGCCGACAGCTCATCCAGCGGCGTTGACCTGCTTGCCGACTTCGCAAGCGCAAATGATTCGTACGGCTCTGCCACCTCCTGCGCGTAAGCGCGCGGCAAACCGCCAAGCAAAAGGCTGCCACCAAGCGCCTTGAGAATGGTGCGCCGATTGCTGTCGACATGCGATCCTGCCGGACCTCCGCCTGGTCTGAATTTCCGGCTTGCCGGGCGCGTCTGACGTTCTGCGCTTTCCAGTACTTGCTTCAATCCGCTACCCTCGAAAAATGCAGAAGGTCTGCGCCACGCAGGCCGGTAAACACGGGACGGGCAGATCCTTGGTTATGCTATAGCTGCGTGCAACGAAATCCAATTCGCGCAGCTGCGTTTGGGCTCGGCAGAAAAGCGCGTTGCAATTCGTTAGATTTGCGAAAAATTCCGGTAAGTATCAGGATGAAACCTGTATCGGCTGGCAAGCGGTCAACAAGAAGCTGCAGCCAGCTGCACCGTCCCTCGCCAAGGGGCCGGAATTGGGAGGAGACATGGCAGATACGGCCCAGTCCGCGGCAGCGGACCTGCAATCCATACCCGCGCTTCTTGCGCGCAACGCGACGCGGCTGGGTAATCGCCCAGCCTATCGCGAGAAGGAGTTCGGCATCTGGCAAAGCTGGACCTGGGCGCAAGCTGCCGAAGAAGTGCGCGCCCTCGCGCTTGGGATGCTGAACCTCGGACTGGACGAAGGCGACCATGTCGCGGTGATCGGACGCAATCGGCCGGCACATTACTGGTCGATGATGGCCGCGCAAATGTGCGGCGCAATCCCCGTGCCCTTGTATCAGGACGCTGTGGCCGAGGAGATGGCCTATGTCCTTAACCATTGCGGCGCACGTTTCGTGATCTGCGGTGATCAGGAACAGGTCGACAAGGTTTTGGAGATCGGCGAAGACGCCGCCTCGGTCGAGCAGATCATCTATACCGACAAGCGCGGTATGCGCAAATACGATCATTCCCGCATGAACGCCCTGGCCGACGTGCAGGCCGAAGGCCGCGCCTCTGCCCAAAGGCTTGGGCCAGCACTGGACGCGCGCATTGCCGCACTGGATTACGACAGCACCTGCGTCATGCTTTACACATCGGGGACGACGGGCAAACCGAAGGGCGTTGTCCTTTCGAACCGCAACATCATCGAGACTGCCAGAAACACCAGTGAATTCGACAAGCTGACCTATCGCGACGAGGTGCTGGCCTATCTGCCGATGGCATGGGTCGGCGATTTCATTTTTTCCATGGGGCAGGCAACCTGGGCGGGCTTTACCGTCAACTGCCCGGAAAGTGCCGCCACCATGATGACGGATCTGCGCGAAATCGGGCCGACCTATTTCTTCGCGCCCCCCCGCGTGTTCGAAGGCCAGCTGACCAATGTCATGATCCGGATGGAGGACGCCGGCCGTTTCAAGCGCTGGATGTTCAAGCATTACATGAAAGTTGCCAACCGCGTCGGCCCGGCGCTTCTGGATCGCAAATCAGTCGGTCTGGGTGGACGGATCGCTTACGGTCTGGGCAGGGCGTTCATCTATGGCCCGCTCAAGAACACGCTGGGTTACAGCCGCATCCGCGTCGGTTACACGGCAGGAGAAGCCATCGGGCCGGAAATCTTCGATTTCTACCGCAGCCTCGGCATTAACCTGAAGCAGCTTTACGGGCAGACGGAAGCCTCGGTCTTCATTACCCAGCAACCCGATGGCGGTGTTCGCTCGGACACCGTCGGCGTGCCGTCACCGGGCGTCGAGCTGAAGATCGGCGATACCGGAGAGGTGTTTTACCGCGGCCCCGGCACCTTCGTCGAATATTATCAGAACCCCGACAGCACGGCGTCCACAAAGGATGCAGAAGGCTGGGTGGCCACAGGTGATGCAGGATTCTTCGATCAGGAAACCGGCCAGCTGCGTATCATCGATCGCGCCAAGGATGTCGGCAAGATGGCCGATGGCAGCATGTTCGCGCCCAAATTCGTGGAAAATAAGCTGAAATTCTATCCCAACATCCTGGAGGCCGTCGTGCTGGGCAATGGCCGCGATTATTGCACCGCGATGATCAATATCGACCTGCAGGCCGTGGGGAACTGGGCTGAGCGGAACAATATCGCCTATGCGTCGTATCAGGAACTGGCAGGCCATCCGCAGGTCTATGCGACGATCAAATCCCATGTCGAGGAGGTCAACCGTTCCGTCGCCGAGGATGCCATGCTGTCGGGCTGCCAGATTCACCGTTTCCTTGTTCTGCACAAAGAACTGGACGCGGACGACGGCGAAATGACCCGCACCCGCAAGGTCCGACGCGCCGTCATCAGCGAGAAATATGCCGATCTGGTCACCGCGCTATATGACGGATCGGACAGCATCTATACCGAGACGGAAGTGACCTATGAGGACGGCCGGAAGGGCAAGATTACCGCGACCCTGAAGATCGAGGATGCGGTGGTCCTGCCGGGCGAGACACATAGGATCGCAGCGGAATGAACCGGCATGTTACCCTACGCTTCGAGACTGTGCCGGGCGGCCCCTTGCCAGACCAGCTTGGCCGGATCGCCGCCGAAAGCGGCACGCCGCTGACCCCCGATATAAGTTGCGCGAACCAAGCCGGAGAGCCGGAATGAACAGACCCATCATCAGCTACAAACCCAGCTATGTCACCGGTGGGCTGATCGCACTGGCGGGACTGGCGCTGGCGTGGCTTCTGCCGGATTTCCTGCCCCCCGTCGTCGCTGACCTGCTGGCAGGCGCGATTACGGGCGGCTTCGGCGTCGCTGCCGCCAGCCGGTTGTGGCCGGGCCTGCCGCTGTCGCAGATGATCCAATACGGCCCTGCCGTCGCCGTTTACGGCGCGCTTGTCGGCTGGCTGGCAGGAGTCTGAGATGCTGGATAATCAAGAAGCCGGTTACGTCACCGCCGACGGGCGCGAGATCGGCCCGGTCGTCATGGACCTGAAAAACATCACGCTGCGCTTCGGTGGCGTCGTCGCCATCAAGGATATCAGTTTTGATATCCGCCAGGGCGAGATCCGCGCCATCATCGGGCCGAACGGGGCGGGCAAATCCTCGATGCTGAACGTGATTTCAGGCTTCTATCACCCGCAGGAAGGCGAGGTCTGGTTCAAGGGCTATCGTCGTGGCCCGATGAAACCCTATGAAGTCGCCCGTCTGGGCATCGCGCGGACCTTCCAGAACATAGCTCTGTTCGACGGCATGTCGGTTCTGGACAACATCATGACCGGCCGGCTGAACAAGATGAGGGCCGGTTTCCTGTCGCAGGCGCTCTGGTGGGGCGCGGCCGAGCGCGAGGAGATCGCGAACCGCGCCCAGGTCGAAAAGATCATCGACTTTCTGGAAATCCAGAACATCCGCAAGACACCCGTCGGGCGCCTGCCCTACGGGCTGAAAAAGCGGGTCGAACTGGCGCGCGCCCTGGCAGCCGAGCCGAACATCCTGCTGCTGGACGAACCCATGGCCGGGATGAATGTCGAAGAAAAAGAGGACATGTCCCGCTTCATCCTTGACGTGAACGACGAATTCGGCACCACCATCGTGCTGATCGAACACGACATGGGCGTGGTCATGGACCTGTCCGACCGCGTCGTGGTGATGGATTACGGCCGCAAGATCGGCGACGGCACCCCGGACGAGGTGCGCAACAATCAGGAAGTCATCGACGCATATCTGGGGGTGGCACATGACTGAGCTGGCGCGCCTGGGAGGTTTCGCCGCAGTCTTCCTGCTGGCCGCGCCCCCGGTTCTCGCCGGCGCGGCCTGGGATGCCTTCACGACCCACTGCCTGCATCCGCTCGAGGCCGGGAGGCTGGAACAGCCGACCGATCTGGCGGCCGCCGCGCATTACAAGAACGACGGCGATACATATTCGCGATATGCGCTTGAAGATGGGCGGATCGAGCTGAGTGTTTCCGACGGCCGCGCTGGGCGCCCGAAATGGTGCAGGCTGCGGACGACCAGTTCCGGCCCTGACGATACCGCGAAGGACTTCCTCGGCTGGGCGGAGCGGCAGGGCCCAGGCGCAGGCTACGAGGGCATACCGTCCAGCACCAAGCAGATCGTGATGCGCGGCAGGGCCGGCACGCCGGTCGCCGGAATCGAGGTCACGATGACGACGACGCTGGCACAGGACTTCATCCTGCTTGAAGCAGCACGGCACGACGCAACACCCGCAAAGGACGAGAGATAGCATGCCTGATCAGCTTCTTTTCGCAGCAGAAGTCTTCATCAACGGGCTGATGACCGGGGTGATGTATTCGCTGGTCGCGCTTGGATTTGTGCTGATCTACAAGGCGTCGGGCGTTTTCAACTATGCGCAGGGCGTGATGGCGCTGTTCGCGGCGCTGACGCTGGTCGGCATCATGGAAGGGCAGATCCCCTTCGCGCATCTGATCAATGCGATTTTCGGGACACATGTCAGCAATTTCGGCTGGACCGTGCCTTCGGTGCTGGCCATCGTGCTGACGGCGGGCGTCATGGTGCTGCTGGCCATCCTGATTGAAAAGCTGGTGCTGAAACATCTGGTCGGGCAGGAACCGATCATCCTGTTCATGGCGACCATCGGACTGGCCTATTTTCTGGAGGGGCTGGGCGATGTCATGTGGGGCGCCGATATCAAGACGTTGGATGTGGGCCTGCCGCAGGGGATTTCCGACGCGGTGGAACAAACCACGGCGAACTGGTTCGGCTATGGTTTCTTCATCGACCGGCTGGATATCTGGGCGACAGTCATCGCCGCCCTTCTGGTCGCCGCACTGGTTGCGTTCAGTCAGTACACCAAGCAGGGCCGCGCCATGCGCGCGGTGGCCGACGACCATCAGGCCGCGCTGTCGGTCGGCATATCGCTGCAATTCATCTGGATCATGGTCTGGTCCATCGCGGGCTTCGTGGCGCTTGTCGCGGGCATCATGTGGGGCACCAAATCCGGCGTGCAGTTCTCGCTTTCGCTGATCGCACTGAAGGCGCTGCCGGTGCTGATGCTGGGCGGTTTCACCTCGATCCCCGGCGCGATTGTCGGCGGGCTGATCATCGGCGTGGGCGAGAAACTGTTCGAGTTCTTCATCGGCCCCATGGTCGGCGGCGCGACCGAAAACTGGTTCGCCTATGTGCTGGCACTGCTGTTTCTGGTTTTCCGTCCGCAGGGCCTGTTCGGCGAACGCATCATCGAAAGGGTATGAGAATGGCACATCGTTCACGGCTTGGGGCGCTTGTCATCGACTGCAAAACCGAGGACGTCACCGAGGCCGCGCGCTTCTGGGGAGACGTCCTGCGGGGCGAGGTCGAGGTCGATGACGAAGGAAAATACGCCGAGATTTCCGATCAGGGCCAGATCAAGGTGCTGGTGCAAGCCGTGGGCCACGATCCGCGGGTGCATCTGGACTTCGAATCCGACGACAAGGAAGCCGAGGTCGCGCGGCTCGAAGCAATCGGTGCCAAGGTCGTTGAACGCATCAAGGGCTGGATCGTGATGGAAGCACCGACAGGCCACCGCTTCTGCATAGTCGACCCGCAGGGTCCGGCCTTCGACAGCAACGCGAAAGAGGTGGGCTGATGCTTTACCGCGAGGCAGGCGATTTCAAGACCAGCTACAGTGACGACGGCCAGACCTTCCCGATCAGGCTGGATCGGTGGGGCTACTACGCCATCCTCGCCGTCGCACTGATGGTCATCCCTTTCATCATCAACGATTACTGGGCCAATGCGATCCTGCTTCCCTTCCTCATCTATTCCGTTGCGGCGATCGGGCTGAACATTCTGGTGGGTTACGCCGGTCAGGTCAGCCTCGGCACCGGCGGTTTCATGGCAGTGGGGGCCTATTCGGTCTACAAGCTGATGACCGCTTTCCCAGAAGTCAGCATTGTCGCCCATATCCTGCTGGCCGGCGGGATGACGGCGCTTGTCGGCATGGCCTTCGGGCTGCCCAGCCTGCGCATCAAGGGCTTCTACCTGGCGGTCGCAACGCTGGCTGCCCAGTTCTTTCTGGTCTGGTTGTTCAACAAGGTGCCGTGGTTCTACAACTATTCCGCCTCGGGCCAGATCAATGCACCCGAACGCACGGTACTTGGCTGGGCCGTAACGGGTCCTGCCGCCAGCGCATCGGCGAAATACGTGATCTGCCTGATTTTCGTGATCTTCGCCGCATGGATCGCACGCAACCTGACGCGTGGCACCTTCGGGCGCAAGTGGATGGCGATACGCGACATGGACATCGCGGCCGAGATCATCGGGGTGAATCCGATGATGGCCAAACTGTCGGCTTTCGGCGTCAGTTCGTTTTTCGTGGGCATTGCCGGTGCGCTTCTGTTCGCCGTCTATCTGGGTGCCGCCGAGGTGACCGAGGCCTTTGGCATCAACAAATCCTTCCTTGTGCTGTTCATGGTCATCATCGGCGGCCTGGGCTCGATCTTCGGCAGCTTTGCGGGCGCGGCCTTCCTGGTCATCCTGCCGGTCTTCCTGAAGAACCTGCTGGTCGGCACGCTTGGCTGGCCCACCGACCTTGCTGCCCATTTCGAACTGATGATCGTGGGCGCGCTTATCATCATCTTCCTGATTGTCGAGCCGCATGGCATCGCCCGGATCTGGCGGCTGGTGAAAGAGAAGCTGCGGCTTTGGCCGTTCCCGCACTGACAAGCAGAACCGGATAATCCGGCACCTAGAAACCCTTGGGAGGAGACCCAGAATGAACCTGAAATTCCCTGCATTGGTAGCCGCAGCAATAATGGCCGCCGCCCCCGCCATGGCTGATCTGATCGTGCCCAACCTTTCATATCGCACCGGCCCTTACGGCGCGAACGGCACCCAATACGCCGACGGGTTCAACGACTATTTTACGCTTCTGAACGAACGCGACGGCGGCATCGGCGGAGAGATGATCCAGGTCCCGGAATGCGAAACCGCTTATAACACCGAAAAAGGCGTCGAATGCTACGAGGCCACGAAAGAGGGCGCGTTGGTGTTCAACCCGCTGTCGACGGGGATCACCTATCAGCTGATCCCGAAGGTCGCGGTTGACAAGAAGGTGCTGTATACGCCCGGCTATGGCCGCACCTCTGCCAAGAACGGCAAGGTATTTGAATGGGTGTTCAACGCGCCCGCGAACTACTGGGACGGTGCATCAGTCGGGATCAAGTATCTGCTCGACCAGAATAACGGTGATCTGAACGGCAAGAAGATCGCGCTTGTCTATCACAACTCTGCCTACGGCAAGGAACCGATCCGCACGCTTCAGGATCTGGCAACCAAGCATGGGTTCACGCTGACCGAAATCCCGGTCGAGGCACCCGGCCAGGAACAGAAATCGCAATGGCTGCAGATCCGCCGCGAAAAGCCCGATTATGTGCTGATGTGGGGCTGGGGTGTGATGAACCAGGTTGCCATTCAGGAAGCTGCGAATATCCGCTTCCCGATGGAGAACTTCATCGGCATCTGGTGGGCCGGGTCGGAACTTGACGTGATGCCAGCAGGCGACGGGGCCAATGGCTATAAGTCGCTGACCTTCAACGGCGTCGGCATGGATTATCCGCTTTACGACGACCTGAAGACCCATGTCATCGACACCGGCAAGGCGTCTCAGGGCGGCGAGCATGTCGGCTCTGCCGTTTATTCGCGTGGCATGTATGCGGCCGTGGTGATTGCCGAGGCGATCCGCAAGGCGCAGGAACTGGCCGGCACGTCAGCGATCACGCCCGAGCAGCTTCGTGACGGGTTTGAACAGCTTGACATCACGCCCGAGCGTCTGACCGAGATCGGCCTTCCCGATTTCGGCCCAGAGATCAAGCTGAGCTGTGACAACCACGGCGGCAGCGGCATGTCCCGCATCCAGCAATGGGATGCAACCGCGAAGAAGTGGAACCTGATCACCGAATTCACCGCGCCCGATGCAGAGGTTCTGGATCCGCTGGTGGCCGAGGATTCGGGCGCCTATGCCGCCGAGAACAACATCACGGAACGGACCTGCGAATAAGCCGACCGGCCCGGCGGTCACCGCCGCCGGGCCCCTGACATACCCCCGAGGGATGCGCCATGCTGGATGCCACGCCACAGACCGAGACCCTTCTTGAGGTCAACAATATCGAAGTGATCTACAACCACGTGATCCTCGTGCTGAAAGGCGTCAGCCTGTCGGTGCCCAAGGGCAGCATCACGGCGCTTCTGGGCGGCAATGGCGCTGGCAAGACGACGACGCTGAAGGCGATTTCCAATCTTCTCGCCTCGGAACGGGGCGAGGTGACGAAAGGCTCTGTCACTTATCGCGGTGAGCGCGTGGCCGATCTGAACCCTGCCTCGCTGGTGAAAAAGGGCGTCATTCAGGTCATGGAAGGCCGCCATTGCTTCGAGCATCTGACGGTCGAAGAAAATCTGCTGACCGGCGCGTATACCCGCAGCGATGGCGCCGCAGCGATCAAGCGTGACCTGGAAATGGTGTATGACTATTTCCCGCGCCTGCGCGAGCGTCGCAAATCGCAGGCCGGTTATACCTCGGGCGGGGAACAGCAGATGGTCGCCATGGGCCGCGCACTGATGTCGCGCCCTGAAACGATCCTGCTTGATGAGCCGTCGATGGGCCTTGCGCCGCAGCTTGTCGAACAGATTTTCGGCATCGTGAAGGCGGTGAACGAAGGTGAGGGCGTGACGTTCCTGCTGGCCGAGCAGAACACCAATGTCGCGCTGCGCTTTGCCCATTACGGCTATATTCTGGAAAATGGCCGCGTCGTCATGGATGGCGAGGCCACAGCACTGCGCGAGAACCCGGATGTGAAGGAGTTCTACCTGGGCATGTCCGACAAAGGCCGCAAAAGCTTCCGCGACGTCCGCTCTTACCGGCGACGCAAGCGCTGGCTGGCGTAAGGGTCAGGCAATGGGCGTGCGGGGTTCCAGATTGAACGAGGATGTGTGATGGCCGATTATTTTGACGATCTTGAAATCCGCAGCGAGGACGAGCGTGCAGAATGGCTTCAATCAGCCCTGCCCGCCGCTATCGGACGCGCGAAGACCGCACCAGCATTGGCAAGACTGTTGCGCGACATAGATCCGGCAGAAATCCGCGACCGCAACGCGCTTGCTGCCCTGCCCGTGATCCGCAAGGCCGAGCTTGTCGATGCGCAGAAGAAGAACCCGCCTTTCGGCGGTTATGCAACCCGGCTGGCGGCAGAGTTCGATCATATCTTCCAGTCGCCCGGACCCATCTACGAACCCGGCCGGCGCGACGGGGACTGGTGGCGACTGGGTCGCTTTCTGTATGCCTGCGGCGTGCGGCGGGGCGATATCGTTCAGAATTGCTTTGCCTATCACCTGACGCCCGCAGGCATGATGTTCGACAGCGCCGCCCGTGCCGTGGACGCGGCCGTCCTGCCTGCTGGCACAGGCCAGACCGAGTTGCAGGTCCGCGCCGCCGCCGATATCGGCGCGACGGTTTATGCAGGAACCCCGGATTTTCTGAAGGTGATCCTCGACCGTGCCGATGAACTGGGCGAAAAGCTTTCGTTCAAGCGGGCCGCCGTTGGCGGCGGTGCCCTGTTCCCGTCGCTGCGCAGCCATTACGCCGAACGCGGCATCACCACGCTACAGTCATATGCCACTGCCGATCTGGGCAATATCGCTTACGAATCCGAGGCGATGGAGGGGATGATCGTCGATGAAGGGGTCATCGTCGAGATCGTGCGCCCCGGCACCGGTATTCCCGTCCCCGACGGTGAGGTGGGCGAGGTCGTCGTGACCACGCTGAACCCTGATTATCCCCTGGTGCGCTTTGCGACCGGGGATCTGTCGGCGGTGCTGCCGGGCGTTTCCCCCTGCGGGCGGACAAATATGCGCATCAAGGGCTGGATGGGCCGGGCCGATCAGACGACGAAGATCAAGGGCATGTTCGTGCGGCCCGAACAGGTCGCCTCACTTGTCGCGCGTCACCCTGAGATCACCCGCGCCCGTATCATTGCCGAACGCGAGGGCGAGATGGACATGATGATCGTCCAGATAGAAAGCCCGCGCGACGCCGCAGATGACTATGCCGGATCGATCGTCGAGGCGCTGAAAATGAAAGGCCGGATCCAGATCGTGCCGCCAGACAGCTTGCCGAATGATGGCCTGGTCATCGAAGACCGGCGCAAATACGACTGAAGCTGCTGGTTGGATCCACCGAAAGCATCAGGCGAATGCCTCGCGCACCAACGCGCCCGGATAACGGATCACCTCGCGGCTCAGGTCGTGTGCATGTCGGATGGCGGTCGGGATGTCATGATGTTGCAACCGTGCCGCAAGAAAGCCTGCGTTGAAGCTGTCCCCTGCTGACGTTGTGTCCACCGGAACCTCGCGCAGAAGTTCAGCCACAACGCCCGCTCCCTCGCGGCCGCCGAAATGAACCGGCCCGCCCCCCGCCTTCACGATCACCTGCCCTGCCCCGCAACCCAGATATCGCGCCACGGTCGCCGCCGGATCGGCGTCCCCGAAAAAGGCCTGTTCGTCGTCGAAACTCGGCAAGACCAAATCTGCTTCGCCCGCAGCCGCCTCGATCGCACGGCACATGGTCGAACTGTCCACCCACAAACGAGGGCGCAGATTGGGGTCAAACACGACCTGCGTGCCCGCCGCACGCGCCAGACGAAGCGCGGCCATCAACGTCTCGCGTCCTTCTGGTGGCAGGATACCCAGCGTGATACCCGAAAAATAGACGATAGCCGCATCGTTAAGCGCCCGGTTCAGCGCATCGCGGTCATCCGCCAACCGCTTGGCCGCCGAAGTATCGCGCCAATAGCTGAAGCTGCGCTCTCCATCCTTCAGGGAAATCATGTAAAGGGCGATCTCGCGATCCGGATCTTGGGAAATATGGGTCGTCTCGATGCCTTCGGCTTCGACAAAGCCGATCATGCGTCGCGAAAACTCGCCGGTTCCAACGCGACTGAAATAGCCAACGTGCCACGTGGCCGGCAGCAGTCGGCGTAAATACCACGCGGTGTTCAACGTATCCCCCGCGATTCCCAACCGCCAAAGATCGGAATGACCGGCGCCCGACAACTCGACCATTGCCTCACCGATGGACAGGATGCGACCGCTCATGACGAAATCTCTTGCTGGATTACGCGCGCAAGGCCGTCGGCCCTTATGCGCGACAGAATGGCGCTGACAGTGTCGGCAAATGGCGCGGAACGAACCGGTTCGGGGGCAAGTCCGGGCAGTCCCAGAATACCGGCGACAAGTGCAGAATCATCCGAACCTGCACGACGTGCCAGATCCAGCAGGGTTGCACCGCGCGGATCGTCAGGGGCCGAATCCTGCGCTGCCAGCCAGGCCAGCCATGTTGCTGTGGCAAAGGCGAAGGCACGGGCATCACCGCCCTTCTCGATCAGCTCCGCAGCCGGCGCAAACCACCGCTGCGGCAGCTTTTCGCTGCCATCGGTGGCAATCTGGCGCGTCTCATGGGCAATGGCCGGGTTGGCGAAGCGCGCCAACAATGCCTTGGCATAAGATGCAGGATCCAGCCCGGAATTCTGCGGCAGAGAGGTGGCAGCAGCAAGCATGTGACGAATTACCAGTGCCTGAAGCGGCGCATCCGCGACAGCGTCGCGGACATAGGGCAACCCCAGAAGCTGCCCCGCATAAGCCATCAGCGAATGCGATCCGTTCAACATGCGCAGCTTCATCGCCTCATGCGGGCGAACGTCACGCACGAACTCGGCGCCACCTGCGTCCCATGCGGGGCGGCCTTGTGGGAATTGATCTTCGATCACCCATTGGCTGAATGGCTCAGTCTCGACCGCAGCCGGATCGCGATGGCCGGTCAGCGCCGCCACGTCGGCGATCGTCTGTTCGGTGACGGCAGGGGTGATCCGATCCACCATCGTGGCAGGAAAGGCGACATTGTCCGCGATCCACTTCGCAAGGTCAGGATCGACGCGGCGCGCAAATCCCAGCACGCCGGCCCGCAGCAACGCGCCATTATCGGGCAGATTGTCACAGCAAAGTACAGTGAACGGATCGTCACCGTTTTTGCGGCGAACATTCAGCGCAGCGGTGATCAGACCCAGCACGCCGGAAGACATCGCCGGATGGGCCAGATCCGCCGCAACAGCAGGATGGTTCAGATCGGCATCCATCGCCACCCGGTCAATGCCGTAAGCCTTTTCCGACACCGTCAGTGAGACAATGCGAATCGACGGCTGGCAAGCTGCCGCCATGATCCGCGATGGGTCACCGCCAATTACGGGACCATGCGCGCCGATTATGCGCGCCCGCTGGCGCTGCGCGCGTTCCAGCACCGTATAAAGCCCGCCCTGCGCATTCAGCGCATCGGGAATGTCGCGGCTGCGCAGATTGGCACCGACGATGCGCCAATCCCCGCCTTCGGCAGCAAGCGCATCATCCGTATAGACGGCCTGATGCGCACGGTGAAACGCACCGAGGCCGAGATGCAGAATCCCAAAGCCATATGCGTCCCTGTCATATGCGGGACGAATGACAGATTCCGGCAGATCGCCAAGCCGGGTCATGCGCGGGCTCATATCCGTGCGCGATGGCTAAGTGCCGCCTCGACGCCGCGCAGCTCTGCCAAGCCTTTCAGGCGTCCAATTGCCGGATAACCTGGCTGACCGCCGCGCCCGATATCGTCAAGAATATCCTGCCCATGGTCAGGCCGCATCGGGATCACGCTGTCCGTCCGCCCTGCTTCGCGGCGGCGCTTTTCCTCGCGCAGGACCGCGTCGATCAATGCCACCATATCCGTCTGTCCACCCAAATGCTCATCCTCGAAGAATGAACCGCGGATCGCGTCACTGTCGCGGCGGACGTTGCGCAGATGCAGGAAATGCACACGATCGCCCAGCCGGTCCATCATGCCGGGCAAATCATTGTCCGGGCGCGCACCCAGCGATCCCGAACAAAGGGTGATGCCATTCGCGGGCAAGTCAACGGCCGCCATACGTTCAGCATAGTCAGCCTCGGTCGACATCACGCGCGACAGACCAAGCAGGCCGAACGGAGGGTCGTCAGGATGACAGCAAAGCCGCATCCCGAGATCCTGCGCAACCGGGGCGACCTGTTCAAGGAAAGCATGAAAATTGGCGCGCAGAACCTGATCGGTGACCGGGGCATAGGTCTCCAGCAGGTTGCGCACGTCCTGAAGGCTGAAATTCTCGGCCGCGCCGGGCAGACCGAACACCACATTTCCGGCAAGCTGTTCGCGATGTGCATCGTCCAGGTCAGCGAAGCGCCGATCAGCTTCTGCGCGGATCTCCTCGGGGAAGTCCTCGGCTGCGCCCTTTCGCTGCAGGATGTGGATATCGAAGGCGGCGAAATCGACGAAATCAAAGCGCATGCAACGCGCGCCATTGGGCCGGCGCCATGCCAGATCGGTCCGCGTCCAATCCAGCACAGGCATGAAATTATAACAGATCACCTCTATTCCTGCAGCGTGCAGGTTCCGCATCGAGGCGATCCAATTTTCGACATGCTCGCGCCAGTCGCCGGTCTGGGTCTTGATCGCCTCGCTGACGGGCAGGCTTTCGACGACCTCCCATCCCAGCCCCGATGGGCTGCCGTCCGTCATGCGGGCCAGCAGATCCTGTCGCTTGCGGATTTCATCCCCGCTCCAGACCGTGCCGGTCGGTATGTGGTGCAACGCGGTGACCACGCCCTCGACACCCGCCTGCAGCATGTCGTCGATCGAAACGCGGTCCTTCGGACCAAACCAGCGCCATGTATGTCGCATATGGGCTTCCTTTAAACTGAAATGGGGGTGCCAAGATCGTCGGACCACAGGCAATCCGGACCGAAATCGCTGATCGAGTTGATGCCGCAAAGCGCCATCGTGATGTCCATCTCGCGGCGCAGGATCGTCAGTGCGGTTTCGACACCTAGCTGTCCCATGGCACCCAGACCGTAGGTAAAGGCACGGCCAATGAATACACCGTCTGCACCCTTGGCGATGGCTTTCAACGCGTCCTGACCCGACAGGATGCCGCCATCCAGATAAAGCGGGTAGTCATTCCCGACCGCGCGGCGGATCGCCGGCAATGTGCGGATGGTCGAGGGCGCACCGTCAAGCTGTCGTCCGCCGTGGTTGGAAACCAATATCGCCGTGGCACCGGTGTCGAGGGCGCGCTGCGCATCTTCGGGATCGTTGATGCCCTTGAGGATGACGGGACCGCCCCATTTCCTGATGATCTCCTCGACCCGGACCCAGTCCAGGCGTTGATCAAACTGACGCGAGGTCCATTCCATCAGGTCACCCATATTGTCCACGCCGCGCGCGTGGCCGATGATATTGGCAAAGCTGCGGCGCTTTGTGCGCAGCATGCCTGCCGCCCACCGCGGATGCATGGCGATGTTGACCAGATTGGCCAACGTCAGCCTGGGCGGCGCTGTCATGCGGTTCTTCAGATCCTTGTGCCGCTGGCCCTGAATGGTCAGATCCAGCGTAAGGACAAGCACCGTCACCCCGGCGCGACGCGCCCGATCAAGGATATTGTCCAGAAACTCCTCGTCCCGCAGGGTATATAGCTGAAACCAGAAGGGTGCGTTGGTGGCATGCGCGACATCCTCGATCGAGCACATGGACATCGTGGACAAGGTGAACGGCACGCCAGCCGACAGCGCGGCGCGCGCGGCATGGATTTCGCCGTCCGGATACTGCATTCCCAGAAGGCCGACAGGTGCCAGCGCAAGCGGCATCGACACAGGCTGACCCATCATGGACGTGGACAGATCGCGCGTCTCGATATTACGGGCAACACGCTGTCGCAGCAGGATCGGTTCGAAATCGGCATGATTGGCGCGATAGGTGGAACCCGTCCACGCGCCGACATCGACATAGTCGTAAAACATCCGCGGCACGCGGCGCTGATACAGGCGTCGCAGATCCTCGATTTCGGTGATTACGGTCATCAGATCATACCGCGAAGTCCAGTTGCACCTTGACGGCCTGCGACCGATCGCCTGCCAGTTCGAAGGCGCGCTGTGCCTCGGTTGCGGGGATGACCTGTGTGACCATCGGCGAAAGGTCTATCTCGGCGGCGCCGATCATGCGCACGGCCTCGGCAAATTCGGTGTCGAAGCGATGACTTCCGACGAAATGCAGTTCCTTGCTGACGATCAGGTTCAGCGGCAGCGGCAAAGTGCCACCGACCCCGATCTGAACCACTGTCCCGCCTGGCCGCGTCACGCCGATCGCCTGCGCGATGGCGTGCGAATTGGCCGAACACTCCAGCACCACGTCAATCTGCCCTTTGCCAGCAGCATAATCACCCAGCCCGTCAGGGTTCACGGCCACGTTCACAACGCGGTCGGCGCCCATGCGGCGCGCGATTCCCAAAGTGAAGTCCTGCACATCAGTCACGACGATCTCTGCCGCACCCCGCAGCCGCGCGAGCGCGGTGCAGATAGCACCGATCGGACCCGCGCCGGTGATCAACACACGCCGATCCTTCAGGTCGGGCGCCTTCTTCAGCGCGTGAAGGCAGACCGACAACGGCTCTGCCCCGGCGGCTGCGTCCGGCGAAGCGCCGGCGGGAAGCGGCAGACACTGAGCGACCGGGTGATAAAGCCGGTTGCGAAAGAAACCATTCTCATGCGGCAGCCGGAAAGCCGATCCATTGAATCGCATGTTCAGGCAGTGCCGCTCCTCTCCTGCCAGGCAGAACTGGCACGCACCGCACGGGCGCGAAGGCGACAGCGCAACGACCTGACCTTGCCGCAGGCCCGACCCTTCGGGCGCGGTCTCGATCACGCCCGCGGCCTCGTGGCCAAGGATGATAGGCTCTTGCACCCGGATCGGGCCGAATCCACCATCATGATAATAATGAAGGTCCGACCCACAGATCCCGCCGCGCAGAACACGGACCAGGGCCGCGCCCGGCTGCGATTTTGGCTCACTCAGCGGCTCTACCCTCAGGTCATGCGCGGCGTAAAGACGGCAGGCGATTTCCTGTGTCATCCTAGTTGTCCATCAGCGAAGGAAGCCATGTGCTGATTGCCGGGATGTAGGACACCAGCAGCAGCACCACGATATTGGTGATGAGATAAGGGACCAGGGCCCGGATCACCGGACCAAGCGGCAGACGCGCGATATTGGCGCAGACGAACATGCAGATCCCGACCGGGGGCGTCGTCAGTCCGATCATCAGGTTCAGAACCATGAAGACTGCGAAATGCAGCGGCTCGATCCCGACCCCCTGTGCCAGCGTCAGAAGCGGCACGAAAAGGATGATCAGCGCGGCAATGGTTTCCATGAACATGCCGACCAACAGCAGAACAATGTTGATCAGCAGGATCACCAGGAACTTGTTGGTGGTGACCGAAAGCACCGAATCCGCGATCATCTGGGGGATATGTTCGCTGACAAGAATCCAGCCAAAGACATTCGCCGTTCCGACAAGGCACAGGATGCCGGCAGAACCTACGGCACTGTCGATGACGATTTTTGGCACGCTGGCCAGCGGCAATTCGCGATATACGAAGGCACCGACAACCACCGCATAGATCGAGGCGACGACCGCCGTTTCCGTTGGTGTGACAAAACCCGTCAGCATACCGCCGACGATCAGCCCCGTCATCGCGAGCGCCCAGAACGCGCCCAGAAAGGACGAACCAAGCTCTCCCCATCCCTGCCAGGGTTGGCGGGGAAAGTTGCGGCGCACGGCGATGATATAGGTAGTCACCATCATGGCGATCCCCATCAGCAGGCCCGGAATTGCGCCTGCGATGAACATCTTGCCGACCGAAATCCCTGACAGTGACCCGACGATGATCATGGGCACCGAAGGCGGGATGATCGGACCGACCGTCGATGATGCGGCCGTCACGGCGGCCGAGAAGTCGGCCGGATAACCCGCCTTTTTCATTCCCGGGATCATCATTCCGCCGATCGACGCCGCATCCGCGACGGCCGTTCCCGAAATGCCGCCAAACAGCATTGAGGATGCGACATTCGTTTGCGCCAGTCCGCCACGAATCCAGCCGACCAGAGCCTGGGCGAAGCGGATGATGCGACCCGTGATGCCCCCGCCGTTCATCAGATTGCCGGCAAGGATGAAGCCCGGGATACACAGCAGGACGAAACTGTCCATGCCGGCAAACATCTTCTGCGGAATAACGACCAGCGGAATCCCCTGCGTCAGCAGGTAGGCCAGCGACGAAAGGCCAAGTGTGATGGCCACCGGTATGCCGATGGTCAGCCCAAGCACGAAGGTAATGGCCAGAATGGCAAGGCTCATTCACTTTCTCCTACCAGATGTTCGGGCTTGCCGTCGGTTGTTCCGGTCAGCATGCCTATCACGCGCAAAAGCGCCGCCAGCGCCAGCATGGCCAGCAGCAGGAATACGCTGCCATGGACAAAGTTCATCGGAACGCCCATCGCAGGCGAGGTCTGGATCGCGCCGATCTGGGTAAAGCGCCATGCCGGTATCAGAAGCGGCAGACAGAACCCCAGAACCATCACCGCCGAAATCAGCCGCAGCCACCACGGCCAACGGCCGGGCAATGCTTCGCTGACCAGATCGACATTGACGAGATCGCCGGTGAAAAGCGCCATGCCGGTGCCGAAACCGGCCAGGTACAGCAAGGCGAAACGGGTCAGTTCCTCGGTCCAGACCGGCGAGTTGCCGATGAAACTGCGCCCGACCACCTGCACCGTGACGGCCCCGATAAGCACCAGAAACGACAGCCCGGTTCCGACGCGCAGAAAAAGACGGAATGCTTGCATGATCGCGTTCATGTCATCCTCCTTGGCATTCAGCCGCGTTTCCGGCGCCTTCGCGAACCGGCTCGGCAAGATGGATGCGGCCGGTCAGTTTTCCCGGCCGCACGTCCGTGGCGATCAGGACTGCTCGGCGAAAAGCTGTTCTACAATCGGCTTGATTTCGGGGGCGACGCTGCCCAGCACCGCGTCACGAGACGCGCTTGCGAAGGCAGCGGTGTCGCTGTCGACGAAGACCATGCCCTTATCCTGCAACGACTTTGCAAGACGCTCCTCATCAGCCAGGAACAGCTCACGCTCATGTCCTTGTGCGATTTCTGCGGCCTCCATCACAGCCTGCTGGTCTGCTTCCGACAGCCGGCCCCAGGTCAGTTCCGAAATGGTCATGTAGATCCAGGACCGCACATGCTCGGTCTTATTGACGAACTTCTGCACCTCGTTGAAATTCGCCGATTCGATCAATGCCAGCGGATTTTCCTGCGCATCAATCGTTCCGTTCTGCAGCGAGGTGAAAACCTCGCCGAATGCCATCGGCGTCGGTGCGGCACCCAGTGCTTCCCAGGTCTTGACGAACAGCGGCACGTTCGGCACCCGCAGCTTCAGCCCCTGAAGATCTTCCGGGGTGACGATCTCGCGGTTCGATGTCAGGTTGCGCGGCCCGCGTGCAAAATAGCCGATCGGCCGGATCTGCGCCTTGGCCAGAATCTCGGCCTCGATCTGGTCGCCGATTTCACCCGAGGCGACTTCGTCCATCCCCTCCAGCGATTGATAGGCATAGGGAACCGCCAGCAATGCAGCCATTGGCGCCCAGTTCTGCAGGCTTTCACCCGTGATGGTCATGTCGGCAGTGCCAAGCTGCATGCCGTTGATAAGGTCGATTTCCTTGCCGAGCGATTCATTGGCGAAGACCTGCACCTGAATGCGGCCATCGGTCAGACGCGCCAGTTCCTCGCCGAATTTCAGCGATGCCAGGTGCCAGCTGTTCTGCTCATTCGCAAGATGGCCCAGTTTCAGCGTGATCTCGGCATCCGCAGCAGAGACGCGCAAGGCAGGCGCTGCCAGCAGACCCGCTGCGGCAAGCGTGGTGAATTGGCGACGATTGAGTTTGGTCATGTTTTCCTCCGGGTTGTATCAAGGCATGAAAAGTTCGGGCCGATCCCGCGCGATTTCGGGCAGGTCGTTCAGCAATTCGCGCAAGTGAATGCGCATCGCCTTCTCTGCCAGCCGGGCGTCACGGCGACGCAACCCTTCGACGATGTCGACATGCTGGCCGATCAGTTTCTGGATATCGAACGTGCGCGCCGTGATATGGCGCAGTCGGTTCATCTGCGATTTCAGCCCCTCAAGGACACCCCAGACGGCCTCTTGTTGCGCCAGCACGGCGATCAGATGGTGAAACTTGTCATCAAGCTGAACGAAAGCATCAGAATCGCCTTGTTCCATCGCTTTTCGCTGCGACGCTATTTCATGATCGAACGACGTCAGGGCGGCATCATCAATATCGGCAGCGATCATACGAACCAGATCGCTTTCCACTGCTTCGCGGATAAGTCGCGCCGACAGCACGGCAGCCACCGAGATGCGGCTGATATAGGTCCCGCGCTGCGGGCGCACCTCAGCAAGGCCCTCAGTGGTCAGACGAATGAACGCTTCGCGCACAGGCTGACGACTGACACCGATGCGCTTTCCGATCTCAACTTCGCTCAACCGTTCGCCGGGGGAAATGTCCCCGCGCAGAATCGCGGCGCGCAGCCAGTCATAAACCTGCGGTGCCGCGCTCGTCGCGTAATCCAGTGTCGGCTGCAATACTGTCATTACCCTCTCCCGCCAGACGATATACAGCATACTTGTATGCTAGTAAACCGCCTTCTCTCCGAGGTCATTTCTTCGACTTTTGCCGGACGCGGCTCAATCGTAACGCCCCAGCCCCAGACCGGCTTATCCTGAATGACGACGCGGGCGATCAGCTTGTCCGCGCCGCAATGCAGATGATGAGCACATCGCCCGCAGACGTCCTGTGACGAACGGGTCGGCGTGAGTCATATTTCGTATGGGATGACCCGTCCGCGACGCAGACCGGGCATCAGGCCGGGGCTAGCTGCTGGCGCGCCGATTCAGGCTTTCAGGCGCGCGCCGTTGTGACCGCTGACGGTAACGTCCGTCAACGCGCCTTCCGGCATATCGTGGTCAAATTCGACCTCGGCAAACTGCTCGGTTCGCCCGATCCGCGGCCCTTCGGTCAGCACACGATGCGTCCGCCCGATCTGACCGTTCAGGTGCGCGCGCAGGGCATCGTCACCCGCCGCGCGCAGGCGGGCAGCGCGCTGCTTGATCGCCGTGCCGTTGACCGCGGGCATACGCGCGGCGGGGGTGCCTTTACGCGCCGAATACGGAAAGACATGCAGGAAGGTCAGGCCGCAGTCCTGCACCAGCTTCAGCGAGTTTTCGAACATCGCCTCGGTCTCGGTCGGGAAGCCCGCGATGATGTCGGCGCCGAAGACGATTTCGGGTCGAAGGCGCCGGGCATCCTCGCAAAACCGAATCGCGTCGTCGCGCAGGTGGCGGCGCTTCATGCGTTTCAGAATCATGTCGTCGCCAGCCTGCAGTGACAGGTGCAGATGCGGCATCAATCGCGGCTCGCTCGCGATGGCCTGCATGAGGTTTTCATCGGCTTCAATTGAATCGATTGACGAAATTCGCAGGCGCGGCAGGTCGGGAACCAGCTTCAGGATCCGCATGACCAGATCGCCAAGGCGCGGCGTGCCGGGCAGGTCGGCCCCCCAGCTTGTCAGATCGACGCCGGTCAGTACGACCTCATTAAATCCTCGGTCGCGCAGCCGCTTGATCTGGTCGACGACAACGCCCGCCGGAACGCTGCGGGAATTACCGCGACCGTAGGGGATGATGCAGAAGGTGCAGCGGTGATCGCAGCCATTCTGGACCTGGACATAGGCGCGGTGGCGACCGAAGCCGTCGATCAGATGTCCGGCGGTTTCGCGAACGGACATGATGTCGTCAACGATCACGCGCTCTGTCTGGCCG
Source organism: Paracoccus denitrificans (assembly GCA_005768755.1). Lineage (GTDB taxonomy): Bacteria > Pseudomonadota > Alphaproteobacteria > Rhodobacterales > Rhodobacteraceae > Paracoccus > Paracoccus denitrificans_B. The sequence goes on along the minus strand of VAFL01000003.1, from coordinate 300,912 downwards.
ATCAGGTCGGGGGTCAGACCGGCCCATGTTTCGGGCTGCATCTTTTCGCTATTTCCGACGATGCGGGTCACCTCGGGCATGGCCGCGAAGGTCTCGGGTTCGGTCTGGGCGGCGCAGCCGGTGACGATAACCGGCGCGCCCGGGTTTTCGCGGGCCAGGCGCCGGATGTCCTGACGCGCCTTGCGCACGGCCTCGGCGGTCACCGCGCAAGTGTTCACGATCACCGCGCCTTTCAGGCCAGCAGCCTCGGCCATCTCGCGCATGGCTTCGGATTCGTAGGCATTCAGGCGGCAGCCATGGGTGGAGAAGACAGGCGCACTCATCCCCGCCAGACCCCGTCAAAAACATGCGCGGTCGGACCGGTCATCCAGACCCCGTCATCGCGCCAGTCGATCTGCAATTCCCCGCCCGGCACATGGACAGTGACCTTGCGCCCGGTCAGCCCGCGCCGCGCAGCAGCGACGGCAGCGGCACAGGAACAGGACCCCGATGCCAGGGTCGGCCCGGTACCGCGTTCCCATATGCGCAGCTTGATTTCGTCAGCCGAGAGGATCTGCACCACTTCGACATTCGTGCGCTCTGGATAAAGGGGATGGGTCTCGTGCTCTGGCCCGAAGCGGTCAAGATCAACAGAATCAACGTTATCCACAAAGAACGTCAAATGGGGATTACCCATGCCAGTGGCGACCGGATCGCCAAGGATAGGCAGATGGTCAATGTCGACATCTTCGGCCAAAGGGATTGCCCGCCAGTCAAGAACCGGTTCCCCCATGTTGACCCTGGTCAGCCCGTTGCCTTCGTCTTCGGCCAGCAGAACCGCGTGGTCTGTACGCAGCCGCAGGCTTTGTTTACCCGACCCGTCCATCAGAAAGCGGGCGATACAGCGCGTGGCATTGCCGCAGGCAGCGGAACGAGAGCCATCGGCATTGAAAAAGACAAGATGCGCATCGGCAAGCTCATCCTGCTCGATGGTCGCAAACTGATCGAACCCGACCCCGAAATGCCGATCGGCGATCGCCGCAATTGTCGCGGCGTCGGGCGCGTCAAGGCCGTGACGCAAATCGATCACGACGAAATCATTGCCAAGCCCGTGCATCTTCATGAACGGCAGGCCGGGGGTGCGGGCGTGTTCCATGCGACCCATATAAGTCGCGAAAAAAGATTTCACCAGATAGGTGCTTTAGCGCTTGACCCTTTGTTTCGGTGAAACTAGGAAGCCCCCCAGTGTGGGCCCATAGCTCAGTTGGTAGAGCAACTGACTTTTAATCAGTGGGTCACAGGTTCGAATCCTGTTGGGCTCACCAATTATCAAAAAGCAGCCTTTGGGCTGCTTTTTGCGTTAGAAATATAACGTCATCCCCTACATTGACGAAGGCAACTGCACCTTTGCGGTCAGAGTGCACTTCGCAGGTTGGCTTATTTAAGTCCGACCTCCCCGTTGCTTAGCGACCTTCGGAATTGGCCGTTCAGACGATCCGCATACTGAAAAACTGGCAGTCATAAGGGGTGGCTGCCGATCCGGCGAGGCGTGCGCTTCAATTGGTGGACGGATATACACGCTGGACGCAGGACCCCTTACGATTAACTACCCTGCGCATATCTTGCCAACCGCTCTGCCACGGTCCCGTTATGCAGTTCGAACAGGTGGTTGTCTGCATCGTGAAAGTAGAGTGATCGCACCTCACCCTCAAGCCTCGGGCGGCTTTCGCGGACGGCCAGACCCAGCTGGCGGCAGGTGAAAATGGTATGGCTCCACCCCCTCGGTCATTCGACGGTCGTCAGCGACACCGACAGGGGCTTTCCGCCGATCATGTAATCCGCCTGCACCGCCAGCCCCGGCGTGGCGGGATGCAGAGCGCCAAGCGAACCCAGCGAGATGACCGAGCCTTCGGACAGATCGAACCCGCCCTGCCCGACCAGCCACAGCACCACGTCCAGTGGATGCCCCAGCAGCGACGCGCCGGTGGCTTCGTCCACGACCTCGCCATCTGTCTTAAGCGTTGCCGTCAGCGCGCCAAGATCTGCAACGGGATCAGCCAGATCAGACATCGCGACAGAATCGCCCAATACACCGCGCCACGGGATCACGCCGTAAGAAGCCATGATCGGGCCAGTGGGTTTCAAACCCTCCGCCAGCGCCATGTCGGGCAGTTCGACGAATGCCTGCACATCGCCAAGGGCAGCCGCCGCTTCCTCGCGCGTTTTGGCGGCCGCCAAAGCGGCAGGATCAGCAACAGTAACGATCAGATCGGCCTCATAAAACGGGGTGCGAGATCCGCTCATGCTGACGGCCGCACCATTTTCCAGCAGCATCGGCTGAAACAGCGCGCCCGCCACAGGCGCATCGACCCCGAACTTTTCCTGTGCAGGTTTCGAGGTGAAGCCGACCTTCACCCCAACCGGGCGACCCAGATCATCCTCCAGCCGCTCGCGATAGGAATTATAGGCGCAGGCGGCATCCTGCATGTTCGCGACGCCCGGATCGGCCAGCCGCTCGCCCGCCATCCAGCCTTCGGCGGCGGCATACATCGCCTCGGGCGCCGGGCAGTCGGCCAAGGCTTGGCCCCCCGACAACGCCAGTATCGCAATCGCATATTTCATCGCATGTCCTCCCTGATGGGATCAGCCTGCCCCAGCCTGCGCGGTCTGGCAATCACCGTGTGATGCGTTAGAACCATCCCGTTAAGGAGGCGCCCATGACCGACCAGCCGACCCCGATGATGGCCCAGTATCTCGCAATCCGCGAGGCCAATCCGGGTGCGCTGCTGTTCTATCGCATGGGTGATTTCTACGAGATGTTCTTCGACGACGCGGTGGCTGCTGCGGCCGCACTCGACATCGCGCTGACCAAGCGCGGCACCCATCAAGGTCAGCCGATCCCGATGTGCGGGGTGCCGGTCCATGCCGCCGAAAGCTATCTGCTGACGCTGATCCGCAAAGGCTTTCGCGTCGCCATCGCCGAACAGATGGAGGACCCGGCAGAGGCGAAGAAGCGCGGAAGCAAGTCCGTCGTCGCCCGCGACGTGGTGCGCCTTGTCACCCCCGGCACCCTGACCGAGGAATCTTTGCTGGAAGCGCGGCGCCACAATTTTCTGGCGGCCTACGCGAATGTGCGCGACGAAGGCGCGCTGGCATGGGTCGATATCTCGACGGGCTCGCTGCGGGTCATGGCCTGTAGTGCCGCGCGCCTTGCGCCCGAACTGGCGCGCATCGCGCCCCGAGAGTTGCTTGCAGTCGAAGGCAGCGGGCTGGACGAGTTGGCGACCGAGGCAGGGATGGCGCTGACTGAACTGGCACCGCAGAATTTCGATTCCTCTGCCGCGTCCCGCCGTCTGGCAACGCTGTTCAAGGTCGAAACGCTGGACGGTTTTGGGAATTTCAGCCGCGCGGAACTGGCCGCAATGGGCGCGCTTGCGGCATATCTGGAACTGACCCAGAAAGCGCAACTGCCGCTAATCCGCCCGCCCATGCGCGAAGAAGCAGCCGGCAACGTTCAGATCGACGCCGCGACCCGACGCAATCTGGAACTGACGCAGGCGCTGTCTGGCGGGCGCGATGGCTCGCTTCTGTCGGCTATTGACCGGACGGCGACTGCGGCGGGTGCGCGGCTGCTGGAACGCCGTATCTCTGCCCCATCCCGCGATCTGGCGACCATACACGCCCGACATGACGCCGTGGCCCATCTGGCAGATGACGCCCGCTTGACCGCCGATCTGCGCGACGCGCTTGCCCGCGTTCCCGACATGGACCGCGCGCTGTCACGGCTTGCACTTGAACGCGGGGGGCCGCGCGATCTGGCGGCAATCCGTGCCGGACTGACGCAGGCGATCAGCGTTGCGGCCATGCTGGGCAATGACACCGTTGCCGTGCTGGCCGAGGCCGCGCGCGATCTGGTCGGCCATGATGATCTGATCGACCTGCTGGATGACGCGCTTGTGGCCGAGCCGCCGCTTCTGGCGCGCGATGGCGGCTTTGTGGCACAGGGCTTCGATGCTGATCTGGACGAGACACGCCAGCTTCGCGATGAAGGGCGCGGCGTAATTGCGAAGATGCAGGGTGAATATGCCGGTCTGGCAGGGGTCAGCAGCCTGAAGATCAAGCATAACAACGTCCTCGGTTACTTCATTGAAACGACGGCGACCCACGCACAGAAGATGATGGCCCCGCCATTGTCGGAAACCTTCATTCATCGCCAGACCACCGCCAACCAGGTCCGTTTCACCACCGTACCGCTTTCCGAACTGGAAACGCGCATCCTCAACGCCCGCGACCGCGCGCTGGAGATCGAGCGCGGCATTTTCGCCCGCCTGCGCGACGCGATCCTTGCCGCCGCAGGCCCCATCGCCCAGGCCGCCCGCGCACTGGCAGAGATCGACCTGACCGCCGCCTTCGCGGATCTGGCGAATGGCGAAGGCTGGACGCGGCCGCAGGTCGATGACAGTCGTGCGTTCAAGATTGAGGCCGGGCGACATCCGGTTGTCGAACGCGCACTGCACCGGAAATCCGAAAGCTTTGTCGCCAATGACTGCGCGCTGACCAGTGGTGATACACCCGCAATCTGGCTGCTGACCGGTCCGAACATGGCGGGTAAATCAACATTCCTTCGCCAGAACGCCCTGATCGCCATTCTCGCACAGGCCGGCTCATTCGTTCCCGCCAGCCGCGCCCATATCGGCCTTGTCAGCCAGCTGTTCAGCCGCGTTGGCGCTGCAGACGATCTGGCGCGCGGGCGGTCCACCTTCATGGTCGAGATGGTGGAAACGGCAGCGATCCTCAACCAGGCGGATGACCGTGCCCTTGTGATCCTTGATGAAATCGGGCGCGGCACGGCGACCTGGGACGGGCTGTCCATTGCCTGGGCGGTGATGGAGCATCTGCAGGCCGTGAACCGCTGCCGCGCGCTGTTCGCCACGCATTATCACGAATTGACGGCACTTGCCGCCCGGCTGGACGGTGTCGATAACGCCACGGTCTCGGTTCGCGAATGGGAGGGCGAGGTGATCTTCCTGCACGAGGTCAAGAAGGGCGCTGCCGACCGGTCTTACGGTGTGCAGGTGGCGCGTCTGGCGGGACTGCCGGATGCCGTTGTAAGCCGCGCCCGCGACATCCTTGCCAGCCTGGAATCCGGTGATCGCGACGGCGCGGCAAAGCCCGCCGCGATCATCGATGACCTGCCCCTGTTCCGCGCAGCGCCGCCGGCATTGGCAACGGCCAAGCCGAAGGAAAGCGCGGCCGAGACGCGGCTGCGCGACATCTACCCCGACAGCCTGACACCGCGTGAGGCGCTGGATCTGATCTATGAACTGAAAAGCCTGTCAGAGCCGCCAAGCTAAAGCGGCATCTGCACGAAAGCTTCGCGCAGGGCCTCGGACCAGGCAATCGACATGGCCGAAAACTGCGGGTCACCCTTAAGAATGCGGCGCTTGGCACTGACCCGGCAGGCGCCTTCCTCGATCACGGCCAGATCCAGCGGCATGCCGACTGACAGGTTGGACTTCATTGTCGAATCCATCGAAAGAAGTGCTGCCTTCTGCGCATCCTCAAGGCTGGTCGCAGGCGTCACGACCCGATCGAGGATCGGCTTGCCGTATTTATGCTCGCCAATCTGTAGATAGGGCGTGTCTTCGGTCGCTTCGATGTGATTGCCTTCGGGATAGATCAGGAACAGCCGCATGTCCCCGCCCTCGCGCTGACCGGCGACGATGATACTGGCCGAGGACTGGCTTTGCTTCAGGTCGGCGCATTGCATCGCGATTTCACGCCGCGTCCTGGCCAGCGCATCGCCGATGATATCAACGACACCCAACATCGTCTGCGCCTTCATGATTGATGTCCGCTCAGTCGACTCGGGCGATTCGATCGCCTCTTGCAGCCGAGAGATCGTGGTCTGCGTCACCGACAGGCTGCCCGCTGTCATCAGCGCAATCACCCGATCGCCAGGCTCTTCAAAGAAGAACATCTTGCGATAGGTCGATATGTTGTCCAACCCGGCATTGGTGCGAGTGTCCGACAACAGCACCAGTCCGGCATTCAGTTTCAGCGCAACACAATAGGTCATGGACAGCCCGTGTAACAGTCAATCCGGGAATTTACGCGTCGACCTTCTCGACTGCAACCTGCACGTCCAGCTTTTCTGCGCCCCCCATGACGGTAACGCCACGGATCGGCGCCGCGTCGCGGGCATCAAGGCCGGACCCCGTGCGCACATAAAGATCGTTCGGACAGGTGCGATTGGCGGCGTCGAAACCAACCCAGCCCAGGCCTTCGACGAATATCTCGGCCCAGGCGTGCGCGGCCTCATGGGCAAGCCCTTCTGCATCCGCGTGAAGATAGCCGGAAACATAGCGCGCGGGCATGTCACGAAGCCGGGCCAGCGTCATCAGCACCTGCGCATGATCCTGGCAAACGCCCGCGCCGATCGCCAACGCCTCTGCCGCCGAGGTGTTCAGATCTGTCACGCCGCTTTGGTAAGCGACATTGTCATAGACGATCCGCGAAAGCTCATGCGCCCGGTCAAGCGGCGACAGATCGGCAGAAGGTCCGGCCGCCAGATCCCGAAGCGCCTCGTCAGGTTCCGTTGCGTCTGTATTGCGCAGATAGGCCAGCGGATTGATCATTTCGCGATGACCCTTCAGCACGCCGGCGAGGTCTGTCGTTTCCACGATACCCTCGATGCGGACCGGCACCTGCTGGACCGGGCCGCGCAGCGTCCAAAGCTGAACCCAGTCGCCTGCGCCGTCGCGAAAGCCCGCGCCCGCTTCGCCTGCATCGCCCATGCTGATGGTCCAGTCCATGACCTTCTGGCCCTGAAAGACCGACGGCGTCAGCCGCAGGCTTTGCACCCCGAACTGAACGGGCTGTTCGTAATTGTAAACCGAATGATGTGTGATCTTGAGCCGCATGTTCAGCCCCTGCCGTGAAAATAGTCAGCCTGAACGCAATTTGCGATCTGGCCGATCTCGATTATGAAGTCAGTCAGGAATTCGTGCAGACCTTCATCGAAGATCTCGTCGATATCCATCTCGGTCAGCCGATCCGCCAGCGCCTGCGCCCTGTCGCGTGCGGTACGCGGAACATCCTTGCCGTAGCGCCGCACCAGAGCGTCGAGATGCCAGAGCGCCTCGTTGACCGAGGTGATCAGTGCGCGCGGCGCCTCTCCGTTCAGGATCAGAAAATGGGCGACGCGGGCCGCACTGACATCCTCGCCATAAGCCCAGTGGAATGAACGGTGCGCCGACATGGCGCGCAGGATGACCTGCCACTGATAGCTGTCGAGTCCCGAGCCTACGAATTCGACCCGAGGCAGCAAGACGAAATACTTCACGTCCAGCACGCGCGCCGTCGAATCCGCACGCTCCAGCGCGTAGCCAAGTTTCATGAAGTGAAACCCGTCATTGCGAAGTTGTGTGCCGTCGATGGCGCCATGCACGGTCGCGGCGTGGCGGGCGACGAAATCGGCCAGATCGGCTGCATCCTCCTGCCCGGGCGTCATCGAGCGCATTTCCTGCCAAGCGACATTCAGCGCGTCCCATGCCCGGCTGGTCAGGGCGGTGCGCACGATCCGCCCCGATTCGCGTGCATCATGGATACATGACGCAACAGACGATGGATTATCGCGATCGAAGATCATGAACTTCTCCATGTTCTCCTCGGTCACGTCGGAATAGCTTCGGGCAAAGTTGCCAGACGAGCCAGAGGCGCGCAGAAGCGATTCCCATTCGTTTCGATAGCCTTCGACCGTATTCGGCAGAAGCGTGATGCGCGCGCCCACCTCGAACAGCCGCGAGGCGGTTTCGGCGCGTTCCATATGGCGGCCAAGCCAGAACAGGTTGGATGCGGTACGGCTAAGCATGTCTATCCCCCTTATTCCGACAGGACCCAAGTGTCCTTGACGCCCCCGCCTTGCGACGAGTTCACGACAAGACTGCCTTCCTTCAACGCCACGCGCGTCAGGCCACCGGGCACAAGCTCGATCCGATCTCCGCAAAGGCAGAAGGGCCGCAGATCGACATGGCGCGGCGCCACCCCTTCCTCGACAAATGTCGGGCATGTCGACAGCGACAGCGTGGGTTGGGCGATGTAGTTCGACGGGTTCTTCTGGATGACCTTCCGGAAATCCTCGATCTCCTGCTTGGTGGATCGTGGACCGACCAGCATCCCGTATCCGCCGGATCCGTGAACCTCCTTCACGACAAGATCGGCCAGATTATCCATGACATACTTGTAGTCATCCTGCTTCCAAAGCGTCCAGGTATCGACATTTTTCAGGATCGGCTCCTCTCCCAGATAGAAGCGGACCATCTCGGGGACGAAGGTATATATGGCCTTGTCATCGGCCACGCCCGCGCCCGGTGCGGAACAGATCGACACACCGCCCGAACGATAGACGTCCATCAGCCCAGGCACGCCCAGCATCGAATCGCGCCGGAAGCACAACGGGTCGATGAAGGCGTCGTCAATGCGGCGATAGATCACGTCGACCTTTTTGGGCCCTTCCGTCGTCCGCATGTAGACGAATTCGCCTTCGACAAACAGGTCGGCGCCTTCGACCAGTTCCACGCCCATCAGATTGGCCAGGAAGCTGTGTTCGTAATAGGCACTGTTGAAGTGGCCGGGCGTCAGGATCACGACACGCGGACGGCCCTGGCATTTGGCGGGCGCCACCGATTCCAGCGTCCTGCGCAACAATTCGGGATAGCCGTCCACCGGCTCGATCCGGTTGCCGCGGAACAGTTCGGGAAACATGCGCATCATGATTTCGCGGTTTTCAAGCATATAGCTGACGCCGGACGGGGTGCGGCAATTGTCTTCCAGCACGAAGAATTCGTCACGCCCGGTGCGAACAAGGTCGATGCCGATGATGTGGCTGTAGACGCCGCGCGGCGGCACGAAGCCGACGAGCGCCTTTTCATATGCGTCGTTCTGATAGACCAGACGGCCCGGAATGCGACCGGCGCGAATGATCTCTCCGCGACCGTAGACGTCGCGCAGGAAGGCGTTCAATGCCTTGGCGCGCTGCTTGATCCCGCGTTCCAGCCGCCGCCATTCGGACTGCGTGAACACGCGCGGCATCATGTCGAACGGGATCAGACGATCAGGATCGCCGCCTTCGCCATAGACAGCGAAGGTGATGCCGATGCGACGGAACAGGGCTTCGGCCTCGGCCTGTTTCAACTGCCTTATCTCGGCCGGCATCCGTGCGATCCAGTCGGACAGGCCGGAATAGGCCTCGCGCACCTGTTCGCCGTCGAACATCTCGTTGTAATACATCGAACCTCACAATCTTCGGCAACTTTTCGCCAAGGATGACGCCTTGTCGACACGTTGAAAAGTCAGCCTTCCTGCCCAATGAACCAAAGACCGGCAAGTTCCGTCCTCTGCCCGGAAATACGGCAACTGCAGAAGCTGTTTATCCCGGCGACGAAATCCAATAATGTAGCAAAAAAAGAAAAACGTGTTGCGAACGAGGCAGACATGAACAGGCTATTGAAACTGGCGATCCTTATGCTGGTCGCCTCATGCGGCGGCGGCAACTATTCGGCCCCGCGCGAGCTGGACAACGCCTGCGCGATCATCCGCGAACGACCGGCATATTACCGTGCCATGGCCCGGACAGAAAAACGCTGGGGCGTTCCGGTTGCGGTGCAGATGGCGGCGATCCATCAGGAATCAAAATTCATCGGCGATGCGCGCACGCCACATCAATACGCGCTCGGGATCATCCCGATCGGGCGCCAAAGCTCTGCCTATGGTTACAGCCAGGCGCTAGATGGCACCTGGGAAGAATATCTTGAGGAAAGCGGCAATCGCCGGGCAAAGCGCGACAATATCGCCGACGCCACCGACTTCATGGGCTGGTATATGGACGGATCGACGCGGCGGCTGGGGATTTCCAAGTGGGATGCCCGCTCGCAATACCTTGCTTATCACGAAGGACGTTCCGGCTTTGCCCGCGGCTCCTACCGCTCGAAGGGCTGGCTGATGACCGTCTCGGCCAATGTGCAGCGCCGGGCCGAGATGTACCACGGCCAGTTGAACAGCTGCCGCTGATCGGCCGGCTGCCGGGTATCGCGCGCTCATCTCGCGATTGATAATGAAAACGGGGCGGCCTGAAGACCGCCCCGTTTCACATTCCGCGCGCTGTTACCGGCGCCGCTGAACTTCGTTCTCGATGACGAAGGTCGAGGGTTTGAAGCTGACGCCCTTGCGGCCCTCGCCCAGAATGACCGTGGTCTTTTTGCCCGTGTCATCGGTCACGATCCACTGGCGAAGCTCGGTCGGGTTCGTGAAGACCATCTGGATGTTGCCATATTCAGGGTGCGCCGGGTCCTGCGCGGTGACAACAGTGGTATTCTTCACCTCGCTATGGCCGGTGACCATCCCCTTGCGCCCCAGGTTCACGTTCGGCGCAAGAATGATCGACAGCGGCGTCTCGCTGAGCGGATAGACCTGCGGGCCCTGGTTCGACTTCGCATCGAAGACTGCGACCTGCCCGCCAGAGGCAAGCACCAGCTGGTTCGAATTCTTGTATTCGAACCGCACCCGGTTCGGGCGCTGGATATAGACCGTTCCGGCCGAGATCGTGCCATCTGGATTGATCTGCGTGAACTCGGACTGCATGGTCGACAGACCGTTCAGATAGTTCGAGATGTTTTGCAGCGGGATCTTCTGCGCCAGCGCCGCCGGGGCGGTGGCCAGAAGGGCGATGACGGGCGCGATTGCGAAAGCGAATTTTTTCATACGGCCTTTATGCCTTTGTTTCCGACGGTTTGCACATCACCTTGCGGCGATATTTCCATGCCGGAACGCGCACGGCCACGTTACCGTTCCGATCCGCAACCTTCATCTTCCTGTCATCCGCCTGACCTATGGCTAAGCGCGATTTCAGTGACAGGAGCCACACTATGAGCCGCCTCATTCTTCCCCGTCTCAGCCGCCGCGCCGTTCTGGGCACGGGTGCCGCATTTGCCGCCACGCTGTCCATGCCTGCAATTTCGCGTGCCGCCACGCGTCCCGTCTTCGCTCATGGCGTTCAATCGGGCGACCCGACAGCCGCGTCAGGCATGGTGTGGACGCGGCCCGACCGCGCGGCACGTGTCACACTGGAGGTTGCGACAACTGAAAGTTTCGACAATGCCCGCACCGTCGCCAGCCTGAACGCGCTGCCCGATACGGATATGGCGGTGAAGGCGATGCTGACCGATCTGCCCGCCGATCAGCGGATCTTCTATCGCTTCACCGCTGCCGACCTGAATGATGTGAACGCGGTATCCGAACCCGTCATCGGTCAGTTCCGCACCGCACCAACCGAAAAGCGCGACATCCGGTTTGTCTGGTCAGGCGACACTGCGGGTCAGGGCTGGGGCATCGACGAAAATGGCATGCGCACATATGCCACCATGTCGCGCCACGAACCCGATTTCATGATCCATTCCGGCGACACCATCTATGCCGACGGACCGATGGCAGAGGAACAGGAGTTCGACGGTGGGCTGTGGAAAAACACCGTCCTGATCCCCGAGGTCCAGAAGGTCGCGGAAACGCTGGACGAATACCGTGGACGTTACAAATACAACATGATGGACGAGCATGTCCGCGCGCTGAACGCGATGGTACCGGTCTACTATCAATGGGATGACCACGAGGTCACGAATAACTGGTCATCGGCAAAGGACCTTTCCGCCGACGACCGCTATTCCGAAAAATCCATCGCCCTTCTGTCCGCACGCGGCGGGCGCGCGTTCCACGAGATGACACCGATTTCCTACACTCCGGCAGAGCCGGGCCGCGTCTTCCGCAAGATCGGATACGGTCCGTCGCTGGACATATTCTTTCTGGATCTGCGCAGCTATCGCGGACCAAATGGCGACGGCATGGAGACCGAGCTGACGCCGGAAGCCGCCGTGCTGGGTGCACGCCAGATGGCCTGGCTGAAAGACGAACTGAAACGGTCGACCGCCACCTGGAAGGTCATCGCCTCGGACATGCCGATCGGGATCATCGTGTGGAACAACGGCGCCGACAAACAGGGGGTCGAGGCTGTTGCCAACGGCGACAGTGGCCCGGCCAAAGGGCGCGAACTGGAATTCGCCGAACTTTTGCGGTTCATCCGTGACGAAAATATCCTCAATACCGTCTGGCTGACGGCCGATGTTCATTATACCGCCGCCAATCACTACAGCCCCGATCGCGCGCAGTTCCAGGAATTCGAGCCGTTCTGGGAATTCGTGTCGGGTCCGCTTCACGCCGGCACCTTCGGTCCGGGAGAGATGGACATGAAATTCGGTCCGAATGTCGAATTCGTTAAGGCCCCCGAACCGGGGCAGGCCAATCTGCCGCCCTCTGCCGGGCTGCAATTCTTCGGGATTGTCGATATCGACGCCGCGACAGAACAGATGAAGGTGCGGCTGATGGATGTGGGCGATGCAGAGCTGTGGTCGGTCACCCTGGACCCGGTGCAGGCCTGACGGCAAAGGCCGCATCCGCCCCCCGGGTGCGGCCAATTCCGACCCGTCGGCACAGCCCGAAACATGCCTGCGCAATCAGGACAGCAACCTGCCACTGCGTCGCACGCGTCTTCTGGCGACAGTAATACCAGCCCCGCTTTCGCTGTAATGGCAGTCGGCGGAACGGAAACAGGTCCCCCGCTTGTTCAGCGAAGGACCTGTCTCCTCCCGCGTACGGATGCCCTGGCCTCCCCGCCTGGCACCCAGCGTATTTCGTGACGCTCGCGACAGTTCACTCCTGCCCGGCGTTCGATCACGTTTGCCTTACTTTGGGGCATTGTGTCAATAGGTCGCGATGTGCCGCCGCTTGACGGCCCCGGCTTCGCGGCGCATGACAGCATCCGCATCAGTCACAGGAGCAAGCGCATGTCCCGCATCGTTTTTCTTAACGGCGAATACCTGCCCGAAGCCGAGGCAAAGGTCTCGATCTTTGATCGCGGCTTCGTCATGGCCGACGCGGTTTATGAGGTGGTCAGCGTCCTGGACGGCAAGCTGATCGACTTTGACGGCCATCAGGCACGGCTGAACCGCTCGCTCGATGCGTTGGAAATCGGCAACCCGATGGCAGACGAAGACTATCTGGCCATGTTCCGCGAACTGGTCACGAAAAACGACATCACCGACGGCATGATCTATCTTCAGGTCACGCGCGGCAATCCGGGCGACCGCGATTTCACCTATCCGCCCGAGGACACACCTCAGACGGTGGTCGCCTTCACCCAATCGAAGCCGGGCATGGCCGACAATCCCGGGGCCAAGACAGGCTGGAAGGTCATTACCGTTCCCGACGAACGCTGGGGCCGGCGCGATATCAAGACCACGCAGCTGCTCTATCCCTCGATGGCCAAGATGGCCGCCAAGGCGAAGGGCGTGAATGACGCCTGGCTGGTGGAAGACGGCAAGGTCACCGAAGGCACGTCGAACAATGCCTATATCATCAAGGACGGAACCATCATTACCCGCCAGCTTTCACACGACATCCTGCACGGCATCACCCGCGCCGCCGTTCTGCGTTTCGCGCGCGACGCACAAATGAAGGTCGAGGAGCGGGCCTTTACGGTCGAGGAAGCCAAGGCAGCGGATGAGGCTTTTGTCACGTCCGCCTCGGCTTTCGTGACACCGGTCATCGAACTCGATGGCACGGCGATCGGTGACGGCGCGCCCGGCCCGGTCGCCGCACGCCTGCGCGAGATCTATCTGGACGAAATGCGCAAAGCCGCGATCTGAACCTGACCGCCCGACCGCAAGGTCGGGCGAACCATGCAACCGGCGGGGCGCCCAGCCGGTTATGCGCTTCAGTCTGATGGCCCTAGCCGCAGCACCGGGGCCAGTCCTACGGCGCAGAGCGCCAGCACGGCAAGCATCCCGAAGGACACCGGAAGCCCCGCAAGCTGCGCGACAAACCCGACCACCGGCGGCCCCAACAGCATCCCGCCATAGCCGACCGTCGCCACGCTGGCGATGGCAGGACCCGGCGGCAGGTCCGGATCATTCGCCGCACGCGAGAAAACAAGCGGCATGATGACGGCATAGCCGATCCCGACCAATGCGAATCCGATCAAGGCGACGCTCAGGCTGTGCGCCGTGATAACGATCGCCAGCCCCAAAAAGGCGGTCAGCCCGCTGAGGCGCGTTACCATGACAGGTCCCAGCCACTGGACAAGCAGCCCGCCCGAAAGCCGCGTCAGCACCATGGTCGCACTGAAAGCGGCATAACCCAGCGCGGCCTGGGCCTCGTCCACGCCGACCACGCGCTCCAGGAAAACGGCGCTCCAATCCGCCATCGCCCCCTCGCCCATCGAGATCGACAGCGCGACCAACCCGACAAGCAACAGCGTGCCATGGGGCAGCATGAACAGCTTCTGCGGCGTTGAACTGGTGTTGGGGCGGGGGGGCGTGCTGTCACGTTCGGGCCACATCAGCCACAGGGCTGCCGCACCACCGACCACGGCCATTGCAAGGAAATGCACGCTCGGCGAAAGACCCAGCCGGACAGCCAGATAGCCGCTGCCGGCACCCAGCCCCGCGCCAAGGCTGAACATGGCGTGAAAGATGGACATCGTGGATCGGGCCAGCCGGGTTTCGACCTTCGCCGCCCAGCCATTCATCGCCACGTCCATTGACCCGTGAAGTGCACCGAACAGGAACAGGGCAGCGCCCAACAGCAGAACACCTGGCGCCAGCGCGAGCGCGACCAGTGCCGGACAATAGAGGATCGCGCACAGCACGGTCATGCGTGCCGCCCCCAACCGCTCGCTCAGTCCACCTGCCAGCGGGAATGACGTGATCGCGCCGCCCGCCAATCCCAGAAGCAGGAACCCCAGCGTCGCTTGCGACAGCCCGAATTCAGCCTTGAAGCTGGGAATGCGTGACGCCCACACGCCGAACAGAAACCCGTTCAGCGTGAAGCCCGCGACGACGGCCCGCCAGCCTGCATCATGCCATAACGGGCGCGCACGCGGGCGATTGGTTTGTGTCGACATGACGGCCCCCCATCGGTCGCACCCCCGACGGGCGCAGACTCGGTATCAGAATGCTGGTATTTTCGCGCTGTGACGCAACTCGTCCCATGTTGCAATAACCGACATCAGGGACCCGCGACAAACCGCCAAAAAAAGCGCCCGCACAAGGCGGGCGCAAGTCATGAGGCAGGTTTCATACAGGCAAGAAACCTATCGAGCAGTGACTCATGTATAGGCGAAACAGCGCGTGAGTCCAAGGCTCATGTTTGTCACGGTAAACACGCTCGGATAGTCTGCCCCATGAAATCACTGGCTTTTGCCGCCTGCAATTCGGGGTCGAGATGCGAATCTTCAAAAAACCTAACAAATCCGCGATCACCGGCGTGATTTCCGTGATGTTCTGCACCCTTGCGACTGTTGCCATCCTGCCGCGCACAAGCCTTGCCGAGCCGTCGCATGGCATTGCGATGTATGGAGAACCTGCCCTTCCGAAGGGCTTCACGCATCTGCCATATGCGAATCCCGACGCACCGAAAGGCGGCACGATTCGCCTGTCCGAATCGGGATCCTACGACTCTCTGAAGCCCTGGGTGCTGCGTGGCAGCCCGGCCTGGCCAGTATATACGATGCCGGGCGTTGTGGCCGAGACACTGATGTTCCGCACGCTGGACGAACCTTTCACGCTTTACGGCTTGCTGGCGGAATCGGTGGAAACCGACCCCGAACGAACCTGGGTGGAGTTCACCCTGCGCCCCGAGGCCAGGTTTTCAGACGGCTCTCCCGTGACGATCGAGGACGTGATGTGGTCCTATGAGACACTCGGCACGCAGGGCCACCCGCGCTATCGTGGTGCCTGGAGCAAGGTCGAAAAGATGGAACAGACAGGCCCCGGCAAGATCCGATTCACCTTCAATACCGAAGATCGCGAACTGGCCATGCTGTTGGGGATGCGGCCGATCCTGAAAAAGGCCCAATGGGACGGCCAGGATTTCGCCCAGGCGGGGATGGAGGTGCCGATCGGGTCTGGTCCCTATGTCATCTCTGATGCCGATCCTGGGCGCAGCCTGACCTTCCAGCGCAACCCCGACTGGTGGGGTAAGGATCTGCCCGTCAATCAGGGACTGCATAATTTCGACGAAGTGATCTACGATTACTACGGCGATAACAACGCCATGTTCGAAGCCTTCAAATCCGGCGATATCGACGTCTGGAGAGAGTTGGACGCAACGCGTTGGGCGGGCGAGTTCGATTTTCCCAGAGCCAGCTCGGGCGAGGTCGTGAAATCAGAGATACCGAATGAGCGCCCGTCCGGCATCATGGGACTGGTGATGAACACCCGCAATCCTATCTTCGCGGATTGGCGTGTGCGGCAAGCCATGATCGAGGCCTTCAACTGGGACTTCATCAACGCGTCCCTTTCTGGCGGGCAGGAAAAGCGCATCACGTCTTATTTCGCGAATTCCGACCTGGCGGCTCAGCCCGGCACCCCCGCCGAGGGCAGGGTGAAGGAATTGCTGGAGCCTTTTGCAGCTGCGCTGCTGCCGGGGACGCTGGAAGGCTATGCGCTGCCAGAAGGTTCGGACCAGCCGGTCGACAGGCGCGCGATGCGTCGCGCCATGGCAATGCTGGAAGAAGCAGGCTGGTCGGTCCAGAACGGCGTCCTTGCGAACGCGGACGGCACGCCACTGGCATTCGATATCCTGCTGAACCAATCGGGCGCTGCCATGACAAGCGCATCCGAGATGAAGGAGATCGCACAGATCTATGCCGAGTCACTTCGCAAGTTCGGAATTCAGGTCACTGTGACCCTTCTTGACAGCGCCCAATATGTCGAGCGCACGAACAATTATGATTTCGACATGACATGGTATGATCGCGCGCTGTCCTTGTCACCGGGCAATGAGCAGCTGCTTTATTGGGGAAAGGCCGGGATCACTGAACCCGGCACACGAAACTGGATGGGTATGGATTCGCCGCCGGCGGAAGCGATGATCACAGCCATGCTGACCTCGACCTCGCCCGATGATTACCTGGCGGCGGTCCATGCGCTTGACCGAATCCTGACGGCAGGGCGCTACGTCATTCTGGTCGGCTATTCGCCTGTCAGCCGACTTGCCCATGAATCGCGGCTGAAATTCCCCGACACCGTTCCGATCTATGGCGATTACCCGGGGTTTCTGCCGGAAACCTGGTGGCAGGAAGATGGCGCGCCATAGGGAACTACCAGCCGATCTTGGTGTTTCGACAAAAGTCCGAAGGTCCGCCCCTTCATTCAAGGAGTTGCACATGAAATGGCATCACGTCGCCGAGAATTGGTCAGCCTTTTACGAGGCGATCATGGACCGCTGGCCGTCGGCTGATGACGCCGATCTGGACGAGATCGACGGGGATCAGCGCGCTTTCCTGCGCTACATCGCCGAAATCGAAGGGCTGGAGGCCGAAGAAGCCCGCGCCGAGGTGCGTGAATGGCTGCAGGGCGAAATTCCCGCCGATGTCGTGATGGACGAAAGCCACGACAATATCTCGATCCGGAATTCGTCCAAATATGTCGGTGAAGGCGAGGACGAGTATGACGATGACGCCCGCTTTGGCGACGATGATGAAGATGGCGAAGATGGAGAGACCGGCTAGCCTTCCTGCGCAATCCGCACCAGATGATTGTCCCAGGACAGGTTATGGCGCGCCAACAGCTTCAATCCGTCCGGATCAGCGGCCCAGATCGCGCCTGCGCCATCTGTGAATGCAAATGTCGCCTCGTCGCGGACGGCGGCGCCGCAGATGTCAGCGCGGCGCAGGGTGGCCAGATGCGCGCCCTGCCCGTCATGGATCATCGCCACACCGCCCACAGGCGAGGTAATGGCGATCATCCCGTCGGTCGCCGCGATCGACCCGGCATAACCTTTCATCGCAAACGCATCAGCGGCGGCGGGGGCATGCGCCGCCAATGGGCCGCCCGCCGACGCAATTCCCAGCAGTGGCACCGGATCAACGGGATCACCCTGCCATTGCATGGCAAAGCCGACCCCGCCCGGCAACAACGCCAGATGACGGATCGAATTCTGCGACAGGTCCGGACCAAGTCTGCGAACCAGAACCTCATGACCTTCGCCGTCCAGAATGGCCAGGTTTGGCTGCATCCGATCCAGGTTCAACGGCGTCCTGTCAGTTGGATCGGTCTGAATTCCACCGTTTGCGATGACCAGATTCCCATCAGGCAGCAAGCGCAACTCGTGCGGGCCAATGCCAAGGCTGTCCCATTCGCCAAGACGGTGATAGCCAGCCCGCACGTCCCAAACGCCGACCCGCCCGGCAGAGCTTTCGGCCAACACCTCTGACGTGTAAAGCCGTGTGCCATCGGCGGAAAACGCGCCATGTCCGTTGAATTGCCGGCCTTCCGGCGGGCTAAGGCGGTGGACCACGCGGCCGTCCCGGCAGTCTATGACAAGACCGAACGTGCCCGGTCTGCGGGCAAATGCCACGACTTCCGCCCGATAGGGATGGGCTGCGGCAGCATGGCCACGGTCAGGTAGCGCGACGGAAAAGACAATGCCGGCTGCCGCATCAATTCCATGCAGCGCATGGCTGCCATCTGTCCGTCTCGCAGCCGCCACCCACAGCGGTTGCCCCACGGCAGCCCAACCGCGCACTGGCAAAACGGCGGCCGCCGCCAGCCCTTTCAACAAGGTCCTGCGATTTGCCATCAATCCCCGTCCTGCGAATTAAACCCAACCGTCAGGCCAAGCTCTGATCCGATATCGCTCTCGACCGTCCGCTTGGCCGTCAGAACGGCACGCTTCAAGTCCATGATGCGCGCGTGGCCTTCCGGGTTGCCCAAACCATCAAAGACAGGATCGTCCAACTCTTGTGACAGACGAATGGCGCTATCCAAGGAATCGCGGGCCTTATCTGCCGAGGGATGAAGCGCCATCGCAAGATCGCGCAGGCCGGTCAACGAGATGGTGACATTGCGCAGGCTGCGCCCGGCAGCGCGGGCCTCAGCTGCCTCTGGCCGGGGCTTTTCAGCAGTGCCTATGGGTCGTCCCAGCCGGGTTTCAGCGACATAATCCAGTCCCGTGACCAACTGGGTATAGATGGCCTGTTGCGCCTCTGCGGCTGACAGGTAACGCGTGTTATCCGCGCTGCCCGCCGTGGTCAAAACCGTCTCGAACCCTGGCCAGTTCGCATCGATTTCACTGGCAGTCCGTGCCAGATCGGCTGCGGTGGTTCGCCGCATCCGGCACAGGACGTCCTCATCCGCCTGGATCATTGGTTGATAAAGCAGCCGCTCCAACCCGGAAAGTCCGCGCGCGGCGACCGAGATCGTCGCGAATTGCGCCGGGTCATCAATGACCGCCGCATTGGCGTCCGCCATTCCCTGCTGCGCACGCTGGCCCGAAGATTTCTTGTCGGGCCAGAAACTGATCTGCAATGCTCGACCATCCTGTTCCACGGGGCCAAGCTTGAAGTAATCAATGGCGGCCCAGGCGTCCCAGGCCTGCTGATATGGCTCGACCAGTGCCGCGACCGAGCAGTCCTCTTCAGCCGCCGCCGCCAACGCCGCAGCAGATTCCGCGAAATGCGCGTAAGCCGGGCGCAGCACGTCCTGCGCAACGTCTGCGACGTCGGCAAATGCGATTTTGCCCGGCACCAACAACATGGCGGCAATCACGAATGATCGGATGTGCATCGGCATGCTCCGCTGTCGGTCGGCCGCTGCGACACTCGGCTTTACACAGCACGATTTTGTCAGCCCAGCCATATGTCCATATTTACCCAGCAGGATAGGCAGATTTGGGACGGAGCTTCAATCCCGACTGATTTGAACAGGCATTCGTCTTTTAGGGTCTGACCATGCTCAGGCCTGGCCATCCCACAGTCAGGCCGTCGGTTTGCCGGGTGCCGTTCCACGCAATTTGACCATTGCGACCCCATGTCCAGGCGCTGCAACAGACAGCACCTGCCTGATCAGGCGTTACTGTGTGACCTCTGAAAACAGGCAAAAGGGCCGGCGCATATTTGCACCGGCCCCGATCAAGTTCATCAATTCGCCAATTAAAGGCGAAACAATGCCTCACTCCTCGGACAGCACTTCCGAGTCGCCTTCCATCGTCTCGAACTCAAGTCCGTGGCTCGCGCGAATTTTGTCCTCGATATCCAGCGCCATGGCCGGATTGTCCTTCAGGAATTGCTTGGCATTTTCGCGACCCTGACCGATCCGCTCATCACCATAAGAGTACCAGGCACCGGATTTTTCGACGACCCCAGCCTTGACGCCAAGATCGATCAGTTCACCGCGCTTCGATATCCCTTCGCCATACATGATGTCGAACTCGACCTGCCTGAACGGCGGGGCCACCTTGTTCTTCACCACTTTCACGCGCGTGCTGTTGCCCACGACTTCATCGCGATCCTTGATCGAGCCGATGCGACGGATATCCAGACGCACCGAAGCATAGAACTTCAGCGCATTGCCGCCCGACGTCGTTTCAGGGCTGCCGAACATGACGCCGATCTTCATGCGAATCTGGTTGATGAAAACTACCATGCAATTCGATCGCCCGATGGACGCCGTCAGCTTGCGCATCGCCTGGCTCATCAGTCGGGCCTGCGCGCCGACCTGATGATCGCCCATATCGCCCTCGATCTCTGATTTTGGGGTCAGGGCCGCGACAGAGTCGACCACCACCATGCTGACAGCACCCGAGCGCACCAGCGTATCGACGATTTCCAGCGCCTGCTCGCCCGTGTCGGGCTGCGAGATCAGCAATTCGTCCAGATTGACGCCCAGCTTCCGGGCATAATGCGGATCAAGCGCATGTTCCGCGTCGACAAAGGCACATACGCCGCCCTTCTTCTGTTCTTCCGCGATGCAGTGCAGCGTCAGGGTCGTCTTACCAGAGCTTTCCGGCCCGTAGATTTCAATAATGCGCCCCTTGGGCAGACCGCCGATACCAAGCGCAATGTCCAGCCCCAGTGAACCGGTCGAAGTCGCTTCGATCTCGGTCACGGGATTCTCGGCACCCAGCTTCATGATCGAGCCCTTGCCGAACTGCCGTTCGATCTGCGCCAGCGCGCTGTCGAGCGCCTTCTGCTTGTCGGCCGATTTCTTGTCCATATTCGTGTCGCTCATCCTGCCTACTCCCAGCTCTTATGTCAGAACCGGCGCCACTGCTCAATCGGCGGAGGTTCATGTTCTGTTAATGTTCTCATACGTCACCATTGCCGTTCTGGCAAGCGGGTTAGGCTTCTGGCTAGCAGGAAATGCTTAACCAACGGTTTACACCGTCGGTTTGAGGGCGTAGTTCCGCCGCCAATCCAGTGGAGGCGACTGAATGCTGATTTTCTGGGACGAAAGGTTGGTTTTTCTGGCCACCCCCAAGGCTGGCTCGACAGCGATCGAGGTGGCTTTGGAACCGTTGGCCAGTCTTGCCGTACAGCATCCACCCGAAATGAAACATGTCGACGCAGCGCGTTTCCAGCGCCATATCCTGCCCTGGCTGGGCGAGATCGCGGCCGAGGAGTTCACGACCGTCGCACTGATGCGCGAGCCTGTCGAATGGTTGCGCAGCTGGTACCGCTTTCATCTGCGCGACGATGAAGCCCGGCCTGACGAGCGGTTCGAGGATTTCGTGAACCGCTACCTGGCATCCCCCGGTTCGGTGACGAAGGGTATCGGATCGCAGTCCGCATTCCTGGGTGGTGCAAAGCCGCTGATCGACAGGGTCTTTCGTTATGAAGACATCGACGCCTTCACGGAATTCCTGGATGACCGGCTTGGCTGTGAAGTGGTTCTGCCCCGCATTAACGTACCACCCGCCGCCGATGTGACGCTGTCACCCCATACAGAAAGCGCATTGCGAGACACCTTGCGCGACGATATTTCGCTTTACGCGCGCCTCGGCTAGGGCGCGCGATCCAGTTTCGTCCCGACCGCGGCAATCAGATCAGTCAGCGAAAACGGTTTCTGAAGGAATGACGCGCCGTCTATCGGATTGCGGCCGTCTTCGAACACGTCTTCCGTATAACCGGACATGAATATGACGCCGGTGCCCGGACGGTCCTTCAACGCATGCCGGACCCAACTGACACCGTCCAATCCCGGCATCACGACATCAGACACGAAAAGGTCGATCTTCAACCGGTCATCGGTCAGCAGCGACAAGGCCTGCTCTCCCGACGACGCCTCGATGACCTGATAGCCGCGCAGTTTCAGCGCGCGGCTGGCGAAGGCCCGAACCGGATCCTCGTCCTCGACCAGAAGGACCTGCTGATCGGCGCTTGAGGTCATTTTAACCGGCGCTGCCTTTTGCGCGGGTTCTTCGACCGAAGCATCGGCGCCAAAGTGAACCGGCAGATAGATCGTAAAGGTTGTGCCTTCACCCACGACGCTGTCACCAGGATATAACCCCCTGTCTGCTTG
Source organism: Paracoccus denitrificans (assembly GCA_005768755.1). GTDB lineage: Bacteria > Pseudomonadota > Alphaproteobacteria > Rhodobacterales > Rhodobacteraceae > Paracoccus > Paracoccus denitrificans_B. The sequence goes on along the minus strand of VAFL01000003.1, from coordinate 278,524 downwards.
ACGATACCGTATGCGGTGGACAATCCCAGGCCTGTTCCCTCGCCCACGCGCTTGGTCGTGAAGAACGGCTCGAATATCTTGCTCAGCACGTCTGCCGCGATGCCATGCCCCTGATCGGTGACCGCCACCTTGACATAGCGACCCGGTGGAACCGCGAAACGCGCGTGAAGCTGGGGCGTGTCGAATACGACATTCTGGGTGGTGATATCGATCCGCCCGCCCTCTGCCATTGCGTCGCGCGCATTCACGACGAGATTCATGATCACCTGCTCGATCTTGCCGCGATCTGCGCGAACCGGATCGAGCTTTGGGTCGTGACGAAATTCCAGCACAATTTTCTCGCCCACCAACCGATTCAGTAGATGCGATAGGTCGGCGATGGTATCGCGCAAATCCAGTTGTTGCGGTTTCAGCGTCTGCTTGCGCGAGAAAGCCAGAAGATGACTGACAAGGTTTGCCGCGCGATTGGCATTCTGACTGATCTGATCGAGATCGGCGTAATCAGGATCACCCTTGTCATGGCGCAGCATCAGAAGGTCGCAATGCCCGCTGATCGCGGTCAGCAGGTTGTTGAAATCATGTGCAATGCCGCCAGCCAGCTGACCAACGGCCTGCATTTTCTGGCTTTGGACGAATTGCGCCTCCAGTGTCTTCAGGGCGCGCGCATCTGATAGCACGGCAATCAACCGGTCGGCATCACCCGTTTCCGCGTGCAGCGAGACCTGGATGAATCTGTCCTGCCCGGCCTTCGTTGCCCGCAGAACTTCCGGGGGCAATGGTATCTGCGATTGCAGCGCCTCAGCCAGCCAGTCATCGAAGGGTCGCCCCAATCCGTCGAGCAGTTTCGACACATGCAGACCCGTCACCTCGCCCCCGCAGTAAGGGAGCGCGGCGGGATTTGCACGAAGGATCGTTCCATCTGCCGCCAATCGCAGCACGGCGATCGGCAGACCGTCATAGTCCATTGGGTCCGCGACGACGACCGACACGGAATCGCGCGGCAGAAAGGACAGTTGCACCAGTTTGGTGCCGCGGCGTTCGGCCCGAAGCAAGTCGCCTTCGGGCAGTGAAATATCCACCTTGCCATGACGCAGGGTCCGGGCGACAAGTCGCGCCGCCTCGCCCTTTGCATCGGCGATCTTTCCGGCGAGTATCTGCGAAAGTGGTCGCCCGACATAATCGCCCCAGCGATCCAGTGCCGTTTCCGATTGTGCCAGCACCAGACCATCAGAATCGACCGCCCATTCCGCAGACTTTGCTGCAGCTATCACGGGCTTCAGCCTGTTCAGCTGGGCGCGGCGGGCCACCCCGTCCCGCGCATGCGCCATCGCAATGCCGGCACCTAGAAAATACCAGCCGAACAGGGCCATTGCGAATGCCAGCGAAAGGGTCGAGCCGAGCTTTATTTCATGCCCCGACACATGCAGCCAGATATCCACAACTACCATAGGCAGCACCAGCAAGGGCACCCAAAGCCCGATCTGGCTTGGCCAATGCTGCAGCAATCTTCTCATCTCCTGCGCCCCGCACCTGCAGCTGACAACTGGGATAGGCGCTAGACCTTAACAAAACGTTAACGCGCCCCTGCCCTCAGCATCAGCGAAAGATAAAACCCGTCAGATCCGTGGGGTGTCAGCCAGTTTTCACGCTTCTCGACTATGAATTCTGGGGTTTGGCCCACAAAATCGGTAATCTGGTCGTCGTTCTCTCGATCTAGAACCGAGCATGTCATATAGGCAAGCCGACCACCCGGCGCGACCAGCCGGGCAGCTTGGCGCAATATAGCTGCTTGGGTTTCGACAAGCTTATCCAGGTCGGTCCTGTTCAGGCGCCATTTTGCATCCGGGCTGCGCCGCCAGGTGCCCGATCCCGAGCAGGGCACGTCAATCAGAACAAGGTCATAGTCGCGCCCCAGCTTCTGCGGCGGCGACATTGCGATCTGAACACCGGCACGTGCTGCGCGGGCAGGCAGATCAGCCATTCTCGCAGCCGATATATCATGCGCAGTCAGCATGATGTTCTCTCTCGCGGCAAGTGCCAGCGCCTTGCCGCCACCGCCTGCGCAATAGTCCAGAACGCTTGCGCCAGGCAGCAATGGCAGCGCCGCACAGGCAAGTTGAGGGGACAGATCCTGAAGCTCGACCATGCCGGATTTATAGGCTGTCGAGCCAGCGATACGACGCTCTCCAGCGATGACGCGCAGGGCAGACGGCAGATCGCAATTCGCCTCGGTCTCGATCCCGTCTTTCGCCAGTTCATCCTGCGCGACGCAAGGATCTGCGCGGCGCAGATTTACCCGCAGCCAGACGGGCGCGCGCGCGCGCATCACGTGCGCCGCTGCCATCGCATCCTGGCCAAGAGAAGCGGACCAGTCGGGCCAGATCCAGTCGGGAAGATCGCTGATCTGGTCGGCTTCGTCCGCGCTTACACCTGTCGAGAGCTCCTCGGCGGAAAGGGGCGCGGGGGCGTGGCCCTCGCCATTGAAGACCAACTCGGGTGCCTCGTTACGTAAACGCAGCAGCCCCAACATAAGTCCGCGTCCACTCAACGTCCCGCCCAGTGCGGCAAGACTGTCACGCCGTCGCAACGCCTCGAACACCAGATCGCGCACCGCTGCGCGATCGCCCGACCCGGCAAATCGGCTGTTACGCGCCCAGCCCAGCAGGGCGGGTTCGGCCGGCTGCCCGGCAATAATCGCATCCAGAATGTGGATTGCGGCGTTGATGCGGGCGGCAGGGGTCATGGCGTGTCCGATGTCTGGCTGGGCAGAGTTGCAGCTCATATAGGCGATCGTCCGGCGATTGTTGAGTGTCGCGAACAGCCAGGTCTGACGATCGAAAAGGTTTGTTTAGCAATCTGGCTGTGAAAATGGACGGGATGATACATTTTGCCGCGGCATTGAGCGGCTTTCCGTCACCGAACTTGACGAGCGCTTGCCGAGCGTTCACGCTTGATCTGAACGCGGCATGCATATGCCGCCCAGTAACCCCCCGGAGATGTTTTGAGCGATCCTGACGACCAACCGCCGCGCAAGCCAACCCGCACGCGGCGGTCACGCGACGAGTTGCGCCAGTTGACGCTGGACGCGGCGCGTCAAATCATTCTGGAGGAAGGACCCGAGGCGTTGACGGCGCGGCGGCTTGCCAAGGCTGTGGGTTACACGCCCGGCACGATTTACAATCTGTTTGATAGCCTGCCCGACGTCCTGTGGCAGGTGAACCGCGCCCATTTCGCGCGCATCGCGTCGCTGTTCAGCAATCTGCCGGGCGTCACCCCGCAAGATCGGCTTCGCGCACTTGCGGCGCGCTACCTTGACCTTGTGGAGGCTGAACCGACGCTGTTTCGGGCACTGTTCGAAGGGCCGCGCAAATCGGAAGAATTTCCAGACTGGTACATGCGCGCAATCGACGGCCTGCTGGATCTGACCGCAACCGAGCTGACTTCGCTTGCGCCCGATATGCCGGCAAGCGTCGCGCGACGGGATGCGTCGGCCTTGTTCGCCTCCATACAGGGTCTCGCGCAGTTGCGTGCCGGTGGACGGCTGGATCTGCTGACTGATGCCAGCGCGAAGGAATTGGCAGATGCGCTGATCGTTCGTGTCCTGCGCGATGTAGAACATCAGCAGAGCTGAGAGGTCGGATCCTTTTCCACCCCTGCCGGCCAATGCTGCCGGCGTCTTTCTGCCCTGGACAAAGACAGCCACGGACGTCCGATATGTGCGGTCGCCTCAGCCGGCAACCGCATCTTTGCCACCGCGTCTGAAGACGCGGCGCACGATCAGGAACAGCACCGGGATCAGGAAAATACCCAGCAATGTCGCCGCAATCATCCCCCCCATCACACCCGATCCGATGGCGTTCTGAGCGCCAGCGCCTGCCCCGCTTGCGCGGACAAGCGGCAGAACCCCAAGGATGAAGGCCAGCGAAGTCATAATGATCGGCCGCAGGCGCTGCCTTGCGGCGCTTAGCGTCGCATCCAGTACCGACATTCCCTTTGCCTGCAGCTCAACCGCGAATTCAACGATCAGAATTGCGTTTTTCGCGGCAAGCCCAATGGTCGCCAATAGGCCGACCTTGAAATAGACGTCGTTTGACTGGTCCAGCAGCAAGGCGCCTGCCAACGCACCCATCAGACCTACGGGAACTGCCAGCATGACGGCGAAGGGGATCGTCCAGCTTTCGTAAAGTGCCGCCAGCGACAGGAACACGACAAGCGCAGAAATCGCGTAAAGAAAACCTTCCTGCGACCCCGACAACCGCTCTTGATAGGATATTCCGGTCCAGGCGATGCCATAACCGCCGTCCAGATCGGCCGCCAGCGCCTCGACCGCGTCCATGGCGTCGCCCGAACTGACACCATCGGCTGGCGCGCCTGAAATCGACAACGCCGCCGTACCACCATACCGATCGAGAGAGACGGGAACATCTTCCCACGTGGTCGTGGTAAAGGCGCCATAAGGCACCATTTCGCCATCAGCGTTTCGCGCGTGCCAATCTTCGATATCGTCGGGCTGCATGCGGAAAGGCGCGTCTGCCTGAACGATGACCGGCTTAAGCTCGGCCCCATATTCGAAGTCGTTCACTTCCGTTCCCGAGTAGATGGTCGAAAGCATGCCGTTGACTTCGGTCAGCGTAAGGCCCATCCGCTCGGCCCGTTCTCTGTCGATATTCAGGCGCAGCGCCGTCTTGTTCTGATCCTCGGCGCCGCGCAGATTGGTCAGTTGGCCGCCCGCCTCGCCCGTCGCCACAAGCTCTTCGGCGGCCGCGACCAGGGAATCGTGGCCGTTTGATCCCTGGTCGACCAGATAGGCGCTGAACCCATCCGTATTGCCCATGCCCATGATTGCCGGCGGCTGCATGAAGAAGACCTGTCCGCGCCGGTCACCGGCAAATGCCATTGTTGCGCGCATGGCGATTTCGCTGGCCGACTGGCCATCGGATGCCAGCCGTTCGTCATAGTCGCGCAGCTTCACAAAGACCATGGCCGAGTTCTGGGACGAGCCGCCGAAGCCGAAACCGAGCGAGCCGAACACCGCTTCGACCCCGGCAGATTCCTGTTCCAGCAGGTATGTCTCGACATCGGCCATCACCGCGTCGGTCTGCGCCGTCGTCGCGCCGGTTGGCAGCGTGATCATGGTCATCAGCACGCCCTGATCCTCTTCCGGCAGGAACGAGGCAGGCATGCGCTGATACATCAGCGCCGCCAGCGCGACGATAACGGCAAGTGCTGCCGCCCCTGCAATGGGTATCCGCAGGATTCGCCGAAGCACATTGACATAGCCGCTTTGACTGCGTTCGAAGCCCCGGTTGAACCACCGTGCCGGCGCGATCGGCTTGCCGGTCTTCCGCCGCAGCATCGATGCGCAAAGCGCTGGCGTCAGCGTCAGCGCGAAAATGGTGGACAGCACCATGGCCGAAATGATCGTGATCGAGAATTGCCGGTAGATCACCCCCGTCGCACCGCCGAAGAATGCCATCGGCAGGAACACCGCGCAAAGCACTGCTGTCGTACCGATCAGCGCACCGGTAATCTGGTCCATGCTTTCCTCGGTCGCGGTCATCGCGTCAGTGCCGTCTTCCTCCATGATGCGTTCGACATTCTCGACCACGATAATGGCGTCATCGACCAGCAGGCCGATCGCCAGCACCATCGCGAACATCGTCATCGTGTTGATCGAGTATCCGGCGACGGCGAGGATGCCGAATGTGCCCATCAGCACCACGGGCACAGCCAGAGTCGGGATCAGCGTCGCGCGCCAGCTTTGCAGGAAGATCAGCATGACGACGAAGACAAGGACGATTGCCTCTGCGAGGGTGTGATACACCTTCTCGATGGACAGTTCGACAAACGGTGCCGTGTCATAGGGTATCTGGATCGAGACGCCATCGGGCAGCGATCCAGCCAGATCGTCCAGCACGCTGCGCACGGCTTCGGCGGTATCGACCGCATTGGCGCCTGTGGCCAGGTTCACGCCGAAACCGGCGGCGGGCTTGCCGTTGAAGCGCGAAGCCCCGCCATAGCTTTCCTGCCCGATTTCGATCCGGGCCACATCGCCAAGACGCACGATGGCGCCACTGGCCTCGGTCTTAAGCAGGATCTCGCGGAACTCGTCCACCGTGGTCAACTGGCTTTGCGCCGTCACGTCAGCCGTAAACTGCTGCGCTTCGATCACCGGCTGATCACCTATCGCGCCCACCGAAACGGTAGAGTTCTGCGCCTCAACCGCGCTTGTGATATCGGACGGCGTCAGCGAAAACTGGCGCAGTTTCAGCGGATCCAGCCAGATCCGCATGGCATAGCCGGACCCGAAACTGTTAACCCCGCCCACGCCCTCTGTCCGTTCCACGGCATCCTGAATGCTGTTCGACATCAGATCGGCAAGCGCAGTGGTGTCGCGACTGCCGTCATCGCTGACAAGCGCGCCGATCATCAGAATCGACGAAGTGGATCGTGATACGGTCACACCCTGGCTTTGCACTGCCGTCGGCAACTGACTGGTCACGCCGGCCACCTTGTTCTGAACGCGGACCTGCGCATCCTCACCGTCCTCGTCCTGTTCGAACACAACCGAAACGGACGCGCTGCCCTTCGAGGAGGAGGAGGTCATGTAGACCATTCCGTCCAGCCCGGTCAGCGAATCCTCGATCACCGAGGTGACGCTGTTTTGCACTGCCTCGGCTGATGCGCCGGTATAGGTTGCACTGATGCGAACAGTCGGTGGCGAGACCTCGGGATACTGGGAAACCGGCAGTTGGTTCATGCCGAGCGCACCAAGAAGGACCGTCACAATGGCAATAACCCAGGCGAAAACCGGGCGGCGGATGAAGAAGCGTGACATCGTTACTGCCCCGCGTCAGCTGCTGCTTCGCTGTCCTCGGGCATGTCGGCCTGCGGGGCGCCGTCGGCAGGTGCGGCTTCGTCGGCTGCGGCCTCGGGCGTCTGCGCGTCGGTCCCGTCAGCCGCGCCACTGTCCGTTACAATTCCGCCGGTATCGATGGTTGCAGCGACAGGCGCCACCTCCATGCCGTCGCGCAGATTATCTCGGTTGTCGACGATCAGCACCGTGCCGTCTTCCAGCCCTTCCGGCACGATCCAGGCCGAATCCGTCGATCCGGTTGGTTGCACCTTCACTTGGGCCGCCTTGCCATCCTTGACGACGTAAAGCGCCAGATAGCCGTCGGCCTGTGGCGAAGCCGCGACCTGCGGGACCAGCATGGCCTTATGGCTGCCCATCGTCAGAATGGCCGAGACGAACATGCCGGGCAGAACCTGCCGGTCAGGATTGCCGATTTCGACCCGAACGTTGAACGTGCCGGTGCTGGTCGACACCTGATCGCCGACCGAAATCACCTGACCGTCGCCTGCCATCGTCTGCCCGTTTTCAAGAATCAGGGTAACCCCCAGCGAATCGCCCGGCTGAATTGTCCCGGCATCGAACATCTGGCGCAGACGCAGCATCCGGGCACTGGTATCGGCGAGATCAGCATAGATCGGGTCAAGGCGGGTGACAGTTGCCAGACTGTCGGATTGCCCGCTTGTCACCAGGTCGCCTACGGAAACTTCGGACACGGAAGCCTGACCGTCGATCGGGCTTTTGATCGTGGTATTGTCCAGATTGAACTGCGCCGCGCGCAGATCCGCTTGCGTCACCGCGACGTTGGCCTCTGCCTGCAACAGCGCGGAACGCGCTGATTCCGCATCGGCCTCGGTCACGCCGCGCCCGGCAAGCGCCTCATATCGGTCGGCATCCGACTGCGCCTGATCGCGCGCGGCCTCGGCGCTTTGGACATTTGCTTCAGCCGCTGCCAGCGCGGCCTCGTAGCTGGTGGGATCAATACGAAACATCGGGTCGCCCGTCGTCATCGACTGATCGGGCCTATACAGGATTTCCTGCACGACGCCCTGCACCAGGGGACGGATCTGCGCGCTTTCACTGGCGACTGCCACGCCGGAAAGGTTCAGTGTGACCGGCACGTCTTCGCGCGATAGCGTGATGGTGCCGACCGACAACGCAGCGTCCTGACCGCCCGGCGCGGGTTGGGCACTGGCGCCCCCTGAAACTGCAAGGCCCAGCACAATGGCCGACCACAGATACAACGCGGCGGTTCGGGCCATGCAACTGCTCCATTCATGTTTTCGCGCGACAATGCCGCCGCCCGCGCCACAGGCACAAGCGGCGGCCTGTTCACATTCCCGACAGCGGAAACTGCATCAGTTGCGCCATAAAGACCTGCTCAAGCGGGCACAGGCGAATGCCCTGCCCGCCGTCAACTTCCTTCAGATCAGCACCAGATCGTTCGTCAAAGCGTTGATATTACTGAAATCATACAACAGCACCGTATTGCCGTTGCCAAGGTCCAGCACGACATGTCCGTTGACGACCTCTGCCATCTCCAGGATGTCGCTTACACTTGCACCATTCAGGCCAAGCGCGGAACGATCAAGGACAAGCTCATCGACATTGTTCTGGAAGTCGTTCACACGCAGCTCGCCCCCCCGGAACTCGAACTCGTCAGCGCCGAGCCCGCCAAAAACGATGTCAGAGCCGGAATCGCTGATGATGTGGTCATGCCCGTTCCCGCCGAACATCGTGTCATTGCCCGTGCTGCCGATCAGTTCGTCATTTCCATCGCCGCCTTCCAGCCGGTCATTGCCGCCACGGCCGTTCATGAAATCATGTCCACCGTTGCCCAGCAGGCGGTTATCGACCCAGTTGCCACGCAGCACGTCGTCGCTGCCGGTGCCGCTGACATCCTCGATCGATTTCAGCCTGTCACCCTCAGCGCTGCCGGAATTGAGGCCCTGCCGCTGCAGATCGACCACCACGGAACGGCCACTATAGGCGGCGACATCCTGCCCGTAACCACCATCCAGGTAATCCGCACCATTGCCGCCAAACAGCGTGTCGTTGCCGTTGCCACCGCCAAGCGTGTCATGACCGTTGCGACCGTCCAGAAGGTCGTGGCCGGAACCGCCATACAGCTTGTTGTCAAAGCGGTCGCCATAGAAACGATCGTTTCTGGCGCTGCCGTCGATGCGCTCGATCCCGCTCAGGCGGTCGCCTGCAGCACCGCCAGCATTGCGCGATTGCGCTTCCAGATCGACAACCGATGCGCGGCTGACATAGCGGGCGCTGTCCAGACCGGCGCCGCCGACCAGAACATCTGACCCATCCCCACCGGTCATGTTGTCATCGCCATTGCCGCCAACCAGCGTGTCGTTGCCATTTCCGCCTGACAGCGTGTCATGGCCGTTACGCCCTTCCAGACGGTCGTGGCCGCCATTGCCCAGCAACTGCTCGCTGAAGCGGTCGCCGTAGAAACGGTCACTGGAATTGCCACCGTCGATGCGTTCGATGCTGCGCAGCCGGTCACCGGCTGCGCCGCCCGCATTGCGCGACTGGTTTGCCAGATCGATCACTGTTGACACGTTTTCAAACCGCGCCCGGTCCAGCCCTGTGCCGCCGGACAGGAAATCTGCCCCTGCCGTGCCGCGCAACACGTCATTGCCGCTGCCGCCCTGAAGCGTGTCGTTGCCATGGCCCCCCGTCAGAACGTCATTGCCGCCGCGACCGTCAAGCACGTCATTTCCGGCGCCGCCTTCCAGGTTGTTTGAAGCCTCCTGACCGCGGATGATATCGTTCCGCCGTGTTCCGACCGCGTTTTCGATGATCGTATTCCGCTCGATCAGGACATTGCCCTGCAATCCGAAGGCAGAGCTGCTGTGACCTGCGCGCATGTCCAGATTGACTGCCTCATCCGCTCCGCTGAAATTCAGCGTATCTGTGCCCGAATAGTCCATGATGGTCATGGTCACAGGCTCTGAGATATTGCCGTTGTGCAATTCGCGCCCGATCCTGCCGTGGATCCCGCTTGCGTTGGTGTTCCAGAAATAGACGGTGTTGCCTTTACCGGGATTGGCATCCAGATCGTAAAGTTCCTCGATCGCGGCGATATCGCCCGGCATCGGTGTCAGCACATAAGCGAAAGATGCACTGATCGACGTGTTCTCGTCCTGCGGGAAGTAAGACATGACAGACATCTGCCAGCTGTCATTGGCGAATTTGTTATCGACGCCATAGGTCCCGACACCGTTATAGTTCCCGGTATGCCCAAGGCCGAGTGCATGGCCAATCTCGTGAAGCCAGCTTTGATAGGTGTAACCATCAAAGTTCGACCCGTAATATGTGGTGAAATCCGGTCCCACATTCACAAGCGGCTGGCCGCCACGTTCATACCAGTTCGTGTAGCCGCCGCTGTAGTCATCGCTGAACTTGATGTCTGCATAGCGCGAGCTGCTGGTTTGGAACGTAAAGCCCAGCTCAGACCAAGCCTCTAATGCCAGTTTTACCAGCGCCTTGTTGGCTGCGGTAAGTCCGGCGAGATTGACGGAGATTGTGCTGCCAAGCAGCGGCGGGCTGGCGCTTCCGGCCTCATCCCAATAGCCGTCGGCAAGATAGTGACCGACTTCATCAACCGAATATGCACGCATCGCAATCTCCTCATGCAACCAACACGAACCAACTTTGGTCTTGATGGCGCAGAATGATTGCCAATGCCAGCAGGTTCTAGGGCAATTGCCCTACTTGTGCTTGCGTCGCCCGCTACAAGGGGCCATTTCTTCCACAAAGCCGAAACGGAGCCCTGATGAAAAAGATCGACCTGCCAGAGCGGCCCGGCTGGCGTGACCGCGCGCAAGAACTGGGCTTTACCTTCGCCGACATGGGAGGCGAGCCTTACTGGGATGAAAGTTCCGCCTACAGCTTCACGCTCCAGGAAATTGAAGGAGATATCGAAGACCCCTCGACCGAGTTGCACGGCCTTGTCCGCGAGGCCGTAGCGACCGCGCTTGCAAGCGACGAATGGCTGACCCGCATGGATATTCCATCCGAGCATTGGGATTTTCTGGCGGACAGCTGGAAAGCGAACGAACCCGAACTCTATGGCCGCATGGACCTGAGTTATGATGGGCGCGGACCTGCCAAACTTCTGGAATACAACGCCGATACGCCGACATCCCTTTACGAATCCGCGTCGTTTCAGTGGCTATGGCTGGAAGAGCAGCAGCGCCTTGGCGTCCTGTCGCCAGAGACAGATCAGTTCAACGCCATTCACGAGGCGCTTGTCGCCCGCTGGGGCGAACTTGCGCCATCGGGCACCGACATTCATTTCGCAGCCGACAAGCAGAACCCCGAGGATTATGCCACCGTCGAAGCGCTTGGCTGGGCGGCCCGAGAGGCGGATCTCGGTGCGCATTTCACCGATCTCGCGGGGATCGGACTGACTGAAGACGGCCAATTCGCTGATGACGAGGATCGTGTCATCGGGACGCTTTTCAAGCTTTATCCCTGGGAAGATATGCTGCGCGACGACTTCGCGCAGTATCTGGCAAGTTCCGGGACACGCTATATCGAGCCGCCGTGGAAAGCCGTGGTTTCGAACAAGGCGATGTTGCCCTTGCTGTGGCAGCTTTTCCCGGGCCATCCGAACCTTCTGCCAGCCTTCATGCAGGCCGATATTGCCGACGCCCTTACGGGCGGCGCGCCGGCGTCCAGGATCGCGCGCGCTTTCGCGGCAGCCGAAGATCAGCTGCGTGCGGGTCATGTCAGCAAGCCGATTTTCTCTCGTGAAGGGGCTGGCGTCGCGATCCACAGGAACGGGGCAGAGATTGAGCGTGCGCCCGATGACAGCTATGACCATCATGCTCACATCGTCCAGGCATATGCACCGTTGCCCGATTTCGGTGGCTTCTACCCTGTCATCGGGGCATGGATCGTCGGCGAAGCCTGTGTTGGTATGGGCATACGCGAGGACGCCTCTCGCATCACGCATAACCTGTCGCGCTTCAAGCCGCATTATATCGAGGGCTGACCATGACCAGACCAATCCGCAAGCGCTCTCGGCACGTCGCGCTGTTTCTGGCCGGCACTGCCGTCCTGACCCTCGCCGCCTGCGAAGAGGAAAAGACCGATGCCGCCGCCTTCCCGGATCTGCAAAGCTGCATTGCAGAGGCGCAATCAGGTAATCTGTTCTTCAACGAACAGGATTGCCAGACCCAATTCGCCGCCGCCGAACAGACCCATCTTGAGACGGCACCCCGCTACGAATCGAAAGAACTGTGCGAACAGGAACACGGCGCGGGCAATTGCGAAGGTGACCCGAGCGCACAAAACCAGTCGGGCGGGGGTTCGATCTTCATGCCCATGCTGATGGGCTACATGATTGGTTCGATGCTGGGCGGCGGGCGCGGCGTGATGTCACAGCCGATGGTGCGCACCGCGCAGGGCGGTTTTGCCACACCCGACGGCAAACAGAGCTTTGCCAACAACCGCGGCACAGGCCGCGTCGCCGGATCGACCTTCACCAAAGCACCGTCCACAATTGGCAAGGCACCGATGACGGCCTCTCAGGTCAGCCAGCGGGGTGGATTCGGGGCGTCGTCGACCGCGCGCAGTTCCGGGTCGCGCAGTTACGGCGGATAAGCGCGGCACAGGGACGATCACCACGTGTTCTTTTTCTCTGCCATCGGAACGATGATTGCCTCGACCCTGATATCGGGCCTGGCCGTGCTGCTGCTGACGGCGCATATCGGCTGGCTTATCACCTTGTGGGAGGAACGGCTGAGCAAGCCCGTTCCGACGCTTGCAAGCCGGGCTTGGATCCTGATTGCCACGTTTACGCCGCTGCTCAGCTTCTACTGCGTCAGGCTGATCGACCGCCTGCAGTCCAACGCCGCCCCCCAGGCCCAATCAGAATGGTGGCGCTGGCTGCTTCCGGTGCTGAGCGTGAGCTTGGTACTTCTAGCGGCCCTCAGCTTCCCTGGCGGTACGGCGGCAGGAGTCGCCTATTTAGGAACTTTTTTCCTGATCGGTGCGGCAACGGCGCATATGACGGCGGCCTTGTTCGCGCTGACGCGACGCGGTTTTCTGACCTCGCGCAGTCAGCTTGTGGCCGCTTTTACGCTGGTGATGTTCATGGCGCCCTTCGCCTCGCGGGTGCCCTTTCCCTGACCGGTCAGACAACCTGCCACCCCAAACGAAAAACGGCGCCCGAAGGCGCCGTTTTCCTTAAATCTTCAGGGCTGGATCAGACCGCGCCCTTGATGAAACCGACGGCATCGCCGAAAGTCTGGATCGTTTCGGCCGCGTCATCCGGGATCTCGATGCCGAATTCTTCTTCGAAGGCCATGACCAGCTCGACCGTGTCGAGGCTGTCCGCACCCAGATCGTCAATGAAGGACGCAGTTTCTACAACCTTGTCCTCGTCCACACCCAGGTGCTCGACGACGATTTTTTTCACGCGATCAGCAATATCGCTCATGTCTTATCCTCATGTTCGCGGGCATGTGCCCAAGGTTTGCGGCCATGCCGCGATGCCGGGGTTTCCCCCTTGGCCTCATGACGGGATATAGCAGCCAAGCCCGCCCTTGCAACCGCTTTCGCCGCGTTTGGCATCGGGAAAGACCTGTAAACGGCCAGTTTCACAGCATCGCCATGCCACCATTGACGTGCAGGGTTGCCCCCGTGACGTAGCCCGATTCGGGCGCCGACAGGTAAAGAACCGCCGCCGCAATATCCGAAGGGCTGCCCATGGCGCCGGCCGGGATCTGGGTCAGTATCTTGCCTTTCTGGTCGTCAGTCAGTTTGTCGGTCATGGCCGTCGCGATAAAGCCGGGTGCAACGCAATTGACGGTGATGCCACGGCTTGCAACCTCGTAGGCCAGTGATTTCGACATGCCGACCAGGCCGGCCTTGGCAGCGGCGTAATTGGCCTGCCCCGGATTGCCCGTAGCACCCACAACCGAGGTGATGTTCACGATCCTGCCCCAACGCGCCTTCATCATCCCGCGAAGGACACCCCGCATGAGACGGAAGGATGAGGTCAGGTTGACGTCGATCACCTTTGCCCATTCCTCATCGGACATGCGCATGAACAGGTTGTCGCGGGTGATGCCTGCGTTGTTGACCAGTATGTCGACCGCGCCCATTGCCTCGGCAGCCGCTTTCGGCAATGCCTCGACGGCGTCTGGATCGCCCAGATCGGCCGTAACGACATGGGCGCGTTCGCCAAGGCGTTCGGCAAGCTCTGTCAGCGGGGCCTCTCGGGTGCCCGACAGGGCAACACTGGCGCCGGCGGCATGCAGCGCCTCGGCCACAGCCCCACCGATCCCGCCCGACGCGCCGGTCACGAGGGCGCGCTTGCCCGTCAGATCAAACATATCTCTCTCCTGTCTCGAACAAGGCGGCCTCCATGGCCGCCCGGCAGTGAATTTCAACGGTGTCGAAAACGGGTGCCGGCACATTCTGCGCGTTCAAAAGCAGCCCGACCTCGGTACAGCCAAGGATGATGCAATCGGCGCCCGCAGAAATCAGCCCCTCTGCCACCTGCTCATAATAACGCCGGCTCTCGTCTCGGATCTCGTCCCGGACGAGCTCATCGAAGATGATGCGGTGTATCCGTTCACGCGCTTGCGTATCGGGCAGCACAGGTGACAGTCCCGCCGCTTCCAGGCGGTCGCGGTAAAAACGACGGTCCATCGTGTATGCGGTGGCGATCAGACCGGGGCGCGTCAGTCCCGATGCCGCGATGGCGGAGGCCGTCGCATCGGCGATATGGATCAGCGGCAGCTTGACGGCCGCGGCCACCTGATCGGCCACCAGATGCATCGTGTTGGCGGCGATCAGCAGCGAACCTGCGCCCGCAGCCTCCAACCCTCGGGCGGCCTCGGCCAGCACCTCACCCGCGCCCTGCCAATCCTCATCCGCCTGCATCTGCGCAATCGGGGCGAAATCAACGGAATGAAGCAGGATCCGGGCCGAGTGAAGCCCGCCCATCCGCTTGGCCACCATCCGGTTCAGCGTGGCATAGTAATGGGCGGTCGAGACCCAAGACATGCCCCCCAGGATGCCGATCGGACGCATCAGGCGTCCTTTAGAGCCGCGATGTCAGCGGGCGAACCGATGGCCCGCGTTCCTGCGTCCTTGGCAATGCGCTTGATCATCCCCGACAGCGCCTTTCCGGCACCGATTTCCCAGAACTCCGTAACTCCCGCACCCGCAAGGAACTCGACCGACTCGCGCCAGCGGACGGACCCTGTAACCTGCTCGACCAGAAGAATGCGGATCGCGCCAGGTTCCAGCACAGGCTCAGCGCGGACATTGGCGACAACCGGCACGGCGGGCACCTGTATCTCGACCGCTGCCAGCGCATCCGACATCGCAGCAGCGGCAGGTTGCATCAGCACCGAATGGAACGGGGCAGAAACCGGCAGCATCAGCGCACGTTTCGCGCCGCGCTCCTTGGCCAGCCCGGCGGCGCGTTCGACCGCGTCCTTGTGACCCGAAATGACGACCTGCGCAGGATCGTTGTCGTTCGCCGCCTGACAGACTTCGTCGCCCGCCGCTTCGCGCGCGATCTCGTCCACGGCTGCGAAATCCAGACCCAGGATCGCGGCCATGGCACCGACACCAACAGGCACGGCGTCCTGCATCGCTTGCCCGCGCAGCCGCAAAAGCCGGGCTGTATCGGCAAGGCTGAACGCGCCTGCCGCGCATAATGCCGAATATTCGCCAAGCGAGTGGCCGGCGACATAATCGGCATCCTTGATCCCGAAACCTTCCGCCTCCAGCGCCCGAAACGCCGCCATGGAGGTCGCCATCAGCGCGGGCTGGGCGTTACGCGTCAAGGTCAACTCTTCGGCATCACCTTCCCAGATCAGTTTCGAGAGGTTTTCACCAAGCGCGTCGTCCACCTCACGAAATACATCCATTGCAACCGGATAGGTCTCGGCCAGTTCGCGTCCCATGCCGATGGTCTGGGCACCCTGACCGGGAAAAACGAATGCGCGCATCTTGTGGTCCCCTTTGACGTTTTATCCGTCCTAACCCGGCGAAAGGGGCGCGGCAATGTCAAAGGGGCGCGGGCCTTTCGGACCACGCCCCCTGAAACGGTCATGAAAACCGATCAGCCGACCAGTTCAAGACCCGAGAAGAAGAACGCGATTTCACGCGCTGCGGATTCCGGGCTGTCCGAACCGTGGACCGAGTTTTCGCCCTTCGACAGGGCGAAATCCTTGCGGATGGTGCCCGCAGCGGCTTCTGCCGGATCGGTCGCACCCATGACTTCGCGGTTCTTGGCAATGGCACCTTCGCCTTCCAGGACCTGCACGATGACAGGTTCGGACGCCATGTAGTCGACCAGTTCGCCATAGAACGGGCGCTCGCTGTGTTCGGCGTAGAACGCACCGGCTTGCGCGGGCGAAAGATGGATGCGCTTCGAGGCAACAACGCGCAGGCCGGCATCTTCGAACTTCGAGACGATCTTGCCGGTCAGGTTGCGTTTGGTGGCGTCAGGTTTGATGATCGAGAGCGTGCGCTCGGTAGCCATTGAATATCTCCGTCAGATGGGCACGGGGGCAGCCCCGCGCGAAGAATTATGCGCGGCTCGTATCATGGGGATGGCATGTTGAAAAGCTGTATCGGCGACCCGCAGCGGTCGCATTCATCGCTTCCTTATGCCACCAATTCGCGACAGGACGCGCCCGGTATCCTGATCAGAAAAGCACCTGCCGCGATCGGGATAGTGTGAAGCCGTGACCATCGCGATTGGTGCAGGTCACCCCGCCCGTATCCGAGGCGCAGGTGATCCCTTCACCCGTGATCGTATAACCATAGGGCAATTCCATGGCCCCTTCGCCGACGGGATCGCCAGAACAGACCGGCTGCGCCATCCCGGTGCTTCCAAGATCGACCTGTGCACCCCAATCGATCGGCGGTTCGTGGCAATCGACATCGAACGGGTCCGGCTGGCTGGGGATGAAATCATAGATCTCGCAGTGAACGCCTGATGGAGATACGTCTTCGACGTCACGGAATATGCAGTAGATATTCCCCGTGGGCGAGGCGAAATCAACAACCGCGTCGCCAGCAAGGGCCGTCACCGGCGCAAGAATTACAACGAGGCAGAACACGCGCAGACGCGTAACTGCTGGAAGGTTGACCAAGGGCAAGACGTTTCCTTTGCTTGTCAGAATATCAGCCGGTCCTGACGTGATAGAAAGAACCCGTGCCTTTCGCGGTTGGAGCATATGACGCCGGGGCGCGCCATCTGGCACAAACCCGCATTCATGCGCCCGATCGGGTGGCCCGCACGCGTGCGTCGATCTCGGACGCAAGCCTGTCCGCGTCCATTTTAAGGCCGGTCAGCGGCACATACAGGCCGTCATTCCCATATTTTGCGTTAAGGCCGCGCGACAGGCGTGCCACGCGGGTCAGCCCGATTTCGGGTTCGACGGCTGGTGCCACCTGAAGAACCAGGATCTTCTGGCGGTGTTGTTGCCAGATATGCGTGCCCTTGATCGCTCGCCATGGCACGGGCCGCTGCGACAGGCGGACATCGTGCAGCCCCGCGCGCGACAGGGTGATGGCCGGCTGGCCAAGTCTGGAAACCTGGCGCACCCACAAAAGGCTACAGACGGCGAAAAAGATCAGACCGACCCAACCGATGAACATTGAAAGATCGCCCGGCCCGCTTCCGTCATACCCGAATGCCAGCATCCCAGAGCCAGCGAGCATCAGCACGCAGCCACACAAGATCAGGATCAGTTTCATCGGCGCGTAATGAGCTTCGATTTGCTCGTCCAGAATACTCATCGCGACACCAAAACCCAGATCACATGACCACCTGATGATCTTGCCTCAACGCAGTCAGTGGCGCAACAACCCCCGTTTGCTTTCAGGACAGGGGATCCTCGGCATCTTCCAGTTCCGCCTGAAGACCGTTTGCCGCCGCATGACGCGCCAGCATGTCGTAATCTGCGATGCTCTCGCGCAACGGCGCCGGGCTTTGGCGGTGGTAACTGCTGCTCAGCATCGCCGCATCGGCGTCGGCGGAAATGAAATCCAGCACCTGGTTCAGCTTCTGGGGATCGTTCAGATCGCGATAATCCAGCAACATGTTACGGCGCGGCTTCTGTTCCTTCAGCTCGCGGTATCGCTGGCGCAACTTGCGGTCCAGCCGGACGGTTTCATCGAAAAGCTGCGGATCGAAGCGGACCACGGCATTATCCTCGGGCGCGGCGCCCGGCTGCATCTTGGTATAGGCGCCGGTTTCGATGGCGCGCTGCAACGAGGCATATTTGCGGATCGGATTGCGGACCAGGAAGATCTTCTGCCAATGACGCGAGCGCAGCGTGTATTTGCCCATGCCGGTCGCGTGAATGCGGTCCAGAAATTCCTTGAAACCGAAGACCGGCTTTTCGCAATGCGCCATCAGCAGCGCCAGATAGCCGGCCGGATCGGCATCGCGGATGGCTGTATCATGGCGCGCCAGCCCGACCTGCTGGCGCAGTTGCTGCGGCAGTTCGATGGCATTTGGCTTATAAAGCTCGCCCAGGCATATGACATCCGGCGCGCTGCCCAGAAGCGAAGCCAGATGATAGGACCCGCTGCGCGGCATGGTCACGATCAGGAAACGGGCGCGATGGCCGAACTTGTGCAACTCGGTCATGTCGGCGGAACTGCCTCAGCGTCGAAATCCCCTTCGTCATAGGCCGCATGGGCCATTGACGCAATCGCCTTGCTGGGTCATGGCAGCGCCATGCTGCGTATTGATGACATTTCCTATTCCATCGCGGGTCGCCCGCTGTTCGAACATGCCTCGGCCTCGATCCCGTCGGGCCACAAGGTCGGGCTGGTCGGTCCGAACGGGACCGGCAAGACCACGCTGTTTCGCCTGCTGCGCGGCGAGCTGGGCCTTGATGGCGGCGCAATCAGCCTGCCGTCGCGCGCCAGGATCGGCGGCATTGCGCAGGAAGCGCCAGGCACGGACCGATCTGTTCTGGATACGGTGCTGGATGCCGATGCGGAACGCGCAGCCCTGCTGATCGAATCCGAAACCGCGACCGATGCGAACCGGATCGCGGAAATCCAGACCCGCCTGATCGACATCGACGCCTGGTCCGCCGAAGCGCGGGCTGCCACCATCTTGCGCGGCCTTGGCTTCTCGACCGAGGATCAGGCCCGACCGACCGCCGATTATTCGGGGGGCTGGCGGATGCGCGTGGCGCTGGCAGGGGTGTTGTTTGCGCAGCCCGACCTGCTGCTGCTGGACGAGCCGACGAACTATCTGGACCTTGAAGGGGCGCTTTGGCTGGAAAGCTATCTGGCGCGCTATCCCCATACGGTTATCGTCATCAGCCACGATCGTGACCTGCTGAACCGGGCGGTGGGCCATATCCTGCATCTCGAAGACCGCAAGCTGGTGCTTTACACCGGCGGTTATGACACCTTCGCCCGCACCCGCGCTGAAAAGCGCGCGCTGCAGGCGTCCGAGGCGAAGAAGCAGGATGCCCGCCGCGCCCACCTGCAAAGCTTCGTCGATCGCTTCAAGGCCAAGGCCAGCAAGGCCAAGCAGGCCCAGGCGCGCGTGAAGATGCTTGCGAAGATGGAACCGATCACCGCACCGGAAGATGCCAAGTTCCACCGCTTCACCTTCCCCGCGCCCGAGCAGTTGTCGCCGCCCATCGTCGCGATGGAGGATGTGGCCATCGGTTACGGTGATCGGCAAGTGCTGCGTCATCTCAGCCTGCGCATCGACCAGGATGACCGCATTGCGCTGCTTGGACGCAACGGTCAGGGCAAGTCCACGCTGTCGAAGCTGCTGGCAGAGCGGCTGCCGACAATGGCCGGGCAGATCACACGCTCCTCGAAGCTGCGCGTGGGCTACTTCGCCCAGCATCAGGTTGATGAGCTGGAACTGGACGAGACTCCGCTGGATCATATCCGCCGCCTGCGCCCGTCAGAAGCGCCGGCAAAGCTGCGGGCGCGGCTGGCGGGCTTCGGCCTGATGGAAGCGCAGGCGACGACCAGGGTCGGCCAGCTGTCGGGCGGACAGAAGGCGCGGCTGTCGCTGCTGATCGCCACCATCGACGCCCCGCATCTGCTGGTCCTGGACGAACCGACCAACCACCTTGATATCGAAAGCCGCGAGGCACTGACCGAGGCGTTGAACGACTATAGCGGCGCCGTGGTGCTGGTCAGCCATGACATGCATCTGCTGTCGCTGGTGGCGGAACGGCTTTGGCTGGTCGATCAGGGCAGCGTCGCGCCCTGGCAGGGCGATCTGGATGACTACCGCGCCATGCTGCTGTCGTCGTCAGATGACAAGCCGATGCGCGCGCCCCAGAAGCCTGCGCCGAAGCGGGCCAGTCGCGACGAGATCCTGGAACTGCGCGCAGAAGCCCGCCGGGCCGAGGATCGCATCACCAAGCTGACCGAAATGCTGGACAAGCTGGGCGTCAAGATGGCCGACCCCAAGGTCTACGATGACCCTGCCGAAGTGGAGAAATGGGGCCGCAAACATGCCGAGGCGACCGAGGCGATGACCCGCGCCGAAGCGCTGTGGATGCAGGCGTTGGAGCGGTTGGAGCGCGCGGAACGCGGCTGATCGGATCGGCGACTGGCCCGTCTGCGATATTCCCTGCGAAGAAATTCGTTGCGGATCGGACACGCCTTGGCGAAGATGGTGCTGCCGGGCACCTGCGGCACTTGATTAAGAAGGCCACGATTGGCAAATGCCATTGAACAATCCGGATCGCCCGCCCGATCCCAGTAATTTCAGGATATGCCAATGAAATTCGCTCTGCCGCTGATCGCCGCTCTTGTCGCTTCGACCCCAGTCCTCGCACAAAACGTCATCGGCTCGGGCCAGAATGAAGTGTCCGTCGACGTCGGCTTGGGCGCGGTTTACAAACCGACCTATCAGGGTTCGGACGAATTCGAGGCTTCGCCCTGGCTGATCCTGCGCGACCTGCGCCTGCGTGGCATCGGCGCTGGCGAGGATTCGGGATTCTCGATTTCGCCCAACGTCGACATGATCAGCAGCCGCGACGATGATGACGACGACCGCCTGGAAGGTCTGGAAGACATCGACCGCGCCTATGAACTGGGCCTGAAAGCCACGTATAACATGGGCGATACCACTGCCTATGCAACCGTTCGCAAGGGCTTTGGTGGCCATCATGGCGTCGCAGGCGAGTTGGGTGCGACTTACCGTTTCGAAACCACCGACCGGATGACCTTCTGGGCTGGCCTTGAAGCCGGCTATGGCAACGGCGAATACAACGAGACCTATTTCGGGATCTCCGACGAAGAAGCAGCGCGCACTGATTACGACGCCTATTCGGCCGATGGTGGTTTCAATACCGCCGCATTCAGCCTGGAAGGCCGCTATCAGCTTGCGCCCAGCACCGCGATCACGGGCGAGGTAAGGTTTTCGCGGCTGGTCGGTGATGCAGGCGACAGCCCGATCGTTCAGGACCGCAACCAGCCCTCGATCAAGCTGGGCATCGTGCGCACGCTGAATTTCGCCTTCTGATCATTGCGGCATACGCCACGTCGCGTTGCAACGCCTTTTCCTGTTCAATCGCCAGCACCTGTGCTGGCGATTTTCATTTGACCCGTTTCATTCGCCTTCAACCGGCCACGCTGCGTAGCAGTCGCTGCCGCGCCGGCGGGATGCTGGCGATTTCCAGTCCGGTGAAGACATGCAACGTGTCCAGCTGCTCATCCACGACGGCGTGATCGCTGACCCAGCCCCCCATCATCAAGTAGGTGCGCAGCAGCGGCGGCAGCCCGGCCTGCGCCCGCTTCAGGTCCGGCGTCATCAACCGAAGTGCCCGCGCAAAACGGAAAACCTTGGGCGCCTTGACGCGCGGCAGCCAGCGGCGCGGCGCAATGTGACGTTCCTTCAGCAGCGCGAACGCGTCCACATAGCCCGAAATCTCCGTGCCCATGAACGATGAGCAGCCAAACAGCAGTTGCACCCCGTTCTGATCGACATGGCTGGTCATCGCCCCCCAGGCGATGCGCAGAATATCGGGGTCGGGCCATTCGGGATGGGTGCAGAAACGTCCCATCTCGACCATCGGACCGTCGAACTTGCGCAGTCGGCTGAGATTGTAGAAGCGCGCCGAATAGCTTCGATCTATGCCCGAGCCATTGGCGAACGCCATGAAGCGAAACGTGGCGACAAGTTGTCCGCTGCGCTGATCCTCGATCAGAACGTGATTGCAGGCCGCATCGTAGTCATCGGCATCCAGCAAACCATCCTTCGGGTTGGCGGCGCGCGAACCGACAAAGGCCAGCCAACGCAGCCGCTGCGCCGCGCGAAGATCGTCCTGCGTTTCCGCGAGACGCGCGAGATAGCGGCCCTGCCTGAGCATCAAATCCGTCACTCTGCACCCAGCCTTCAAATCGCCAATCGCCAACCTGCCGCAGCCATAATCCCATCTGGTAACAACCGTGCAACAAAAGACTTCGCAAAATGACCCCGACCCGCAGGTCGAAAGGCGCGGCACCTCAGCCGGCCGGCGTGTCTGACATGCACATGCTTAACGGATCACGCCGACCCATCAGCAGGCGACGATGTTCGGCGATCAACACCTTTCGGCGCGCAGGCGATCAATCCTCGCCGAGCGCTGCTGCCGGATTGTAGTTGCCGATATTGCCGATCAACTGGCGAATCAGTCCGATCGACGTGACGTTCGAATCGGTCACGCGCCGCGACAGGACCACGACGCGGCCTTGTTCCAGGCCAAAGCGTTCGACATTCGACACCGTGCCATCGGGCGAGAAATGGATGGCCACGACTTCGCGGCTGATTTCCTGCGGGGGCATGGCGCCGTAATGGCGCCAGCGCGAACCGA
This sequence comes from Paracoccus denitrificans, assembly GCA_005768755.1. Lineage (GTDB taxonomy): Bacteria > Pseudomonadota > Alphaproteobacteria > Rhodobacterales > Rhodobacteraceae > Paracoccus > Paracoccus denitrificans_B. The sequence goes on along the minus strand of VAFL01000003.1, from coordinate 255,820 downwards.
CATAGAACCAGGACGACCCTTCAAGCAACCCTTGCGAGCCCGGGCGTCCGATCATGCTTTCCAACTCGAACTGGTTTGTCTGTCCGATCTGGACCATGGCAAGATCTGTTTCCGGCGGCACATAGCCATGATGGCGGTAGACCGGCACGCAGCCAGTGACTAAAAGCGTCAGCGCAAAAACAAGGCCGCGGATCGGTAACATATGTGGTCATTCCCGCCAGATGCGCGGCCCCCAGTTGACGCCGCCTGAACGACTTAGCAAACTCGGCAGGTTCTCTCAAGAAGATCGCGGTCATGTGTCCGCAAACGCAATTTGGAAGGTCCATGTCGGCAGGTAATCCCATCCCACAGAGGCTGCGCGTGGCGCATTTGTCACCCAGCCGCCCGAACGAGTTCGATATCCAACCCGACACTGCAGCGCGCGCCAGGATCGCGGCCGAGTTGGACCTGCTCGATCTGCCTGAATTTCGCTTTACCGGCGCGATTCGGGCGTCTGGGGCAGATGAATGGGCCTTGTCAGGCAAGCTGTCGGCCCATGTGGTTCAGCCCTGCGCCATCACGCTGGAGCCGGTGGCGTCCAAACTGTCCGAAGAGGTCGCCTTGCTGTTTTCGCCCCATGTCGCCACCCCGACAGAGGAGGAGGTTGAGATGGGCGATGAAAGTATAGAACCACTCGGTCAGTGGATCGAGTTGGGGGACATCGCCCTTGAAGCGCTTTCGCTGGCGCTGCCCAGCCATCCCGTCGCACCGGGCGCCGTCCTGCCCGATGAGGCAGTCGACGATACGGAATTAGAGCCGGATGACAAACGCAAGCCCTTTGCAGGACTTGCCGATCTGATGAAGCGCGACGACGGCTGACGAACGCCCCTGAACCGGGGCAATCAGCTTTTGTAGGGGGACATTCCGGCGCGGGCCAGTTCGTCCGCGCGTTCGTTTTCCGGGTGACCGGCATGGCCCTTGATCCACGCCCAGGTGACCTTGTGGCGCGATTGCGCCGCGTCCAGCCGCTGCCACAAGTCCACGTTCTTCACCGGCTTGCGGTCGGCGGTTTTCCAGCCGTTGCGCTTCCAGCCGTGTATCCAGCTGGTCACGCCGTTCTTCACATAGGCCGAGTCTGTGGTGATGGTGATGGCCGACGCCCGCGTCAGCGTTTCCAGCGCAGAAATCGCGGCCATCAACTCCATACGGTTGTTGGTGGTATCGGCCTCGCCGCCCGACAGCTCTCGTTCCTTGACGATTTCGTCGCCCTTCATGGCGCGCATCAGCACGCCCCAGCCACCGGGGCCGGGATTACCGGAACAGGCCCCGTCAGTCCAAGCAAATAAGTCACTCATTCGCGGGCTTCTAGCTGAAGTGACGGGCGATCAAAAGCGCAACCGCAAGAACGGTGAAGCCCAGTTTCAGGCGCGGCCACCAGTCCGGCACCAAACCTGCGCGCGCGGCCCACAAGTCCAGCCCGAGGATCAGCAAAAGGCCCAGTGATACTGACTCGGCGGCGTTTAAAATGCCGGTCCAAAGCGTCATCAGGGACAGGATCGGCGCGGACATGGCCGCATAGGCGACAAGCCAGCGACCGCGCAGGACAGCCGGCGCGGCGATCAGTCCCGCACAGATCCCGACCAGCACCATCGACCACAGCCCGGACAGATAGGGCACGCCGTCGAACCAGCCATAGCGCTGCGCCATGTTCGCGAATGACAGCGGCAGCAACGGCAGCACCATCAGCCCCCAGGCGGCAGGTGGGGGACGACGGTCCGGCGCTACAGCCTTCATGCGGCCCGTTCAGTGGCCAGTTTCAGGCCCAGAAGCGCGAAGCTTGCAGCAAAGGCGCGGCGCATCCAGTTCATTGCGACCTCACTTGCCAGTACGCGCTGCCGGCCCGTGGCGGCCAGCGTGACATAGCCCATGAAGACGGCGAAGGTCATGGCAGTGAAGCCTGCGCCAAGCTGGATCAGCATCGGGGTGCCTGCACCTGCGGGCATGAATTGCGGGATGAAGGCCATGAAGAACAGCGGCAGTTTCGGGTTCAGGATGTTCAGCAGGATTCCGCGCCGGATCAGTTGGCGCGCAGGTGCGGGTTCGGCCGGGCGCACCGACAGCCCGCCGCGATCTTTCAGCACCGCCCAAGCCATCCACAGCAGGTAAGCGACGCCAGCGAATTTGATGATCTGGAACAACACCGCGCTGGAATGCAGAACAGCGGCAAGCCCCGCCATGGCGACGATCATGTGAAAGACGGTAGCGATGGTGCAACCGACCGCGGCCCAGAAGCCTGCGCGAAATCCACCGCCAAGCGTGGTCGACAGCGTATAGACAACACCGATCCCCGGTGCGAGGCAGACGATGAAGGCAGTCAGAAGGTAATCCCAGCTCATTCATTCAATCCCTTGTAACCCGGCAGCGCGGCAATGCGCTGGATCCACTGATTGATGCCGGGAAAGCGGCTCATGTCAAACCCACCGCGCTCGCCCGCCGTATGGCTGTAACCGTAAAGGCAGATATCGGCGAGGCTGACGTGATCGCCTGCCAGCCAATCATGGTCTGCCAGCCGATCCTCCATGATCTGCAAAAGAATATGGCCGCGCTCCAGCAACTCAGCCATGCGTTCGGGCGTCGCCAGATGACGCCGCTGGGGATAATGCTGAAGGGCTGCGCGCACTGCGACCACGCCCTCATGCTGGTTCTGTTCCCAGAACATCCAAGACAGCATTTGGGCCTGACCGAACGCGTCGGACGGAGTGAAGTCGGTCCCCGCCCCGAGGTAATTCAGGATGGCGTTGGATTCCGGCAGCAGGCGGCCATCATCCAGTTCCAGCACCGGGGCCTTGCCGAAGGGCAGACGGCCCGATGCCTTGGCATCTGCAATGGCGGGGCTGCTGTCTTCGACATCGATGATTTCCGCATCGCGCCCCAGCAGCGACAGTAACAGCCGAACCTTGTAGGAGTTGCCAGAGGACGGCATCGAATAGAGCTTCATCATTCCCTCACCAAGATGGACGCTGGTGATAAGGCCCGATCAGGCCGGTTCGCGCAAGACGCGAGGAACCTTGAATTCGACATTTTCCTGCGCGGTTTCGACGATCTCGACGGTCACGTCGAAACGGGCGCGGAAGGCGTCGATGACCTCGTTGATCAGCACTTCTGGGGCGCTGGCACCAGCGGTGACCCCGACGGCGCGGATCCCTTTCATGGCGCGCCAGTCGATTTCATCGGCGCGCATGACCAACTGGCTGTAATCGCAGCCTGCGGCCTTCCCAACCTCGACCAGACGGCGGGAATTGGAGCTGTTCGGGGCGCCGATCACCAGCAAAGCGTCGATCTTCGGTGCCACCGCCTTGACCGCCGCCTGCCGGTTGGTGGTGGCGTAGCAGATGTCTTCCTTGGCAGGCCCGACGATGGCCGGGAACCGCGCCTGAAGCGCCGCAACGATGGCGGCCGTGTCATCGACCGAAAGCGTGGTCTGGGTGATGAAGGCAAGGCTGTCGGGGTCGCGCGGGTTGATGCCCGCCACATCTTCGACGGTTTCGACCAGAAGCACCTCGCCCGGCGGAAGCTGGCCCATGGTCCCCAGCACCTCCGGGTGGCCGGCATGGCCGATCATGACCATCTGCAGACCGGCGGCGTGGTGACGCTCTGCCTCGACATGGACCTTGGAAACCAGCGGACAGGTCGCATCGACGAAGACCATTTCACGCCGCTTCGCCTCGGCAGGTACTGCTTTCGGCACGCCGTGGGCGGAAAATATCACCGGGCGGTCATCGGGGCATTCGTCCAGTTCCTCGACAAAGACCGCGCCCTTGTCGCGCAGGCTGTCCACGACGAATTTATTATGCACGATTTCGTGACGGACATAGACCGGCGCGCCCCATTTCTGCAGCGCCATTTCCACGATCTTGATGGCGCGATCGACGCCTGCGCAAAAGCCGCGCGGGGCGGCCAGATAAAGCGTCAAAGGGGGCTTCGCGTGTTCCATGGCAGGGACGTAACCCGCCCGGCGCCGAAAATCCAGTGGACCCGAAGCGGACGCAAGGCGTTGTGACTGGAAGGACCCGATAAGGACAAGGACGGAGACGCAAGATGAAACGCATTCTCAGCACCACCGCAGCCGCCATGATCGCAGCGACCGCCGCAGGGGCAGAGCCTTGGCCGCAGGACGCGCCGAATACCGACTATCAGCCCGCAAGCGCCGATCAGACCCGAGCGGAAGCCATGAACAGTGGCGTGACGCTGAAGGTAGAACCCGTCGTGGAAGGACTGGAACATCCTTGGGCGGTGGAATTGCTGCCCGACGGATCGGCGCTGATTACCGAGCGTCCGGGCCGGCTGAAACTTTACAAGGACGGCGCCGTGACCGAAGTCAGTGGCGTCCCCGAAGTGTCCGCCGACGGTCAGGGCGGGCTGTTGGATGTGGCGCTGGCACCTGATTTCGAACAGTCGCGCACGATCTTCCTGAGCTATGCCGAGCCGCGCGAAGGCGGCAATGGCACAGCCGTCGCCCGTGCCACGCTGGCCGAGGACGGGGCGTCGCTTGGCGACGTGCAGGTTATCTTCCAGCAGCAGCCGACCTATGACGGCGACAAGCATTTCGGCAGCCGCATCGTGCCAAATGATGACGGGACGCTGTTCGTGACACTTGGCGAACGTTCAGACGTACCGATCCGCGATACCGCGCAGGAGATGTCGCATCATCTGGGCAAACTGGTTCGCATCAGCCAGACAGGCGAGGTGCCCGAGGATAACCCCTTCGTCGGCCAGGAAGGCGTGATGCCGGAAATCTATGCCAGCGGGCTGCGCAATGTGCAGGCCGCGGCCGTGGACCCGAACGGCAAGCTGTGGACCATCGAACATGGCCCCAAAGGCGGGGACGAGTTGAACCACCCCGAAGCCGGGAAGAATTACGGCTGGCCGGTGATTTCCTATGGTGTGAACTATGACGGGACGCCCGTGAACGAAGGGATCACGGCCCAGGACGGCATGGAGCAGCCGGTCTATTACTGGGACCCGGTGATCGCACCATCCGGCGCGGATTTCTATGACGGGCAGCTGTTCGGCGACTGGCAGGGCGATCTGCTGATCGGCGCGATGAGCCCGCCGTCACTGGTCCGTCTGAAGCTGGAAGGCGACCGCGTGGTGGGCGAGGAACGCCTTGACCCCGAAATCGGTCGTATCCGCGATGTTCAGGTGGCATCCGACGGGACCATCTGGGTCGTGACGGATGAAGATTCGGGCGGGCTGTATCGACTGTCGCCCGAAGGCTGAGGTCTGAGCTTCCCAACGCAAAATATGCGCCGCTTCATCGCGGCGCATATGGCTGGCGTCAGTCGCGCACCGGCGGCGGCTGGGTCAGGTCACGGGGCGGGTGCGTCATCTCACGCGGGGGGCGCCCGATGATGTCGCGAAGTGCGTCGAGTTCGATGAAATTGTCGGCCTGCCGGCGCAGTTCGTCCGCGATCATCGGCGGCTGGCTGCGTGTCGTCGACACGACGGAAACACGCACGCCCTGTCGTTGCAGGGCCTCGACCAGCGGACGGAAATCGCCGTCACCCGAGAAAAGAACTGCATGATCCAGTCTTGGGGCAAGCTCCATTGCATCGACGGTCAGTTCGATGTCCATGTTGCCCTTGATCTTCCGACGCCCCATGGCATCGGTATATTCCTTGGCGGGTTTGGTTACCAATGCATAGCCGTTATACTGAAGCCAGTCGACGAGCGGCCGAATGGGTGAGTATTCCTCGTTCTCCAGCAGGGCCGTATAATAATAGGCCCGAAGCAGCTTTCCGCGACGCTCGAACTCCTGACGCAACAACTTATAGTCGATGTCAAAGCCCAGCGACTTCGCCGCTGCATAGAGGTTCGCACCGTCTATAAACAGCGCGAGACGATCATCCTTGTAGAACACTTAGTCTCCCTCGACATGCATGCTCCAGCATGCCAAATCATAATTGCAAGCACTGGAAACGATTGCCGAAACCAGAATGTCAACGAAATTAGCCTTGATTGCCCTTGGGGCAAACTTGTCTTCTTCGGCAGGTCCTCCCGACCTGTCCGTTCGATTCGCGTTGCGGTTGATTAGCAGGCACGACCGCTTGACGCTAGGGTCAGTTTCCAGAATTTACCGAACGCCGGCTTTCCCGGCAGGCAGCGGCCCCGATTACGCGAATGCCTGTGCAGCGATCCGCACCGATCTGTCACCACCGGCACTGCTGCAGGTCTTGCACGAAATCGAGGCCCAGATGGGACGACAGCGCGATGGCAGCCGCTGGGGCGCGCGCGTAATCGACATCGACCTGCTGGCCATGGGCAAGCGGATTGCGCCGGATGATAGCACGCAGGACGCCTGGCGCGCCCTGCACCCAGACATACAGGCGACCCGCACCCCCGACGGTTTGATCCTGCCGCACCCACGGCTGCAGGACCGCGCCTTCGTTCTGGTCCCCCTGGCCGACATCGCACCGACCTGGCGTCATCCGCGAACCGGCCAGACTGTGACCGAAATGCTGTCGCGGCTGCCAGACAGGGATCGCGCTGAAGTTCAGCTCTGGCTTGACAATCAGCCCGCGACTCATCAAGTAACCGTTTCCGCCCTTTCTGATTCGAACCGATAGGTGATTCATGGCCCGCGTGACCGTCGAAGACTGCGTTGACAAAGTTCCGAACCGCTTCGACCTGGTAATGCTCGCCTCGCATCGCGCCCGCGAAATCGCGACAGGCAGCCCGCTGAGCATTGACCGCGACAACGACAAGAACCCCGTCGTCGCCTTGCGAGAAATCGCAGACGAAACTCAGCAGGTGGACGACCTGCGTGAGCGGATGATCGAAGCCAGCCAGACCCAGATCGAGGTTGACGAGCCCGAGGAAGACGCGATGGCGCTGCTTCTTGGTGCCGAAGTCGACCGTCCGAAGCCCGCCGACGAAGAGTCGGAGGAGAAGATGCTGCGGATGATGCTGGAAGCGAACCAGCGCGGCTGATGCGGGACGAGGTCATCGATTGGAAAAATTCGACGTCGAAGACCTCCTCGCGCTGATCCGCAACTATAATCCGCGCACTGATGAAAATCTGATCCGCCGGGCGTATGATTACGGCCAGCGGATGCACGAGGGACAGTTCCGCCACTCGGGCGAGCCGTATTTCTCTCATCCTGTCGCTGTCGCCGCCATCCTGACCGAAATGCGGCTGGACGATGCGACCCTGGTCACCGCATTGCTTCACGATACCATCGAAGACACCCGCGCCAGCTGGTCCGACGTGTCAGAGATGTTTGGCCGTGAAATCGCCGATCTGGTCGATGGCGTGACCAAGCTGACCAATCTGCAGCTTTCCGGCAGCCACTCGAAACAGGCCGAAAACTTTCGCAAGCTTTTCATGGCGATGACGCGCGATCTTCGTGTCATTCTGGTGAAGCTTGCCGACCGCCTGCACAATATGCGCACGATCCGGGCGATGCGGCCTGAAAAGCAGGTCAAGAAGGCCCGCGAAACCATGGATATCTATGCGCCCCTGGCCGGCAGGATGGGCATGCAGTGGATGCGCGAGGAACTGGAGGATCTGGCCTTCAAGGTCATCAATCCCGAGGCCCGCAATTCGATCATCCGCCGCTTCCTGACGCTGCAGAAGGAATCCGGCGATGTGATCGCGCAGATCACCCGCGACATCCGCACCGAACTGGACCGCGAGGGGATCGAGGCCAATGTCTATGGCCGCGCAAAGCGTCCCTTCAGCGTCTGGCGCAAGATGCAGGAAAAGCAGCTGACCTTTTCACGGCTGTCTGACATCTACGGCTTCCGGGTCATCGTCGGCACGGAAAGCGAATGTTACCGCGCGCTTGGCCTGATCCACCGCCGCTGGCGCGCTGTGCCGGGGCGGTTCAAGGACTATATCAGTCAGCCAAAGACGAATGGCTATCGCTCGATCCATACGACAGTGACCGGTCGCGATGGCAAGCGCGTCGAGGTGCAGATCCGCACCCGTCAGATGCATGAAGTGGCGGAAGCAGGGGTGGCGGCGCATTGGTCCTATCGTGACGGCGAACGCTCGATCAACCCTTTCGCGGTCGATCCGGCTGAATGGATCAATCAGCTGAACGAACGCCTCGGCGGCGAGGATCACGACGAGTTCCTCGAACATGTGAAGCTGGAAATGTATTCCGATCAGGTGTTCATATTCACACCCAAGGGCGACGTGATCCAGTTGCCCAAGGGCGCGACACCGATCGACTTCGCCTATACGATCCACACCCGCATCGGCAACTCGACTGTCGGCGCCAAGGTCGATGGCATCCGCGTGCCGCTTTGGACGCGGTTGAAAAATGGCCAACTGGTCGAAATCATCACCGCTGCCGGACAACGACCGCAGGCCGCCTGGCTGGAAATCGTTCAGACCGGTCGCGCGAAGGCGGCGATCCGGCGCTCGCTTCGCGAAGAAGACCGCGCGCGGCTTATCCGGCTGGGTGCTGAACTGGTCCGGATCAGCTTCGAACATCATGGGCGGCGCGTTACTGACAAAGCGTTGCGCACGGCTGCCAGCAAGCTGGCATTGCCCGATGCAGACGAGTTGCTTGCCCGCATCGGCTGCGCCGAAATGTCGGCGCAGGACGTGTTGACGACGCTTTATCCCGAACTCAGCACGCATAAGGAAACCGTTGACCCCAAACGCCCCGTCGCCGGGCTGGAAGCCGATCAGACGCTGGGCCGAGCGCAGTGCTGTCAGCCGTTGCCGGGCGAGCGTATCGTGGGAATCACCTATCGCGGGCGCGGCGTCATTATCCACAGCATTGATTGCCCGGCGCTGGCGCAGCTTGACAGCGAGGAAGACCTGAAGCGTTGGGTCGACCTGCAGTGGCGCGAGGGTCGCCATCCGCCAGCCTATCCCGTGACCGTTTCGGTCACGATCCGCCATGATGCGGGCGTGCTGGGCCGGATCTGCACCCTGATCGGCAGCCAGGGGGCAAATATTTCCAACCTCGATTTTGTCGATCGCAAGCCCGACTTCTACCGGCTGCTGATCGAGGTCGAGCTGCATGGCAGCGATCAGCTTCATGCGTTGCTGACCGCGCTGGAGGCCGAATCCGATGTGGCGCAGGTGTCGCGGCTGCTGCGCCCGGAACTTGCCCCATGACCTTGCGTTAGTGACCGACATTTCCTGATCCAGACCTTGCCGATCCATGTTCAAGCGCCGCAAGCCCCGAAGCTATTCCCAGATCGCCACCGAGATGATCTATCCGCGCGGCGGCTGGCTGCGGGCGGCGCAATATGTGCTGTATCGTCTGCGCCGGCTGCCCGATCAGCCGCACAAGATCGGTCGCGGTGTGGCTTCGGGGGTGTTCGTCTCATTCACTCCGCTGCACGGGTTTCATTTCCTGATCGCAGCGGGCATTGCCTGGGTGATCGGCGGCAATATCCTGGCGGCCTTGTTGGCCACATTCGTCGGCAACCCGGTCACGTTCCCCTTCATCGCCTATGCGTCGACCTGGCTGGGCCGGGAAATTCTGGGCACGCATGGGCTGCTGTCGCCGAAGATGATCTTCATCGAGTTCGCGGATGCCAGCGCCCAGGTGTGGCACAATATCAACGCAGCCTTCGGCCCCGAAGTCGCCCGTTGGGATCAACTGCGGTCGTTCTTTTACGATGTCTACCTGCCCTATCTGGTCGGCGGGGTCATCCTTGGCACATTGGCCGCAGTTGCCGCGCATTACATGACAGTGCCGGTCATCCGCGCCTATCACCGCAGGCGGGCGCGCAAGCTCGCCGCCAGGATTGAGCGTATTCGCGCGGCCGGGACGCTGGTCAACACCAACATCGCGCCCGAAGCACCCCCGCAGACCGGACCCGCCCCGATGAAGCCGCAACGCCCGCGGGACGCAAATTAGGGTCTTTCCATCGCGCCAAGCACTTGTATAGTCACGCCATGACCCGGACGCGACACATCGCCACCACCCGCAACGCGCAAACTGGCGCGCGTCTTGCCGTGAACCTCCGCGGTCTGCTTCTTCTTACGCTGCGCTGAGCGGGTCCTGCCGGGCCGCCGCTCAGTCTGGCCAAGCGCCCGGCCCCTGCCAGAATTCAGCGAAAGAAGATCGAAATGACCGACAAGAACCACGTATATATCTTTGACACCACCCTGCGCGATGGCGAGCAGTCGCCCGGCGCGACCATGTCCCATGCCGAAAAGCTGGAAATCGCGGCCATGCTGGACGAGATGGGCGTGGACATCATCGAGGCAGGCTTTCCCATCGCCTCGGAAGGTGACTTCGCTGCCGTCTCGGCGATTGCCGGGCAGGCGCAGAACAGCGTGATCTGCGGGCTGGCGCGCGCGCAGTTCCCGGATATCGACCGCTGCTGGGAGGCAATCAAGCACGCCAAGCGCCCCCGCATCCACACATTCATTGGCACGTCGCCCCTGCATCGCGCCATTCCCAATCTGGACATGGACCAGATGGCCGATCGCATTCATCAGACGGTGACCCATGCCCGCAATCTGTGCGACAATGTGCAATGGTCCCCCATGGACGCCACGCGGACGGAACATGACTATCTGTGCCGCGTGGTCGAGATCGCCATCAAGGCCGGGGCCACGACGATCAACATCCCCGACACGGTCGGCTACACCGCGCCGCGCGAAAGTGCCGACCTGATCCGCATGCTGCTGGAGCGTGTGCCCGGTGCGGATGAGATCATCTTTGCGACGCATTGTCACAACGATCTGGGCATGGCGACCGCGAACAGTCTCGCGGCGGTCGAGGCGGGCGCACGCCAGATCGAATGCACCATCAACGGCCTGGGCGAGCGCGCAGGCAACACCGCACTGGAGGAAGTCGTGATGGCGATGCGTGTTCGCCATGACATCATGCCTTACGACACGGGCATCGACACGACCAAGATCATGGGCCTGTCGCGCCGGGTCGCACAGGTGTCCGGGTTCCCGGTGCAGTTCAACAAGGCCATCGTCGGCAAGAACGCTTTCCTGCACGAATCAGGCATCCATCAGGACGGCGTGCTGAAGAATGTCGAAACGTTCGAGATCATGCGCCCCGCCGATATCGGCCTGAACGAAAACAACATCGTCATGGGCAAGCATTCCGGCCGCGCGGCCCTGCGCTCGAAGCTGGCCGATCTGGGGTATGAGGTCGGCGACAACCAGCTGAAGGACCTGTTCGTCCGTTTCAAGGCCCTGGCCGACCGCAAGAAAGAGGTATTTGACGAGGATATCGTCGCCCTGATGCAGGACACGACCGCCAATACCGGTGACGATTACCTTCAAGTCAAGCATCTGCGCGTTGTCTGCGGCAGCGACGGCCAATCAGCAGATCTGACAATGATCGTCGACGGTCAGGAACGGACAGCATCAACCACCGGCGACGGGCCCGTCGACGCCGTCTTCAATGCCGTGACCGAGATCTATCCGCATCAGGCGGTGCTGCAGCTTTATCAGGTTCACGCTGTAACCGAAGGGACGGACGCGCAGGCCACGGTTTCCGTCCGCATGGAAGAAGAAGGTCGCATTGCGACCGGTCAGGCCGCGGATACCGACACCATCCTTGCCTCGGTCAAGGCCTATGTCGGTGCGCTGAATCGTTTGCGCGCCCGCCGAGAGGCCATCGGCAAGGACGGCGATGCCAAGCAGGTCAGCATGTATTCGCATTAGGCCAGTGCAACTGCTGACAAGAACGGCCGGGCGGTATCTGCCCGGCCGTTTTCTTTTGTCTGATCTCTGCCTCGGTTCTCGTGGCAATGCCACACTGACCCGGTGACCGGCATCTGATCGCCATCACCCCATGAATGCCGGAATCAGGGCTTTCGCGATGCCCGCTGGCCTTTTATATGAGGCCACGCGCTGCACTGGGCACGATTCCCCCGGACAGGCGGCGATTCATATGGGCAGGCCGGATCAACCGGCACGAAAAGGATACAGGCATGGCGTTCTTCGGGCTGTTCTCGACCGACATCGCGATCGATCTCGGGACCGCGAACACTTTGATCTATGTGAAGGGGAAGGGGATCATCCTCAACGAGCCTTCGGTCGTCGCCTATCACGTCAAGGACGGCAAGAAGCAGGTGCTGGCCGTGGGCGAGGACGCCAAGCTGATGCTGGGTCGCACCCCGGGCAGCATCGAAGCGATCCGCCCGATGCGCGAAGGTGTCATTGCCGACTTCGACAGCGCCGAGGAAATGATCAAACACTTCATCAAGAAAGTGTTCAAACGCACCAGTTTTTCCAAGCCCAAGGTCATCGTCTGTGTGCCACACGGCGCCACCCCGGTGGAAAAGCGCGCCATCCGCCAGTCGGTCCTGTCTGCCGGCGCGCGCAAGTCAGGACTGATTGCCGAACCTATCGCGGCTGCGATCGGTGCGGGAATGCCCATCACCGAACCGACCGGCAGCATGGTCGTCGATATCGGCGGCGGCACGACCGAGGTCGCCGTGCTGTCGCTGGGTGACGTGGTCTATGCCCGTTCGGTTCGCATCGGCGGCGACCGGATGGACGAGGCGATCATCAACTACCTGCGACGCAACCATAACCTGCTGATCGGCGATCAGACGGCGGAACGCGTGAAAACCAGCATCGGGACCGCGCGCATGCCCGATGACGGGCGCGGGGCCACCCTACCCGTGCGCGGCCGCGACCTGCTGAACGGCATCCCGCGCGAGCTGGAGATTACGCAGGCCATGGTCGCCGAAGCCCTTGCCGAACCCGTCCAGCAGATCTGCGAGGCCGTGATGGTCGCGCTGGAAGCCACCCCTCCCGATCTTGCGGCCGATATCGTCGATCGCGGCGTCATGCTGACCGGCGGTGGTGCGATGCTGGGCGAGCTGGATCTGGCGCTTCGCGAACAGACCGGGCTGTCGATCTCTATCGCCGATCAGCCGATGAGCTGCGTGGCGCTTGGCACCGGCAAGGCCCTGGAATTCGAGAAGCAGCTGCGCCACGTCATCGACTACGACAGCTAAGGCGCGATGGCGCGCAAACCCTACGATTTCGCCTCTCCTGTCCGTCGGATCCTGATCGGTCTGACGGGCGTGCTTCTGTTGGCACTGTTCCTGTTCTGGCGCATCGACAGCCCGCGCGCCGAGGCAATGCGTTCGGATTTCGTCGACCGTTTCGTGCCCAGTTTCGAATGGGCCATGTCGCCGGTGACGCGGGTCACGCGCATGATCTCCAGCCTGCAAAGCTATTCCCGGATCTACGAACAAAACCAGGAACTGCGCCGCGAACTGCGTGAGATGGAGCGGTGGCGCGAGGCAGCTGTCCAGCTGGAGCAGGAAAACGCCAAGCTGCTGGCGCAAAACAATGTCAGGCTGGACCCGACGCTGACCTCGATCACAGGGGTTGTGCTGACTGATAGCGGCACGGTGTTTCGCCAGTCGGTTCTGCTGAATGTCGGGCGGCGCGATGGCGTCGTCGATGGCTGGGCGGTGATGGATGGTCTGGGACTTGTCGGCCGCATCTCGGGCGTGGGCAACCAGACCAGCCGGGTCATCCTGCTGACAGATCCATCGTCGCGCATCCCTGTCATCGTCCAACCCTCGGGCGAGAACGCGCTGCTGACCGGCGACAACTCAACGCTGCCGACGCTGGATTTCATTGAACGATCCGAAAACGTCCAGCCGGGCGACCGCGTTGTCAGTTCCGGCGATGGCGGGGTCTTCCCGCCAGATATTCTGGTCGGCCAGGTGGTCGAGGATTCCGACGGCCGGCTGCGGCTTCGCATGGCCGCCGATTATGGCCGGCTGGAATTTCTGCGCGTGTTGCGCAGTCACTCGGCCGAGCGGCTGCAGGACGGCGGCGCGCTGATCCTGCCGCCCGAACCGGGCCTGATCGGCCCAAGGTTGCCCCCGGCGCCAGCTGCCCGGCCCGATGGCCGTTCTCCGACATGAGCGAAAGGACCAGACGGCGGCGGCTGGTCGGGATGGCGGTCTATATCGGCATCGGGCTGGCCATGCTGTTCTTTCAGCTGATGCCGATCAATGCGGGCGCCACTGGCTTTCCGGGCCCCGACCTGATGCTGTGCGTCACCTGCGCCTGGGTCCTGCGCCGGCCAGATCAGCTTCCGGCGGCGATCATCGTGGCAATGACGCTGATCGGTGACTTCCTGCTGGGTCGGCCCTTTGGGTTGTGGAGCCTTTTCATCCTCGCAGCGACAGAACTTTTGCGCCCTCGCGCGTATAGATGGTCCGATCAGGCCTTCGTGTTCGAATGGCTGCGCGTATCGCTGCTGATCGGCCTGATGATGGTGGGTTACAGATTCGTGATGATGCTGTTCCTGCTGCCCGTTCCAGCTTTGGGACCGGTAATGCTACAATGGCTGGCAACGGTTGCCGCCTATCCGATTGTCGTTCTGTGCCTGCACCTGATCGGCATCAGACGGCTTGGCGCCGCCGAACTTGAATTGATGGTGCAATGATGCGCAAGTCGCCCAAGGACGTCATCGACAGTGCCCGGATCATCACCCGTCGCGGCATCGTGCTTGGCGCGATTCAGGCGGCGGTAATCGGTACGCTCGGCTGGCGGCTGCGCACGATGCAGGTCGAACATGCCGATGAATACCGGCTGCTGTCGGATGACAATTCGATCAAGTTCCGCTTGCTGCCACCAGTGCGCGGGCTGATTCACGACCGCAATGGCATCGTGATAGCCGGGAACGAACAGAATTATCGCGCCACCATCACCCGTGAATTGGCGGGCGATGTCGACGAGGTGGTCGCCAAGCTGCGCCATCTGGTGCCGATGTCGGACGAGGAGGCGGCCGAGTTGCTGGCCACCATCGACAAGCGCAGCGCAATCACGGCAGTCAGCATTGGTGATCACCTGACATGGGATGAATTCAGCTCGATCGCAGTAAACGCACCGGCCCTGCCCGGCGTCGAACCGGAATCGGTTCTGTCGCGCGTCTATCCGCGCAATGGCGACTTCGCGCATGTGCTGGGCTATGTCGGGCGGGTGTCGGATTATGACCTTTCCAAGATGGAAGACCCCGACCCGGTCCTGATGCTGCCGGAATTCCAGTTCGGCAAGGTCGGGCTTGAAAGCAAGCTGGAGGAAGTGCTTCGCGGCAAGGCCGGCATCCGCAAGGTCGAAGTGAACGCCGCAGGGCGCGAAATGCGCGAATTGTCACGTCAGGAGGGCCAGCAGGGCGCGACTGTGCAGGTCACGCTTGATGCGGGGCTGCAGAATTACACCGAACAGCGTCTGGGCGAGGAATCGGCAGCGGCCGTTGTCATCGACGTGACAAATGGCGACATCGTCGCCATTTCCTCGAACCCGGTCTTTGATCCCAATCTGTTCGTGCGTGGCATTTCCAGCGCCGATTACAAGTCATTGATGGAGCACGACCACCGCCCGCTGGCGGACAAGACGGTGCAGGGTATTTATCCGCCCGGCTCGACCTTCAAGATGGTGACGCTGCTGGCTGGCCTTGAATCGGGCATCATCAATGAAGGCACGCATTACTATTGCAATGGCGCGCTTGAGGTCGCGGGTCGCAGGTTCCACTGCTGGAGCAGGGGCGGCCATGGCAGCGTCAGCGCCATCGACAGCCTGAAGAAATCCTGTGACGTCTATTATTACGAGGTCGCGCGCGCCGTCGGAATCGACCGCATTGCCGCCATGGCCCGCAAACTGGGCATCGGGGTCGAACATGACCTGCCTATGTCAGCCGTCGCGACCGGCATTGCGCCCGACCGGGCATGGAAGCAGGAACGCTTTGGACAGCCCTGGGTGATCGGGGACTCGCTGAACGCATCGATCGGTCAGGGTTTCGTGCTGGCCTCGCCCCTGCAACTTGCGGTCATGACTGCGCGCGTCGCCACAGGACGAGAGGTGAAGCCGCGCCTTGTTCGCGCCATCGACGGCACACCAGTTCCGGTCGAGGAATTTGCCGATCTGGGTTTGTCCGACAGACATTTGCGTTCCGCCCGGCAGGGCATGGATGCAGTCATGAACGCACAGGGCGGCACAGCAGCAAAGTCGCGCATCGTCACCGAGGAATGGCGCATGGCCGGCAAGACCGGCACCAGCCAGGTCCGCAACATCACCGCCGCCGAGCGCGCGCGGGGCGTCACCACAAACGAACAATTGCCCTGGAATCGTCGCGACCATGCATTGTTCGTCTGCTACGCACCGTATGATGCGCCGAAATATGCGGTATCCGTGATCGTCGAACATGGTGGCGGCGGTTCAGCGGTGGCTGCGCCCATCGCGCGCGACATCATGCTTTATGCCCTGTCGGGCGGCGTCCCGCCGCTTTCTGCCTATCCCGACGGTCAGCGCGGCCAGATCGAGGAAATGCATCGCAAGATGCGCCTTATCCAACCTGTGGCCACATCGGGCAGCGAAAGGACCCGCGCCTGATGAGCTATCTCGACTACAAGGTCGCTGAAACGCCGCGTGGAATCCGCAAGCTGTTCAGTCTGAACTGGCCGCTGGTGTTTCTGCTGGCAGCGGTGGCATCGACCGGGTTTCTGATGCTGTATTCCGTTGCCGGCGGTGACATGGACACGTGGGCGCGTCCGCAGATGGAACGCTTCGTGGTCGGCATGCTGGCAATGATCGCGCTTGGCTTCGTGCCGATATGGTTCTGGCGGGGCATCTCGGTCTTCGCTTACATCATTTGCGTGCTGCTGCTGGTGGCCGTCGATCTGATCGGCCACGAGGGTATGGGCGCGCAGCGATGGCTGAACCTCGGCCCGATCATGCTGCAACCGTCCGAGTTGATGAAGATCGCGCTCGTGCTGTTTCTGGCGGCCTATTACGACTGGCTGGATCTGAACAAGGTGTCGCGGCCGCTTTGGGTATTCATTCCGGTCGTTCTGATCCTGATCCCGACCGCGCTTGTCTTGCAGCAGCCCGACCTTGGCACCTCGCTTCTGCTGCTTATGGGTGGCGGCATCGTGATGTTCGCGGCCGGGGTCAGTCTTTGGTATTTCGGGGCCGTCATCGCGGCGGGGGTGGGCCTTGTCTGGACGGTGCTGGAAAGTCGCGGGCAGCCCTGGCAACTGCTGCACGAATACCAGTACCGCCGCATCGACACTTTCCTTGACCCGATGCAGGACCCTCAGGGCGCGGGCTATAATATCATCCAGGCGCAGATCGCACTTGGATCGGGGGGGTGGTCGGGCCGGGGGTTCATGGAAGGGACGCAGGCACGTGGCAACTTCCTGCCCGAGAAGCATACCGATTTCATCTTCACCGCCCTTGCGGAACAGTTCGGCTTCGTCGGTGCTGGCACGCTGCTGTTGCTTTACGCACTGATCATCGGCTTCTGCCTCTACTCTGCGCTGAGCAATCGCGACCGCTTCGCCAGCCTTCTGACGATCGGTGTCGCAGGCACATTCTTTCTGTTCTTCGCAATCAACATGGGCATGGTGATGGGGCTGTTGCCGGTCGTGGGTGTGCCGCTGCCGCTTGTCAGCTATGGAGGGACCGCAATGATGATCCTGCTGATGGCTTTCGGCATGGTCCAATCGGCCCATGTGCACAGGCCACGCTGAGATGAGGGTACTTTTTGCCGCCGACGGATGGGAGAAATGGGCACCGGCCATCCGCGCCGCCTGCCCGGAAGCAGAGCTGCTTCAGGATGCAGCGCCCGACAGCGTTGATGCAATCATCTACGCGCCAAATGGTCCGGGCTGCAATTTCGCCGACTACCCCTCGGCCCGGCTGGTCCAAAGTCTGTGGGCAGGCGTTGAGCGGATCGCGCCCGACCCGACCCTGACCCAACCGCTGGCAAGGATGGTCGATCCGGGGCTGGAACAGGGCATGATCGAATACTGCGCGGGCTGGGTGATGCGCGCGCATCTGGGCATGGACCTGTATGCCCAGGACGGCATATGGCGCAACGCCCTCGTCCCGCCTCTTGCGACCGAACGGGGCGTGACCGTGCTGGGTGCCGGCGCGCTTGGCAAGGCGGTCGCTGCGGCGCTGCACGGGCTGGGCTTTGACGTCGCCACATGGTCCGCATCGGGCCGCGGCGTCGACGGGATCACCGCTTTTGCAGGGCCAGACCTGAACGCGGCGCTCGCACGGGCGGAAATTCTGGTTCTTCTGCTGCCCGACACGGCCGATACGCGCGATCTTCTTGATGCCGAACGACTGGCCTTGCTGCCACCGGGCGCAATCATCATCAATCCCGGACGCGGCACCCTGATCGACGATCAGGCACTGCTGCACGCGGTGGAGACCGGAAAGGTTCACCAGGCGATTCTGGACGTCTTTCGGACAGAACCATTGCCGCCGGATCACCCATTCTGGGCACATCCGCGGATCACCGTGACACCGCATATCGCGTCGGAAACCCGGGTCGCCACGGCAGCACAGGTCGTGGCGGACAATCTGCGCCGTGTGATGCGGGGTGAACAGCCGCGCTTTCTGGTGGATCGCACCAAGGGCTACTAGAAGCGCAAGATCGGCGGCTTGTCGGGGTCACTGCCCGGCGCACGCGGTTGCGATGGCGGCGCCGGCTCTGCCGCAATCGCCTCAAGCCGCAGGACCAGGGCCCCGGCGGGCAGCGGCAGATCGAAGGCAACATCGCAACCCTCTGCCAGGGGCGGCAGGAAGGCCAGCAATTCCGCCAACGCCTTGGCAAGCAGCGGGCGCGCCGCCTCATCCGCGCCTGACAGCACGACAAGATGTCCGCGTGAACCATCGGCCCATTCGGCCGCGACAAGTGCCGCAGCCTCGGTCAGCCCCTCCATATCGGCGAGGCGTGCCGCCAGCGGCTCTGCCAGTGCCGCAACCATCGCTGGCGACGGTGCCGACAACCGTGCCGGGGCGGCCTGTTCTTCGGCCGGCGCCTGCGAAAGTGCCGTTGCCAGCCAACCAAGGATACCGGCGTCCAGCAGCATTTCGGATGGGGCGGCGGGGTTGACCATCAACGTCACCCCTTCCGCTGCCAGCATCGCTGCAAGCGCCCTGCCCGGCATTGCCAGATGGCCCGTCGGCGCCCCGAAGAAGCCGGCCAGCCGGTCTTCATCATCCGCGGCGATCGCCAGCCGGTTGCCATCGACATCGAACATGCGCAGCTTCACGCGGTCTTCGACGGGGTCGCCATCCAGCGCGACAAACAGCTCGGTATCGGCCAGTCTGTTCAGAACCCGCGCACGCGCGGCGTCCGGCAGTTCGTGGAACGGGGCCACGCAAAGGCTGTCAAGCGGGGTCATTCAGCACCTCATCGACGCGGGATCGCAACACCGGCAGCAGATCTTCCGCGAACCAGGCATTGCGTTTCAGCCATCCGGTATTGCGCCAGGACGGATGTGGCAAGGGAAAGACGTCGGGCGCGTGATCTCGCCAGGCACGCACCGTCTCGCTGACAGAGCGGCGCCCGGACAGATGCCAGCGCTGCGCATGCGCACCGATCAGCAACGTCAGGCGCGGTGAAAGCTGGTCCATCACCCGATCCCGCCACGTCGCCGCACAAAGCGCGGGTGGCGGAAGGTCGGAACCTTTGGCGTCATAGCCGGGAAAGCAAAAGGCCATCGGAACGATGGCAATCGTCCGTTTGTCATAGAACTGCGCCGCCGTGACGCCCATCCAGTCGCGCAACCGCTGACCCGATGCGTCATCGAAGGGAAGTCCGCTTGCATGAACGCGCGCGCCCGGCGCCTGTCCGACAATCAACAAACGCGCCGAGGGCTGAAACCATGCTACAGGACGCGGCACATGCCTGGTGGCGGTGGTGGCAAAGCGGTCCGCACAAAGTCGGCATTCGGTGATCTGCCGGGAAAGGGCATTGCTGTCGCGCATTGCCGGTATCTAGTAATCCTGTCAGGACTTGTGAAGATTCGGGTAGAGATCCGTAAAACACGACCTAAGGGATCGGTGGACTTCGACGGAGTGACGGCATAATTTGCATCAAAGCACGCACGCGATCGGGTGGGCGTCGGTTGTTGCAATCGTGCGGCCTGGTGCCGTGTCTCGGGTAAGTTGATGCTGGAATTCGACAATGTATCGAAGTCGTTCTGGACCGGCACGCAACGCAAGGTGATCCTCGATCAGGCCTCTTTCCGGGTGGAACTGGGCCGTTCGCTTGGAATTCTGGCGCCGAACGGCACCGGCAAGACCACACTCATCAACATGATGTGCGGCTTGGAAAAGCCGGATGAGGGTGTGATCCGGCGTCATTGCCGTGTGTCGTTTCCTTTGGGCTTCATGGGCGGCGTCGTGGCCCGGCACAGCGCAAATGAAAACGCGCGCTTCATTGCCCGGATCTATGGGCTGGACCCCGACTATGTCGCCGCCTTTACCCGCTGGCTGACCGATATCGACGAATATTTCGACATGCCTGTGGGCACCTACTCCTCAGGCATGCGGCAGCGTTTCGTCTTTTCGCTGCTGCTGTCACTGGAGTTCGATATCTACCTGATAGACGAGGGGATGCCGACAGCCACGGATGTCGAATTCAATCGCAAGGCCGGTCAGGTCCTGAATGAACGCCTGAAGCAATCGACCGTGGTGATCGTGTCGCATCAGCCCGAAATTCTTGAGAAATTCTGCCGTGAGGCCGCCGTTCTGCGTGACGGACGGCTATACATGTTCGAAACGCTGGACGAGGCGAGGCAATACTATGACTACACCGCCTAAGGTTCGCATCTACCGCCAGAAACGCAGTGAATCCGTGCTGGGCGTGCAGGGCGATGCCGGAAAGCGCGCGGCAGATGCCACCGGCGCTGCACAGGCGGCTGTGAACCCCGTCCAGTCAGCCGAGGGATCGGCCCCCGCGAATACCGCAAGTGCGACGCCGCCCGCCCGCATGGAGGATCGGATTACGGCCGTGAAGGCCGAAGGGCTGACCGGGCGACAACTGCGGCTGGCGCGCCGCATTGCGGCGATGCACGGTATCGAAGTCGATAGTGATGAGGCCGCTGTTGTCGTGCTTCGGGACAGGAACATTGATCCGTTCCACCGGTCGTCCCTCAGCAAGATCGTGGCGCGCACTGGCGCAGCCGAAGCGGCGGCACAAACCGGGCCGTTGGGCACGCAAGCCGAAAGCATGGCGGGCGGCAACCAGATCGCGCTGCTTCGCGAACCCGGCGTCCCAAGGGGTTCGCAGCCTGTCGGAAGAATTATCCCGGCGCAGGTTCCGCCGGGCAGGCCAGACCTGCCATCGCGTGAGGCCCTGACGGAAGAAAAACGCGCGGCCGAGATCTACCGTATTCAGCGCGACATCGCGCGGCGTCGGCGCATCCGGCAATTCTGGCTGGCCGTTCGTCTGTTCCTGATGGTCGTCATCCCGACCGCCATTGCCGGCTGGTATTACTTCAACGTGGCGACCCCCCTTTACGAAACAAAGTCTCAGTTCCTGATCCAGCAGGCCGACACCGCCACCGTCGCGTCGGGAAATTCGATCCTCAGCGGCTTGCAGCTGAACCCCGATTCAGTGGCCGTGCAAAGCTATCTGACGTCTAAAAACGCCATGCTGAGGCTGGACGAAGAAATCGGCTTCATGTCCGCCTTCCAGGACCCGTCGCTGGATCCGCTTCTTCGTCTGCCGCCCGACGCGACATCGGATGACGGTTTCAAGACCTACAAGGATATGGTCAAGGTTGGTTATGATCCGACCGAAGGCGTGCTTGACCTGACGGTGGTCGCCCCGGACCCTGTCCTGAGCGAAGAGTTCTCGCTGGCGCTGATCCGCTATGCCGAAGGCAAGGTCGATGACATGACATCGCGCGTGCGCTCGGACCAGATGGAGGGTTCTGAACAGAACTACGCCACTGCCGAGCAGCGCGTCGCCGACGCACAATTGGCCGTCCAGGAACTGCAGCAGCAACTGGGCGTACTCGATGCCGCTTCCGAAAGCGGTCTGGTGATGAGCCAGATCGGACAGTTGCAGTCGGAACTGACCAAGAAACAGCTTGAGCTGGCGCAGCTGCAATCCAATCCACAGCCCAATGCCAGCCGGGTTGCCGGGGTTCAGGGCGATATCGAACGGCTGCAGGATCTCATTGCCGAAAGCCGGGCACAGCTGACACAGGGTGACGATACGCGCGGTTCGCTGGCGCAGATCAGTGGGCAGTTGCGCATCGCTGAAGCCGATCTCGCGACCCGCCAGCAATTGTTGGCATCCGCGGCCGAGCAGCTTGAAATCGCCCGGATCGAGGCCAACAAGCAGGTGCGCTATCTGTCGCTGTCGGTGGCGCCGGTATCGCCCAGCAATGCGACATATCCCAAGGCCCTCTCGAATACGATCGTGGCATTCCTTATCTTTGCCGGGATTTATCTGATGCTGTCGCTGACGGCATCCATCTTGCGCGAACAGGTATCGACATGAAGAGCGTTCAGATCGGCAATTTCACCTGCGGCAATGACCAGCCGCTGGTCATCATCGCGGGGCCATGCCAGCTTGAAACGCTGGACCACGCGCTGATGATCGGAGAGGTCATGGCAAAAGCCTGCGCGGATGCAGGTGCGAATTACGTCTTCAAGGCCAGCTACGACAAGGCGAACCGCACTTCCCTGAAAGGCAAGCGCGGCGCCGGGATCGAGGAAGGGCTTCGCATGCTGGAAACCGTGCGCGACCGGATCGGTTGCCCGGTGCTGACCGATGTGCACGATCCAGATCAGGCCCGCACGGCGGGCGCCGTGGTCGACGTGATCCAGATCCCCGCATTCCTGTCGCGCCAGACGGACCTTCTGCTTGCCGCAGGCGAAAGCGGCGCTGTCGTCAATGTGAAGAAAGGCCAGTTCCTGGCACCTTGGGATATGCCCAATGTGGCCGAAAAGGTTGCATCAACCGGCAATGACAAGATCCTGCTGACCGAACGCGGCGTCAGCTTTGGCTATAACACACTGGTGACCGACATGCGCTCGCTGCCGATCATGGCGCAAAGCGGCTATCCGGTGATCATGGATGCGACCCATGCCGTGGCGCAGCCGGGCGGTCAGGGTGCGTCTTCCGGCGGGCAGCGCGAATTTGCCCCTGTGATGGCGCGGGCTGCCGTCGCGATCGGGGTCGCCGGGGTCTTCATGGAAACCCATCAGGACCCGGACAACGCGCCTTCGGACGGGCCGAACATGATCTATCTGGACCAGATGCCGGGGCTGGTGGCCAGTTTGATGCGCTTTGACGCACTTGCGAAATCAGACCGGGTGATGGGCGCGTGAACAGGGCAGCCGCCTGCCTGCGCGCCGCGTTCCTGGCAGCGGCGCTTGCCACCCTGCCATCCGCCCTGCTGGCGCAGGAAGCGGCCGGCCAGCCCGAGGGGACCATTGCCGTCACCCCCGACGCACGGACCGACAGCGCCATTCGCGACCGTATCGAAGACAT
Organism: Paracoccus denitrificans; assembly: GCA_005768755.1. Taxonomy (GTDB): domain Bacteria; phylum Pseudomonadota; class Alphaproteobacteria; order Rhodobacterales; family Rhodobacteraceae; genus Paracoccus; species Paracoccus denitrificans_B. Next base: position 232,559 of record VAFL01000003.1, on the reverse strand, counting down.
CCTGTCCGGCCTTGATGGCTATTCCGATGTGACGGTACAGGTCGATGCCGGCATCGTGACGCTTGGCGGCACGGTGCTGGACGGCGCCGCGCAGGAACGGCTGGACCGCCTTGTCTCGCGCATAGACGGTGTGGTCGAGATCGAGAACCAGGTTCAGGAAACCACCGATCTCGGCGCGCGGCTGGCGCCTGTCGCGCAGCGCTTCGGCGACCGCATGCTGCAACTTGTGGCCTTTCTGCCGCTGCTGGGCGTCGCCATTGTGGTGGCGCTTCTGATCGGCTGGATCGGAAACCGCATCGCGCGCCTGCGCCGCCCGTGGGACCGCATCGCCGCCAATCCCTTCATCGCGGAAATCCTGCGCACCGCGATCCGGCTGGTCTTCTGGATCGCCGCCGTGGTCGTGTCGCTGGATATCCTGGGGGCGACGGCGCTGCTGGGCACGTTTCTGGGGGCGGCAGGGATCATCGGTATCGCGCTTGGTTTCGCGGTGCGCGATACGGTGGAAAACTTCATCGCATCCGTCATGCTGTCGCTGCGCCAGCCCTTCCGCCCCAACGATCTGGTCGAGATCGAGGGCAGCACTGGCCGCGTCATCAGCCTGACCAGCCGCGCGACGACGCTGCTGTCGCTGGATGGCAACCATATCCGCATTCCCAATGCCACGGTCTTCAAGGCTGTGATCACAAACTTCACCCGCCATCCCGAGCGCCGGTTCGTCTTCGATCTGGGCGTCGATGCGGGCTCTGATCTGAGTGCCGTGCGCGAGCTGGGGCTGAAAACGCTGCAATCGCTGGACTTCGTGCTGGCCGCGCCGGCGCCGGCAGTGTGGGTCGACAATGTCGGCGATTCGAACGTGGTGATGCGCTTTTCGGGCTGGGTCACGCAGGCCGGGGCCGAATTCAACAAGGCCCGCGGTGAGGCGATTCGCATCGTCAAGGAAATGCTGGAAGCCGAAGGATACGGCCTGCCCGAACCCATCTATCGCGTGCGCCTGGAACAGATGGACGACAGCGCCCCACCTGCCGTCCCTGCCCCGGTCGAGACGCCGGCGCCAAGACCCGCCCCCGAGCTGCCCCCGTCCGAGATCGAGCCAGACGCCACCATCGACCACATGGTCGAGGTCGGCAAGCACGAGGGCGAACGCAACCTTTTGTCCGAGGATGCGCCGCGCGAATAGGATGGTTTTCAGATCACCTCGTCCAGAAGCGTGATCGGTCGCACAAGCCGGGTACCCTTCGGCCCGGCCACGATCGGCCTGTTCAGTAGAATCGGATGGGCTTCGATCGCGTCCAGCAACTGTTCGTCATCCAGTTCCGGATCGGCCAGCCCCAACTCGGCATAAGGCGTGTTCTGCTGGCGCAGCATACCACGGACACCCAATCCGCTATCACGCGCGATCCGGCGCAAGTCATCCCGCGACGGGGGATTTTTCACATATTCGATGATGATCGGCTCAATCCCCGTGTCGCGGATCGCGGCAAGAACCTTGCGCGAGGTCGAACAGCGCGGCAGGTGATAGATGGTGACGGACATGCGGACTCCTTTACCGTTGGCGTCAGGACTGGAAGCGCGGCCCTTCATGCCATATATATTCCCTGACAGAACGGGATTATGACCATGAACGACGATCTGATGGAAGGCGAACCGCTGATCCGCCCCTCGACGACAGAGCATCCGCTTTACGATCAGGTGGTCGAAGCATGCCGGACCGTTTATGACCCGGAAATTCCGGTCAATATCTATGATCTTGGCCTGATCTATACCATCGACATCAATGACGAAGCCCTGGTCAAGATCGTCATGACCCTGACAGCGCCGGGCTGCCCGGTGGCAGGTGAAATGCCGGGCTGGGTGGCAGATGCCGTCGAAGCCATTCCCGGCATACGCGAGGTGGATGTCGAAATGACTTTCCAGCCACAATGGGGCATGGACATGATGTCCGAAGAAGCCCGGCTGGAACTGGGTTTCATGTAAGCCGACGCCGCCCTACCAATGGGGCGGCCTTTGATCGGCCAGCGGGATGGAACTGCTGTCCGCAACCTCTCGTTCGGCCTCTCGTTCCAGCAACATGCCGACACGCGATTTCAGACGCAGGATTTCGTGTTCCTGACGGGCGACCACGTCCGATAAATCATCAAGCGTGCGGGTCAGATGGGCGATGGTCTCCTCCAATTGCTGCAACTTGTCCATTCCGTCCATCTCCGCTAAGTCCGACCCGAGACTGGAGACAGGTTCCATGCCGCAGGACAAGAAGAAAAATCCCCGCCCGAAAGCCGAGACGCCAAAGGGCTTTCGCGACTATTTCGGCGCTGAAGTGATCGAACGCAAGCAGATGTTGGACCGGATTGCCGAAGTCTATCATCTGCACGGGTTCGAGCCGCTGGAAACGTCCGCTGTGGAAACCGTCGATGCCCTGGGGAAATTCCTGCCCGATGTGGACCGTCCCAATGCCGGCGTTTTCGCCTGGCAGGAAGAAGACGTGCCGGGCGGCGGTCGCGGCGACTGGATGGCGCTGCGCTATGACCTGACCGCGCCCTTGGCCCGCGTCGCGGCGCAATATCGCAACGACCTGCCGTCGCCCTATCGGCGATATGCGATGGGTCCGGTCTGGCGCAATGAAAAGCCGGGGCCGGGGCGATTCCGTCAGTTTTATCAATGCGACGCGGACACCGTGGGCAGCGCGTCCGTCGCGGCGGATGCCGAGATTTGCGCCATGCTGGCCGATGCGCTGGAAGCGGTTGGCATCGCGAGCGGCGATTACATCGTACGGGTTAATAACCGAAAAGTTCTGAACGGGGTACTCGAGACAATCGGCGTTGAGAACAACCCTGAAGTCGTCAATGCTGTGCTGCGCACCATGGACAAGTTCGACAAAGTCGGAAAGGAGGGCGTGCGCGAATTGCTTGGGAAAGGTCGCCTCGATTCCTCCGGCGCTTATATCGACGGCGTAGGACTCGGCCAATATCAAACCGACGCGGTCGTCCAGTTTCTAACCGCCGGCGTCCAGCAAATCACCACGAACCATCAACCCCTCACCTTTCATAATTTGCGTGAAGTTGTTGGTAGCAGTCAAATCGGCCTGACTGGGGTGGAGGAGCTAGAAGAAATCGCCTCGATCGTCGGTTCTCAGGGCTACGGTCCTGGATGTATAAAAGTCGACCCCTCCATCGTGCGCGGCCTTGGCTATTACACCGGCCCCGTTTTCGAGGCCGAACTTACCTTTGAAATCCTTGATGAAAAGGGCCGCAAGCGCCAGTTCGGCAGCGTGGCAGGCGGCGGGCGCTATGACGGGCTGGTTGAGCGCTTTACCGGCCAGAAAGTGCCGGCGACCGGCGTCTCCATCGGTGTTGATCGCTTGCTCGCCGCTTTGCGCGCCAAGGGTCTGGCCGGCACGGATACGCGTGGCCCGGTGATCGTGACCGTGATGGATCGCGACCGCATGGCCGATTATCAGACGATGGCTGCCGAACTGCGCGCCGCAGGTATCCGGGCCGAGGTCTACCTGGGCAACCCCAAGAACTTCGGTAACCAGTTGAAATATGCCGACAAGCGCGCGTCCCCGGTCGCGATAATCCAGGGCGGGGACGAGGCGGATCGCGGCGTTGTCCAGATCAAGGACCTGATTCTTGGCGCCAAGCTGGCATCCGAGGTCAGCCACGAAGAATGGAAATCCCAGCCCGCCCAGACCGAAGTGCCGCGCGACGGGCTGGTCGAGGCTGTGCGCGAAATGCTGGCAAGATGGTAACCAAATCCGCCAAGCAGGCGATCGGCCAGCGGCTGCTTTCGGCGTTCCGCGATGCCGGCGCGGTCGAGGTCGCGCCCGACATCCTGCTGGACGCGGCCACCCTCTTGGACCTGTATGGCGAAGACATCCGCGCCCGTGCCTATGTCACGACTGACCCGGTCCGGGGCGAGGTGGTGCTGCGTCCCGACTTCACTGTGCCGGTCGTGCGCGCCCATATGGAAAACGGGGCCGAACCTGCGCGCTACTGTTATCTGGGCGAGGTCTTCCGCAAGCAGGATCACGGTGACACCCGGCCCGATCACCCGCGCGACAACGAATATCTGCAGGCAGGTTTCGAAGTCTTCGCCCGCGATCCGGCCGCCGACGCCGAGGTTTTCGCCCTGTTTCACCGCCTGCTGACGCCTTACGGGCTGACCGCGACGATGGGCGATATGGACATCCTTCTGGATGCTGTCGCCGCCCTGCCCGTCAGTCAGGCGCGGCGCGCGGCGTTGCTGCATCACATCTGGCGGCCGATCCGCTTCTCGCGTCTGCTTGCCCGGTTTTCGGCAACGCCCACTTCGCGCAGGTTTTCCGAAAGCGATGCGCTTTGGACCGGCCTGCGCACGGGATCCGAAATGGAAACGCGGATCGCAACGTTGCAAGCCGAGCCGGACGAAGCACCTTTGCCGACCGAATGGACGGACCGGCTGACCCGGCTTTTCGCCGTGGACGCGGCTGCGCCACAAGCATTGGCGGAACTGCGCGCGCTTGCCACCGAAATCCCTGCCATCGCGGAAGCCGTTGACAGGCTGGCGCAGCGGCTTGACCAGATCGCCGCACTTGGCGTTGATCCCGCGCAGGTCCGCTTTGCCGCCAGCCACGGGCGCGAAACGATGGAATATTATGACGGCATGACCTTCACCTTCACGGCCGATCATGCCGGTTGGCCGCCGGTCGCGTCCGGTGGCCGCTATGACGCGCTGACCGCGCAGTTGGGTGGCGGTCGCGCCATCCCTGCCGTCGGCGGAATCATCCGCCCGGGTCTGCTTGCCGAACTGGAGGCCGGATGCTGAAGCTTGGCGTGCCGTCAAAGGGGCGGCTGATGCAGGACACATTCCATTGGTTCGAGGCCCGCGGCATTATTCTGTCGCGCGTCGGATCGGATCGCGAATATGCGGGGCGTGTCGAAGGTGCGAACCTGACCCTCGTCCTGCTGTCGGCAGGCGAAATTCCGCGCGAACTGGCCTCTGGGCGCATCGATCTGGGCGTTACAGGGTCCGATCTGGTGCAAGAGAAGCTGGCCGGTTGGCGATCGGATGTACGTGAATTGGCGCCGATGGGCTTTGGCCATGCCGATCTAGTTCTGGCCGTGCCCGCCTGCTGGCGCGATTGCGAAAACCTTGACGACTTCGCAGCGATCACACGACAGTTCCGGGGCGATCACGGTTTCCGGCTGCGCATCGCCACAAAGTACCACCGTCTGGTCAGGGCTTTCCTGTCTGAACATGAGGTCGCGGATTATCAGCTGGTGGACAGTCAGGGCGCGACCGAAGGCACCGTCGCCAACCTGACCGCCGAGGCGATTGCCGACATCACGAGTTCCGGCGAGACGTTGCGGGCCAACCATCTGAAGGTTCTGCCAGATGCGCTGATCCACGCCAGTCAGGCCACGCTTTTCGGGTCGCTGAAAAGCGATCAGGCAGAAATCGACCGCCTGATCGCACAGATTTCGACCTGATCAGAGACAGGCGATCGGTGTGTCAAGTGAATGCGCCATCGGCGCATCTGCGGGCGTGCAGCCCTTGACGGACGTCCGGGTGAAGGGCGCCACGCGCAGGGGCTTCGTTTCCGGCTTGATCCGCTCTTCATGGCGATTTGACTTCGTATATGGCGCAACGCGCAGGGGTTTTGACGCCTGCTTCTGCTCAACGACGGCTGTCTTTCCGTTGTCCTGGACTTGCGGTGCTGCAAGCGCGGCACCAGACGACATGACCATGCCCGCGCAGACCGAAACCACTGCGAAGATATTCACTCTCATGTTAAATTCCCCTTAATAGAATCTGGGCGGCGACCACCGTCACCCATATGCACGGTGATTATAGGGGAATTAACTTTCGATGTAAGCTGAAGGCGCCGCGTTTGCAGTTCAACGCGAGCCCGGAACCGGCAAACGCAATGGCGCTTGCCGATTATCATGGCGAATGCCGCGCTTACAGATGGGTGCCCAGTTTTGCGGCGTCGAACACCGGCTGATAGATCTTCTCAAGGCGAGCGATGGCATCAGCGGGCGAGATTTCCTCGGACTCTCCTGTCCGGCGCGAGGTCAGTTCGATCTTGTTGTTCTGCAGCCCACGTGGCCCGACCGTAATCCGCCAGGGCAGGCCAATCAGATCCATGGTCGCGAACTTCGCGCCGGCGCGTTCGTCGCGGTCGTCGTAAAGCACATCGAAGCCTTTGGCCGACAGTTCGCGATACAGCGCCTCGCAGGCGGAATCGACGGAGCCGTCGCCCTGTTTCAGGTTCACGATACCCACATGGAACGGGGTCACGCCTTCGGGCCAGATGATGCCCTTGTCGTCGTGATTCGCCTCGATGATGGCGCCGACAAGGCGCGATACACCGATCCCGTGGCTGCCCATGTGCACGGGCGTGCGGTTGCCATCGGGGCCGACGACGGTGGCGCCCATCGGTTCGGAATATTTGGTGCCGAAATAGAAGATCTGGCCGACCTCGATGCCGCGCGCTGTGCGGCGGCGCTCCTCAGGAATCTGGGCAAAGACCGCTTCGTCATGGGTTTCATCGGTGCGGGCGTATCGGCTGGTGAATTCTTCCAGCACGGCCTGGCACTGTTCGACGCTGTCATAATCGATCTGGCGGTCGCCGAAGGTCAGTTCGGTGATTTCGCTGTCATAGAACACCTCTGATTCGCCGGTCTCGGCCAAAACCAGGAACTCATGCGTGTCGTCGCCGCCGATCGGGCCGCTATCGGCGCGCATCGGAATCGCCTGCAGGCCCATGCGCTCATAGGTGCGCAGATAGCTGACCAGATGCCGGTTATAGGCATGCAGCGCGTCTTCCTTGGTCAGGTCGAAATTGTAGCCGTCCTTCATCAGGAATTCACGGCCGCGCATGACGCCGAAGCGCGGGCGGATCTCGTCCCGGAACTTCCATTGGATATGGTACAGAGTCAGCGGCAGGTCCTTGTAGCTGTTCACATGGGACCGGAAGATGTCGGTGATCATCTCCTCGTTCGTCGGACCAAACAGCATGTCGCGCTTGTGGCGGTCGGTGATGCGCAGCAACTCGTCGCCATAAGCGTCATAGCGGCCGCTTTCGCGCCACAAATCGGCCGATTGCAGCGTCGGCATCAGCAGGGGGATATGGCCCGCGCGCTGCTGTTCTTCGTTCACGATCTGCTCGATCCGGTTCAGCACCTTGAAGCCAAGCGGCAGCCAGGAATAGATCCCCGCCGATTGCTGCTTGATCATTCCGGCACGCAGCATCAGCCGGTGGCTGGCGATCTGGGCCTCGGACGGAGTTTCCTTGAGGACGGGCAGGAAATAGCGTGACAGACGCATGACAAAGCCTTTATCAGCAGGGTTTGGCACGGGTTATCCGAAAGCCCTGCGCGGGGCAAGAATGCCTAGGGCTTGCGGCCGATCTGACCCAGATGTGTGAACCGGAAACCCTGATCGGTTTTCAGCCCGTAACCCAGCATCCGGTCAAAGCCGGCATGAGCGAACCACATCGCACCAAGCAGCATCATCAATGTGCTGCCACTCAGGCTGCCCAGCATGAGCACGACCAGCCCGAAAACATAGATGTGCAAGAAGTTGTAGACGAAAGCACCTACCCGCCGCCCCAGCAGATAGCCTGCAAAGCCAAGGTCGGGCGCAAAGAAGGCCAGGAACCACTGCCACCACGAAAACCCGCCGCCAAGGCTGGTATATGCCCACAGGCCGATCACGAAAATCAGCGCGCCTTCGATCCGCTGCCAGATGATCTCGGTTTTCATTTCGCGCCCCTTATCAATCCGTGCTGCCCGTTCTACTGTCGCGGGCAGCAGGACACAATTCGCCGAAAGCATGGGCATGATGGCCGATAAAGCGCAGTTTTCAGACGGGTTCACCGCTCAGCATGATGTCGCGGTGATCGTGGCCTGCGATGCGAACTACCTGCCCTATGCAGCCGTCGCCGCGCTGCAACTGGCCGGTCGCGGCGATTATGACGTACTGATCGGCGGGCCAGAACCGCTGATCCTGCCAGCATTCCTGCGCGAAGCCGGGATCGGTCATGTATCGGCCATGGATACAGCCATTCTGGACGCTTTGCCCACTGATGCCAGGCGATCCATCGCCACCTATATGGAGCTGTTTTTCGCGCGCGCCCTGCATGGCATCTATCGCCGCATTCTGGTGTTGGATAGCGATGTGATATTCGAACGCGGCGATCCGGGGCGGCTTTTGCGCGCCGATATGCTGGGCCAGGCGGTCGCAGCCGTGCGCGACAACCGGCAATGGCGCAACCCGAAAAAGCTGGTCCGAGAGTACAAGCAGCTTGGCCGCCCTGCCGCCCCCTATTTCAACGCGGGCGTGGTGATGATCGACACCGAAGCCTGGGCCGAAACCGGCTGGTCCGGGAAAGCACAGGCTTTCGCGCGCGATCATCTGGCCGGTCTGGGCCGCGATCAGGCGCTGATGAATGGCATGCTCTATGGCGACTGGGCCGAGATCAGCCCGCTCTGGAACTGGCAGTTCACGTGGGCGTCCTCGCATCTGATGTCGATGGCGGACCCGTGCATCGTGCACTTCATCGGGCCGAACAAACCCTGGCTCGACAGGGCCGACAGGCTGGTGCCGATGCGGCTGCGCGAAGGTTATCTCCGCATTCTGGCACAGCACTTCCCCGATGCCCCACGCGGCGCAGGGCTGGACCGGCGCCATTGGCCCGAGCGTGGCGCGCTGCGCAAGACGCTTGCCAAGCAATGGATCGCCGCGGGGCCGATGCTGGATTATCTGAACCGTTTCCCGGACGAATATACGCTTCTGACGCCCTGATTCAGCGCCACTTGTCGGCAATCCATGTTGCCGGAAGATAGAAATGCCGCAAATGCTTCGACAGGCTTTCGCGGCGGCGGCCGTCAAACGTCGCCTTCAGGTGATCGCCGGGCGTGCGGACGGGGTCATGCTTCGACCATTGGCCCAGGACGGCGTCATCGGGGTTAAGGTGGCCCGCGAAGATCACCACCTTGGTGCCCTTCGGGATGCGCGGGGGAATCATGTAATTCAGCGGAAATGGCGGGATGCAATGCAGCCGGAAATGACTGACCCAGCCGCGCGGCCAGAACTTGACCCCGCCCGGTGCGTTATGCGTCACGAAGCGCTGCTCATAGCGGTATTTGTCCGCCGCCGCCTGCGGATCTGCACGAAACACATCCTGCATGGGCTTCAGCGTGCCCACCTGCATCCGATAGATCGAGGTCTGGGCCATGCGCTCGAACGGCGTGTTCGGGTTCTTCGCGGTGATCGTGTCCGACGGATCGCCATATTCGAAGAAGCCGTCGATATTGCCGGTGATGATGATATCCAGATCCATGAACAGCACAGTGCCGGTGATATCGCCCAGATCGCCCCAAAGCTGCGATTTCGGCCATTTGCCGGGGGTGTTCTTCGGCATCACGAAATCGGGTTCGGGCAAGGGCCGGACGACAATATCGGGATGAAACCCGGTCCCGTCATCGGTAAAGCAGATCACCCGAAAAGGCGGGGTGATGTTCCGCGCGACCATGTTATAGAAGCGGTTCACATATTCGGGGCCGTATTTCGTGCCCCACTTGATGCAGATGATCTGTTTCATGCCTGCCTTTCTGCCGGTCTTTCCGCATTGCGGCAAGAGCTGTTGACTCTGCCCACAACCCGGCTATAAGCGCCGCTTCATTGGTGTTGGTGGACCCCGCAAGGGGAAGCCTGTCGGGGAAAATCCCAAAGGACAACGCCCTTTTGAAACACACAAAAGGAGATCAGCCGTGACCAAACGCACGACTGCCAAGTACAAAATTGATCGCCGCATGGGCGAAAACATCTGGGGCCGCGCCAAGTCGCCGGTCAACCGTCGCGAATATGGCCCGGGCCAGCACGGTCAGCGCCGCAAGAACAAGCTGTCGGACTTCGGTACGCAGCTGCGCGCCAAGCAGAAGCTGAAGGGCTACTATGGCGATCTGACCGAAAAGCAGTTCCGCCGCATCTACTCGGAAGCCGAGCGCGTCAAGGGTGATACCGGTGAAAACCTGATCGGTCTGCTGGAGCGTCGTCTGGACGCCGTCGTCTACCGCGCGAAATTCGTGCCCACCATCTTCGCTGCCCGCCAGTTCGTGAACCACGGCCATGTCGAAGTGAACGGCAAGCGCGTCAACATCGCGTCCTACCGCGTCAAGGAAGGCGATGTCGTCGCTGTCCGCGATCGCTCGAAGCAGCTCGCCATCGTGCTGGAGGCCGTCCAACTGGCCGAGCGCGACGTACCGGACTATCTGGAAGTCGACACCAACAAGCTGACCGCGACCTTCGTGCGCACCCCGGCCCTTGGCGACGTGCCTTACGCCGTCGTGATGGAGCCGAACCTGGTCGTCGAATATTACGCGAAGAACTGATCCTTTCGCGTCAGGATTTCAAAGGCCGCCCTTCGGGGCGGCCTTTTTCATTTGGCGCGGGCGATAAGTTCGATATCCGGCCCGTCATGTTCCGGGCCGTGTTCATGGACCAGCCCCACGCCCTCGGCATCGATCATGACCCCACTGCCCAGATAGGCCCAATCCGAATTGGGGAATGCGTCCGAAAACTCATCGCTGTCGATCGAAAATACGACGACGCCGGGACGCCTGCCCCACATAACCCGATCGCCGACACGCGCTTCTGCCCCGCAGCGATAGCGCATGGATCAGCGCCGATAGGCGGGTTTCGGCAATGCCACCGGCTGCGGGTTCAGCAGTACCCATGCCACGGCCAGCCGGCACAGCGTATCAAGCGATTGCTCGTCGCCCTGGCCGTCCGCAGCATCGGCACCAGCGGCCCTGGCAAGTGCAAGGTCGGCTTCGGCCAATGACGTGCCAGACCCGAGATGCCCAAGCAGAGCCGAAAGCATCTTGCGAAAATCCGCGTTCCAGTTTGCGCCGCCGTTGCGATATTGCTCATCCCGCACGCGACCGGCAATGCGGACAACCTCGCCCTGCACCGTGGTGGCGGCCCCGGCGGACGGAACCAGCAAGGCCCACAGCTCTTCCATCTGTGCCTGCCAGCCGGTCGCCGCCGGAATGATCGGCGCGACCCCATCATGTTCGCGACGTGGGGCAACCGGGTTCACGTCGAACAAGGCGTAAAGGCGGCCCAGGGCTGCATCCACCTCGGCCACGCCATCGGCAGCGAAATTCTTCCGGTGAAACTCGAACTCCTCGCCGATCCGGTTCACCTCTTCCCGCATCTCATCGGTCGCCGTGACACCAGCCGTCAGCAGCATCGCCGCGATTTCGGCGGTATTCGGAATGCTCGTGTTGCGCGCCGCCATCAACGCCGATTCCAGCGCGGCGCGCCCGGATCTGTCTGTGGCCCGTGGATCAGCGCCGCGGTCCAGCAACAACTGCACGATGGCCGGCTTCAGCCGCAGCGCCGCGTCCACTAGCGGCGGCATGCCGCGCGTTTCCTCGCTGGCTTCCAGTGTCACGCCAAGGTCCAGCAGTGTTTCAACCATCGGCGCATTGCCGACCGAAATATGGCGGCCAAGCGCAGTGCTGTCATACCCCCAACGTATCTGCGGATCGGCCCCCTGTCCGACCAGCCATGTCGCCAGCTCCGGCGAGCAGCCATACATGCCAAGGGCTGTCGGTCCGTCCGGCCCGTCGCGGGCGTCCAGTTCATGGGTGTCGAAAACGGCCTTCAGCCTGTCCAGATCGCCGGCCTCCAGCAACTCGCGGAAATCCTTCGGCAGGCGTTTCTTTTTCTTCGCCATGATTCCTCCACCAGTCGACGCGCCCCTGGAAACGGAAAAACCGCGCCCGTTTTGCAGGGGCGCGGCCAGTTTCATTCACCGATGATCCGCTGGCAAGGGCGGTTTGCCGTCCGGCGCTTCGGTCAATCCTTTTTGATCAGCCCAGCCAGAGCCGCCGCGAATGGATTGTCCGGGTCGATCTTCTTTTCGGCGCGCGGCGGGCGCGAGCTGAAATTTTTCGGCTTGTCGCCACCGCGATCATTGCGGTCGCCCTTGCCCCGAGGCTTGCCGCCCCGGCCCGGTTTGCCGCCCTTGGAATCGCCGCGCGAACCGTCCTGCGGCTTGCGTGCCTGACGCCGTCCGCCCTCGCCCTCGCCCTCGGCGCCCTCCGCGCGGTTGCCCTGCCGGCGGCCGCCGCCCTGCTGCTGACGCGGACCGCGCGGTTTTGGCGCCCAACGGAAGGTATAAAACACCTCCATCTCCGGGGCGGTTTCGGCTTCGGCTTCGGGGCCTTCACCTTCGGCGGGGGCTTCGCCTGCCGCTGCGGCGGCTCCTGCCTGGGCTTTTTTCTTCTCGGCCTGCTCGGCTTCCCATTTCGCGCGGGTTTCGGCCGCGAGCACCGATTCCTCCTCGGTCAACGGGTGTTCGTGATCAACCTCTGCCGGGGCTTCGGCGGCCGGCGCGGCTTCCGCCTTCGACTTCACCCGCTCGCCCTTCTCAGAGGCATAGCCAAGCCCCTCCATCAGATTTGCGAACTGCTCAAGCGTCATGCCGGTGATGGACAGCATGTCGGCATTCGCCTCGAACCCGGCGCGCGTGTCCTGTGTGCGCAGCATGTCGGCCAGACGTTCCAGCATGTCGATGCGTATCGCGCGCTCGCCTGCCGGGCGATAGCCAGACAGCGTGTAGACGCGCGCGGGCACGTCCTTGATGTTCGGGATGGTGACCAGACCGGGCGGCGGGCTTTCAGGGAATTCGTCCAGACCGTCCCACAGGCCCGACAGCACCAGCCGCAGACGGGTCGGCGCCGGTTTCAGCACCGCCGGCATGAAAATGGTGAACTGGCCGAAACGCACGCCATGCTTGCGCAGCAGCCCGCGCGCATCCTGATCCAGATCCTTGACCTCGGTCGCAACCTCCTCGCGCCGGATCACACCCAGGTTTTCGACAAGCCGGAAGGCGAAACCGCGCGCCAGCCCGGTCAGGGTCTCGTCACGCGACATGGCCAGCAGAGGCTCGAACAGGGTGGCGGTCTTGCGGTCGATGAAATGCTGCAAGCGGCGCTTCACTTTTTCGGCGATGTCGGCCCCGGCTTCTTCATCAACGAAAGCCTCCACCCCCGGCTTCAGCGGATCGGAACCTTTCACCAGCTTGCCCACCGCGGCATTGCCCCACATCAGGCCGCCCTGTTCGGTAAAGTCCAGCTCGGTATCGGGCGCATTATAGAAGCGGTCCGCGCGCAGGTGGAATTCAGGGCGCAGCGCCTCATAGGCGGCGCGGTTCAGCATCCGCGCCTCATCGGGGTTCTGTGTCGCATCGGCCCGGAAGCGGAAACCTTCCAGCCGACCGGCGAATTCGCCCTCGACGCTGACTTCACCCTTGTCGTTCACCTCGGCCACGAGGGTCTCCTTCTGCTTGAGCCGGCGCATCAGCACTGATGTGCGCCGGTCCACAAATCGTTGTGTCAGCGCGGCATGCAGCGCATCTGACAAGCGGTCTTCTACAGTGCGCGTCGCTTCGCGCCAATACGCTACATCGTCCACCCAGCCGCTTCGTTGCGCGACATAGGTCCAGGTGCGGATGAAGGCCAGCCGCTTCGACAACGCGTCAATATCGCCCTGGGTTCGGTCGATTCTTTCAATCGCGCGCGTCAACCAGTCACCGGGGATCGCGCCGTCTTGCAGGAACGTGAAGATACGCAGCAGCAGGCTGGTATGTTCGGCGGGCGAAATACTGCGAAAATCGGGGATACGACAGACATCCCAGAGCAGCCGCACATCTGGCGCGGTGGTCACGCGGTCGCGGATCTCGGGCATTTCGCGCAGCGTTTTCAGCGCCGCCAGATCGTCGGCCTCGCGGCCGCGCATCAGCCATCCGCTTTCGGGTGCTGCCTCAAGGCTTTGGATCAGCCGGTCCATGGTTCCGTATTCCAGCCGGGGATTGCGCCAGACAAGGCGGCTGATCGGCGCGAAACGGTGGTTTTCGATGGCGTCGATCAGGCCCTCATCCAGCGGGGCGGCCTCGCCCGTGACGCCGAAGGTGCCGGGTTCGGTGTGTCGCCCTGCCCGACCGGCGATCTGGCCCATCTCATGGGGGAAAAGCGGGCGCATCCGCCGCCCGTCGAACTTCACGGTCGAGGAAAAGGCCACATGCCGGATATCGAGGTTCAACCCCATGCCGATGGCGTCAGTGGCAACCAGGTGGTCCACCTCGCCCGACTGATACATCTCGACCTGGGCGTTGCGTGTGCGCGGCGACAGCGCGCCCATAACGACGGCGGCGCCGCCCTTCTGACGGCGCAGAAGCTCGGCAATAGCGTAAACGTCATCGACCGAAAAGCCGACGATGGCCGAGCGGGAGGGCATCCGGCTGATCTTCTTCGACCCGGCCCAGGACAGCGTCGAAAAGCGTTCCCGGCGCATGAACTGCACCTTGTCCACCAAGGCCGCGATGGCCGGGCGCATGGTGTCCGACCCCAGCAGCAGGGTCTCGTGCAATCCGCGCGCGCGCAGCAGGCGGTCTGTAAAGACATGGCCGCGCTGCGGATCGGCGCAAAGCTGTATCTCGTCGATGGCAACGAAATCGGCGGCAACCTCGGGCATGGCCTCGGTCGTGGCGACCCAATATTGCGCGCGGGGCGGCACGATGCGCTCCTCGCCGGTCACAAGCGCCACGACAGAAGGCCCGCGCGCCTTCACGATCCGGTCATAGACCTCGCGCGCGAGCAGGCGCAGCGGCAGGCCGATGACGCCGGTGCGATGGGCCAGCATCCGTTCGATGGCGTAATGAGTCTTGCCGGTATTGGTCGGGCCCAGCACGGCCGTGATGCGTGACATGGCTGCCCCTTGATCCGTCGCGTCTAGATGTCGGTGCCGGTTTCGGCCGCGTCAAGACGTGCAGTCGCGTCGATCGCGTCCTGCTGGTGGGGATTGATCTCCAGACTGCGGCGCAGGGCTTCGGAGGCACGGGCATTGTCGCCCAGTTCTTCCAGCATCGCGCCAAGTTGGGTCAGCGCCAGATATTGCTTCGGCTCCAGTTCCAGGGCGCGGGAAATATCCAGCGCGGCGGGGCCATAATCGCCGTTCAACCAAAAGGCCAGACCACGCAGCTGATACCCCATGGCATGATCGGGCGCGTGATCGACAAGTGCACTCAGATGACCGATGGCAGATGGATAATCGCCCTCATCCAACGCATTTTCGCCGCGCATCTGGATCATGTTCAATGGCTCTGAGCCGGTGTTTTCCCAAGCCGTCAGAATCTGGGCCTCTGCCTCGATCCAGGCTTCGCCGTCCTTTTGGGCAAGTACCTCGAACAATGCCGGGTCAGGCGGCGCAGCAAAGGCTTGCGCCAGACCGAATGCGGTGGCAAATGCCGTGACGGCACAATGGAAAATAAGGGTGCGCCTGCTCATATAGGCGTTCTAACCCGACAGGCTGGCACAGCGCCAGTCAACTTTGAGGAGGAATTCATGAGCGACGTCATCAATGCGGCAGTGACCGCGCTGAACGAGAAACTTAGCGGCTTTGAAGATGGCACGGCGAAATTCGTCATCGAAGGCGAAGGCGCGATCGTGGTCGACGCACAGGGCGCCCGCGAAGGCGATGACGAGGCGGACGTGACCCTGACCGCAAACCGCGAGACGTTTGAAGGCCTGCTGAACGGCGACGTCAACCCGACCATGGCGTTCATGACCGGAAAGTTGCAGGTCGATGGCAATATGGGCCTTGCGATGAAGCTCGGCTCGGCGCTGTCGTAAACGCCCGCTTACAGGTCATTTCATGGATCTTTCGCCCGCCCCGTTCCATCAGCTTCCCGATTCGTCGGAAACTCCCGCCGAAGCCTTCTGGCTGCGCAGCGATGACGATGTTCGACTGCGGATGGCGCTTTGGCGGGCGGATGATCCAACCGAAACGGTGCTGCTGTTCCCCGGCCGCACCGAATATGTCGAAAAATATGCGCCCATCGCGGCAATCCTGACCGAACTGGGCATCAACGTTCTGGCCATCGATTGGCGCGGACAAGGCATGGCCGACCGCTTGCAGGATAATCCCCGGCCCGGCCATATCGTCGAATTCGCGCATTATCAGCTGGATGTCGTTGCCATGATCGAGGCAGCGGCAGGCCTGAACCTGCCAGAGCCCTGGCACCTGCTGGCCCATTCGATGGGTGGCGCCATCGGTCTCGCCGCATTGATGAACGGCCTGCCGGTGCAGACAGCCACATTCTCGGCCCCGATGTGGGGCATCAACCACGCGCCGATGCCCCGCCCCATGGCCATGGGCCTTTCACGGATGGCGTCCCGGCTGGGGCGTGGCGGCGTGTCGGCCTTTGGGACCGGTGGCAATGGCACCTATCTTCTGGACGAGCCGTTTCGCAACAACCTGCTGACCGGCAATGCCGATGCGTGGGCGCGCCTTGTGCGCGAGGCTGCGGCATGGCCCGAACTGACCATTGGCGGGGCCAGCTATCATTGGGTGCGCCAGGCACTTGACGAGGGTGCGCGCCTGACCGCCGAGCCGGCACCCGATGTGCCCATGCTGGTTACGCTCGGCTCCAGAGAGTTGGTCGTCTCTGCCGCAGCGATCCGCAACTACGCAGCGGGCTGGCCCGCTGGCAGGCTGCTGGAACTGGAAGGCGCGCATCACGAAGTGATGTTCGAAACCCCAGACCTTCAACAGCAGTTCCTGACGGCCTTCGTGGACCATATCCGCGGCAACGGCCCTGCGATGCAGATGCCGGCGGCTGCCGGGGCTTGAACACCGGCCCGGCAGCTTGCACATCTGGGGCAACAGAAAGGACCCCACGATGCGCTTCAACCGCGAGATCCTCCGCGACACCAACCTGACGGCCACCCCGACCGAATTCGGCGACCTGCCCGACTGGGACCTGACCGACCTTTATCCCAGCCCCGATGCGCCCGAGCTGAAAGCCGATCTGAAGGCCTTGGAAGACAAGGCGGCAAGTTTCGCCGCCGATTACGAAGGCAAGCTGGCCAGTCTTGACGGCCCGGCCATGCTGCAGGCAATCCGCCGCTATGAGGAGATCGACATTCTTGCCGGTCGGATCATGTCTTACGCGGGCCTGCGCTATTATCAGAACACGATGGACCCGGCACGCGCCAAGCAGATGTCGGACCTTCAGGCGCAGATCACCGACATGACCACGCCGCTGGTTTTTTTCAGCCTGGAGTTCAACCGCATTCCGGACGAGGTGTACACGGCCGTCTTCACCGCACCGGACGGCCCGGCGCGTTATAAACCGGTCTTCGACCGAATGCGCGCCATGCGCCCGTATCAGCTTTCGGACGAGCTTGAAAAGTTCCTGCACGACAATTCCGTGGTCGGTGCCGCCGCCTGGAATCGCCTGTTCGACGAGACCATGGCGGGGCTGGAATTTCATGTCGATGGCGAAACCATGCAGCTGGAAGCGGTCCTGACCCTGCTGACCGATCACGACCGGGCGAAGCGCGAAGCAGCCGCCCGCGCGTTGGCAGAGGTTTTTCAGAAGAACATCAAACTGTTCTCGCGCGTTCACAACACGCTCGCCAAGGAAAAGGCGGTCGAGGATAAATGGCGCAAGATGCCCTCGCCCCAGCATGGCAGGCACCTGTCGAACCATGTCGAGCCTGAGGTTGTCGAGGCGCTGCGAAACGCCGTGACAGCCGCCTATCCACGAATCTCGCATCGTTATTACGCACTGAAGGCAAAATGGCTGGGGCTGGACAAGTTGCAGGTCTGGGACCGCAATGCGCCCCTGCCGACAGAGACGCCGAAGACAGTTGGCTGGGACGAGGCGAAGGCGACCGTGCTTGACGCCTATGCCGGCTTTTCACCGAAGCTGGCGGAACTGGCCTTGCCGTTCTTCAACCTTGGCTGGATCGACGCCGCCGTCAAACCCGGCAAGGCGCCCGGCGCCTTTGCCCATCCAACCGTGACCACTGCACACCCCTATGTCATGCTCAACTATCTGGGCAAACCGCGCGACGTCATGACCCTTGCACATGAACTTGGTCACGGGGTCCATCAGCGGCTGGCGGCGGGTCAGGGCGAATTGCTGGCCTCGACGCCCTTGACGCTGGCCGAAACGGCAAGCGTCTTCGGCGAAATGCTGACCTTCCGCAAGCTGCTGGCCGAAACCACCGACCCGGCGCAGAAAAAGGCGCTGCTGGCCGGCAAGGTCGAGGATATGATCAACACTGTCATCCGGCAGATCAGCTTCTATGATTTTGAAGTCCGTCTGCACGCCGCGCGCGCGGCAGGCGAATTGACGCCGGACGACATCAACGCGATCTGGATGGATGTGGCGAATGAAAGCCTTGGACCCGTGTTCGAGTTCATGCCCGGCTATGAGACATTCTGGTCCTATGTGCCCCATTTCGTGCATTCGCCCTTCTATGTCTATGCCTACGCCTTCGGTGACGGCCTGGTGAATGCGCTTTACGCGGCATATGAGGCGCAGCCGGAAGGCTTCCAGCAGAAATATTTCGACCTGTTGGCGGCCGGCGGCTCCAAGCATCACAAGGAATTGCTGGCCCCGTTCGGGCTGGATGCCTCGGACCCCGCATTCTGGGACAAGGGCCTGTCAATGATCGAAGGCTTCATAGATGAGCTTGAGGCCATGGAAGAATGATCCCTCGGGCGGCGCTCGCACTTGCCCTTGCTTGCGCCGCACCGGCGGCGCAGGCGACCCCGCCCGACCAGATCCATGTTTTCGATGAGTTGTTCGGTGTCAGCGACACCCATGTGTTCGTGCTACGCCGAAGCCGCGACAATCTGGGGCTTCACGATGCTGAAATGCGCAATACGGCGCTTGTCGCCATCGACCAGCAAACCGCCGCGGAACAGCTTTGGCCGATCCTGCGCATCCACAGCCAGCCAGATTACGACAAAGATCCCGACGGGCTGACGATGAAGACCGATCGTCTGGCGCTGCCGGGTGCCGTCGATCCCGTCGCGAAGCTGGAAGAACTGGGCGGTCGTCCGTTTTCCGACCAGCCCAGCCCTGATTCACGCATATTCGGATATGCACCGAATACCGGCAATTTCGATGGCGCGATCTGGGGCTTCACGCTGGAGGACGGGACCCGGTTCAACCCGGATCCGGCCACCCTTCAGGACAGCGTCAGCGGCGCGCTGGATCAGTTTGCGCAGGCCTTGGGCGATTATCCCCGCTTCGGTCCGATCACGGCCCGCGACTTGCTGACAGGGCCGGATTACGGGGATACCGGCTGCAGCTTCACCCAAAGATCGCTTCTGCGGGTCAATCGCGACGCGCCACCCGCGCATCTTGTCTTTGTCGCCTGCCCGCCGGCCTGGGCTGCCGGTCACGAGGCGGATGTCGAAACCACAGTCGGCCTGTGGCGCGTCGTGCCACCCGAACCAAGGGAGTAGCATGCGCCAACTGACTGCCGCGATCTCGCTTTGCGTTGGCAGCGTTGCAACGGCGGGCAATGGACCCATCCTGTTGGCAAATGCCACGGGCCATCACCGCGTCGACCTGCCCCGTGTCTTTCCCAATACCAAGTAGGGCATCTCGCATCCGGCCGGCGCGCAAGCTATCCTGCCCGTCATGAACGCTGTGATCAGCCTTGTCCCGATCCCGCCCGAACGGCTGCACGAACTGGCGGGCTTGACGCAATATGCCGGCCAATACGCCAATGACGGCGCGGTCATGATCCGTGACGATACGCCGGAACTCAGCTTTCATGCGATTATCGACCGGGAACGGGGACTGGCGGGCATGTTCAAGCTGGACCCGCTTTATCCGGAACGTCACGACTTCGCCCATCCGACGGATCTTGGCCTTCGCGGCATGCTGGTCGATTCAGCCTTTCAGGGCCTTGGCATCGGCGGCGCGGTAATGGCCGCCCTGCCCGCATATGCAGGGGCGCTTTACCCCGAAAAGCAAAGGCTGGTCCTGACGGTCAACTTGCTGAACCCGATCGCCTACAGAACCTATCGCGGGGCAGGCTTTCGCGACGAAGGGCAGATCTACTCTGGCGGATCGCGGGGGCCTCAGCATATCCTCTGGGCAGACCTGCGCCCGCCTGAAAGGCCGACATGTTCCGAAAAATCCTCATCGCCGCGCTCGGGCTGATCGTTATCGCGGCGGTCGCCTTCTTCACCTTCGCCCCCGGCTATGTCGAACGCGGGCTGAACCCGGTCAACACACCCGAAGCGGGCTGGCCCGTCAGCCCCGAAGCGCAGGCACTGCATGACCGGCTGATCATCGGCGACTGGCATTCCGATGCGCTGCTTTGGGACCGCAACCTGCTGAAGCGCGTGGATCGCGGCCATACCGACATTCCACGCCTGCAGGACGGTAATGTCGCGCTTCAGGTCTTTACCACGGTGACGAAAAGCCCTGCCGGGCTGAATTACGGACAGAACAGCGCCGAAGCGCCCGATCAGATCACCAAACTGGTCATGGGCCAACTGCGTCCGATCCGCACCTGGTCAAGCCTGAAGGAACGTGCGCTTGATCAGGCCGCGCGTCTGCGCGACATGGCGGAAAGCGACCCCGAAAATCTGAGCCTGATCTTGAACGCCCCCGACCTTGTCGCCCTGCTGCAGGCACGCGCGGACGGGGCCAGAACGGTCGGCGCGCTGATTGGAACCGAAGGCGGCCATCCGCTGGAAGGAGAGATCGCCAATCTTGCCACCCTCTACGACGCGGGCTTTCGGCTGGTCGGGCTGACCCATTTCTTCGACAATGAACTCGGCGGGTCGCTGCATGGCGAAAGTGGCGATGGTCTCAGCGATTTCGGGCGAGAGGTCGTGGCTGAACTGATGGCGCGCCACATGGTCATCGATCTTGCCCATGCCAGTCCGCAGATGGTCCGTGACGTGCTGGCGATCGAGGGCACGCGGCCGATCATCTCTCATACCGGGATCCGCGGCAATTGCGAGACACCGCGAAACCTTTCGGATGATCTGGTCCGCGCGGTGGCGGAAAAAGGCGGCGTGATCGGCATCGGCTATTGGCAGGACGTCAATTGTGCTGCGACGCCCGCCGCAATTGCCAAGTCGATCGCCGCCGCAATCGCGCTTGTTGGCGAAGATCACGTTTCACTGGGTTCTGATTACGACGGCTCGGTCGATGCGCCCTTCGATACGGCCGGTCTTTCTGCGCTGACACAGGCGCTGATCGACCAGAACCTGAGCGAGGCGCAGATCGCGAAGGTCATGGGTGACAATATGATCCGCTATCTTACGGAAACCTTGCCCGACACCTGACACCGGTAGCCGCGTCGATACTCTGCCGCCTACCAGATGATTTCCTCCATCGGATCGTAAAGCGCCGCGTTGCTGCCCCAAACCGCGTCCGCCAGCATCCGGGGGCGGTGCTGCAAGCCCGCCAGCTCCGTCTGCGTCACCCAGCGGGCGCGGTTCACGACACCTTCGGGATCGGCCAGCACGATCTGATCGCCATCGGCCAAAGTCGCGCGATGAATCAGATCGACCTGATGAAACCCGGCCTTCGAATCTTTGAATTCGTTGATCAGGATGACTTCACCGACATGGACTTTCAGGCCGGTTTCTTCCTGCACTTCGCGTTGCAGGTTTTCGGGCAGGGACTGGCCCGGCTCTGCCCCGCCGCCGGGCAGGCACCACAGATCAGAGGCATAGTCCGGCGGATAGGCATTCACGACCAACAGGCGCCCCCGGTGCAGGATCGCCGCGCGCACGGCAAGCCGCGGGCGCGCCATCCTCAACGACGCACCCGGTTCACATGGCCCATCTTGCGGCCTGGTCGGACCTCGGTCTTGCCATAAAGATGTATCTGGCAATCGGCGGCTGCAAGCAGGTCAGGCAAGCGCGTCACATCGTCGCCAATCAGATTTTCCATCACCACATCGGCGTAGCGCTTGCCATCCCCCAATGGCAGGCCGGCCACGGCGCGGATATGCTGCTCGAACTGGTCGACCGCACAGCCCGCCTGCGTCCAGTGACCGGAATTGTGAACGCGCGGCGCGATTTCGTTCACGACCAGCCCTTTCGACGTGACGAACAGCTCTACCCCCATCACGCCGATGTAATCCAGCGCAGCTGCGATCCTAGCTGCAATCAGAACGGCATCCGTCACCAGAGGCTGAGCCATCCCGCTGGGAACGGTCGTGTTGCGCAGGATGCCGCCTTCATGAACATTCAGGCCCGGATCATAGGCGGCGACGGACCCATCGACGCCGCGCGCCACAATCACGCTGATCTCACCCGAAAAATCGACAAAACCTTCCAGAACCGAGGGCGCACCGGTCCAGTCACGCTGCGCGGCATCGGAAAACCTGATCTGCCCCTTGCCGTCATAGCCCATGCGCCGCGTCTTCAGAATCGCCGGCACACCGATCTTTGCCAAGGCTTCCGCCAGGTCATCCTGTGTATCCAGATTGGCGAATGGCGCCGTGGTCAGCCCAAGATCGCGCAGAAACTCCTTCTCGATCAATCGGTCCTGCGATACCGCAAGCGCCCGCCTGCTGGGGCGGATCGGCCGGATCGATTCCAGAAGGTCCAACGATTCCGCCGGCACATTCTCGAACTCGTAGGTGATGACATCGACGGATTGCGCAAAGGCGCGCAAGGCATCAACATCGTCATAACCGGCCGAGGTCAGCTGATGTGCCACATCCGCCGCCGGCGCTGTGCCCGGTTCATAGATATGGGTGCGATATCCCAGCCGCGATGCGGCCACGGACAGCATCCGGCCCAGCTGGCCACCGCCAAGAATTCCGATGACGGCGCCCTGCGGCAATGGATCATTCATCGCGCGGCTCCTCCGGGATCGAGGCCGACAGCGCCGCGCGCCAGCCATCCAGCCGGTCAGCCAGCGCCGGGTCCGAGACGGCAAGGATACCCGCAGCCATCAGTCCGGCATTTGCCGCACCCGCCGCGCCTATGGCCATGGTGGCGACAGGAAAGCCCTTTGGCATCTGGACGATGGAATAAAGCGAATCGATGCCGGACAGCGCCTTGGTCTGAACCGGGACGCCGATGACCGGCACGCGCGTTTTTGACGCCATCATGCCCGGCAGATGCGCGGCCCCGCCTGCGCCGGCAATGATGACCTTCAGCCCGCGACCCGCCGCTGCCTTGCCATAGCTCCACAAGCGGTCCGGTGTGCGATGCGCGCTGACGATCCGGGCCTCATAGCCCACGCCCAGTTCGTCAAGAATGGCAGCTGCCTCGCGCATGGTCGGCCAGTCCGACTGGCTTCCCATGATGATGCCCACCGGCACCCCTGCCTGCTCACTCAGTTCCATATCGCCCCCGTCCAGAAAGCCGCACTATATTCACCCCGTCGCGGGACGCAATTCTTCCGGTCGGCTCAGGCGATGATGTCGGGGGTCAATTCGTCCTCCAGTCGCGCAATCCGGTCCTTCAGCGCCAGCTTCTCGCGCTTGAGTCGCTGCAAATGCAGCGAAGACGTGCCGGGTTGGTCAGCCAGCGTCTTGATCTTTTCATCCAGCTCACGGTGGTCTCGGCGCAGAACATCCAGCCGTGCGCGGGCGATTTCCTCGTGGCTCATTTCGGACTGAAAGCTCATGCTGGGCTCATGCTGGCGTTGTGCTATGCAAATTATACTTGCGCGTGCGGAAATGTTAACTGGGATCGCGCATCTTGTCCTGCGCGTGTTTCAACCACATATTATCCCCACGGGTCGCCGCTTTCGGGACCTGTTGAATGGCACGAGTCGCTGCATAAGGGCTTGACAAATATGACGAAACTGACGCTTGCGGCACATCCGCAGATGCTGGGTTTCGACCAGATCGAGCGTCTGGTCGAGCGCGCCGCCAAAGGGGCCGAGGGCTATCCGCCCTATAATATCGAGCATCAGGAGCCTGACGGCTTCACGATCACGCTTGCTGTTGCCGGCTTTTCCGAGGCCGATCTGACGATTTCCCTGGAAAACAGTCAGTTGACGATCTCTGGTCGCCAACCGGAAACGGCTCAGGATCGTGTGTTTCTGCATCGCGGCATCGCCTCTCGCGCTTTCCAGCGCAGTTTCGTGCTGGCAGAGGGTGTCGAGGTCGAGGGCGCTCGCCTTGAAAACGGCCTTCTGGCGATCGCGCTTCGCAGGCGTCCGCAGCCGAGTGTCGTACAAACCATTCCGATCAGCCGCACATGAAGGGGATCATCATGGATACCAAATATGAAGCACTGCCGGAACTGACCGGCAATACCGTTTACGTTCGCCGCGTCGCGATGGACAGCCTGCCCGACGAGGTCCGCGAGCAGGCGCCGGGACTGGATAGCCTGTATGCAGTTCACGGCCTTGACGGCGAAAGGCTTGCCCTTGTGAAAGACCGCGAGATGGCGTTCTTTCTGGCGCGCCAGAATGACCTGAGCCCGGTCAGCGTCCACTGATCCGGATTGTTGCGCCGCCCCTCTCAACAGGGGCGGCGCTTCACGTTCAGGGCAAGCGCGGCATCGGCGCGGTTCCTGCAACCACCCTCACCGCGCTGATATTTTCGCATGGTCGCTGGCGATCAGCCGGGCCAGCCGTATTCCGCGATCATCGCAGCAATCGCCCGGTCATTCCCCCCTGACCCGAGATTGCCGCCACGCAGGTTCTGCGCCTGACTGCCCGGCCATTCGATGACGCGATATTTCCCGCCAATCTTCGCCGGGGCAGAGCCACGCAGCCGGTGCATCCAATACAGCCAGATATCATCGGCAGATGGGGCGAACCGGGTGAACTTTTCATGATCAGTCACATCCGGGTGGAAGATGCCCGGTGCATAAAGCACGCCACCGACACCAGTGGGAAAGATCAGCGGCCCCTGCGCGGGCGCGTCAATGTTCCAGTGCCAATCGTCATAGTTGCGCGGCAGGTCACCCTTCAGCGTCACCTGATGCCCGCGCCGGCACACAACGCCGGCATCGGCCCTTGCGACCAGTCCGGCCAGCCAATCGGGTCCGTAGTAGACATCGTCGTCAGCGGTGGCGATGTAACTGTCCGGTGCTTCGATCAGTGCCGGCACGATCTTCTTGTAGGACCGCCAGTCCGGGCATGTGCGGATCTCGGCCCCCAGATCGCGGGTCTGATCAGGCAGCATGGCGGCATCGCCCTCCGTCAGCCACAGGATCACGCGGTCGGGCCGCACGGTCTGGCGCAGAAGCGATTGCAGCACCTTGCTGACCGTTTCCAGACGCGGGCCAAAACTGGTCAGGCTGACGATCAGAGGGGCGTCCAGTCCATGCGGCCGGGGGGTGAAGTTTCGCGCAGCGATTTCGGCCTCGGCGGCGCGAATGCGGCGGGAATGCTTCCAGCGCCGGAAGGCGTCAGCGATCATCCGGCCCAGGCCTTGCGCAACCAGTCGATATTGCCGATCCGGCGATACCATTTGCCTCCACGCCCGGCAAAGACATCTTCCATCTTCGGATTGCCCGCAAAGGCCACGATCTTCGCGCCTTCGGGCAGTTTCGGATCGCTGAAATAGCTCAGCAGGTTTCGCGGGACGCAATCATTCTTGAAGCTGACGACCCAGCCCTTCGGCCAGTAATTCAGATGCCCATGCTTCGCCAGTTGCGCCGACTGAAACTGCTGGCTGATCTCATATCCTTCGGTCGCGCCCTTTGGATCGGCCAGATAGGCGTCAAGGATATAGGCGTGATCGCCCACGACATAGCGAAAGACCGACGAGTTGCCGACCGAATGCATGAAGCGGTCGCGCCCGGGATTCACCTTGCGCAGGGGCTTCGCGCGGAACAGGTCATCGTCGCGAATGATGAAATAATCGCCCGGAAGATCGAAAAAGGGCGACAGATCATCGACCACGACCAGGTCGAGGTCCAGAAACAGCGCTACCTGGCCCGTCATGCCGCCCAGATCGCGCCGGAACAGCGCCAGCTTGCGCCAGCGGGTATCGCCGTGACCTTCCGGCAGGCCAAGTTCGGGCAGCGGCTGGCAGTCCACGCCGGGATCTATTCCGGCGAAATCGTCCGTAAAGCAAACGAAGCGATGTGGCCGGGCCAGGTTGCGCTTCACTTGCGCATAAAGCCGGTTCACATCATCGGCGCCATACATGGTGCCCCATTTGATGCAGATGATGTTTACGATCTCGGACATGCGCCCCCCGGACATGACAACGCCGGGCCATCATGGCCCGGCGCGTGTTTCGGTGCAATCTGTGATCAGCGCAGCCCGATCAAGCCCATCTGTTCCAGCTTCAAAAGAACCTGATGGGCCGCGTTATCGACGTCAATATCGGTCGTATCGACACGCAGTTCCGGTTGCTGCGGTTCCTCGTAGGGGTCCGAGATCCCGGTGAATTCCTTGATCTTCCCTTCGCGGGCAAGCTTGTACAGACCCTTGCGGTCCCGGCGCTCGCATTCCTCGATCGGGGTCGAGACGTGGACCTCTGCGAAGGCGCCATAAGCCTCGATCATCTCGCGCACGGCGCGACGGGTCGAGGTATAGGGCGCAATCGGCGCACAGATCGCGATGCCGCCGTTCTTGGTGATCTCGGACGCGACATAGCCGATGCGCTTGATGTTGATGTCACGGTGTTCCTTGCTGAAGCCCAGTTCGGAGGACAGATGCTTGCGCACCACATCGCCGTCCAGCAGCGTCACCGGACGACCGCCCATCTCCATCAGTTTCACCATCAGCGCATTGGCGACCGTCGACTTGCCCGAGCCGGACAGGCCGGTGAAGAAGACGGTAAAGCCCTGTTGCGCGCGCGGCGGAGAGTTGCGGCGCAGTTCCTTGACCACTTCAGGGAAGCTGAACCATTCCGGAATCTCCAGCCCCTCGCGCAGGCGGCGGCGCAGCTCCGTGCCAGAGATGTTCAGGACGGTCACGCCCTCTTCGATCTCGTCGGCGGGTTCATACTGGGCGCGTTCCTGCACATAGACCATGTGCTTGAAGTCGACCATTTTCACGCCGATTTCGTCTTCGTATTTGCGGAACATCTCCTGGGCGTCATAGGGGCCGTAGAAGTCATTGCCCTGGCTGTTCTTGCCCGGACCCGCATGGTCGCGACCCACGATGAAATGGGTGGCGCCATGGTTGCGGCGGATGATGCCGTGCCACACGGCTTCGCGCGGGCCCGCCATGCGCATCGCCAGGTTCAGAAGCGAAAGGTTCGTGGTCGCGGTCGGATATTTGTCCAGCACCGCCTCATAGCAGCGCACGCGGGTAAAATGGTCCACATCACCCGGTTTGGTCATGCCGACGACCGGATGGATAAGCAGGTTTGCCTGCGCCTCACGCGCGGCCCGGAACGTCAGTTCCTGATGCGCGCGGTGCAGAGGGTTGCGGGTCTGGAAGACCACGACCTTGCGCCAGCCCAGTTTCTTGAACTGCGCACGCAATTCGTTGGGCGTATTCCTGCGGCCGCGGAAATCGTAATGCGTGGGTGCTTGCAATCCCTTGACCGGACCACCCAGATAGACCGGGCCCGCCTGATTGTGCAGATAGTTGATCGCCGGATGGGCCAGATCGTCGGCACCGACGCCAAAGACTTTTTCGGCCTCTCGCGTCTTGTTCGGCACCCATTTGTCGGTCACTGACATGACCGCCAGAATGACACCTTCCTGATCGCGCAGCGCGATATCCGTGCCCGGTGCCAATCCCTCGGCGAATTTTTCCGACACGTCCAGGGTGATCGGCATGGGCCAAAGGGTTCCGTCGGCAAGGCGCATATCCTCGACGACGCCGTTGTAGTCGGCTTCCGTCAAGAAACCCTTCAGCGGATTGAAGCCGCCATTCATCAACAGTTCCAGATCGCAGATCTGCCGCGGCGACAGGTCCCAACTGGGCATGTCGCCGGCAGCGTCCTTCAGGCTGGCCGCAGCTTCGGGCGACACATAAAGTTCGGGGATCGGTTCGTGATTGCTTGCAGTCATGGCGAATACTCGGTCTGATCGGAATACGGAAAAGGTGCAGCACACCCCGGAAGGCGCGCGACTTTGTGCCGCGCATAGACCCGTAAGCCGCGACAATCAACCTTGCAGCGCGGCGTTATGTGCGTATGTCCGCGCATGGCCGGTTTTCGATATGTGCATGGGACAGCAATAACGTCACGGATCGTCAGCGACGCAGAGACAGGCGCCGCACCCGATCACGCGCAGATGATTGGACGCTGACACGCTTCATTTCAGCATCGTGTGGCAGGGTTAGATTTTCCGACTGTCATAGGCCGAATGCAGCAGTGCCTGACGCTGGCGCGGGCGGCAGAAGACATTGCCCGGGTCGCACGCCTTTTGCAATTGCCCGACATGGCGCCGAATTGCCCGCCAGCGCTTGATCTGGCGGGCATCATCGTCATGGCGGCGGCCAATCCAGTAGCGACAGTACCACTGAAACCATCCGCGCGGATCATCCTGATGCAGCCAGCCCTTCCGTCGCCACTCTGACAGCGGCTGGCTGGCATCGACACCAAAACAGTTCAATTCGGGATCGCGTTTGCCGGGCGACAGCCTGGCGCTTTCGAACCATTCCCCTGGAAACTCATCCTGGCAATCGGTCATATAGCAACCGCCGAAAACCCCCAGCCGAAGCATCTCGGCCGGGGTCAGGTCAGGGGCGAACCCATCAGCAAAATCCGCGCCCGGCGGCGCGGTGAGCGTATAGACATAGCCGCGCTGCATCTTGTCATTTACTTCGATGCAGCGCGGCATGGGATCACGCTTCGACAGGTTCGATCTGGGCCGCGTCGGGCGCAGGCGCGCCCGCTTCATGATGTTCGGCAAGATAACGTTCGGCATCCAGCGCAGCCATGCAGCCCATGCCAGCACTGGTGACGGCCTGACGATAGATATGGTCGGTCAGGTCGCCAGCCGCGAAAACACCGGGGATGGACGTCCGGGTGCTGCCGGGTTCGACCTTTACATAGCCGCCGTCATGCAGATCCAGCTGGTCCTTGACAAGTTCGGATGCCGGCGAATGCCCGATCGCCACGAAAACGCCCGAGGTATCGAGAGTGCTATCCGCGCCTGTCTTGACGTTGCGCAGCTTGACGCCGGTCACCCCAAGCGGGTCCTGCTCGCCCATGACCTCCAGCACTTCGTGATCCCATAGGCATTCGATCTTGGGATTCTTCAACAGACGCTGCTGCAGTATCTTCTCGGCCCGCAATTCGTCGCGGCGATGGATCAGCGTCACCTTGCTGGCGAAATTGGTCAGGAAAAGTGCTTCCTCGACCGCTGTATTGCCGCCCCCGATCACGACGACCTCCTTGCCGCGATAGAAAAAGCCGTCGCAGGTGGCGCAGGCACTGACGCCAAAGCCCTGAAACTTCTCCTCGGACGGAAGGCCCAGCCATTTCGCCTGCGCACCGGTCGCAAGGATCACCGCATCAGCCGTGACGACATCACCCGAATCGCAGACAGCGCGGAACGGGCGCACGCCCAGATCCAGCTTCGACACGGTATCGAATTTGATTTCGGCCCCCATGGCCTTGGCGTGCTTTTCCATCTTCACCATCAGTTCGGGGCCCTGAACCTCGATCAGGCCGGGCCAGTTCTCGACCTCGGTGGTGATGGTCAATTGACCGCCGGGCTGCATGCCCTGAATCAGCAGCGGCTCGACCATGGCGCGGGCGGCGTAGACGGCGGCGGTATATCCTGCCGGGCCGGACCCGATGATAAGCAGCTTCCTGTGTTCCTCGGCCATCGCGGCCTCCTGTCTTGTGGGTTGCCCTTTAGCTAATGCACCTGTCGCATGGCTTCAATCGCAGGCGAGGGCATCGGGAAGCCGCGAAATAATATTGCGCAGGACTTCAGCGCTGTATAGTTTCATTCCCATTCTGAACCGAGCGGGCGCGCCACTGCCGCCGGCTCGAAAGGGGGAAGGTCATGGCAGGCACCAAGCTGGACGAGATCGACCGCAGGATACTTGCGGAACTGCAGGCCGATGGCAGGATGACCAATGTCGAACTGGCGCGCCGCGTGGGTATTTCCGCCCCGCCCTGCCTGCGTCGTGTCCGAGTGCTGGAGGAAGCCGGGTATATCCGCGGCTATCATGCAGATCTTGACCCCGGCAGCCTTGGGTTCGAGGTGCAGGTCTTTGCCATGGTGCGCCTGCAAAACCAGTCCGAGCGCGATCTGGCCGCGTTTGAAGAGCGCGCCCGCAGCTGGCCGCTTGTTCGTGAATGTCACATGCTGAACGGCGAGATCGACTTCATCCTGAAATGCGTCGCCCCTGACCTGCCGCGCTTCCAGCACTTCCTGACAGAAAGCCTGACCGCCGCGCCCAACGTTGCCTCGGTCAAGACATCGCTTGTCATTCGCTGCGCCAAGGACGAGCCTGGCGTCCCGTTCCCCGAAGCCATCATTGCCGCTGTTCCTGCCTGATCCTTTAACCAGTTGTTCATATGCGAGTTGTCATGCGATTTTTTCTGCCTCTGTTCGCCGCCTTTGCCTTATGTAGCAATGTGCAGTCCGCAACCGCGCTAACTGCAACCTCGACCGAGGAATGTCGGGCCGATTTGTCGGCGATTGATTTCATGCTCGGACGGATATCTGCGGGAACTCCCGGTGGGAACGGTGCGAACTCGCTGAGTAATCTGCTGCCTGCGGACAAGCAGCCCGTGTTTGACGATGGGTTTTGCGTGATACGCGATATCCGTTTCCCGATGGTACGTGCTCCATCGCTGGTGACTGAATATCGTGTGTCAGCTTTGCGGTGGCAGGCTGACTGGGCCGGTCCAACACGCCCCATGCCACCGAATACGTTGGTGATTGAGCTGCGCGATAGCGGTACCGGTTTCGCCAGCAGCTCGGACATGACGGACGTTCTGGACTATCAGTCGCGGCTGTTGAGAGACATCTATCCCAATGACTTCCGGCTGGAATTGGCATTCGACCCACAAGCTGACCGGTTGGAGATTCGCCAGCTTGCGGCACAGAACGGCTATTCCAACCGTTTCATGTTCAGCGCCACGTTAAACAACGCCGATCTGGACGGTGTGCTGAATACAGAATGGTCGAACGCGCCCCCGCTCGACAAGCTGGGTATGATCACGATCGACGACGCCAACCTGACGGCGACCAACCACGGCTTCTTCGAGATTGTGGCACCGACATGGGTTCACGTGGTCTATCCGCGACTTGGCCCAACCCCCGAAGAAGCCGTCGGCGCAGCGCAGGACATCGCGAAAGGGCTGATCGGTCAGATCCCTGAAAAGCTGATGTCAGCCAGCGACCAGGCCGAGCTTGTGGCCATGATCGATGCGGTCCCCCACCCGCTGGGAACGCTGGATCTGCAGCTGGATACGGCGAATGGAATTGCGCCTTCGCGATTTGTGGCCACCATGTTGATGGTCAAAACGCCCAGCTGGGACAGCTTCGCGGGCCTTCTGGACGGCGCGACAATCAAGGTCGACTGGACGCCCGCCGAATGGCCGCCCGCACCGTTCTCGCCGCTGATCACGCAATAACGACCGGGGTTCAGCCCGTAAGCGCGATGGCAGAGATCAGCCGACCATAATCGGCCTCGTGCTGATGGGTGCTGCGCCGATAAGAAAAGAAGCGATCAGGGTCGGAATAGGTGCAGTGACGGGTCCACGCAGCCTGGACGCCCGCCGCCCGCAGCCGCATCAACCCGAAAGCCGGCAAATCGAACATCGGCTTGCCATCGGGTCCGTTCGAAAAGAACCGCTGATAGTCGGGGTCTTCTGCGGTGAATTCATCCATGAAATCCCAACCGACCTCATAGGCCCGCTGCGAGATCGTCGGCCCGATAACGGCGCGGATATCCTGCGCACCAAGATCGCGCATCGCGTCCACCGTCGCCTCCAGCACGCCACCAAGCGCGCCGCGCCAGCCGGCATGGGCGGCACCGATCACGCCCACATCCGGATCCGCAAACAAAACCGGCTGGCAATCCGCCGTCAGCACCGACAGCGCAATGCCCGGCACCGCCGTTACCAAAGCATCGGCTTTGATCTGATCTGTCGTCGCAGCCTGTTCCACGGATTGCACGGTGACAACATCTGCCGAATGGACCTGATGCACCCCGGCAAGACGTTCCGGGGCGACACCCATCGCATCGGCCACGCGGGCGCGATTGGTGGTCACGATGTCTGATTGATCTTTGGACCCGCGTCCGCAGTTCAACCCGGAATAAAGACCCGAACTAGCGCCGCCCTTGCGGGTGAAGAACCCATGCCGGACGCCGTCCAGCAGATCATCGGTCAGGATTTCAAGCGTCAGTTTCATTGTCCCCTGTCCGCTGTGTTCAAGTCCTGGCGTGCCCCGACAGTGCGTGCGGCGACAAAGCCCGCCGGGGCGGCTGCGCGGCGGGGCCAGATGGCAAGTGCCTTGAACAACTCACCCATTTCCGCCGAGTCGGTCAAGCGTCGCGCCGCCACCGCCGCCCCTGCATCACCCGCAGCGGTCAGCCGCGCCACCCGCTGTTCGATCCCAAGCGCTGCCAGCAAAGCGCCTTGCGTCGTGTAACCAAATGCGCAGCCCGCAGCGTCGGCCGCAGCTGCAAGCGGGGCAAAATCGACATGCGCAGTCAGATCGGCGGTGCCGGGATCTGCAAGCGGATCAACCGGCTTGTGTGCGGCAAGCGCCTGAAATGTGTCGCCGCGCCCGTTCCATCCGCCGTAATCGACGATCAGGGCGACCCCGCCGTGTGCCGCGATACGTGTTGCGATTTCCGTCACGATTGCAGGCGCCGCCGGACAACGCTCGATCACGTCACCCTCGGCACCGGGCAGCGTTACGTCCATCGGCGGACCAAGGCCAAACGACAGCGCGCCGGCCGCATCCACGCCGACCAACCGCTCGGCCCAGTGATCTGGCCCGCGCTGGAACTGCTGGATCGGCAGGGCGTCGAAAAACTCGTTCGCGATCAGAAAAAGCGGCGCCTGCGGAAGTTCGGCCGCGTGATCCAATGTGATTGCGTCGCCAAACAGGCCGCGCTGCCTGTCGCGCAACTTTGGCGAGGCTTCGATCAGATGCAGCCGGGCGGCGTCGGCCATGCCAGGCACAACCCGAATCGCCCGGCGCAGATCGGCCATCAGCGTCCCGCGGCCTGGCCCGATCTCTGCCAGGGTAAAATTCGCAGGACTGCCCTGATCCAGCCAGCCCTGCGCCAGACACAGGCCCAGCAACTCGCCGAACATCTGGCTGATCTCGGGCGCGGTGGTGAAATCACCCGCCGCACCAAACGGGTCGCGGGTCGTGTAATAGCCGTGTTGGGGGTGAAGCAGGCACAGTTCCATATAGCGCGCGACGGACATCGGACCGGAACGGTGGATCTCGTCCACGATCAGATGACCAAGCGGCGTCATCGCGCGGGTCGCCGCGCGGCGCGCCAGATGAAGACGACGCCAAGCGCCAGCATCGGAAGCGACAGAAGCTGCCCCATGCTCATCCCGAATGCCACATGTCCCAGCGGGTTGTCGGGCGTGATATACTGAGCATCCGCCACCCGGAAGAACTCGACAAAGATACGCGCCAATGCATAGCCGGTCAGGAATGTGCCGAGCGCAAGGCCGGGCCGGCGCAGTCCCCCAAGCCTGACCAGAACCAGAAGCAAAAGTCCAAGCGCAAGCCCCTCAAGTCCAGCCTCGTATAGCTGGCTGGGATGGCGGGCGCAAAGCCCCTCGACCCCCGGACAGTCCTGCGCGGCGTTGCCCGGAAAAATAACGCCCCACGGAAGATCGGTGGGTCTGCCCCACAACTCGGCATTTATGAAATTTGCGATCCGCCCGAAAAACAGGCCGATGGGGGCCACGACCGCCAATGCATCCGCCAGCCGCAGGGGCGGCACGCCGTTGCGCCCGGCCCACCACCAGGCAGCCAGAACCACGCCGGCAAAACCGCCATGGAAGGACATGCCGCCCTTCCAGACCTGCACGATCTCAAGCGGGTTCGACAGGTAATATCCCGGTTGATAAAACAGCACGAACCCCAGTCGTCCGCCGATTATCACGCCTGCGACGATCCAGGTCAGCAGATCCTCGACCCGGTCGGCGGGCATTGGCGCATTGTCGCCCCAGATCCGATCTGTCTTCATCAGCTTCCAGACCGCTAACGCCCCAAGTATCAGACCGGCCAGATAGGCCATCGCATACCAGCGGATCGGCAGACCCCCTTCGCCGATCGGGATGACGAAGATATTGGGCGAGATATCGGGAAACGGGATCATGGCGGTCCTTCAATTTGGCGCGCACGCTAGTCGCAGATCGGCGGGTGTCAACATTGAACCCGGCGCGCACCCGTCCCATATAGCTGCCAAACACCTTCAGGAGTACCGCATGTCCACCCAAAACAAATTCTTCGACGACATGTCACGGATGATGACCAATGCGATGGGTGTCGCCCAGGGCGCCAAGGACGAGGCCGGCAATGCCTTCAACGCCTGGATCGAACGCTGGCTGGCCGAACGCGATTTCGTCACGCGCGAGGAGTTTGACGCCGTGCGCGACATGGCAATCAAGGCCCGGACCGAAAACGCCGAGCTGAAGACCCGGCTTGATGCGCTGGAAGCGCGGCTTGGCACTCAGGATCAGGGCTGATCCAGCACGATCCGCTGGGTCAGCGTGCCGTCGGCATCGTAGACAAGCACATCGCCCGCCTGGGTAACCACGATCAGCCGCTCGTCCGCGAAGGTCACGGCAGCGGCGCGCGCGCCCTCCGGTAGCTGCACATTTGCGGGCAGCGCGCGTAGGGGCGGCGAATTCATCAACTGCCACAACATTATGACAATAGCGGCGATGCCCAGGACCATGGCCACCGCCAGCCCCCCCACCACCAGCTTGAGGAACCGCTCATGCGGGGCAGTTTCGGGCAGATTTGCCTCGTCCTGACGCGCCGCTTGATCTATGTCGCCTGTCATGACTGAGCTGATCCTGACAATTCCCGATGACGTAAACGAGCGCCTTGATAAAGCGCTTGCCGAGCTTGCGCCAGCAGAAGCGGCGCTTTCGCGTTCGCGGATCAGCCGGTTGATCGCCGACGGGGCGGTCAGCGGGCCTGATGGCGTGATCGTGCAACCCAGGCACAAGGTGGTTCCCGGCCAGACCTATCGCGTCGCCCTGCCCGAGCCTGAGCCGGTCGAGACATTGCCCCAGGAAATTCCCCTGAACGTGGTTTACGAAGATGATGACCTGATCGTCATCGACAAGCCCGCGGGCATGGTCGTCCACCCCGCACCGGGCACCCCGTCCGGCACGCTGGTAAACGCACTTCTGCATCACTGCGCCGGCAGTCTGTCGGGTATCGGCGGCGAGATGCGCCCCGGCATTGTCCACCGCATCGACAAGGACACGACGGGGCTTCTGGTCGCGGCCAAGTCCGACCGTGCGCATCACGGCCTTGCCGCCCAGTTCGAGGCCCACAGCGCCGACCGCGCCTATCTAGCCATGGCTCATGGCGTGATTGACCCGGCCGACGCACGGCTGCGCGGAACGCGCGGTGTCAGCTTTGAGCCGGGTGGCGTTCTGAAAATCACATCGCGGCTGGACCGACACCCGTCTGACCGCCAGAAGCAGGCGGTATATTTTGACGGTGAGCGTGGCCGCCACGCCGTTACCCGCGCCCAAATGCTGGAACAGTTCGGCACACCGCCCGCCGCAATGCTGGTCGAATGCCGTCTTGAAACCGGGCGAACCCATCAGATCCGCGTGCATATGGCCCATGCCGGGCTTGGCCTGATCGGCGATCCGGTCTATGGTGGGTCAAGGAAGGCATCGGCCCGTGCACTTGGACCTGCTGCCACCAACATTCAGACTTTTCCGCGCCAGGCATTGCATGCGGCCCGACTGGGTTTTGCACACCCCGTCAGCGGCGCCAGTCTGGAATTTACGTCACCATTGCCCGCCGATATGCAGGAATTGCTTTCCATACTGCGCGGAACTGGCAGTTCACAAACGCGTTGACAGGCGAGAGGACAGAACATGGCCAATTTTACGAATCTTCCCGCCCCAAGCCCCGAACAGGGGCTGAACCGCTATCTTCAGGAAATCCGCAAGTTTCCGCTGCTGGAGCCGGAAGAAGAATACATGCTGGCGAAAGCATGGGTCGATCATGAAGACAGCGAGGCCGCCCATAAGATGGTCACCTCTCATCTGCGGCTGGCTGCCAAGATTGCGATGGGCTACCGCGGCTATGGCCTGCCTCAGTCAGAGGTGATTTCAGAAGCGAATGTCGGGCTCATGCAGGCCGTGAAACGGTTTGACCCCGAAAAGGGCTTCCGTCTGGCGACCTATGCGATGTGGTGGATCCGCGCCTCGATCCAGGAATATATCCTGCGGTCCTGGTCGCTGGTGAAAATGGGCACGACTTCGGGTCAGAAAAAGCTGTTCTTCAACCTGCGCAAGGCCAAGAACCGCATTGGCGCGCTGGAGGAAGGAGATCTGCGGCCCGAAAACGTCGCCCGCATCGCAAACGACCTGAACGTGACCGAACGCGAGGTCATCGACATGAACCGCCGCATGGCCGGGGCCGACGCCTCGCTGAATGCGACGGTCGGCTCGGGCGATGGTGAAACGACGGCACAATGGCAGGACTGGCTGGAGGACGAGGACGCCAACCAGGCAGAGGCCTATGCCGAAACGGAAGAACTGGATACCCGCAGGGCAATGCTGGTTCAGGCAATGGATGTGCTGAACGACCGTGAGAAGGACATTCTCATGGAACGGCGTCTGCGCGATGAACCACTGACGCTGGAAGAGTTGTCAGAGCGTTACAACGTCTCTCGCGAGAGGATTCGCCAGATCGAGGTGCGGGCCTTCGAGAAGCTGCAGGAGCGGATGCGCAATCTTGCCCGCGACAAGGGCATGGCCATCGAGAGCGCCAGTTGACCTTGTCGCGCGGCGCGCACATTCTGCGGGGAAATTCTCTGGCAGGCTGAGATGAAAGCGACGGCGCTGAAGCAATTCCAACGGCTGGAGGCGCCGGGAAGCTGGCGCGCCGCGCCTGGTGAGCAATTGCGCGAGGTCATTGTCTCGATCGGCGAGGCGACGCTGATCCTGTCTGATCCGAAATCAGATGCGCCGCTGACGCATTGGTCGCTTCCTGCCGTTGAACGTATCAACCCATCCGCGACCCCGGCGATATACATCCCTGCTGCCGCGGATGATGAGCACATGGAAACGCTGGAAATTGACGATCCACTGATGATCGACGCAATTTCCCGCGTTCAGGGCGCGATTGCCGCGCGCAGACCCCATCCGGGTCGGTTGCGCAACCGGCTGACGCTTTTGGCGCTGCTGGCGATGGTATTGCTGGGCGTTATCTGGCTGCCCGATGCGCTGCGCAATCACGCGGCGCGGATCACCCCGCAGGCAGAACGTGCACGCATCGGGCAAGCCATCATGGCTGACATGATGCGTTCTACAGGGCAGGCCTGCCGCGATCCGGCGGCGGAAGAGGTTCTGGCAACATTGGCAAAGCGCGTATCGCTTCCAGATAAAGCCCGGTTGGTCGTGCTGCCGGAAGGCCCTGGCGGGGCGATGATGCTGCCGGGCAATCTGGTGGTGATCGACAATGCCCTGATCGCGGGCGAGGCCGGGCCAGAGGCGCTTGCCGGTCACCTGCTTGCCGCCGGAATGTCTGCCGCGCAACAGGATCCTTTGCAGGTCGTCATGCAGCGCGTTGGTTTTCTGGATGTGCTGGGCCTGTTGACACGCGGGACGTTGCCCACCGCCAGCCTGCGCGATTTTGGCGAGGATCTGCTTGCCTCACCGACCCCGCCACCTGACGATCATGACTTGCTGAGACGTTTCGCCGAGGCTCGGATTCCGTCATCGCCATACGCTGCCACGCGCGGCGATGCAGCGCCAGCGGCGGTCACGCTGACAGAGGCCGACCCCTTCCGAACGCAGCCCTATCCGGTGATCCTGACTGAACGTGATTGGGTAACGTTACAGCAGATCTGCATCGATCGGGGCTGATCCGCCATTCATGTGCGGCCCGCAGCGTCAACGCGCGATTGCCTTACCAAAGCCGGCTTTGCGAATGCGATCCAGCGCCGCGATCAACGCATCCCGCGTGGTGAACGGTCCCGCCATGATATGGCGTGTCCCGTCAGCGGCTATACGGGTTTCGCGCACCACCCGGTAACCCAGACCGGCCAGTGCCTGGACGGCAATTTCGGCCCCGGCCGCATCGAAGCGACCGATCTGGACAAAGCGCGCATCCGGTCCGACCATCTCCATCCCAGCCGATCTGTCCTTGTCGGGCCCCTCCCCGCTGCCGTCCACGCGATGATCGTCTGTGCGCAGTGCACTGCCAGCAACCGTCCTGTCTGCGCGCCGCGCTGAATCACTCGGCATGTTTGTGACAGCTTCCGGCTGATCACGCACCGCGTCCCGTTCTTTCTGCGCATCGGTGCGCACTGCGGGCGCCGCCGCCGACGTATCCGGGTCGCGTTTCGCGGTTACCTCTGTCGCGGGCGATTCAATATCCCTGACGTGATACCGACCAATCCTGACAGCCTGGCCTGTGCAAATCCCACCAGTCGGATCATCGCCGGGCACGGTCGTGCCGTCCCCTGCCAATTGCAAGCCCAGCAAGGCACACAGCCGCGCGTCGGACGCGAGATAAGTGTTTGGAAGCGCGCCGATGCTTCGTCGCACGGCCAGCCCGCGCGAGATTTCGTCAGCTATGCTGCCGGTCGCGGGCGACGCCGGGATTTGCCCGTTCGTGGGTCGGATACCGTCACCCGCAGGTCCCTGGCGCGCAGGCGTTGCTGGTCCGGCCGATTCTGTCAGGTCCATCTCGTCCTTCAGAACCATGTCCTCACCGCCTGCGGTGACCACCAGCTGCGTCAGATCGCGTTCAATCTGCGCGCTGTCCTTTCCGGCGGTGGACGACGCCGGCCCGGAAGCGTCGTCAGGAAATGCCGTCGTGCTGGGCGGGAAACCGCAGATCAGCGCATTGTCATCGCCCATGACCGCGACCCATTCCCCGCCTTCGCGCACAAACACGCAGCCGGCGCTGTCGATATACTGCGTGGCTGAATAACCGCGTGGCGGCCGTTCAGCAGGCTGCGGCGGATCGGCGAGTGCCGCCAGCGCAGATACGAACCACATCGTCCCGAGAAAAAGCAGAAGCCGCATGAACCCGCCGAATCAACTGTTTCGACGGTTCTAGCGCAGCCGGATTGACGGGCGGTTAACGCGCTATTTCGTGCCGAACATCCGGTCACCCGCATCGCCCAGTCCCGGCACGATATAGCCGTGGTCATCAAGACGCTCGTCCAGGGCAGCCGTCACGATCGGCACATCGGGATGGGCATCCTTCATACGCGCAACCCCCTCGGGCGAGGCGAGAAGGCAGAGGAACTGGATATTGGTGGCCCCCGCCTGCTTGATCAGATCAATCGCCGCGGCAGAGGAGTTACCTGTCGCCAGCATCGGATCGACGACAATCGTCATCCGTTCGTCCAGCCCGCCGGGCAGCTTGGAATAATACTGGACCGGCTGCAGTGTTTCGGGGTCGCGATACAAGCCCACGAAACCGACCCGAGCCGAAGGTATCAGCTCCAGGATACCGTCCATCAGCCCGTTACCAGCCCGCAGGATCGACACGAGCGCCAGCTTCTTGCCCTCCAGAACCGGCGCATCCATCACCTGCAGCGGGGTTTCGACCTGCATCGTCGACATCGGCAGGTCCCGCGTGATCTCATAGGCAAGCAGCAGGCTGATCTCTCGCAAAAGCTGGCGGAAACTGGCGGTCGATGTGCTTTTGTCGCGCATCAGGGTCAGTTTGTGCTGGACGAGCGGGTGATCGACGACGGTCAGATGGGATGGCATGGCAGGCTCCGGGGGTTCAGGCGAATGTGGACAAAAGGCGCTCTCGCGTGGCCGTATCACAGAATGCGGCCTCGGCGGCGTTGCGGTTCAGGGCAGCGAACTCGGCCTCGCCCCAATTGAAGGCATCGGCGAGGCGTTCATATTCCTGGCCGAGCGTGGTGTGAAAAAACGGCGGATCGTCGGTCGAAATGGTCACCTTCACCCCTGCATCGGCCAGTCGCGCGATCGGATGTCGCGACCAGTCCGGATAAAGGCCAAGCGCGATGTTCGAACCTGGGCAGACCTCCAGCACGATGCCCCGCTGCGCAAGGTCGCGGACAAGATCCGCATCCTCGATGGCGCGAACGCCATGGCCGATCCGGCTGATCCCAAGGCTGAGCGCGTCGCGGATGGATTGCGGCCCGCCCCATTCGCCGGCATGACAGGTCAGGCCCAGGCCAGCTTCGCGCGCGCAGTCAAAGCTCCATGAAAAATCCTGTGGCTTTCCAACGGCTTCTGCGCCGCCCATACCCAGCCCCGTCACCCAGCCTGTGCCATCTGCGCTGCCGGTCTCGGCCGCACAGATGGCGGATTTGCGCGCCCGTTCAGGGCCGAAATGACGAATTGGGGTGACGATGGCACGGCTGTCGATGCCTTGCGCCGCCATGGCATCGGCGGTTTCCTTCATTGCGGCCAGATACTCGCGCCATGCCACAAGATCGCCCCCGCCGCAGAATTCTGGCGACACGAACAGTTCGACATAGATTGCCCCCTGCTCTGCCGCGTCTTGCAGCACCTCGCCCAGCAGTCGCGCATAGTCCTGTGGCGAGGTTATGACAGAGGTCGCCGCCTCGTAAACGCGCAGGAAATCGTCGAAGTCCCGATAGGCGTAATGACCCGCCGCATCGAAAATCTCGGGCAGATCGGCACTCTTTTCGGCCGCGAGCCCGCGAATGAACCCGGGCGGCGCCGCACCTTCAAGGTGCAGGTGAAGTTCAATTTTCTTCAAGTCTTTCATGAGGATCGGTCCTGGAGAACAGAAATCAGATTAAAGAAAACTTGCGCCATGCCCCGGTGCATCCAGCCCCAGATGGGTAGCGACACTGGCACCGATATCGGAAAAACCGACATTGCCGATGGCCCTTGTGCCGACACCCGCGCCCAGCACCGGCACGCGTTCGCGCGTATGATCGGTGCCAGTCCAGGACGGATCGTTGCCATGATCGGCTGTAAAGATCAGCAGATCGCCCGGCCGCAGCCCGAGGATTGCCTGTCCCGCGATGGCGTCGAACCATTCAA
Source organism: Paracoccus denitrificans (assembly GCA_005768755.1). GTDB lineage: Bacteria > Pseudomonadota > Alphaproteobacteria > Rhodobacterales > Rhodobacteraceae > Paracoccus > Paracoccus denitrificans_B. The sequence goes on along the minus strand of VAFL01000003.1, from coordinate 191,640 downwards.
GATGCGCGCCGTAGCCCTCGATATCACGACGATGGCCATAAAGGCTGTCGAACTCGACAAAATTGGCGAAAGTCAGGCTGTCTGGCGCGGCCTCGTCAATCAGGCGCAGCAGATGTTGGGCAAGGTCCGCGTCAGATTTGCCCTTGTGCAGCCTGCCGATGCCGCGATGGCTGAAAATATCACCGATCTTGCCGATTCCATGCGTTTCGCGACCCGCCGCCGCCGCGATATCAAGGATCGTATCCGCGGGAGCTGCCATGGCGAAGTCGCGCCGGTTGGCGGTGCGGACAAATCTGCCGGCAGAGCCGGTGAAGGGCCGCGCGATCACTCGCCCGACACGCATCTTGTGCAGTGTTGGCGCCAGTTCCTCGCAAAGCTTCAAAAGCCGGTCCAAGCCGAAAGCCTCTTCATGCGCGGCAATCTGGAAGACGCTGTCCGCAGACGTATAGCAGATCGGCCATCCGGTGCGCAGATGCTCCTCGGCCAGTTCGTCAAGAATCACGGTTCCAGATGAATGCTTGTTGCCCAAGATGCCTTCCGTCCCGGCCAGTTCGCAGACGCGGGCCGTGATCTCGGGCGGGAATGCGGGTTGGGTATCTGGAAAATAATGCCAGTCCCAGGGCACGGGGACGCCCGCGATCTCCCAATGTCCGGACGGCGTGTCCTTGCCGGGTGAAATTTCGGTTGCCGCACCCCAAAGTCCTTCGGGCACCGCAGCCAGACCCGGCGCATCCTGACCCGACGCCAGCCGTATCGCGGCGCCCAGACCAAGACGGTCGAGATTGGGCAGCAGAAGGCCCCGCGACTGTGCGATATGCAGCGCGGTGTTGGCGCCGGTGTCGGGTCGCCCGTCGTTGAAGAATTGGGCAGCGTCCGGCGCGCCGCCAATCCCCACTGAATCCATCACGACAAGGAAAGCTCTGGGCATGGGGTGATTTCAGTCCTGCTGTTGTTGGCGCGCAGATGGCGCATCGTCGTTGTCGACAGTGGCGCGGGCGCGTACCAAGGGGGCCGGCGCGGGGGCGGTGTCCGACAAATGATATGCGCGCTGAACGGCCAGAATGGCTGCCTCGGCCTGCGTTTCGGTCGCGGCGTGAACAAGGGCAAGCTGGCCTTGCGTCGCGTCACCCCGGCGGCACAGGGCAGAAAGTCCGACACTGTGGTCGATGGCCTGCCCGGCGCGGACCCGACCACCGCCCAGATCGATGACAATCTGACCAAGCGCCATCGTGTCGATCCGGTCGACAAAGCCATAGGGCGCAGGCACCGCACGAATGACAGGGGCGGACTGCACATAGGCCTCGGGCCGATCCAGGAAATCGGCAGGACCGCCCTGCGCCGCCACCATGGCCGCGAAAACCTCTGCGGCGCGCCCTGAGGAAAGTGCGTCGCTGGCGAGGGCAAACCCGTCTTGCTCGCCAGTCAGACGCAACGCCTCGGCGGAAAGGGCTAGTGACAGATCGCGCAAGGCCGATGTCTCGCCGCGCAGGCAGGCAATCGCCTCGATCACCTCCAGCGCATTGCCGGCCGAACGCGCCAGCGGCTGGTCCATGTCGGTGATAAGCGCAGATGTCCGGCACCCCGCCGCGACAGCCGTTTCAACAAGCGAAACAGCCAGTGCCTCGGCCTGTTCGGGCGATCCCATGAACGCGCCCGAGCCAGCCTTGACGTCAAGCACCAGCGCATCCGGGCCCGCTGCCAGTTTCTTCGACAGGATCGATGCCGTGATCAGATCGACGGATTCGACAGCTGCGGCCTCGTCCCGGATTGCATAAAGCCGACGATCTGCCGGGGCCAAATCAGCAGAGGCCGAAACAATGGCGCAGCCGACATCGGCCACGACCTTGCGAAATGCCGCCTCCGACAGGTCGCAGGTGAACCCCGGGATCGATTCCAGCTTGTCCAGCGTCCCGCCGGTATGTCCAAGCCCCCGCCCCGAGATCATCGGCACAAAGGACCCGCATGCGGCAAGGACCGGGGCCAGAACAAGCGATACGACATCACCGACCCCGCCGGTCGAATGCTTGTCGACCACCGGGCCGGGCAGGTCCCATGTCATACTGTCGCCGCTGTCGCGCATCGCGCGCGTCAGCGCCGATCGCTCCTCGGTCGATAATCCGCGCAGCACAACAGCCATCGCGAATGCGCCCGCCTGTGCATCGGACAGCCCACCATCCGCCAGAGCGCGCGCAATTGCAAAGGCCCCGGCCTCGTCCAGCCCGTCGCCGTCGCGCAATCGCGCGATCACGGGGCGAAGATCGGCCGGCCGATCGGCTGTAGTCACGATCCGGCACCTTCCATATGACCTGCGTCGAAACGACCCGGCAGCAGTTCGCCGATCGTCGTGGCCAATGTGCCGCCATCTGTCGTTGCCAGAATCACCGGCGTTTCAGGGCCACCGAACTCTGCCAGCTTTTGCCGGCAGCCACCGCAGGGCGGCACGGGACTTGGGCTTTCGGCGATCACTGCGACCTCGACCAGTTCGGTCTCGCCCGCCGCCACCATGGCCGCGATGGCGCCCGCTTCGGCGCATGTTCCTTCGGGAAAGGCCACGTTTTCCACATTGCAGCCGCGATAGACCTGCCCCGACTTCCCGCGCACCGCCGCGCCGACCTTGAATTTCGAATAGGGCGCATAAGCGGCTTCACGAACGTCGCGCGCGGCATCGAGAAGGGACATGGGACATACTCCGGATTTGATCAACGGATTCTGCGCGTTGCGCCCGCAGGATGCAAGATGGCGATCCGGACCTGCCCGCAAGTCCCGGCGCGGGGAATCTGCGTGACAGCTTGTGATGCCCCGTCAAACTGGTTTAACGCTGAACCATGACGTGCCGCGATACGCGGACGCGGAGGCGCGCAGGGAAAATCCGGTGTCCGACCGGTCCGCCGGACGGGACCAGAGCAGGGGGCAGAAGATGGAAGATCAGCGGCAGGACAAATTGCGCGCTTCGGCGCTGGATTATCACGAGTTTCCGCGCCCCGGCAAGCTGGAGGTCCGGGCGACGAAGCCACTGGCCAACGGGCGCGATCTGGCCCGCGCCTATAGCCCAGGCGTCGCCGAGGCCTGTCTGGAGATCAAGGATAACCCCGCCGACGCCGCCCGCTATACCGCGCGCGGTAATCTGGTCGCAGTCGTCTCGAACGGATCGGCTGTGCTGGGTCTGGGCAATATCGGGCCGCTGGCGTCGAAACCGGTGATGGAGGGCAAGGCCGTCCTGTTCAAGAAATTCGCCAATATCGATTGCTTCGATCTGGAAATCGCCGAGGCCGACCCCGAAAGACTGGCCGCGATCGTCCAGAGCCTGGAGCCCAGTTTCGGCGCGATCAACCTTGAAGACATCAAGGCACCCGAATGTTTCATCGTCGAAAAACTGTGCCGCGAGAAGATGAACATTCCCGTCTTCCACGACGACCAGCACGGCACGGCAATTGTCGTTGGCGCGGCGGCGACGAATGCCCTGCGTGTCACCGGCAAGAAGTTTGAAGACATAAAGATCGTATCGACCGGTGGGGGGGCTGCAGGCATCGCCTGCCTGAACATGCTTTTGAAGCTGGGGGTCAAGCGCGAGAACGTCTGGCTGTGCGACATTCACGGCCTGGTCTATGAAGGCCGGGCAGAAGACATGAACCCGCAAAAGGCCGCCTATGCGCAGAAATCCGATCTGCGTACGCTCGATCAGGTCATCGACGGGGCGGATATGTTCCTGGGCCTGTCGGGGCCTGGCGTGTTGAAGAAGCAGATGGTCGCGAAGATGGCCAAGCGGCCGATCATTTTCGCGCTGGCAAACCCGACGCCCGAAATCATGCCCGACGACGCGCTGGAAGTCGCGCCGGACGCGGTGATCGCGACCGGGCGCAGCGATTTTCCCAATCAGGTCAATAACGTCCTGTGCTTCCCCTTCATCTTCAGGGGTGCGCTTGATGTCGGCGCGACGCAGATCAATGACGAGATGCAACTGGCATGCATCGAGGGGATCGCGGCCCTTGCCCGCGCGACAACCGCTGCCGAGGCAGCGGCTGCCTATAGCGGCGAGAAACTGACCTTCGGTCCCGCCTATCTGATCCCGAAACCCTTCGATCCGCGCCTGATCGGCGTCGTATCGACTGCCGTGGCCAAGGCTGCGATGGAATCCGGCGTTGCAACCAGACCGATCGACGATCTTGGCGCTTACAAACGCAGGCTCGACGGCTCTGTTTTCCGTTCGGCCCTGATCATGCGCCCGGTTTTCGAGGCAGCGGCGACAGCATCACGCCGTATCGTCTTTGCCGAGGGCGAAGACGAAAGGGTTCTGCGCGCTGCCAATGCGATGATCGAGGAAACCACCGATATCCCGATCCTGATCGGCAGGCCCGAGGTGATCGCCGCCCGTGCGGAACGTGCGGGCCTGCCGATCAGACCGGAAAAGGATTTCGAGATCGTGAACCCCGAAAGCGATTCCCGTTATCGGCAATACTGGGAGACTTATCACGAGCTGATGGCGCGGCGTGGCGTTACACCCGATCTGGCGCGGGCGATCATGCGCACGAATACGACCGCCATCGGTGCCGTCATGGTCCACCGCGAAGAGGCAGACAGCCTGATTTGCGGTACATTCGGACAATATAGCTGGCATTTGAACTATATCGAGCAGGTGTTGGGCCGCGAGGGACTGACGCCCCAAGGCGCATTGTCGATGATGATACTTGAGGATGGACCGCTGTTCATCGCCGACACGCAGGTTAACAACCACCCCACGCCCGAGCAGATCGCGATGTCCACCATTGGTGCCGCCCGCCATGTCCGCCGCTTCGGACTGGTCCCGCATGTGGCACTGTGCAGCCATTCGCAATTCGGCAATCTCGACACCGATTCCGGCAAGAGAATGCGGGCAGCGATGGAAATTCTGACAAGGCGAGAGGTCGATTTCAATTTCGATGGCGAGATGCATATCGATTCTGCCCTCGACCCAGAAATCCGGGCGCGCATATTTCCAGCTTCAAAGCTGGACGGCGTCGCCAATGTGCTGGTTTTTGCCGGCACCGATGCGGCATCGGGCGTACGCAACATCCTCAAGCACAAGGCAAATGGGCTTGAGGTTGGTCCGATCCTGATGGGAATGGGTAACCGCGCCCATATCGTCACGCCCTCGATCACGGCACGCGGGCTGCTGAACATGTCTGCCGTCGCAGGCACGCCGGTCGCGCATTACAGGTAAACGTGGCTTGTACGAAAACGGGCGGAGGAAACCTCCGCCCGTCAGAATTCCAGATTGGGTGGACTTAGCTGTCGGCGTCTTCAACGACCCTCCAGTCGGCCCCGTCCTCGCCCACTTCGGCATTCACGAACTGGCCATCTCTCTCGGCTTCGAATTCATAGACGATGACCTGACCGCCCTCGCGGGTCGATTTTTCGATCATTGTCGGCTCGATCCCCGACAGATTGACCTCCATCGCGGTCTTCACCTCGGCGGGCAGGTCTTCAACGGAAACCTGTTCTTCCACCTCTTCGATGGTGCCGTTCGCGGTCGCGTCGACCTCGAAGCGCATGCCGTCTGCGTCGATACCCGACAGCTCAAACGTATCGGTGCCACCGTCGCGGTCAAGATTTGCGGTGTCGAAGGTCACACCCGACACGGCACCCTGCGCGGCTTCAATCACCGGGGCGGGCACTTCGGCCATGTCGATTGACTGCGATTCCTGTGCCAGCGCGGGGGCAGCAAGAACAAGGGTAGAAAGAATTGCGGTTGCGAATTTCATCGTCGTATCTCCGGTTCATCTGCCGAACGCTGCCTTGGCGCCGGCTTATGGGTTGCAAACCCGCAATGGGATGAAACGGTTCCAGCCATGAACCATCGACGATGCCTTGACGTAGCGGCAATTCATTCGGCCGAATTTCGCCCAAACCCTGCGGATCAGGGCGGTCGCATGCCGTTGCCCGACACCGGTCGCCTCGATTAGCATCCAGTGTGTGGAGGAACAGACATGCGATATCAGGACGTCTACGCGGCGTGGAAATCTGACCCGGAAGCTTTCTGGATGCAGGCCGCGCAGGCGATCGACTGGGACAGACCGCCTTCGAAGGCATTGTTCGACGACAAGGCCCCACTTTACGAATGGTTTTCCGACGGGCTGCTGAATACCTGCTGGAACTGCCTGGACCGCCATGTCGAGGCCGGGCGCGGCGACGAAATCGCACTGTATCACGACAGTCCGATCACGAATTCAACCAAGGGCATCACGTTCCGCGAATTGCAACGTCGCGTGGCCACTTTGGCGGGGGCCTTGCGCGCGCGGGGCATCGAAAAGGGCGACCGCGTGATCATCTACATGCCGATGATCCCACAGGCAGTCGAGGCGATGCTGGCCTGTGCACGCCTGGGCGCGATCCACTCTGTCGTGTTTGGCGGCTTCGCTGCGAACGAGCTGGCCCTGCGTATCGACGACGCGCGGCCGAAGGCAATCATCGCAGCCTCTGCCGGGTTGGAGCCGGGGCGCGTCGTTCATTACAAACCATTGCTCGACAAGGCCATCGAGACGGCGACGCATACGCCCGAATTCTGTGTGATTTTCCAACGCGACGAGGAGGTCGCCCAACTGGTCCCGGACCGTGACGTCAGTTGGTATGGTTTCCAATATGGGATCGAGCCGGTCGATTGCGTGCCAGTCGAAGGCAACCATCCCGCCTATATCCTGTACACATCCGGCACGACGGGCCAGCCAAAGGGCGTCGTGCGCCCCACCGCCGGGCATCTGGTTGCGCTGGCGTGGTCGATGAAGAACATCTACAAGATCGGCCCCGGAGATCGCTTCTGGGCCGCCTCTGATGTGGGCTGGGTCGTCGGCCACAGTTATATCTGTTACGGACCTCTGGTCGTCGGCGCACAGACCGTTGTGTTCGAAGGTAAGCCCATCGGTACGCCCCATGCGGGCGTATTCTGGCGCACCATCCAGAACAATCGCATCAAAAGCTTCTTCACCGCGCCCACCGCCATTCGCGCCATTCGCCGCGAGGACCCGGACGGCGAATATATCCGGCGCTACAAACTGCACGATCTGCAGGCGCTCTTTCTGGCCGGCGAACGCGCCGATCCGGACACGATAGAATGGGCGCAAAAACATCTGGGCGTTCCGGTGATCGACCACTGGTGGCAGACCGAGACTGGCTGGGCGATCGCCGCGAGCCCGCTGGGGATCGAGGAGATGCCGGTGAAGCCGGGCAGCCCGACCGTGCCCATGCCCGGCTATGACGTGCAGGTGCTGGATGAGGAAGGCAGGCCCGTGCCGCCCGGCACCCTCGGCTCTATCGCGATCAGGCTGCCCTTGCCGCCGGGCACATTGTCAGGCTTGTGGAATGCCGAAGAACGCTATCGCACATCCTATCTGTCGCGTTTCCCCGGTTATTACGAGACAGGCGACGCAGGCTATCTGGACGAGGATGGGTATCTGTACATCATGGCGCGCACGGATGACGTGATCAACGTCGCCGGTCATCGCCTGTCCACCGGCGCGATGGAGGAGGTTCTGGCCCGCCATGAAGATGTCGCCGAATGCGCTGTCATCGGCATTCGCGATCCGCTGAAGGGTCAGTCGCCCCTGGGTTTCCTGTGCCTGAAGAAAGGGTCCGCCACGCCAACCGATCAGATCATCCGCGAAGTGGTCCAGATGGTGCGCGACGAAATCGGGCCGGTTGCGGCGTTCCGAAAGGCGCTTGTCGTCGATCGGCTGCCAAAGACCCGCTCGGGGAAGATCCTGCGCGCGACAATGGTCAAGATCGCCGACGGAGAGGCCTACAAGACCCCTGCGACAATCGAAGACGCCACTGTTCTTGACGAGATCGCTGCGGCCCTGAAAGGCTGACACGAGCGACAGATAGCATTGTGTTCAGTTGAACCATCCCGCCCGCGCCATGCGGACGGGATGCGCCTGTCCCATAAACCCTGCCGATCGCCCGCGTTTCTGACCAATGGCGCTAGATGCTGCCACCAGATATTGTGTTATTGGGCTTGTGAAACCCAAACTGCGGCATAGCCGGGCACCAATCAAGGATTATTTGGTTATCACCGCGTTTTTCCGTCTGCGCACTGCTTTCCGCTACAGCAGAACCATTTGCGCAAGACCAAGAAATACAAAGAAACCAACCACATCCGTTACCGTGGTGACGAATGTCCCCGATGCAAGTGCCGGGTCGGCGCCAAACCGCTCCAGCGTCAGCGGCACCAGGATGCCCGCCAGTGCGGCAACGAACAGGTTGACCACCATTGCGATCCCGATCACGGATGCCAGCGGCAGGCCGTCGAACCAAAGATAGGCCACAACGCCCATCACGACAGCAAAGCACAAGCCGTTCAGCACTCCGACGACAGCCTCGCGGGCGACGACACGCCAGACATTCGACCCCGTCAGGCTTTTCGTCGCCAGCGCACGCACCGCGACGGTCAAGGTCTGCGTTCCCGCATTCCCGCCCATCGATGCAACGATGGGCATCAGCACCGCAAGCGCAACGATCTGCGAGATCGTTCCCTCGAACAGCGCAATCACGAAGGACGCCAGAATTGCAGTCCCAAGATTGATCGCCAGCCACGGCAGGCGTTGCCACAACGTCTCGATCACAGTGTCCGAGATCGAGCTTTCGTCGCCGACCCCCGCAAGGCGCAGCAGGTCCTCTTCGTGTTCATCGTCCAGCACTTCCATCGCGTCATCGATGGTGATGACGCCGACAAGTCGGTCGTGCTCGTCAACGACAGGCTCGGATATCAGGTGATACTGGTTGAAGGCATAGGCGACATCGGCCTCGTTCGCAAAGGCGCTGATCGGACGGAAGCTGTCTTCTGTCAGGTCACGCATCGGTGTATCGCGGCGCGCTGCCAGCAACCGGCCTAGTGCCACATAGCCGACCGGATGGCGCCGCGGATCGACCAGCACCACATGATAGAACTGGTCGGGCAGATCGTCGTCGCGGCGCAGATAATCGATTGTTTCGCCGACCGTCCAGTGCTCGGGGGCGGTCACGACCTCGGACTGCATCATCCGACCGGCGGAATATTCCGGGTAGGTCAGCGATTGTTCGACAGCGGCACGGTCGGATTCGTCCAGCGCCTCGAGGACCTTCTGCTGTTCGGGCCCCTCCAGTTCCTCGATCAATTCGACGATATCGTCGCTGTCCATCTCGCGCACGGCGTCGGCAAGCGCCGATTTCGGCATCAGTTCAACGATTTCGTCGCGGATGGATTCGTCGATTTCCGACAGGATGTCGCCGTCGATCTCTCCGGACCAAAGCGACATGAAGGTGCGTCGTCGCGCCGCCGAAAGGTTTTCGATGACGTCGGCGATATCGGCCGCGTGCATCGGGTCCAGCAATTCGTTCAGCCGCGCCGGATCCTCATCGTCGATCGCATCGCGGATCTGGTCAAGAAGCGCACGCGGAGGCGTGAAGTCGTCCTCCTCCTCGGGTTGTTCAGGCTCTGGCGTCTGCTCGCTGATGGGCTGCGACGTGTCTTCGTCCGGCACATCAAGGTGCTTTTGGTCGTCCTGCATGGACCCCCCTTCCTCGTCGTCAAAACTGGCTTGCGGTCGGGCGGCGGGGCCCGAGCGTGATCTTAATCAACGCGCGCGCCGGGGGCAACGATCAGACGGCCAGAAGGGCCATCGCTTCGGCATGAATTTCAGGGCTGCCGGCCGCGATGATGCGGCCACCGCCATGGGCAGGACCGCCATTCCAGTCAGTCACGATGCCACCTGCCGCCTGCACGACCGCGATGGGGGCCACGACATCATAGGAATGCAGCCCGGCCTCGATCACAAGATCTACCTGGCCCAATGCCAGCAGCGCATAACCATAGCAATCCAGGCCATATCGCGTCAGCCGAACTGCGTCGGCGACGCGCCGAAAGGCCGCATATTCGTCCGACGTGCCGATTTCGGGGAAGGTGGTCAGCAGCGTCGCCTGTTCCAGCGCCACGCCCTTGCGCGTCGCAAGCGGTGCCTCGGCGTCACCGGCAACCACGCGTGCGCGGCCCAGCCCGCCCTCGAAGCGTTCGCCAGTGAAAGGCTGGTCCACGATGCCGTAGATCGGGCCGTTTTCATCGGAAAGACCGATCAGAGTCCCCCAGCTTGGCGCGCCCGAGATAAAGGCGCGCGTTCCATCGATCGGGTCAAGAACCCATGTCAGCCCTGACGTGCCGGGTGCGGCACCAAATTCTTCCCCAAGAATGGCGTCATCCGGTCGGCGAACCTCAAGAACAGCGCGCATGGCCTTTTCGGCCTGGCGATCTGCAGCGGTTACGGGGTCGAAGCCAGTCGGCAGCTTGTTATCGGGCCGCAAATCGCGGCTGCGAAACAGCGGCAAGGTCTGCCGCCGCGCGGCATCGGCCATAGCGGCGGCAGTTTCAAAGATTTCTTCGCGTTTCATGTGCAGCCCCGGAAATTTCGCGCCTGTTAATAGCGTGAATTGTCCGGGGCGAACAGGTGGCGGATCGGACCGCTTGTCAGGCGGCGTGTGACAGGACGCGGGCCAGTTCGAAAATCTGGCGACGCTGTGCCTCGGGCATGGCATAATAAGCCCGGATCAGTTGCAGTGCTTCCTTGTTTGCCAGAATATCATCATCGACCGACGCACCCGCGCGGCCCCCGTTGATACCCTCGAAAAAGAAGCTGATAGGCACGTCGAGCGCGATGGAAATATCCCAAAGCCGCGACGCAGAAACCCGGTTTGCACCGGTCTCGTACTTCTGAATTTGTTGAAACTTAATACCCACCTGATCGGCGAGCTGCTGTTGGGTCATCCCGATCAGCCAACGACGGTGGCGGATCCGCATGCCAACATGCACATCAACTTCGTGCTTCATAACTAACCTCACCTAAACTGGCTGATTCATATATCAGACTTTGTCGGCTGGCGACTCTCAAAGGCTCGCAACACGCTTTAGTTGACTGAAAGGATAGCCCAGAATAGCCCCGTTACGCATTGCCGCGACGTAACGCGCAATTTTCTGCCGGTTAAATGCCCGTTCTGGGATAGATTTTGCCGAATCGGTCTGAAGACCTGACTTACCCAACACGCCCCAAGGTTGTGGCGCTTTGTCGCGCATCGCCTGCCTGCGCAGCGGACGCTGTCCCTGCTGTCAGACAGGATTCATTTTAGTCTTCGCATCCGTTGAAAACATGACATACTGGGCCAATATGTATCCTTGACCGGTGCACACGCACCGACCACGCCAGTTATGGAGAGTTTGATGGCTGAATACGACACCCTGCGTCAGGCCCAGGCCCGGACGGGTGCCGCGACCCGCGCCGAGATTGACGCCGGCCTTCGTGCGTACATGTCGAAGGTCTACGGCATCATGGCGACCGGCATGGCCGTGACTGCCTTTTTTGCCCTCGGGCTGAACATGCTTGCCGTCCAGGACGGGCAACTGACCCAGGTTGGTTATGCGGTTTACGCCTCGCCCCTGAAATGGGTGCTGATGTTCGCACCGCTTCTGGTGGTCTTTGCTTTCGGCGCTGCGGTTTACCGGCTGTCGACACAGACGGCGACCCTTATCTTCTATGGCTTCGCGGCCCTCATGGGCATGTCGATAAGCTGGATTTTCCTGCGCTATACTGGGACGTCGATCGCGTCGACTTTCTTCGCGACGGCCGCTGCCTTCGCGGGCCTCTCGCTATACGGCTATACCACCAAGCGCGACCTGTCGGGCATGGGCACCTTCCTGATGATGGGTCTGATCGGCCTGATCATCGCCTCGATCATCAACATCTTCCTGGCGTCGACCGCGATGCAGTTCGCGATCTCGGTCATCGGGGTGCTGATCTTCGCTGGCCTGACCGCCTATGACACGCAGCAGATCAAGAACACCTATCTGCAGTTGCGTGATTCGGATCGGGATTTCCTGGGCAAGGCCGCCATTCTGGGCGCACTGAACCTGTATCTCGACTTCCTGAACCTGTTCATGTTCCTGCTGCAGTTCATGGGCTCCAGCAACGACTGATGCAAAGCTTCGGAACAAGAAAGGCCCCGCATTTGCGGGGCCTTTTTCATGGGTTGAGGGGGCTACGGCTCGTTTTTCGCAACCATCGTCAACACATCGTATTGCGCCACGACCTCATCCTTCTGGTTGGTGACGCGACAATCCCAACGCACTTCCGCATGTTCTGCGTTTTCGCGCGGATTGATCTCCTTGCAGGTCAGCCGGACCTGAAGGCTGTCGCCGAAATAGACCGGGGTCAGGAAGCGCAGGTTGTCGACGCCGTAATTGGCCAGCACGGGGCCGGGATCGGGATCGACGAACAGCCCCGCCGCGAATGATGCGATCAGATAGCCATGCGCCACCCGGTCGTCGAAGAACGGGTTCGCCTTGGCCGCTTCGCTGTCCATATGGGCATAGAAGGTGTCGCCGGTGAAATGGGCGAAATGTTCGACATCTTCTTCGGTGACTTCGCGCGCCTTCGTCACGATCTGATCACCGATCCGCAATTCCGCCACGGCCTTGCGGAACGGGTGCTTGTCCGCGCGGGTATCCGCGCCTTCGGACCAGATGCCGGTCACGGCGGACAGCAGATGCGGCGCGCCCTGAATGGCGGTGCGCTGCATGTAATGCTTGACGGCGCGCATGCCGCCCAGTTCCTCGCCCCCACCTGCCCTGCCCGGCCCGCCATGGACCAGCGGCGCCAGCGGGCTGCCATGCCCGGTCGAGGATTTCGCCGAACGCCGGTTGCCAATCAGCACCCGGCCATGCATCGGCGCCATGCCGATCACCATCTCCTCGGCGACATCCTTGCTGTCGGTAAAGACTGACGCGACCAGCGAACCCTTGCCGCGATGGGTCAGCGCCACCGCGTCGCTGACGCTGTCATAGGGCATCAGCGTCACGACCGGCCCGAAAGCCTCGACATCGTTCGCGGCCGCGTCCGCCGGGTCATCGGCCAGCAGCACCACCGGGTTGATGAAGGCCCCCTTCTCGGCATCACCAGAACTGACCCGCACATCGCCCGGATCGCCCAGCACGATCTGCGAGGACGCTTTCAGGTCCGCGATCCGCTCTCGCACTTCCTCGCGCTGATCCAGACTGGCCAGCGGTCCCATTCGCGTGCCTTCAACCGAAGGATCGCCAGTGACCGTCTTTCCCAGCTTCGCCTTCAGCGCCTCGATCACCGCATCGACATGCTGCGCCGGGACGATGGCGCGGCGGATCGCGGTGCATTTCTGGCCGGCCTTGCTGGTCATTTCGCGCAGGACCTCGCGGACGAACAGGTCGAACTCCTCCGTCCCCGGCCCGGCATCGGGACCAAGGACCGAGGCGTTCAGGCTGTCCGCCTCCATCGTGAAGCGGACCGAGTTTTCAATAATGGCAGGCGAGGTTTTCAGCATCCGCCCGGTCGAGGCGGACCCCGTGAACGTCACAACATCCTGACAGGTCACATGATCCAGTAGATCCCCGGCCGAGCCGCTGACCAGTTGCAGCGCGCCATCGGGCAGAATGCCCATATCGGCGATGCGGCGCACCATCAATTCGGTCAGGTAAGCGGTCTGACTGGCGGGTTTCACGATGGTCGGCATCCCGGCGATCAGCGTCGGCGCGATCTTCTCCAGCATCCCCCAGATCGGAAAGTTGAAGGCGTTGATATGGATTGCCACGCCCTGCAATGGCGTCAGGATATGCTGGCCCGAAAAGCTGGAATCCTTCGACAGCGGCTCAACCGCGCCGTCGGGGATGATCTTCGCGTTCGGCAATTCACGCCGCGCCTTCGATGCCAGCGTCAGCAGCGTACCGATGCCGCCTTCGATATCGACCCAGCCATCGGCGCGTGTGGCGCCCGTCCACAGGCTTTCGGCATAGAAATCCTCTTTCACCTCCATCAGCTTCAGGCCGATTTCCTTCAGCATCAGCGCGCGTTGATGCACTGTCATGTCGCGCAGCGCGCGTCCGCCCTTGTCGCGCCCGTATTCCAGCGCTGCCGCGTGATCCAGACCCGAAGCGTCGATCAGCGCCACCACCTCGCCAGTCGCGGCATTCAGCAGTTCCTTGCCGTCGCGGCTGCCAGTCCGCCATTCGCCGCAGACATAAGACTGCAGCAGTCGAGGAGTTTGCACATTCATCGCATGTCCTTTCAGGCCAGCCCCATGGGCAGCAGCAGATCATTCACCCGCTGCGTCCAAAGCTCGCGCAGTTTGTCGTTCCTGGAATGGCGCAGCCCAAACCGCGCCTGCGTGTCGTAGCGTTGCGATTGCGCCTGCCCGAAGGTCGCGTCCACCTTGGGCATCCAATAGGCGATGGCGTCCTTCGCCTGCGCCCGCCCCTGATCGCTTTCGATGATCTGGCGCAGACCATTCAGGCCCAGTTCGACATGCCGTGCCTCGCGCGGGGCAATCTCGCGGAAGGTATCGGCCAAGGGGGAATAACTGACGCGCTTCATCTCATCCAATTGAACAACCGTCGCCAGACCCATCAGCACGTTCAGAACCACCGCATCGACATAGCCCTGCAGCGGATAGTGAAAGACCGACAGGCGCATGTCGTCGCCATGGCGCGCGGCGGCCAGATCGGCATCACGGTCCATCCGCGCGGCCCAGTCATGGCTGCGATCGTAGGCGGCCATATCGCCACCGAACTCGCCCATCACGGCAAGCACGCGGCCTGCATGATCCAGCTTCTCCTGCGTGATCCTGGCCGCCGCGATCCTGTTCTTGATGCCGGGCGCATCATTGATCGTATCGGCAAAGCCAGCGGCGCCAGCCAGTTCGCTGTCCACAAAGGACGCCATCAGCCGCAGCAATTCCCCGCGATAGCGCGGCGGCACATTGCCGGGCGAGGTCAGCTTGCCGCCCTGCGCCAGATAATCCTCGATCTTCATGTCCATGGCTGCCCCCTATTCGTCATAGCTGACGACGATGCGGTCGGTCAGCGGATAGCATTGGCAGGTCAGCACATAGCCCTGCGCGACCTCGTAATCTTCTAGCGCATGGTTGATCGCCATTTCTGCCTCGCCCTCCAGCACCTTGGCGCGGCAGGTCGAACAGACCCCGGCCTTGCAGGCGTAGGGCACGTCCATATCGGCGGCCAAAGCCGCGTCCAGCAGGTTCTCGCCCTTTTTCGGCATCCTGAAGGTCCGGGTCGCCCCGTCCAGCGTCACCACCGCCTCGGTCATGTCGTCCGCCTGCGCGGCATCCTTGCTGACTGCCTTCTTCTTCGCCCGCCCCGGCTGGCTGGAGGCGAACAGCTCGAACTTGATCTGGCTGTCATCCAACCCGGCCTTGCGCAGGCTGTCGGCGACGGTCAGCATCAGCCCTTCGGGTCCGCAAATGAAGGCCGTGTCGATGGTGCCTGCGTCGATCCAGTTGTCGAACAGCGCCTGCATCTTCTCGGCGTCGATGCGGCCGGTGAACAGGTCGATCTCCTGCCCCTCGGATTTCAGGATATGAATGACCGATAGCCGCCCGAGATAGAGGTTCTTCAGGTCGTCCAGCTCCTCGCGGAACATGATCGAGTTCACCGAGCGGTTGGCATAGATCAGCGTGAACCGGCTTTTGGGTTCACGCGCCAGCGTCGTCTTGACGATCGACAGAACCGGGGTGATGCCCGAACCTGCCGCGACGCCAACGTAGTGTTTCGAAGCCCCGCCATCCAGCTCGGTGTGAAACCGGCCCATCGGGGCCATGGCGTCAAGCTCCATCCCTGCGGACAGTTCTTCATTGGCCCAGGTGGAAAACGCACCGCCCTCGACGCGCTTGATGCCGACGCGCAGCGCGCCGTCATCGCGGCCCGCGCAGATCGAATAGGACCGGCGCAACTCCTCGCCATCGAACTCGCGGCGGAAGGTCAGATACTGGCCTTGGGTGAAGTCGAACGCGCCCGCATCCTCGGGTCGCGGTTGCAGGGTTACGACTACCGCATCGCGCGTATCGCGACGGATTTCGGTCACCTGAAGCGGAAGGAATCGAGCCATGGCGGTTCCTCTAATGGCACTTGAAATAATCGAAGGGTTCCAGGCAGGCATTGCAGACCCAGCTGGCCTTGCAGGGGGTCGATCCGAACTGGCTGACCCTCCGCGTGTCGTTCGAATTGCAGCGCGGGCACGGCACCACCATGTTCCCCGCCCCGGTCAGCGCCGAAATCCGCGCCATTACGTCGCCGTCGGGCGCCGTTCCCTCGATCGGTGGGGCGATGCCGTAATCGCGCAGCTTGTCGCGGCCCTGATCGCTGATCCAGTCCGTCGTCCAGGCCGGCGTCAGGCGGCGTTCCAGCCGGATATCGTCTATCCCCTTGCCGCGCAGGTGGTTTTCGATATCCAGATTGATCACCGCGGTCGCCGGACAGCCGGAATAGGTCGGCGTCACCGTGACCACCAGCACATCCTCGCGCCACTCGACATCGCGGATGATGCCCAGATCGGTCAGCGAGATCACCGGAATCTCGGGGTCAGGGACCTCGGCCAGCCAGTCCCATATCTGCGAGACGGGCGCACGCATCCTACCACTCGGCCCGCGGATAGGCGCGCTGCAGGAACTGCATTTCCGCGAGGATATAGCCCAGATGTTCGGTATGGGTGCCCCGCTTGCCGCCCTTGTGGGCGAATGTGCTTTCGGGAATGTCCAGCGTGGCTTCGGTCAGGACGCCACGAACGGTTTCGTCCCAGGCATTGCGCAGGCCCGCAGGATCCGGCGCGATCCCCGCCGCCGCCATGGTCACATCCGTGGCGTCGCTGGCAAACATCTCGAGCGCATAGGACCACTGATCATCCAGCGCCGCCTGCATCCGGGCGCGGCTTTCATCCGTCCCGTCGCCAAGCGCGATCACCTGCTCGGCCGAGCGTTCGACGTGATAGCTGACCTCTTTCAGCGACTTCGCCGCGATCTCGGCCACGCGGGCATCACTGGACTGGGTCAACGCCTGCAACAGATGGAAGTGATAGGCGTCGAACAGGAACTGCCGCATCAGCGTCGCGCCGAAATCGCCATTCGGGCGTTCGACCAGCAGCAGGTTGCGGAAATCCCAGGCGTCGCGCAAATAAGCCAGGTCATCGGCGCTGCGCCCCTTGCCCTCGACCTCGGCGGCGAGACCCAGCCAAAGCGAAGTCTGGCCAATCAGATCCAGCGCGATGTTCGACATGGCGATGTCTTCTTCCAGCTGCGGACCATGCCCGCACCATTCGGAATTGCGATGGCCAAGGATCAGGGCATTGTCGCCCATGCGCAGCAGGAATTCGAAGAACGCATCCTGATCGGCATCGGGTGCCGGCGCGTGGCCGCCCTTGCCGCCATCGCGCTTCGCAAGCTCCTCGGCGTTCGGGGTCATGATATCGGGAAGCGACGGCATCACATATGCCCTATCTCGTCGGGGATGTCATAGAAGGTCGGGTGGCGGTAAACCTTGTCATTCGACGGCTCGAACAGCGGTCCCTTGTCGGACGGGCTGGAGGCCGCGATGTCTACCGATTTCACCACCCAGATCGAGACACCCTCGTTGCGGCGCGTATAGACGTCACGGGCATGCTTGATCGCCACATCGGCGTCAGGCGCATGCAGGCTGCCGACATGGCGGTGGTTCAACCCGTGCTGACCACGGATAAAGACTTCCCAAAGGGGCCATTCGCTGGACATTTCTTCCTCCCTTCCTGCGGCAAACACCGCTGGGTAACGATCAATAAGCGTAGACCTCGACCCGGTAACCGTCAGGGTCGAGCACCTGCACACGCGCCGGACCATCGGCGCTGTATTCCGTTTCAGTCACACCATCGCTGCGAAAGCGTTCACGCAGCGCGTCAACCTGATTGGCTGTATCGACCAGGCTGCCGAAATGGTTCGTGCGCGGCAATTCCGGTGGCACTTCGCCCTCGCTCAGGGCCAGCAAGGCGCCACTGTCATCGGCAAGGATCAGCAGATGATCATCGTCATGCACACGCCGGGTCAGTCCGAAATATGCCCCGTAAAACCGGGCCGAGGCTTCGCGATCCGACACCGTCAGCGCGACATGGTTCAGCCGGGGCATTCCCTTACTCCGCAGCGACCGGGCGGCGCGAGGCCTTTTTCTTGGCGTGGGCGACCATCGCATCGCGATACCAGGCACCATCCTCCCACGCCTTCACGCGGGCGCCCAGACGTTCCTTGTTGCAGGGGCCATTGCCCTTCAGCACCTGATAGAACTCGTCCCAATCGGGTTCGCTGAAGTCGTAGCCGCCCTTCTCCTCGTTCCATTTCAGGTCCGGATCGGGCACGGTCAGGCCCAGATATTCGGCCTGCGGCACGGTCTGGTCGACGAATTTCTGGCGCAGTTCGTCATTGGTGTTCATCTTGATCTTCCAGGCCATCGACTGCACCGAGTGCACCGAATCCTTGTCCGACGGCCCGAACATCATCAGCGAGGGATACCACAGCCGGTTCAGCGCATCCTGCGCCATCCGCTTCTGTTCCGGCGTCCCGTTCGCCATCTTCATCATGATCGCATAGCCCTGCCGCTGGTGGAAACTTTCCTCCTTGCAGATGCGGATCATGGCGCGGGAATAGGGGCCATAGCTGGTCCGTTGCAGCGGCACCTGGTTCATGATCGCCGCGCCGTCCACCAGCCAGCCGACCGCGCCCATATCTGCCCAGGTCAGCGTCGGATAGTTGAAGATCGAGGAATATTTCATGTCGCCGGAATGCAGCTTTTCCAGCAGTTCGTCGCGGCTGACACCCAACGTTTCGGCGGCGCAATACAGATACAGCCCGTGCCCGGCCTCGTCCTGGACCTTGGCCAGCAGGATCTGCTTGCGTTCCAGCGTGGGCGCGCGGGTGATCCAGTTGCCTTCGGGCAGTTGGCCGACGATTTCGGAATGGGCGTGCTGGCCGATCTGGCGGATCAGCGTCTTGCGATAGCCCTCAGGCATCCACTCCTTCGGTTCGATCTTCTCGTTCCGGTCGATGCGTTCCTGAAAGGCGATGTCATCGGGCGACAGATCCTTGGCCGCCTTGCCTTCGGATTTGACGAGCTGTGCATACATGGCAGTTCCTCCTCAGACGCGTTCGATAATGATGGCGATGCCCTGACCGACACCCACGCACATGCAGCATAGCGCATATTTGCCGCCCGTGCGGTGCAGTTGATACATCGCGGTCGTCACCAGCCGGGCACCGGACATGCCGAGCGGATGGCCAAGCGCGATGGCCCCGCCATTAGGGTTAACATGGGGTGCATCGTCGGCAAGTCCAAGCTCGCGCAGGGTGGCAAGCCCTTGCGAGGCGAAGGCCTCGTTCAACTCGATCACATCCATCTGGTCGATACTCAGCCCGGCGCGCGCCAGCACCTTCTTTGCCGCCGGTGCCGGGCCGATCCCCATGATCCGCGGCTCGACCCCCGCCGCCGCCATGGCGACGATGCGGACCTTCGGCGTCAGGCCGTTGGCTTTCGCGGCTTCCTCGCTGGCGATCAGCAGCGCGCATGCCCCGTCATTCACGCCGGATGCATTGCCGGCGGTCACGCTCAGATCCGGGCCGTTCACGCCCTTCAGCTTCGACAGCTTTTCCGCCGTCGTGCCGGGGCGCGGATGTTCGTCGGTATCGACAATGACCGGATCGCCCTTTTTCTGCGGGACGCTGACCGGCGTGATCTCGTCCGCGAACAGTCCGGCCTCTTGCGCGGCCTGCCAGCGCGCCTGACTGCGGGCGGCGAATTCGTCCTGATCTTCGCGGCTGACGTTGAAATCGGCGGCGACATTATCGGCGGTCTGGGGCATCGAATCGACCCCGAACTGCGCCTTCATCTTCGGGTTCACGAAGCGCCAGCCGATGGTGGTGTCGTAAACCGCATTGCTGCGGCTGAAGGCGGTCTCGGCCTTCGGCATCACGAAGGGCGCGCGGGACATCGATTCGACGCCGCCCGCGATCACCAGATCGCAGTCGCCGGCCCTGATCGCCCGCGCGGCCATGCCCACCGCATCCATGCCGGATCCGCACAGCCGGTTCACCGTCGTCCCCGGCACTTCCACCGGCATCCCGGCCAGCAGCGCCGCCATCCGGGCCACGTTGCGGTTATCCTCGCCCGCCTGATTGGCGCAGCCATAGATCAGATCATCGACACTGGCCCAGTCGACATCGGGGTTCCGCGCCATCAGCGCAACGATGGGGACCGCCGCCAGATCGTCGGCCCGGACCGAGGACAACGCCCCGCCATAACGCCCGATGGGCGTGCGGATTGCGTCGCAGATAAACGCGTCTGTCATGGCTCCCCCTTTGCCATTCCGATCATCGCCTCCAATACGTTGACCGACCGTTCGGTTATTTATACGCGGAATCGACCCCCGCGCAAATGAAATGTTTGCCTGTCCTGCCGTCGCTGGCCAACCCGGCGCGGTGCCGCCGCACGAAAAAGGCCGCGCATCATAACGTTGCGCGGCCCTCATACCCTGCTGTCAATAAGTCCGAATCGTCAGCCCAGGCGGTAATTCGGGCTTTCGCGGGTGATCTGCACGTCATGGACGTGGCTTTCCTTCAGTCCAGCCCCGGTGATCCGCACGAATTCGCAACCGCCGCGCATCGCCTCAACCGTCGGGCTGCCGGTATAACCCATGGCGGCGCGAAGCCCCCCGACCATCTGGTGCACGACCGTGGCGACCGGGCCCTTATAGGGCACCTGCCCCTCGATCCCTTCAGGCACCAGTTTGTCAGATGCCGCATCCTTCTGGAAATAGCGATCAGCGGATCCACGCGCCATGGCACCAAGGCTGCCCATGCCGCGATAGGATTTGAAGCTGCGGCCCTGATACAGGATCACCTCTCCCGGCGATTCATCGGTGCCGGCAATCGCGCTGCCGACCATTGCGCAGCTTGCGCCAGCGGCAATCGCCTTGGCAAAATCGCCCGAAAACTTGATGCCGCCATCTGCGATCACCGGCACATCGCCCGCCGTGCCCGCGACATCCATGATCGCGGTCAGCTGCGGCACGCCGACGCCCGCGACGACACGCGTGGTGCAGATCGATCCCGGCCCGATCCCGACCTTCACGGCATCCGCGCCGGCATCAATCAGCGCCTGCGCCGCGCCCGCCGTCGCGATATTGCCCGCAACAATCTGGATCTCGTTCGAGAAGTTGCGCAGCCGTTCCACCGCGATCGCCACGCCTTCGGAATGCCCGTGCGCGGTATCGATGACGACCATGTCCACGCCCGCATCGATCAGCGCCTTGCTGCGCTCAAACCCCTCATTGCCGACGGTCGAGGCCGCACCGACGCGCAACCGCCCCAGATCGTCCTTGCAGGCCAACGGGTTCAACACCGCTTTTTCGGTATCCTTCAGTGTCAGCAGCCCGGTCAGATGACCGCTGCCGTCGGTCACCAGCAGCTTCTCGATGCGGCGTTCCTTCATCATTGCGATGGCCTGCGCGCGGTCGGCCGGTTCGCGCAGAATGGCAAGGTTCTGCGCCGTCATCATCGCCTTGACCGGCGTCTTGTCGTCGCTTGCAAAACGCATGTCGCGGTTGGTCACGATGCCCACGACGCGGCCGTCTTCATCCACCACGGGGAAGCCGGTGACATTATACTGATCCTGCAAGGCCTTCGCATCGGCAAGCGTCTGGTTCGCGGTCAGCGTGATGGGGTTATAGACGATGCCGCTTTCAAAGCGCTTCACGCGGCGCACCTCATCGGCCTGCTGTTCGATCGTCAGGTTGCGGTGAACGACACCCATGCCACCCGCCTGCGCCATGGCGATCGCCATCCGGCTTTCGGTCACCGTATCCATGGCCGAACTGACCAGCGGGATATTCATGCGGATGCCACGGGTCACACGCGTCGTCACATCGGCAGTCGAGGGCAACACATTGGAGGCCGCCGGGACCAGAAGAACGTCATCAAAGGTGAGGGCCTCACGAATCTGCATGGCAGCAATCCTTTTGGGGGTTCGTTTGGCAGTTCCCCTTTTCACCTCGTGCCAGGTTTGTCCAGTCCTTCCGGGTGCATGGCACTGTTGCGCGTCAGGCAACGGCCGCATTGCTGCGGGTGGCCAGACGTCCGCGCGCCCAGTCGCGCATCGTCCAGAAAGCCAGCGGCACGCAGACCATGGTCGTGCCCACAAGTCCCGTTGCCGCCAGAAGCGCCAGGAACCGGTTCTCTGGCATATCCGCGGCCAGCAGAGCGAAGAACAGCGACGAAAGCGCCAGCGGAAGTGTTATCGCCACAAGAAACAGACCTGTCCCGGCGCGCAGCGCCAATACCGGCAGCACGATCAGACCGGCCAGCGTCAGGCCATAGGCCGTCTGCTGAAGGCCCGCCGACAGCTGAACCGACGCCGCCCCGTAAGCCGCGACCGGAATCAGGTGCAGCGCCAGAAGCGGCAGCAGAACACGCGGCACACGCCGGTTGCGCAGTTGCCGCAGGCTGATCGCGGCAAACAGCAACGACAGAGCCGCGCCGGGATAGATCAGAGGGCGGCCCACAACGTCCCAACCCAGCATTGGTGCCACGGCGGCCGCGACCAGCAATGCGCCGGGACCAAACTGAATGTCAGGACCGGGCCATGTCCCTTCCGTGCGAATCTGTCGCAGGAACGGCGCGCTCAGCCAGACAAGCGCGCCCAGCCCGGCAACAAGCATCACCCGGCCCAGTGCCGGCGCGATCTCGGCCAGCACGCCCCCGCCCAGCAGGAATGCCAGAACCATTGCCCCCAGTCCCACCCGTCCGGGCAGCGTCTCGCACTCTTCCGCGATGACGGCGGGGCGGCGCAGGCACTTGACCAGATAGGCCAGCACAGCGAAGCCCAACAGGGCCACGCTGGCCCCGCCCGCAAAGCCGGGCAGCGCCGGCGACAAGCCAAGTCTCATGGCCCCGAACCGCCACGCCAATGCCAGCGCCAGAAGTGCCGCAATGGGTGCAAAGATCATCGGCGGCGTGCGTCGCCACAAACCTGCCGGTGCCGGCTTCGGCAAAGCGAATCGCGGCCTGTCACGCATCACATCCTCCTGCCGTGCTGATTGCACGATCTTTCAATCCCGCGCGCCACTCAACCGTTGCATGGGCGACACGGTGACGCATGAGCAAGGCAGAACGACGCCACGTCATCGCGTGCGCGTGATTGATTCGTGATCCTTGCAGGTTAACGATGAGCAGAAGAAGGTGACGAGCCCCCGTCGCCTGCAGGGAGGATAATATGAATAAATCAGTCATGGGCGCAGCAGCGCTGCTTCTGAGCACGGCACCGCTTCATGCCGCCGGGATCGAGCGTTCGACCCAGTCCATTGCCATTCTGTTCGAAGAAGGCAATTACGTCGAAACCGGGCTTCAGGTGACCAATCCCGATGTCAGCGGCAAGGACCTTGCCATCTACGGCGGCCGCGAAACCGGCGGCGTGGCTGACGATTTCAACGTCCTGACTTTCGGCTACAAGCACCAGTTCACCGAACAGTTCTCGGCCGCGCTCATCATCGAACACCCCTACGGCGCCGATATCGAATATGGCGACGTGGACATGACCTCGGCCACCGAAGGCTCCTATATGCTGGGCGGGACCAAGGCCAATGTCGAAAGCGCCATGATCTCGGCCATCGGTCGGTACAAGTTCAACGACAACTGGGGCGCCCATGCCGGTCTGCGGGCCTCGAAAGCCTCGGGCGACATCCGTCTGCAGGGCGCGGCTTACGCTGCCGCATCGGGCTATCGCGCGAAACTGGCTGATGACACGTCGGTCGGCTGGCTGGCCGGTGTGTCGTGGGAACGCCCCGATATCGCGGCGCGCGTTGCATTGACCTACTACTCGGATATCGACCACGAATTCGACACCCAGGAATTCCTTGGCGCCATGCAGGTCGCAGAAGGCAGCACCGAAGTGACCACGCCGGCCATGCTGGCGCTGGATTTCCAGACCGGTGTCGCTGCTGACACGCTTGTCTTCGGTCAGATCCGCCGCACCTACTGGTCGGATTTCAAGGTGACGCCCGAATTCTTCGGCGCGAATATTGCGCCTGACGGTCTGGTCAGCCTGGAAGACACCAACACCTTCACCCTGGGCGTTGGCCGCAAGTTCACCGAACAGTGGTCGGGCACTGTCGCCTTCACCTATGAACCCGAGGGCAAGGATCTGGTGTCGCCGCTGGCACCGACCAATGGCCGCAAGGCGATCACCGTCGCGGGCATCTACACCATGGACAAGTGGAAGTTCACCGGTGGCGTCAACTACACCAAGCTGGGCGACGCCCAGGCCGAAACCGGCACCCCGGATGCGGCCCGCGCCGATATGGAAGACAACGACGCCGTCAGCCTTGGCCTGCGGGTCGGCTATCGCTTCTGATCGCCGCAACATGACCTTCGGAAAAGCCCCGCCACGTGCGGGGCTTTTCTATTGGCACCGCTCTGCCTAGATTGCGCCCCGAAGGAGACGCCATGATCTACAGCACCGGACAGGATTGGCTTGGCAGCACCCGCAAGCGGGTGCTTCTGTTCGGCATGTCCGGGCTGGGAAAGACATATCTGTCGAACATGCTGCGCGCATCCGGCGACTGGTTTCACTACAGCATCGATTACCGCATCGGCACCCGCTACATGGGCGAACTGATTGCAGACAACTTCAAGCGCGAGGCGATGAAGGTCCCTTTCCTGCGCGAATTGCTGCTGTCGGACAGCGTCTTCATCGGCAGCAACATCACCTTCGACAACCTGTCGCCGCTGTCGACCTATCTGGGCAAGCCGGGCAGCGAAACGCGTGGCGGCCTGCCCTTCGACGAATACACCAAGCGCCAGCGCGAACACGAAAAGGCGGAAATCGCCTCGCTTCTGGATACGCCCCATTTCATCACCCGCTCCGAGGAGATCTATCGCCTGCCGCATTTCGTCTGCGACAGCGGCGGCTCCATCTGCGAGGTGGTGGACCCCGGCGATCCCGACGATCCGGTTCTGTCCACGCTGGAAAAGCACCTGCTGATGGTCTGGATCAAGGGCTCGGACGCGCACACGGCGGAACTGGTGCGCCGCTTCGACCGGGCGCCGAAACCGATGTATTACCAGCCCGAATTCCTCGACAAGGCGTGGCTCGCCTATCGCATGGAAAAGGGCCTGCGCGAAGATCAGGTCGATCCCGACGACTTCATCCGCTGGACCTATGCCCGCGCCCTTGCCCACCGCCAGCCGCGCTATGCGGCGATGGCGCGGCGCGGCGTGACGATCACAGCCGAGGAAGTGGCCGACATCCGCAGCCCCGAACAGCTGGATACCCTGATCGCGCGTGCGATCGACCGCCGACAAGACGCCAAGGAAGCCTGAAATGCCCATCACCCTGCCCAATGACCTGCCTGCCTTCGACATCCTGTCGGATGAAGGCGTCATGGTCATGTCGCCGGGCCGGGCGGCGATGCAGGACATCCGCCCGCTTCGGATAGGGCTTCTGAACCTGATGCCCAAGAAGATCCAGACCGAGAACCAGTTCGCCCGGCTGATCGGCGCCACGCCCCTGCAGATCGACTTTCAGCTGATCCGCATGTCGGATCACGAAAGCCGCAACACCGCGGCCGATCACCTGCAATCCTTCTATCGCAAATTCTCCGAGGTCGAGGCCACGGGCGAGAAATTCGACGGCCTCATCATCACCGGCGCGCCCATCGAACAGCTTCCCTTCGAGGAGGTGACATATTGGGACGAACTGACCCGCGTCTTCGACTGGACGCAGACCCATGTCCATTCGACCTTTGGGGTTTGCTGGGGGGCGATGGCGATGGCGTGGCATTTCCACGGCCTGCCCAAGCACGACCTGCCCGCCAAGGCATTCGGCTGTTACCGCCATGACAATCGGGCGCCCGCCTCGCCCTTTCTGCGCGGCTTTTCCGATGACCTGCTGATCCCGGTCAGCCGCTGGACCGAAGTGCGCGCCGATGACGTCGCCCGCCGTCCTGCGCTGACCACGTTGCTGGCTGCGCCCGATGTCGGCCCCTGCCTGCTGCAGGACGAAGGGCACCGCGCGCTTTATGTCTTCAACCATCTCGAATACGATTCGACGACATTGAAAGACGAATACGACCGCGATGTCGCGGCTGGCAAACACATCGCGGTGCCGGTCAACTACTACCCCGACGACGATCCGTCGCGGCCGCCGTCGAACCGGTGGCGCAGCCATGCGCATCTGCTTTACGGCAACTGGGTCAACGAGATCTATCAGACGACCGAGTTCGACCTGTCGAAGATCGGCACCTAAGCCCCGGACAGACACGCATCCTGTGATCCGTGGCGATCAACCGATCCGGCCCCTTTTCACCCCGGCCCAAGCGCCCCATAGTGCGTCCACCCCGTTACGGAGCGCAAGCATGGCCAGCAAGGACAAATCCCCCCATCCCCTGCCCTATGTGGGCGAGATCACGAAGTTCTATGAGGACGCGGCCCCCAAGGACATCCGCAAGGCAATCGAGAAGGCGGGCAAGGACGACATCCTCGATCCCGGCTATCCCTACGCCGAGGAGATGGACAAGGACGACTACGAAAAGCAGATGGATGCGCTGCAGATCGAACTGGTCAGCATGATGCATGACATCAGCGTGACCGGAAAGCGCCTTGTCGTGCTGTTCGAAGGTCGCGATGCCGCCGGCAAGGGCGGCACGATCGAACGCGTTCGCGAAAACCTGAACCCGCGTTCCGCCTATATCGTGGCCCTGCCCAAACCGACCGAGCGTGAGGCGAAGCAATGGTATTTCCAGCGCTATACCGACTGGCTGCCAGCGAATGGCGAAATCGCACTGTTCGACCGCAGCTGGTATAACCGCGGCGTCGTCGAACGCGTCTTCGGCTTTTCGACCGATGAACAGCGCAAGCATTTCTTCAAGCAACTTCCCAAGTTCGAGGAGATGCTGGTCGATGACGGAACCATCCTTGTCAAGCTGTGGCTGAATGTCGGCCGCGCCGAGCAGCTGAAGCGGTTCCTGGACCGTGAAAAGGACCCGCTGAAACAGTGGAAGCTGTCGTCGATCGACGTGGACGGCCTTGGCAAATGGGATGAATATACCGCCGCGATCAAGGACACGCTGAAACAGTCCGACACCAAAACCGCGCCCTGGACGGTCATCCGTTCCGACGACAAGAAAAGGGCAAGGATCGCGGCCATTCAAACCATCCTGAACGCCGTGGATTACGCGGGCAAAAAGGAAAAGGCCATCGGCACGATCGACAGCAAGATCGCCGGCGGACCAGAGATGCTCGACCGATGATCCGCGTCATACTGCTGTGGATATTTCTGGCCCTTCCGGCAGCCGCGCAGTCGCTGCCCGACTGGGAATATACCTCGATCAACGATTTCGCCGAACTTCTCAGCAATGACGATACCCGTGTGCTGGACCAGGCGCTGATTGCGCTGAACAACGATACCGGCGTCGAAGGAACGGTCGTCACGCTCGACACCCGCGCCAGTCATGGCGGCACATCGGGGTTAGAGCCGTTTGCGACGCGCCTGTTCAACTACTGGGGCGTCGGCGACAAGCGAAAGAATGACGGCTTCATGATGCTGATCCTGCGCGACGACCGCGAAGCGCGGATCGAGCTTGGGGCCGGCTATCCCGCCGCCTTCGACGCGACCGCGCAGGACATCATGGACGATGTCATGCTGCCGGAATTCCGGGACGGCGATTATTCGACCGGCCTGCGCAAGGGCACGCTGGCGGTGATCGAACAGATCGCCCGTCCCCACGCGGCCGGCGACGTGCCGCCACCTCCGCCGCCTCCGCCGGAACCCGGCTGGGGCAAACGCAACCCGCTGGCCATCTTCGGAATCGTCGCCGCCGCGATCCTGTCGCTTCCGGTGACCATCGGCGGGTACATGCTGTGGATGCGCAACCGCTGCCCGCAATGCCGCAAGCGCGGTCTTGTCGAAATATCGGAACCCATCAAGCGTGACGCAGACGGCGACGGCTGGAAAGTGTCGCAGCATTCCGTCAAACGGCTGTGCCAGAAATGCGGGTGGAGCACGATGCTGACCCGCTCTTTGTCCTATACGGACCGCTTTGCCGAGGATGGCACATTTCTGGACCGAACGCGGCATCGCAGTTACTCGTCCGGCTCAAGCAGGTCCAGCAGCAGCAGTAGCAGCGGCGGCTTTGGCGGCGGGTCCTCATCTGGTGGCGGCGCGTCGGGGCGGTGGTAGCACTGCCCGTTTGCGACGCAGCAGCAACGCCAACCCACACGCGCCGCAGCAATCCGCTTGCGCGGTTTTCTGCCACCCGCTAGCGTCGGATCGTCATACTCAACCGAAAGGCCATCGCTCATGACCTTCCTGCGCTCGACCGCAATCGTCGCGGTTTTCGCCACCCCCGCCTTCGCCGCCGATTCAGAACTGACCGTCTTCGACTGGGCGGGGTTCGAAGAACCGGTGCTGTTCCAACCCTATATCGACCAGCACGGCGACAGCCCGACCTTCGCGCTTTACGGCGATGATGACGAGGCTTTTCAGAAGATCGCATCCGGCTTCAAGGCCGACGTCGTGCACCCCTGCAGTCAGATGGTCTCGAAATATCGCGATGCGGGGCTGATCGAGCCCTGGGATGTCTCACGAATCCCGGCCTATGAAGACCTCGATCCGCAGTTCAACGGCTCGGACGTGTTCCACGACGACGAGGGCGTCTGGTATATCCCGACCGATTGGGGTGCGACCGCCATCGCCTATAATACCGAAAAGGTCCCGGCCGAGGATGTCGCCAGCCTGAACGTGTTCCTGAACCCCGATTACGCCGGGCGCACCTCGCTGCCCGACAGTTCGGACGATGTCTGGGCACTTGCCTATCTGGCCACCGGCGTGACTGATTGGACCGAGGTCAGCGACGAACAGTTTGCCGCCGCCGCCGACTGGCTTCGCCAGGCACACCAGAACGTTGCCGCCTACTGGTCCGACCCGTCCGAACAGGCGCAGCTGATGGCCTCGGGTCAGGTCGATGTTGCCTGGTCCTGGAATGACGGTGTGACCTATCTGCAGGCCGACAATTACCCCGTGGGCTTCCAGCGCGCGCCGACGGAAGGTTCGTCCAACTTCATCTGCGGCTTCATCAACATGAAGGACGGACCCGGCAACGAAGACAAGGTCTATGACTTCATCAACGCCTGGCTGGACCCCAGTTCGGCCAAGGGCCTTCTGGACACGATCGGCTACGGCCCGACCACCGTGGCCGGCATGGAAACCATCAAGGACGAGGAAGCCGTCAAAACCGGCCTCGGCCCCATTGACGCCCCGATCCTGAACCAGACCCCGAACTCTCCGCAGCTGCGCGAAAAGCAACTGGCCGAGTTCGAGAAGATCAAGGCGGGTTTCTGACCCGCGATCACGCCATAACGGATCGCACGGCATAAATGGGGCGCATCGCGCCCCATTTTCTGTTATGATCTCAAAAGGGTAGTGTCCAGAGACAGCGGTTCACGCGCTCACACCCGAGGGGAACACCACAAGGGCCACGCCATGGAATGGGATCGTGTTGCAAAGAATTGGCTAAAGCTCAGGGAGGACATTCAGGATAAGTGGAGCGAGCTTTCCGATGAAGAAATCGACATTGTCGCCGGCAATCGCGAGCGGCTGGCAGGGAAGCTGCAGGAAAAATATGGCTGGACGAGAGAGCACGCCGAGGGCGAGGTTGACCGTTTTCTGCGAATGGGCGGCACGCATGGCCCCGGCGGCGGGCCGGATGACTGACGTTGATGAAGCTTCCGGTTAGTTTTGGCAGCCGGCTCTTTTATCGCGTCCTGCTGCCCGGCGGAATCGTTTCTGCGACGATTGCACTGCTGCACAAGCCAAGTCTGACGGTAGATGACAAACCGCTATCGGCCTCGATCATGTTCCTGGCAATGGCTTTGGCCGCCGGTCTCATATTCCTGCTGCTGGACCGGCCAATCTATATGCTGGTCGAAGGACGAAGATACTGGCCCGCCTTCCTCTGGCGAGCTGGCATGAGATCCGAGCGTCGGCGGCTTGCAAGGCTGCACAGGACCATGCGCCGCAATAATCGTCTCCGTTCCACAGTGCATTGCTCGCGAAAGGACCGGGCGCAGCTTGATCGCAGATATTACGAAGCGGCTTCACAGATTTCGGATTTTCCAATTGATCCAGTCAACTGCAACCCGACCGTCTCATGGCCTACGAGGCTCGGCAACCTGATCGCGGCATATGAACAGTACCCGAACCTCAAATACGGTATGGACTCAATATTTTACTGGCCGCGACTCTGGCTATCCATCGACAACGACTTGCGCGCCGAGATTGATGGCCAGCAGGCGATAGGGGACGGCGCGGTCTACGCTGCCATAGGCTGTTGGGTTTCCGCCGCCATCGTTGTTGCAGATGGGATCGTCGGTCTCTGGCCCGGATGTCTGGTCGGGCAATTCGAAGACCTGCCCCCAGCCGTCTGGCTGGCCCCGTGCTTGATATTGGCGGGCTATCTACTGCTACGAATTTCGGTCTTTTCGTACCAGCAATTCGGCGAATCCTTCACGTCGCTATTCGACCTGAAAGGAAACCCTCTCGTGGACAGGGGCGTTGCCAGAATACTCTCTCACGATTATGGGCTGAACCTCGACCGCCGGTCTCCACAGGAACAGAACCGGGCGATATGGCGCTATCTGAAGTGGCATCGCATTCGCAGGCGGGGTGAGACAAAAAATGAGAAGGCCATTAAAAAGTAGTCCGCTTGCTGTGCGCTAAGGCCAGGCGATTGGTTGGACCGCCAGCTACCGCAACGGAATTGCATTCTCCGCCTTTCCATCCTGATACGCCATCGAAAGCGCGTCGTACTCCGCCGCGATCCGCTGCGCCTGCGCCTTCAGCCCCGCCTGCGCATCGGGCGCAGCCCCCCCAATCACCTCGGTCACCGAGCGCGCTTGCCAATAGGCATTCTCACGCCGATAGCCGCCGGGATCCAGCGTGAAGACCTCTTTCAGGATCTTCAGATCATGGGGGATGGCAAAGCTGTCGCGGCTGTCCTCATGGGTGAAGAAGTCGAAGAAATTGTCGAACCCCGCCCAGGTGATCGCTGAAAGGCACATCGAACAGGGTTCGTGCGTCGACAGGAAGATCAGGTCTTCGGGCGGCGGCAGGCCCTCGGCCTCGTGATAGCGTTTCAGCAGATGCACCTCGCCATGCCAAAGCGGGTTCTCGGTCTCGTTATTCGTCTCGGCCAGCACGACGGCGCCGTCGGATTTTCGCAGCAGCGCGGCGCCGAAGATCTTGTTGCCTGCGGCCACGCCCTTGCGGGTCAGCGGCAGGATATGGTCCTCAAGCGCACTCAACAGCGCGCCGGCCAGTGCCGTGTCGTCAACATTGATCGGCTTGTTCATCTCTCTGCCCCGGGTTTTGTGCGTATGTACGGCATATGTACGCCCTGTGTACGGGTGGTGTACAGCAGGCACGCCCTTGCGGGCGGCGTTCCACGCCCCTATATTCCCCCTGTTCGGGTTCGCCCGGACTATGGGCATAAACGCGCTCGTAATAAGCGGATCGGACCCGGGGGCGGTACCCGGCGGCTCCACCAAATTCGCCTTCGTTGGGGGGATCTGGGGCCGAAACAGGATCGACGAACGTGTAAAGGGGATGGCTTTGCCTCGGTGAGCTACCACCGTTATCGGTGCAAAATGTACAGTTGCCAACGACAACCGTGCTCCGGCAATGGCCCTGGCTGCGTAAGCAGTTCGGGTCGCCGAAACTAAGCCCTTGCGCCTAGCCGCGTAAGGCGGGGTTCGCAGGTACCTGGCAACAGAAACCTGCACTTCAACCCGTTGATGTTTCAGTCTATTTTATCTGGTCCTTTTCGTCCGCGACCTGAATGATGCGCGGTGCCCAGATGCCATGCAGCACGACCGAAATCAGCACGATCAGCGCCGAAATCGCCCACAGCTCGCGTCCAAGTTCGATGTCGAACTCGGCATTGTTCAGGGCATAGGACAGGTAGTAGAACGTGCCGATCCCGCGGATGCCAAGCACAGAAATGCCCAGCCTTTGCCGTTGGGACAGCCCGCTTCCGATCAACCCTGCCCAACCGCAGATCGGACGGATGACGGCAATGACCAGCAGTGCCAGAACGACCATCGGAAAGCTTAATTCGGCCAGCAATCCCTGCGCCACGGCCACGCCCAGCAGCATCAGCAAAAGCGCCAGGAACAGCATCTCGATCTCTTCCCCGAAATCGTGAAGAATCACGTGATATTCGTCCTCACGCTCAAAATCGCGGAAGGTCAGAGCGGCCACGAAAACGGCAATGAAACCATAGCCATGCGCCAGCTCACACAGTCCGTAAGCGGTCAATGTCAATGACAAAGCCACAAAGCCCTGTGCCCCTTTCGCCGGGTTGACGATGATGAAAACCAGCCGCGCAACCGCCGCACCCACCAAAAGACCGACGCCCACGCCGCAGACGATCTTCCACAGAACCGAAATCGTCAGCCAATCCATCAGAACCTGGCCATTGAAGCCCTCGCTCGCCAGCGCGATTGCCAGATAGACGAAGGGGAATGCCAGACCGTCATTCAGCCCTGCCTCACTGGTCAGCGCAAATCGCGTCTCAGGCTCGTTTCCTTCGCGGGGTTTGCCGACCTGCACGCTGGCCGCCAAGACAGGATCGGTCGGGGCAATGGCCGCCCCCAACAGTACCGCCGCAGCCAGTGGCAGGCCGACAAGCCACATTCCGCCAAGCGTCACCATGATGATCGACAGTGGCATCGTGATCGCCAAAAGCCGCCATGTCGTGCCCCAGGACCGCCAACCGATCCGCCGGTCGATTTTCAGCCCGGCGCCTGTCAGCGACATGATGACTGCGAATTCGGTCAGCTTTTCAATGAACACCCCGTAAGAGATCACATCGATCGTCGGGAATTCCGGTAGCGCAAGCGGCAGCAGAAGGCCGCATCCGACTAACACCATCGGCAGAGAAATCGGCAGATTCTTCAGGAAATGCGGCAGAACCGCCGCCAACAATGTGATCACGCCCATCAGCGTGAGAAACAACTCGTAGTTCATTCTTCCTCTTTCCGTCGGGCTGCCCGTCCCTGTGACAGTCGCCCCCTTTTCATAACGGGTTCAATCCCTATACTCGACCCGATCGCGGCGAATGCGCCGGATGACTACGGCAAGAAGGGGCTTCCAGATGACGCGCGCAATCGACTATGGCGGATTGATGCATCGCGCGATGCAGGGGCTGATTGCCGAAGTCCTGCAGCGCGTCGCCGATAATGGCCTGCCGGGCGAGCATCACTTCTTCATCACCTTCGACACGCGCGAGGACGGCGTCGACATCGCCGATTGGCTACGCGAACGTTACCCGTCGGAAATGACCATCGTTATTCAGCACTGGTACGAGAATCTGATCGTCGACGACGACCATTTCGAGGTGACGCTGAACTTCGGCAACTCGCCCGAACGGCTGGTCATCCCCTTCGACGCCATGCGCACCTTCGTTGACCCCTCGGTCGAGTTCGGCCTGCGCTTTGAAACGCAGGAAACCGATGATGACGACGAAGACGAGATCGACGAGGCCGAAGTCGCGCCCCCCGAGGAAGAAGAAACAAAGGGCAGCGGCGAAGTCGTAAGCCTGGACCAGTGGCGTAAATAGGTTTCCCCAAGGTTTTCCTGCCA
Source organism: Paracoccus denitrificans (assembly GCA_005768755.1). Lineage (GTDB taxonomy): Bacteria > Pseudomonadota > Alphaproteobacteria > Rhodobacterales > Rhodobacteraceae > Paracoccus > Paracoccus denitrificans_B. The sequence continues at coordinate 158,126 of VAFL01000003.1, read as the reverse complement.
GCCTTTTAAGCCTCAGGTGGGTTCCGCATCGCAGGAACTGCTGACGACTTGCATGCACTCATCCCTCTCGGGCGCTGCTCCGGAATGAGTGCATACAACCGCATACCATTTGCGAATCCCCGCCCCTGCGGCTAGAACCCTCGCCAAATCCACGAGGGAACCACGCCATGACCAAGACCCGCACCGAAACCGACAGCTTCGGCCCGCTGGAGGTCGATGCCTCCAAATACTGGGGTGCGCAGACACAGCGCTCGATCATGAATTTCCCCATTGGATGGGAGCGTCAGCCGGTCGCCATAATCCGCGCGCTTGGCGCGATCAAGCTGGCTGCGGCGCGGATCAACCACAAGGAAGGCAAGCTGCCCGACGATGTGGCGAACGCCATGGAACAGGCCGCGACCGAAGTGTTCGAGGGCAAGTTCGACGACAACTTCCCGCTTGTCGTCTGGCAGACCGGGTCGGGCACCCAGTCGAACATGAACGCGAATGAGGTCGTGTCCAACCGTGCCATCGAAATTCTGGGCGGCGAGTTGGGTTCCAAGAAGCCGGTCCATCCGAACGACCACGTGAACATGGGCCAGTCGTCCAACGACACCTTCCCGACCGCGATGCATGTCGCCATCGGCATGATGGCGCGCGACACGCTGCTGCCGGGGCTGGAAAAGCTGGCATCCGCACTGGAAGCCAAGGCCGAGGAATTCAAGGACATCATCAAGATCGGCCGCACGCACACGCAGGATGCGACGCCCCTGACGCTTGGTCAGGAATTCGGCGGCTATGCCCATCAGGTCCGCATGGGGATCGAACGCGTGAAGATGTGCCTGCCGCAGATTTACGAACTCGCGCAGGGCGGCACGGCGGTCGGCACCGGGCTGAACACCAAGAAGGGCTGGGACAAGGAAATCGCGTCGGAAATCGCCAAGATCACCGATCTGCCCTTCGTCACCGCCCCCAACAAGTTCGAGGCGCTCGCCGCGCATGACGCGATGGTCTTCTTCTCGGGCGCGCTGAAAACCATCGCGGCGTCGCTGTTCAAGATCGCCAACGACCTGCGTTTGCTGGGGTCCGGCCCGCGTTCCGGTCTGGGAGAGCTGATCCTGCCTGAGAACGAACCCGGTTCCTCGATCATGCCCGGCAAGGTCAACCCGACCCAGGCCGAGGCGCTGACGATGGTCTGCGCGCATGTCATGGGCAATGATGCGGCGGTCACCATCGCCGGCTCTCAGGGGCATTTCGAACTGAACGTCTATAACCCGATGATGTCCTATAACGTCCTGCAATCCATGCAGCTTCTGGGCGACGCGGCGGGGTCGTTCACCGACAATATGGTCGTGGGCACGCAGGCGAACACCGCGCGCATCGACAAGCTGATGAAGGAATCGTTGATGCTGGTGACGGCGCTGGCACCCACCATCGGCTATGACAACGCTACGAAGGTCGCCAAAACCGCCCACAAGAACGGCACCACGCTGCGCGAAGAGGCCATCGCGCTTGGCTTTGTCGATGGCGAGACCTTCGACAAGGTCGTTCGCCCGGAACTGATGATCGGGCCTGAAGACTGAGCATCCGCCCGAAAATTACCAAGGCGCGCCCGACCCGGCGCGCCTTCTTGCTTGGCAGAAGCCAGTTTACCGCGCCAGCTTTAAACGTCCCGCGACAGCGCCTCCATAGGCTGCCATCCTTGCACAGGCACGCGCGCGGTCAGGTCGAACTGAAACCAGCAACCGCCACCGCCCGGCCCCTGATCATAGCGCCGATCGATCGGAAGCCCCGATAGCGCACAGAACAGCAACGTCCCGACCCCGCCATGCCCAACGAGCAGAACGTCGCCATGACGATGGGCATTCAGGCAGCGCTCCACCTCAGTCATGATGCGCTCCTGCGCACCGAGCGCTGTTTCCCAGCCCCTAACGCTGCGTGTCGGCTCTGCAAAGAAAGCGTCGGCAACCGCTTCGAACTCGTCACCGGGCAGAAATCCCGTTGCGCTGCGATCATTCTCGTGCATCAACGGGCGCAGCTCCAGCTCAACGCCAAGGGCCTCTGCTAGGGTCCTGGCGGTTTCCAGGGCCTTCACCTCTTCGCTGCTGATGATCCTCGTCGTCGCGGCAAGCAGACCGGGCCGCTCGGCCAAGGCGGCGACCCGCGCCCGGCCGATCTCGTTCAACGACCAGCGAGGAACCTCCTTTTCCGGCTCTATCGTTACCTGCGGGTGTGTGAGATATCGAACCGTAACCGCCATACTTAATACCTTCAAGGCCGACCCGTTTACGCTCGTTACTGGATCAAAAATGTCAACACAACGCCCGACGACTTCACACGAGCCTAATCCCCGCTATTCTGCCGGCATGACCCAGATCACCAACCTTAACCGCTTCCGCAAGCAAAAGGCCCGCGAGGATGCCCGGCGCGATGCCGATGCCAACGCCGCCAAGCATGGCCGGACAAAGGAGCAGAAGCTGGCGGAAAAGGCGGATCAGGACCGCGCGGCAAAGCATCTTGACGGGGTGAAACGTGACGATTGAGCTGCCGCCGATGGATGCGCCGGCGAAACGCTCGGTTTCCATCGACGGGCATCGGACATCGGTCAGCCTTGAAGACGCGTTCTGGCGCGCGCTTGAGCGCATCGCCAGGGCGCGCGGCACGACCCGCGCCGCCCTGATCGCCGAAATCGACCATGCCCGCCCGCCGGAAGTTGGCCTCGGCACCGCATGCAGGCTGTTCGTGCTGGCAGAATCCACCAGCAAACGCTAAGGCAGCCCTGACAAATTCAGGAGGCCCCGATGATCCCGCGTTACGCCCGCCCCGAAATGACCGCCATCTGGTCGCCCGAGACGAAATTCCGCGTCTGGTATGAGATCGAGGCTTACGCTTGCGACGCGCAGGCCGAGTTGGGCGTGATCCCGCGCGAGAATGCCGAGGCGGTATGGAAGGCCAAGGACGTGGAATTCGACGTCGCCCGCATCGACGAGATCGAGGCGGTGACCAAGCATGACGTGATCGCCTTCCTGACGCATCTGGCCGAACATATCGGATCGGAACAGGCGCGGTTCGTGCATCAGGGCATGACGTCATCAGACGTTCTGGACACAACGCTGAATGTCCAGCTTGTGCGCGCGGCCGACATCCTGCTGGCCGATATGGATAAGCTGCTGGCCGCGTTGAAGCGCCGCGCGATGGAACACAAGGACACGGTGCGGATCGGGCGCAGCCACGGCATCCACGCCGAACCCACCACGATGGGCCTGACCTTCGCCCGTTTTTACGCGGAGATGGACCGCAACAAGCGCCGCCTTGAAGCTGCGCGCGAAGAAGTGGCGACCGGCGCGATTTCCGGCGCGGTCGGGACATTCGCGAATATCGACCCCTATGTCGAAGAATATGTCTGCGAGAAGATGGGCTTGCAGCCCGAACCGATCAGCACCCAGGTGATCCCGCGTGACCGTCACGCGATGTTCTTCGCGACGCTTGGCGTGATCGCGTCGTCGATGGAAAACATCGCCATCGAGATCCGCCACATGCAGCGCACCGAGGTTCTGGAGGCCGAGGAATTCTTCAGCCCCGGCCAGAAGGGATCCTCCGCGATGCCGCACAAGCGTAACCCGGTGCTGACCGAAAACCTGACCGGGCTGGCGCGGCTGGTGCGCATGACCGTGATCCCGGCGATGGAAAACGTGGCGCTTTGGCATGAACGCGATATCAGCCATTCGTCGGTCGAACGCGGCATCGCGCCGGATGCGACGATCACACTGGATTTCGCGCTGAACCGGCTGGCCGGAGTGATCGAGAAGCTGGTGATCTATCCCGAAAACATGTTGAACAACATGAACAAGTTCAAGGGTCTGATCATGTCGCAGCGGGTGCTGCTTGCGCTGACCCAGGCCGGTGTCTCGCGCGAGGATTCCTACAGGCTGGTGCAGCGCAACGCCATGAAGGTCTGGGAAGAAGGCAAGGATTTCAAAGCGGAACTGCTGGCCGACCCCGAGGTGACTGCTGCCCTGTCCCCCGCCGAGATCGAGGAGAAGTTCGACCTCGGTTATCACACCAAACATGTCGACACGATCTTCAGCCGGGTCTTCGGCGAGGCCTGATAACCGGGCCTTAAACTATTCCTGCGATGGTCGTCCCTGCGAATCATAGGGGGCGATGGAATGATGCTGGGGCCGGGGCTGACGGCGCGACAGAAAGCCGCGATCATCGTGCGTTTGCTGATTGCAGATGGCGAACAACTGTCGCTGGAACGCCTGCCGCCCGCCGCGCAGGCGGCGCTGGCACATGAAATGGCGCTGATGGGCATGATTGACCGCTTCACGCGCGATCAGGTCGTCGGGGAATTCTGCGAAACCCTGGAACAGGTCGGTCTGACCTTCCCCGAAGGACTGGACAGTGCCCTCGATATCCTGACCGGCACATTGTCGCCAGATACCACAGACCGGCTGCGCAGGATCGCCGCCATGGCTGGACAGTCCGATCCCTGGGAACGGATTTCCGCACTCTCCCCCCTGCAGCTTTGCGATCTGGCCCTGGCGGAGGCGGTCGAAATCGCGGCCGTCATGTTTTCGCGCCTGCCCGTTTCGAAAGCGGCAGAAGCGTTTTCGCTAATGCCTGCCACGGCGGCGCGCCAGATCGCCTATGCAATGTCGTTGACCGGCGGCATTGAGGCGCCGGCGCTGCGGCGAATAGGTTTGGCCCTGTTGCAGGCGGCGGACGGGCTGGCGCGTCCTGCAATGGACAGTGGACCGATCGAACGGGTCGGCGCGATCCTGAACTTCGCGCCGTCAGGCAAACGCGACGAGGTCCTGACAGGGTTGGACGAAGATGACGCGGATTTCGCCCGCGAGGTGCGTAAATCCATCTTTGCCTGGCCGAATATCCCCAACCGAATCGATCCGCGCGACATACCCCGTATTCTGCGCGTGACGGACGGGCCAACGCTTGCCAAGGCCATCGCCGGTGCCAAGGATGCCAATCGGCCGGCGGCAGATTTCATCCTGTCCAGCCTCTCCTCTCGGATGGCTGATTCGCTGCGCGAAGAGGTCGAAGCGATTGCCCGGATAACAACCGAAGATGCAGAGGCAGCGATGACCGAGGTGGTTGCCACGATACGGCGGATGGAGGCGGAGGGCGATCTGTTCCTGATCGCTGGAGATTTTGGCGATGATACCGGTGATGAGGTGCATATTCAGACCGCCGATGCCGGATAAGCAGGTTGGGCACGACCCACCGGTTACACATCACCCACGGCATGCCGTGGCCCAAGCGCGTGCGGTTTGCCCACCAAGGCTGATTGATTATGAGGCGACATCAACTGGGGGCAGATCCGCACGGCTTTCCGGCGCGTAGCAGCTGTTGGTGCGTGGTGCATGCCTATCGCATATCGGATGGGCGGTGAACTTCCAACGGAATGATGCGGCCAAATCTGGCATGCTCGCCAATATCGAAACGCAGTTCGACGCCGTTGAAATATGCGCTTCGAAGGATAGTCGCCACTGATGGCGGGCGCAGAACATAACGCTCGCCATCAACATCCATGCCGCGATCCGAAACGAAGATCGCAGGACCGGCATATTCGACCGAACCGCCGGCATCTGGCCAGACGCTCAGATGATAGGCGGGTAAGCGACCGCCATCAGCAAGGGCGAAATCATCGCGCAAAAGCCGGATGAAATACCCCCCGTCCGGGCCACCGCGAAACACGGCATCGGCCGGGACGCCCGCGGGACGTGGCGGCTGCTGAACTTCGGTCTGCCCGGACCTGCCCATCAACGAATCGAGCGTAAGCAGACCAACGGCAGGCAGTGAAACTATCACCAGAAGTACAATCAGAACGATGATCCGGTTACGCCTGACGCCCATACCTAGCCTAGCCTGCACCAACAAAAAACGGCAACACCGCCGGCTCGCAGCATGCTACCGGGCGCAACTGGAAAAGCGCGCCCGGACCTGCAAAGCGAACCCGCTCAATTCAGTCCCATTCCGACTGGCGCGATTTTTCCAGATTGCCGAAACGGGTGAAGCGACCCTCGAAGGCCAGTTCGACCGTGCCGATGGGACCGTGGCGCTGCTTGCCCAATATGACTTCGGCCTTGCCATGAACCGAGCTCATGACTTCCTGCCATTTGGCCATCTTTTCCAGTTCATGATCGGCCGGCTTCTCGCGTTCGCGGTAATATTCGTCACGATAAACGAACATGACGATATCGGCGTCCTGCTCGATCGAGCCGGATTCGCGCAGGTCCGACAATTGCGGGCGCTTGTCTTCGCGGTTCTCAACCTGTCGCGAAAGCTGCGACAGGGCGATCACGGGGATGTTCAGCTCTTTCGCGATGGCCTTCAGCCCCTGGGTGATCTCGGACACTTCGTTCACGCGGCTGTCCTTGGCGCTGGCGGGTTTCAGCAGCTGCAGATAGTCGACAATGATGAGGTCCAGCCCATGCGTGCGCTTCAACTTGCGCGCCCGCGCCGCAAGCTGGTTGATCGGAAGCGCCGGCGTATCGTCGATATAAAGCGGACAGGACTGCAGATCATTCGCTGCCTGCACGAAACGACGGAATTCCTCTTCGGTCATGTCGCCGGACCGGATATTGTGGCTTCCCACCTCGGACGCTTCGGACAGGATACGCGCGGCCAGCTGTTCGGCCGACATTTCCAGCGAGAAGAAACCAACAACCCCGCCTTCGACCGCACCAACCGTGCCGTCGGGCTTTTCGCCGGTCTTGTAGGCCTTGGCGATGTTGAATGCGATGTTCGTCGCAAGCGAGGTTTTGCCCATCGAAGGACGTCCCGCAAGGATCAGAAGATCGGAATTGTTCAAACCGCCCATCTTGCGGTCCAGATCGATCAAGCCGGTCGAGATCCCGGACAGCTTGCCATCACGTTGATAGGCCGCAGCCGCCGCATCGACCGCTCCCGTCACCGCCTTCAGGAATGACTGAAAGCCGCGCTCGGCCACGCCCTGTTCGCCCAGTTTGTAGAGGGTCTGTTCAGCCGCCTTGATCTGTTCTTCGGCGTCATCTTCAACACGCACAGACGCTGCCCGTGACGAGATATCCTGCCCAAGCGTGATCAGGTCGCGGCGAAGCGCGAATTCGCGGATCATCTGCGCGTAATCACGCGCCGCATAGGCAGAGATTGCAGCCGCTGCGATCCGCGCCAGATAAGCCGGCCCGCCCAGATCCTTCAGCCCGGCGTCGCCGTCCAGAAACGCCTTCAGTGTCACCGGGCTTGCAAGCGCATTCTTGCGAATGCGTTCTGCCGCAATTTCATAGATCCGCGAATGGACGGGTTCATAAAAATGTTCCGGCTTCAGCAACTGGCTGATGCGGTCGAAAACATCATTGTTTGTCAGCAAAGCGCCCAGCAACTGCTGCTCCGCTTCGATCGAGAACGGTACGGCCTGTTCTTCTGAATCGTTTCCGGCGGGGGCCGGTTGCAACGCCCTGATCTCGTTCATTGGCCTGTCCAGGTTGGTCTTTCGAAGCTGCCTTTATGCCACAAGATATGCCAGATCTGAACCGGCGTCTGCGAAAATATGGTGGGCAAAGCTGGGGATGACCTGTGGACAAGTCGCCAGCCGGTCACTGACGCGGCAATGATCCGCCATCTGCCGCCAGCGACGCAGTTCCATTGATGCGGCGCCTTACGGGTGTTCACGAATTGGTTGTCTGCCACCCGCGCGGATCAGTCAGGAAGGCCTCGACCTCGGACAAGGTCGCCGCATCAAAAGAGTTCTGCGCCCGCGCCTCGGCCAGCACGTCCCACCAGGTACAAAGGTGATGCAGGCGCACGCCGTGATCTGCCAGCCGCTGGGTGGTTTCGGGGAAGATGCCGTAATAGAAGATCACGGCAGTATGGGCGCATTTGGCACCGGTATCGCGGATCGCATCCACGAAGCTGAGCTTGGAGCCGCCATCCGTGGTCAGGTCCTCGACCAGCAGCACCCGGTCGGTTTCATCCATGCGGCCCTCGATCCGGGCATTGCGGCCGTAGCCCTTTGGCTTCTTTCGCACATAGCTCATCGGCAGGCCAAGCCGTTCGGCGACCATCGCGCCAAAGGGAATGCCAGCCGTTTCGCCGCCGGCGACGTTGGTAAATGCCTCGAACCCTGCGTCACGCATCGCTGTTGCGGCCAGAAAATCCATCAGATTGCCGCGCACCCTCGGAAAGGAAATGATCCGCCGGCAATCAACGTAAGTCGGTCCTTTCAGACCCGAGGCGTAGGTAAATGGCTCGGCCGCGTTGAAGTCAACTGCCTTGATTTCCAGTAGCGCCCGCGCAGTCAGTCGCGCAATCTCCTCGGGGGTGGGAAATGAAAAACTCATGCGCGCTCCGTTCGCCAGTACAGTGGGAAGCCGGGATCGAAAACCGTGACGGTCTCGTCACCGGCGGATATGTCAGAGGGGAAATCGACGGGCGCGTCCTGGCGGGTCAGTCGAATGCGGTCATCGTTCGGCGGCAGCCCGTAAAAGGCTGGTCCGTTCAGCGACGCAAAGGCTTCCAGCTTGTTTAGCGCGCCGTCTTCGTCGAAGACCTGCGCAAGGATTGCCATCGTATTGGGCGCCGTAAAGCAACCGGCACATCCACAAGGTGCCAATTTTGCGCGATCCGGATGAGGCGCGGAATCGGTGCCCAGAAAAAACGGTCCCTGCCCGCTTGCGGCCGCACGACGCAGCGCCAGCCGATGCGTTTCGCGTTTGGCGACGGGAAGGCAATAATAATGCGGCCTGATCCCTCCGGCGAGGATTGCGTTGCGGTTGATGACCAGGTGGTGTGTCGTGATTGTGCCGCCCATGTTTCGGGCGTTCTCGCTGACATAGTCGACGCCGTCCGACGTGGTGATATGTTCCATCACCACGCGCAGTGCAGGCGTGGCGCGCCGCAACGGATCCAGGACGCGGTCGATGAAAACGGCCTCACGGTCAAAGATATCGACGGCGGGATCGGTCACCTCGCCGTGCACGCACAGGGGCACGCCGGCTTCGGCCATGGCCTCCAGCACGGGGCGGACACGGTCGAAATTGGTCACGCCGCTGGCAGAGTTGGTCGTCGCACCTGCCGGATACAGCTTCACAGCCGCAATCAGACCGTCGGCATGGGCGGCCACGACGTCGGCCGGATCGGTGCTTTCGGTCAGATACAGGGTCATCAGCGGTCGAAGAGCCGCGTCTTGCGGCAGGGCTGCCAGGATGCGGTCGCGATAAGCGCGCGCCTGATCCCCCGTCACGACCGGGGGAATCAGGTTGGGCATGATGATCGCACGGCCGAAATCGGCCGAATGCGGGGCCACGGCCGCCAGCATCGCGCCGTCGCGCAGATGCAGGTGCCAGTCGTCGGGTCGGCGGAGCGTCAGCGAATTTTCCATGCCCAATGGATTATACCGGCAAGGCGCGCGATGAAAGACGGGATGCAGGGTTGCACAATCCATCCCTTGTCATTTTCTTTCTGCAGGTGCAGCATAAGCTCTTTAAACGAGGCAGACCATTATGGGTTTTCTACCGCACAACATGGCAGAGGCGACGCGTCTTTGGGCGCAGGTTGCGCAAATCGCAATCGAATCGCAGATGGTGATCGGCCTGCGTGTGGCCGGGATGATGGGGATTTTGCCGCAAAGCAGCAATGAATCGCATCGCATGGTGATGGAAAAGTTCGACGCCGCGCAGGAATCTGGAACCGCGATGTTCCGGGCGATGACGCGCGGCGCGTCGCCCGATCAGGTGATGAACGCAGCCCTGCACCCCTATGGCCGTCGGACCAAGGCAAATGCACGCCGCCTGACGAAATCCTCGACGCGCCGGCGCCGCTGATCCGGCGACGCTGCTGCTGAAATGAAAACGGCCTCTGATCTCAGAGGCCGTTTTCATTTCGCTGTGTCGATCCGATCAGCTCAGATCAACTTGCCCATCGCCACCGCAGTGTCCGACATCCGGTTGGAGAAGCCCCATTCGTTGTCGTACCAGGACAGGATGCGGACCATCTTGCCGTCAAGAACCTTGGTCTGATCCAGCGCGAAGATCGAACTGCGCGGATCATGGTTGAAGTCGATCGAGACGTTGGGCTGATCGGTGTAGCCCAGGATGCCTTTCAAAGGTCCGTCAGCGGCCGCGATGATGGCATTGTTGACTTCCTCTACGGTCGTCTCGCGGCTGGCTTCGAAGGTCAGGTCAACGACCGAAACATTCGGGGTCGGCACGCGCACCGAAACACCGTCCAGCTTTCCGTTCAGTTCCGGCAGAACCAGACCCACAGCCTTCGCAGCACCGGTCGAGGTCGGGATCATCGACATGGCAGCGGCGCGGGCGCGATACAGATCCTTGTGCATCGTATCCAACGTGGGCTGGTCGCCGGTATAGCTGTGGATGGTGGTCATGAAGCCCTTTTCGATGCCGATGGCGTCGTTCAGAACCTTGGCGACCGGCGACAGGCAGTTCGTCGTGCAGCTGGCATTGGAAACGATCAGATCATCTTTCGTCAGCGTGTCTTCATTCACGCCAAACACGATGGTCTTCGATGCACCTTTCGATGGCGCTGACACCAGCACACGGCTTGCGCCGTTTTCCAGATGAACCTTGGCCTTTTCGGCATCGGTGAAGATGCCCGTGCATTCCAGCACAACATCCACATCGCCCCAGGGCAGTTCAGCCGGATTCTTGATCGCGGTGACCTTGATCGGTCCGCGGCCCACGTCGATCGTATCGCCGTCAACCGTGACAGTGCCGGGAAACTTGCCATGCACGCTGTCGAAGCGGATCAGGTGGGCGTTGGTTTCCACCGGTCCCAGATCGTTGATCGCGATGACCTCGATATCGTCACGCCCGGATTCCACGATGCCACGCAGCACATTGCGCCCGATTCGACCAAATCCGTTGATTGCCACCTTCACAGCCATGATGCACCTCCGAAGACTGATTTCGCAGTGCTTATGCGGCTTTTTCAGGCCTGTTGCAAACCCCGTCGACCCTGTTAGCGCCAGAAGCTCAAATATTCGACGAAGCGGACAAATTCCCGACCGATCAGCAACGGCAGATCCCAGTGCAGCCAGACGGCGTCGGCCACCAGAAGCAGAACGATCAGAATGAAAATGGTGATCACATTACCCGTCGTCACTGGCCTGGCACCTTCCAAACTGATCGCCTTGTCGCGCTTTAACTAGCGCCGGCGCCGATTGCGGGCAAGGAATGCCCGGACGGTTCCCTAACGCGATACAACCTGACGAAGATCGGCGGGTTTCCGCCGCAATTGGCGAGTTCTCGCCACTTCCCGGCAATGACCGACCAAATCAGTTGAAACTGCATGTGCTGTCCTGTTTACGAAGATTGTGCAAATACACCGACTGCTGGGTGCTGCGCGTTGCAACGCCGATAAGGGCGTCTAAACAATAACTTATCCGGGGACAGCTGCTTTGCCCAAACGCTTCAACGCTGCGCTTGAAAAGATTCTGCCTGAAAAACGTATCTTCCTGAAATCCGACAGTGCCACCCGCGTGGTCCACCTGCGCCCGGCGACGCAGTTGGGCCTTTTCGGCGGTACGACCCTGCTGGTTGGCTGGGCGATCATATCGGGGGCGCTGTTGGCCTATGACCGGATTGGCGGACATTCAGACAGCGGCACGCACAGCACCCTTTCCGCATTCGAGACGCGTCTGGCTGCCGTGGCCGGCGAACGCGATGCACGCGCCAATGAGGCAAAGGAAGCGCAGCTTCGGTTTGCAGTCGCGCTGGATCAGGTTTCGAAATATCAGACCGAACTTCTGGCAGCCCAACAGCAAAATCGGGAACTGGCTGCGGGACTTGACGCAGTGCAGCAGAAACTGGGCACCGCCATGGCCGATGCCGGCGAAGTCGCCGGACCAGAAATGGATCTTGCGCTGAACGCACTGAACGAAAAGCTGCGCCTTACCGCCGAAGCCCGCGAAGCCGCAGACGCGGCCGCCCGCCTTGCCAAGGCAGAGGCTGCATCTGCAAAGGCAGAGCAGGAACAAATGGCCGCCCGCAACGAGGAAATCTTTACCGAGATCGAAGATGCCGCACTTGCTGCTGCCCTGCCCTATCAGGAGATGCTGGCATCCCTGAACCTGGACACTGATGCGCTGCTGAAGACGGTTGATGCGGAATATTCCGGTCAGGGTGGCCCGCTTACCCAAGCGACCGTTTCCACCAGCGGCAATGCCGCAATTTCCAAGACGGAAGCGCGGGCGAAGGAAATCGTCGTCAGCCTTGATCAGGTCAATCGCTACAAGATCGCCAGCAACCTGCTGCCACTCGACATGCCAGTCAAATCGGCCTTCCGCTACACCTCGGGCTTTGGCGCACGTTGGGGCCGCGCCCACAAGGGCATCGACCTTGCCGGCCCGGTCGGCACTGCAATTCTTGCGACCGGAGACGGCACAGTGAAATTCGCCGGTCGTCAAAGCGGTTATGGCAATGTGATCATCGTCGAACATGCGCTTGGCACTGAAACGCGTTACGCACATCTATCAAAGATCCGTGTTCAGGCCGGTCAGAAGGTATCGCGCGGCAGCCAGATCGGTGATATGGGCAATACCGGACGGTCGACCGGCCCGCATCTTCACTATGAAGTTCGGGTGAACGGTGAAGCCGTTAACCCCATGAGCTTCATCAAGGCGGCACAGAATGTTTTCTAAATCGCGCGTGACCGAGAACCCGAATCGCACCACCGGCCCCGTGGCCGAACCCGAAACCCAGGCCCCGGTCGAAACCATGAATGAACAAACCCCCGTCACAAGCGCACCGCGCACCCGGTCCGCACCTTCGGTCCTGTCTTCGGACCTGACCATCAAGGGCGACCTGCAAACCGCCGGCGATGTCCAGATCGAGGGCAATATCGAGGGCGATATCCGCGCGCGCCAACTGACCATCGGCGACAGCGCCACCGTGCGCGGTGAAGTGCTGGCCGACGAGGTGATCGTAAACGGTCGCGTCATCGGCCGCCTGCGTGGCATGAAAGTACGCCTTTCCTCGACCGCGCGCGTCGAAGGCGACATCATCCACAAGACCATCGCGATCGAATCGGGTGCTCATTTCGAGGGTTCGGTTCAACGTCAGGAAGACCCCCTGGCCCAGGGCGGCACGAAGAAACTGGCGGCCCCAACCAGCACCGAATAATACAGGATCGGATGATCCGCGAAACGTGACAGGGGGCCAGCGGCCCCCTTTTTGCTGCCTTAAATTAGCAGCGCCTCTTTCCGGATATTCAGGACGGTCATCGCCGCAGATCCAGCTGTTCCAGAAGCGCATCGCGCACAGGCGGCGTCACGAATTGCGAGACGTCTCCGCCCAGCCTCGCGATTTCCTTGACCAGCTTGGATGCAATTGCCTGTCGCCTTGCGTCAGCCATCAGGAAAACAGTTTCGATACTGGCATCAAGCGCGCGGTTCATGCCGACCATCTGGAACTCATACTCGAAGTCAGCGACCGCGCGCAGGCCGCGTATTATGACCCTCGCCCCGACATCCCGGGCGCAATCTATCAGCAGGTTCTCGAACGGGTGCACTACGATCTCACCCCCGGTGCGCCTGACGATCTGGTCACATTCGTTGCGTACCATGGCAACGCGCTGCTCCAGATCGAAAAGCGGACCCTTGTCACGGTTGATCGCAACCCCGATGACAAGACGATCAACAAGCGCCATTGCCCGCTCGATGATGTCGATATGCCCCAGGGTGATCGGGTCGAATGTGCCGGGATAAAGCGCTGTCCGCATGGGCCTGTCCTTCATGTCATCCGCTGCAAACGAACCGAAACAAACGGCAAACGCAACCCGGCAGGAGCCGTCGTCGGGTCCTAGCTGCCCATGATCATGCCGGTAAGCGCATCTTTTTCGGCATTAAGCTCTCTCAGACGCGCAGATACTGCGTCACCGATGGACACGATGCCCAGCATGTTGCCGTCGGCGTCGACCACGGGAAGGTGGCGGAAGCGGCCTTCGGTCATACGTTCCAGCACGATATGCGCGTCCTCTCCGGTCGTGCAGGTGGATACCTTGCGCGTCATCAGCCCGCTGATCGGGACTTGCAGGACAGAAACGCCCTGCTTGCCGAGTTCCCGCACGATATCGCGTTCGGACAGGATCCCGACAAGCCTCTGATCATCGTCGGTCACAACGACCGCACCAATACGCTTGTCGGCCAACAGCTTCGCGGCTTCCTCGACTGTGGCCGTGGACACGATGGTGATGATGTTGGACGCGCCCGCGCCCTTCAGCGAAAGGATCTGATTCACCAGCATGCTGCCCTCCTTGGTTGCATGGGTTCAGTCTGGCCCAACCGCGCCGGACGTCAAGCCCCGCGATTCGCGAAGGCGTCGTTTTCCAGCCGGCCGACTTCGCTGCGCAAACCCCGTGCAATTTCCTCTGCCAGCAGGTTCAGACGTTCCGACCTTCGGTCATCGGCATGGCGGATCATCCAGAAACTGCGCTGCAAGCTGAACTGTTCGGGCAGAAGCGGAACCACGCCCGGCGTAAAGGGAACAGCGAAGTCATGCACGATACCCACACCTGCGCCCGCGCGAATCGCCTGCATCTGCACCGAGACAGAGTTGGAGGTCAGACGGGCTGGTTCCGCCCCGCTGCGGTCCAGAAGCGGGGCCAGATAATCCAGTTCCCGGTCAAAGATCATGTCGGGAATATAGCCGATCAGCCGCAATCCGCGCAGGTCGGCAAGCGTGGCGACCGGCCCATGTGCGGCCAGATAATCCGCACTCGCCGCCAGATGCAGGTGATAGTCGCACAGCCGCTGCACCACCAACCGTCCACTTTCGGGGCGACTGACGGCGATGGCGAAATCGGCCTCTCGTTTCGACAGGTTGAACACGCGTGGCAGGGCGACGATCTGAATTTCCAGCCCCGGATGGGCATCACAGATTCGCGCCGCGACCTGGGGCAGCAGATAATTCGCGCACCCGTCCGGCGCGCCGATGCGCAACTGCCCGGTCAACTCTCCCTGTTGGCCAAGCGCGTTGGAAGCACCGGAAAGCGCGCGTTCGGCGGCCTCTGCATGGGGTAGCAGGCGGCTTCCCTCGGGGGTCAGCGCATAGCCCTGCGGCGATTTTACGAAAAGCGGGTGGCCCAGATCCTGCTCCAGCCGGGCGATCCGGCGGCCAACGGTCGACGGATCCATCGTCAATCGCCGCCCGGCGCGCGACAACCCCTCATCCCGAACCACGGCCAGAAACACCCGAAGATCGTCCCAGTCCATGCATCCCCTTTGCATTATCGCAAAATGTCTTTGCCATATTTTCGCTTTTCCGATGCATTTACGCAATATATCGTTCTGCCAAATGTGTCATGGAGGATGAGATGCAGGACATCGACCACTGGATCGACGGCAAGGAAGTCACGGGCGGTTCGGGCCGCTTTGCTGATATCTACAACCCCGCAACGGGTGAGGTTCAGGCCCGCGTCGCCCTTGCCACCCCTGAGGAACTGAACGCAGCCGTCGCCAGCGCCGCCAAGGCGCAGGTTGCATGGGCCGCGACAAACCCGCAGCGGCGCGCGCGGGTGATGATGAAATTCGGCCAGCTGATCAATGACAACATGGAAATGCTGGCCGAACTGGTCAGCCGCGAACACGGCAAGACCCTGCCTGACGCACGCGGTGACGTGCAGCGCGGTCTGGAAGTGATCGAGATCTGCATGGGCGCGCCATCATTCCTGAAGGGCGAATACATGGACAATGCCGGGCCGGGCATCGACCTTTCCTCCATGCGGCAGCCGCTTGGCGTCGTGTCCGGGATCACGCCGTTCAATTTCCCGGCCATGATCCCCTTGTGGAAAATGGGGCCGTCGCTGGCCTCGGGCAACGCAATGATCCTGAAACCGTCCGAGCGTGTGCCGTCGACCTCGATCGCGCTGGCGAAGCTGCTGCAGGAAGCCGGCCTGCCCGACGGCGTGCTGCAGGTCGTCAATGGCGACAAGGAGATTGTGGACGCGATCCTTGATAACCCGATGGTGCAGGCTGTGGGCTTTGTCGGATCAACCCCGATTGCGCAATATATCTATGGCCGCGCCGCGACCAACGGCAAGCGTGCGCAGTGCTTCGGTGGTGCCAAGAACCACATGGTCATCATGCCAGATGCCGATATGGACAAGGCAGCCGACGCGCTTCTGGGTGCGGGTTTCGGTGCAGCAGGCGAACGCTGTATGGCGATTTCGGTGGCGGTGCCCGTGGGTGACAAGACCGCCGACGCCCTGATCGAACGGCTGGTGCCGCGGATCGAGAAGCTGAAGGTCGGGCCCTATACCGCTGGCGACGACGTGGATTTCGGTCCGGTCATCACCAAGGCCGCGCAGGACCGCATCAACCGCCTGATCGGTTCCGGCGTCGAACAGGGCGCCGATCTGGTCGTCGACGGGCGCGGGATCAACATTCAGGGCTATGAGAACGGCTTTTTCTGCGGCCCGTCGCTGTTCGACCGCGTGACACCCGAAATGGAGATCTACAAGGAAGAGATCTTCGGCCCGGTCCTGTCGACGGTCCGCACCGGCAGCTATGACGAAGCGCTGAAGCTGGTCATGGACAATGAATATGGCAACGGCACCTCGATCTTCACGTCGGACGGTGACACGGCGCGCGACTACGCATCGCGGGTAAATGTCGGCATGGTGGGGGTCAACTTCCCGATTCCCGTCCCGCTCAGCTATTTCAGCTTCGGCGGCTGGAAGAAATCGGCCTTCGGCGACCTGAACCAGTATGGCGCGGATGCCTTCCGCTTCTACACCAAGACCAAGACCGTCACTTCGCGTTGGTTTTCCGGGATCAAGGACGGTGCCAGCCTGAACTTCAAGGCGCTGGATTGACGTGACTGAACCGGGCGGGGCCACCCCTGCCCGGCCATATCCCCGACCCGCATGAAAAATTTATGCAACAATTGCGGATTAGGGCATTGCTGAAAGACATGGGGGGAAGCATGGATTTCGCGCTCAGCGAAGAACAACAGGCAATTTTCGACATGGCGCATGACTTCGGCCAGGGTGAAATCGCACCCTTTGCCGAAGCTTGGGAAAGTGACGGGACAATCCCCCGCGCATTGTGGGGCAAAGCCGCTGAACTTGGCCTCGGCGGGATTTTCGTGTCCGAGGAATATGGCGGTTCGGGTCTGTCGCGCCTTGACGGCACCCTGATCTTCGAGGCGCTGGCAATGGCCTGCCCCTCGGTCGGCAGCTTCCTTTCGATCCACAACATGTGCGGCGGCATGATCGACAGGTTCGGCTCGGATGAACTGCGCGCGCGCGTCCTTCCCGACCTTTGTGCCATGAATACCGTATTCTCCTATTGCCTGACGGAACCCGGATCCGGTTCGGACGCTGCCGCACTTCGCACCCGCGCAAACCGAAGCAATGAAGGTTATACGCTGAATGGCACCAAGGCCTTCATCTCGGGCGGCGGATATTCCGACAGCTACCTGACCATGGTGCGCACAGGCGAAGATGGCCCCAAGGGCATCTCGGCGGTGATCGTTCAGGACGGAACGACCGGGCTCAGCTTTGGGGCGCTGGAACGCAAGATGGGTTGGAAAGCTCAGCCCACGGCACAGGTGCAGTTCGACGACTGCCCGGTCCCCTTCGAAAATCTGATCGGCGAGGAAGGGCGCGGCTTTTCATATGCCATGTCCGGGCTGGATGGCGGGCGGCTGAACATTTCGGCCGGTGCGCTTGGCGCGGCGCAGGCAGCACTTGACAAGACCGTCGCCTATATGGCCGAGCGGCGCGCCTTCGGCAAAACGCTGGATCAGTTTCAGGCCCTGCAGTTCCGGCTGGCCGACATGGAAACCGCGTTGCAATCGGCGCGCATCTTCCTTCGCCAGGCGGCCTGGAAGCTGGATCGCGGCGACCGCGATGCCTCGAAATTCTGCGCCATGGCCAAGCTGCATGTCACTGACCGCGCGTTCGAGGTCGCCAACCAGTGCCTGCAACTGCATGGCGGTTACGGCTATCTTGCCGATTACGGTGTGGAAAAGATCGTACGCGACCTGCGTGTGCACCAGATCCTTGAAGGCACGAACGAGATCATGCGCCTGATCATCGCCCGCACCCTGCTGGAGGTCACGCCATGACAGAACACCTTCTGATCCGAAAGGACGGCGTGGCGGGACGCATCACATTCAACCGGCCACAAGCCCTGAACGCACTGAGCCATGAGATGGCACTTGCGATCCACGAAGCGTTGCGGGCCTGGAAATCCGACGAAGACGTCAAGCTGATCATCATCGACTCCAACGGGGACCGGGCCTTCTGTGCGGGCGGCGACATAGCTGCTGTCTATCATGCGGCGAAGGCGGGCAATCACGCCGAGGGGCAGCGCTTCTTCTTCGACGAATATCGCATGAATGCCGAGATTGCGAACTACCCCAAGCCGGTGGTGGCCTTCATGCAGGGCTTCGTCATGGGCGGCGGCGTTGGCGTGGGCGGCCACGCAAGTCACCGTATCGTCGGCGACACGACACGGATCGCCATGCCGGAATCCGGCATCGGACTGATTCCGGACGTTGGTGGAAGCTGGCTTCTGGGTCGCGCGCCGGGCCATCTGGGCGAATACCTTATGCTGACAGCCGACCGTATGGGACCAGGCGATGCCATAAAGGCCGGTTTCGCTGACCTTTATATTCCCGAAGCAAACTGGCCTGATCTGATTGGGAAGCTGGCCGCATCGGCCGATTTAACGGCACTGAAGGGCCACACAACGCCAGACGCGCCGCTGCTTGCGCGCGACCTGTCAGCATTCGCGGGCGCGGATGTTGCCGAGATAACCGCCGCCCTTGAGGCGCAGGGGGACGAGGATGCGTTGAAACCCATTCGGCGCAACTCGCCGCTTTCGATGGCCGCAGGGCTGCAACTCGCGCGCGCGGCGCGCGACGATTCCCGGATCGAGCAGAGTCTCGCACGCGAATATCGCTTCACGCACCGCGCGAGCCAGCAGGGCGATTTCATCGAAGGCGTGCGTGCGCAAGTGATCGACAAGGACCGCGACCCCCGTTGGGCAGCGCCAGCCGACCCGGCAGCTGTTCAGTCGATTCTGGGTTCGCTCGGGGTGGATGAGCTGCATTTTGACGCAGAGGGAGAATAACATGAAAATCGGGTTCATCGGGCTGGGAAACATGGGGCTTCCCATGGCCGGAAATCTGGCCGGCGCTGACCATGTTGTCGTGGGCTTCGATCCCGCCGCACCGGCCAGGCCACCCCTGAAGGCTGTCGGATCCGCCGCCGAGGCCGCGGCCGACGCCGATATCGTCATCACCATGCTGCCGAACGGGGAAATCCTGCGCGCCGTAGCCGCAGAAATTATCCCTGCAATGCGCAAGGGCGCCTTGCTGTGCGATTGTTCCACGGTGGACGTGAGCAGTGCCCGTGACGTCGCGGCGCAAGCAAGCGCAGCCGGGTTGGGGATATTGGATGCACCCGTCTCTGGCGGGGTGGCAGGCGCGTCGGCAGGCACGCTGACCTTCATGGTCGGTGGCAGCCAGGCGGATTTCGCGACCATGAAACCACTGTTCGACATCATGGGCGCGCGCGCCATCCATTGCGGCGACACTGGCTCTGGTCAGGCGGCAAAGCTGTGCAACAACATGATCCTCGGCGTAACGATGATTGCCACCTGCGAGGCCTTCGCACTCGCTGACAAGCTGGGGCTGGATCGTCAGAAACTTTTCGATGTTGCCTCGACCTCGTCGGGCAGCAGCTGGTCGATGAACGCCTATTGCCCCGCACCGGGTGTAGGCCCCGATTCCCCCTCTGATCACGATTATCGCCCCGGGTTCGCGGCCGAGCTTATGCTGAAAGACCTGAACCTGTCCCAGCAAGCGGCGGAAAGCGTGGATGCCGATACGCCCATGGGCCAGCTCGCGCAGCAGATTTATGCGACCTTCGTCGATGAGGAAGGCGGCCGAGGCCGCGATTTTTCGTCAATGCTGCCCCGATTTTCCGGGCGCGGCAGGGCCGGTTAAAAAGCGCGTTAATTTTCTTTGTCGCACTGGGAACCCGATCCGCGATTCTGCGTTTCAGAAGATCGTAACAAGCCGGACTGATCCGTGAACCTGCCTACTGTCGCTTTCCTGCTGACCCTGCCCGTCGCGATCGTGGCGGGTGCGTTCCTGAACGAACCGGTGCATGCCGAGGGTGGCGCCCCCGTAGAAATAGGCGAAGCTGTTCCGGCTGAGAACCTGCATATCGTGACGGAGCCGGGTCGCTATGGCCTTGGCCCCGAATTGCCCGGCAGCCATTACGCCATCATCGGAAATACGTTGGTTCGTATCGACGCCGAAACCAGCGTAGTTCAATCGATCATCCGGAAGGTCGAAGGCATTCTGGACTAACGTCTAGTCCAGCAGGGCCCGCGCTGCCTCGCGCGCGGCCGCTGTAATTTGTTCGCCCGAAAGCATGCGCGCGATCTCGTCCACCCGTTCGTCGGGCGACAAGGCGTATACCTTGCTTGTCGTCATGTCCTCCGCGACTTGCTTGGCAACACGGAAATGGCGCGTGCCTAGGGCCGCGACCTGTGGCGAATGCGTGACGACCAGCACCTGAGCATCCTCGGCCAGCCGTGCAAGTCGCCGCCCGACAGCATCGGCAGTTGCACCCCCAACGCCGCGGTCGATTTCGTCGAAGATCAGGGTCAGCGCGTCATTGCCGCGCGCCAGACTGACCTTCAGCGCCAGCAGAAAGCGCGACAATTCGCCCCCCGACGCGATCTTGTCCAGGGGTCCGGCTGGCGCGCCGGGATTGGTGGCGACAGTGAAGGACACAATGTCACGACCGTCCGCGCCGTATTCGCCCTGCTCCAGCCGCGTCTGGAAAACTGCCCGTTCCATCTTCAGGGGCGCCAGTTCATGGGCCATGGCCGCATCAAGCTGCGCGGCCGCCTGCGATCGGGTGATGGTCAGCTGATCGGCACGGGCTTCGTAATCACGGCGGCGATTGCCCGCTTCGTCATACATCTCACCCAGAATCTTGTCGTTGTCCTTTAAAAGGCTCCAACGCTGTTGCAGGTCGGACGCAAGCCCGGCCAGATCATCGGGCAGGACATCATGCTTGCGCGCAAGAGCGCGCAGCGCGAACAACCGTTCTTCGGTGCGTTCCAGTTCCGACGGGTCGAAATCCATCGCCTCCAGCGCCTGTTCAACACCGCCAAAGGCCTCGCCCAGTTCGATCAGCGCGCGCGACAGGGCCTCCAGTGGGGCATCGAAACGGCCCTCGGCCTGCTCCGCCGCACCTTCCAGCCAGCGCGTCGCATCCAGCATCGCGCCTTCGGCGCCCTCGGGGCCAAGCACCGCCAAAGCACGGGCGACATCGCCCCGAATACGCTCTGCCGCCTGCATCGCCCGGCGTCGCGTGTCTAGGATGACATCCTCGCCCGGCTGCGGGTCAAGCTGATCCAGCTCCTCCAGTGCGTGGGTCAGGAATTCCGATTCCTTGCGGCGGTTCTCCTGCTCGGCTTCCAACTCTGCGATGCTGTCTTCCAGTGCGCGCAAGGCGCGCCACTCGCTGCGGATCTCGGTCAGGTCGATGGCTGCGAAGGCATCCAGCAGCTGCCGGTGGCCGCGCGTGTTAAGAAGACCGCGGTCGTCATGCTGGCCGTGCAGTTCCACCAAGGTCTCCGACAGCGCCCTCAGCACCTCGCCCGAGGCGCGGCGGTCGTTGATCCAGGCGCTTTTGCGACCATCGGCGTTATTCACGCGGCGCAGGATCAATTCGTCCTCTGGCGTTATTCCCGCAGCTTCCAGAACGGCCCGCGCCGGATGATCGGGGGGCAGCGTGAAGACGGCCGTCACCTCGCCCTGTGTGGCACCGGCGCGAACCAGTTCGGCCCGCCCGCGCCAGCCCAGCACGAAGCCAAGGCAATCCAGAAGAATCGATTTGCCCGCCCCGGTCTCGCCTGTCAGCACGTTCAGGCCGGACCCGAAATCCAGATCCAGCCGGTCGATCAGCAGAATGTCGCGGATATGCAATTCGCGCAGCATGGCCCCACCCCGCCGGGTGCGCTTTAGCGCACCGTTACAGCCATTTGCCCTGAATGACCTGGCGATAGACGTTGGTCAGCCAGCTGTTGCCCCGCGCCGCCGGTTCCAGACCGCGACCACGAAGCTGGCGATACGCATCTTCATAGAAGGGCGAGGACTGGAAGTTATGGCCCAGAATTGCGCCCGCGGTCTGCGCCTCGTCGGTCAGACCAAGGGCAAGATAGGATTCGACCAGACGCATCAACGCCTCAGGCGTGTGCGTCGTTGTCTGGAAATCCTCGACCACGACGCGGAAACGGTTGATAGCCGCCGTGTAATGGCCGCGCTTGAGGTAGTAGCGCCCGATTTCCATTTCCTTGCCGGCCAGATGGTCGAAAGCCAGGTCGAATTTCAGGATCGAGCTGCGCGCATATTCACTTTCGGGATATTCCTCGATCACCTCGCGCAGCGCCTGCAAAGCCTGGAAGGTCAGGCCCTGGTCGCGCCCGACCTCATCGATCTGGTCGTAATAGGATAGCGCAAGCAGGTATTTCGCATAGGCCGCATCGTCGTCACCCGGATAGGTGTCGATGAATCGCTGCGCCGCGCCGCGCGCTTCCTCGTATTTCTTCGCCTTGTGATAACCATAGGCCTGCATGATCAACGCCCGCTTGGCCCATTGCGAATATGGATAAAGCCGCTCGATCTCGGCGAAATAATAGACCGCCGTATCGGGCTTTCTGTTGTTCTCAAGCTCGTACTCGCCGCGCTTGTAGATTTCTTCTGCAGTAAAGTTATCGACCGGCACCCGGCTGTTGTTCGATTCGCGCCCTGCGCAACCTGCGAGAACACTGCCCGCCACGATAAGCGCAACTAAGGACTTGGACGAAACAAAGCGGACCATCGAAACCTGCCTGTCAGAACTTTAACGCCGGAGACGAGTCGAGCCCGTCGTAAGCCCGGTCGTCCTAGCACAGAACATCAGGGCGCGCAAAATGGCAATGTGGTGAATTTCCGGGGACTTGCAGGTTGCCCTGCAAGCTTATGCAACCGCGATCAGCGCTGGTGCCTGCACCGGGCCGTATGCGGCAACGCCGGCGCCCGGAAGCCGGCATTCAAGATCAGACGCGCAGGTTTCCCATTCCCATGCATCGGGCTGTGCAAACAACGCCCGAAGCAGCTTGTTGGTCATGGCATGACCTGCGCGATTGCCGGTATAGCGCGCCAGCAGCGGCGCGCCCGCCAGGGCCAGATCGCCCATCGCGTCCAGCATCTTGTGGCGCACGGCTTCATCCTGATGACGCAGGCCGCCCGGAGACAGGACTTTATCACCATCGACAACCACCGCGTTCAGATAGGTGCCCCCAAGTGCCAGCCCATTGGCGCGCATGGCATCGACATCCGACTGGCGGCAGAATGTGCGGCTGTCCATCAGCTCGCGCACGAAGGCACCATTCGCCATGTCCAGTATCTTTTCCTGCCGACCAATCGCGGCATCGACAAAGTCGATGTGGAAGTCGATCTCAAGGTGATCCGCAGGCTCCAGCCGGGCGACAGCCAGACCCTCGCGCACCTCGACCGGACGCTTCACCCGAATGGCGCGCTGCGGCGCGTCCTGCATGCGAATGCCGACAGCCAGTATTCCAGCGACAAATTCAGCCGAGGAACCGTCAAGGATCGGCACCTCTGGCCCGCTGACGCGGATCAGCACATTGCGGATACCAGTACCGGCAAGCGCTGCCATGATGTGTTCGATGGTCGATACGCGGGCACCCTGCTCATTTTCTACCAGCGTGCACAGCTTCGACGGAACGACGCGATCCCAAAGCGCGGGGATCCGGTTCTGGCCAGCCGGCAGGTCGCTGCGTTCGAATACGATGCCGTGACCGGTCGGGGCCGGCACAAGCTCCATGCGAACGGCTGCACCAGAGTGAAGCCCGACGCCCTGAAAATCTGTCACTTTTGCTATGGTCGCCTGCATGGTCTTGCCCGTTTTCTTTTTCGACGGACGTTAACTTTTGTCCGCATAATCCAACTAGGCGCTGCGGCTTGTCCGCTCAATTAACGTTTCGTGACTCTCTGTAACAAACGCCCGGGCAAAAATGCCCGCATTTCCGCATATTGCACGATTTCAACGGAAAAGGGCCGCCCTTGGGCGACCCTTTCAGTCTATCTGCACACGACGCCGTGACCGGCAATGCGCTGCTTTGTGATCAGTTGGCCTGCCGGCGCAGGAAGGCCGGGATTTCCGAATTGTCGGTCTGCGAATCGTCTGCAAGGTCATCGAATTCAGTGTCGAGGTTGCCTTGGCGGCGCGCCGACAGACGTTCGTTCACCCGGTCGGCAATGGACGCAGCCGACGGTTTGTCACCGTGACCAGCCATCCGTTCGATCATGCGACCAAGACCCGCCATGCGGCCCTCGTTACGGGGTGTCGCAGCCGGTTCGGGCTTGCGCGCCGGGGCAGCAGCAGGGGTGCGCGAAGCGGCACCCGGCTGTGCAGCGGCCGCGCGGCGCATCCGCTCCAGCACGTCGGCGGGCGGCGTACCGGGCGCATTACGGCCACCCGAATTGCGCGGGGCAATGAAGTTCTCGGCATCGTCACCGATCGGATCTGCAGGGGCCGATGCCCGGGCCGGTTCTTTCGGCTGATAGGCCGGGGCCGGCATGTCGTCTTCCACATGCGCGGCCGGGGCTTCGGTCGTCCGAGCAGCAGGGGGCGCCACCCGGCGCGGTGGCAGATCGTCAATTTCGGCGCGCGTATCATAGGATTGCTGGGGCTGCACTTGCGGTTGCTGTTGCGGTTGCGGCGCGACCGCATCGACCCGGCGACGGGGCGCGGGCGGGGCAGCTTCCTCAAGCGCGGTATCGATCCCCGTGGCCACCACCGAAACGCGGATTGTACCTTCCATGGAGGGATCCAGGGTCGAACCGACGATGATATTCGCCTCGGCATCGACCTTGTCGCGGATGATGTTTGCCGCTTCGTCCAGTTCGAACAGGGTCAGATCGGTGCCGCCGGTGATGTTGATCAGCACGCCCTTGGCGCCGTTCAGGCTGATTTCGTCCAGCAGCGGGTTGGCGATAGCCTTTTCGGCGGCCTGGACGGCACGGTTTTCGCCCGTCGCTTCGCCGGTACCCATCATGGCCTTGCCCATTTCGTCCATGACGGCGCGCACATCGGCGAAGTCAAGGTTGATCAGGCCCGGACGAACCATCAGGTCGGTCACGCCCTTGACGCCCTGATAAAGAACGTCATCGGCCATCGCGAAGGCTTCGGTGAACGTGGTCTTTTCATTCGCCAGACGGAAAAGGTTCTGGTTCGGAATGATGATCAGCGTATCGACATGCTTCTGCAGTTCGGTCACACCGCCATCAGCCTGGCGCATCCGCTTGGTGCCTTCGAACTGGAACGGCTTGGTCACAACGCCGACGGTCAGAATGCCCATCTGGCGGGCAGCCTGCGCGATGATCGGGGCGGCGCCGGTGCCGGTGCCGCCACCCATTCCGGCAGTGATGAAGCACATATGCGCGCCCTGCAGGTGGTCGACGATATCTTCGATCGTCTCCTCGGCCGCGCGTGCGCCGACTTCGGGCTTGGCGCCTGCGCCCAGACCTTCAGTCACTTTCGGGCCCAGTTGAATGCGGGCTTCCGATTTCGACTGCTTCAGTGCCTGCGCGTCGGTATTGGCGACCACGAAAACACAGCCCTCAAGCTGCTGCTCGATCATATTGTTGACCGCGTTACAGCCTGCACCGCCGACACCGAACACGGTGATGCGCGGCTTCAGATCGTCATCGTCGTTCATCATCAGATTGAGGTTCATGGTTTCCGCCTGTTGTTTTGATACGTTCCGGGTCTGCGCCCGACCGAATCCCCCGTATTCAATAAACTCTACCGAACAGCAGGCTTATCGTCACCCGAAAAACACGCCTCAGACGCAAAATCTTGTGTGCACACCAGCATGTTCCGGCGGTATCTTGCCGACACCGCAGGATATAGCGGGGCAGTCAAACCCTGCTACTACCAATGTTTTCAGTCGCCTGTCACCAATTGTTGCGAAACCAGCGATAGGCCCGGCGTAGGCTGCGGCCGGGATAGTTTTCTGCGGGCATTTCAAAGTCCCACCATTCATCCTGCGGATGTGCGGCAAACAGGGCCAGCCCGACCGTCGATGCGAAGTTCGGACCGGTCAGCTGATGGGGCAATCCGTGGATCCGCAATGGCCGCCCTATCCGGACGTTACGACCCAGGATG
The DNA here is from genome assembly GCA_005768755.1 of Paracoccus denitrificans. Lineage (GTDB taxonomy): Bacteria > Pseudomonadota > Alphaproteobacteria > Rhodobacterales > Rhodobacteraceae > Paracoccus > Paracoccus denitrificans_B. The sequence goes on along the minus strand of VAFL01000003.1, from coordinate 131,924 downwards.
CGCGCGGCCAGACCGTCAAGACCGGGGATCTGACTGCCGCCGCCGGTCAACACCACCTGCTGGCTGGGCATGTGTTCAAAGCCGGCCGCGTCCAGAATGGCACCGACTTCTTCAAGGATCTCCTCGACGCGCGGACGCATGATGCCGATCAGATCGGCCCTGCTGACGCTGCGGCGGTCGGTCTCCCAGTCGCCGGTATCGCCGCCAAGTTCGATCAGGTCGCGATCATCACGGCCCGTCGCCTCGACCCCGCCGTTCAGGGTCTTCAGGCGTTCGGCCACGTTCATCGGCACCTTCAGCCCCTTGGCGATGTCCTGCGTGACCAGATCACCACCCATCGGAACCGCGTCCGCAAAGATCATGTGTTTGCGCACGAAAATGGACACGCCCGTTGCGCCGCCGCCCATATCGACACAGGCCGCGCCAAGTTCCTGTTCGTCCTCGACCAATGACGACAGTGCTGACATGTACGAGCCAGAGGCGACGCCCGCCAACTCCATGTCGCAGCGACGGATCACGTGGATCAGGTTGTCGATTGCGTCGCCATCCACTGTCAGCACATGCATGTCGACGCCCAGATCCTGGCCAGAATGCTCTCGCGGGTCCATCAATCCCGACCGGCCATCAACCATGAAGTTCACCGGTTGTGCGTGAAGCACCTGCCGACCGCGCCCGAAATCGGGAACCTCGCAGGAGGCGAGAACGTGGGCGATGTCGCCTTGCGCGACCTTGCCGTTCTTCAATGCAATCTCGCCAGCCAGGCCATAAGATGCCGGACGCGCGCCGCTGATGCAGGCAATCGCATGGTCAACACGGACACCGGCCAGCTTCTGCGCGGCCTGAACGGCGGTGCGGATGGCACGTTCGGTTTCCGCCATCGTCTCGATCTCGCCGAAGCGCACACCGCGCGACTTCGTCGTGGCCGCCCCGATCACCCTGAAATTCGACTGCCCGGCCATGGGGCCAACGCCATCCGTCTCTCGGTAGATGCCGGGGCCGTCAAATTGCAGGACGAAGCAGGCGACCTTGGAACTGCCGATATCCAGCACCGCGATCACACCGCGTTGCAGCGCGGCCTGACGCATGTTCCGCATTGCGCGCTGCTGTTGATAAATATCCTTCATCATCTGCCCTCGCCCTCAGCCGTTATTGTTCTTTGCCGGCAATTCGTTGCCGTCTGGCCCCAGAAGAGGCTGGCCGCGCGCGGCGCGGATCTTGTTCAGCGCGTTGATGCCTATCCGGGCCACGGGCCGCGTACCGTCACGCAGATCAACGACCGAAACGTCGCGGCCCAGCAGATCCTCGGCCCCGTCAAGCGCAAGCAGACGCTCCAGCGCGGTGACGGCACCGGTGGGCGGCAGAAGAATGCGCTGCCCACGGTCCAGGACCACGTCCCAGCGGCGTTCGCCCACACGCTGCAGACCACGAATCCGCGGCATCAGCGGCCCGGCCGATCCGATGATCCGGATCGCTTCGCGGCTGGCCTTGTCGGCCCCCTCTCCGGCGATCAGCGGAAGTTCGGAACGGACCGAACGTTCTGTCACGGACGCGACACGGTGCCCGTTTTCGTCCAGAAGCTCGATCCCGCGGGCGTGGCGCCACAACATGACCGGCTTTCGCTCGACCACTTTGGCCGCCAGCACGCCATCGGGCTTGATGCGAAGCTCGACATCCTTCACGGCGTCCAGCATCAGGATGTCACTGCGCAACTGGTCCAGATCGATATCGAAGCTCGACGCCGGCAGATCGACGGGCAACATCATCCGCAGCGCCTTGTCGACCGGGCCGGAAGCGCCGTCGATGGTCATCACCTTGACCATGAACTGATCGCGGTTCTGCACCGCTTCGACCATGCCCGTCAGGCCGCCCGCAAGGCTGGCGCGACGATCGTCATCCGACAGCCACAACAGCGCCGTAAAGGCGATCAGGAACGCCGGTATGCCGATCCGGGTCAGACGGCGGAAATAGGGCGTCAGCCACATCCGGTGCAACCGGTAGGCCAGTCGAGACGGCGCCGGATCGCGCTTCGGCTTTTGCGCGGGCTGCTGCGGGCGCTGCCAGCCCTTGCGCGGCGGGGTCGGCTGGGGCGAGAAGGGTTGGCGCTGTTCGTGATCTATGCCCTGCATAGCGCGTCCTCGATCAGCCATTTGCAAAGTGCGGGAAAGTCGATCCCGGCATGGGCCGCCTGTTCCGGCACCAGAGAGGTCGGGGTCATGCCGGGCTGGGTATTGGTTTCCAGCAGGTACAGCCCGGCCAAGCCCCGGCTTTCGTCCCAGCGGAAGTCCGTCCGCGTGACTCCCCGGCAGCCAAGCGCCTGATGGGCGCGCAGCGCATAATCTAGACACGCCGCCGTGATTTCCGTGGGCAGATCCGCCGGGATCACATGTCGCGATCCGCCGGTCTTGTATTTCGCGTCGTAATCGTACCAGCCATCGGTGACGATATCGGTCACGGCAAGCGCGCGGTCGCCCAGAACCGCGACGGTCAGTTCCCGCCCCGGCACATAGGTTTCGACCATGACCTCGGCCGGCATCTGGTCACCGATCTGCGCCGGGCCATTGGCGCCATCGCGCACGATGTAAATCCCGACGCTGGATCCTTCGGCATTCGGCTTGACCACATAGGGCGGCGGCAGCGGGTGTTCGCGGCGCGCCAAATCAGTCGGCACGATGACGCTTTCGGCAACCGGCAGACCAGCCTCGCGAAAGATCTGCTTGGTCCGCGTCTTGTCCATCGCCATGGCCGAAGGCAGCACGCCCGAATGCGTATAGGGAATGCCCATCCATTCCAGCATGCCCTGGACGCAGCCATCTTCGCCCCAACGGCCATGCAGTGCGTTGAAGACGACATCGGGCGCAATCTCGGCCAGACGCGCGGGCAAATCACGCCCGGCATCAATTTCAACGACGTCATAGCCCGCCTGCCGCAGCGCATTCGCACATCCTGCCCCCGTGGACAATGACACCTCGCGCTCTGCCGAGGGGCCGCCCATGAGGACCGCGACTTTCGGGGCTGTCCTGCTCGACCTGCCCGCCAATTTCGCCTTTCTGCCCGGTTGATTTCCGGGTCCGGTTTTGCCGCCCGGGTTTTCCCGGATCGTGCCTGTCAGGCGATTCTAGCGAAGCGAAGCGAATCAGGGAAGGGGCTTATGCGCCTTCCGGCAAAATTCCTGACTGTTCAGCCATTTCGCGCAATGTCTTGCGCAACCAGCTGCGACCACTCGGCCGATAGCCAAGTCGTTCCAGCTTTGCGGAGTCCATCTGGTTAAACCCGCTGGCATCGGCGCGGTCGGGCAGACGGCCATCAATTCCGGTCACCGCGCGCCATTCTTCCAGCAGATCGCGCCGGTCCAGCAGCATGTCCGAGACGTTGTATATCCCATCAGCCCCGTCCAGCCCGCGCCGGACGGCGAGGGCCAGACATTCGCCGTGAACCTCGGTACCGACGCGCGGCTCGATCCGGCGGCCGGCGGCGAAATCGTCAAACAGATCCGCCCATTTATGGCGCTGTCCCGGCCCCGGCGGGCCATAGACACCCGTCGCGCGCAATACGGTCGCCGTCGGCATCAGCGCCAGAAGGCCCTGCTCGGCCCCAAGCTTTGCCTGACCGTAAAGTGTATTCGGCCGGCACTCCATATCCTCGGTCAGCGATCCCTGCTGAGGGCCGTAGATCGCGCGCGAGGAAATGAAGACGACACGGCTTGCGGCCCGCGAAGCTTCCTCGAACAGTCTTAACGAGCCACCGAGGTTGCGGGCAAGAAAGCCAGCCGGATCATCGCCCTCGCCACCGCGATAGCGACCGGGAAGATGGTCGAAGGCGGCGTGCACGATGGCATCGAACCCGCCCAGATCCGGCACAGGGCCGCCAAGAGTAAAAGGAAGATGACGCACCTGTTCCTGAAAAAAGCCGGCGCGGGGCGGGTTACGTGTCATCACCGTGACATCGTCGCCCGAACCGATCGCCTCATTCACGATAAATCGGCCGACAAGGCCGGTGCCCCCGGTGACCGCGATCCTCATGACGGATGCGGCAGGCTGGCGATGTCCAGCCGGGGACCAAGCCCGGCATATCCCTGCCACAGATCAATCAGGGGCCGCAGCTGTTCGCATTTTTCGTGGTCCTGCCAGGGCTTGTCATACTGGAAATGCAGGATGTGGATTTCGTCCCATGACCACAGCTGGGGCAGATTGAACCAGACATATTGCAGCATGTTGTAAAACACCGGCAGCCCGTGCCAGTCGGGAAAGAAATCCTGAAGAAATGTCTGATCCGTGCGCCGCCAGAACACGCCGGGCCGGTCCAGACGATCCATCATCGCCGCAAACGTGGCAAGCGAGGGGCGCGCGGTGAAGACGCCAGAATTCAGCCGGTGAAAATCGGCCACGCTTTCATAGACATTCGGCGCGGCGCAGAATTCGGGATAGGCGAACAGCTTGTCGCAATTCTTCAGCATCAGCGCGTCAGCGTCGATGAAGACCACCGCTTCATACTCGACCAATTGCCACAGCCGCAGCTTGGCAAAGTTGTCCAGCGGGGTGTGAAAGGGCGGCTTGTTCCCCTTGGTGAACGCGGCACGCGCATGCAGCGCCTCGCGGGCGTGCGCGCGATTGAACGCCTCGGACGTGTCCAGAAGATCAACCCCGATCAGCCTGGCCCCGGCACCGCGCAGCGCGGCCTGCGCATCCTTTGGAACCGCTGTATGAAGGACCACGCAATCTGCTGAACTGCCAGTCGCCATGATCGAGTTCACAAGCGCCAGGGCACCCGTAGCGTAATCGGCATTCGTGGCGAGCGTTACATAGGCAAAGCGGCTATTGGCCGGGCGATCGGCGCGCAGACCTTCGGACATGTGATCATCCCTGTCTTCTCGGCCCTTGCGATACGTCAAGCGGCGTTGCTACATCAAGAACATAACGCCCGCCTTCCCCTGGACAAAGGACCCGAATGGACATCACCGCCATATTCCGCGAGTTCATCACGCTGTTCGTGGTGATCGACCCTATCGGATCTGTTCCGGTGTTTCTGTTCGCCACCAAATATGTGCCGCGCGCGCTGCATCGCCGTTTCGCGATCCGTGCGATTTCTGTCGCGACCGCGGTGTTGATCGGGTTTCTGTTCTTCGGCCAATTCGTGCTGGAAGCGATGGGCCTTCGGCTGGGGTCCTTCCAGATTGCTGGCGGGATCGTTCTGTTCATCTTCGCCATGACGATGATCTTCGGCGATTCAAAACCGCAAAGGGAAATCGAGGAGGCTGAGCGGGACCATCTGGAAGGTGCGGTCTTTCCGCTGGCAATTCCCTCCATCGCCTCGCCCGGCGCGATGCTTGGTGTCGTGGTCCTGACCGACAACCACCAGAATTCGATGGCTGATCAGGTCGTCACGGCTGGCGCCTTGCTGGTTGTGCTGGCGATTACGCTTGGTCTGCTTCTGGTCGCGACGCGGGTGTATAAATACATCGGCAATACCGGTGCTAATATCATCAGTCGCGTCATGGGTATGTTGCTTGCGGCCGTTGCAGTCGATGCGATCCTTGGCGGCATGGACATGATGGGCCTGGCAACCGTCGTCGGGGGCGCGGGCGAAATGCTGTCTGGCGCGAAGTAGGCGCCCTGATCAGGCCGGATCGCCGATGCGGATCACTTCCCATTGCAGATCGTGCCCCGAGGTTTCACGAACGCGGGCGCGGACGAATTCGCCCAGCTCCTCCAGCTCCGCCGCTGTCGCGCCGTCGGCGTTCATCAGAAAATTCGGATGTTTTTCAGACATTTGTGCCCCACCCAGCCGATGGCCGCGCAGGCCGGCATCCTCGATCAGCTTCCAGGCCTTCAGCTCATGCGTGTCATCGTCGCGCCCGGTCGAGCTGAAGCCTGCGGGGTTGCGGAAGGTTGACCCGGCGGTGCGGTCCTTGGTCGGCTGTGTCGCGTCGCGTTTGGCCAGCTGCGCGTCCATTTTGTTGTGCAATTGCTGGGGATCGCCGCGTTCGGCGCGGAAGCGTGCCTGCGTCAGGACGGTGCCCTTCGCCAGTTCGCTGTGACGATAGGCAAAGCGCAAATCGGCGGGCGTCAGCGTCAGCACCTGCCCGTCGCGCGTCACCGCCTGCGCGTCGATCAGATGGTCGGCGGTATAGCTGCCATAGCAGCCGGCATTCATCCGCACGGCCCCACCGATACTGCCGGGAATGGTGCGCAGAAAGGTCAGGTCCAGCCCCTGATCGGCGGCCTTGCGGGCCACATGCGCATCCAGCGCCGCCGCCCCGGCGGTCACGATTTCATCAGCAAATTCAATAGCATTGAACCCGCGCCCCAGACGGATCACAACGCCGCGAATACCGCCGTCGCGCACGATCAGGTTCGATCCGACGCCCATGGGAAAGACCGGGATCGACGGGTCCAGATCACGCAGGAAGCCCGCCAGATCATCGGCATCTGCGGGCTGGAACAGCCAGTCAGCCGGGCCGCCGACCCGCAGCCAGGTCAGCCCGTCAAGCGGGCGGTCAGGGGTCAGGGCGCCGCGCGGCGAGGGGAGTTCGATGCTCATGCCCCAAGCTGGTAGACAGCCTGGCGCGGGGCGTCAACACGGCGCGCAACGGCAGCGTTCGCAACACGGCGCAACAGACGGCGACCGACGGCGGTTTGAGGCAGCGATTGCTGGGATTCGAGGGTGAATAACGCGGCAATATCCCGTACATAGCACGTGCATATCACGTACATACCTTTTTCGCGGCGTCGCACAGCGTCAAGGCCCAGCCGCGACACCAGATCGGCGCGGGGATTGCCACGCAGGCCCCGCCCACGACCGGGCCTGGCGGCGGCCTTGCCGATGACCACCGATCGGTGCCTTATGCCGCCTTTTCGGTCAGCCGTTCAGGCAGGGCGTTGGCCCAGGTGGAAATCGTGCCCGCACCAAGACAGACCACCATATCCCCCGGCCGGGCCTGTTCGCGGACAAGGCGCGCCAGATCGGCCTCATCGATGATGGCGCGGGCGTGGCGGTGGCCGTGGGCGATCAGGCCGGCGACCAGATCGTCGCGGCTGGCGCCCGGGATCGGGTCTTCGCCCGCTGCGTAAACCTCGGCGATGGCGACGACATCGGCCTCGTTGAAGCAGGTGCAGAAATCCTCGAACAGATTCGAAAGACGCGAATAGCGGTGCGGCTGGTGGACGGCGATGACACGCCCCTTGGTCGCCTGACGCGCAGCTTTCAGGACGGCGGCAATTTCGACCGGATGGTGGCCGTAATCGTCGATGATGGTGACGCCGTTCACTTCGCCCACGCGGGTGAAGCGGCGGCCGACGCCGCCGAATTTCGCCAGCGCCTCGCGGATTTCGGTGCGCTTCATGCCCAGGTGGCGGGCAACAGCAACGGCCGCCAGCGCGTTCGACACGTTATGATCGCCGGGCATGGGCAGGGTGCAACCCTCTATCACCGGCACTTCGCCGTCCTCGGACAGGTCCGCCTCGCCTTGAAGCGCCACATCGAAATGCGCGATGCCGTCTTCATAGCGCAGATTCATCGCGCGCACATCCGCCTGTGCATTGAAACCGAAGGTCACAACGCGGCGGTCGGTCAGCCGGCCGACAAGCGCCTGCACCTCTGGGTGGTCAGTGCAGCACACGGCCAGACCATAGAAGGGCACCGAAGAGACAAAGTTGTAGAACCCGTCGCGCAGCCGGTCGAAGTCGCCCCAATGCTCCATATGCTCGGGGTCGATATTTGTGACGATGGCAATGGTCGCGGGCAGGCGGTTGAAGCTGCCGTCGGATTCGTCGGCCTCGACCACCATCCACTCGCCGGCACCGGCCCGCGCGTTGGATCCGTAGGCGTGGATCACGCCGCCATTGATGACGGTCGGATCGAAGCCGCCCGCATCCAGCAGCGTCGCCACCATGGTCGTCGTCGTGGTCTTTCCGTGCGTGCCGCCGATCGCCACGTTTGACCGCATGCGCATCAGTTCGGCCAGCATCTCGGCGCGGCGAACGACCGGCAGGCCCTTCCGGCGGGCCTCTTCCAGTTCGGGATTGCCCTTCTTGATCGCGGTCGAGATCACCACGACGCCAGCATCGCCGATATTTTCCGCCCGCTGGCCTTCGTAGATGCGCGCGCCCAACCCTTCCAGCCGGTCCGTGATCTTGGATTTCTTCGCATCCGAGCCCTGCACGTCATAGCCAAGCGTCATCAGCACCTCGGCGATGCCCGACATGCCGATACCGCCAATGCCGATGAAATGGATGGGGCCAAGTTCTCCGGGCAGTTTGGTGGCGGCGTTCATGCAGCAGTCTCCGTGACGATTTCGTAAAGGCGTTCGGCGGCGTCGGGGCGGCCAAGCGCCAATGCGGCGGCGGCCATACCCGTCGCGCGGTCAGGGTCAGTCAGAATGGCGAGCATGTCGCGCGCCAGGGTTTCCGCGTCAAGTATACTTTCGGGCAGCATCAGCGCAGCACCTGCGTCGGCAAGAGGCCGCGCATTGGCGGTCTGGTGATCGCCGGTCGCAATTGCCAGGGGCACCAGAATCGACGGCCGCCCGATCACCGTCAGATCGGCGATGGTCGAGGCGCCGGAGCGGGCGATGACCAGTTGAGCGTCGGCAAAAAGCGCTGGCACATTGTCGAGGAAGGGGCGGATATCGGCGGTGATACCGGCATCGGCATAAGCGGTCCTGACGCGGTCGTCATCCTCGGCCCGGGCCTGGTGGGCCACGTTCAGGCGGGCACGGATGTCAGCCGGCAGGCTGGCCATGGCGGCGGGAACGACATCGGACAGGATGCGCGCGCCCTGCGAGCCGCCGATAACGACGACATTCAGCGGCCCGTCACCGGGGGGCGTATAAGGCGACGCGGCCTTTTCCCTGACCGAGGCGCGCACGGGATTACCGACATGAATGCCTTCGACACCTGCCGGCAGCTCGGTCGGCCAGGTGCCGCAGGCGATCTTCTGCACGCGTCTGGCGAAGGCGCCATTGACGCGGCCCATGATGCCGTTCTGTTCGTGGATCATGCGCGGGATGCCCCTGGTCAGCGCCGCCGACATGGCCGGGATGGTCGGATAACCGCCAAAGCCCACGACAATATCGGGGCGGTCCTTCGCAAAGGCCCCACGCGCGGCCATGACGCCCGAGGCGATCTTGAACGGCGCGGTCAGCTTGCCCATCAGTCCGCCGCGTGAGGTGGTGGCCGAAGCCACGACCTCGCGCGCGACCTCGGGCGGGAAGTTCCCGGCATAACGCGCGCCGCGATCATCGGTCGACAGCTTCACCTTCCAGCCATTGGCCAGCAGAACCTCGGCCAAAGCCTGTGCGGGAAACATGTGCCCGCCGGTTCCGCCAGCGGCAATCAGCGCATATTTGGGCATCAACGCCCCCGCCCGATCACGTCCGAAATCTCTCCCTGGGGGCGGTGGCGCGTCAGCGCCAGCAACATCCCCATGGCGATACCGGATGCAATCACGGACGAGCCGCCATAGCTGACGAAGGGCAGCGTCATGCCTTTCGCGGGAAGCAGGCGCACAGCCACGCCCATGTTGATCAGGGCCTGCACGCCAAATGCACAGGCAAGACCAGTGCCTGCGATGCGCGCAAAGGGATCGCGTTCGCGCAACAGCCGCATCAGCGAGCGGAAGACAATGGTGGCGTAAAGCGCGATAATGACCAGCACCATGACAAGGCCGTATTCCTCGGCCGCGACGGCGATGATGAAATCGGTATGCGCATCGGGCAGCGACCATTTGACGGTGCCCTCGCCCACGCCGACGCCGAAGAAGCCGCCTTCCTGAATGGCGTTGGTGGCATAGCCGATCTGCGTGCGCGGGTCGATTTCAGCGGTCAGGAAACCGTCGATGCGGCGGGCGAAATGCTCGGACGAGCCATAGGCGAAGATGCCGCCCAGCACGGTCAGTCCGGCAACGCCACCCAGAAGCCACAAGGGCGCACCGGCGACAAAGAACATCACGCACCAGGAAAACAGAACCAACGACGCCTGACCGAAATCCGGCTGGCTGACCAGCATCATCACGACAGCCGCGGTAATGCCGAAGCTGATCGACTTGCCGGGCGGGCCGCCGACTTCCTGGCTGGCGGCCATGCACCATGCGACGGCGGCGACAAAGCAGGGCTTCAGGAACTCTGACGGCTGGACGGACGCGAAACCCAGGCTTAGCCAGCGGGTCGCCCCCTTGCCGAAATCCGTGCCGATGATCGGAAGCGCCGCTACCACCAGGACCGAGATGAAGAAACCCAGAACGCCGATCCGCCTGATCTGATGCGGGTTGAGCAGCGAGATGAAGAACATCGTGGCAAGGCCCATGCCGCCAAAGATCGCCTGCCGGGTCACATAGTAGAACGGCGGCAGATTGTTCTTTTCGGCCAGCGGGACCGACGCGGCCAGCCCAAGAAGCAGTCCGATTGCGAACAGGCACAAGACCGCGAACAGCGACCATCGGTCCACCGTCCGCCACCATCGGGGAAGAATAGGATCGCCCACCCGCACGGGTATCGCGCCGAAAACCATCTCGGTCATGGAAATACCGCCGTCACTGCCTCTGCCCGTTGCCCGGTTTTCCGGGTCTGACCCGCAGCATAGCGCGATTATCCACGCCGCGCTACAGGTGATTCGGTGCCCGATGGACTGACCGGCGCCGGTTTGCCGTGAACGGGGCGCATTGTCGCAGCGTTCTGAACTGGACCCGACTGCAGGGCCCCGCTAACCTTTGCCCGTCCAGAAAGAGGCCGCAGATGTCGCAAGACCCGCTTTATATCGTGATCCTGATCGCGCTTTTCGTGGTGCTGGTCGTGCTGATGACCGGGATCGGCGGCTTTGGAATCGGCGGCAAGTTCAACGCCAAGCATGGCAACAGGATGATGCGGTGGCGGATTATTGCGCAAGCCATCGCAATCGCGCTGATCCTGCTGTTCGTGGCGGTGCGCGGCTGATGGTGGTTTTGAACCGCATCTATACACGCACCGGCGATGGGGGCGAAACAGCGCTGTCGGATGGCAGCCGTGTGCCAAAGACCGATCTGCGCGTTGAAACCTATGGGACGGTCGACGAACTGAATGCAGCACTTGGGGTTTGCCGCCTTGACGGTGGCGACATGGAATCCGCCATCGCCATGATTCAGAACGAACTTTTCGATCTTGGCGCAGACCTTTCGCGCCCCGGCTGGATTGCGGATGCGGAAGCGACAGTTCCGGTGCTGCGTATCGTCGATGCGCAGGTGACGCGACTGGAGACAGAAATCGATGCCATGAATACCCGGCTGGAGCCTTTGCGCAGCTTCATTCTGCCCGGCGGCTGCGCCCTGTCCGCGCATCTGCACGTTGCCCGCACCATCGCGCGACGCGCCGAACGTCATGCAGTCGCGCTGGCGGCGTCGGGCGACATCAACCCGACCGCACTCCGCTATCTCAACCGACTGTCGGATTGGCTTTTCGTCGCGGCAAGGGTTGCAAATCTTGGCCGGGGCGGCGACATCCTTTGGCAGCCGGGCGCCAGTCGTGGGGGCGCAACATGACGCGTTCGTCAACGCTACGTAACAGGATTTCTTCCTGTTCCCCCGCAAGTGTGACAGCTATCTATTCAAGCGAATTGCGTTAGACAACAGAAGGGAGAGAGCACCGATGAAGGTTCTCGTGCCGGTAAAACGGGTGATTGATTATAACGTGAAGGCCAAGGTCAAATCCGATGGCTCTGGCGTTGATCTGGCCAATGTGAAGATGTCGATGAACCCCTTTGACGAGATCGCTGTCGAGGAGGCGATCCGGCTGAAGGAAAAAGGCGCGGCCGAGGAGGTCGTCGTGGTGTCCATTGGCGTTAAACAGGCGCAGGAGACGCTGCGCACGGCGCTGGCGATGGGCGCGGATCGCGCCATTCTGGTCGTCGCGGCTGACGATGTGCATACCGATATCGAGCCTCTGGCGGTCGCGAAGATCCTGAAGGCCGTGATCGACGAGGAACAGCCGAAACTTGTCATCGCGGGCAAGCAGGCCATCGACAATGACATGAACGCGACGGGCCAGATGCTGGCCGCACTTCTGGGCTGGGGTCAGGCCACGTTTGCCAGCAAGGTGGAAATCGAAGGCGAGGCCGCCAAGGTCACGCGCGAAGTCGATGGCGGCTTGCAGACGATCGAGGTCAAGCTGCCGGCCATTGTCACGGCTGACCTGCGCCTGAATGAGCCGCGCTATGCCAGCCTGCCGAACATCATGAAGGCGAAGAAGAAGCCGCTGGATGAAAAGACCGCCGCCGATTACGGCGTCGATGTCTCGCCCCGGCTGGAAATCGTCTCGGTCAAGGAACCGGAAGGCCGCAAGGCCGGGATCAAGGTCGAAACTGTCGATGAACTGGTCCAGAAACTTAAAGAAGCGGGGGTTGTGTGATGGCTGTTCTGCTGCTTGCCGAAGTCACCAACGGTGAACTGAACACGGAGGCGACCGCCAAGGCGGTGAACGCGGTCAAGGCTCTGGGCGATGTAACGGTGCTGGCCGCCGGCTCAAGCGCCAAGGCCGCTGCCGAGGATGCCGCGAAGATCGACGGCGTGGCGAAAGTGCTGGTCGCCGAGGACGATCTTTACGGGCACCGTCTGGCCGAGCCCACGTCGGCGCTGCTGGTCAGTCTTGCAGGTGATTACGATCATATCGTGGCGCCCGCGACGACCGATGCCAAGAACATCATGCCGCGCGTGGCGGCTTTGCTGGATGTGATGGTGATCCCGGATGTCTCGGCCGTGATCGATGCCGATACGTTTGAACGCCCGGTCTATGCCGGCAACGCGATCCAGACGGTGAAATCCAAGGATGCGAAGAAGGTGATGACCATCCGCACGGCCAGCTTCGATGCGGCGGGCGAAGGTGGCAGCGCCGCGGTCGAGGATCAGGCCAATGCCGAGGATCCGGGCCTGTCGACATGGGTCAGCGATGAAGTCGCCGAAAGCGATCGCCCCGAACTGACCTCGGCCGGTCGCGTGGTGTCTGGTGGTCGCGGCGTGGGTTCGGAAGAAAACTTCGCCATCATCGAAAAGCTGGCCGACAAGCTGGGCGCGGCGGTGGGCGCATCGCGCGCGGCGGTGGATTCGGGCTTTGCGCCGAATGACTGGCAGGTCGGGCAGACCGGCAAGATCGTGGCGCCGGAACTTTATATCGCGGTCGGCATCTCGGGCGCGATCCAGCACCTTGCTGGGATGAAGGATTCCAAGGTCATCGTGGCGATCAACAAGGACGAGGAAGCCCCGATCTTCCAGGTCGCGGACTATGGCCTGGTGGGCGACTTGTTCCAGATCGTGCCGGAACTGACGGAAAAGCTGTAAATTCCCTGATCACGACGAGATTGAAAAAGGGCCCCGCAACTTTCCGGGGCCCTTTTTTATTGGTTTTGCGCTATGCTGTTGTGAGGAAAGGAGGATCGGCATGACGGGCGTATTCATCATCGGGGGTGCAGGCGGAATCGGTCGCAGGCTGGGCACGCGACTTATTTCACGCAATATGGGCGTGGGCGCCATGGCGCGTAAGCCTGAACAGATCGAAGCGTTGCGGAAATCCGGCGTCAATCCGATCGAAGGCGACTTGCTCGGCGGGGACGCCGCAGCACTTTCAACACTGATGGCAGGTCATGACACGGTGGTGTTCAGCGCCGGCGCAGGCGGCAAGGGCGGGCCGGAAATGACCCGTGCCGTCGATGGCGACGGCCTTGAAAAAGCTGTCGCAGCCGCATCGAATGCCGGTGTGAAGCGGTTCCTGCTTGTGTCAGCCTTCATGGATGCCGGGCGCGGTGCCAACCCGCCGAACGAGCGGTTTGAACTGTATATGCAGGTCAAGCGGAAGGCCGATGCGCATCTGGTCGACAGCGGGCTGAACTGGGTGATCCTGCGCCCCGGCACACTGACCGATGAAAGCGGATCGGGCAATATCCGCCTTGGTGCGGCCATCCCTTATGGCAACATCAGTCGCGACAATGTGGCAGCGACTTTGGCTGAACTGATCGCCACACCTGCAGTCAGCCGCAGCATTCTTGAAGTCACGGATGGCAATACCCCGGTTGCCGAGGCCGTCGCCGCACTGACGGCCTGACGCCGACTGCGAAGACATCAGCCGTCACGTAGCGCATTGATCCGCGCCGCCCACGGCCCTATCGTCCGCCCGACAATCGAGGGGTAGAGACATGACCATTCAATCGGTAGGCGTGATTGGTGCGGGACAGATGGGCAACGGGATTGCCCATGTTTTCGCGCTGGCGGGCTATGACGTGTTGCTGACCGACGTCAACGAGGATGCGCTGAAAAAGGCACTGGCGACGGTGACCAAGAATCTTGATCGCCAGGTAAAGGGCGAGAAGATCTCGGAAGCCGACAAGAACGCGACGCTGGACCGGATCAAGACGACGTTGACGCTGACCGATCTGGGTTCCTGTGACCTGGTGATCGAAGCCGCGACCGAGAAAGAAGATGTCAAGAATGCCATCTTTGCCGAGCTTCTGCCCCATCTGAAGCCGGAAACGATCCTTACATCCAATACGTCTTCAATTTCGATTACGCGCATGGCCAGCCGCACGGACAGGCCGGAAAAATTCATGGGTTTCCATTTCATGAACCCCGTGCCCGTCATGCAACTTGTCGAGCTGATCCGGGGCATTGCCACCGATCAGACGACCTATGAGACGCTGCTGGCTGTGGTCGAGAAGATCGGCAAGACCGCCGCAACCGCAGAAGACTTCCCGGCCTTCATCGTCAATCGCATCCTGATCCCGATGATCAACGAAGCCGTCTATACGCTTTACGAAGGCGTCGGCTCTGTCAAATCCATCGACCAGTCGATGCGCCTTGGGGCAAACTGGCCCATGGGCCCGCTGGAACTGGGCGATTTCATCGGGCTGGATACCTGTCTGGCGATCATGAACGTGCTGCATGACGGTCTGGCAGATACCAAATACCGCCCCTGCCCGCTGCTGGTGAAATATGTCGAGGCGGGATGGCTTGGCCGCAAATCAGGGCGCGGCTTCTACGACTATTCCGGCGACACGCCAGTGCCCACGCGCTGACGGTCGCGCAAATTCACACGAAAAAGGCCGGAGGCATTGCCTCCGGCCTTTTTGATCTGGTGAGGCCGCGCTTAAAGCGTGACAGGGCGGTCATCTGCCTCGCGGCGTTCATTCAGGAACTGGTCGAATTCGGCCTTGTCGCGCGCCTCGCGCAGGCGGACCATGTAGTCCATGAATTCGCGGTGCTCCTGCTCTAGCCGCTTCAGCGTTTCGTCGCGATACGCATCGAAGGCCGAGTTTCCGGTCGGGGTCGAGACGTTGCGGCGGGCGGATTTCCGGCGGTTGGAACAGGTGAACATGCGATTGCTTCCGATCATGTAAAGAAGAATGGCCAGCCCCACGGGCCAGACGAAGACGAAGCCAGCGATCATGGCAGCGATCCAGGCGATCCTGCCGCGCGCATCCAGCCAGTCACGGGCCTGGATCAGGCCGCCTTGAAGACGGCTGGCCAGGCCGGGCCGATAGGTGGAAGTTGCGCCATAGTCCATGTTTGCTACCCTTTCGGTTAATGTGAATACCCTTCACATTAACAAAGATGGTGCGACAGAATGGCGTATCAAGGGGACTTCCGCGAAATACGACATATGGATCGCCGCATGGGCGCAGTTCTGCGCAGTGGAGCGGTCGAGCAAGGGTTCAGTGGCTGATCAGCTTGAGACCGCGCAGATAGATCAGCACGCCCGAGCTGAGCATATCCTCGGGCGAGACGGGGGTGCGCGAATAGTTCTTGCTGCGCGAGAACAGCTCGACCACGCCATGGCTGAGCGCCCAGATATGGTTTGCCACCATGCGCGCAGGTGGACGTTCGTCCTTTGGCAGCGATTCGGCCAGGGCTTCGGCCGCGCGCACCAGAACGCTGAAGGCACGTTCGGATATTTCCCAAAGCTCGGGGTTCGAGACGACGGCCACGTTGCTTTCGAACATGGCGGTATAATAACCGGGATTCTCGCTGGCGAATTCCAGATAGGCCGAGCCGACCCTTCCAAGCGCGCGAAGAGGATTGGGCCGGCCGCCGTCATAGGCCGCATGGACCTTTTCGGCAAACAGGCAGAAGCCACGCTTGGCAACCTCTTCCAGAAGGTCGTCGCGCCCCTTGAAATGGCGATAAGGTGCAGCGGGTGATACGCCAGCGCGCCGCGCAGCCTCGGCCAGGGTGAAAGCCTGCGGGCCGGTCTGCTCGATCAGTTCAACGGCAGCTTCAACAAGTGCCTCACGGAGATTACCGTGATGATAGGACTGCCGCTCGGCCAAAACTCAACTGTCCTCGCCGAACCGCTGCGCGACAAGTTCAGTCAGGGCGTCAGCCAACTCATTGGCCTGCGCCCCAGAGGTCGTAACCGCAATCTCGCTTCCGCGCCCTGCGGCCAACATCAGCAGCCCCATGATCGAATCGCCTGAAACAGTCATGCCGTCGCGCGTCACTTCTGCGGCGGCGTCAAACCGTTCCACCATCTCGACGAATTTCGCAGAGGCGCGGGCGTGCAGGCCCTTCTCATTTATGATGGGCAGGATTCGATTGATCGGCTGGTTCATTGGGCAACGTGGCGGGGGGCCAGTTCTTCATTAACCGAGTAACTGTCAATGTACTTTCGCCCAGCATGCACAGCATGCGCGGCCGCTTGATCGGCAGGCAAGTGACGCAGCTTCGCAAGCTTCACCAGCATGGGCAGGTTCGCGCCGTATATGATGATACGGTTACGGGCCGAGCAGGCCGGAAGCGACAGGTTGGACGGCGAGCCGCCAAAGATATCGGTCACCACGACAACCCCATCGCCTTCGTCGACCTCGTCGGCGGCGATACAGATTTCGCGGCTTTTTGCGTTGCGATCATGCTCGTCCTCGATCGTGATGGTGCGCACGCCGGATTGCGGCCCCACCACATGCTCCATCGCGGAGAGATATTCCCGTGCCAGACCGCCATGAGCGACGATGACAATTCCGATCAAATCTGCGTTCCCTGAGAGGTAGAACCCGAAACTTCCTGACGTGGCCTTTCTGCGTCGCGCCGTTCGAGTTCACGATGACGTTTGGACACTTGCCAACCATGTTCAGCAAGCGCTTGTGACATAATTTCAGCCATAGTGACAGAGCGATGTTGACCACCCGTGCAGCCGAAACCTATCGCAAGATGGGTTTTGCCTTCTGACAGATGCGCCGGCAGCACAAAAAGCACGAGGTCGAGAATCTTCTGCCTGAATTCCTCAAACCGCGGGTCGGCCTCGACGAATCGCTGAACCGATGGATCGCGCCCCGTCAGGGCACGAAGATGGGGTTCCCAATGCGGGTTTTCAAGGAATCGGCAGTCGAACATCATGTCGATACCACGCGGAACCCCGCGCTTGTACGAGAAGCTTTGCACCGAGACTGTCAGTCGATGCCCCGGCAGCGCATCATAGAAGCGTGCCAGTTCAGCCTTCAGATCATGGGGCGACATGTCGGACGTATCGACCAGCACATCCGCGCGCGCCTTGATCGGTCCCATGATATCCTTTTCGGCAAGGATACCGTCAGCAGGCGCGCCTTCGGCCGCCATGGGGTGACGCCGCCGGGTTTCATTGAAACGGCGCACAAGCGTCGCGGAATCGCAGTCAAGATACAGCACTTCGGCGACATAGGCGGGATGCCGGGTCAGATGATCAATCAGTTCGATCACCGCCGAGGCCGAAAAATCGCGGTTGCGGATATCAAGACCAAGCGCCAATGGTGCGTCTCTGGCGGGACCATCCAGCAGCCGGGGAACCAGCGACAGCGGCAGGTTGTCAATGGCCTCGTATCCAAGGTCTTCCAGCACATCGATCGCCGTGGATCGCCCGGCACCTGACGGCCCGGTGACAAGCACCAGCCGCGTCGCCGCGCTTTCCGTATCTACCGCCCTGGCGGATCCGCTGGGAGTGGTGGCTTCATTCATCGCGTGACCGGCAACATTTCCATGTCTGGTGCAAGGCGACCGCCCCGCAATAACAGGCAAATCGTCGAACAAAGATGATCCGTAACCGGCCCAAGGACAAGGGGAAGCGGGACAGCCAGGAATGAAGTGTTGCGAAATGGCGGCAGGCGTTCTGTTTCGGCCCGGCCCAGGTCAACCACCAGATCAATACTGCCGGGGGTGGAAACCGTGCGCACAAGCCCGACCCCGCGTGCCTCGATCAGGCCCGCGATACTGTCCGGTGCCGTCGCCCATAACGCTGCGTCACGACGGGTCAGGTTCACCCGATCATCGGAAATCAGGATTCCGCCAAGCGCAATCAGGCGCAGTCCAAGGCTGGATTTGCCAGCGCCGGAAGGTCCCAGTATCAGAACGCCCCGCCCGCCCATTTGCACGGCGGTCGCGTGAACAGTTTCGATTTCAACCACTTTTGCGCGCACCCGGCTTGTCAGACAGGGCCATGACACTGCTGTTTGCGCTAACCATTCCTGATTTCGCTAACATGGGAAATTCGCCTCTTTTTTCATAAAAATGCCATGCTATAGGGGCTGAGACAGAGACGCCTGTCTACCCTGAAGCGGAGATTTCCAAGCAATGTCGCAGCCCCGTGTGAACCCCGAATTCAAACTTGAAAACCAGGGAATCGAAGGGGTCTCGGCGGTTTATTATAACCTGCTGGAACCGGCATTGATCGAACACGCCATTTCGCGTGGCGAAGGCAAGCTTGGACTTGGCGGTGCTTTTCTGGTTTCGACAGGTTCACATACCGGTCGTTCGCCGAAGGACAAGTTCGTTGTCCGGACCCCCGATGTCGAAGACAGCATCTGGTGGGAAAACAACAAGGCAATGGCGCCCGAGGCGTTCGAGCAGCTGTATCAGGACATGCTGGCCCATATGAAGGGTGGCGAATATTTCGTCCAGGACCTTTATGCTGGCGCCGATGCCGAACAGCGCCTTGACGTGCGCGTGGTGTCGGAACTTGCCTGGCATAACCTGTTCATCCGCCACCTGCTGCGCCGCCCCGATGCGGCGGAACTGGCCAGTTTCGTGCCAGAATTTACCATCATCAACTGCCCCAGCTTCAAGGCCGACCCGGCCCGTCATGGCTGCCGCAGCGAGACCGTGATCGCGCTGAATTTCGAGCGTAAGCTGATCCTGATCGGCAACACGGAATATGCGGGGGAAAACAAGAAGGGTGTGTTCACGCTTCTGAACTATATCCTGCCGGGTCGCGGCGTGATGCCCATGCATTGCAGCGCCAACCACGCGCCGGACGATTCTGATGATGTTGCGGTGTTCTTCGGATTGTCCGGGACGGGCAAGACGACCCTTTCGGCCGACCCGTCGCGCGTGCTGATCGGCGATGACGAACATGGCTGGTCGAACGAAGGCGTCTTCAACTTCGAAGGCGGCTGCTACGCCAAGACGATCAACCTGTCCGAGAAGGCAGAACCGGAAATCTACGCCACGACCCACAAGTTCGGCACCGTGATCGAAAACATGGTCTACGATCCCGACACGCTTGTGCTGGATTTCGAAGATAGCAGCATCACCGAAAACATGCGCTGCGCCTACCCGCTGGACTATATCTCGAACGCATCGAAAAGCGGGCTTGGCGGGGTCCCGAAGAACGTCATCATGCTGACATGTGACGCATATGGCGTGCTGCCGCCGATCGCGCGGCTGACGCCGGCGCAGGCAATGTATCACTTCCTTTCGGGCTTCACGTCAAAAACGCCCGGCACCGAGGTTGGCGTGACCGAACCGACGCCGACCTTTTCGACCTGCTTCGGCGCGCCCTTCATGCCACGCCGTCCGGAAGCTTATGGCGAGTTGCTGCAACAGAAAATTGCCGAAACGGGCGCAACCTGCTGGCTGGTCAATACCGGCTGGACCGGTGGCGCATTCGGCGAAGGGTCGCGTATGCCGATCAAGGCCACCCGCGCCTTGCTGACAGCCGCACTGGACGGATCGCTGAACGATGCCCAGTTCCGCAAGGATCCGAATTTCGGGTTCGAGGTGCCGGTTTCTGTGCAGGGCGTGTCCGACGTATTGCTGGATCCGCGCCGGACCTGGGAAGATGGCGCGGCTTACGATGCGCAGGCAAAGAAGCTGGTCCAGATGTTCTCGGACAACTTTGCCCAGTATATCGACAAGGTCGACGATCAGGTTAAGTCCGCCGCCATCGGCTGACCTGCCTGTCCAGCCTTTTCTGAACGCCGTCCTTCACCGGGGCGGCGTTTCCACTTGCGCGGTTGCGATCCGCAGTCGCTTCGCGCAGTGTTCGTCCAATCAATTAAAAAGGGAGGCAGATTGATGCTAAGATTCCTGTCGCGGCCGGCGACCCGCCTGATGGAAAGATGGTTGCCGGACGCATTCATTTTCGTGCTGATCCTGACGCTGATCGCCATGTTGGCTGCAATCGGCATCCAGGGCAGCAACCCGGTCGAGTTGATCCGCATCTGGGGCACCGGCTTCTGGGAACTGCTGAGCTTCTCGATGCAGATGCTGCTGGTTCTTGTGACAGGTTATATCCTCGCCTCGTCGCCACCGGTAAAGCGTGCGCTCGCGGCATTGGCGATGCAGGCGAAATCGGGTGGCCAGGCGATTGTCATGGTGACCCTCGTCTCGCTGGCGGCGAGTTGGTTGAACTGGGGCTTCGGTCTTGTCGTCGGCGCGATCTTCGCACGCGAGCTGGCCCGTCACGTCAAGGTCGATTACCGATTGCTGGTGGCTTCCGCCTATTCGGGCTTTGTCATCTGGCACGGCGGGATTTCGGGTTCGATCCCGTTGACCGTCGCCACGCCCGGCCATTTCACCGAAGACCAGATCGGCATCATCCCCACATCAGATACCATCTTTGCCTGGTGGAACCTGCTGATCGTGGCGGTGGTCGTAGTGGTCCTGCCGATTGCCAACCGGATGATGATGCCCACACATGACGACACCGTTCTGGTCGATCCGTCAGTTTTGGGCGATGATGCAGAGCTGCCCCCCTTGCCCGCCGATGCGACACCGGCGCAGCGCCTGGAAAATTCGCGGATCCTGATGTACCTGATCGGCATTCCGGGCATCATCTGGCTGGTTCTGTATTTTGCAGGCGGCGGCGGGCTTAACCTGAACGTCGTCAACTTCGCGTTCCTTTTCGTGGGTCTGACGCTGCATGGCACGGCGCGCAGCGTGCTGGCGGCGCTTGATGACGCGGTCAAGGGCGGGGCCGGCATCGTGATCCAGTTCCCGTTCTATGCCGGGATCATGGCGATCATGACCGGGACAGGGCTGGCCGCGACGATGTCGGAATGGTTTGTCGCGCTTTCCAGCGCGGCGACCCTGCCTTTCTGGAGCTTTATCTCGGCCGGGATCGTAAACATCTTCGTCCCGTCTGGCGGCGGTCAATGGGCTGTTCAGGCCCCGATCATGCTGCCCGCCGCAGAAGCACTTGGCGCAGATGTCAGCAAGGTCGTCATGGGCATTGCCTGGGGTGACGCCTGGACCAACCTGCTGCAACCGTTCTGGGCGCTGCCGATGCTGGGCATTGCCGGGTTGAAGGCGCGCGACATCATGGGCTTCTGCGTCGTCCTGCTGCTTATCACCGGTGTGATTATCGGTGGCCTGCTGCTGGTCGTCTGAATTGAAACAATGACAATGCGGCGGCGCCGGTCAGATCGGCGCCGTTGCCTGTTCCAGCCAACCCAGCGTCTCCGCATCGACAAGCGGGCCCAACTTTTCCAGAACTTCGGCGTGATACGCATCCAGCCAGTCACGTTCGGCTGGCGACAACATGCCGGTCACGATCATCCGGCGGTCGATCGGCACGAAGGTCAGCGTTTCGAAAGCCAGCATGTCGCGCCCGTCCGGACTTTCAGCGGGCTGGACGACCAGAAGGTTTTCGATGCGAATACCGAAATCACCTTCGCGGTAATAGCCGGGCTCGTTTGACAGGATCATACCTTCGGCCAGCGGAACCTCGGACACCCGAGAGATACGGGCCGGGCCTTCATGAACACACAGCGCCGCACCGACACCGTGTCCCGTTCCGTGATCGTAATCCAGACCCACCGACCACAGGGGCGCGCGTGCCACGGCGTCGATATCGCGGCCAGCCAATCCTTTCGGGAAGCGCAGGCGTGACACGGCAATCATACCCTGAAGCACACGGGTAAACACCTCGCGCACCTCGTCATCCATTGTGCCAACTGCCATCGTGCGGGTGATGTCGGTCGTGCCGTTCTGATACTGCCCGCCGGAATCGACCAGAATGACCTGCCCATCGGCCAGAGGCAGGTTGCTGGCATCAGACACGCGATAATGCGGCAGAGCGGCATGCGGGCCAACCCCGCTGATCGTGTCGAAGCTGATATCCAGAATTCCGGCCTGACGGCGCATTTCCTCCAGTTTGCGGACGACATCAATTTCCGTCAGGCCGCCCGGCGCCGTGGCTTCCAGCCAAGCCAGAAATCGAGCCATGACCGCCGCATCCGTCAAGTGAGCGTCGCGCATTCCCGCGATTTCAGCATCGTTCTTTTGTGCCTTCGGCATCACGACCGGGTCATCCGCCTTGATGACGGTAATGTCGTTTTCGTGCAGGATCTGGAACACCGCCTCGGGCGCAGAGGCAGGATCGACACGGACCGGTCCCGAAAGGTTGGCCAGTGCCGCAACAAAACCCTCGGGATGGATTATCGAGACTTCGTTGCCCAGCTTCTGCCGCACGTCGCTGTCGAATTTCTCGGGATCGGCGAATAATTGCACGGCGCCACTTGCGTCGATCACCGCAAAGCCCAGCACGACAGGGTTACGCGGAATGTCGCGGCCACGGATGTTCAGCAACCATGCCAGCGAATCGGCCAATGTGATGACAGCCGCCTGCTGACCCGACTGTCGCAAGTCTTGGGCGATACGCGCACGCTTGTCCGCCGCGCTGGCACCGGCATAGGCATCATCATGCAGCCGCGCCTTGCCCTTGGGCGGATCGGGGCGATCGGTCCAGATACGATCAACCAGGTTGGCCACCGGGATCAGTCCGATATTGTCCGCTTCAAGCTTCTCGCGCAGATCCTGGATCTCGCGATGGGTATGCAACCACGGATCAAAGGCGACACGCCCCCCATCTGGCAATGCCTTGCGCAACCATTCGGCCGGCCGCGTTGCCGGGAAATCGACCGGGGCGAAATGATCAAGATCCAGTTCCGCCCGTGCTTGCACCTTGTAGCGGCCATCGACAAGGACCGCCGCCTGATCCGCAGTCACAATTGCAATGCCGGCGCTGCCAGAAAAGCCGGTCAGCCAACGCAGACGCGCGTCAGCCTCGGCCACATATTCGCCCTGATGCGCATCGGCGCGCGGGATCAGAAAGCCGTCCAGACCATCTTGCACCATCACATCGCGCAGCGCGGCAAGACGCGGCGGGTGGGCCGCCGGATTTCCGGTTGCATCAAATTCCTGGAACATGTCCTGCAGTCCTGTCTTCGCCCCGCGCTAGTTCAGCCGCGAAGGCCTTTCTGATATGTCGTCATAGGGGGTCCAGCCGCCATCTTCATACAACCATATCTGCCGAGGCAGTATGGCGTAGGCCGGTTCTTCATCGTCATGCGCGGCGAGGGTTTTCAGCAGGTCCATCGCGTCGGGATCGGCGGAATTGACGAAATACACCAGATTGCGCGCCGCGAAGATCGCAGCCGGCGCAGCCCCGAATTCTTCTTGCTGCTGATCCCAGACGTCGGACACGAAGAACAGGCTGGCCTCGTAATTGCCGTCCAGCTTCAGTTGGCACAGCTTGCCGTCATACATGGACAGGATACCGAATTCGCTATCGTTCAGATAGTCCACCAGTTCCACCCGCGCCTGCTGCAAGGCATCATTCGGATGCGCCCATTGCGCCTTCAGTTCTTCAAGACCGAGCGAGCGCATCGACGTGGGCGAATCGTAAACCAGCAACAGAATCAGGCCCGGTGCGATGTCCGCATGCCAGAAGGGCAACGGATCATCCTCGCCGGCGCCAAGCTCGCGCAGCTGTTGGCGGGCGGTTTCGATATAGCTCGCCGGTTTCAGCACCGGCAGCAGGCGCCCCTGCGACTGGATATCGATATCGGCAAATCTGTTTTCCAGATAGGCGGTCACTTCCTCGGCGGTGTTCATCGCGGCCATGGCAGGGATAACCTGCCCCATGAAGCACGACGCCTTGATCCCGCTGGCATAGCGGACCCGCACCAGTTCGGCCTCGGCGTCATAGACGGCTTCGTCGATATGGTCTTTCATCTGCGCATAGGCAGCCAGCTTGGGGCCAAGCCGGTCGGGCGATTCCAAGTCGTCCGGTGTGATTGACAGCACACCCCTGTCATCGACCGGCCCATCCGCAGCCCTACCGCCAAGAAGCTTCTTCAGAAAACCGAGCATTTTATCCCAATCTGCGCTGAAAACCCCTGCCCATCGCGCGCGCACGCTGGCGCGGATCGGATTCGAACAGCCCGGCCAACTGCTCGGTCATTGCGCCGCCCAACTGTTCGGCATCGGTGATGGTGACCGCGCGTTCGTAATAACGTGTCACGTCATGGCCGATGCCGATGGCCAGAAGTTCGACCTGCCTGCGCTTTTCGATCATCGCGATCACGTCGCGCAGGTGCTTTTCCAGATAATTGGCCGGATTGACCGACAAAGTGCTGTCATCGACCGGCGCCCCGTCCGAGATCACCATCAGGATCTTGCGCACCTCGGGCCGCTTGACCAGACGCCTGTGCGCCCATTCCAGCGCCTCGCCGTCGATGTTTTCCTTCAGCAGCCCTTCCTTCATCATCAGGCCAAGGTTCGGGCGCACGCGACGCCAAGGCGCGTCGGCGCCCTTGTAGATGATATGGCGCAGATCGTTCAGACGACCGGGCAGCGCGGGGCGGTTTTCCTTAAGCCATTGCTCGCGCGCCTGACCGCCCTTCCAGGCCCGCGTGGTAAACCCGAGAATCTCGACCTTCACCTGGCTGCGTTCCAGCGTGCGCGCCAGCACATCGGCGCAGATCGCCGCGATCGAGATCGGGCGCCCCCGCATCGAGCCGGAATTGTCGATCAGCAGCGTCACCACGGTGTCGCGGAATTCGGTGTCTTTCTCGATCTTGAAGGACAGGGGCGTGGTCGGGTTGGCGACAACGCGGGCCAGACGCCCGGCATCCAGCACGCCTTCTTCCTTGTCAAATTCCCAACTGCGGTTCTGCTGGGCCTGGAGGCGCCGTTGCAATTTGTTGGCCAGCCGGCTGACCGCGCCACGCAAGGGTTCAAGCTGCTTGTCCAGATAGGCACGCAGACGCTCCAGTTCGGCCGGCTCGGCCAGATCCTCGGCCTTGATCTCCTCGTCATAGGTCTGCGTGAAAACCTTGTAATCGGCGCTTGCGTCGCTGACGGGCGGCGGCAGTTCCTCGGGCATTTCGCCGTCGGGCATCTCGCTGTCCTCGGCGAATTCTTCATCCGAGGTGTCGTCCAGACTGACCTGAGCCTGCCGTTCGTCCTCTGTGCGTTCCTGACTGCGTTCAGGGCTTGCTTCGCTGTCCTCGCTTTCATCCTGATCGCGGGCCTGATTGTCGCCGGCTTCGGGATCGGGCTCGGCCTCCTCGGTCGCGTCATCCTCGGGCTCTGCGTCGGGGTCTTCGCCAAGCTGGTCGCCGTAACCCAGATCGTCGATCATCTGCCGCGCAAGGCGTGCGATAGCCGACTGATCGTCCAGCATCGTGCGTGCTGCTTCCAGAACATGACCGGCCTGCTGGCTGACAAACGGCCGCCAGAGATCGGCCGCATGGGCGGCAGCGGGCGGCAAAGCGCGGCCGGTCGCCGCCTCTCGAAGAAGATAGCCTGCGGCGACAGACAGCGGCACATCGGCGGGCTGCTTGACCTGGCCATAGCCGCGACGCTCGGCCTCGGCGCCCATGCGCGCGTCGATATTGGACAGCGCGCCGGGCATATCGCGCGCGCCGCGCGCCTCGACCCGGGCGGTTTCCACGGCCTCGAAGATCTCGCGCGCCATCGGACCGGAAGGGGCGTATTTCGCATGTGTCGCCGGGTCGTGATGGCGAAGCCGCATCGCCAGCGCATCGGCGGTGCCGCGCGCCTGCACGATCTCATCACGGGTCATCCGCCGACTGACCTGAGGCAGCCGCATCGTATCGCCCGACACGCCCGAGGGGTCGGCCGTGAACGACACATTCAGCTCTGCCTCATCCGCCAGCGCGCGCGTCGCCTCTGTCAGGGCCTTTTTGAACGGATCGGCGGGGTTGTCGGTTTTGTTCATGAGTTAATTCTCTGTCCTGACCGATAGACCTAGACCGCGCGTAGCTGAAAGCTTCTCTCGATCGAAGCTGTCCACAAAGCCAACTCTCGTAACTCTGTTGATAACCAAGGGCTCGCTAGGAATGTAGACCGAATAGGCGGAACCCTGCTCGAGACGCGTGGGCAATGTGGTCGTTCCAGCTACTGCGGCTACTTTAGATGACATGGGCCAATCAATGTAGCCAGGAACAATTATGCGCTGCCGCCGATTGCTGAACCCCGAAATCGTTCCGGTAACACGAACAATTTCGACGGTACCGGGGCCGTGG
This sequence comes from Paracoccus denitrificans, assembly GCA_005768755.1. Classification (GTDB taxonomy): domain Bacteria; phylum Pseudomonadota; class Alphaproteobacteria; order Rhodobacterales; family Rhodobacteraceae; genus Paracoccus; species Paracoccus denitrificans_B. The sequence goes on along the minus strand of VAFL01000003.1, from coordinate 105,399 downwards.
TTTGTTACTGACAGTTCAACCGCCTCGCTGCCCAATTCGCCCACTGCATTGACCGGATACGCGACCTTTAATTTTGTCCGAAGCTTGGGCTTAGGAAATATAAACTTTGACCAGATATTCCATCCTAGCGAGACCAAGGCGAGAAAAGCAGAGCAAAGGCTGACTACCAATGCATAATCAGCGGTCGTCCAGACAGCATCCGTTGCTCCGCTTCCGCTCATCACCCCGCCTTGGCTGCCGCGCTTTCGGGCAGTTCCTCGTCGAAAAGGCGCTGATAGAACTCGGCGACGGTCTGGCGTTCCAGTTCGTCGCATTTGTTCAGGAAGGTCAGGCGGAAGGCATAGCCCACATTATCGAAAATGCGGGCGTTTTGCGCCCAGCTGATCACCGTGCGCGGCGACATGACGGTGGACAGATCGCCCTGCATGAAGGCGGTCCGGGTCAGGTCGGCCAGCGTGACCATCTGGTTGATGATCTTGCGACCCTTCTCGTTGTTGTAGTTCGGGTTCTTGGCCAACACGATCGCGGCCTCGGCATCATGCGACAGGTAATTCAGCGTGGACACGAGGGACCAGCGGTCCATCTGGCCCTGGTTGATCTGCTGGGTGCCGTGATAAAGGCCCGTGGTGTCGCCCAGACCGACCGTGTTCGCGGTCGAGAACAGCCGGAAATAAGGGTTCGGCGTGATCACCTCGTTCTGGTCCAGCAGAGTCAGCTTGCCGTCGGCCTCCAGCACGCGCTGGATGACGAACATCACATCGGCGCGGCCTGCGTCGTATTCGTCGAACACGATGGCGGTCGGGTTGCGCAGCGCCCAGGGCAGGATGCCTTCATGGAAAACGGTGACCTGCTTGCCATCGACCAGCTTGATCGCGTCCTTGCCGATCAGGTCGATCCGGCTGACATGGCTGTCCAGGTTCACGCGCACGCAGGGCCAGTTCAGGCGCGCCGCGATCTGTTCGATATGGGTCGATTTCCCGGTGCCGTGATAGCCCTGAATCATGACGCGGCGGTTATAGGCAAAGCCCGCCAGGATCGCCAAGGTCGTGTCAGGGTCGAATTTATAGGTGCTGTCGATATCGGGGACGCGGTCGCTCTTTTCAGCGAAACCCTTGACCTTCATGTCGCTGTCCAGCCCGAAGACCTCGCGCAGGTCGATTTCCTCGGTCGGTTTCGCGTTAATGTCCAGATCGGCCATGGCTTTGCCCCTTCCACTGTGTCGATGGTGTGATGAAGGATTCGACAGGCCAGTGCAAGCGCGACCGGGTCTGGAACCTTTGGGCGTCGGCGTTATTATGCATGTGCGGCAATGAAAGGACAGGACATGAGCGGCTTGATCGCCCTTCTCGACGACGTGGCGGGCATCGCCAAGGTGGCGGCAGCCTCGATAGACGATGTGACCGGCATGGCCGCCAAGGCCGGGGCGAAAGCCGCAGGTGCTGTGATCGACGACGCGGCAGTGACGCCCAAATACGTCACCGGGTTCGATGCGAAGCGCGAACTGCCGATCATCTGGAAGATCGCGAAAGGGTCGATTTTCAACAAGGTGGTGATCCTGCTGCCCATCGCACTGCTTCTGTCTGCATTCGCGCCCTGGCTGATATCGCCCCTGTTGATGCTGGGCGGGTCGTATCTTTGCTTTGAGGGTGCCGAAAAGGTCTATCACGCGATTTCGCCCCATGATGACCCGCATGACCACTACGAAGGCGGAAAGGGCGATCCGACCAAGCTGGAAGAGACGAAGGTCGCAGGGGCCATCAAGACGGATTTCATTCTTTCCGCAGAAATCATGACCATTGCATTGAATGAGGTCACCGCGCTGATGGCTGGCGGGAGCCTGGTCGGTGCCGCGAAATATGGCACCGAGGCCGGCGTGCTGTTCGTTGTCGCGCTGGCGATTACGGTGATTGTTTACGGTTCGGTCGCGCTGATCGTGAAGGCCGATGATATCGGCGTGGCGATGGCCGCGCGAAACACGGGGCCGCTTGCAGCTCTTGGCAGGGGCATTGTCAAGATGATGCCCGTCCTGATGAAGATCCTGACAATCGTCGGCACTGCCGCGATGATCTGGGTCGGCGGCAATATCATTTTGCACGGCGCGCACGAACTGGGCTGGCACGCCCCTTACGAATGGATCCACCATCAGGCAGAGGCCGCAGCGCATGCAGTGCCGCAATTTGCCGGCATCGTCTCATGGGCTGTGACGGCGTTCTTCGACGGAATCATTGGGCTGGTCTGGGGTCTGATCCTGATACCGCTGTCGGAATATGTCATCGTGCCCGTGGCAAATGCGACCCTTGTCCCGCTGATCGCAGGGGTCAAATCGATCTTCGGGCGCCGCGAGGCCTGAGAGTCGCGCCCGGCGCGGGACTGTCTTCGCGCCGGGTGATATTGTGGTTCGCGAAATTTCATCCACAAGATTTTGTCGATATTAACGAATTATTTCTTTACAGCAGCGCCGAGGTGGCACACCCTCATCTTGTAGGGCGAAACGACGAAACCACATTCTGTCGCGTCCTGCACGAAACACGGTGGATCGCACCACCGGATTACAGGGGACAGCGGGCATGGCGCAGGCAGACACTTACATTCACAGCAGCGACATCCATCCGATCGACATCGTCGAATCGATTGCCACCCATCACGAGTGGGATTTCGATAGGCTTGCCGACGATCAGATCGCGATGTCCGTGGAAGGCCAGTGGCGCGGCTATTCGATCACGCTGGCCTGGTCCGGCGCCGAGGAGATGCTGCGCCTGATCTGCACCTTCGACATGGACCCGCCCGCCGACCGGCTGCCGGCCCTGTACGAGACGCTGAACATGGCGAACGACCAGGTCTGGGACGGTGCATTCACCTTCTGGCCCTCTCAGCGGATCATGGTGTGGCGTTACGGGCTGTGTCTGGCGGGTGATTCCGTCGCCAGCCCCGAACAGATCGACCACATGATTCGCAACGCGGTCGAACAGGCCGAGCGCCTGTATCCGGCATTCCAGCTGGTTGCCTGGGGCGACAGCACCGCAGAGGCTGCTCTGGACATCGCGATGGGCGCGGCCTACGGACGGGCATAGCCTGGGCCGCAACCGGCGCGGCCCCGGCGAAAAGGGGGACGCAATGGATTTCGACGATATCAATACGCGCGGGCTTGTTCTGGTCGGCTGCGGACGTATGGGCGGCGCCATGCTGACCGGCTGGCTGCGCAATGGCATCCAGCCCGAAGCCGTCACCGTCATTGACCCGAATGTCCGAGCTGACTGGGCCGACAAGGGGGTGCGGCTGAATGAACCACCGCCCGAGAACCCGGCGGTTCTGGTGCTGGCGGTCAAGCCGCAGATGATGACCGATGTGCTGCCGCAACTGGTCGTCGGCGCGGAAACACTGGTGCTCTCGGTCGCTGCGGGCGTCACGCTTGCGGCGTATGACCGCGCCTTTCCGGGCGCCAGGATCGTGCGGGCCATGCCGAACACCCCCGCGGCGATCGCGCGCGGTATTTCTGCGATTATCGGAAATGATGCCGCCGGCGACGCCTCGCTTGACCTGGCCGAGGGGCTGCTGTCAGTCGTGGGCGAAGTCGTGCGCCTTCAGGACGAAAGCCAGATGGATGCGGTCACCGCCTTGTCCGGATCGGGTCCCGCCTATGTCTTTCACTTGATTGAGGCCATGGCCGCCGCAGGCGAGGCCGAGGGGCTGCCCGCGTCGCTTGCGCTGCAACTGGCGCGGGCCACCGTCGCCGGTGCGGGCGCCCTTGCGATGGCGGACGATACAACCCCTGCAGCCCTTCGCGAAGCCGTGACCTCGCCCAACGGAACCACTGCCGCCGGCCTTGCGATCCTGATGGATGCGCATACCGGCCTGCCGCCCTTGGTCGCGCGCACCGTCTCCGCCGCGGCCGACCGCTCGCGGGAGTTGGGGAAATGACCATCACTTATGACGATTTTGAACGGGTCGATATTCGGGCGGGCCGGATCATCCGCGCCGAGCCATATCCGGAAGCGCGCAAGCCCGCGATCAAGCTGTGGGTCGATTTCGGCCCGGATATCGGCGAAAAGCGCAGCTCTGCCCAGATCACGGTGCATTACAAACCCGAGGATCTTGTCGGCAAGCAGGTGCTGGCCGTGGTCAACTTCCCGCCACGCCAGATCGGCAAGTTCATATCCGAAGTTCTGGTCCTTGGCCTGCCCGACGCCGCGGGCGAGGTGGTGCTGATCGGCCCGGACAAATCAGTTCCTGTTGGCGGAAGGATGTTCTGATGAAACTTTTGGTGACCCGTCGCATGACGCCAGATGCCGAAGCTGCCATTGCTTCCCGCTTTGATGCCACCTTCCGCGACAGCAACGTCCCCCTGACAAAGGAAGAGGCGGCGGCCGCGCTTGCAGATTATGATCTGATCATGCCGACCCTTGGGGACGCCTTTCGGGGCAAGGCCTTTGCGGCGGCGACGCCGCGGGCAAAACTGCTGGCCAATTTCGGCGCGGGTTTCAACCATATCGATCTGGATGCCGCGAAGGCGGCGGGTGTCGCCGTGACCAATACCCCGAATGTCGTCACGGCCTCGACCGCCGAATTGGCGGTGACGTTGCTGTTGATGACGGCACGCCGTGCTGGCGAAGGCGAAAGACTGGCACGCAGCGGCGACTGGACGGGCTGGCACCCGACGCAGATGCTGGGCGCGCCGGTGACAGGGCGGAGAGTCGGCATCATCGGCATGGGCCGGATCGGGCGGACGATCGCGCACCAGCTTCATGCCGGGTTCGCGATGGAGGTGGTGTTCTTCAACCGCTCCGCCGTCTCGGATCTGGACTTTCCGGCCCGCCAGCTCGATCGCATCGAAGATGTGATGGAGGCAGCGGATTTCGTCGTCATCGCCGTTCCGGGCAGTGCCGATACCCACCACCTGATCGGCGCCGAGGCTTTGGCAGCACTTGGCCCCGATGGCATCATCATCAATATCGCGCGCGGCGATGTCATCGACCAGACGGCTTTGATTGCGGCGCTGACAGCCGGCCAAATCCGCGCAGCCGGCCTGGACGTGTTTGAATTCGAACCCGAGATCCCGGCCGCGTTGCGCAGCTTGGACAATGTTGTCCTTCTGCCGCATCTTGGGACTGCCGTGCAAATTACCCGGACCGAGATGGCCTTGCGCGCGCTGGATAACCTGGTCGCCTTCACCGAGGGTGGCCCTCTGCCCGATCAGGTCGTGTGACGACAATCTAACTTAAATCAGATGAAACCCTCAGCTAGGTCATGCGTTGTCCTTCGCAAACACCGCAACTGAAAGGATGCGCCATGAACTGGGATATCGTTGAAGGCAAGTGGGACCAGGTTAAGGGCTCCGTGAAAGAAAAATGGGGCGACCTGACCGACGACGAACTGACGCAGGCCGGTGGCAAGCGCGACAAGCTGGCTGGCAAGCTTCAGGAGAAATACGGCTGGAGCAAGGAAGACGCCGAGAAGGAACTCGACGACTTCTTCCGCGACAAAAGCTGATCGGAACAAAATTCCGTAAAAACAAAGGACGCCGTAACGGCGTCCTTTTGCTTTTGTGGAGAGCAGCCGCGGCTGTGTCTTTCGACACAGCCGCCACTCAACCAAGTAAACTCGCTACACAATGTGAATGTAGCAAACATGTGGGGCTTTGCGCAGCTAAAAATTGGCATCTGACCTGTCTTTTTGGTCAGTTCCGCAGCGTAATATTTCGCAATTCGGCGGCGACAGCGCAATAATCTGAACATCGTTCAATTTTAAGCCCGGTTTCGATGCGAATCACCTGGCGATTCGTGTTCAGGCTGTGGCGCCCGTTCACGCAGGCTCGCCTTATCGACGATGAAATATTTTCCCGCGCCCCAGATTCTGGATTGCCATCGACGTCGACTCTGGAGCCAAAAGCTTACGGTGCGTCAACTATTACTGCCTGTAACAGCAGTGTGAATGCGTACACTGCCTTTGAGCGTGACCCGATCGATCTCGTGGAAATAGCCGTCGTCCGCCTCGCCCATCACTGACACAGACTCAATCGGCAATGGCAATGGAAACAGCGAACGAAACTGTTTTAGCACCTGTTCAAACCTGTCTGAAATAAGGGGGTCAAGCCCCCCCGTCAGGGTCATGTGAAACTGAAAATCTTCAAGAACGTATGGGTAGCCCCAGCGGTGTAGATAGGTACGCTGGCGCACGCTAAGTGATTCGGGCCTTCGCCGCAGGACTTCCGCCTGCGTCAGCGGTGCACGCAAAAGGTCAAGCTTCATGACAAGCGCATCGGCAAGATTCCGCAGGGGGATATTGTTCTCATGTGAAACCAATGCCAGGAACGGGCCCAGCCTGGCCAATCTCAGCCCGGGCAATTCTACCGGGGGCAACTCTGCGGCAAGTTCGGTGATCAGATGCAGAAGGTCGTTCTGCCCGTAGCCATCGGCCAACCGGAACGGCGGCTTCAACGTGGCGTGAAAGCCGTATTTGCGCGGCTGCTGGGTCGCCTCGTGCAGATCCAGCCCAGGCAAATCCGGCTGAGGGACTAATTGACCCCGCGCCGTATCCCATCCCAGCCATCTTGCGCCGAAATCTGCAAACGCCCCCGGTGGCGGGGTGTAATAGACGGCGTATCTACGGTATTGCGTCATGCTGCATGACCTCTGGATTTGACAATGCAAGAAACCGTTCTGGCCCACGCGACACTGATCCTGCAAGACCGCCTGATGAAAGGGCATGTCGTGATCCGCGACGGAATCCTTTCCGAGATCGGCGAAGGATCGGTGCCTGCATCCGCGCAGAATTGCGAAGGTGATTTCGTCGCACCCGGCCTGATCGAACTGCACACCGACAATCTTGAACGTCATATCCAGCCTCGTCCCGGGGTGAACTGGCCCCATGCCGCGGCGATCTACGCCCACGATGCGGAACTTGCCGGCTGCGGGATCACGTCGGTGTTCGATGCGATGCGCGTCGGCTCTATCCCGAACCGCAAGGATTACGCCCCTTACGCGCGTCAGCTTGCCACCGAACTGATGGCCCAACGCGACAAGATGGCGCTTCGGATCAGCCATTTCCTGCACCTCAGGGCCGAAATATGCTCTGAAACCCTGCTGGATGAGATCGCCGAATTCGGGGAAGGCGACCGGGTCGGCCTTGTCAGCGTGATGGATCATACCCCTGGCCAACGCCAGTTCCGCGACACGTCTGCACTGGAAACCTATCTGCGCGGCAAGGTGCAGATGAGTGACCGCGAGATCAGCAGCTACTTCGCCGAACTGATGGATATATCTGCGCGCAACAGGTCCGCGCATGAAACCGGCATCGTGGCCTTTGCCGAACGGGTGGGCGCGGTTCTGGCCAGCCACGACGATTCGACCGAGGCAGAGGTCGCGCGCTCGGCCCGGCACGGTATCCGGCTGGCAGAATTTCCGACCACCCGCGCAGCAGCCGAAGCCTGCCACCGCAATGGGATCAAGACGATCATGGGCGCACCTAACCTGATCAGGGGCGGGTCGCATTCGGGCAATGTCTCGGCACAGGAATTGGCCAGGGCAGGACTTCTGGACATCGTCAGTTCCGATTATGTGCCGTCGGCGCTGCTGTCAGCAGCCGCGATGCTGGCCGACACATGGGATGACTGGCCGCGTGCGATGGCATGTGTCACCGCCACGCCTGCGCGGGCGGCAGGACTTGGGGACCGTGGCGCGATTCAACCCGGACTGCGCGCCGATCTGATCCGCTTCCGACTGGTCGGCAATACACCTGCCCTGCGCGAAACCTGGGTAGAGGGCAAACGCGTCGCCTGATTGCAGCATGCGCCTTATTGTGCCGTTGCCGTCTGGACGCTGCCGGGCAGCCCTGCAATTTTGACCATCACGATTCGATGATCGGCGGCAGCCGACATGCGCCTGAGAGGAGCCTTCATCATGTCCGGTTTTCTTATGCTTGCCACGCTGTTTCTGGTGGCCGGCGTCATTGCGGTTCCGCTGGCATCACGCTTCGGCCTTGGCTCGGTTCTGGGCTATCTGGTGGCGGGAATTGTGATCTCGCCCATGCTGGGGTGGCTGCATGTCGATGTGGTCTCGATCCAGCATTTCGCGGAATTCGGCGTCGTGATGATGCTGTTTCTGGTCGGGCTGGAACTTGAACCAAGGATGCTTTGGCAGATGCGCAGCAAGTTGCTGGGCCTTGGCGGGTTGCAGGTCGTGGTCACGACGCTTGCCGTCGCCGCCATCGGGATCGCCTTCGGGCTTTACTGGACGATCGCGCTGACGCTGGGAATGGTCTTTGCGCTGTCCTCGACCGCGATCGTGCTGCAGACGCTTGGGGAAAAGGGGCTGATGCGCACCGAGGGCGGGCAGGCTTCATTCTCGGTCTTGCTGTTTCAGGACATCGCAGTCATCCCGATGCTGGCGTTCATTCCGCTGCTGGCCATGCCGTCCCTGATGGATGCCGCCCCCGCCGCCGAACATGCGGCAGAGGCCGCGCATCAAAGCTTCACCCTGGTCGAAGGTCGCCCCGGCTGGCAGGTCGCACTGATCACGCTGGCCGCTGTGGCGGCGGTCATCGCGGCGGGGATCTATCTGACCCGGCCCGTTTTCCGCTATGTCGCGATGGCTGGCCTGCGCGAGATATTCATCGCAACTGCGCTTGCCTTCGTGGTGGGGATCGCGCTGCTGATGACGGCGGTGGGCCTGTCGCCCGCGCTTGGCACCTTCATCGCCGGCGTGGTGCTGGCAGGCAGCGAATACCGCCACGAACTGGAAAGCGATATCGATCCCTTCCGCGGCCTGCTGCTGGGCCTGTTCTTCATGACTGTTGGCGCCAGCATCGACTTTGGCCTGCTGCTGGATAATGCGCTTTTGGTCATTGGCGCGACGCTTGGGCTGATGCTGCTGAAGGCGGCCGTGCTTTACGTGCTTGGCTGGGTCTTCGGCGTGTCGGGCAGCGACCGCTGCCTGTTCGCGCTGGCGCTTGCACAGGCGGGCGAATTCGGCTTTGTCCTTCTGTCCTTCACCGTGACCAATGACGTCATCCCGCAAAGCGTCGCCGATATCGCTCTACTGATCGTGGCGCTGTCCATGCTGCTGACGCCGGGGCTGTTCATTCTGTATGACCGGGTGATTACGCCGATGTTCCTCGACAACCAGCAGCGCGAAATGGACCAGATATCCGAGCCCGGCAAGATCATCGTCCTGGGTCACGGTCGTTTCGGTGGCATCGTCGCGCGCATGATGCGCGCGCTTGGCAAGCAGATGGTCGTGGTGGACTATTCGTCCAAGCAGCTTGAAATGCTGCGCGCCTTCGGGGTGCAGGCCTATTACGGCGACGCGACCCGGCCGGACCTGCTGCACGCGACCGGTATCGGCGATGCGCAGGTGCTGGTCGTCGCCATCGACAACAAGGACCAGACGACCGAAATCGTGCATTACGTCCGTCAGAACCATCCGAACGTCCACATCGTCGCCCGCGCGTTTGACCGGATGCATGTCTATGAACTGTTCAACGCAGGCGCCCATGACATCATCCGTGAAACCTTCGACAGCTCGCTGCGTGCCGCGCGATCGGTGCTGGAAGCACTTGGCCTGACCCGGCCCGAGGCAGAGGAAATCACCGACGGCTTCGCCGCCGCCGACCAGATCCACATGCGCCGTCTGGCCGAGAAATGGCGCCCAGGCATTACCGCGCATGAAGATGAAGCATTCGTCAAGAATGCGCAGGCCGCGACAGAGGAACTGGAAAACGAGGTTCGCGCGATCGGCGCGAAAATCCGCGAAGCACGACAGTCAGCAGGCCAGGCTGCACCGATTGCCGGCCAGCCCGATACCACCCCGGCTGCCGACCCATCCGAGGATCGCAATCCGCCCGGCTACCCTGCCCCGGCAAGTTAGGCGGTGGCAGACTTCCAGCCCTGCGCGTAAGCGCGCAGGGCCTCGGCATTGGCGGGCAGCGCTATCGCGCGCGTCATTGGCGGTTCCGCGCGCCCGAGGCACAGCAGGGCTGCCCCGACCGAGGTGCCTGTGGCCGATGCCGCGACCTCGACCCCTTCGGGGCGCAGCGCGGCCAGCATCGCACAGTAATCGGGATTGCGCGCGAACGGCCCTTCGATGATCGTCGGACCTCGCGCACCGATCAGGTTCAGGCAGGTGTCGGTCATCAGGGCCAGATACCACGACAGCGCAACCATCCGTTGGCCGTCGCTGCCGGGCCGCCCGGTCCACCGCATCTCTTGCCCCGGAAACGGCCCCGAACCCGGCTCGACCGAGGGCAGGAGCATAAGGCCCGACTCCAACACCGCAGCGCGGTCGCCATCATCGGGCTGCGCGTCGCTGCCGGCGCGGATGATGTCGTATTCGCGCCCGCCCATGAAACGTGCCGACGGGACCGGCTGGCCAAGCGCGTTCACATTGACCAGCACGTCCCGCGCGGGGTCCAGATCGACAGGCTCACCGCCCACCGCCATCGCCACAACCCAGGTGCCGGTCGAAACGACCGAGAAGGGTGAAGCGCGCCCCAGCACATACGGATAAAGCGAGGCATTGCTGTCATGAATACCCACCGCCACCGTTGTATCCGGACGCAAGCCCGTCTGCGCGGCGATCGGGGACAGAAGCCTGCCCAGAACCTCGTCCGCTCGGCGCGCCGGGGCGATCTTGCCGTCCAGACCCAAGGCGCTGACCAGTGTCGAGAATCTGCCGTGCCACGGGTCCCAAAGGTCGGTGTGGCATCCCAGGGAGGTCACATCGGTGGCAAGCAGGCCGGTCAGGCGAAACGCCCAATATTGCGGATACGTCAGCACATGCGCGACCCGAGAGAGCAGGCCCGGATCCGTCTTCAGCATCCAGTGCAACTGCGCGCCCACATTCAGACCAGCAGGCAGGCGCGGCGATGTGATGGCAGATCGTCCATGCCATGATTGTCTTCACGCCACAGCACACCGAACAACGCATTCGTCTGCGGGTCGAGATGGATGGAATAATCGCTGACACCTGCCCCTTTCAGAAGCTCGACCAGTTCCGGCCATATTTCGTCGTGGCGGCGGCGGTATTCGGCTTCCATTCCCGGATTCAGCTGCATGCGGAAGGCGTATTTCTGCATCATCTCCTCCGCGCGATGGACCACAGGCGCGGCAGCGCGATCACCCCGATCAGCAACAGCCCCATGATGATCGACATGACGATGCCGGGCACATTCAAAAGCCCCAGCCCGAAAGTCACAAGCCCCATCACCAGTGCCGCAATCACGACGCCGGGGATAGAGCCAGAGCCGCCCAGGATGCTGACCCCGCCCAGAACGACGATGGTCACCACCTCCAGTTCGAACCCCGCGGCGATGCTTGGCCGGGTAGAGCCGAGCCGCGAGGTCAGGCAGATCGCGGCAATCCCGCTCATCAACCCGGTCAGCAGGAACAGCGTGAACTTGATCCGCTCGACCCGGATACCGCTGAAGCGCGCGGCGGCGGCGTTATTGCCGATGGCATAGACCATGCGGCCGAAATTGGTGCGATGCAGCAAGATGCCGAAGATGATCGCGGCGATGGCGAAGATCACCAGTTCGACGGTGATGACCCAGAAGACATAGCCTTGCCCGAACCAGGCAAAGCTGGACGGATAGCCGGTGAAGGCGCTGTCGCCCAGCACGATATAGGAGATGCCGCGAAACAGGCTCATCGTGCCGATGGTCACGACAATGGACGGCAGCCCGAACCGCGCGACCAACACCCCATTGAAGGCCCCGCACACAAGACCGGTCGCCAGCCCGACCAAAACCAGCACCGGCGTGCCCGCCCCCGCCTGCATCGCCAGCCCCATCGCGGTCGAGGCGAGCGCGATGATCGCCCCCACCGACAGGTCAATCTCGCCCGAGATGATCAGCAGCGCCATGGCGAACGCGATCATCGCCTTTTCGGTGAAGTTGAACGTCGCGTCCGAGAGGTTCCACGGATCGAGGAAATAGGGTGACGCAAGTGAATTCGCGATGAATATCGCCACGGCCACGATCAGAAGCAGGGCTTCCCAGCTTTTCAGCGCCCGAGACATCGGGCTGGTCAGGCGGTCAGGGATCTGCCGGCCGGTATAGGTTTCGGCCGCCTCGATTTCGGTCACGTCGCTCATGTCCGGTGCTCCGCCTGTTTCAGGATGATGCGGCCCGGCGCGCGACTGGCGCGGGAATTGAAGGCGATGGCAATCAGGATTGCGCTGCCGGAAATCGCCATCTGCCAGAATGGAGAGATGCCGACGACCGGCAATGCGTTCTTGATGATGCCAAGAAACAGCGCCCCCATGACGCAGCCCGCCACCGTTCCCGACCCGCCAGCGATGGCGATCCCGCCGATCACGCAGGCCGCGACGACGTCCAGTTCGAACCCGCCCGCGATATCGACATAGGCCACGGCATAGCGCGCGACCCACAGATAGCCCGTCAGCCCGGCAAGCGCGCCGGCGATGACAAAGGCCCAGAACTGCGTCCGCCCGACAGAAATGCCGGTATAGACCGCCGCGTGGGGGTTGCCGCCCACGGCATAGAATGCACGGCCAAGCGGTGTGCGGCTTAGCAGGAAGGCGAAGGCCACGATGGCCGCAATCGCGATCCAGGCCATGACCGGCAGGCCCAGCAACAGGGCGCGAGGCAGTGCCTTGAAGGCATCGCTCATCTGATGGGCATTGATCCACGCACCGTCCGTCAGCAGGAAGATCGTCCCGCGATAGATTGTCATCGTGCCAAGCGTCACGACGATGGACGGAATTCCCAGCGTCCAGACCAGCAGCCCGTTCACGGCACCAAGGGCCGCGCCAAGCGCGATGACGGCGGGCAGGATCACGATCAATGGCACGCCGGCCCCGTCCATCAACGCCGCGATCATCCCGCAGAGCGCAAGGTTCGCGGCCACCGACAGATCGATGCACTTGGTCAGGATCACCACCATCTGTCCAAGCGCCAGCAGGATCAGGGGCGAGGTATCGGTGAATACATTCGCAAGGTTCTGCGGCCTGATGAAGGCCGGGAAACGGCTGGCGATGATGGCCAGCAGCAGCAGAATGGCGATGCCAAGGATGGTTTCGCGTGACTTGAGGATGCTCATGCTGCTGCCCCCTCGATCCCGACGGCCGCGCGGACCAGGTTTTCCGGCGTCATTTGATCGCCTGCGAATTCTGCGGCGATGCGGCCCTCGCGCATGACGATGACGCGGTCGGCCATGCCCAGCACCTCGGGTATTTCGCTGCTGACCATGATGACGGCCAGCCCCTCGGCGGCCAGTTCGGACATGAAGTCATGCACTGCCGCCTTCGATCCGATGTCGATGCCCTTGGTCGGTTCGTCCAGAATGATCACACGCGGCTTGGTCGCCAGCCATTTCGCGATCACCACCTTCTGCTGGTTGCCGCCCGACAGCAGCCCCACATCCTGATCGAGGCTTGCCGCCCGCAGATCCAGACGCTGGGTATAGTCGCGCGCCAGCGCAAATTCATTCGCCAGCTTCAGGAACCCGTTCCGGCTGGTCCGATGCAGCGATGGCAGCGTCACATTCTCGAATATCGGCAGGCCCTTCACGACGCCCTGCCGGCCCCGATCCTCTGGCACATAGACGATCCCGGCATCGACCGCCTGCGCGGTGGATCGCAGGACGCGCACATCGTCGCCGATCCTCGTCGCGCCCTTGGACGGCTGGGTGATGCCGAAAAGTGACTGCATGACCTCGCTTCTCCCGGCACCGACAAGGCCATAAAAACCAAGGATCTCGCCCTGATGCAGGGTAAAGCTGATATCCTCGAACTCGGTCGGGTGGCTGTAGCCGGAAACGGTCAGCACCGGCGGGCCGATCTGCGCGGGGCGCTTGGGATAGATCTGATCGACCGACCGGCCCACCATCAGGCGGACCAGATCGGCCTCGCTCGTGCCGTCCATCAGGCCTTCGCCCACGAACTGGCCGTCCCGAAAGACGGTCCAACGGTCGGCGATACGGAAGATCTCGTCGAACTTATGGCTGATGAACAGGATCGCCTTGCCTTGCGCCTTCAGCTTCTCGACCAGCTCGTAAAGCTCGGCAATTTCCTTGTGCGACAAGGCGGCCGTCGGTTCGTCCATGATGACCACGCGCGCGTCGATCGACAGCGCGCGGGCGATGGCGACAAGGTGTTTCGAGGCAATGCCCAGATCCGCCAGCTTCACGCCGGGATCGAGGTCAGCGTCGATGGAATTGAGGATCTCACGCGCCCGCGTTTTCATGGCGGCGCGGTCGATCAGCCCGAAGCGGCCCCGCGGCGCATGGCCGATGAAGATGTTTTCGGCGACCGTCAATTCATCGAACAGCACGGTTTCCTGATGGATCGCCGTGACGCCCGCCTGCCCCGCCGCCTGCGCGGTCGGAAAGCGCGTCTCGGCCCCGTCGACGAAGATCTGCCCTTCATCCGGCTGATAGATCCCGGTCAGGGTCTTCACGATGGTCGATTTCCCGGCGCCGTTTTCACCGATCAATGCGGTGACCTGACCGGGGTAAAGATCAAGCTGTACCCCATCCAGCGCACGCACGCCGGGGAATGTCTTGACGATGCCGCGCAAGGACAGCACCGGCTTTTGCGTATCTGCCTGCATGAAACTCGCCCCTCCGCGGCAAAACGGGGCCCGGACGCGCCGGGCCCCGCATCAATCAGAAGACCGAGCTGAATTCGTCGATATTGCTGGCGTCATAGGTGAACGGGTCGGCCATCGCGGCTTCGGTATTGTCGTCCAGCGTCACCTCGCCCATGCGGCCGATCGGGATGGTGGCACCCGGTTCCGCCGTCGCGTCACCCTTGGCCAGATGATAGGCGATCATCGTCGCGGAATAGCCGAGATCGATCGGGTTCCAGATGGCAAAGGACTTCGACGCGCCCGACTTCACATGGCCGGCCATTTCGGACGGCAGGCCAAGGCCCGTGACATTCACCTCACCGACCTTGCCGGCATCCGTCACCGCCTGCGCGGCCGCGACGATGCCGACGCTGGTCGGCGCGATGATCGCCTTCAGGTCGGGATAGCTTTGCATCAGGCCCTGCGCCTCGCGATAGGACTTGTCGGCCAGATCGTCACCGTAAACGGTCGCCACGACATTGATGTTCGGATAGTCGCCCTTGACCTTGTTCATTTCCTCGATCCAGGTGTTCTGGTTGGTCGAGGTGGTCGTCGCCGACAGCACCGCCACGTCGCCGCCTTCCGGCAGCTGATCGGCGGCCAGCTTGATGATCGTGTTGCCGATCAGCGGGGCCGAGGACGGGTTAAGCTGCATCGACCGGCCTTCCGGTGCCACGCCCGAATCCCAGCTGATGACGGTGATCCCGCGTTGCATGGCCTTCTTCAGCGTGGGCACGAGCGCATCGGTATCGTTGGCGCTGATGGCGATCGCATCGACCTTCTGGGCGATCAGGCTGTTGATGACCTCGATCTGGCCTTCCGCCGTGGTGTCGGTCGGGCCGGTATAGATGATCTCGACATCGCCGAGTTCCGCCGCCGCTTCCTGCGCGCCCTTGTTCGCGGCTTCGAAAAAGCCGATGCCAAGCGCCTTGGCGACCAGTGCGATGCGCATCTTCTCGCCATCCTGCGCATGGGCCGATCCGGCGATCAGCGCCGTTGCCAGCGCCGCAGTCGTCAGTGCCTTCTTCAGAATGCTCATCAGTTTCCTCCCCTATGAGCGTGTTTTGCGCGTCACTCCTCGGCGCGCTTCTTGCGGTCCGATGCGGCCACCTCGGCCACGATCAGACGTATCTCGGCCGCTTCCAGCATCTGTGCCTCGCGGTCCCCGATGCCGCTATCGGTGATGACGGTGTGGATACGGCTCAGCGGGCACAGCAGCAGGCTGGATCGCTGGCGAAACTTGGAACTGTCGGCCAGCACGATCAGCTCATCCGCCTGCCCGATCAGCTTTTGCTCGGCCTGGACCAGCAGCGGATCGCCTTCCATCAGCCCAAGCGGCCCAAGCGCGCGGCATCCCATGAACATCCGCTTCGCATAGAAATGGCCGGACCCGTCGGCATCGAAGGGCGACAGGATGATGTTCTGTTCGCGGTAGATCGCCCCCGCCGGCAGCAGCACGGTGTTCTTCGACTGCTTCAGCAGATGTTCGGCAATCGGAAAGCTGTTGGTGAAGACCTGCATCCGCTTGGTGGCCAGCGGATGCACCATCTGGAACGTCGTCGTGCCGCCATTGATGATAATGGCGTCGCCATCGTCGCACAGATCGACAGCCGCCTGCGCAATTGCGCGCTTTTCCGCGACGTTGACGGTCTGGTTCACCGCGAAGGGTCGCGCGTTGATGCCGGCGAATTGCGGCGGCGCAATCGCCTCGGCCCCGCCGCGCACCCGGCGCAGCTTCTTGGCCAGATGCAGGGTGCCGATATCACGCCGCACGGTCGCCTCGGACGCGCCGGTCAGCGCGCACAGGTCAGCCACGGTCACGACGGGCTTTTCCTGCACGGCGGACAGAATGATGCGGTGGCGTTCAGTTTCCAGCATAAGCACTCCTCTTCCCGGCAGATTTTCACCCACTTCGCTCACTGTCAATCATTTTCAATCGCAGAAACTCATTCTGCGCCTGCATAATGATCGGTTGTGATCGAAATTGATTGACGATTGCCCAGATCGGCGTGTAGTCGATATCAGGAAAGCGGGCGGCCGCCCGCAGCTCAGGGAGGCTTGAATGACCCAGTCCAGCACCGGAAATCGTCTTGAAAATCTGTGGGATGACGCAAAGGCGGCATCCATGAACGAATCGGAAAAGCTGCTGTATCGGTCAAATCTGCTGGGGTCCGACAAGCGGGTCACGAATTACGGCGGCGGCAATACCTCGGCCAAGGTGATGGAAACCGATCCGCTAAGCGGCGATCAGGTCGAGGTGCTTTGGGTCAAGGGCTCGGGCGGGGATATCGGCTCCATGAAGATGGACGGTTTCGCAACGCTCTACATGGACAAGTTGCAGGCGCTGAAGGGCAAGTATCGGGGGCTGGAACATGAGGACGAGATGGTGGGCTACCTGCCCCATTGCACCTTCAACCTGAACCCCCGCGCCGCCAGCATCGACACACCGCTGCACGCTTACGTCCCGCGCAAACATGTCGATCACGTGCATTCCGACGCCATCATCGCCATCGCCGCTTCCGAGAATTCCAGGGAACTGACGGCCGAAATCTTCGGCAACGACATTGGCTGGCTGCCGTGGAAGCGCCCCGGCTTTGAACTGGGCCTGTGGCTGGAAAAATTCGCCAAGGACAACCCCGACGCCAAGGGTGCGGTGCTGGAAAGCCACGGGTTGTTCACCTGGGGCGACACGGCCGAAGAATGTTACCAAACCACGCTTGACGTCATCAACAAGGCAGCGGCCTGGCTGGCAGAAAAGACCGCTGGCAAGGCTGCGTTCGGCGGTGAAAAGCGGCCCAGCCTGCCCGCCGAACAGCGCCGCGAGATTGCCGCGAAGCTGATGCCGGTCATTCGTGGGCTGATCTCGAAGGACCGCCACAAGGTCGGCCATTTCGACGATCAGCAGGCGGTGCTGGAATTCGTCGGATCGAAAATGCTGGACGAGCTGGCGCCGCTTGGCACGTCATGCCCGGACCACTTCCTGCGCACCAAGATCCGGCCGCTGGTCGTCGATTTCGACCCCGCCAACCCAGATCTGGATGCCACCCTCGCCAGCCTGCCCGATGCCGTCGCCGCCTATCGCGACGATTACGCGGCCTATTACGACCGCTGCAAGCATCCCGACAGCCCAGGCCTGCGCGACCCGAATGCGGTTGTGTATCTGGTGCCCGGCGTCGGCATGATCACCTTCGCGCTCGACAAGGCCACCGCGAGGATTTCGGGCGAGTTCTACGTCAACGCCATCAACGTCATGCGCGGCGCATCCGGCGTGTCCACCTATCAGGGCCTGCCGGAACAAGAGGCGTTCGACATCGAATACTGGCTTCTGGAAGAGGCCAAGCTGCAACGCATGCCCAAGCCGAAATCTCTGGCCGGCCGGATCGCGCTTGTCACCGGCGGCGCGGGCGGCATCGGGGCCGCGACGGCCGAACGGATGCTGCGCGAAGGGGCCTGCGTCATGCTGGCCGATATCGACGCGGGCGCGCTGGAAGAGGTCACCAAAGGCTTCGCCGCCCGCCACGGCGCGGATGTGGTGCGCGGCGTGCAGATGAACGTCACCGATGAAGGCCAGGTCACGCGGGCCTTCGCCGAAACGGCGGTCGAGTTTGGCGGCATCGATATTCTCGTGTCGAACGCAGGCATCGCCTCGTCCTCGCCGGTCGAGGAGACGACGCTGGCGCTGTGGAACAAGAACATGGACATCCTGTCCACCGGCTATTTCCTGGTCAGCCGCGATGCGTTCCGGATGTTGCGCGCGCAGGATATCGGCGGCTCGGTCATCTTCGTCGCGTCCAAGAACGGGCTGGCCGCCAGCCCCAATGCCAGCGCCTATTGCACCGCCAAGGCTGCCGAAATCCATCTTGCGCGCTGCCTTGCACTGGAAGGCGCCGAGGCGGGGATCCGCGTCAACGTCGTCAACCCGGACGCCGTGCTGCGCGGATCGAAGATCTGGGAAGGCGACTGGCTGGATCAGCGCGCATCGACCTACAAGACCGACAAGGAAGGGCTGGAGGAGATGTATCGCCAGCGGTCCATGCTGAAACGCTCGGTGCTGCCCGAAGATATTGCCGAGGGGATCTATTTCTTCGCCAGCGACCTGTCGGCCAAATCGACCGGCAACATCATCAACGTGGACGCCGGCAACGTCCAGGCCTTCACACGGTGACCGCTATGATCGACAAGACCATCATCGAGGCCGAGAACGCCAAGCGCGCCGCAGATCTGCAAAGCGACTACGACGCGTTGGGCACACGGCTGTCGCGGCGCGGCGTGGATATCGAAGCCCTGACCGCCCGCGCCGCTGATTTCGGCGTCGCCATCCCCAGCTGGGGCACCGGCACCGGCGGCACTCGCTTCGCCCGCTTCCCCGGCGAAGGCGAACCCAATGGCATCATGGACAAGCTGGACGATTGCGGGGTGATCCAGCAATTAACCCGCGCGACACCCAAGGTCAGCCTGCATATTCCCTGGGACAAGGCCGATCCGGCCGATCTGCTTGCCAAGGCCGAGGAACAGGGCCTTGGCTTCGACGCCATGAACTCGAACACCTTTCAGGATCACGCGGATCATCCGCTCAGCTACAAATACGGCTCTCTCTCGCATGTCGATGCAGCGACCCGCCAGCAGGCCATCGCGCACAATATCGAATGCATCGAGATCGGCGAGAAAATCGGCTCGAAGGCGCTGACGGTCTGGATCGGCGACGGGTCGAACTTTCCGGGCCAGACCTCGCTGTCGAAACAGTTCGACCGCTATCTGGACTCGATGAAAGCCGTCTATGCGAAGCTGCCCGAGGACTGGCGGATCTTCTCCGAACACAAGATCTATGAACCCGCTTTCTATTCGACGGTCGTGCAGGACTGGGGCACCAGCCTGATGATCGCGCAAGAACTGGGCGAAAAGGCGCAATGCCTTGTCGATCTGGGCCATCACGCGCCCAACGTGAATATCGAGATGATCGTCGCCCGCCTGATCCGTGCGGGCAAGCTGGGCGGCTTCCATTTCAACGACAGCAAATATGGCGATGACGATCTGGACAGCGGCACCATTGACCCATTCAGGCTGTTCCTGGTCTTCAACGAGCTGGTCGAGCTGGAGGATACCCCCGGCCTGAACCTCGCCCATATGATCGACCAGAGCCATAATGTCACCGACCCCATCGAAAGCCTGATCGTTTCCGCCTGCGAAATCCAGCGCGCCTATGTGCAGGCCTCGCTGGTGGATCGCGCGGCGCTGGAAGGCTTCCGGCAGGAAAACGATGCGCTGATGGCTGCGGCGACACTGCGCGCAGGATTTCGCACCGACGTCGAACCGATCCTTGCCATGGCGCGCAAGCGCAGCGGCGGGGCGATTGACCCGGTGGCCACCTATCGCGCATCCGGTTATCGCGCGCAGGTCGCAGAAAAGCGCCCGAAATCGACTGGCGGTGGCGGCGGCATCGTCTAAGGCGAACCGCGCCGGGGATAGATGCCGCAGGGCAGGCATTGGCGAATGTCATCAACATGTCGCAGGGCCGACATAGCGATGACATGAACCCTCGCGAAGCATCGCGCGTCTGAATTCTGCTGGTGACGTGATGCTGATACGATTGACCCTGACTTCCACCCTGGCGCTAGCCGCTTCCCTTCCCGCCATAGCCGCCCCATCCTTTGATCGGATCGCGACCTTTGCCACTGTCGGAAACATGGCAGAGGGCGAGGACAAGCAGCGCCCCACCTCGGCCGAGATCATGGCGGTGACCGAAGACGGCACCCGGCTGATCTATTCCGACAGCCCGCTTGGCGTGATCGGCATGATCGACATCACCGACCCGCGCGATCCGCAACCGCTTGGCAAAACCGACATGGAGGGAGAGCCGACGACCACTGTGGTCAGGGGCGCAACCGCGTTCGTCGGCGTCAACACCTCGGAATCCTTCACGCAGCCGTCCGGCGCCTTGCGCAGTGTCGATCTGGCCAGCGGGCAGGTGATCGCCAGCTGCGATCTGGGCGGTCAACCGGACAGCGTGGCGCTGTCCCCGTCCGGCGACATGATCGCCATCGCGATCGAAAACGAACGCGACGAGGATATGAATGACGGCGCCCTGCCGCAGATGCCGGCAGGCTTCGTGGTCAGGTTGCCACTGACCGATGGCGCGGTCGATTGCGACGCGAAACAGGTGATCGACCTCACCGGCCTTGCCGAGGTTGCGCCAGAAGACCCGGAGCCGGAATTCCTGGCCTTCAACCCGGCCGGCGACATCGTCGTGACATTGCAGGAAAACAACCATATCGCGGTGATCGGCGCCGACGGTGAAATCGCCAGCCATTTCAGCGCCGGCAGCATAGATCTGGACGGCATCGACACGGAAGACGACGGCAGGATCGACACAGCCGGCAGTCTGGCCGACCTCTCGAGAGAGCCGGATGCCGTGGCATGGATCGACGACGAACATTTCGTCACGGCCAATGAAGGCGATTGGCAGGGCGGCAGCCGCGGCTTCACCATCTGGACCCGTGACGGAAGCGTCGTCTACGACAGCGGCAACCTGCTTGACCGAGAGCTGATGCGGATCGGGCACTATCCCGAAGGCCGCTCGGGCAAGAAGGGCGGAGAGCCGGAGGCAGTCATCTTCGCACGATACGACGACCAGCCGCTGATCTTCGTCGCCTCGGAACGCGGCAGCGTGGTGTTTGTTTTCGACGTGACCGACCCGGCCGCACCAGAACTGGTGCAGGCGCTGCCGTCGGGAATCGGACCGGAAGGACTGGTCGCGATTCCCGGTCGCAACCTGTTCGCCACCGCCAATGAAACGGATCTGGGCGAAGACGGCGCCGCGCGCGCGCATGTCATGATCTATGAACGCCACGATGCGGCCCCGGCCTATCCAACGATCACAGCCGCCGACGATGTCACCGGCTGGGGCGCATTGTCAGGTCTTGCCACCGATCCGACAGAACCCGGCAGGCTTTATGCGGTCAGCGACAGTGCTTACGGCGGCGCACCGGCAATCTATACCATCGACACCTCGGCCCAGCCCGCGGTCATCGTCGCCAAGACGTTGGTGACCCGCGACGGCCAGACCGCCGAAAACCTGGATCTGGAGGCGATTGCCACGGATGGCGACGGGGGGTTCTGGCTTGCCTCGGAAGGGAACACCGAAAAGGGGCTGGCACATGCGGTGATGCATGTGTCACCCGATGGCGCGATCACGCAGGAATATGGCATCCCGGACGAGTTGTCCGCGCATGAGACCCGCTTCGGCATCGAAGGCATCGCCGTTTCGGATGGCAAGCTGTTGCTGGCGGTGCAGCGCGAATGGGGCGACGATCCCGACGGGCAGGCGAAGATTCTGCAGCTCGATCCGGAAAACAACCAATGGACCGGCGTCCGCTATCCGCTGGATAAGGGCGACGGCTGGGTCGGATTGTCGGAACTGGCCCTGCACGGCGATCATCTGTACCTGATCGAGCGTGATAACCTGATCGGCGATGCGGCAACGCTGAAATCCGTGACCCGCGTGCCGCTTGCCGATCTGGCCTTTGCGCCCCTGGACGGCGATCTTCCGGTTGTCGAAAAGGAAACGGTCCGCGACCTGATCCCGGATCTGCGCAAGTGGAACGGCTATGTGCAGGACAAGGTCGAGGGCATGGCAATCGCTGATGACGGCACGGTCTGGATGGTGACGGACAATGACGGCGTCGACGATGCCTCGGGCGAGACGCTTTTCTGGTCTTTCAGGCTGGACTGATCCGTCCCGCGAAAGGCGAAAGACGAAAGTCCCCGCGCATTGCGGGGACTTTTCACTTCGGCCCGCGACTATTCCCCGGCCCCGCCGTCATCGGGAACCAGCCGGCGGACATAGGATACCCCTGTCTGGCTGTGCAGGACTTCCTGCCCGACCTTGCGCAGGCCGGTTTCTCGCAACAGCTTCAGATCGCGGTAATGAACGGTGTAGATATCGCGGTCTGTCGGCAAGGGCTTCTTGCGCATCTTGCCGCCAAGAATGAAGTGCTGCGCCTCGGGCAGTTCGTTCCAGCCAAGACCGGCCCGCCGGATGGCGACGGGCAGGCTGATCTGGTCCAGATAGGGTCGGCGCTTCGGGATCGCTTCGACCCGGTCCAACTGGCGGGCGGTGTCATACCACACATCGGGGAACCGGCCGGCGGGGGTGCCGTTTTCGGGGAAAACCACGAAGCCCGAACTGTAATAGGGCACCTTGTTCTTCCCGCGCCGCATCAGGTTGACCCGTTCGGTCGGAACCGGCATGTCGAACGCGCCGTAAACATCGTCCCAGATCGACTGTTCAGCCCAGACCATCGACGCGGCAAGAGAGCAGGTCACATGGCCCTGCCTGATCAGGTTGTCGGGGCTGTTCGGCCGCAAGAACATTACATCGCTGTCGATGAACGCCGAATACTCGCTGTCGCGCGGCTGGATCGAAGCGATGATCTTGTTGCCATGCGGATAAGGCTCGTCCCACATCCCTTCCGTGCGCATCCCCCGGATCTCGGCACCCATCATCTCGTGCGCCTTGAACACGGCGGGATGAAGTTCATCCATCCGATGCTCGGGGCAATAGCCGATAGCCGCGACATCATCGCCGAAATACGCCCGGATCGAGGCGAGCAGCGTGCAGGCCATGATCTGATAATCCGGGGGTTCGACGATATAGAAGAAAGTCAGTCTCGTCATCGTCGCGTTCGTCCCCGCCTGTCTGCGTCCGCTTCGCAGCCCGGTCCGGGCAGCTGCGCCCTTCTTATGCCCTGCCTTCCCGGACAGCGCAAACCGTCGTCGCAGCCTTGAAAAGCCGGGTTAATCTGCGCATCGCCTCGCCCGATCACTCCAGCCCTTCGACAAGGCTGCTGACGGCCTCGGTCGCAGGGTTTTCGGCCAGCACTTCGGGGCGGTCGAACTGCACGATCCTGCCGTGATCCATCACCGCGATGCGGTCGGCAAGCGCCCATGCCTCTCCCCGGTCATGGGTGACCATGATCGCGGCAACGCCCGCCTTGCGCTGCAGGTCGCGAACCTCTCCGCGCAGGGAATGGCGCACCTGCGTATCCAGCGCGCTGAAAGGTTCGTCCATCAGAAGCAGACGCGGCCTGATCGCCAGCGCGCGCGCCATCGCCACCCGCTGACGCTGACCGCCAGACAGTTGCGCAGGAAACCGGTCGGCGAGGTCCGGCAGTTCGACCATCTCCAGCAACTCGGCGACACGTGCGTCAATCTCGCTGCGCGAGGGGCGGCCGCCACCCGGCATCACCTTCAGCCCGAAGCCAACGTTATCGGCAACGGTCATGTGCCGGAACAATGCGTAATTCTGGAAGACCATGCCGAAATGGCGCTTGCCGGCCGGCAGCGTGGTGATGTCTTCACCATCCAGAACCAGCCGCCCACGGTCGGCATGGGCCAGCCCCGCGATGATATTCAGAAGCGTCGTCTTGCCAGAACCCGACGGCCCCAGCAGGGCCACGAATTCGCCCGCCCCAACGCTCAGCGACACCCCTTTCAGGATGTCGGTCTCGCCGATGGATTTGTAGATATCCTGGACTTCCAGCGTCATGAATGGACCTCTTTTGCCGGGCCGAACCGGTTCAGCACGGCACGGATGATCAGCGTGACAAGCGCAAGCGCGGTCAGCACCGTGGCGGCGGCAAAGGCGCCGGTTGCGTTGTAGTCGTTGTAAAGCAGCTCGATCTGAAGGGGCAATGTCATGGTCCTGCCCCGGATCGCGCCGGATACGACGCTGACCGCCCCGAATTCGCCCATCGCACGCGCCATCGTCAGCATCGTGCCATAAGCCAGCCCCCATGAGATATTGGGAAGCACGACATAGCGAAAGACCTGCCAGCCATTCGCGCCAAGCGTCAGCGCGGCCTTTTCCTCATCCTCGCCGCTGACCATCAGCACCGGCAGGATTTCCCGCATGACAAAGGGGCAGGTCACGAAAAGAGAGACGAGGACGATGCCGATCAGGTTGAACATCAGCTGGATGCCGAAAGGTTCCAGCAGCGCGCCCACGGGACCGTAAGCGCCGTAGATCAGCAAGAAGCACAGCCCCACCACGATGGGCGACATCGCGAATGGCAGCTCGATCAGGATCAGCAGCGCGCGGCGCCCCCAGAAGCGATACCGCGCGACCAGCCACGCGGCGGCAGTGCCGAAGACTATGTTCACCGGCACAACGATCAGTGCCGCGATCACGGTCAGCCGGATCGCGGCCAGTGTCTCCGGCTCCAATATGGCTGCGGCATAGGCGGCAGCGCCTTCGGCAAAGGCGCGGTGGAAAATGGCGATCAGCGGCAGCAGCACCATGATGCCCAGAAAGGCCAGTGCAAGCCCGATCAGGATGCGTCGCAGCATGGCCCTAGACCTCCGTCCGCAGATAGGATTGCAGGCGGTTCTGCGCCACGTTGATGATGACCAGCAGAACCAGCGACAGGGCCAGAAGCGTGCCCGCAATGGCCGCCGCCGCAGGATAATCGAATTCGTCCAGCCGGATCAGGATCAGAAGCGAGGCGATTTCCGTCTTGTAGGGCAGGTTCCCGGCGATGAAGATCACCGCCCCGAACTCACCAAGCGAACGGACGAAGGACAACCCGACCCCGGTCAGGATCGACGGCATCAGCGGGCGCAGCAGCACGCGGAAGAACAGTTGCGGCCGGCTGGCGCCCAGGGTCAGCGCGGCGGCTTCCTCGGCCGGGTCCAGTTCCTCGATCGCGGGCTGAATGGCGCGGACCGCGAACGGGATCGAGGTGAAGGTCATGGCCACCACGATCCCCCACCATGTATAGGCGACCTGCAGGCCCATGCTGTCCAGAATGCCGCCCAGCCAGCCCGACTTGTCGTAAAGCGCCACAAGCGCAATGCCCGCCACCGCCGTCGGCAGCGCGAAAGGCAGATCGACAAGCGCGTCGGCGATGCCGCGGCCCGGAAAGCGGTACCGCGTCAGCACCCAGGCGATGATGACGCCGAAAACCCCGTTCAGCACCGTCGCCGCCGCAGCCGCCGTGATCGTCACCCGCAACGCAACCAGCACGCGTTCGGACCCCATGACCTGCAGATAGTCGCCCGGCCCAAGCTGGGCCAGTTGCCACAGCAGCCCCGACAGCGGCAACAGCACGATCAGGCACAGAAACAGCAGCGTGATCCCCAGCGAAAGGGAAAATCCCGGCAATATCCGGGCTTCACGGCGGGACAGCATGGCCATGTGGCAACCTTGAACAGCTTCGCCCCCGCACGGCGTCTGGCGCGGGGGCATTCGTCTAAGCGGCTAGATCAGTTCCGCAGCAACTTGTCGAGCGTGCCGCCATCACTGAAATGCGTTTCATCGGCCTCTGCCCAACCGCCGAACACATCTTCGACCGTCACAAGGCGCACCTCAGGAAACTGCTCGGCCGTGGCTTCAACCACTTCAGGCTCGTGCACGCGGTTATAGAAGGACGCGATGATTTCCTGCGCGGGCTTGGTGTACAAGAAGTTCAGATACGCCTCGGCGACATCGGTGGTGCCGCGTTCGTCCGCGACCTTGCGCACCAAGGCGACCGGGAATTCCGCCAGCAGCGACATCGAGGGCACGACACGTTCGTATGCGCCTTCGTCTTCGGCGACGCGAATGTTTTCGACCTCGGCTTCGAAGGTGATCAGCACGTCGCCGATACCGCGTTCGACAAAGCTGGTCGTGGCGCCCCGCCCGCCGGTATCGAAGACCGCGACATTGCGCAGGACCTTGCCCACGAATTCCTGTGCGGCTGCATCGTCGCCGCCGAATGCGTCAAGTGCATAGGCGTAGGCCGCCAGATAGGTATAGCGGGCATTGCCACTGGTTTTCGGGTTCGGAAAGACGATCTCGACATCGTCGCGGGCCAGATCGTCCCAATCCTCGATCCCCTTCGGATTGCCGCCGCGCACAAGGAACGCCGGAAGCGAATAATAGGGCGACGCATTGTTGGGCAGATCCTGTTGCCAATCCTCGTCGACAAAGCCGTTGTCAGCCAGAACCTGCACATCCGTCACCTGGTTGAAGGTGACCATGTCGGCCTTGAGACCCTGAAGAATCGCGCGCGCCTGTTTCGAAGAACCGGCATGGCTCTGCTCGATCGTCAGATCCTCGCCCTGCTCGGCCTTCCACTGCTCGATGAAGACCGGATTCAGCGCGGCATAAAGTTCGCGCGCGATGTCGTAAGAGACATTCAGCAGGTCGCGTTCCTGCGCGCTTGCGGTTCCGAACATGCCGGCAAACGCAATTGCGGCGGCACCAAGCGTGCGGGCGACAGGCCGAGGGGTTCCGAAAATGGGCATTGCAAGATCCTTGTATCAGGCCGATTTACGCACAAATGGCGATACCGTTCGCAAATTTGCAATGATCCGATTTTATATAGGAACACAGTTCAACCTGCGCCCGCCATGTCAGGAAAATATTTCAAGGACAGGAAACCGGGCCTGACAGAATTCGCGGCCATTCGCGGCGATCAGGACCGCCAGCGCGTCATTTTCCGCGACATCATCGAATTGCAGGAAAAAGCCCCGCCGTTCCGGGTCAGGTTTGGTAGCGGAGGAGGGATTTGAACCCCCGACACAAGGATTATGATTCCTCTGCTCTAACCAGCTGAGCTACTCCGCCCCAAGCGACCCGCTTCGGGTGCAGGCGATGTAGGGGAGCGCGCCGGGTCCGTCAAGCCGATTCTCGCGGAAAATCCGGCGGGCTCTGCGCAGCGCGCAGATGCACCGGGAAACGGCCCTTTTCGACAGGCGACCTATTGCGGCCAGACCTTGCGCAGCTGCCCTGACTTGATCAGCGTGCCGGGGGTCACGATGCTCATGCTGCCCATCGTTTCCCAGCATTCGTCCACGGGCACCGGGCCCTCGCAGAACCGATACGCGCGCCGGTTTTCCAGCAGCGCGTCGCGCAACGGCGGATGCTGCGCGGCCAGGTCGCGCAGCAGCAGCGGCAGGCCCAGTGTGATGCCGATGCTGCCCGCCGCGTCAAATGGCAGTTCAGCATTGTACCAAAGGTTGTTGCCCGGAATCAGCGCCGAATCATGGCCGTGACCATAGGCCGTAAGCAGCGCATAGCTGGCGATGGGCCCCATCTGCATCTGTGATCCTGCGACAGGGCTGGGCAGCGCCTCGATCCGATAGACGGCGTAATCCTGCGGGTCCAGCCCTTCGACATATTCATACAGCATCCGCTCGGTCACGCCCTCGTCGCGATCGACAAAGACCACCCGCGGATCGCCGCTGGCCGCGCGCATGATCCCGACCGAGGCCCATTCGCCGCCCTCGGCCAACCGGATCATTTCGTCGAAATCGTCCAGCCCGTTGCGAAAGATCAGATCGCCCGGCTGCCAGTCCCAGGCGGCCTCGCCGTTCTTCATCACCGCTTCCCAATCGGTCTGCTGCGCATGGGCGGTGCCCGGCAGAAGGCATGACATCATCAGGAACAGAACGTTGCGCATCGGACCCCCGGCCTGGCTGATCGCGGCCTAGCCGTCAACCTGCACGATCACGCCGCGGTCTTCCAGCGCCTTCAACTGGCCTGATTGCTCCATGTCAGCCCCGACCCTCACACTGAACAGTGCGTGATGATCCATCACCGGGTCCAGCTCGCTGACATGGGTATGGCTGACATCCAGGGCTTCCAGCTCCGGGCTGTTCTGCAGAAAATCGATGCGCGCGATCTATCCCCGCGCCTTCACCACCTGAACCAGCGGCATCACGTCCGACATATCCGGCCCGTGCGCCTGACCCGTCACCGCCTTGCGCAGCGGCATGAACAGGCCCTTACCCTTGCGGCCCGTCGCGTCCTTGACGGCAGCGGTCCACTCGCCCCAGGTCGCATCGGTATAGGGTGGCGGCGGCAGCAGCTTCATCGCTTCGGCGATGAATTCGCGATCCTCATCGGCAATGTCAGGCTCCGCACCCTTGCTGAAGATGTCCCACCACTCGGCCAGATCGTCCAGTTTGGTGATGTTCTGGCTGGCCACGCGCCAGAAACGCTCGGCCTGATCGGCGGGCACGCCCAGCGCCTGGATGCGGTCCTTCACCGCCTCGAACGGCAGCGACTGGTTCTGATGGCGGGTCAGCGGCCACAGGTCTTCGGCATCGAATTTCGTCGGCGAAGCCCCGAAATGCGACAGATCGAAGCTGTCGGCGATCTCATCGAGGCTCAGCAGTTCGACCGGCTGCGACGATCCCAGACGCGACATCATCGACACCAGCGCCTCGGGCGCGACACCCGCCGCGCGCAGATCCTTGATCGCGAGCGAGCCCAGACGCTTGGACAATTCCTCGCCCTGCGGGCCGGTCAGCAGGCTGTGATGGGCGAAATTCGGCACCTTGCCGCCCAGCGCCTGAATGATCTGGATCTGCGTCGCGGTATTCGTCACATGGTCCGACCCGCGCACGATATCGGTGACACCCATATCGCTGTCATCGACGGACGACGCGAAGGTATAAAGCACCGTCCCGTCGGTGCGGATCAGCACCGGGTCACTGACGGACGCCGCGTCGATGGAGATATCGCCCAGGATGCCGTCCTGCCACTCGATCCGGTTCTGATCCAGCATGAAGCGCCAATAGCCCTCGCGCCCCTCGGCCCGCAGCTTTTCCTTGTCCGCATCCGACAGCGCCAGCCCGGCGCGGTCATAGACCGGGGGCTTGCCCATGTTCAGCTGCTTCTTGCGCTTCAGGTCCAGCTCGGTCGGGGTCTCGAACACTTCATACAGCTTGCCATCCGCGCGAAGCTGTTCCTTGGCTTCCTCGTATCTGTCCAGCCGCTTCGACTGCTGCTCGATCCGGTCCCAGCTGATCCCCAGCCATTCCAGGTCGCGCTTGATCCCATCCATGTATTCCTGCTTCGAGCGTTCGGTATCGGTATCGTCGAAACGCAGGATGAAGGTGCCGCCTGCCTTGCGCGCGATCAGATAGTTGAACAGCGCCGCGCGCAGGTTGCCGACATGGATATGCCCCGTGGGCGAGGGGGCGAAGCGGGTGGTTGTCATGGCATGTTCCTCTGGATGCGCTTGCTCTTTCACATGGGGGCAAATTTGTCCATATCTTGGGGCAAACAGGGGAAGATGATGACCGACTGGACCGACGCCACCGCACCCGACAGTGACGAGATCGAGGCCATTGCCCGCCGCGTGCTCGACACCCTGCCCGCCGCCTTCGCCCCCCATGCGAAGGACATCGTCCTGCGGGTCGAGGACTTCGCCGACGACGCCATGATGGACGAGCTGGAGATCGACGATCCGCTGGAACTGACCGGCATCTATGACGGCGTGCCGATGACCGAAAAATCGCCCAGCTTCCCGCAGCACTTCCCCGATACGATCTGGCTGTTCCGCCGCGCCATCATCGACGAATGGGCGGAACGCGGCGACGTGACGCTGGCCGATCTGGTGATACATGTGACGGTCCATGAACTCGCCCATCATTTCGGCTGGTCGGATGACGACATCGCGAAAATCGACAGGTGGTGGGAATGAAACAGGCCCCCATCCTGACCGTAACGCTGAACCCGGCGCTGGATCTGTCCACCGAAACCGATCACGTCGAACCCGACCGCAAGCTGCGCTGTGACCTGCCCACCGTTGATCCGGGCGGCGGCGGGGTGAATATCAGCCGCGCCATCAAGGTCATGGGCGGCGAAAGCACCGCCTTCGTGGCCCTTGGCGGCACCACCGGGCGGCGCATGGCCGAACTGCTGGAAGCCGCCGGCCTCGACTGGCGCGAAATGCGCGCCCCGGGCGAAACGCGGCAATCGCTGGCCGTGATGGACCGCGACAGCGGGCAGCAATATCGCTTCGTCATGCCGGGGCCGGAATGGTCCTCGGGCGATGTCGGCAAATCCATCGGCCATATCATCCAGGCCGCCCAGCCCGGTGGGCTGGTAGTGCTGTCGGGGTCGAACCCGCCTGGCGTCCCCGATGACTACGCAGCCCTTCTGGCCGCGAAGCTGGCGGAGGGCGATGCAGGGCTGATCGTCGATACCTCCGGCAAGGCGCTGCGCGCCGTCGCTGACGGCGGCCACGACTTCGCCCTGCTGCGCATGGACCGCGAAGAGGCCGAGGGCCTGGCCGGCCGCCCCCTGCCCGAACGCGCCGACACCGCCCGCTTCGCCGCCGAACTGGTCGCCGCAGGCGCCGCCAAGGCCGTCATCGTGGCGCGCGGCAGCGATGGCAACATTATCGCCGACACCACCGGCGCCTGGCATGCCGAGGCCGCGAAGGTGAAGGTCGTCAGCAAGGTCGGCGCAGGCGACAGCTTCCTTGCCGGCTTCACCCTGGGCCACGCGCGCGGCCTGCCCGTCCACGACGCATTGGGCCTTGCCGCCGCCATGGCCTCCGCCACCTGCATGACGCCCGCGACGGAACTGTGCCGGCGGGCGGATGTCGACCGCCTGTTCGAAGCCCGCGTGGTCACCGAATTATGACCCGAACGGACGACACACCGATATATCAGACGTTTCTGCGTTGCGATCTTGCCCGGCTTCCTGCCGATCCGAATCCCGATCCCGAAAATTTTCAGTCCTACAATCTCAGTCCGCAGTTCCAGATCGGCGATTTCAGCCTTGCCCTGCAATGGGTCACGCCCTCACTGGCCGCGATGTATATCGGCGGTGGACTGAATATCGGACTTCGGCGCTATTGCAGCGCCGAGCCGGATCCCGTGACAGGCTCTCTTTTGCGCAGTTGGAAGGACACAGGCCAAGCGCAGAAATGGCGCGTCGGCGGGCGATTGGTCCACTATCGCCATGTCTGGAATTCCGACAGCGCAGCGCCCCACGCGCTTCCCAAACCCGACACGATGCAGGGCGAGCATCGCCACGGTTTCAGCTGGCCCTATGATCGCGGTGGCTCTCTGCTGCAGGTCGCCATCATTCATCGCGGCCCGCGTGATGCGCCCGCGCCCCCCGCGCTGCTTGACGACATCCTGGCGGCATTCACCCTCTCGCCCACGGTGGACGCGCATCTTGTCACCGCGGTGCCCAGCGTCAGGGACGGCATTCTCGAACTCGGCGGCATTGTCGTGCCCAAGATCAGCCGCGACTGGGGCGTGATCGTGCCGCGCCCGTTTGACGGCGGGCGGCCCAGCTACAACCTGCGCGTCAGCGCGATGCCCGATCTTGCCCCCATCTATGCCCCGGCGCGCGGTCGCGACATGGAGGAGACATCGGCAAGCCTGCTGGCACTTGCCGACAGATGGGATGTCGTGTTGACGCGGCTGCCGGAGATCCTTGCCGACGCGGTGATGCGCTTGGACAAGCGCATTCGCAAGGACGAAAAGCAGTTGAAGCAGGACCAACTTCTGCCCGCCTTTTCCAGCGCATCCTTCGAAGAGCCGTTGCGGGTCACGAAAAAGGACCCGGGCGAACTGGTGATCTATGTCGAAATGAACACCAGCGACTACGAAAGCGGCTATTCGTGTCAGGTCAGGATACGGCCGGATGGACGCACGCAGATCAAATGCTGATCTGCCTGCCCCGCGCCTTCATCGCGGATACCACAGCACTGGTGCTGTTCTTCACCGCGACCGGCATCATAAACGAACGCTTCATCGCCGGCATGACCTGGGCCGAGGTGCTGCACGCCCGCCTGCTGGGCGCGGCGCTGATGATCCCGGTCGCGCGCCCTTACGGCATCTGGCGTGACTGGCTGATGCGGCGCGCGGGGCCGGGGCGCGTGTCGCGGCTGATCTGGGACAGCATCGCACTGGTCAGCTTTCAGGTGCCTATCTACGCCGCGATCATCTGGATCAGCGGCGCATCAGGGCCCGGCTTCTGGCGCGGCGTTCTGGGCGCGGCGATCATGATGCTGGCGCTTGGCCGGCCCTATGGCGCATTCCTGAACCTGATCCGAAAGCTGTTCGGCCTGCCACCGGGCGGCGAAAAACCGATGAGCTTGAATTCCTGACCCATCCCGGAACCGTGATAGCGCCAACGGGAACCGGTCCCGCGCCCCCCGCGTTCCCAGCTAACATTCAGCAAGCCAAAGGCGCGCCATTCATGACAAATCATTCTCACGACGATGAACACGATCTGGGCTTTGCCCATGACCTGCCGCGCCTGATCGGGCGGCGCCGCCTGCTTGGCGTGATGGGCGGGCTTGGGCTTGTCGCCGCCGCCAGCCCCGCATCGGCGCTGGAATGCGTGGCCCTGCCCTGGGAAACCCAAGGCCCCTACCCCGCCGATGGCAGCAACTCGCGCGAAGGGCAGGTGGTCAATATCCTGACCCAGGAAGGCATCATTCGCGAAGACCTCCGCCCCTCGTTCGGGGATCTCTCCGGCACGGCCGAAGGCCCGCAGCTCGATCTGGAACTGGTGCTGGTCAATGCCGATGGCTGCACGCCGCTGGCCGGCCATGCCATCTATGTCTGGCACTGCACGACGCTTGGCGAATACTCGATGTATGACCTGCCGGACCAGAACTTCCTGCGCGGTGTCGGCGTCACCGACGATCAGGGTCGCGTGAAATTCACCACCATCTATCCCGGCTGCTACCCGGCCCGCTGGCCGCATATCCATTTCGAAATCTTCGAAAGCGCCGAGGCAGCTGTATCGGGCGAGGCATCCGTCCTGACCGCCCAGATCGCCATGCCCCATGACGTCAGCGCCGCGCTGTATGAAAGCGATGCATTGTATGAAGGCAGCACCGAAAACCTGAACCGACTGACCCTGGAATCGGACAATGTTTTCGGCGACAATTCACAAGAAGAACTGGCCCAGCAAACGCCTGAAATCACCGGCGACGCCTCCAGCGGCTATCAGGCCTCGCTGACCATCCCGGTCGATTTCGACGCCGACCGCAGCGTCAGCATGGGTGGCCCCGGCGGTCCCGGCGGCCCGCCCCCGGAAGGCGGCATGCCCCCCGATGGCGAGATGCCCCCGCCGCCCTCGAACTGATCAAAGCGCCCCGGCCCAATCGGCCGGGGCTTTTCGTTGCGATCCGGCCCTATCGGTGTCACTCAGGGTGCATCTGCAAAAGGAACCCTCATGCGCGCCCTGATCCAACGCGTCACCCAGGCATCCGTCACCGTCGATGACCGCATCACCGGCCAGATCGGCCCGGGCCTGCTGATTCTGGTCTGTGCGATGCAGGGCGATGACGAAAGCGCCGCCGAAAAGCTGGCCGCCCGCGTCGCCAAGCTGCGCATCTTCCGGGATCAGGACGACAAGATGAACCGCTCGCTTCTGGACACCGGCGGGGCTGCGCTTGTGGTCAGCCAGTTCACGCTGGCCGCCGATACCCGCACCGGCAACCGCCCCGGCTTTTCGGCGGCGGCCGGCCCCGATCTTGGCCGCGCGCTTTACGAATATTTCGCCGACGCATTGCGTCGGCTTGGCGTCCCGGTCGAGATGGGCGAATTCGCCGCCGACATGCAGGTCGCGCTGACGAACAGCGGGCCGGTCACCATCTGGCTTGATACGGCGGACCGGGGCTGACCGCGCCGTCAATCGCGTATCGACGCGATATGCACGCGGTATGTACAGGATATGTACGGATGACACAGGCCGCGTTTCCGCCTTCTCAGACTTGACTTTTGTCGCCCAAACCCTCATCTGGCATCCAACCCCGGATCCGCGTGCTGCCGCGTGTGCAGCCAGTCGCGACCGGGCATTTGAAGGTTCCCACCTACACGCAGGGGCACCGTCGGGCCGCCGTATCATGGCCCGCACCCCTATGCGGCAGGATGCCGCCTCAGCCGTGCCCGATACGGGTGCGCGGCATATGTAAGTGATTGAAATGAATACTGAACAACGCAGGCCGCGTCGCGGCCAAAAGCCCCGCCCGCAGGCCCAACGCGCCCCACGCGAGGCCAATGTAAACGCCCGCCGCGCCCCCACCCGCGATCCCGTTACAACCGGCCCCTTCGCCGATATGGGGATCGACCCGCGCATCAATGCCAACCTGGCCCCGATGGGCCTGACAGAGCCTACGCCGATTCAGGCAAAGGCCATCCCGCATATCGTGCAAGGCACTGATATCCTTGGACTTGCGCAGACCGGAACCGGCAAGACAGCGGCCTTTTCGCTGCCCATGCTGACCCGGCTGATCGCCCATGGCCGCAAGCCCGATCCGCGGTCCTGCCGCGCCCTGATCCTTGCGCCCACGCGGGAGCTGGCAACCCAGATCGCCACCTCGGTCGAAAGCTTCGCCGAAGGCACCCCGATCCGCGCCTTCCGCGTCGTCGGTGGCGCCTCGATCAATGTGCAAATTCAACGGCTTGAGCGCGGCGTCGACGTGCTGATCGCGACGCCGGGCCGGCTGATCGACCTGCTTGACCGCCAGGCCGTGGACCTGTCGAAAACCGAATATCTGGTGCTGGACGAGGCCGACCAGATGCTGGACATCGGCTTTATCCACGCGCTGCGCCGCATCGCCCGGACGCTGCCGAAAACCCGGCAAACGCTGCTGTTTTCGGCCACCATGCCGAAGCTGATGGAGGAGTTGGCTGAAACCTATCTGACCAACGCAATCCGCGTTCAGGCCAACCCTCCCGGACGGCCTGCCGACAAAATCGAACAGGGCGTGCACTTCGTCAATCAGAGCGATAAGGCAACGCTGCTTGCCGAATATATGTCCAAGCACCCCGGCGAACTCGCCATCGTCTTTGGCCGCACCAAATACGGCTCTGAGAAACTGGCGAAGCTGCTGGAAAAGTGGGGTTTTTCAGTTGCCGCAATCCACGGCAACAAATCGCAGGGACAGCGGGAACGCGCGCTTGCGGGCTTCCGCGAAGGGAAAACGCAGGTGCTGGTCGCGACCGACGTGGCAGCGCGTGGTCTCGATATCCCGGAAGTGGCCCATGTCTATAATTACGACCTGCCGAATGTGCCGGAAAACTATGTTCACCGCATCGGCCGCACTGCCCGCGCCGGTCGCGATGGCCGCGCGGTAGCATTCTGCGCACCAGGCGAGATCGGCGAACTGCGAGACATCGAGAAGGCAATCAAGGCCGCCATTCCGGTGATCGGCGGCGAACCCCCGGCAGAGCGTCGCGCCACGCCTCAACGGCGTGGCCGTGGCGGGCAGAAGCCCCAGCAGGGTGGCGGTGCCGCGCCGCAAAAGCGCCCTGCCCGCAGACCATCGCGCCGCCCGAAATCCGAACATCGCGGATAAGTCAGACAGACAAAAGCGCCGCCGGATCACGTCCGGCGGCGCTTTTCGTTCAACGCCACCCCAAACGCAGGCGCGGCAGTGACGCCGCAGCCGTCGCCCAGGCCAGAACGGCACAAAGCGCAATGGCCGGGACCATGGTTGACGCCGTATTATCCATGAACGGCCCGGCGATCGCGATCATGACGCCCCCGGTCAGCATCTGGAACGTCCCACCTATGGACGACGCCAGACCGGCAATATCGGGGTGTGGATCCAGCGACATGACCATGGCGGTCGGCATCACAAGTCCCAGGAAGGCATTGCCTATGAACAGCCCTGCCATGACCACCGGCAGGGAATCGAAACCCGACCAGACCACCGCCGTCAGCATCAGCGTTGCACCGGCAAATCCGGTGATTGCCAATGAGATCACCCGCTCCATCCCGAACCTCTGCGCGAATTTGCTTGCGAATTGGGATGCCGTGAAGAAGCCGATCGCATTCACGGCGAAGGCCAGCGAAAACTCCATCTCTGACAGGCCGTACTGCTTTGTGTAGACAAAGCTTGCTGCAGAAAGGAACACAAAGAAACTGGCCATGCCGAAACCGCCGATCATGGTCAGGCCCATGAAGCGACGGTCCTGCACAAGACGCCGGCCAGCAGCCAGCATCACATCGACCCGAACGGGCTTGCGTTGATCCTCCGGCAAGGTTTCGGGAAGGACGAACACGATCAACCCGAGGCTGAGAAAAGCCGCAACAGCGAGAACCGCGAATATCTCTCGCCAACCACCCCACGCCATCACCAGCGAACCGGTCAATGGCGCAAGCATCGGCGAAACCGCGATGACGATCATGATCGCGGCCATCATCTTCGCGGCGGCGGGGCCGGTCGCCATGTCGCGGATCACCGCGCGCGGAACCGCCATCAGCGTGGCCGCACCAAGGCCCTGTATGCCACGCGCGAATATCAGCCAGCCGATCGTGGGCGCAGTTGCCGCTGCAATCGTGCCGATCAGAAAGATCGCCACGCCCAGAATCAACGGCTTCTTTCGACCTATGGCATCGGCCATCGGACCATAGATCATCTGCGCAAGTCCGAAGACGATGAAATACGAGGTCAGCGTTCGCGCCGCGACGTCCTCGGTGACGCGCAGGTCCGCAGCGACCTGCGGCAGCGCTGGAAGATACATGTCGATCGCGAAAGGACCAACGGCGGAAAGAAGGCCCAGCACAAGGGCCATGCGGAACAATGGGTCACGCATCATCGGAAAGCCTGATATGTTTCATGTGGAAAGACGGCGCAGAATCGCACCAGGGGGAAATCCGCCGCCGCCATGCCTGCGAACTGCCCGAAAACGCGCAGCAACGCAAGCTGTCGGTTCAGACAGGTGATTGAAACAGTGGCTTGATGCGCTTTGGCGGCAACGCTATCTGGCGGCATGGCCAAGCTGTATTTCCATTATTCCACGATGAACGCCGGCAAGAGCACGCTGCTTCTGCAGGCGTCCTACAACTATCGCGAACGGGGGATGGAAACGCTTCTGCTGATCGCCTCGCTGGATGATCGCGCCGGCAAAGGTGTCATCGGGTCCCGGATCGGCATCGCGGCAGAAGCGACGGCATTCGGCCCCAACGAAGACCTGTTCGCGCTGATCGAAGGCGACGGGCGCGCGTTGTCCTGCGTCTTCCTGGATGAAGCGCAGTTCCTGTCCTCCGAACAGGTCTGGCAACTGGCCCGCGTCGCGGACGATCTGGGCATTCCGGTTATGGCCTACGGGCTGCGGGTCGATTTTCGGGGCGAACTATTCCCGGGCTCGGCCGCGCTGCTGGCGCTTGCCGACGATCTGCGCGAAGTGCGCACGATCTGTCATTGCGGCCGCAAGGCTACGATGGTCATCCGGCGCGGCCCGGACGGTCAGGCAGTCACCGACGGCGAGCAAGTGCAGGTCGGGGGGAATGAAACCTATGTGTCGCTTTGCCGCCGACATTGGCGCGCAGCGGTGGGCACTATTTGAACATGCCAGGCCGGATCGCGATGCCGTGGTCCAGCCAGACCCGCATCGCGGCCAGCATGTAGGTCCAGCCCATGACATTGCCATAGGCGAATTGCAGACCCTCTGCGTCCGGCTGCCAGCCGGTCTCGCTGACCTCGACGCGCGTACGACCCGGCGCGATCTCGGTAAATGTGAAGGTAACGCGGTTACTGCCTTGTCCTGACGGGTGGCCCCATTCCAGAACCAGCCGCTGATCGGTCACCGCCTCGATGACCGCGACCTTGAACGGGCCGGGATAATCGGCAAACTCCCACGTCACCGTGCTCCCCTGCTGCAGATTGCCGCGCGCGCCACCCATGGTAAAATGCTGCGACAACTGATCGGGATCGGCCACCGCCTCGAAGACACGCGCCGGCGGATGCTCGAAGATGCAGAATACTGTGAAATCCATGTCCTTCGCGGTGATGGTCATCAGCTGTTCCTCCTGCTCACATCTCCAGGATACATCAGTGCTGCGCGTTGCGACAGAACGCATCATGCGGTAATCCTTATGTCAAAACAGGCCACCCGGCACAGAACAGGCAACATCATGCGCGCAGCAATCACAGCCCTCATCGCCCTTATTCTGCCCCTTCAGGCGCAGGCACAGGCCTTCGATACGACGGCCCGGTCGGCCTGGGTCTACGATGTCGGGACGGGAACCGTTCTTCTGCAGAAGAACGCGGATCAGCAGATTCCGCCGGCATCGATGTCGAAGCTGATGACGATCTACATGCTGTTCGAAGCCGTGCGCGACGGCAAGCTGCAAATGGACACACGCTTGCCCGTCTCGACCAAGGCGCGGCAGATGCAGGGCTCGACCATGTTCCTGAATGAACGCGACCGGCCAACGGTCGAGGAGCTGATCAAGGGCATCATCGTGCTGTCGGGCAATGACGCCTGCGTTGTCGTGGCAGAGGGCCTTGCCGGTACAGAGGAGGCCTTTGCACGGCAGATGAACGACCGCGCCAAATCGCTTGGCATGACACAATCGCA
Organism: Paracoccus denitrificans; assembly: GCA_005768755.1. Taxonomy (GTDB): domain Bacteria; phylum Pseudomonadota; class Alphaproteobacteria; order Rhodobacterales; family Rhodobacteraceae; genus Paracoccus; species Paracoccus denitrificans_B. Next base: position 66,705 of record VAFL01000003.1, on the reverse strand, counting down.
TTTCATGAATGCCTCTGGCTGGCCGCATCCCGAGCATGTGATGACAGCGCATGATCTGGGAATCCTGGCGGAACACCTGGTCGAGGACTTCCCAGAGCTTTACAAATATTTCGCCATCACGGAATTCCCTTTCGACGACCGCGCGCCTGCCAACCGCTTCAACCGCAATCCCCTTCTGAAGCTGGGGATTGGCGCAGACGGGTTGAAAACCGGCCATACACAGGAGGCTGGCTACGGGCTGGTCGGATCGGCCGTGCAGGGTGAACGGCGCGTGATCTTCGTCGTCGCCGGGCTGGAAACCGAAAAGGCCCGTGCCGAGGAGGCAGAGCGGATCACCGCATGGGCGTTTCGCGACTTCACGATGAAGGAAGTCGTGCCGGAAGGCGAAACGGTGGCGTCGCTGCCCGTTTGGCTGGGGTCGAAGTCGCAGGTCGCGTTGACAACGCAGAACGGGCTGAACGTGCTGATGCCGGTCGGCGCGGAATCGGGCGTGACTGCCGAAGCCGTCTTTTCCGGCCCGATCGAGGCACCGGTGGCAAAGGGTGACCGTCTGGGCACGCTGGAAATCCAGATCCCCGGTGTCGGTCCCGCCAATGTCCCCCTTGTCGCGGCCGAAGATATCGCTGCCGCAGGCTTTGTCGGGCGGTTGAAGGGGGCCGCCCTTCGGCTTGGCGGTGAAGCCTGGCAGATGGCGCGGCAGTAAGCCGGATGTTCATCAGCTTCGAAGGCATCGACGGCAGCGGCAAGTCGACGCAGGCCCGCCTGCTGGCCGAAAGCCTGCGGACAGAGGGGCGAGAGGTGGTGTTGACACGCGAACCGGGCGGGTCCCCCGGTGCGGAAGCCATCCGCAGCCTGCTGGTCGAGGGTGGCATCGACAGATGGTCGGCAGAGACCGAGATCCTGCTGTTCAACGCCGCCCGGCGCGATCACCTGGAGCGCACTATTCGCCCCGCGATTGCAGCCGGAAAGACCGTGATAACCGACCGCTTCGCCGATTCGACGCGCGTCTATCAGGGGGTGACGCGCGGCGATCTGTCAGGCGCAGTCGAGACGCTGCACAGCCTGATGATCGGGCTGGAACCGGACCGGACTTTCGTGATCGACATCGCGCCGGAAATCGGGCTGCAACGGGGTGCTGCGCGCGGCGGTAACGAAGACCGCTTTGAATCCATGGGGATCGCCTTTCAAAAGGCGCTGCGTGACGGATTTGCAGCACTTGCAGCAGCCCATCCCTCACGCGTTCGCCTTATCGACGGCAGCGGCGCGACCGAGGAAGTCGCCGCCCGCGTCCGCGCCGCCCTATGACAGATGAAGCCCCTGAATCAGACCGCGTGCCCGGCGCGCTGCATCCGCGCCATGCGGGTGCCGTAATCGGTCATGACGCCGCCACGCAGGAATTCCTGTCATCGGCAGATTCGAACCGGCTGCATCATGCCTGGCTGATCTCTGGCCCGCGCGGGGTCGGCAAGGCCACGCTGGCCTGGAACATAGCGCGCTGGCTTCTGGCCGATGGCGCTCCAGGGTCGCTTTACGTCTCGCCAGATGATCCGGTTGCGCGCCGTGTCCTGGCCCTGTCTGAACCTCGTCTGCAACTCGTCCGGCGCGGCTTCGACGAAAAGACCGGGCGGTTGAAGGCAGAAATCGGTGTCGACGACATTCGCGCCCTGCTGTCTTTCTTTCACATGAGTGCCGCCGAAGGCGGCCGCCGTGTTGCCATCGTCGACGCCGCCGACGACATGAACATCGCTGCGGCAAATGCACTTCTGAAGATCCTGGAAGAACCACCGAAAGGCGGGACCATCCTTCTGATCGCGCACCAGCCCGGACGGCTGTTGCCGACGATCCGTTCACGGTGCCGGGAATTGCGGCTTGCCCCACTGTCACCAGACAACATGGCCCACGTTCTGGCGATGCAGGAGGTGCATGACGGTGCCGGCGCGCTGTCAGCCTTATCGCATGGCTCGGTCGGGGAGGCATTGCGACTGGCCGGGCAGGACGGGTTGAAGGTCTATTCCAGACTGATCGACCTGTTCGCCACCCTGCCCCGGTTCGACCGGCAGAAAGCACGCGAATTCGCCGATGCGGCGGCAGGTCGGGCAACAGCCGACGGCGATCCGTTCGACCTGCGCGTCACACTGCTGGATGTTTTCCTGACCCGACTTGCTCGTGCCGGGCTGATGGGGGCGCCGATCCCCGAAGCTGCCCCGGGCGAGGCCGCGTTGATGGTTCGGCTTTGCCCCGATGCCGATGCCGCGCGTGTCTGGGCCGACGCGCAGGCCGAACTGTCGGCGCGCGCGCGGGCCGGGCGGGCCGTGAACCTTGACCCTGCCGCTCTGGTGATGGATATGCTGATCCAACTGGCCGGGCTGGCCCCGGCGCACGCGAAAGCCTGACCGATGCCATTTCCCGATGCCGGCAAGGCGGTTCCCATCGTGGACAGCCATTGCCATCTTGATTTTCCCGACTTCGACGGCGAACGCGACAACCTGATCGCCCGCGCCCGCGCCGCGGGTGTCACCCGCATGGTGACGATCTGCACCAAACTGCGCGAGGAGCCGAATGTCCGCGCCATCGCAGAGGCCCATGACGGCGTCTTCTACGCCGCCGGCACCCACCCGATGAGCGTGGCTGCCGAACCTATGGCGACAGTTGAAGATCTGGTCACTCTCACTGCCCATCCGAAGATGGTTGGCATCGGCGAAACCGGGCTCGATTACCATTATACCGCCGAAAGTGCCACCGCACAGCAGGAAAGCCTGCGTATTCATATCGAGGCCGCCCGCCAGACCGGACTGCCGCTGATCATCCATGCCCGCGACGCGGATGAGGACATGGCCCGCATCCTGACCGAGGAACATCGCGCCGGGCCCTATGCCTGTGTGATGCATTGCTTCAGTTCCGGCCCGGCGTTGGCTGAGGCCGCACTTGATCTGGGCTTTTACCTGTCGATGTCCGGCATCGCAGCCTTCCCCCGCTCGACCGAGTTGCGCGACGTCTTCGCGCGCGCGCCGCGCGACCGCATCCTTGTCGAAACCGACGCGCCCTATCTGGCCCCCCCACCCCATCGCGGGCGCAGGAACGAACCCGCCTTCGTCACGCGCACGGCCGCCGTTGGCGCTGAACTTTACGGGATGAGCTATGCCGACTTCGCGGCGCTTACGTCCGAAAACTTTGACCGTCTGTTCACCAAGGCCGCCGCATGATCCGTGTCACCATCCTCGGCTGTGGATCGTCCGGGGGGGTGCCGCGTATCGGCGGAAACTGGGGCGCCTGTGACCCGGCCAATCCGAAGAACCGCCGCCGCCGCTGTTCACTGCTGATCCAGCGGATCGGCCCGGATGGAAAGACCCAGGTGCTGGTCGATACCGGGCCGGACATGGTGCCGCAACTGTTGGACACCGACGTTGTGACGCTGGACGCGGTCATCTGGACCCACCCCCATGCCGATCATGTCCATGGCATCGATGACCTGCGCCAACTTGCCTATAATGCGCGTGCGCGGGTTCAAGGTTATGCCGATACGCCGACGGCCGAACAGCTGATCGGACGCTTCGACTATATCTTTCAGACCCCGCCCGGATCGAACTATCCCCCGGTTGTCGACCTGCACGCCTTCGAAGGGCCGGTCGTCATCGACGGCAAAGGCGGTCCGATCGAAATCTCTCCTTTCGAAGTCCCACACGGCGAAATCCCGGCACTCGGCCTGAAAATCGCCACTTCCGGCGGCGGCATCGTCTACCTGCCCGATGTCCAGACAATCCCCGAAGACGCGTGGTCCGTCATTGGCAAGCCCGAAATTTTCATTTGCGATGCGTTGCGCCATGATCCGCACCCCAGCCACGCCCATCTGGCACTGACGCTGGAATGGCTGGCGCGGTCCGGCACCGCGCGTGGCATCCTGACCAACATGCATATTGACCTGGATTACGACGCAACCGACGCGGAAACCCCGGAACATATCAAGCCCGCCTTTGACGGCATGGTGCTTGAGGTCGAGGCATGAGCATCCTTTTCGACGTCGTTCTGCCGGTATTTCTGGTTCTGGGCTTCGGATATCTGGTCACATGGCGCGGCCTGTTTTCAGAATCCGCAGTCGACGGCGTGATGCGTTTCGCACAGAACTTTGCGGTGCCGGTCCTGCTTTTTCAGTCAATTGCCAAGCTGGACCTGACGGCAGAGTTCAACATGCCAATGCTGCTGGCATTCTATACCGGTGCCTTTGCCTCGTTCGGGGTTGGGGTCGCCGGTGCCCGCTGGATGGGGCGTGCGCCTGAAGACGCGGTTGCCATTGGCTTTGTCTGCCTGTTCTCAAACTCTCTTCTGCTGGGAATTCCGATCACCGAACGCGCCTATGGCACACAAGCGCTTGCCGGGAACTGGGCCATCATCACCCTTCATTCGCCGCTGCTTTATACGTTCGGGATCACCGTGATGGAATTTACGCGCGCGCGCGGACAGCAGCTTTCGGTCGGCCGGGTCGCGCTGCGTGCATTGACGGGCGTGCTGCGCACGCCCCTGGTCATCGGCATTCTCAGCGGGCTTGCGATGAACCTGCTGATGCAGGCGGGGCTGGTGCTGCCCCAGGGTTTCTGGGAGGGCGTCGCGATGATCGCACGGGCAGCCCTGCCTTCGGCGTTGTTCGCGCTTGGCGGCATCCTGTACCGCTACCGTCCTGAAGGCGACACGCGCCTGATCCTGATGTGCTGTGCTGCGTCGTTGATCCTTCATCCGGCAATCACCTACGGGATGGGTCGCGCCTTCGGGCTGGACCTGGCCGCAATGCGATCGGCTGTCGTGACTGCCGCCACCGCGCCGGGCGTCAACGCTTATCTTTTCGCGTCTATCTACGGGGTGGCCAAGCGGGTCGCAGCCTCGACCGTGCTGGCCGCGACGATGGGCGCCGTCGTCACCATCTCGGTCTGGCTGATGATCCTGGGTTAACCCGGTGTCACGCCACGAATGCGTTCCGAACGGCGGCGCAGCAGCTCGACCGTTGTCAGCAGTGCAATCGAGAACACAACCAGCAGCGTTGCGACGGCAAGGATCGCCGGACTGATCTGCTCGCGAATACCGTTCCACATCTGGCGCGGGATCGTCTGCTGCTCTGGTCCTGCGATGAACAGGACAGCGACGACTTCGTCAAAGGACGTGACAAAAGCAAACAGCGCGCCCGAGATCACGCCGGGCAGGATCAGCGGCATCGTCACCCGAAAGAAGGTCGTGCGCGGGTTCGCACCCAGACTGGCGGCGGCACGGTTCAGCGACTGATCAAAGCCCACCAGCGTTGCGGTCACGGTGATGATAACGAAAGGTATCCCCAGCGTGGCGTGGGCCAGGATCACGCCCAGATATGTGTTCGCCAGACATCCCGAATTCGACAGGACTGGCGCGAAAATGCTGGCCATCCAGGAATTTTGCGGAACGCAGGCCGAAGAATAGAAGAAAAACAGCCCGGTCGCGGTGATGATCAGCGGCACGATCATGGGCGAGATCAGGATTGCCATGATCAACCTGCGGAACGGCATTTCCGGCCGCGACAGGCCAAGCGCAGCCAAAGTGCCAAGCACCGTCGCCAGCACCGTCGAGAACAGCCCGATGATGATAGAGTTCTTGGCAGCATTTACCCATTTTGCATTGGCCCACATGTCCGCCAGCCACGCGCCACCACGCGGCGCATCCGGTTGCGCCATCCCGAAGGTCATCAGGCTGTCATACCACCTCATCGAGAACCCGTCGGGGTCAAGCGACAGCATTTCTTGGGTGAAGGTGAAATATGGCTCTGTGTTGAAGCTGAGCGGGATGATGATCAGGATCGGCGCGATCAGGAATATGAAGATCAGCGTGCAGATGACCAGATAGGTCCAGTGCCAGATCCGTTCCAGAGGCGTTGCATAGGTTGGAAGCGCCATATCCTTATCCCAGCTTCAGATTGTCGACGCCGACCAGGCGGTCATAGATCCAGTACAGGATCAGCACGCAGGCCAGAAGGATCGCCGCCAATGCGGCAGCCATCGACCAGTTGAGCGTGCCGGTCATGTGTTCAGCGATCATGTTGGAAATCAGCTGACCTGACGCGCCCCCGACAAGCGCGGGCGTGATGTAATAGCCGACGGCGAGAATGAACACCAACAGCGCGCCAGCCCCCAGTCCCGGCAGGGTCTGCGGGAAATAGATGCGGCGGAAGGCCGTCCAGCTTGTCGCGCCAAGGCTGCGCGCGGCGCGGACATAACTGGGATTGATCGTGCGCATGACGGAATAAAGCGGCAGGATCATGAAGGGCAGCAGGATATGGGTCATCGCGATGATCGTGCCGGTCTGGTTGTACATCATCTTCAGGCGGCCGCCGTTGTCGATCACGCCCAGCCAGATCAGCAGATCATTGACCACGCCCTGCTGCTGCAGCAGAACCATCCAGCTTGTCGTGCGCACCAGAAGTGACGTCCAGAAAGGCAGCAGCACAAGGATCATCAGCAGGTTCGACTTGCGCAGCGGCAGCGTCGCCAGAAGATGCGCAATCGGAAAGCCCAGCACGAACGTCATGACAGTCACAAGCGCCGACAGCCACAGGGTGCGCAGGAACAGCATGATGTAGACGCGCCGGTTTTCGTTCACCTGCACGATATCGCCATTCACATCGCGTGTCCGGTCAAGCGAAGCGAGGTAGAAGCTGTCGGTATAGGCCGTCGAGGAATTGCGCATCGACGCCCACAGCGCGGGATCGCCCCAATCCTCGTCTATCTCCAGCAAGGACTCGCGATAGGGCGGTTCGATCCCGTCACGCACCTTCCGTCCCGTCGACGTGAACAACGAGCGCGTGCCAGGCATCTCATAGTTGATCCGGGTCCCGACAATCCCGATGCTGCGTCCCTCGGCCGAGGCCTGAAGATCGGCGGCGAGCGCGGCGAAGGCCGTCTCGTCCGGCGTGGTGCCCGGCTCGGTCTGGGCGAACCAGGCAGAAATCTGCGGCATGTTCGCCGCAAAACCGTCATTGTGCACTGAACGATAGAGCATTTGCCCGATCGGCATCACGAACGTGACCAGAATGAAGACCAGAAGCGGCGCGACCAGCAGGAAGGCCCGCCACCGCGCCTTGCGGGAAGCCCTCGACAGCGCCCTTTTCAGAGGCTGACCGTCTGCGGTCGTCAGGGGCGCGTCGATTCCCCCGGCCTCTGTCACGATCGCCGCATGTGGATCAAGTGGTGATGCCATATGGTCTTTCCAGTAAAAAACCGGCCGCACATGTGCGCGGCCGGGGTCGTCAGATCAACCAGCCAGCCAGGCGTTGAAACGCTCGTTCAGCTCGGAATCGTGGTCCACCCAGAAATCCAGGTTCGAACCGAGCGCGTTGCCCATATTGGCCTCGGTCGTTGGCAGGTGCGGACCCATCGGCTCTTCGGTGCCTTCGATATTGCCAACGATGGCGGCGGCGGATTTGCGCGGCGGGCCATAGCTGATGAATTCGGCAGCACGGGCCTGGTTTGCAGGCGCGGTCGAGAAGGCGATGAATTCCAGTGCCTGTTCCATGTTCGGCGCGCCTTTCGGAACGACCCAGCCTTCCATTTCATAGATCTGGCCGTCCCAGACGATCTTGAAGGGCTTGTTGTCCTTCATCGCGGCGTCGAAGATCCGGCCGTTGAAGGCATAGGCCATTGTGACCTCGCCGTCAGCCAGAAGCTGCGGCGGCTGTGCGCCGGCCTCCCACCAGATCACGTCGTTCTTGATCGTGTCCAGTTTTGCAAAGGCACGGTCGACACCTTCCGGCGTGCCAAGCACGTCATAGACTTCCGCGGCCGGTACGCCATCCGCCATCAGCGCGAATTCAAGGTTGAACTTCGCGCCCTTGCGCATCGTGCGCTTGCCGGGGAATTTCTCCAGGTCGAAGAAATCGGCCGGACCAGCAGGTTTGGCGTCGGGGAACTTCGAATCGTCGTAGACCTCGACCATGGAATAGACGTCGGTCGCCACGAAGCAATCGGTTACGCCGCCTTCGATATAGTCGTCCGTGGCCGCTGTGCCGTCTTCGGCCGCGGTCAGCGTGGTCGCGTCGATTTCCTCCAGCAGACCTTCATCGCACAGCCGAACGGCATCGGCATATTCGACCGATGCCACGTCGCTGGTGACGTTGCCGGCCTCGACCATGGCCTTGATCGGCGTGGCCGGGTTGTCGGCATCGGCAATGTTCACGGCGATACCGGTTTCGGCGGTGAAGGGCTTGGCATAGGCTTCCAGATGTGAATTTCCGTAAGCACCGCCCCAGCTGAGCAGGTTTACTTCCTGCGCCGAGGCCGCGAAGCCGAAGCTGCACAGCGCGGAAGTCAGAATCAGGGTCTTTTTCATCGAAATCTCCTGTTGCGTTTCGTCGGCGCATTGGCCGTTATCATTGGGCGCGGGCATCGCGCCGGGTGCCGGTTCTTATCAAACCGGATCGAGCGCGCGGGCATCCTGCGGATGCCAGCCGACGCTTATCTGTTCGCCGGGACGAAGACGCGTCTGTCCCAGCGTGTTGCGATATTTCATCACGAAATCGTCCTGTCCGGCGATCTTCAACCGGGTCCGCAATATGTCGCCCATATAGACGACATCGACGACCTCGGCCGGCAGGCTATGGGCACCTTCGGGCATGAGTTCGGGCTTGAACTCGATCCTTTCCGGCCGGATCGAAACCGTGGTCGGCTGGCCGACCTCACGGACGTTCACAGCCGTTGCGTCGATAATATCGCCATTCCACAGCTTGACGGTCGCCCTGTCGCCCTCAAGCGCCGCAATGGTGCCGCTGAGCGCGTTGTTTTCGCCGATGAACCCGGCGACGAAGCTGTTTTCCGGGCGCTCATACAGATCGGCCGGCTCGGCGAGTTGCTGGATACGGCCATCATTGAAGACAGCGATACGATCCGACATGGTCAGCGCCTCGCCCTGATCGTGGGTGACATAGACCACGGTCACGCCCAACCGTTCATGCAGTGCCTTGATCTCGAACTGCATATGCTCGCGCAGCTGCTTATCCAGCGCGCCGAGCGGTTCGTCCATCAACACCAGCTTCGGATCGAAGACCAACGCCCGCGCCAGTGCGATGCGCTGCTGCTGGCCGCCGGAAAGCTGGGCCGGGCGGCGGTTGGCGAAAGCACCCATCTGCACCATATCCAGTGCGCGCTTGATCCGATCCTCGCGTTCGGCCTTGCCAATGCCGCGCACTTCCAGCGGGAAGGACAGGTTTTCGCCGACCGTCATATGCGGAAACAGTGCATAATTCTGGAACACCATGCCGATGCCGCGCTTATGCGGTGGCACGTCGTTGATATTCTTGCCATCCAGCAAGATCTGGCCATGGGTGGCGGTTTCGAAGCCTGCCAGCATCATCAGGCAGGTCGTCTTTCCCGATCCTGACGGGCCAAGCATGGTCAGGAACTCGCCCCGGCCAATGGAAAGATTCAGATCTTTGACGACAAGTGACTGTCCGTCATAACTTTTCTGCACATGATCGAAGACGACGAAACCGTCATCATGGGCCATATTCGTCAAATGGGGTTCCCTTGTCTTGGTTCGCGGTTCTCATTGCCGCTGGCGATACGATAAGCGCCCGCGCGGCCAGATTGCAACAGGCTGGATGTGATCGACGCATGCGTGGCCCTGAACTGCCGAATTTGAAGCCATAGACATCAAATACCCCTTTTCTTCTGCCGCCCGAGGCGTTATCTGCCGCCCTTGTCGCGATGCGGTCGTGGCGGAATTGGTAGACGCGCAGCGTTGAGGTCGCTGTTCCTTAACCGGAGTGGAAGTTCGAGTCTTCTCGACCGCACCAGATGACAGATAAGGCAGCCGTTCCTTCGGGGGCGGCTTTGTCTTTTCTGACCGCCCCGCGCCCAAACCCCATGACAAACCGGCCAGTGCGACCGTAACCTGCACTTCATCAGTTTGTTTGTGTGGAGTTGTCAATGAGACGTATTCTTACCGCTCTGGCGGGGCTTGTCTGTGCCGCCTCACCGGGTTCTGCGCAGGACGAAAGCAGCACACTGCGCGATGCGATGGCATTCCTTCCCGAAGCAATCTTCAACGCATCAAGCCGCGATCTGGGCCATTTTGTCGATGTCGCCATTCAGGCGCCCCGCGGCAGGAACGACCTTCCCGGGCTGGCATTTCTTCAGCAGATGCCAGCCTCCCAGTTACGGCCCGTCTCTTCGCTGGCCATGGCCGCTATGCAGAGCGGTCTTGAGGAGTGGTCAGAAAATGCTGGTGCTGATCTTGCGGATATTCGCTATTTCGCGGGCTTCGGAACGCCGCCCGAAGACGTCACGATCTGGGGTTTCACAGACGAAGCATCAGCCGGCGCCACCTTCGCGGGACTTGAAGAACGCGGCTTCACCGAGATCGACGGAATGGCTGGTGTGATGGCCAACGGCGAACCGCTGCAAATCAATATTGCCAATCGGGATCCCGCCAATCCCTGGACCGGCCAGATGGGCCAGACTTCAGTGGTGACGCGACAGCGCGCGCATCTTCTGCATGCCGCAGGCCCGACGGCATTCGAGCCCCTTCTTCAAGGGCAAGCCTCGATGGTCGAGAGCGCCCCCGGGAAATCGCTGCTGGCCGCACTGCTGGCACAGGAAAAACCTGTGGCCCAAGCCACCTTCTTCGGTCCCCAGCTGGGGTTTTACAGTCCTCAACCCGGCCCGATGCCCGACCCGATGTCATCGCCCGAGGACAATGCCGCGATTAAGGCCGAGATGGAGAAATCACAGGCTGGCGTACCCGTCTATTTCGGCGGCGTGGTCGCGGATCTGGTTCAGGAAGGCAAGACCGTTGCGGTGATCGCCCTCGCCTACCCTGACTGCGCCACCGCTGAAAAGGCCGCTGCGCGCGCTGCGGCACTTTGGCCAGAAAGTGGCGGGGACGCGCCCGAAACCACGGTCTCGGCCAGCCATGTCGATGCGGGGGGCGCAGGCTGCGCCGCCGTGCTGAGCGTGGAAGCCCCCGACAGCATCGAATCTGCTTTTGGTCTGACGGCCGGCCGCATCCTGCGCCAGGACCTGGCGTCAGTTCGCATCGGACAATAGCGATCGCGGCCCGAAAAACCCCCGCGACGGCTGGGCCGAAGCGGGGGCGACACTCGTTAAAGACACTCAGCTGTGGCGCAGGTGACGCGCCACAGACTATCGGAATTGACCGGTACCCAAGAACTCGGGGTTCAGTTGCGGGCTGGTCTGCACTGCACCAGTTGCACCGCTGCCTTGCAGGCTTTCAGCCAGCCGCATCAGCGAAATCGCCTCGGTCCGGTAGCCGAATGGATCATCCCCCTTGCCCGACTGCGCGAGCGCCATCGCATCATCCCAATTCCAGTCACCAAGGTAGGTCGCGCCGGTCAGCAGCTGACCGAAGCCGGCGATTGCGGCAGCGAAACGCGCGTCCTGATCTGGTTCGTCCTGACCCGCAACGATCGGCGTTTCGATCAGTTTCGAAACTGCCTTGCCAGGCTCCTTATAGCGCAGGCGCAGAAAGCCCAGTTCTCCATTATTGCCCGATGCCCTTTCGGCGGTCTGGTAACGCAGCGCGTCATTCAGCAGCGCAGGGCTGTCCGGGGGGGTCACTTCGTAAAGCGCGGTGACCGAATGCCCGGCGCCGATTTCGCCTGCGTCGATCTTGTCATTGTTGAAATCCTCGCGCCTAAGTGCACGGGTTTCATAGCCGATCAGCCTGTACTCGGCGACCTCGGCGGGGTTCCATTCGACCTGCAGCTTGACGTCGCTGGCAATCGGGAACAGTGCGCCGGACAACTGATCGACCATCACTTTCTGGGCCTCTTGCAAGGTGTCGATATACGAGGCCTGTCCATTGCCGTTCTGCGCCAGTGCCTGCATGGTCGCGTCGTCCAGATTGCCGCGGCCAAAGCCCAGCACTGACAGATAGGTTCCCGCCTCGCGCTTCTTGGCAATATAGCCCTCCAACCCGTCCGGATCAGACACGCCGACGTTGAAATCGCCATCCGTCGCCAGCAGGATTCGAGAAACCTCGCCTTCACCTGCCATGCTTTCGGCGGTCAGATAAGCCTGTTCCAGCCCGCCGACGCCGTTGGTTGAACCACCGGCCTCCAACTGATCCAATGCGGCAAGGATCGTGGCGCTGTCGCCTGCAGGCGTGGGGGGCAGCACCTCCCCCGCTGAACCGGCATAGGTCACCATGGCGACCTGATCGTCCGGGCGCAACTGGCCCAGCATCATGCGCAGCGACTGTTTCAGCAGGGGTAGCTTGTTGGAATCCTGCATCGAGCCCGACGTGTCGATCAGGAAGACCAGGTTCAGCGGCGGCCGGTCTGCAATCGCGGGCATCTTGCCCTGAAGCCCGATGCGGACCAGCTGCGTGCCCTCATTCCATGGTGACGGAATCACCTGAACCGAGGCGGCAAAGGGTGCCTCATCCTGCGGTCCGGGGGCCGTGTAATCATACGGGAAATAATTCACCATCTCCTCGACCCGGACGGCTTCGGGCGGGGGCAGAAAGCCCGACATCAGGCTGTTGCGCACCACCGCATAGGACGCCGTGTCGACATCTGCCGAGAAGGTCGATACCGGCTCTTCCGACGTCACCTTGACCGGATTGGGATTTTCATTGGCAAAGGTTTCGGAATTGGGCTGCGGCATGGTCATCGCCTGCGGCGGCGGGCGGACCGAATTTTGCCGCGACCGGTCGGCCGCCACGCTTCGCGATGCCAATGCCTCGGCCGGTGCCGCGGCATCCGAATGGTCAGCAGTGGGCTGCCGACTTCGCCTCGCCTCAACAGGGGACGGGCCTGCCGAGCCCTGCGATTGAGGTGCCTGCACAGCGGGCCGATTTACCCGCGTCGCGGCGGTTTCGGCCTCTGGCACTTCTGGGGGCGCGATTTCTTCGACAGGGGCCGAAAGCTCGCCCACGGGCGACGGAGATGTGGTCCGCTGCTGCGGCATGATGATGAACAGCCCGATACACAGCGCCGCAACCGAAGTGGTGAAGGCCAAGGCCTGTTTGCTGGAAAAATTGGACAACATGTGACGAACTCCTGTCAGAAACCCCGCCCGTTTCTGGGGGCGGTCCTGATTGGGACGCGTCTCACCTGCGGTTTCCTTGGGAAGCCGGTCAAAATTTTTCATGGCAAGCGCCAGGGCCGCCTGTTTTGCCGCCGCATCGGGCGTTGGGGCCTTGTCACGCAAGGCCCGGCTCAGGCGGTCGAATTCGTCCATCGGATCGCTGTTCATACGGCCTCCTCCTGCGCCATTGCGCGGAGCTTTTTCTTCACTTCCGACATGCGCCAGGCAACCGTGCCTTCGGAAACGCCCAGCACCTCGGCCGCTTCGGCCTGTGACAATCCTTCGCCAAGCGTAAGCGCGACGGTGTCGCGCAATTCGTCCGACAGCCGCGCCATTGCGGCAGTCAGCCAATCCTGCGCCTCGGTCTCGGCTGCAATGTCTGCCTGCCGTCCGCGTTCCCAGTCGCCCCAGCCAAGCGCAGCACGGGCATGGCTGGCGGCGCGGCGGCGGCGGTCATGGGCGGCATTCACCGCCACCCGGTACAACCATGTCGTCAGCCGCGCTTCGGCCCGCCAGCCCCGCAGCTTTTCCGGCAGTCCGGCGCAGATGTCCTGCGTCAGATCTTCTGCCTCGGCCCGGTCGCCGGTCAGCCGCCAGCACAGGCCGTGGATGCGGTCGTAATGGCGTTCCAGCAACGACGCGAAGGCGCCACGGTCGCCACGCGCCGCTGCCCTGGCCAAGGATTCATCTGAAGCGTCCATCAGCATCACGTTCAATCAGACGCATCTGGGCGCCGAATTCTTGGATAACAGTTCGAAATTATTTCACAACACGTCCCGATAACGCGCGGACAGCGTGCCGATTGCTCCGTCAACGCAGTCGGACTTTCGCTTTTGCGGCGCAAGTATTAGGTCGGAAGGTGAAACCCGCCCGGCGCAACCGCGCCCAGCTTTCTGGAATGCGCCATGTCCGATCCATCCCCCGCCCACATTGGCCAGGACCTGCCGCCGCCCGAATGGGTCACAAGTCCCGGTCTGACCGACTACGCCGATGCACTGGCAACCATGGATGCGCATGTCGCCCAGATGAATGCGGGTCGTGCGCGCGAACGGATCTGGCTGGTCGAGCATCCGCCGCTTTACACGGCCGGCACCTCGGCGCGCGCGGCGGATCTTCTGGACGCGCGCTTTCCCGTCCATGCCGCCGGACGCGGCGGGCAGTACACCTATCATGGGCCGGGGCAGCGGGTGATCTACACGATGCTGGACCTGAACCGGCGCGGTCGCGACGTGCGCGCCTTTGTGCAGTCGCTGGAAGGCTGGGTTATCGACACCCTGGCAACATTCGGATTGCGCGGAGAAATGCGCGATGGCCGCGTCGGCGTCTGGATCGCCCGACCAGAGAAGCCGCCGCTGCCCGATGGCCGTATGAGAGAAGACAAGATTGCCGCCATTGGCATCAAGCTGCGCCGCTGGGTCAGCTTTCATGGGATCTCGATCAACGTCGAACCTGATCTGAGCCATTATGCTGGCATTGTGCCGTGCGGAATCACTGGTCACGGCGTTACGAGCCTTGTCGATCTGGGGCTGCCAGTGTCGATGGACGATCTGGACACCGCGCTTCGCGCAGCTTTCGATCGGCAGTTCGGCAACGGCGCGGGCAGTTGATCAAGAATTCATTTGACCGCAATCGGGACCATTCGTCACATTCAACTCAGCCGAATGTCCGCCAATATACGGCCCGAGCAAGCCAGAAAAAAGGACGCATCCATGAAAACCCGTCTCCTCGCCACGCTCGCCCTGATTGCCTTTGCAGGCCAGACCGCCGCGCAAGACGCCGCTGCCGGTGACGCCGCCAAGGGCGAGAAAGAGTTCAACAAATGCAAGGCCTGCCACATGATACAGGCCCCGGACGGTACTGCCATCGTGAAAGGCGGCAGGACCGGCCCCAACCTTTACGGAATCGTCGGACGTCCGTTTGCAACCTATCCAGATTACAAATACGGCGATGGCATACTGGCGCTGGCTGCAGCCAATCCCGGCGCCGTCTGGGATGTGAATTCGCTTAAGGCTTATGTCACCGACCCGACCGGCTATCTGGATCAGCATTCCGGCGATCCGAAGGCAAAATCCAAGATGACCTTCAAGCTGACCCGCAATCAGGATGATCTGGTCGCCTATCTGCTGTCGGTCTCGCCCGATGCACCTGCGCAACCTGCGCCGGGCGGCGGCGCGCCGCAATAGTTCGCCGTCAGACCCCGATGGCAGGGGGTGCGACAGCTTGTCGCATGCTGATCGTGACCCTGCTGCCACGGCCGCAGGGTCTTTTTCATTCACGCCGAAAAACAGTGAATGTATTGGCAAATTCCGGCGGGTGGCGCATTGCCGCACCGCCACAGTGCCGTTATTGTGCGCATCTATCTGCCGGTGATGCCGGCTGCCTCAGGATCAACCCAGGGAGATCGCGCAATGGCCGATGCAGCCGTTCACGAATCTGGCGGACATCATGACACGCGGGGGTTCTTTACCCGCTGGTTCATGTCCACCAACCACAAGGATATCGGTATCCTTTATCTGTTCACGGCCGGCGCTGTCGGCCTGATTTCCGTGGCCTTCACGGTGTTCATGCGGATGGAACTGCAGTTCCCCGGCGTGCAGCACATGTGTCTGGAAGGTGCCCGGCTGTTTACCGATGCCACGCGCGAATGCACGCCCAACGGTCATCTGTGGAACGTGCTGATCACCTACCACGGCGTTCTGATGATGTTCTTCGTGGTGATTCCCGCATTGTTCGGGGGCTTTGGCAACTTTTTCATGCCGCTGCAGATCGGCGCGCCGGACATGGCGTTTCCGCGGCTGAACAACCTCAGCTATTGGATGTATGTCTGCGGCGTCTGCCTTGGCGTGGCCTCGCTGCTGGCACCGGGCGGCAATGACCAGATGGGCTCGGGCGTGGGGTGGGTTCTGTACCCGCCACTTTCGACGACCGAGGCCGGCTATTCGATGGACCTGGCGATCTTTGCCGTCCACGTGTCGGGCGCTTCGTCGATCCTGGGTGCGATCAACATCATCACCACATTCCTGAACATGCGCGCCCCCGGCATGACGCTGTTCAAGGTGCCGCTGTTCGCCTGGTCGGTCTTCATCACCGCCTGGCTGATCCTGCTGTCGCTGCCGGTTCTGGCGGGCGCCATCACGATGCTGCTGATGGACCGCAACTTCGGGACCAACTTCTTCAACCCGGCAGGCGGCGGCGACCCGATCCTTTATCAGCACATCCTGTGGTTCTTCGGCCACCCGGAAGTCTACATCATCATCCTGCCCGGCTTCGGCATCATCAGCCACGTCATCGCCACCTTCTCTCGCAAGCCGGTCTTTGGCTACCTGCCGATGGTTCTGGCAATGGCTGCGATCGGTGTGCTGGGCTTTGTCGTGTGGGCGCACCACATGTACACCGTCGGCATGTCCCTGACCCAGCAAAGCTATTTCATGCTGGCAACCATGACCATCGCGGTGCCGACCGGGATCAAGGTGTTCTCATGGATCGCGACGATGTGGGGCGGCTCGATCGAGTTCAAGACGCCGATGCTATGGGCGTTCGGCTTCCTGTTCCTGTTCACCGTCGGCGGCGTGACCGGCGTGGTGCTGGCGCAGGCGCCGCTGGACCGTGTCTATCATGACAGCTATTACGTCGTGGCCCACTTCCACTATGTGATGTCGCTTGGTGCCGTCTTCGCCATCTTCGCCGGGGTCTACTACTGGATCGGCAAGATGTCGGGCCGCCAATACCCCGAATGGGCCGGCAAGCTGCATTTCTGGATGATGTTCATCGGGTCGAACCTGATCTTCTTCCCGCAGCACTTCCTGGGCCGTCAGGGCATGCCGCGCCGTTACATCGACTACCCCGAGGCGTTCGCCTACTGGAACTGGTTCTCGTCGGTCGGCGCCTATATCTCGTTCGCTTCGTTCCTGTTCTTCATCGGCATCGTCTTCTACACGCTGTTCGCCGGCAAGCGGGTGACCGAAAACAACTACTGGAACGAATACGCCGACACACTGGAATGGACCCTGCCTTCGCCGCCGCCCGAACACACGTTCGAGCAGCTTCCCAAGCGCGAAGATTGGGATCACAGCCACGCACATTGACGGCAGATCGAATGAAATCACGGCCCCGGAGCGATCCGGGGCCGTTTCACATCAGGCCCTACCCATTAACCGAACCAAGATGTCGCTTATCCCTGAACTCAGCGTTTCCGATTACAACACCTCGCTGGACTTCTATACAGAGGTTCTCGGCTGGGACGTACTGTACGCCCGGCCCGAGGAAGGCTTCGCAATGCTGGCCCTTGGTTCGGCACGGCTGATGATCGACCAGCTGGGCCTGGGGCGCGATTTCGATGCAGGACTGACGACGACGGACAGGCCTTTCGGGCGCGGCGTGAACCTTGAAATCACTGTCGCGGCCATTTCGCCACTTCTGGCAGCCCTTGCGGCGGCGGGCCATAGACTGCATCTGCCCGAGGAAGAGAAATGGTACCGGACCGGCAATGATGAGATCGGTCAACGGCAGTTCATCGTCGCCGACCCCGACGGATACCTGCTGCGCTTCGTCGAACCGCTTGGCCGCCGGGCATTGCGTGGCAACGATGCCCTATGAATGGAACAGCCGCGACGGGCAGCGGGTGCTGCGGGCTTGGCCGCATCGTTCCCTGCCGCGACAAGGGTTCGTCTGGTTCATCGCAACGACTGCCGGCCTTGCGCTTCTGCCATTGATCGCCGCGCTTGGAAGCAACGCCATGTGGGCGCTGCTGCCTTTCATGCTGGGGGCACTTGCGGCGATCTGGTGGGCGATCAGCCGCAGTTATCGCAGCGGCACCACTTTCGAACTGTTGGAACTTTCACGTGAATATTTGCACCTGACCCGGCATGATCCGGGCCAAACGGATCGCGTCTGGAACGCAAATCCGTATTGGGTGCGCGCCGTCCTGCGACCAGGTCCGGTCGAATCCTATCTGGTCCTGACAGGCGATCACGAATCGGGGCGCGAGGTCGAACTGGGGGCGTTCCTGTCGCCCGCAGAGCGCGAACGACTGGCCGCAGAGGTGAACCGAGAGATTGCGCTATTGACCCGTTAAGCGGCCGGTGGTGGCACGCGGACGACGCAGCGCCCGCGTACGATTCGTCAAAGCAGCCTTTCTTTAACCATCGGCCCGACCGCGCCGAAATCCATCTGCCCGGAATAGCGTGACTTCAATTCGGCCATGACCCGGCCCATGTCACGCACAGAGGTCGCACCAAGCGAAGCAACGACATCGTCAAGCGCAGCGCGCGTTTGCTCGGCATCCATCTTGCGGGGCAGGAATTCCTCGATCACCGCGATTTCGGCATGTTCCTTCTCGGCCAGCTCAAGGCGGCCGCCTTCTTCATAGGCGCGCGCCGATTCCTGGCGCTGCTTAACCATCTTGGCAAGGATCGCGATCAGATCACCATCGCTCATCAGGGGGCTTTCCCCTTCACAGGTGCGCGCGGCGATTTCGCGATCCTTGATAGCGGCCGAGATAAGTCGGAGGGTCGACAGGCGCAGGCTATCCTTGGCGCGCATGGCATCCTTGGTGGCGGTCTGGATTTTGGTCTTCAGATCCATTTCAGTTCCCATTCATGGCCTATAATGGCTCAAGCGCCTTCAAATAGGTGCGGATGCACCCCGGATCAAGCCCGCGCTCGCTTGACCGCGAAGGCCCCCTTCACTAGGTTCCGCGCGATTGCCAGATCAGGAGCCCGCCCATGACCGCGTCCCCCGCGAAGCCAACCGCCTGCCTTGCCCTTGCCGATGGCACGATTTTCACGGGACAGGGCTTCGGCGCCACGGGCGAGGTTACGGCCGAACTGGTCTTCAACACCGCCATGACCGGCTATCAGGAGATCATGACCGATCCCAGCTATGCCAGCCAGGTCGTCACCTTCACATTCCCCCATATCGGCAATACTGGCGTCACCGAACAGGATGACGAGGCCCAGGACCCGGTCGCCAGCGGCATCGTGGTGAAATGGGACCCGACCGAGCCGTCGAACTGGCGCGCAACTTCCGATCTTCAGGACTGGATGCGCCGGCGTGGCCGCATCGGCATGGGAGGTGTCGACAGCCGCCGCTTGACCCGTGCGATACGCCAGCAGGGCAGTCCGCATGTGGTGCTGGCCCATGACCCGGACGGCAATTTCGACATTCAGGCGATGATCGCCCGTGCGCGCGACTGGAAAGGGCTGGTCGGGCTTGATCTCGCGAAGGAAGTGACGACGCGGCAAAGCTATCACTGGGACGGGGGCCTGTGGTCCTGGCCCGGCGAATTCGCGGCCCAGCCGGAAGCGCAGCCGTTCAAGGTCGTGGCGCTGGATTATGGCGCCAAGCGTAACATCCTGCGTTCGCTGGTATCGGTGGGCGCCGATGTAACCGTGCTGCCCGCGACGGCCACCGCCGACGAGGTGCTGGCCCATAACCCGGAAGGCGTCTTCCTGTCGAACGGCCCCGGCGACCCGGCAGCGACCGGCGAATATGCGGTCCCGATGATTCAGACGCTTCTCGACCGTGATATGCCCATCTTCGGGATTTGTCTTGGTCATCAGATGCTGGCGCTGGCGCTTGGTGCCAAGACGGTGAAGATGGGCCACGGCCATCACGGCGCCAACCATCCGGTGCGTGACATCGACAGCGGCAAGGTAGAAATCACCTCGATGAACCACGGCTTTGCCGTCGATGCCCAGACCCTGCCCAAGGGCGTACGCGAGACCCATATCAGCCTGTTCGACGGCTCCAACTGCGGGATCGAGGTTGCAGGCCGTCCGGTCTTCTCGGTGCAATATCACCCCGAGGCTGCGCCGGGCCCGCAGGATTCGGCTTACCTGTTCACGCGTTTTGTGGATGCAATGCGGTCGCGCCGGGCGGGCTGAGGCGGGCTTAACAGAAATTTAAGACCTCGCATGGCAAGGATGACGAAACCAACGGGGGGTCGTCATGTCTGCCAAGCTTGCCGCGCAAGACGCGCCCATACAGCTGCGCCCGGCCTCTGCAAGTGCGGCGACCGAACCTGTTCCACCCACGCTTGCATCCCGCGACACGCGGCAACTTGGCGAAATTCTGCTTGAAGACAATGCGCTGCAGCCGGGCGACTTGCTTAAGGCGATCGTCATGCGCAAGCGTCAGGACGTTCCGATGGGACAGATCCTGTTGGCGAATGGCTGGGTCACCGAGGAAGCGCTGATACACGCACTGACCCGGCAATGGCGCACATCGGCCGTCGACCCTGTTGCCATGCCGCCGGACCCGCGGCTGATAGACGAGGTCGGGGCCGGGTTCTGCATGAAACACGCTGTCATGCCCTGGCGAAGGATCGGTCACACCACCTTCCTGGCGACGGCAAGGCCCGAAAACTTCACGGCCATGCGCGAGGCGCTTCCACCGGGATATGGTCCGGTGCGGATGCTGCTGGCCAGTGAACGCAGCATTCATGCGGCTGTCATGGCCCTGCGCTCGACATCGCTGACGCGGCGCGCGGAACACAGCGTACCTGCACATGAAAGCTGCCGCCAGCAGAACAAGGGGCGGACCCTGCGCATCGCTGCCGCTGCGCTTTTACTTTGCCTGATTGGACTGATCACAGCGCCGGTTGCGTTGATCGGCGTGCTGGCGTTCTGGGTCACCTTTACCCTGCTGCTTGGCACGGCATTGAAGGTCGCGGCCTTCAGCGCTGTCCTGCGCCAAACGGCCGGGGAAAGTATGGATCGCACCCTTATCGGCATCGGCGCGAAGGCTGCACCGGAACTTACGGGGAAATTGCCGGTCATATCTGTCATCGTGCCGCTGTTCCATGAAGGCGACATTGCCGGCAAATTGATCACCCGCCTGTCCCGGCTGGCATACCCGCGCGAACTTACAGACATTTTGCTGGTGACCGAGGCCACCGACAAGATCACCGCCGAGGCGCTGCAAGGCGTCGAACTGCCGCATTGGATACGTGTTGTCACGGTGCCGCCCGGTCCGGTCCAGACCAAGCCGCGGGCCCTGAACTATGCGCTGAATTTCTGCCGGGGCGGGATTGTCGGCGTCTGGGATGCCGAGGACCGGCCCGACCCGGATCAGTTGCACAAGGTGGCGCGTGGCTTTGCCCACGCGCAGAAGGACGTGGCCTGCCTGCAAGGAAAACTCGATTACTTCAACCCTCGCACCAACTGGCTCGCCCGCTGCTTCACCATCGAATACGCCAGCTGGTTCCGCGCAAACCTGCCTGGAATTGCCAGACTGGGACTGGTCGTGCCGCTTGGCGGGACAACCTTGTTTTTCCGCCGCGATATTCTGGAACAGATTGGCGGATGGGATGCATGGAACGTGACCGAAGATGCAGATCTCGGGGTCCGCCTTGCACGTCGCGGCTGGCGCACCGAGTTGATCGATACCACCACAGATGAAGAGGCCAATTGCCGCGCCCTGCCCTGGATCAAGCAACGCTCTCGCTGGTTGAAGGGCTATGCCGTAACCTGGGGCGTACACATGCGCGATCCTGTCGCACTATGGCGCGATCTTGGGCCGAAACGCTTCCTGGCGTTCCAGGTCCAGTTCTTGGGTACCATCTCGCAGTATTTGCTGGCTCCCATCCTGTGGAGCTTCTGGCTGATGGCATTCGGCCTGCAACATGTTCTGTCGGCACCATTGGCAGCGGTCGGGGGCGGTCATGCGGCGGCTGCGATGTTCACGGTATTCGTCGCCTCCGAACTGATTGGCATGGCGATGAACTTCTGGGCCGTGCGCGGTGCAAAACACCGCCATCTGCGCATATGGGTCCCGCTCATGCATTTTTACTTTCCCCTTGGCTGCCTTGCCGGATGGAAAGCGCTTTACGAGATCGTCGCCAAACCTTTCTACTGGGACAAGACGGTGCACGGCGTGTTCGACGAGTCGGACGCCCCCCCTGCCGCCGAGACAGCAGGTCCCGCAGGCGCGTCGATCATTCCCGTGCTGGGCAAGATCGGTCAACCGGGCGACTGCATACTGCCTTTATCAGACAATGGCGTCATGGGTTCAGATCAGGACATGGAGGTAACGGCCACCTCATATCGGGAAAGCGTCTAGCCAGAGGCGGCCATCAGATGCATATCCGCCAGCCGAGAACAGTATCGCCCGCCCCGTGTCGTCGGTGCCCACAGACGTATCGGGCTGATCGCATGCAAACGGCGATCCTCACTTGTCACCGTCTGGGTCCAATATCGCGCGTTCGATGATGTCGCCGGCGGTACTGATCGCTTCTTCCAGCCGCGCGCGCAGTTGGTCCAGATCATCGCAATCGGTTTCTCGCAGCAGAAACTCCTGCCCGCCGGGGCCGATTTCTTCCATATTCAGACCCGCCTCGCTCATCAGCCGGGCCGCAAGTTGAACACGCCACAGGAAGCGCTGCACGGATTGCAGCGTTTCTACCTGCTGTTTGGGCAGCAGCGAATGGCGGCCGCCAGCGCGCAGTTGCGCGTCAGGTCCGCGGGCGGGGTCGGCGCTGCGCAGGGCGAAGCTTTGTGCCAGAAGTTCAATGTCCTGCAGCCGGCCGCGGCCGGCTTTTACGTCCCATACGCCGTCCGACGGTTTGGCTGCGAAGATTCGGCGGCGCATATCCGCGAGATCCGGCAATACCCGATCATCGTCGCCTCGCGCCGCCAGAACTTCGACCCGCAGGGCCTCGACCTCAGTGCCAAGCGCGGCGCCGTCTGTGCCGCAGGTTGCGATCACCCGCGCGCGGGTGAGGGCCAGATGCTCCCATGTCCAGGCTTCGGTCATCTGATAGTTCCGAAAGGACTGCACCGAAGTCGCGACAGGACCTTGTCGTCCAGATGGCCGCAACCTCATATCAACCTCGAAAAGGCGACCCGAGGCGGTTTGCGCCGACAGCGCGGTTATCAGCGCCTGTGTCAGGCGCGCATACCACGCCCGTGGCGCAAGCGGTTTGCGCCCGTCCGATTCCTCGACGCCGTCAGCGTCATAGACCACGATCAGGTCAAGATCGGATGCCGCATTCAACCGCTGCGCACCCAGTGACCCCATTCCCATGACCACACCGCCGCGCCCCGGCGCGGGGCCGTGACGTTCTGCCAGCTGATCGACGACAAGCGGAAGCAGCGCCGCAATTGCCGCGTCGGCAATATCGGCATATTCCCTGCCGACCTGCGCCGCATCTGACAGCCCGCGCAAATGGTGCACACCGATGCGAAATTGCCAGTCATGCGCCCAACGCCGCGCCTCCTCCAGCGCGCTTTCATAGCCACCATCGCGGGCGGCCATGCGTTGGCTCAGACGCTGCTCCAGTTCCTGCCGCAAGGCATCTTCCCCTGGCCAGGGCGCAAAGAATGAACCGGCCAGCACGGCGTCGAGAACTTCCGGGTGACGCCCAAGATAGGAGGCAAGCGCCGGCGCGGTTGCGCAGATATCGACGATTAGATCGATCAGCTGCGGGTTCGCCTCGAACAGAGAGAACAGTTGCACGCCCGCCGGCAGGGCCTGCAGGAACCCGTCAAAGCGCGTCAGCGCCCCTTCGGCATGGGCGGCACGCGTCAGGCGACCCAAAAGGTCCGGCTTGATCCGGCGAAAGACCTGCTGCGCCCGGGCCGAGCGCAGTGCCGGATAGCCATCCCAACGGTCGATGATCGCCCGTGCCTGATCCGACAGATCCGGCAATGGTGCTGTGTCGGACGGAGCGAAAAAGTCGTCCGTCAGCGATCCGACGCGCTGCAGGCGGTCGCGCAGCGCAGCGGACCACGCGCCCACGTCATCGCTGCCCATCATGTTGGCGATGTTAGCAAGTGCGTCATTGTCCTTGGGCAGTTCGTGGGTCTGGGCGTCATTGACCATCTGAATGCGGTGTTCGACGTCGCGATGTTGGCGATAGTGCGCGGTCAGTTCCTCGGCGATCTCTTCTGGAATCCAGCCTTTAGCGGCAAGCGCCGAGAGTGCTGGCACAGTGCCACGCATACGCAGATCGGGATCGCGCCCGCCCGCGATAAGTTGTCGCGTCTGGGTGAAGAATTCGATCTCGCGAATCCCGCCCTGGCCAAGTTTCATGTTGTGGCCGGGAATGGTCAGTTTTCCACCTAGCCCTTTATGGTCGCGGATGCGCAGGCGCATGTCATGGGCGTCCTGAATAGCCGCGAAATCCAGATGTTTGCGCCAGACGAACGGGCGCAGGTCGGCCAGGAACCGCTCTCCCGCCGCGAGATTGCCTGCGCATGGCCGTGCCTTGATATAGGCTGCGCGCTCCCATGTTCGACCCTCAGCCTCGTAATAGGCAAGTGCTGCACTTGCGGACAGGCAGACAGGCGTGACCGCCGCATCGGGGCGCAGGCGCAAATCGGTTCGAAAAACGTAACCATGTTCGGTATTGTCCGACAGGGTTGCGGCCATCTTGCGGGTTGCCCGGATCAGTGCCGAACGCGCCTCGTGCAGGTCGTCGGGATCATAGGCCGTATCGTCAAACAACACGATCAGGTCGATATCCGAGCTGTAATTCAGCTCTGCCGCGCCCATTTTCCCCATCGCCATGATGAAGACGCCGCCGGCATCGGCATCCGTCGCTGGCAGCTTGCCGCGCGCGATTTCGCTGCGAAGATGTGCACGCAGCGCCAGATCGGTCGCCCGATCGGCAAGTTCGGTCAGTACGCCTGTCACCTTTTCCAGCGGCCAGACCCCGCCCAGATCTGCCAGTGCAGCAAAAAGCGCGACCCGGCGCTTGGCCTGTCGCAAAAACGGACCAAGCGCGTCGGCATCAAGTTCGGCCGCCCCCGCCAGCGTCGCCGCGACCAAATCGTCACAGCCGTCCGCAAGCGCATCAAGCAACCAATCGGCCTCTTTCTGCATGAGGGACCACAGGTATGGGCTGCATCCTGCTGTGCCCGCGATCAGATCAGACAGGGGCCCGGACAGGTCGGAAAAACGGGCCCGCGCCTCGGCCGCGCGGGCGGGATCATGGGCGATGGGTTGCCGGGTAATGTTCTGCGCGAAATCCATGGACCGAGTTAGGCCCACCGCTGCACTGTCGTCAATCGGGGCAAGTCGCGCAGCTGCGTGATATCAATGCTTGGCCTTCGGCGGTTCAATTGCTACCGTCACCCTCAGCACTTGAGATCACAGGCTCGCATGTCAGCAAACTTGCATGGAAATGGCCGCGTTGTCGCGTCAGGCGGCGGATGGGGACGGGGCGGATAATGCGCCACACGCTGACCCATGCGCCGCAATTCTATGTGACCGCGCCGCAGCCATGCCCCTATCTGCATGGCCGCGCCGAGCGCAAGCTGTTCACCGCATTGCATCCGGGCAACGCGCACGAACTGAACAACGCCCTGTCCCGGCAGGGCTTCCGCCGGTCGCAGAATGTGCTGTACCGGCCAAGCTGCGAAAGCTGCGTGGCCTGCATGTCGGCTCGGATCCGCGTCGCGGATTTCAGCCCAAGCCGGACGCAGCGCCGTAATGCCCGCAACAATGCCGATCTTCAGCGGCTGGCCACCACCGCCTGGGCAACCGAGGAGCAGTTTGAACTGTTCCGCCGCTATCTGGACCATCGCCACGCAGACGGCGGCATGGCCGACATGGATATATTCGAGTTCGCCGCCATGATTGAGGAAACGGCCGTCCGCACCCGCGTCGTCGAATATCGTGGCGACGGGGTAAGGACCTCGACCAATCTGGCTGCGGTCTGCCTGACTGACGTGCTGGATGACGGGCTGTCACTTGTCTACAGCTTCTTCGACCCCGCGCTGTCTCAGCGCAGCCTTGGGACACATATCATCCTCGACCATATCGCGCTCGCGCTGGAAACCGGGCTTCCTTATGTCTATCTGGGCTATTGGGTGCCGGGCAGCCGCAAGATGGACTATAAATCCCGCTTCTCGGCGCTGGAGATCTATAAGGGCGGGGTGTGGCAGGACATGGGCAACCCGGCCGACCATACTGATGAGGCCCATCCACTGGCCGTCGACCCGATCGTTGAACAAGTAGCGCGGATTGATCTGCCCTGATCTTGAAATATTATTGCGCGATCGCTGAATCTGGCGTCACTTTCATCCACTTTCCCCATTGACCCTGCTGCGTGCCGCCCATAGTTTGCGGCGGCGCGGCATTTCCCGCGCCTTGTTTCCGCTGCGGGTCGAAGCCCGCAATCACAAGATGAGGTAGTCCCATGTCCCGAAAGATGACGGGTGCGAGAATGATTGTCGAAGCCTTGCGTGATCAGGGTGTCGACACGGTATTCGGCTATCCGGGCGGGGCGGTACTGCCGATTTACGACGAGATTTTTCAGCAGAACGACATCAAGCATATCCTTGTCCGGCATGAACAGGGCGCGGTCCATATGGCTGAAGGCTATGCCCGGTCTACCGGCAAGCCCGGCGTGGTTCTGGTCACCTCTGGCCCGGGTGCGACGAATGCCGTCACCGGCCTGACCGACGCGCTTTTGGATTCAATCCCGCTTGTCGTGCTGTCGGGCCAGGTCCCGACCTTCCTGGTCGGCACCGATGGCTTTCAGGAAGCCGATACCGTCGGCATCACGCGGCCCTGCACCAAGCACAACTGGCTGGTCAAGGAACCCGAGAAGCTGGCCAAGACGATTCACCAGGCTTTCCATGTCGCAACCTCGGGCAGGCCGGGACCGGTGCTGATCGACATCCCGAAAGATGTCCAGTTCGCCGAGGCTGAATATGTCGGCCCCAAGCAGGTCGATAACAGCAATTACCAGCCAGGCCGGAAGGGCGATATCGACGCGATCACTCAACTGGTCGAACTGATGGAAAAGGCCGAGCGACCGATCTTCTATACCGGCGGCGGCGTCATCAATTCCGGACCCGGCGCCAGCCAGCTGCTGCGCGAGATCGTCGATGCGACCGGCTTCCCGATCA
Source organism: Paracoccus denitrificans (assembly GCA_005768755.1). GTDB lineage: Bacteria > Pseudomonadota > Alphaproteobacteria > Rhodobacterales > Rhodobacteraceae > Paracoccus > Paracoccus denitrificans_B. The sequence continues at coordinate 39,794 of VAFL01000003.1, read as the reverse complement.
CCTCGACGCTGATGGGTCTTGGCGCCTACCCAGCCTCTGGCAAGAACTGGCTGGGGATGCTGGGCATGCACGGCATGTACGAGGCGAACCTTGCCATGCATGGCTGCGACCTGATGATTGCCATTGGCGCGCGTTTCGACGACCGCATCACCGGGCGCGTGGCGGATTTCAGCCCGGACTCGATCAAGGTGCAGATCGACATCGACCCTTCCAGCATCAACAAGGTCATACATGTGCAGCTGCCGATCCAGGGCGATGTCGGTCACGTGCTGGAGGATATGCTGAAAATCTGGAAATCGCGCGGCCGCAAGACCAACAGCGAGGCGGTTCGCAAATGGTGGACCCAGATCGAGCAGTGGCGCGAGGTGAAATGCCTCGCCTATACGAATTCAGACACAATCATCAAACCCCAACACGCGCTGGAGCGGTTGGAGGCCCTGACCAAGGACCGCGACCGGTATATAACGACCGAAGTCGGCCAGCATCAGATGTGGGCGGCACAGTTCCTGCAGTTCGAAGACCCGAACCGTTGGATGACCTCGGGTGGGTTGGGGACGATGGGCTATGGGCTGCCGGCCTCGGTCGGGGTGCAAGTGGCCCATCCCGAAGCGCTTGTCATCAATGTCGCGGGTGATGCCAGCTGGTTGATGAACATGCAGGAAATGGGTACCGCCGTGCAGTTCCGCGCCCCGGTCAAGCAGTTCATCCTGAACAACGAACGCCTGGGCATGGTCCGTCAGTGGCAACAACTTCTGCATGGCGAGCGTTACAGCCAAAGCTGGTCCGACAGCCTGCCCGACTTCGTCAAACTGGCAGAAGCCTTCGGCTGCAAGGGCCGTCAGGTCAGCGACCCGGCGGAACTGGACGATGCGATCCGCGAAATGATCGAATATGACGGCCCGTTCATTCTGGACGTGCTGGTCGAGAAACATGAAAACTGCTTCCCGATGATCCCCTCGGGCAAGCCGCATAACGAAATGCTTCTATCGCCCGAGGCGGGGGCATTTTCGGGCGGCGCGGCACTGGTTTAAGGAAGGCAGAGACATGGTTCTGAATATCAAACAGGGCTCGACCAGCCATTCGGCATATGATCTGCGCGACCCGAATGCCCAGATCGAAGAGCGTCATACGCTTGCGATACTGGTCGAAAACGAACCGGGCGTTCTGGCGCGCGTGATCGGGCTGTTTTCAGGCCGCGGCTATAACATCGACAGCTTGACCGTGGCCGAAACCGATCATGCAGGGCACCGCTCGCGGATTACGATCGTGACCCGCGGCACGCCTTCGGTGATCGTGCAGATCAAGGCGCAGCTGGGCCGTATCGTGCCAGTCCACGAGGTCCATGACCTGACCACTGAAGGTCCCAGCGTCGAACGGGAACTGGGCCTGTTTAAAGTTTCCGGCACCGGCGACCATCGCGTCGAAGCGCTGCGCATCGCCGAGATTTTCCGGGCCAATGTCGTGGATTCGACTCTGCAGAGCTTTGTGTTCGAGATCACCGGGACGCCAGAGAAGCTGGATGCCTTCGCCGAATTGATGCGTCCGCTGGGTCTTAGTGATCAGGCGCGCACCGGGGTGGCCGCGTTGGCACGGGGCAACTGAGGTCCGTCGCAACAAAAATCCGGGCGCCGGTCAGCCGGGCCCGGATGCGACCAAGAAAGACGCTTCAGAAATTGATGACGTTGGACAGGAACTCGTCGTCGTCAGAATTCGCGCAGTTCATCACCGGAGCGCGCGGCGCATCATTGCGGCGCACGACCTGAAGATGAGAGCCGGGCCGATTGGTCTTGCCAAGCAGCGCATCGGGCAGTTGCGGGCAGACCTTTGGCGCGATCACACTGACCGAATGAGCGTGACGAAGATTTCCGATGGTTTCGCATTCCAGGCGAAGCAAATCGCCGGGCACTGGCCAATCGGCTTCCCCCAACAGGCTGTCGCGACCGCGCAGATACGCCAACGGCCCCTGATCCTCGCACCAGATCACGGCTTTGCCAGTCGACTCACTGCTCCAGATAACGACGCCGATCATCCCCACCTCCTCAACGTGAACTCATCAAATGTGATTCACTTTGTTTGCATTGGAACCTAACGCTTCCGATGGTAAATCGGAAAGTTTTTATGGTTGTTATTGCAACTCGCTCTCATATTTGACGTGACGTAACTAAGGTGCCGTGACCCCGTCATTACGAATTTCATCCAGACAGGCTTCGCCTCTGCGGTCAATACAACTTTAGGTATAATACGATTAACTTATGAAGAATGATGCATTTATGACTGTCTGTATTACTGGGTAAGACTTGCCTGCATCAGAACTCGAAACCGTTTTGTTTAGCGCGTTCGGCCGGACCGGACATCGCTGACGGCGCGATGTACCTGCCCCATGCGAGCTGCAGTTGACGGGTGAGATCCCAGCACGCGGTCGCCCGGGTCAGGCATGCGGCGGAAGAATTCGGCGCCATTTACAGGATCGTAACCGGCATTCAGCGTAACGATCGCACCCATGTAATCCGCCTGAAGCTCCCACTCGCGCGAATAGACGCGCGATCCGACGGATGCACCGACCTGCTGGATGGTACTGATCGTGGTGCTGTCGGCACCGGCGGCGGCTGCCAGCCCGCCTAGGATGACCGCCCCCGCAGTGGCAGAGGTGGATTTCCGGTCAAGATGATTCAGGATATGATGGCTTGCCTCATGTCCGACGACGAAAGCAAGCTCATCCGCGTTCTGCGCCGCCGCGATCAGCGACACGGTGAACCCGATGACCGGACGGCCGGACGCGTCCAGCGTCTGAAATGCATTCGGTTCCAACTCCAGCCGGTCGTCCACCACAAACAGGAAATCGCAATTGATGTTCGCCGTCCGCCGCGCCACGCATTCACGCTCAACCGCGGGTTCCATCCGGCCTAGCACGCTGATGAAGTTGCGTGCCGCCTGACGCGGTGATCGCGGCGTCGCGACCGAAGGGGCTGACACGGTTGTCACCTGCGTCTGCTCTCGCGGGACAGGAACATCAGGCGTGTCAGTGACAACCGGCGCACATGCCGAAAGAACCGCAGCACCGATCACGGCCAGCAGGGCAAGACGAAGTTTCTTCTGGCGCATGATCAATTCCCGCAAGCTTTATGCGGACCAGAATAGAGAAGCACCACTTGCGAGGCAAACCCGTTCCGTCCACCCTGTCAGGGAATACGCAAAATATAAAAACGAAGGCAGCCAAAAATGTTCACGATCGAACACGACTTCGACGCCACCGTCATTACGCTGATCGACGAACCCGAAACCGCACCCTTGCAGGGCGACGTCATCATTACAGCCTTCGACGACCGCGTCGTGGTTCGTCAGGACGAGGCCGACGGCGACCGATACAGTGAAATCACGCTGAGCATGCGACAAGTTGACGAATTGCGCGCCGCACTGAACCTTCCCGAAGGAGGTTACCGTCTGGACCGCCGCTAGTCCATGACCCGAAACAGCTTGTCGCGCCCTGTCTGACCACGCAGCAGAACAAGGTGCGAGGGCGGCAGACCGACTGCCTTGGCCAGCAGCTTCGCAACTGCCGCATTGGCGCGCCCCTTTTCCGGGGCAGCTGTCACCGCAACACGGATCTGGCCGCTTTCTACCGTCATTCTGCTGGCCGAGGCGCGCGGCGTCACGCGCAGCGCGATTTCAGCGCCGGGATAGCCGAGATGACGAAGATCGGGCAAATTCGCTTTCATTCCTTTTCCATCCGCCTCATGCGATGCCCCGTCAACCCTTGGCGCGGACGACCGCCTCGACTAGATGATTGAACAGAAGGAGACGCCGATGACACAACCCGTTGCTGACACGATTGATTTCCTGCGCACGCGCCGGTCTTATCCGCCTGCGCTGATGACCGGCCCCGGCCCGACTGATGACGAACTGTTGCAGCTTCTGACCATGGCGGCGCGCGTTCCCGATCACGGCAAGCTGGAGCCGTGGCGTTTCATCGTATTGCGCGGCACAGTGTTGGAACGCCTTGCCCCCCTGGTCACGACGGCTTCGCTGGCGGCAGGAAACCTGCCGGAAAAGGCCGACAAGCATGGCCGGTCTTTCGCTGTGCCGGTCGTGGTGGCGGTTGTGTCAGCCCCGGTCGAAAGCGACAAGATCCCGGAATGGGAACAGTTCCTGTCATCCGGAGCGGTCTGCCTGGGACTGGTCAATGCCGCGCTCGCCAGTGGGTTCGGCGCCTGCTGGCTGACCGGTGTCGCCACGGCAGACGATTTTGCACGCGATCATCTGGGCCTTGGTGCGAACGAACGTGTCGTCGGCCTGATCCACATGGGATCGCGCGGTGACGCAAATCCGCCCGAACGCCCGCGCCCCGACATCGCCGCCAAGACAACCGTGCTGGAATGATCTGGGCGCGCGCCCTTTTCCTTGGCTGGGGCGATCTTCTGCGGGGCAGGATCTTCGGACTTGTCCTGCGCGGCATCGGACTGACCATCGCGTTGCTTCTGGGGCTGCAGGCCCTCATCTTCTGGGGTTTGCACCATTTCGCAGGCGGTGCGATCTGGCTGCCGGTCTGGGGTCAGGTCCAGTTGGGTCCAGTCCTCAGTTGGGGCAGCCTGCTGTTGTTCCCGGTGATGGGATATTTCCTGATGGCCCCTGTCGCCGCCGGTTTCGCGGGCCTCTATGCCGAGCGCGTCGCCACAGAAGTCGAAGCAATCCATTACCCGACCCGCAAAGGAACAGAGCCTGATTTCTGGGACGGTCTGATTGAATCGCTGGCGGTGATGGGGGTCGTCGCAGTCGTCGCCGTTGCGACGCTGATTGCATCGCCCTTTCTTGGACCTTTGGCGCCGCTGCTGTTTTACGGTGCGAACGGTTGGCTACTGGGCCGCGAGTTTTTCCAGATGGCCGCCCGCCGGCACCTGGACAGTGACGAGGCGGCCGGGCTGCGCAAACGCTACGCTGGCAACGTCACAATGCTGGGCATCGCCATCGCGCTGGCATTGACGGTGCCCTTGCTGAATATCGCGGTCCCGGTATTGGCGGCCGCCGCCTTCACCCACCTTTTCCAGTCGCTCAACGGATCAGTTGGTCCCAGTTCATCACCTGCTCGCGGGTGATCATCCCGCTGAGGATGACATAGGCGCAGCCCGCCCACAGAACCGCCGATATCATAGTCGCCCAGAACATCTTGCGCCCGATCCGGGGCTGATGCGGCGCCCCCGAATGCGTTCCGGGGACGATTTCGCCGGCCTCGGCCTGGCTGACCTGCCCGAAGGGCAGCAAGACAAAAAGCGTCAGAAACCACAGCACCGCGTAAAGAACGATTCCGCCAGTGAGATTCATGGGTCACGCTCCTGCAGGTGATGTCGCCGGGTGCTGAGAACGGGAAAGCAGCCCTGTCTGGCTTTTACGGCCAGGCGGGGCAAATTCCAAGCGGAACGGCACGTCGATTAACCAAGCCTTAGTCATTCCTCGCATAGCCTGATCTTATCAGGTGATTCCATGAGGGGATGGAAGAATGCATATTGATACGAACAGACTCGTCCCGGAGCCAGCCATCTGGCAGGCCCAGCTTCCAGGTCGTCCACTCTCAGGATTGACGGTGCTTGTGGTCGAAGATTCGCGCTTTGCGTCCGAGGCGATCAGGCTGCTTTGCCTGCGATCGGGTGCGCGCATCCGCCGTGCCGACTGTCTGGCTGCAGCAATGCGTCATCTGCAAACCTATCGCCCCAATATCGTGCTTGTCGACATGGGTCTGCCAGATGGCAGCGGCGCCGATCTGATCCGGCAGATCGCGACACGCGAATTCGCGCCGCTGGTGCTGGGCATTTCGGGCGATCCTGACACGAAGGATGCCGCAATGGCCGCCGGCGCCGTGGCTTTCATCGCCAAGCCCATCAACAGTCTCGCCGCATTTCAGCAGACGATACTGGCGGCGCTGCCGCCCGAAAACCTGCAACCCGGCCCGCGTCTGCTGCCAAATGAGATCGTCACGCCTGACACGACCGCATTGCGCGACGATCTGGCCCATGTCGCGGACGTGTTGTCGAATGCGGTGGACAATCGCGCCATCGACTATATCGCGCGTTTCCTGACCGGCGTTGCCCGATCGGCGCAGGACACCCCCCTTGCCGAGGCCGCCGCGGCCCTTGCCCGCGATCACGAAGCCGGACGCGGTGTGGCGACCGATCTGACGCGGATCAGCGGGATGGTTCATGAACGACTGGCTGCGGTTGGCCACGCCTGATCACAGCCTGTCCCCGGCCCGTGGTGGCCTGCTCCTCCACCACGGGTTGGCGATTGGCACGGCCGGAAAGGCCGGGCTAACTGGCCTGCGGCGTTGCTGTGGATAGGGTTGTTTCGGCGTGCAGCACGGCTGCAAGGGTAAGTTCTGACAAGCTTTTTCTCTGAACTCCCGCGTCGTCGAAATTGTCGGGGTTCAGCCATTTGTCATGTGCAGATTTCACGGCGGGCCAATCCGTTACTGTCATCGCGAACCATGCTGTATCCCGGTTGCGCCCCTTGATGATCATGTGATTGCGGAAAATGCCCTCGAAAGTGAAACCATATCGGTTCGCCGCGCGCCGCGAAGGCTCGTTCAGGGCATTGCACTTCCATTCGACACGGCGATAGCCAGCGGCGAAGGCCCAGCCAATCATCGCCATCAACCCCTCTGACGCCGCGCGGCTTTGCTGAGCCGCGGGTGTGATCATGACATTGCCGATCTCCAGGACACCATTGGCCGCGTCGATCCTCATGAAACTCGCGTAACCAATTGGATCACCAGTTTGCCGGTCCATGAAGGTATAGAAGACGTCAGCAGAGCCTGTGGCTTTCTCCATCCATGTCTGCAACGATCCTGCAGTGTCGAAAGGTCCGTTTCCCAGGTAGTCCCAGACGGACGGTGTCGCCAGCGTCGCGGCAAATATATCGGGCGCATCGCGCTCGGGCGACAGCCGCTGCAATCGCAGATAGCGACCTTCGATCACGTCGGGTCCGGGGCGCGGCGGGGGCGTCCATTCGGTAATCTCGGGGCCTAGCGGGCGGTCTGCAGCGGTTCGTTTCATGGCGGCATGATGGTATCGTTGCCGACGCCCCTCAAGTCCAATTTGAACGGCGAAAGCCGAATACAGCGGGCGGAAATTTTGGTCGCCGATGCAGGGCGTTCGGGCAGCGCAACGCCAATCGCTGCGCCGCACCCGTGAGATCTGGCGTCACTCGTGCCGGTTGACGGCAACGCCGCGGCGGGGGCATGGCCCTGCCGCAGCGCCAGCCTTATTCCTTGGGCAGCGCGCGAAGCCGCAGCTCTCGCATCTGTTCGTTAGTCGGTTCGGACGGCGCGCCCATCATCAGGTCCTCGGCCCGCTGGTTCATCGGGAACATGATGACCTCGCGGATGTTCTGCTCATCCGCCAGCAGCATCACGATTCGGTCGATGCCGGCTGCGCAACCACCGTGCGGTGGCGCGCCATAACGGAAGGCCTTGACCATGCCGCCAAACCGCTTCTCGACTTCGGACGCCGGATAGCCAGCCAGTTCGAACGCCTTGAACATGATTTCCGGCTTGTGGTTGCGGATCGCGCCCGAAATCAGTTCGTAGCCGTTACAGGCCAGGTCATACTGATAGCCCAGCACCTGCAGCGGATCGCCATTCAGCGCCTCCATCCCGCCCTGCGGCATGCTGAAAGGGTTGTGGCTGAAGTCGATCTTGCCCTCATCGGTCTTCTCATACATCGGGAAATCGACGATCCAAGCGAATTTGAACTGGTTTTCGTCGGTCAGGCCGAGCTCACGCCCGATTTCGTTGCGCGCACGGCCGGCAACGGCTTCAAAGGTTTCGGGCTTGCCGCCCAAGAAGAAGGCCGCATCGCCCTCGCCCAAGCCAAGCTGCTGGCGGATCGCCTCGGTCCGTTCAGGGCCGATGTTCTTGGCGATGGGACCGGCTGCCTCGGTCGAGCCGTCGTCAGCCTTCCGCCAGAAGATATAGCCCATGCCGGGCAGACCTTCCTTCTGCGCGAAGGCGTTCATGCGGTCGGCGAATTTGCGGCTGCCACCGGTCGGCGCGGGGATTGCGCGGACCTCGGTGCCGTCCTGTTCCAGCAGCTTGGCGAAGATCGCAAAACCGGAATCGCGGAAATGGTCGCTGACCACCTGCATCTCGATCGGGTTGCGCAGGTCAGGCTTGTCGCTGCCGTATTTCAGCATCGATTCAGCATAGGGAATGCGCGGCCAGTCGGTATCCACCGGACGCCCGCCGCCGAATTCTTCGAACAGGCCCTGAACGACCGGCTGGACGGTGTTGAACACGTCCTCCTGATCGACAAAGGACATCTCGATATCCAGCTGGTAGAAATCGGTGGGTGAGCGGTCGGCGCGCGGGTCTTCGTCGCGGAAGCAGGGCGCGATCTGGAAATAGCGGTCGAAGCCCGCAACCATGATCAGCTGCTTGAACTGCTGGGGCGCCTGCGGCAGCGCATAGAACTTGCCCGGATGCAGGCGCGACGGCACCAGGAAGTCACGCGCGCCTTCAGGGCTGCTGGCCGTGATGATCGGCGTCTGGAATTCGGTGAAGCCGCTGTCCCACATGCGGTTACGAAGCGAGCGCACGACCTTGGAGCGCAGCATGATGTTGTTGTGCAGCGATTCGCGGCGCAGGTCCAGGAAGCGGTAAGTCAGCCGGGTTTCTTCCGGGTAATCCTGATCGCCGAAGACCGGCAGCGGCAGTTCGTCGGCGGGGCCAAGCACTTCGATTTCGGTCGTGTAGACCTCGATCTCGCCGGTGGGCAACTTCGGGTTCACCAGGCTTTCGTCGCGCAATTTTACCCGGCCGTCGACGCGGATCACGGTTTCCGCACGCAGCTTCTCCATCGCCGCAAAGGCCGGGCTGTCGCTGTCGGCCAGCACCTGGGTCATGCCGTAATGATCGCGCAGATCGACGAACAGCACGCCCCCGTGGTCGCGAACGCGATGGACCCAGCCCGAAAGGCGGATTGTTTCCCCGGCATTCTTGGCGGTCAGATCGGCGCAGGTGTGGCTGCGATAGGCGTGCATGGCGGACCTCTTTCGTTCAGCCTCCGCATGAACAGCCACGGCGGCAGGAAGTCAAGGCGATGCAGGCGCGGAAGGTATCAGAAGGGGCGCTGAACACCGCCCGAATAGAAATAGACGCCCATCCCGACGGCGAACAGGATATTTCCGGCGATGGCGTGCAGAAACCATGCATAGGGAAACCCGCGCCGAAGGTAGGCCACAGCGAAGGCCAGGCCGCCCGCGAAGGTGAAGACGGCGACGATCCAGCTCCAATACATCAGATGTGCCAGGCTGAAGATCGCGGCATTGGCCAGCACAGCCTGCTTCGGGCCGCTGAAAAGACGCCCGAAGCGATGGAAGAACAACACGCGGAAGATCAGTTCCTGCGGCAGCGCAGACAGGATCGGGTAAAGCACCCAGATCACCAGCATGAATCGCCAGTTGGTGCGCAGAAAGCGGAACATTGCATCCGGCGCGGTCAAATACATCACGATGACCGACGCAGTGAAGGTTATCGCCGCGAATGCCGCGACCATGCGCCAGTCAAAGCGGCCCCACCCCCACAGCAGCTCTCGCCAATTGAAGTTTCCCGTGTACCAAAGCAACCCAAGCCCGACGAGCGAGAAGAAGGCCAGCGACGCAAACAGATAGCTGGGCGGCATGAACACGGCGATTGCGACCGGGATTGCGATGAACAGCGCCACGAATTCCGCAATCAGCCGCGCCCGACCATGCTGGCCGGGCGCCGCCCAGATGAAGCGCCCGGTCAGCGCACCAGTCGACGATTCAACCATGCGCGCCAATCATTCGCACTGCCCGCGAAGGCGTTGATGTCGACATTGCCACGGATACCCGGGACGCTGCCGGTGCCTGTATACTGCCAGAAAGTCCAGCGTTGGCCGGGATAAACGCCGCGCGGGTGGCCCGCGACCGAGCGCAGCCAGAATTCCGCGTTCAACCGGCCGATGCCGGTGTCGCGGTAGAAATCGACTGTGGTATAGACGATGGGCCGCTGTCCGTAATGGCGTTCAAGGATGGACAGAAAGATCGACGCCTCGCGCAGGATCTCGGCAGAGCCGGGGCGGCGCGGGCAGGTCCGCGAATGTGTCCATTCGATATCCAGAACAGGCGGCAGAGAGCCGCGTTCGCGCGGAACATTACGGATGAACCATGCGGCCTGTTCTGCGCCTGTCCGGCAGAAGTAATAGTAATGATACGCGCCGCGCGGAAGGCGGGCCGCCCCAGCCTCGCGCCAGTAGCGCTGGAATTCGGGGTCAGAATGGTCGGCACCTTCGGTGGCCTTCAGGAAGGCGAAGCTGATGCCCGATGTGCGGGCGCGGTTCCAGTCGATGGTCCCCTGCCAGCGCGAAATGTCGATGCCATGCACCGGCAAGTCGTAGGGGTGCCCACCGACCCATTGATGCGGGGCGTTGTCGCCCAGTTGCGGCACGGCACCGCCAACCCACCCGCCGCCACCAGCAGGGACAACGACGCTGCGTTGGCCACCGCCGCAAGCCGCCAGCAGCAGCAGGGCCAAGGCCGAAAGAATGGTGACGATGCGCGACATGATGCCCCCGTTTTTGTCGGTTTTCCGACTTATCGCAGCGCATCATCACAAAGTCACGACCGCAAACCGCTCACGAAAGCGTCAGCGGACATCTTTGCGCCGTGGAGTGCCGGATCGGAGCTCCGCCTGGGACCTGTCTATTGCGCGGGCGCTGTCTCGGCACCCGCTGGCGTCGTGTCGGTGGTCGCGCCCGCCGCCGGTGCAGACGTCGTGGCTGTCGGTTCGTCCGATACCTCTTCGGGGTCCGTTCCGCCAAAGACCAGAAAGGCGAGAATCACCACCACAATCGCCACGATAATGGCAATAATGGCGGGTGTATGACGACGGGCCTGCTTTTCAACCGGCTGATTTGGGGGATGGGCCATGTCTGGTTCTCCTTTCGACATACAACCCAACACGGGGTCGGGAAGTGTGGTTCCGTCCTCAGTCCGGGTCCGGCACAAGCTTGCCGGGGTTCAGGATGTTCTTCGGATCCAGCGCCGCCTTCACAGCCCCCATAACCGCCCAGGCAGGTCCGTGTTGTTCGTCCATCAGCCCACGTTTTCCGATGCCGATGCCATGTTCCCCCGACACCGTTCCGCCCACGGCGATGGCGCGCCGGGCCATCGCGTTCGCCACGTCCTTGGCTGCGGCCAGTTCTTCGGCATTGCCCGGCTCGATCAGCAGGAGGGTGTGGAAATTACCGTCACCGACATGGCCCACAATGTCGCCAAGAATCCCTGCCGCCTCCATGTCACGGGCTGCTGCGGCGACCTGACCGGGCAGTTCCGACATCGGCACGCAGACATCCGTAACGACACCGGTCGCGCCCGGACGCAGCTTCAGCGTCGCCCAGTATGAGGCATGACGCGCCTCCCACAGTTTGCGACGATCCTCGGGCGACGACGCCCATTGGAAACCCTGCCCGTTGGATTCGGCCGCGATGTCGCCAAAGGCCTCGGCATTGGCGCGCACCGAATCGGGCGAACCGTTGAATTCGATCATCAGATGCGGTTGTTCGGGATAATCGGTGCCGGAAAAAAGATTCACCGCCCGCATCGCGACGGGATCCATGAATTCGATCCGCGCCATCGGGATGCCGGCTTGCATGGTCATCGCAACGCACCCAACCGCATCTTCCAGCGTCGGGAACGCGCAAACGGCGGCGGCGACATCCTCGGGCTGTCCATGCAGGCGCAGGGTCAATTCGGTGATGATGCCGAGTGTGCCTTCCGATCCAACCATCAGCGCGGTCAGGTCGTAACCGGCGCTGGATTTCGCGGCCTTCGTACCGGTGCGGACGACGGTCCCGTCGGCCAGCACCACCTCCAGCCCCAGCACGGCATCGCGCATGGTGCCATAGCGCACCGCCATCGTCCCCGAGGCCCGTGTCGCCGCCATGCCGCCAAGCGAGGCATTGGCACCCGGATCGATCGGGAAGAACAGGCCCGTGGCGCGCAATTCCGTGTTCAGCGCCTCTCGTGTGACGCCGGGCTGGACCACCGCCAGCATATCCTCGGGCGCTATGGTCAGCACCCGGTTCATTCGCATCATGTCCAAGACCAGTCCGCCCTGCGTCGCAAGCGCGTGACCCTCCAGCGAGGTGCCGGTGCCCCAGCCGATCACGGGAACGCCGTGCTGATTGCAGATCGCCAGAATGCGACTGACCTCCTCGGTGGTTTCGGGCCATGCGACCGCATCGGGTGGCGGCGCGCGGTGCCACGTCTCGGACTGGCCATGCTCGTCACGGTCGGCCTGACGCTGTGACAGGCGATCCCCGATCACGGCGCTAATTTCGTCAAATGCGCGGCTGTGGTTGACCATCGCTTTCCCCTTTTGCTTGATGGCACCATGTCTGAACCCGACGCCACGCGAAAGACCAAGATCCATACCCGTTCCGGGCGGTGGCTGGCGGCGGGTGTCTGGCAGGCGCGCCGCAGACTGGGCCGCGCGACGCACATAATCCGCAAACGCGGTCCCAGTCAGATACAGTTCTGGCTGCTGGCTTTGCTGATCGGTATCGGCGCCGGGCTTGCTGCATTGTTCTTCAGGCTTGGTATCAACGCGCTGACACGGACCTTCTATGGTATCGACGATGCGAAACTGACCAATGAGGTGACGCGCCTTCCCTGGTGGTGGCTGGTCCTGATCCCGACCATCGGCGGGCTGGTCGTCGGGCTGATTCTTGACCGCTTCACCGCGTCCGGCCGCGCGGCAACGGTCGCAGACGTCATCGAGGATGCCGCGCTTGAGGGCGGGCGTGTGAATGTCCGCGAGGGGCTGGCCTCGGCTGTCGCATCGCTGTTGACGCTTGGTATGGGCGGATCATCCGGTCGGGAAGGACCGGTGGTGCATCTGGCTGGTGTGATCTCGACCTGGTTCGCCACCCGGATCAATGCCAGTCCGATGGCCGGGCGGGAACTGTTGGGCTGCGCCGTGGCGGGCGCCGTGGCGGCCAGCTTCAACGCACCCATCGCAGGCGCACTTTTCGCGCATGAGGTCATCCTGCGCCATTTTGCCGCCCATGCTTTTGCACCAATCGCTATTGCCGCTGTCGCGGGTGCGGTCATCAACCGGCAGGCATTTGGCGGTGTCACCGAATTCGACCTTCCGCGGCAGCCGGACTTGGGTTTCTACGTCGAACTACCGGCTTTCATGCTGCTTGGCCTCGTCTCGGCCCTTGTGGCGGCGACCCTCGTCTGGGCTGTGCTGCGCGCCGATGCGACCGGCAATGCGCTGTTCGCGCGCACGGGCTGGCCACGCTGGATGCGACCCATGCTGGCTGGCGCGGCGCTTGGGCTGCTGGCCATTCCCTTCCCCCATATCATCGGGGTCGGTTATCAGACGACCTTTGCCGCGCTTCGGGGCGCTTTCGGATTGAATGAGCTGGTGGTTTTTGCCGTGGCCAAGGTGATCGCGGTCGCGCTGACGCTTGGCGGGCGTATGGGTGGCGGTATATTTTCGCCCGCGCTTGTCCTTGGCGCGTTGACAGGCCTTGCTTTCGGGATGATCGCGACCTCGGTCGCGCCGGGCCTGTCCGGCAGCACCACGCTTTACGCGATGGCCGGAATGGGCGCGGTCGCGGCCGCGGTGCTGGGGGCGCCCATATCGACTGCGCTGATCGTGTTTGAAATGACCGGCGATTTCCAGACCGGAATCGCCGTGATGGCGGCTGTGTCACTGTCTTCGGCACTGGCATCGCGGCTGCTGCATCGCAGCTTCTTCCTGACCCAGCTGCGCCTGCGCGGCGTTCAGATCGCAGAGGGGCCGCAAGTCTGGCTGCCGCGAAAGATGCGCATCAATTCGCTGATGAGGGCCCCGGACGCAGAAAACGCACCCGCGCCGGATCTGGTCCGCACCCTCGCGCTTTCCGGGCGCGCGCTTGTGGACGGAACGACGCTGGACCGCGCACTTGCCGAATTCCGCCGCACCGGTGCGGCCTTCCTGCCGGTCATTCGCCCGGTCGAGCAGCGCCCGCCCGATGCGATCGGCCCACCGCCCCCGCCACAGATCATCGGCACGTTGTATCACGTCGATGCACTGCAGGCGCTTAATCAGGCCCTGGCGGCAACCGCCGCCGAGGAGCACGCCTAGGCCGGCATGACCTGACCATGTTCCAGCCGCACGGTCCGATCCATACGCGCCGCGAGTTCAAGATTATGTGTCGCGATCAGGGCCGACAGTCCGGTTTCGCGCACCAGCGAGATGAGCACATCGAAAACCCGGTTCGAGGTGTCGGGGTCCAGGTTCCCGGTCGGTTCATCCGCAAGCAGCAGTGAGGGCGCATTGGCCAGTGCCCGGCAGAACGCGACACGCTGCTGTTCACCGCCCGACATCTCTGCTGGGCGGTGGCTGGCGCGGTCCTGCAGACCCACCCGCTCCAGCAGTTCGGCGGCCCGTCTGCGGGCAACTGCGTCGCGGGTTCCATTTGCCAGCTGTGGCAGCACGATATTCTCAGCCGCGCTGAATTCGGGCAGCAGGTGGTGAAACTGATAAATGAACCCCAGGTCGCGGCGCCGCGCGATGGTGCGCACGATGTCGCGCTGCCCGGTCAGATCCGTGCCGTTCAGCATCACACTGCCTTGATCAGGCGTGTCCAGAAGTCCGGCAATATGCAGCAGCGTCGACTTTCCCGCCCCCGAAGGCGCGACCAGGGCCACCACTTCGCCCTTCCCGATCGCAAGGTCGATGCCACGCAAAACCTCGATCTGGCCGGGCTCGCCCTGATTGTAAGTCTTCTTGATACCATCCAGGCGGAGCACGTCATTCATAGCGAAGGGCCTCGACCGGATTCATCTTCGCCGCGCGCGCAGCCGGGAAAATCGTGACAAGAAAGCTGAGTCCAAGCGAAAGCGCCACCGCCTTGCCGATATCCTCGGCCCTCAGCTTCGCGGGCAATTCGTAGATACCGCGAACCGATGGATCCCAGGCCCCGCCACCCGTGATTGAATTCACGACCGTGATGATATGGTCAACGTTCAACGACACGATGATGCCAAGCATAACGCCGACGGCTGTCCCTATGATCCCGGTGAAGGCGCCGCACAGGAAGAATATCCGCAGCACCGAACCTTCGGTAAGTCCGATAGTTCGCAGGATACCGATGTCGCGGCCCTTGTTCTTGACCAGCATGATAAGCCCCGAGGTTATGTTCATCGTGGCAATCAGGACCAGCACAGACAGGATGATGAACATCACGTCATCCTCCATATCAAGCGCCCTGAGGAAGCTGGCCGAACTGTCCTGCCAGGTCCAGATCTGCGCCCCTTCGCCAGCGGCCTCCATCAACGGCAGCGACCAGTCGGCGACCTGTTCGGGATCGCTGACATAGACCTCGATCTCATCGGCGAAACCTTCGCGGTTGAAATAGGACTGGGCTTCGGTCAGCGGCATGTAAATCCGCGTCCGGTCGATGTCATAGCGTCCGGCAGTGAATATATAGACCACCTCGTATGCATTGACGCGCGGGCTGGTCCCGAAGGCCGTCTGCGCGCCTTCGGGCGCGATAAGCCGGATCCGGTCGCCGATGCCGATACCCAGTTCGCGCGCGATGCCCGACCCCACCGCGATGCCCTGTCCGAAATCCTCGATATTGCCCTCGGCCGTTGCGGGGTCCGCGATGCGCGTCATCTGCTTGAGATTATCCAGCGAAATGCCGAAAACCTCGGCCACATTGGCCGCATCGCCCGAGGTCGCCATGACCTGTCCCTTGATGACCGGCGCCGTACCGGTCACGCCCGGCACGGCCGCCAGTCGCGCGGCCATGTCGTCATAGTCGGTCACGCGGCCGGGCTGCATATAGACCTCGCCCGTCAGTTCATTTGTGAAACTGGTCGGCGACATGTAGACGCTGGTATGTGCGTTGGCACCCAGGATGGTATCCACGAATTCGGCCCGGAAGCCGGTTCTGACGGCAAGCGTAACGATCAGAGCGGCCACACCCAGTGCAATGCCGACAAGGCTGATCCAGGTCATCACCGACACCCCGCCCTCGGCGCGGCGGGCGCGAAGATAGCGCCAGGCGATCAGGAACTCGAAGCGCGAGAAAGGGCGTGGGTTGGTTGCGGGGCTTGCCATGTGCGGTCCTTTGGGTCGGGCGGCAACGTGATCGCAAAGCGAATGAAGCGCAAGCCGACATTGCCGTGATCGGGGCCGTGTCAGCCGCGCGCAGCGGATGCACAAGGCAGCTTCAATATCGGAAAGGCGCGACGGCCCGATCCCGCTGCCTGGCACCCTTGCCGGGACCGGGCGGATGGGCCATGAAGGCCGCCATGGCAAAACCCGTCACCACATTTACCTGTCAGGAATGCGGCGCGACCCATAAGAAATGGGCCGGGCGCTGCGATGCCTGCGGGGCCTGGAATACAATTGTCGAAGAGGCCCCGCTGTCACAGGGGCCGGGTCGTGGGCTTGGGGCTGCGAAGGGCAAGACGGTGGCGCTCAGCGCGCTGTCAACGCAGGAAGCCCCCCCGCCGCGCGCCGAAAGCGGGATGGCGGAATTCGACCGCGTGCTGGGCGGCGGGCTGGTGCCGGGATCGGCCATTCTGGTCGGGGGCGATCCGGGGATCGGGAAATCGACACTACTGTTGCAGGCGGCCGCCGCCTTCGCCAATCGGGGCCAGCAAGCGATCTATATCTCGGGCGAGGAAGCCAGCGCGCAGGTCCGCATGCGGGCGCAGCGGTTGGGACTGGCGGATGCGCCTGTCCGGCTGGGGGCGGAAACCGCGCTTCGCGACATCCTGACGACGCTGGACAGCGAACGGCCCGATCTGGCGATCATCGATTCGATCCAGACGCTGTGGTCGGACACGGTCGAGGCGGCGCCGGGCAGCGTCAGTCAGGTTCGCGCATCCGCGCATGAACTGGTCACCTTCGCCAAGAAGCGTGGTGTGGCGGTCATCATCGTTGGCCATGTCACCAAGGAGGGCCAGATCGCCGGGCCGCGCGTCGTCGAACACATGGTCGACACGGTGCTGTATTTCGAAGGCGAGCGCGGCCACCAATTCCGCATCCTGCGTGCGGTCAAGAACCGTTTCGGCCCGGCCGACGAAATCGGCGTTTTCGAAATGACCGGCGGCGGGCTGGCCGAGGTCGCCAACCCCTCGGCGTTGTTTCTGTCCGAACGCGGCCAGCCTACGCCCGGATCGGCGGTTTTTGCCGGGATCGAGGGCACGCGCCCCGTTCTGACCGAAATTCAGGCGCTCGTCGCGCCATCGACGCTGGCCAGTCCGCGCCGCACGGTCGTCGGTCTGGACAGCGGCCGCGTCAGCACCATCCTTGCCGTGCTGGAGGCGCGTTGCGGGATTCCCTTTGCGGGGCTGGATGTTTTCCTGAATGTCGCGGGCGGAATGCGCGTCATCGAGCCCGCCGCCGATCTGGCCATCGCGTCAGCATTGCTTAGCGCGCGTGAAGACAGCGCCCTGCCGGCCGACTGTGTCACTTTTGGCGAAATCAGCCTGTCTGGTGCCCTTCGTCCGGTCGCTCAGGCGGAAAACAGGTTGAAAGAGGCCCAAAAACTTGGTTTTTCACAAGCCATCATCCCGGCCTCTTCCAAGATCGAGGGGACGCGGGACATGCGGCTGGACCGAATCGCCGATCTGACGAGCTTCGTCGGAGAGGTTTTCGGGGCCGGCTAGAACTGGGACAAGCGGCCACATCTGCCGCATAAAGGTGGGCAAATGGACGGCTTTACCATTGTTGACGGCATCGTTGCGGCCGTCATTATCATTTCGGCGATCCTCGCCTATGCGCGCGGTTTCGTGCGCGAATCGCTGGCGATCCTGGGCTGGATCGGCGCGGCAGTACTGGCCTTCATCTTCGCGGGCACTTTGCGGCCGATGATCGCGCAGATCCCGTTTCTGGACCGTTTCCTTGGCGAAAGCTGCGAATTGGCAACGATTGCCGCCTTCGCCGCCGCCTTTGCGCTGGCACTGGTGCTGTTTTCGATCATCACGCCGCTGTTTTCATCGGTCGTGCAACGCTCGGCGCTTGGCGGGGTCGATCAGGGCATGGGTTTCCTGTTCGGCGTTGCGCGCGGCATCCTGCTGGTCGCAATCGCCTTCATCGTTTACGACCGCGTGATGGCGTCCTCGCCGGTGCCGGTGGTCGACAATTCGCGCACCGCCAAAGTGCTTGACCGCATGATCGGCACACTGGATTCGGAAATTCCGCAGGACGCACCGGGCTGGATCACCAACCGCTACAATCAGCTTGTCGCAAGCTGCGCGGGCGATGGCATCACACCCGAGGAGGCCACGACGCCCGCCACCGAAGCCGCGCCTGCTGAACCCGCCGCGCCTGCCACCACAGAAGCTGCTGAGACAACGGACAGTTCCAACTGAGCGTGGCGTGTCCGAACACGGCGTTCACATGAGAATGTCACTTTCCGGCCGCGCCCCCTTTCGGGGGCGTGACTTTTTCGATGACAGTCCCTATTTAATGCGCAACCCCATCTGACAGATGAGCAACCTCATGCAGCCATTCCTTGCGCATCCATTCGATGATGACCGACTGCATGAAGAATGCGGTGTCTTCGGCGTCACCGGTGTCGCCGAGGCCGCGAACTTCGTGGCCCTGGGCCTGCATGCCTTGCAGCATCGCGGGCAAGAGGCCGGGGGCATCATCAGCCATGATGCCGAACGCGGCTTCAACAGCGCGCACCGGTTCGGCTATGTCCGTGACAACTTCACCAAGCAATCGCTGATGGAAACCCTGCCGGGTCCCCTGGCCATCGGGCATGTCCGCTATTCGACCGCCGGCGCGAAAGCCGCCCATATCCGCGACGTGCAGCCCTTCTTCGGCGAATTTTCGATGGGCGGCTGCGCGGTTGCACATAACGGCAATATCACCAATGCCGACGCCCTGCGCCGCGAACTGATCGAGCGCGGGTCGATCTTTCAGTCGGGCAGCGATTCGGAATGCATCATTCACCTGATGGCGCGGTCCATCCAGAAGAATATCCCGGAACGGATGAAGGACGCGCTGCGCCGAATCGAAGGTGCGTTCAGCGTGATTGCCATGACCCGCACCAAGCTGATCGGCGTGCGTGACCCGCTTGGCGTGCGTCCGCTGGTGATCGGCAAACTGGGCGATGACGGCTTTGCGCTGTCATCGGAAACCTGTGGTCTGGACATCATCGGCGCCGAATTCCTGCGCGAGGTCGAGCCGGGCGAGATGGTGGTCATTTCTAAGGGCAAGATCGAAAGCTCTCGCCCGTTCCATCCCACGTCATCGCGCTTCTGCATCTTCGAGCATGTCTATTTCAGCCGACCCGATTCGATTATCGGCGGACGGTCCGTCTATGAAACCCGCCGCCAGATCGGTGTGGAACTGGCGCGCGAGGCCCCGGTCGAGGCCGATCTGGTCTGCCCGGTTCCCGATTCGGGCACGCCTGCCGCGATCGGTTATGCGCAGGAATCAGGAATCCCTTACGGCATGGGCATCATCCGCAACCAGTATATGGGCCGGACCTTCATCGAACCGACCGACCAGATCCGCAATATGGGCGTGCGGCTGAAGCTGAACGTCAACCGCTCTCTGATCGCGGGCAAGCGCGTGGTTCTGGTCGACGATTCGGTCGTGCGCGGCACCACCAGCCGCAAGATCAAGGACATGATTCTGGACGCCGGCGCGAAAGAAGTCCATTTCCGGATCGCCTCGCCGCCGACGGCATGGCCGTGCTTCTATGGCGTCGATACGCCCGATCGCGACAAGTTGCTGGCGGCGAACATGACGCCCGAGGAGATGCGCGAATGGATCGGCGTCGACAGTCTGTCCTTCGTGTCGCTTGACGGATTGTACCGTGCCGCGGGCGAGGCGCGTGGCCGCGACAAGACCTCGCCCCAATATTGCGACGCCTGCTTCTCGGGTGACTACCCGGTTGCGCCGTTCGATCAGCTGGAGCGTGGTTTCCGTATGAAGGACGGCTCGGAAACGGCCGAGATGCAGGCCGCCGAATAAGCGGCCTGTCTTACGATTTTCCCGACTTCTGGTCTTCGGCCTTTTCGGCAAGCGCCTCGGCGCGCGCGGCAAGTTCGGCCATCGCATCCATGACGTCAGACGCACTTGTTCCCGATGCCGCCTGCCGGGTACGCGACAATTCACGTTCCGCCCCAAGCGCGCGATCTTCCATCGCCGAAAGCCGGTCGGCCAGCATCAGCCCCGCCAACAGCAAAAGGCGCGGCTCAGGCATCCTGCCTGCCTGTTCAACGATCTTGGCGGCTTCCTCGTTCAGAAGACCTGACGCACGACGCAGCAGCCGCTCTTCGCCGTCCTGCGCCTGAAGCGTGTATTCCTTGTGGCCAATGGTAAAGGTCACATCCATCTGTCAGCCCTCGCGTTGATCGAATGCGACGATATCGGCCGGTTCAGGGGTCACGTCCTCGGCATAGGGCGCGTCAGAGGCGCGCGGCGCCCGCGCAATCAACGCTTCCAGCCCGGTCATGATCTCATCCAGCGCAGAAATTTCGGCGTGCCGGGCCGCCTTCAGTGCGTCCAGTTCTGCGCGTAACGCGGATTCGGCATCGTTATTGCCCGCGGTCAGTTCAGCATTGGCAAGCGACAGCGCTTCGTTCGCACGGGCCAACCCGGCCGCTTCCTCGTGCGACGTGGCCAGACGCCGTTTCAGAGAAGAGTTTTCGGCGCGAAGGGTCGCCAACTCCTCGGCAGCCGGGCCTTGTGCGGCTGTCTCGGCGGCATCGGCGGCAGGCGGGGGCTGGATTTCCACGGCATCAAGTGCCGCATCAATCCGACCCAAGGCCGCGATCAGGCGCTTTTCACTGTCCGCAAAGCTGGTCATGGGCGGTCCCGAAAAGAATTTGCATGAGCAATCTTCTTTACAGCACCGCGCCCGAAAAACAAGGACGGGCGGGAATATCCCCGCCCGTCCTGTTCCTGTCGATGCAGGTAATCGCTTATGCGAGTTCTTTACGCTCGGCCATCAGACCCTTGACGATGGCCCAGCATGCACCCAGCAGCACGATGGTGAACGGGAAGCCTGTCGAAACCGCCATCGCCTGCAAAGCGTCCAGGCCGCCAGCAAGCAGCAGCGCGATTGCAACCAGCCCTTCCACGGTGCACCAGAAGACACGCTGCGGGACCGGCGAGTTTACCTTGCCGCCCGACGCAATCGTGTCGATCACCAACGAGCCCGAATCGGACGACGTGATGAAGAACACGATGACCAGCACGATGCCGATGAAACTTGTGATCGCCGTCCAGGGAAGCTGCGACAGCATGACGAACAGTTTCAGTTCAAGCGCAGCGTCAGAGATGCCTGCAAAGCCTGCCTGCGTGATCGAGATTGCGGTGCCGCCAAAGGTCGTCATCCACAACACCGAGACGATTGCAGGCACTACCAGCACCGCCAGCAGGAACTGCCGCACCGTGCGCCCGCGCGACACGCGCGCGATGAACATGCCGACGAAGGGTGACCAGCTGATCCACCACGCCCAGTAGAACGCAGTCCAGCCGTGACGGAAGCTGTCATCGTCACGTCCGAAGGGGTTGGACAGCGGGATGATCTCTTGTGCGTAGGACTTCAGGTTGGCGAAGAAGGAACTGAAGATCGCCATCTTCGGACCAACAATGATCACGAACAGCAGCAGCAGGAAGGCCAGAAGCATGTTCGCCTCTGACAGGCGTTTCACGCCCTTTTCGACCCCAGTGACAACCGAGATCGTCGCCACAGCCGTGATGGCCACGATCAGCAGCACCATCGTCGTGTTCGACGCAGGAATATCGAACAGGAAGTTCAGACCTGCCGTGGCCTGCTGCGCGCCAAAGCCAAGCGAGGTCGCCAGCCCGAAGATCGTCGCGAAGACAGCAAGGATGTCGATGATGTGACCCGGCCAACCCCAGATACGCTCGCCCAGGATCGGATAGAAAACCGACCGCATCGTCAAAGGCAGACCCTTGTTGAACGAAAACAGCGCCAAAGCCAGTGCCACAACCGCATAGATCGCCCAGGGGTGCAGACCCCAGTGGAAGATCGTCGCAGCCATGCCCAGCCTGCGCGCGGCAAGTTCGTCGCCCTCTGCGCCCTGCAATGGTGCCCAATCAGTGCGCACACCGTCCTCGATCACCACGCCGGCCAGCGAAGTGTCGAAATGGCTCATCGGCTCGGACACGCCGTAAAACATCAGCCCGATGCCCATGCCGGCGGCGAAAAGCATCGCAAACCAGCTGGTCAGCGAAAAGTCCGGTGTGGCTTCAGGCCCGCCCAGACGCACCGCGCCAAGTGGCGAGATGATGAGCGCGATGCAAAGCAGGACGAAGACATTACCAGCCAGCAGGAAGAACCAGGCCAGGTTGCCCGTCAGCCAGTCACGCATGCCCTGGAAAAAAGGATCCAGCTGATGCTGGAAGATCAGCGACGCCAGCGTGATCGTGATGATCGCCAGCGACGAAATCAGAAAGACCGGCTTGTGGATGTCGAATTCCAGCGTGAAGGACCGGGCGAGGTTATCCTGACCGATTTCATAGTCGGTCTCGATCACCTCGGTCGGGCCCTCGGGCGTCGGCAGCGGCTCAACTTCGGCAGGCACTTCCTCATCGGTGATCACGCCGGCATCCGCCGCCTGTTCGGCCCCGGGTCGGAGATCGCGCTGCGGATCGGACGGATCCTGCGCGTGCGGATCGTTCGGATCGGACATGTAAATCCTTTCAGTTAGGTTGTGTTGACAAAAGGGATTCACATCAGTCTTTGAGCATGATTCAAGCTGGCATCTGCGATGGAGACCAGCTTGGCACGAGACCTTATGTCGGACGAGGAATGGGCGTTCTTTGAGCGCTTCATCCTCGCTGTCCGCGCCCCGAACGGGCGCAAACCCACCAACCACCGCCTCGTTCTTGATGGGATCTTCTGGATTGCCCGAACCGGGGCGCCATGGCGCGATCTTCCCGGGGAGTTCGGCAAATGGTCGAGCGTCTATCGGCAATTCCGGCGCTGGACGTTGACCGGGCTCTGGGAGGACATCATGGAGGCCCTGAACCAGAGCGGATCCGTGCCAAGCGCCCTGCAGATGATCGACAGCACCGTGATCCGCGCCCACCATCAGGCAGCGGGCGCTAAAGGGGGACTCCACGACAGGGTTTCGGCCGTTCTCGAGGTGGTTTTACGACCAAGATCCACCTCCTCGTCAATGCACACGGGCTTCCCATGAGGACAGAGATTACGCCGGGCCAGACGTCAGACTATCTCGGCTTCGATCTGGTGATGGCGGATAATCTGCCCCGCCCAAGCGTGCTGCTCGCGGATCGCGGCTACGATGCAGACAAGATCAGAGACGGCATGGAAGCGCGCAACGTCCTGCCCGTGATACCGATGCGCAAGTCTCGCAAGAAGCGGATTGGTGTCGATCGCTCCCTGTATCGCCTGCGTAATCTGGTCGAACGCTGCTTCAACAAACTCAAGAACGCCAGGCGTGTCGCGACCCGCTACGACAAGACCGCGGAAAGCTTCCTCGGCTTCATTGACATCACGTCCATCCGTCTCTGGATCCGCCATTTGTCAACATGACCTAGCTTCTTTTATCAGAACATGTATTTGAGGGCGGCGGTTATGTCACATTCAAGTGAAGAAGGCCACCCCGCCCCAGATTTCCGCTGCGGCGCTGCCTTATTCGGCCCTAGACGCGGCGGTTGACGCCGTTGTGCCGGAATGTTCAAACCGTGGCAGGCAATGGGGTCGGGGATGACATGGGCAAGGCGAAACGCAGCTTCGTGATCCTTGGATTGGGCAGCTTCGGCAGCGTGGTGGCGCGCAATCTGGCCCAGTTCGACAATCCGGTCATGGGGATCGACATCAGCGAAAAGCGCGTCTCCGACATGGCGAACGAGCTGAGCAGCGTGGCCATCCTGGACGCCAGGGACGAGGCGGCACTTCGCGAAGCCGGTGTTGCGGGCTATGACGTCGCGCTCGTGTCGATGGGCGATGATCTGGAAAGCAGCATCCTGTCGGTCATGAACCTGAAACTGGTCGGTGTGGATTGCGTCTGGGTCAAGGCCGACAACAGAACCCATCACCGTATCCTGTCGAAAATGGGCGTTGATCGCGTTCTGCTGCCCGATATCGAGATGGGTCGCCACACCGCGCAGATGCTGAACAACCCCGCCATTCAGGACTATGTGGCCCTTGGAAATGGCTATAACGTCGTCAATCTGCAGGTGCCCGAGACCTTGTCACGGCAAAGTGTGGCAGACCTGAAGATCAACCCGGCGGTCAGGGTGCTGGGGCTGATGCGGGGCACGGATTTCGTTGCCACC
The DNA here is from genome assembly GCA_005768755.1 of Paracoccus denitrificans. Lineage (GTDB taxonomy): Bacteria > Pseudomonadota > Alphaproteobacteria > Rhodobacterales > Rhodobacteraceae > Paracoccus > Paracoccus denitrificans_B. Next base: position 15,481 of record VAFL01000003.1, on the reverse strand, counting down.
AGTCCTGAGACGCGGCTGGAAACCGGCGACCGGCTGCTGTTGCTGGGCAGGAAACCCGACCTGACCGTCTTCAGCGGATCGCTGTGACGCAGTCGCGACCAACGCTCTGGCGGGCGGTCAGACGGCGGCTGCGGCATATCCCGCCGCCTGCCGTGTTGGCATTGCTGTATCTTGGACTGATCCTGCTGGGCAGCGCTGCATTCCTGCTGCCCTTTACGACGCTGCGCCCAATCTCGGTGATCGAGGCACTGTTTACTGCCACATCGGCCGTTACGGTGACCGGCCTGTCAGTCGTTGACGTCCAGTCCGGCCTGACCTTCTGGGGGCAGGTCATCCTGATCGTGCTGGTCCAGCTTGGCGGGCTTGGACTGATGAGCTTTGCCGTGCTGGTCCTGTCAGCGCTTGGCATGTCCATCGGGCTGCGACAGCAGACCTATCTGCGCGAGGACCTTAACCAGACATCGTTCACCAGCCTGACCAAGCTGGTCGGCATCATCGTGCGGGTCATATTGATCGCTGAACTCTGCGGCGCAATCGCGCTGTCGGCTGTCTTCGTGCCGCAGTTCGGCTTCTGGCCCGGCCTGTGGCATGCGGTGTTTCATTCCATCTCGGCCTTCAACAATGCCGGCTTTTCGACCTTTGCGGACGGGCTTGCCGGCTATGCGACGGATCCGGTCGTCAACCTGGTCATCCCGGCGCTGTTTATCGTGGGCGGTATCGGCTATGCCGTGCTGTCCGATATCCGGCGACGCCGCTTCTGGAGCGGGTGGAACCTGCACACCAAGCTGATGATCACGGGCAGCGCCGCCTTGATCGTGCTGGGGGTCGGGCTGACAGCGCTGCTGGAATGGAACAACGAGCGTACCTTGGGCCAGTATGCTACGGTTCTGGACCGCATGACGGTCGCATGGTTTCAGGGCGTCACACCGCGCACCGCCGGCTTTGCCACGATCGACATGGCCGCGCTGCATGATTCGACCTCGCTGCTATACATGGCGCTGATGATCATCGGGGGTGGACCGACCTCGACCGCGGGCGGGATCAAGGTGACGACAGTATTCGTGCTGCTTTTGGCGACGCTGGCCTTTTTCCGGCGCAGGACCGAGATTTCTGCCTTCGGTCGCGCCATCGGGATGGAAGAAGCCCTGAAGGTGATGGCGCTTGTGGCGCTGGCAGCGATGCTGAATTTTGGCGGAATCTTCGTTATCATGGCCTTCAATGACGGCGATTTCATGAATATCAGCTTCGAAGTCGCCAGCGCCTTCGGCAATGCCGGGCTGACACGGGCCTTTACCGACGACCTCAGCCCGCTGGGGCGGATCGTCATCATGATCATCATGTTTCTGGGCCGCGTCGGGCCCCTGACGCTGGGTTTTTTCCTGGCCACACGCACGACGCCCCGCGTCCGCTATCCCGAAGGGCAGGTCCATCTTGGCTGATCCGCAGGACCGGCCTATAAGCGGCTGGCAATGAAGGGATAAGCGATGCGCCAGGCCGAGATCACCCGAAACACCGCCGAAACGCAGATCGAGGTCCGCGTGAACCTTGACGGCAGCGGAGTTTACGACAACCGGACGGGGGTCGGGTTCTTCGATCACATGCTGGATCAGCTGTCGCGCCATTCGCTGATCGACCTTAGCGTGCGCGCCAAGGGCGATCTGCATATTGACGATCACCACACGGTTGAAGATGTGGGCATTGCGCTCGGGCAGGCGCTGACGCAGGCGCTTGGCGACAAGAAGGGCATCCGGCGCTACGGGTCCTTCCTGCTGGCGATGGATGATGCGCAGGTGCGCAGCGCACTGGATCTGTCGGCGCGGCCCTTCCTGATCTGGAATGTCGACTTCCCGACCCAGAAGATCGGCACGTTTGACACCGAACTGGTGCGCGAATTCTTCCAAGCGCTGTCGACCCATGGCGGCATCACGCTGCATGTCGATGCGATCCACGGCTTCAATTCACACCACATCGCCGAGGCCACCTTCAAATCCGTCGCCCGCGCGCTGCGCGAAGCGGTCGAGCCTGATCCGCGCATGTCGGGCGTCCTGCCCTCGACCAAGGGTGCGCTGTGATGCGGGTGGCGCTTGTCGATTATGACAGCGGCAACCTGCATTCGGCCGAAAAGGCGTTTGCATTGGCGGGCGCGCGTGCAGGGGTGCAGGTCACGGTGACCTCGGACCCGGATTTCGTGGCGCGCGCCGACCGGATCGTGCTGCCGGGCGACGGTGCCTTCCCCGCCTGCAAGGCGGCGCTGGAGGCCGTGCCCGGCATGGTCGATGCGTTGCGCGATGCGGTCGAAAACCGCGCCGTGCCCTTCATGGGCATTTGTGTCGGCATGCAGATGCTGGCCGATATCGGGCATGAATATCGCGACACGGCGGGGCTTGGCTGGATCGGCGGCGAAATCGACGCCATCCGCCCCTCGGATGCGGGGCTGAAAGTGCCGCATATGGGCTGGAACGACCTGCGCCTGCGCCAGCCGCATCCGGTGCTGGACGGTATCCAGACTGGTGATCACGCTTATTTCGTCCACAGCTGGCAATTCCACCCGGCGGACCCTGCGCATCTTCTGGCCGATGTCGATTATGGCGGGCCGGTCACTGCCATCGTGGGCCGTGACAATATCGTCGGCACCCAGTTCCACCCGGAAAAATCGCAGGCCGTGGGCCTGCGCATCATCGAGAACTTCCTGAACTGGCGCCCCTGAGGCCCCTGCGCTGCTTCGACCCCGACCGGCATATCGCCGAAATCGGCGCGCCGGAATAGAAACGGGCGGCCCCGCAGGACCGCCCGCCATCCAAAAGCCTGGCCTTATTGCAGCTTGGCCCAGGTCTGGTTCTTGCAGATAAGCCCGCCGGCCACGCAACCGGCCAGCTGCATCGAACTGCCGCTGACAGCCGCTTTGCCGTTATAGATCTTGTTATCGGCCGGACGCAGGACCTGACCCTTGTAGTTGCCACCACCCTGCGGAACCATGTCGATCACGATCTGCTTGCCGATATTGGGCGACTGGAACTCGGCCTTGTCCTTGAAGGTGCGGGTGATGGTGCCGCAGAAGGCATTGCCGCAAGCCGATATCTGAACATGGGCGAAGGCGCCCTCATCCGGCTGGGTCTGCCACAGCCCTTCGATCGGGTCGGCGGATGCGGCGGTGGCGATCAGCCCGAAGGCGGCGGCGAGTGCAAATTTCTTCATGGTCTTCCTCCCAGAGATCCGTTTGAGGGGATCAGACGGCAGCCGCGTGATTCCCGCAAGAATGACGTCGGGTCGCAACCCTGCATGACGCTGCTTCCGCCTTGCTTGCCCCCGCGCCCCTCATGTGGCAAAGCCGCCCTGACCATAGCGGAGCGCGCAGATGATCCTTTACCCCGCCATCGACCTGAAAGACGGCAATTGCGTGCGCCTGCTGCGCGGCGACATGGAGGCCGCGACCGTTTTCGGGACCGATCCGGCCGCGCAGGCCCGCGCCTTTCAGGATGCCGGGGCCGAATGGCTGCATCTGGTCGATCTGAACGGGGCTTTCGCCGGCCAGCCGGTCAATGCGGCCGCGGTCGAGGCGATCCTGGCCGCCACCACCATCCCCGCCCAGCTGGGCGGCGGCATCCGCGACATGGCCACCATCGAGATGTGGCTGTCCAAAGGACTGAAACGCGTGATCCTGGGCACGGTCGCCGTCGAAAACCCCGATCTGGTCCGTCAGGCCGCCGCCGCCTTCCCCGGTCAGGTCGCCGTCGGCATCGACGCCCGCAAGGGCTTTGTCGCCACCAAGGGCTGGGCCGAGGAAACCACCGTTCAGGCCACCGATCTGGCCCACAGCTTTGAAGATGCCGGCGTCGCGGCGATCATCTATACCGATATCGACCGCGACGGCGCGATGCAGGGGCCGAATATCCCCGCGACCGAAGCGCTTGCCCGTGCCGTCTCAATCCCTGTCATCGCCTCGGGCGGGGTGTCCTCGATGCAGGATCTCATCAGGCTGCGCGATACCGGCGTCATCGCTGGTGCTATTTCGGGCCGCGCGCTATATGATGGGGCGCTGGATCTGGGCGCGGCACTGGCGGCGCTGAAAGTCTGAAGCGGAGGGGACGCGATATGCTGGTAGATCCCAACCATCCCTTCTTCCGCAAGCTCTGGGTGCGCATCCTGTGTGTGGTTTTCCCATTCGGCTGGGCGATCATGGAGATGATGAACGGCCAGATCTTCTGGGCCATCCTGTTCGCCGCGGCAGGCGCAGTGTTGGTCCACGCGCTGTTTATCGTCGGGCCGGACAAGCGCTGACCCCTTTCCCGAAAAGCCTGCCAAGGGTATCTGTGCCTCATGCTGAAGACACGCATCATTCCTTGCCTTGACGTGGCCGATGGCCGAGTCGTGAAGGGCGTCAATTTCGTCGATCTCGTGGATGCGGGCGACCCGGTCGAGGCGGCGAAAGCCTATGACGCTGCTGGCGCGGACGAGATCTGTTTTCTCGATATCCACGCAACCCATGAAAACCGCAGCACAATGTTCGACGTGGTGACGCGCACCGCCGAGCAATGCTTCGTTCCGCTGACCGTGGGCGGCGGCGTGCGCACGCATCGCGATGTTCGCGCGCTGCTGCTGGCCGGCGCCGACAAGGTGTCGTTCAATTCCGCCGCCGTCGCCAACCCTGACGTTCTTGCAGAGGCCGCCGACCGCTTCGGGTCGCAATGCATCGTCTGCGCCATCGACGCCAAGACAGTGGCGCCGGGGCGTTGGGAAATCTTCACTCATGGCGGGCGCAAACCCACCGGCATCGACGCTGTCGAATTCGCGCGCCTTGTCGCTTCCAAGGGCGCGGGCGAGATCCTTCTGACCAGCATGGACCGCGACGGCACCAAATCGGGCTTCAACCTGCCCCTCACCCGCGCCGTGGCCGATGCGGTCGACATTCCGGTCATCGCTTCGGGCGGGGTGGGCATGCTGGAACATCTGGTCGAAGGCGTGACCGAAGGACACGCAAGCGCCCTTCTGGCCGCGTCCATCTTCCATTTCGGCACCTTCACCGTGGCCGAGGCCAAGGCCCATCTGGCCGCTGCCGGTATCCCTGTGAGGCTGACATGACCTACGACGCGTTTGCCCGCCTTGACGCAACCATTGCCACCCGCAAGGACGCTGATCCGGCCTCAAGCTGGACGGCGCAATTGCTGGCCAAGGGCCCGGAAAAATGCGCCGAAAAATTCGGCGAGGAAGCTGTCGAGGCCATTATCGAGGCGGTGAAGGGCGACCGCGCCAGGCTGACCTCGGAAGCGGCGGATGCGCTGTTTCACCTGGCCGTCATGCTGGCCGCTCGCGATCTGACGCTCGCCGATGTGGCGGCAGAGCTTGCCCGGCGCGAAGGCCAGTCAGGCATCGCCGAAAAGGCCAGCCGTGGATAGCGACCGCCTGCGCGGGATGCTGCACTCTGGGCCATTCACGGTGCCTGTAGTGAAAGCTAGGCGCTGCTGCGCGGCGTGAACCTCGGCGATGATGCAACTACGGTGCGTGCGGGGGCCTTATCGCCGTCAAATGCCAACACCAAGAGCGCAGATTCGGGTGCCGCAACATCGCCTGGACAGGAAACCGGCGCCATGACCGTGTTCAGGTCGCTGCCGCTCCCGAAAAGCGGGCCGGCGACGGGATCATCGATCCGGCAGATTTCAGGCATTTCCAAGGGGAAGAAGGCAGGCCCATGTTCAGGCCCAGCCAGAACGAAGCCGGACTAACCCTGCATAGCGTCTTAAGGAGGCCCCGCTTTCGCCAGCACCGCATACAGCGCGGGCGGGGGATGGACGTTCCCGCTCAGGTAGTTCGGATCTTCCGCCTTCGCGGCGAAGGCGGAAAGCCCAAGCAGCGCGGTAACATTCAGAATATGGCCCAAATTCGCCGGGATTACACAAACCCTTGTGTTTTTTGCGCAACTGCCCCCATAGTCTTGGAAAAGTGACGAGAAAATCAAGCCGGGCGCGGCACTGGATCGGACCAAATTGCTTTCCCTCGCGTCCCGTTCCTTGATATAAGCCGCGCAAAGCGTACCGCGCGCAAGACGCGGAATTCACAAGGCAGAGGACGCACATGAGCGCATTTGGCAAATCCGGCAGCAAGAACCATGAAGGTGACGTTGCTTTCATTGAATCGCTGGCCGAGCTTCTGAACAGCAGCGAACTGTCCGAATTGTCGGTCAAGCGCGAATACGGCGAACATGACAGGCTGACGGTCAGCCTGTCGAAGCACGGCAAACAGGTCGTCATGCAGCCCGCCGCACCTGCCTATGCGCCCGCCGCCCCAACTGCCGGTGCTGCGCCGCAAAGTCCCGCAACCCCGACGGCGACACCCGGCGCAACGTTGGACGATCCGGCCAACCTGCCTGGTGCAGTCACCTCGCCCATGGTTGGCACGGCTTATCTGTCCGCAGAACCCGGGGCCGCGCCCTTCGTGACGGTTGGTCAACAGGTCAGCGAAGGCGACACGCTGCTGATTGTCGAAGCGATGAAGACCATGAACCACATCCCGTCGCCCAAGTCGGGCACTGTGAAGCGCATTCTCGTCGATGACGGGACGCCCGTCGAATACGGCGCGCCCCTGATGATCGTGGAATGAGGCTGGTCGGATGTTCGACAAGATCCTGATTGCCAATCGTGGCGAAATCGCGCTGCGGGTGATCCGCGCCGCCCGTGAAATGGGCATTCAGTCAGTCGCGGTGCATTCGACTGCCGACACCAACGCCATGCATGTGCGCATGGCTGACGAATCTGTCTGCATCGGTCCGAACCCGTCATCGGAAAGCTATCTCAACCCCGCAGCAATCATCGCCGCATGTGAAATCACCGGCGCGCAGGCAGTGCATCCGGGCTATGGCTTTCTTTCGGAAAATGCCGCCTTCGCGCAGATGCTTGAAGATCACGGCATTACCTTCATCGGCCCGAAAGCGGAACATATCCGCATCATGGGCGACAAGATCACCGCCAAGGAAACCGCGAAAGAGCTTGGCATCCCGGTCGTGCCGGGGTCCGAGGGCGGCGTGCACGATGTGGACGAGGCCAAGACAGTCGCGGCCGAAATCGGCTATCCCGTCATCATCAAGGCCACCGCGGGGGGCGGCGGGCGCGGCATGAAGGTCGCCCATGACGAAAAGGGGCTGGAAGTGGCCTTCCGCACCGCGCGGTCCGAAGCCAAGGCCGCCTTCGGCAATCCTGACGTCTATATCGAGAAATACCTGCAGAAGCCCCGCCATATCGAGGTGCAGGTGTTCGGCGATGGCAAAGGCAACGCTGTCTATCTGGGCGAGCGTGACTGTTCCTTGCAACGTCGTCACCAGAAGGTGCTGGAAGAAGCGCCGGGACCAAGCATCACACCCGAGGAGCGGGCCCGGATCGGCAATATCTGCGCCGATGCGATGAAGAAGCTGGGCTATATCGGCGCGGGTACCATCGAATTTCTGTATGAAGACGGCGAGTTCTATTTCATCGAGATGAACACCCGCCTTCAGGTCGAACATCCGGTCACCGAAGCCATCTATGGCGTCGATCTGGTCCGCGAACAGATCCGGGTCGCAGCCAATGAGCCGATGGAGCTGGCTCAGGATGATCTGCAGATCAACGGCCACGCCATCGAAGTCCGGATCAATGCCGAGAAGCTGCCGAATTTCAGCCCTTCCCCGGGCAAGATCACGCAGTTCCACGCCCCGGGCGGTCTTGGCGTTCGGATGGATAGCGCGATCTATGATGGCTATGTCATTCCGCCTTATTACGACAGCCTGATCGGCAAGCTGATCGTCCACGGCCGCGACCGGCCAGAGGCGCTGGCGCGCCTTGACCGCGCGCTGTCGGAACTGATCGTGGACGGCGTCGATACGACGATGCCGTTGTTTCAGGCGCTATTGGCAGAACCAGACATCCAGTCAGGCAACTACTCGATCCACTGGCTGGAACGCTGGCTGAGCGAGAACACGCCCGCTTGATTACCACGCGCGAAATGCTGTGGGGATATGCCAATGGCATCTTCCCCATGGCGTCATCGGCCCATGATCCAACGCTTCACTGGTTCGAGCCGAGCGAGCGAGGCATCATGCCTATCGGCAGGGTCCACGTATCGCGTTCGATGCGCAGGCATCTGCGCCACAGCGGTTGGACTGCCACATTGAATGGCGATTTCGCGGCCACGGTGCGCGCCTGCGCAGGCCGCGAAGAAACCTGGATAAATGACACGTTGATCGGGCTGTATCAGGATCTGCACAGGTTAGGTCACGCGCATTCTCTGGAAATACTTGCGGGGACCGAGGTCGTTGGTGGCATTTTCGGGCTGACCATTGGCGGCGCGTTTTTTGGCGAAAGCATGTTTTCAACCAGAAGGAACGGTTCGAAAGCGGCACTGATCTGGTTGAGCGCCCATCTGGCCAACTGCGGCTTCACCCTGTTCGACACGCAGTATCCCACTGCGCATCTGGCCAGCATGGGCGGTCAGACGATCACCCGCGCCGCATATCTGCGCCGGCTGTCAGCTGCGATCCGGCACGATGCCGATATCCGCTCGCGCGCCCTGCCCGCGCCTCAGGCGCTTTGGCAGCCCAGCAACCAGACGTCGTAACGCGCATCATCCAGCGCCGACAGCGCGGGCGAGGATGCCACCATCCAGCCATCGAAAAGCGTGGCGCCTGAATTCCGATCGGTAATGACCATCTGCGCATAAGCATCGGAATTGGGATCATCGGTCGGGAAACGGCATTCGCCAAGCCGGACGGTCAAGCGACCGACCTCGGCGGCTTCGCCGGCGGAAAGGTTCAGGTCCGTGACATTGCTGGACACCTTGTCCAGGGCACGCAGGATCGCACCGCTGCCGCGAGTGGTCGTGACGCCTTCCTGCGCGCAGGCGGGCTGGATCAGGAAGCCCGCCGAGAGAAGGATTGCGAAAATCGGTTTCATTCGGAGTTACTCGCTTGTGAATCAACGAATTTCATCATCAGCGACAACAGGCTGACGGCACCCTGCACATCCTCGATCTCATCACCGGGGGCAAGATTGTCGGGGCTGCCGCCCGGCTGAAGTTCAAGATAGGCACCACCCAGCAGGCCGTCCGACTGGATCACCGCCGCTGAATCGCTTGGAAGCACAACGTCCTCGCGCAATTGCAGCCGGGCTTCGGCCAGATAGGTCGTGGGGTTCAGCGCGATACCGCCAACCCGGCCCACCGGAACGCCGGCCATGCGGATTTCTGACCCGGTTTCGATGCCTTCGACATTCGGGAAAGCGGCGATCAATTCATATCCGCTGCCCGGCATCAGGCGCGGTCCGGCGGCAAGGATCAGGAAGCCGGCGGCAACGGCAAGCACCACGCCACCGGCGATCAGTTCCGCCCGGCTGTCATCGCTCATCGTGCATCCTCATGGCAATCGGCCCTGTCACGGGTCGGGTTGCCAGGCGTCGTAATCGCTGCGCGGTGCCGGATCGGCCCGATAAACCGACGATTTCGGCCGGTATGCCTGTGGCGTGCCGGTCATGTTCATCTGGCTTGGCAGTTCCCACGGGCGGCGCTGCATCGGGTCCTTTGTCGGCGGCTCCTTGAAGGTGTGATGCAGCCAGCCATGCCATTCGACCGGCACCCGGCTGGCTTCCGATTCGCCGTTATAGATGACCCAACGCCGCGCGCCCTTCTTGGACTGGTAATAGACGTTGCCCTGATCGTCCTCGCCCACCCTCTCGCCATGAAGTGCGGTCCAGACCTGAGTGTTCAGGGTCTGACCTCTCCACCAGGTCAGGATACGGTCGACGATCCACATGGGCGAACTCCTTCGGCTCTCTTGCCTTGTCTATGCAGCAAAGCGCGCCTTTGGTCCAGTGGTGGCGGAACCCCGCACCCCGTGCTGCGTTGAAAACCAGAGGTGGCGAGTATGGCGTATCATCAAGGCAGGCTGATCGATCACATTCATCTGCGCGTTGTTGACTTCAACAGATCGCGCGACTTCTACGGTGCCATTCTGGATGCGCTTGGCCGCGGGGACTGTGTCGGTCGCGGTCGTGACTGGCTGGAATGCGATGAACTGTATATTGACGAAATCAACCCTAATGAGCCCAGAAGCAATCTGCATCTGTGCTTTCAGGCCCGTGACCGGGCAATGGTAGACGAATTTTACAGCGCCGCGATGTCCAATGGCGGTCGCGACAATGGCAGCCCGGGGCCGCGCGATTATCATCCGGGGTATTACGCCGCCTTCGTTCTGGACCCCGACGGCAATAATATCGAGGCGAAATGCGATGAGCGGATCAAGAAGCGGTCCGCCGACAGCATCGAGATCGAAACCTAACCCAGATCCGCACCCAGTCCCTTCATCAGGGACACGAAATCCGGAAATGACGTGGCGATGGCCGCGCCGTCATCAACGCGGATTTCCGCATCCGCCGCCAGCCCGGCGATCAGGAACGACATGGCAATGCGGTGGTCCAGATGGGTTTCCACCGGCGCGCCCCCGCCCGGAATACGGCCCTTGCCATGCACGGTCATGCTGTCGCGGGTTTCATCAACATCGACCCCATTTGCGCGCAGGCCCTGCGCCATGGCGTCGATGCGGTCTGATTCCTTCACGCGCAACTCGGCCACGCCGTTCATCACGGTCACGCCATCGGCCATGGCCGCGATCACAGACAGGATCGGGAATTCGTCGATCATGCTGGCCGCGCGATCTGCTGGCACGGTCACACCCTTCAGGCGCGAATGGCGCACGATCAGGTCGGCCACCGGCTCGCCACCCTCCTCGCGGTCGTTTTCCCAGCTGAGGTCGGCGCCCATTTCGGCCAGCGTCACATAAAGTCCGTCGCGCGTCGGGTTACGGCTGATGCCGTTCACACGAATTTCCGAGCCGGGAACGATAAGCGCGGCGGCGACCGGGAATGCGGCCGATGATGGATCGCGCGGCACCGCAACCGTCTGGCCGCGCAGCTCTGGCTGGCCGGTCAGGGTGATGACGCGGCCATCATCGGTGATCTCTGTGGTAATGGTCGCCCCGAAACCCGCCAGCATCCGCTCGGAATGGTCACGCGTCGGTTCAGCCTCGATCACGACGGTCTGGCCCGGTGCGTTCAGCCCCGCCAGCAGCACCGCCGATTTAATCTGGGCCGAGGCGACGGGCGTGCGATAACTCACCGGCACCGACTCCTCGGCCCCGCGAATTGTGACCGGCAGAAGGCCGCCGTCGCGCGCAGTGATCTCGGTCCCGAACAGGGCAAGCGGGTCAGTGATCCGGCGCATCGGGCGCTTCGACAGGCTGGCATCGCCGGTGAAGGTGGCAGTGATCGGCGTCGTTGCCATTGCGCCCATGATCAACCGCACGCCGGTTCCGGAATTACCGCAATCAATGACGCTTTCGGGTTCGGAAAAGCCGCCGACACCCACGCCGTCAACCACCCATTCGCCGGGCCCGAGCCGTTCGACGGTGGCGCCGAACGCCTGCATGGCCCTGGCTGTGTCAAGCACGTCCTGCCCTTCCAGCAGCCCGGTGATATGGGTGCGGCCGATCGACAGCGCGCCCAGGATCAGCGCGCGGTGGCTGATCGACTTGTCGCCTGGGATCATTGCCGTGCCCGACAACGCGCGAGAGCGGCGGGACGACATCGGCGTAGCGGGCGCGTTCGACATGGGTCTTCCTTCAGAACAATGCTTTGCGCAGCATATTCAGCGCCACCAGCATCAGGAAGGCGGCAAAGACCTTCTTCAGCAGTTTCGCGTCAAGCCTATGCGCGAGGGCGGCACCAAGCGGTGCGGTCAGGGTGGTCATCACGATGACGATCAGGAAAGCCGGAATATTCACCGCGCCAATCGTGCCGGGCGGGGCATTTTCTGTCCCGGTGAACAGAAACAGCAGCGCCGAGGGCAGCGCGATCAGCGCGCCAAATCCCGCCGCCGTCGCCACTGCATTATGGATCGGCCGGCCATGCAAAGACATCAGCGGCACCCCGATCGAGCCGCCGCCAATCCCCAGCAGCACCGAAATGAAGCCGGTCAACAGCGCCATCAGATATTTCACCGGCCCCTGCGGCATCTGATCGGCCAGTCGCCAGCTTGATTTGCCGAACATCATGTAAAGCGCGATCACCACGACCAGCACCCCGAAGATCACCTGCAGTGTGTGTGTGCGAAGCGCTGACACCATCAACACACCCAATGCGGCACCGATCATGATGCCGGGCGCCCAGTCCTTGAGTATCTGCCAATCGACCGCGCCCTTGCGGTTATGGGCCATGACCGAGCGCGCCGAGGTGACGATGATCGTCGCAAGCGACGTGGCCAGGCAGATCTGCATCAGATCGTCCGAACCATACCCAGCTGCGCTGAAAAGATAGAAAAAGGCAGGGACCAGCACGATCCCGCCCCCCACGCCAAGCAATCCCGCCAGCACGCCGGCGAAAGCACCGACAGCGGCAAGGATGAATGCGGGCAGGATCATCTCGGTCATGCGGCTGTCTCCATGGCTTCGCGAACCTGATCCAACGCAGCCTCGTAAAGCGCAAGCCCTTCTGCCGGGCTGTGGGCCTTTGACGCGCCTTCGCTGAGGGTTCTGCGCCACAACCGCGCGCCCGGTCGGGCGTGGAACAGGCCCAGCATGTGCCGGCTGATCTGGTGGATTCTCGCGCCGTCGTCCAGCCAGGCCGCAATCGGTGCGCGCATTGCCAGCGCCGCGTCCACCGGGTCCGCGAATGGCGGCGTGTCGTTCCACAGCGCATCGGCCGCGCCAAGGGCATCCCAGGGTTGGTGATAAGCGGTGCGGCCAATCATCACCCCGTCCATGACCCGCAGCTGATCCGCCACCATGTCGGGCTGGATGCCGCCATTGATCGACAGGTGCATCTCGGGGAACGCCGCCTTCATGCGATGGACCAGCGGATAATCCAGCGGCGGGATCTCGCGGTTGTCCTTTGGGGAAAGTCCCTGCAGCCAAGCCTTGCGCGCATGGATCGTCACGCGGCTGATGCCAGCATCGCGCATCCGCGACAGGAAATCGGGCAGCACGACCTCCGGATCCTGCTCGTCTACGCCGATGCGGCATTTCACTGTCACCTCGACCGGGCTTTCGGCAATCATGGCCCGCACACATTCGGCCACCAGATCCGGCGTTTTCATCAGCACTGCGCCGAAACAACCCGACTGCACCCTGTCCGACGGGCAGCCGACATTGAGATTGATCTCATCATAGCCGTGAGGCGCTGCAAGCGCGGTCGCGCGCGCAAGCTCTGCCGGGTCAGAGCCACCGATCTGCAGTGCAACGGGATGTTCGGACGGGTCCTTCCGCAGCAATCGGTCACGGGGGCCATGGATGATTGCAGGGGCCGTCACCATTTCGGTGTAAAGCAACGCATGGCGCGACAGCCGACGGTGAAACCCGCGACAATAGCGATCCGTCCAATCCATCATCGGCGCCACACTTAGCATAGCATGTTGATTTATTTGCATTTTTAACGTATCATCAATTTGTTAGCAGACCTCGCTCTACGCCGGACTACGCCCTGATATCCCCTAATTCGCCCCTTTACGACGACTCATTGCACACAGAGCGCACACGAACATGGCCTCCATCACCAAACTTCCCTCTGGCGCATACCGGGTCCAGATCAGACGAAAGGGCCGCTACGCAAGCGAGACCTTTCTTCGCCGTGACGACGCCCATCGTTGGGCACGCCAAGCGGAGACCCGCGTCGATCAGGGACTGGCACCGAACACTTCCTCGATTGCTCGCGTACAGACCTTCGGTGACCTGATCAATCTGCATATAGCCGATATGTGCGAGGTAGGGAAATCTCCGCGCCGAAGCAAGGCTGCAACACTTGCGACTCTCAAACGCGATCTGGGCAATGAGAAGATCGGTCAACTCGACCGGCAAATGCTGATCGAGTACGGTCGTAAGCGAGCAGGTCAGGGTGCAGGGCCAGTCACGCTTGGGATCGACATCGGCGTCATCAAGATGATCCTGACCCATGCGGCGGCGGTTCATGGCCTCGAAACCTCGCCCGAGCCTGTCGACCTCGCGCGGGTCGCACTAAAACGCTTGGGGCTGATTGGAAAGGGAATCGAGCGGGATCGGCGCCCAAGTCATGCCGAGTTGAAGCGTCTCTTCGATTGCTTCGACGCAAATGAGCGCCTCACCTTGCCAATGACGCGATTGGTTCAATTCGCTATCGCCACGGCCATGCGGCTCGACGAAATCTGCCGGGTCGAATGGGCAGACCTCGATGTTGACCGGCATATGCTTTTTATCAAGGACCGAAAGGACCCGCGCAATAAGTCGGGCAACGACCAGCGGATTCCGCTCTTTGCAGCAACAGGGTTTGATGCCTGGGCTCTTGTGATGGCGCAGGCCAAGCAGTCAGGGCGAGTAAAGGGGCCGATCTTTCCTTATAATTCTCGCTCTGTCGGAACCGCGTTCCGTCGCGCCTGTACTGAAGCCGACATCAAGGACCTCCATTTCCACGACCTGCGGCATGAAGCAACAAGTCGGCTTTTCGAGATGGGTCTCGCCATCGAGCAGGTCGCGCTGGTGACCGGGCACAAAGACTGGAAGATGCTTCGCCGCTACACGCATATTCGTCCCGAAACTCTGCACCAAATCATCGCGGTACGTGCGCCCAACCCCTTGCGTAACTTCGCTGCAGAATAAATTCACTTGGACAAGACCATAACTGCATAAGCCGGGACGTTGGTTGCGGGAGGACGCAACAGACGATCGCTGCGGAATGGGGGCACAAATGCAAAAACCTCCGCGACGGGGTCAGCGGAGGTTTCGCAATTATCGTTGGTTGCGGGGGCAGGATTTGAACCTGCGACCTTCAGGTTATGAGCCGATCAGAGGGAAAATTGCGAAACCTAGCGATTTCAGCGCCTTAGGTGACAACCGTTTGATTTATTGCGATTTCCATGTCGACGCTCAACTGCATTGAGCGACATCCGACGGAACAACCTGCACGAAAACTGCAGCCAAGGGTTGAGGTGGCGTTGAGGTAGATGATTTTTCCAGCATCGTAAGTCCGCCAACAAAAGTGCGACCCATGCGTTGCCAGCAAGAGAGGGCTCGCTGAGAAAAAACTCACATTGACAACGGTCGTCTTAATGTCGTCGCCCTGATGGAAAGCCGCGTCATCTGTTTTGGACTACCCTGATCGGGCTGAAACCGAAATTTCAAACCCACACGCCGCTTCCTCAACCCTATAGCTTCACCCGTTTCAGCCGCAGCGCATTGGCGATGACCGAGACCGAGGACAGCGACATGGCCGCCGCCGCGATCATCGGCGATAGCAGCAGGCCAAAGACCGGATAGAGCAGCCCGGCCGCCACCGGGATGCCCGCGGCGTTGTAGATGAAAGCAAAGAACAGGTTCTGTCGGATATTGCGCATGGTGGCCACGGCGAGCTTGCGGGCGCGGACGATGCCGGTCAGGTCGCCGCCCAGCAGGGTCAGCCCGGCGCTTTCGACCGCCACATCGGCGCCAGTGCCCATGGCGATGCCC
>VAFL01000074.1 GCA_005768755.1 Paracoccus denitrificans | reverse complement strand
CGCCAGTGCAGGATGCCCGTCCAGATCGCCTGTCTGGAGATCCGAGCGCCGTAGATGAAGAAGAGGAGCGCGATGGCGGCGTGCACCACGATATCGAGCACGTCCTTGCCCATGCCCCGGGCGGGGAGGATCGCGGCGATCACCACCATTGCCACGATTGCAAGGATGTAAGCGTCGATCCGCAGCCGGCTTAGGATGGCCTTCATAGACAATATTCCGGTCTGGCGGTTCGACGCTACGCACAGAGGCGCGCGAACCGCATATGCATCAATCTCCCCGGCACCGTCCCCGCCTTGCCATGGACGGCGGGATCAGCAGCACCGGGGAGCTTCAGGTAGGACGCGCTATCGTCAGGGCCGGAGAGGCCAGACGATATTCGTCTCCGCTCAGGCCGCCAGTTCCTTGCGGATGATCTCGGCGCCGGCCCCCAGCGCCTTCAGCTTGCCTCGCGCGACGTCGCGCGACAGCGGCGCCATCCCGCAGTTGGTGGCGGGCAAGAGCTTGTCGGCATCGACGAAGCGCAGCGCATTGCGCAGCGTGTCGGCGACCTGCTCCGGCGTCTCGACGGTGTCGGTCGCGACGTCGATCGCGCCGACCATCACTTTCTTGCCTCGGACCAGCTCGATCAGGTCCATCGGCACGCGCGAGTTCTGGCATTCGAGCGAGATGATATCGATCTTCGACTTCTGGAGATTGGGAAAGGTTTCCTCATACTGGCGCCATTCGGAGCCGAGCGTCTTTTTCCAGTCGGTATTGGCCTTGATGCCATAGCCGTAGCAGATGTGGACGGCGGTCTCGGCCGTCAGCCCTTCGGCCGCGCGTTCCAGCGCGGCGATGCCCCAGTCGTTCGCCTCGTCGAAGAACACGTTGAACGCAGGCTCGTCGAACTGGATGATGTCGACGCCGGCCGCTTGCAACTCGCGGGCTTCCTCGTTGAGGATGCAGGCGAACTCCCACGCCAGCTTCTCACGGCTCCGGTAATGCGCGTCGTAGAGGGTATCGATCATCGTCATCGGCCCGGGCAGCGTCCACTTGATCGGCTGATTGGTCTGGGCGCGCAGGAAACGGGCGTCGTCAACGAAGACCGATTTCGGGCGTGATACGGCACCGACGACCGTCGGCACGCTGGCGTCGTAGCGGTTGCGGATGCGCACCGTCTCACGCCTCTCGAAATCGACGCCGTCCAGATGCTCGATGAACGTCGTGACGAAATGCTGTCGCGTCTGTTCGCCATCGCCGAGGATGTCGATGCCCGCCTGCCGCTGATCGTCGACCGCCAGCCGCAGCGCGTCCTGCTTGCCCGCGACCAGTTCCTCGCCCTCCAGCTTCCACGGCGACCACAGGGTCTCGGGCTG
>VAFL01000045.1 GCA_005768755.1 Paracoccus denitrificans | reverse complement strand
CACGGGACGGGAGCTGTGTATCCCGAGACACGCCCCTCCCCGCACCCCGTCCACCGCACATGCCTGTGGGCCCACGGCAAGGAACAGTGGGCTGCTCCCGGGACGGCGCACGTCCCTGGCTCTGGGCGACCAGGTCAGAGGGGGGCACACGCAGCCCCCTGGCTGCAGCAGTGTGCCGAGGCGAAAAGGGGCTTTGCGGGTAGCCGTGGCCAGTGCGGAGACCCTGCTGCCACTCCCACGTGTGACCCGGACCGCATGTCGTCCCGCGCACTTGACACTCGCTGCCTCTGGGGACGATCCAGCCCAGGAGGAGCCCACCCTCAAGCGGGCTGCCAAGGCTGTGGCGATCACCGGGGCATGAGCGTCGTCGCCACTCCCACCCCGGGACGGGCGGGGAGCGTTCACCAATGCTGTCCGAGGGATGCCCATACCCCACAGCGCCCCTGCCCTCCTCACGGCCCGCTTGGCTCCGGCCCCCCCACCCCCAGCCCCCCACGTCCCCCCCACCCCCGTCACCTTGGGGTCCTTGCCCCACAGCAGCAAGGATACAGCCTTGGCCCAGAAGCCACGGATGCCCTGCATGTGGGCGCTTCGCTGTTGCAGGCGATGGTGCCTTCTCTGACCCAGCAGCGCCTCGAGAGCCTCCAGCGGGCACTCCAACGGACTCGGCCCTGCCTCTGGATGCTCTGACCCTTGCTGCTGGTCTTGCAGCTCCCTGGCGCCTTCCTCTCCCTGGCCCTCCTCCATGGCCTCCTCCGGCTCATGTTCCTCTTCCTGAAGATTCGCCTCCTCCTCCAGCATGTACTCCGTCTCAGACATGACGGCCTCCTCCTCAGCCTCCCCCTCTTCCTCGTGAGCCATCGCCACATCCTCGGCGTCGTCCTGCTCGGAGTCATCGTCCACCTCAGGCCTGTCGTCTTCAGTCTCCTCGTCGTCGTCAGTCCCGGTCTCCTCATCAGATTCCTCGGGGTCAGTCTTCTTCTCATCGGCCTCCTGGTCGTCCGCTTCAAACTGCGTGCCCTGCTCAGATTCCTCCCCCGAGTCCTCCTCATGCTCACACTCCTCCTCCTCTCCCACCGCCTGAGACTCCCCCTCCCTCTGCCCCTCTTCCTCTGCCTCCTCACGGTTGTCAGCCGCCGCCCCGTCTACGACCTCGACCAGCACCATGGCGTCTTCCACCGCCAGCACCAACTCCACAAGCAGCGGGGCCTGCTCGGTCTCCCTCCCGGCGCTGGCTTCATGCACACGCTCCTCCACGGTCCCAACGCCTAGGGACTGCAGCGTCCCCTCATCCCTCGGGGTGCCTACGTCCCCGCGGGCCCCGGCTGCCTGAAGTCTCCATTCCAGCACGAAGCAGGGCCAGGATGCCGGGGCAAGCCCGGCTTCCCGGGACCCCGTCTCGCTCTCCATGGGGCCCCGGCCCGGTTCCCAACGCCCCCCCGGCCCCCCCCCACCGCGCCACCGGCCTGTAGGGAGCTGGGCCGCTGTGAGGGAAGGCGCTGGAGAGGTCCGAGTCCGCGAGTCCCCGCAGTGGCCCGGCTCGTGGCTGGCGGAAATACGCCCCCTAGGGCCGCCGCCGGGAGGCGCGGGCGAGAAGGCGGCGCAGGCGCAGAGCGGCTCCTGGCCTGCCGCCTGCTGCCAGGCACCTGTGCCCTGACTCACCGGGAGCTCCACCCCCGGGAGTGGAGTTACGTGCTGGACCTTGGCCCCAAGGAAGGCCCTGCCAATCAGGGGCAAGGCGGTGGGAGGGGCTCTGGGCGGTCCCGCCCTCCCACGACTAGCCCTGAGCCAGGGAGTCCAGGAGACCGAGCAGCCGCCTGGGCGGAGGTCGGGTCGGTGTCCTCCAGCCCCCGTCCGTGTCTCTGGCCATTTTCCTGGCCGACATCTGCCAGACGATGCCCAGGAGATCCCCGAGAGCGTGCCGCCCACTGCGTCCTGGGGCACCACCTGCCGGCACCGGAGCCTTTACATCCAGGAGGTCTCTTGAGGATGTGAAGAGCCAGAAAGAGTGTCACTCCCACTTTGCAGTTAAGAAGGAGAGCCGAAAACAAAGCCTTTGAATTCATAATTTGTCACTAACTCGTGAGGGATTTGAGGTTGCAGGGCAACCACGCGCGCGTCCTAAAGCCCGAGGAAAAGACGGGAGCTCTGGCTTACTTGGAGAGGACAACAGGCAGATGATGGTGACTAGAATTCATCCAGGGGAGTGTTCACTTGCAAGACAGTGAATCCCATGATGACCACAAAACCTGGGGAAGTCTGAAACATCTTGAGGGCTTTTCTCGCCTCGACCTTACAAGATGCATCACAGACAGCATTGGACAGAGTCCTTGCCGTGGAAAGTTCCCTTGACGGTACACACCAGGAGCAAAGGAACAGCAGCCGCCACGAGAGGAGCCGGAGCAAGGCTCAGATCATGACCCCTATTATCCATATTGAATAACATCCTTCCGTCTGGGCCGAAAGATAAATAGCGCACTGAAACTTAGGGCATTGGTGAAAATGTGTTGTTGTTGGAGAAAAGGAAGAGATTTTGTAAAAAAAATCTATTCGGGGGAGGGACAGGCATGAGTGCCGTTGTTGGAGGAACGTTGGAGGAAGAATCAGGAGACTTCTCAGTCCAGAGCCTTGAGAGCTGACCACGCTGTCTGCCTGGGAGGCACAGAGCAGGGTATGACGTGATCAATTTCCCATCCCTGGCGTTTTTGCCCAAAAAGAGAGCACAACTCCTATCTACACACGAGAAAGCATCAGATACAAGTGAACTGAGAGACAGTCTACAATCATCGGTTGCTAGTATTCTTCAAAATTGTCAACATCTTCAACAATTAGGAAAGACAGAAGAAGTGTCACGGAAACGAAAGCCATGTGACAACTAAGTGTAATGTGCTATCACACACAGGTGTCCAGCGGAAGAAGCACCTTCCTTGGAAAACCTGGCGGAATCTGAGTGCCGTCTGTAGTTTAGTCCTAGTGTACACATGTGGGTCTCTTCGTTTTTATCATTGGAGCGTGGTCAGGAGATGTTCACCTCTGAGGGAGACGGATGAAGGGTGTACAGAAACTTTCTGCACTGCGTTTACAAGTCTGCACTTTGAAAATCATCCCGACCATATGCAGTACCTTGTGGTCTCAGCTATGTATTTCAAGGGTTTGGGTTGATTCTGCCTTGCATTTTTTTATGTTTTATAGAGGGTGGCTGTTCAGGTTACCTGCTCTTTCTCTGTTGTTGGAAATAAAAGCACTCATCTACCAAAAAATGAATGAATGAATGAATGAATGAATGGAAAAATCAATCAATCAATCAATCAATCAATCAACCAATCAGTCAGTCAGTCAATCGAGGAAGTCTGGCCGGAGGCAGGCGGCAGGCCATGCAGGAGCCCTTCCTTACTAGGCCTGGGGGAGGGCCCCGCATTCACTGGGCGGTGCCCCGGCCCCTGCGCCACGCTGTGTGGTTGTGTACCCCTCCTGGACCTGCACGATGGGGCAGGCAGTCCTAAGTGAGCCAGGTAGGATCTGGCTCCCACGGACACAGTCCCCCATCCACCACAGGCTCTCCTGCCACTCACCACCCTCAGCCACACAGCCAGGGTGGTGTGGAGTGTGCGGACCTTCAGGGGGATCGGGGGCCAGACCTCGTGCGCTCTGCGAGGTCTGCTGAGTCCCTGAGGCCTCTATGCTCCCTGCCCCTCCTTGACTGGAACCATATGGGACGCCTCGGGCCGCCACCAAACAAGTAGTGCACCCCGTTGCAACAGTACAGGCACTGGGTCCCGAAAGGAAAGAATTGGGGTCTCCTTCAGAGGCAGACGGACTCAGACGCCCAGCTCATCTTGGTTATTTTTATTTACTCAAATTCTCGTTCGTTTGTTTATTGATTGATTGATTGATTGATTGATTAGTGAGATGCATACACACAAACACACACAGGATCTTGTGTTTCTAACTTTTAATGAAAGTTACATGGCTCCTGGAGCCCCATCATGTGTCTGACGTGTCAGCACCACAGCGTTGTCCTCAGTGATCTCCTCTGCAGGAGAGCCGTGTTGACCGCTGGCATCCATCTGTATGTGTGCGACGGCTGTGGACAAGTGTGCCGTCGCCTCATATTCATCTCGGCATCTTGAAGCTCCCTGGCAGGGACAGAAACACCCAGGGCCTCAGGTACACGCAGAGACACAGACAGCCAGGCGGCCATGACACAAGTCTGTATGGTCTCTGGGCCAAGGGGCCGACGCACGAGTGATTCTCGGCCTGGCTCCAATGGCTATGATTCTCCTGGCCCCCGCAGCGCCCCCACGAGCACGGGGGGTTCTGCCTTTAGGTTTCCTCCACGCACGCGCCCACGCAATTCAAACTCGTGCTCCTTAATGTCGGCATGCTGGCCAGGGTTCTCTGTGTGCCTTTTGGGCGGCGGAGGGGACGCCAATGGAGACTGAGGGGATCGCTGCAGTGATTCCACCCCCGCCTAGCGCCTCGTTGCAAAGTTTCGCCTACGCACGGTGTCAAGGGCGGCAGGGACACCTTGGCCGTGCCCACACGTCTGGCGGTACTCGGGCACCGGAGGACGGGGTTCAGGGCCCCGCCAGGACCATTCGCACAGGCGGTGCGGCTCGGCTGGCTTTGTTTCTCTGGCACGGCTCATTGCAATGACAGAGCCCTTTCCCAATGTCTTGAGCTTCCCCAGGCACGAGCCCTTTGGCACGGCCCTTCCCCAGCCTCCCGGGTTCAGGGGGATGATGCCAACTTGACCTGGGGTCACTCCCCGTCAGGGCCACCCGCAGCCTCAGTGTGTCAGCCAAAGTCCCCCGAGATCCCCCCTTTCCACGCCCACACCCTCGGCTCCTCACCTGTCCTCCTGTGGCTTCCCTCTCCCGGCGCCTTCTTCCTCTCGTAGTACTTGAGGACATTGGGCCACAGGTCATCCATGATGAGCTGGCAGGAAACAGAGAGCGGGACTCACATCCCCACCCGGAGCAGCTGGGGGACCCAGCGAGCTCACTGACCCAGTCTGTCACAGGGCCCCACCTCAGCGATCCTGCCTGACCCGGCAAGGTGGTGGCCACAGAACCAGTTGAAGAAGTTAAGGCCGTTGTCGTGGGTCTGGCGGCGGTAGGCCTCCCGTTCGTAGTGCTGCGACCACTGGATGGGAGTGGAGTGCGACGCTCTGTAGCCTGCAGGGCAACGGGCACGTGAGACGGTGCTGCACGGTGAACCCGGTTCCACCGTCCACCCGCCGCTTCCAGGCAGGCCTGCAGGCCGGCCGGCAGGCAGGCAGGCAGGCAGGCCGGCAGGCAGTCATGCCGAGCTGTCTTACCAGCAGCACTGACGACATACTCCTTCACGAGGACTTCGTTCTGGAAGTAGGAGTTCTTGCCAAAGAACAGCAGGATCCTGCGGCAGGCACTGGGAAAGGTGACTTCCTGCACCTGCCGACAAATGGGGGACACGGGGACGGGGTTGGGGGTTCCCGGGGAGCGTGGTGACACCTCTGTGCTGAGGCCTCCCCCTTGCAGCCTCAGCTCGCCAATCACGTGTCCTAGCCTCTCGCCTCCCGACCCAGGACCCTCTTCCGCGCCCTGGGCCTGACCTTCAGGTTCGTCATGAAGCGAAGCATGCGCAGATCTTGCTCACTGATCACGGCTGACAGCTGGGGGTGGTTCCCAAACTGCTTTAGGTCAAGGAGCCTTCCGGGGCTGGAGATGCGAGAGCTAGAACAACACCGCAGGCCCGCACAGCAGCGTGGCCCTGGCGCCCCTGCCCTCCCGCCGGCTCCCGGGCCATCCGCACAGGCTGCACCGAGCACGGCCCGCTGGGCCTCGGGCTGCTGCCCATGTGCGCGCTGCCACGGGACGGGAGCTGTGTATCCCGAGACACGCCCCTCCCCGCACCCCGTCCACCGCACATGCCTGTGGGCCCACGGCAAGGAACAGTGGGCTGCTCCC
>VAFL01000073.1 GCA_005768755.1 Paracoccus denitrificans | reverse complement strand
GACTGGGGGGCGGAATCCTCAGTCCTAGAGCTAGAGGACCAGCGTCCCCACCCGCCTCCCCCCCATCAGACCCGAGTCTCAGGGAGCAGCACAGCACTGCCCGCTGGAGGCCAGAGGTGCTGATGCCCACCCCGTCACTGATCCCCGCAGGTGCATCTCCCAGGCAGATGTGCACCTGACAATCAGCACCACATCCCATCGCCAGACACCACACAGACCACTCGCTGCCACCAAGTTGTCAGACCACAGAGGCCCGGAGAGGAGGCCCGGAGACACATTTGCCTCTCGCAAAACTTGCGCCCCTATCGAACGAAATCCTTTCAAGCGAAGCTTACAGAAGGTCTGCATGTGGGATGTTCAAGTCCTAAGCTCAAACCAAAGGAGTGTGCATGCCTTGGAGGCAGCTGTCCGCTGGGAGCCAAATTGACAAGGCAGACACTTGGTTCACACTCCGCCACACTCGCGCATACAATGAAATGCTGTGGAAGCAGAACGTACAGGCAGTCAGGATGGGGGAGGTACAGGCCATAAGCTCAACTCTCAGAAGTGTGTATGCTTTGCATCCGATGACTGCTAGACACTTATAGAGATGAGGAATACCCGAGCTACACTCTAATTGAACAAGGACGTTGGCAATCGCTATATTGAACTCAGATACACGTGTACAGTCCTGACACTTCCACTCGCATTTCTCCAACCTCTTTTAGCACCTAATGTAAGGAAGTTAGCAGCTATGACTATGGGTAGGCAGGATGCGGGAGGGTCCTGCCCTGATCTCAGCTCTCACAAAAGACCATGCCTAGAAGCCCGCTTTCAACTAGCTGCGTTCTAATGGCCGTGAGACCATAGCAGTCTTCTAACTCAGGAGGTTTGAAGAATACCACTCTACTGTACCTGGAGACACCTTCCAGGCCTGCACTATTCCACTTGCTTCTCACAAGCTTCTGACAAACGTCTCTGGTGAAGATGTTCAAAACTCATTCTGCAGGCAGTGTGGAACTGTGAGGGACTAGGTGTGAGCTCAACTCTCGGGAGAGAGATGCTTTTGGACTCAGAGTTCAGCTAGCTTCTCACGTATGGAACTTAGTATGTAGCACCTGTCTAAGACAGGAATTACTAGGAAATCGCTGGATTGAGCTTGGAGGCACTAGTCTTGCATGCCGGGATTTTCCACTTACCTCTCACAACACTTCAGTCACGCATCGAGCCTAGGCCTGTTAGCAGCGAAGTGTACCTGCAGGCAGGATGTGGGAAGTACAGGCCATAAGCTCAACTCTCAAAAGTGTGTACAACTGGGAGGCAAATGTCTGCTACCCACTCGTACATGGGAGTTAGAAACTAGCTACACTCTAATTGAACAAGGACGTTGGCAATCACTGTATTGAACTC
>VAFL01000072.1 GCA_005768755.1 Paracoccus denitrificans | reverse complement strand
GGTAGCGTCCACGCTGGTGGTGTAATTTCGGGGAGCGACGTGGGTGGACTTTGCGGTGGAGATTTCGCTGCCGGTTTCGCCTTGCGTTGGGTGGTCACCGGGCCTGTCGGCTAAGGTGGAGTTGATGGACTTCAACCTGACCGAAAGGGAACCCCCGATGACCGACGACAGACTACCGCTTGCCGAGCTTGCCGCGAAGAGCGGCGATCCCGATTTCCTGCGCCTCATCGCCGAGAACGTGTTGCAGCTGATCATGGAGGCCGACGTCGACGGCCTGATCGGCGCGGGCCGCTACGAGCGCGGCGAGGCCCGCCAGACCTGGCGCAACGGCTACCGCGAGCGCTCGCTCGACACCCGACTTGGCACGCTGAACCTGAAGATCCCGAAGATGCGCTCCGGGGCCTACTTTCCCGGCTTCCTGGAGCCGCGGAAGACGGTGGAGAAGGCGCTGGTCGCCGTCATCCAGGAGGCGTGGATCAATGGTGTCTCGACGCGCAAGGTCGACGAACTGGTGCAGGCCATGGGCATGACCGGCATCTCGAAATCGTCGGTGTCCAAGCTGTGCAAGGACATCGACGAGCGGGTGAACGCCTTCCTCAAGCGTCCGCTCGCCGACGACTGGGCCTATCTGTGGCTCGACGCCACCTACCTGAAGGTGCGCGAGGGCGGCCGCATCGTGTCGGTAGCGGCAATAATCGCCGTGGCCGTCAACACGGAGGGAAAGCGCGAGATCGTCGGCCTGCACATCGGCCCTTCCGAGGCCGAGCCCTTCTGGACGAGTTTCCTGCGCGATCTGGTGCGTCGTGGGCTGACCGGCGTGAAGCTGGTCATCTCCGATGCCCATGAGGGGCTGAAGGCCGCCATCACGCGCGTGCTCGGCGCGACATGGCAAAGATGCCGGGTTCACGCCATGCGCAACGCGCTCGCCTACGTTCCCAAGGGCCAGCACACCATGGTGGCGGCCGCGATCCGGCAGGCCTTCATCCAGCCCGATCACGACAACGCGGTGCAGACATGGCGCCATGTCGCCGATCAGCTCCGCGCCAGATGGCCGAAGCTGGGAGCGTTCATGGACGACGCCGAAGCCGACGTGCTCGCCTACATGGCCTTCCCGGCGCAGCATCGCACCAAGCTGCACAGCACGAACCCACTGGAGCGGCTGAACAAGGAAGTGAAGCGCCGCGCCGATGTCGTCGGCATCTTCCCGAACGAGGACAGCATCGTGCGCCTCATCGGCGCTGTCCTGCTCGAAGCCAACGACGAGTGGCAGCTTCAGCACCGATACATGCAGGTCGAGGCCATGGCCGACCTGATCCCGCCAGCAACCGAGGAGGAAAAACCGCTTCAGATTACACCGAAGGCCGCCTGATCATGACGGCCCGGAACCACAACCGAAATTACACCACGTTGACGGACGCTACC
>VAFL01000071.1 GCA_005768755.1 Paracoccus denitrificans | reverse complement strand
CACGGTACTGGTTCGCTATCGGTCAGCAAGGAGTACTTAGCCTTCGAGGGTGGTCCCCCGATCTTCAGACAGGATTTCACGTGTCCCGCCCTACTTAATACGTCCAATCGAACTTCCCATACGGGGCTGTCACCCGCTATGGCTGTGTTTTCCAACACATTCTGGTCATTCTCATGGCTCGGCTGGTCCCCGTTCGCTCGCCGCTACTGGGGGAGTATCTGTTGATTTCCTTTCCTCCGGGTACTTAGATGTTTCAGTTCCCCGGGTTCGCTCTAAAAACCCTATGTATTCAGGTGATTAGTACCTGGTTCAGCCCGTTATTGATTACCCGAGGATAACAATAACAAACTGTCAGGTGGGTTGCCCCATTCGGAGATCCATGGATCAAAGCTTATTCTCAGCTCCCCATGGCTTAACGCAGAGTATCACGTCCTTCATCGCCTCTTGCTGCCAAGGCATCCACCAAACGCCCTTATCGCGCTTGATTTGATCCGGAAGAAGACAGACCTCAATCCGTCGATCCTGCGTCCTTTTGCGTTGCGCAGGGGTCACTTCCGATCAAAAGCATGTACTTTTCCCGCTTCCCTCTTTCGAAGGAAGCTTTGTTCTTCACATGAAAGAAGAACAATTGGTTAGTGTACTTGACTTGGACAACGTCATCGTTTGCCCAACCCCGAAGGATTGACGCAACCGCACCCACACTCGGGTACAGCCGACAACGCTGATTATCTCTCTATACGATGTAAATGCTTCCGAAGAAGCGAACGTCCGATTGGACGAGCAAACACTCATCAGTGCTTGCTGATCAAATCGAAGGGCAATGGTGGAGCCTAACGGATTCGAACCGATGACATCCTGCTTGCAAAGCAGGCGCTCTACCAACTGAGCTAAGGCCCCGTCTTTTTGCCTCGCGGCACGCCAGCGCAATGCTGGAGGCCGCGTCGCAGCAGGTGGGTCGATGCCCGCGTCGCCCGCAGGACAAAGTCCGAGGACGCGCAATCAAACGACTCTCCGACGAGACCCGCCATGAGGCACAGCCGAATGGTGGGTCGAGGAGGACTTGAACCTCCGACCTCACGCTTATCAGGCGTGCGCTCTAACCACCTGAGCTACCGACCCGTTTCCAGACCGGCAGGCCTGACATTGAACTGACTTGAAGAGATATGAGGACGGCCTGGCCGCATATGATCATCTGACTGATGATCTGCTAAGTCGTTTCACGATCAAGGCAAGCCAAGATACTAGAAACTTCCTTAGAAAGGAGGTGATCCAGCCGCAGGTTCCCCTACGGCTACCTTGTTACGACTCAAGGCCCGGGAACGTATTCACCGCGGCATGCTGTTCCGCGATTACTAGCGATTCCAACTTCATGGGGTCGAGTTGCAGACCCCAATCCGAACTGAGATAGCTTTTTGGGATTAACCCATTGTCACTACCATTGTAGCACGTGTGTAGCCCAACCCGTAAGGGCCATGAGGACTTGACGTCATCCACACCTTCCTCCGACTTATCATCGGCAGTTTCCATAGAGTGCCCAACTGAATGCTGGCAACTAGGGACGTGGGTTGCGCTCGTTGCCGGACTTAACCGAACATCTCACGACACGAGCTGACGACAGCCATGCAGCACCTGTCACTCGGTCACCGAAGTGAAAACACCATCTCTGGTGCGGTCCGAGGATGTCAAGGGTTGGTAAGGTTCTGCGCGTTGCTTCGAATTAAACCACATGCTCCACCGCTTGTGCGGGCCCCCGTCAATTCCTTTGAGTTT
>VAFL01000070.1 GCA_005768755.1 Paracoccus denitrificans | reverse complement strand
CATTGTGTGTTGACTGTACTTCAGTAAATATCAAGGAAAAGGGGTTTCTGGTAGGACTCCCGGTGGGTCCGTGAAAGGCATTTACACGGTCGTTACACACACGAAGACACCTCTGCAGAGGGGATAAAGATGCTCACGTGTCTTCATGTTAATTTTTAGAAAATTTACTTGAGAGAGGGTGCGGTAGGGAGGAGCAGAGGGAGAGGGGAACCTGGAGTGGACTCCTCACCCAACGGAGCCCGAGCCCCACGTGAGGCTCCATGCCACAACCTCGAGATCCTGACCTGAGCCAAATTAAAGAGTCGACGTGGAACCGACTGAACCACCCAGGAGCCCCTCAAATGTTAAGTGCGACCCCATGCTGTGAACTCTGGGGGTCGGGGGGACATCTGTGACCCCCAGTCTGCCTAGAATGGTGGGAGGCCTGCAGGGCCCGAGGATGGGGGAGGGTGCCTGCATCCCCTTCCCACCTGGCGTGGGGACAGGACCCTCCCCCGGGACCCTTGGCCTTCAGGGTGAAGGGCTAAGTGCTGATTGGACCCCGCCTGCCCACAGTGATGATGCGGGACCCCACTGTGGGCGGAACTGTGACGCCCCCGGGTTCCACTACTGCCTGGCGCTCACTGTGCTTCTGCAGACCTTCGGAAGCACTCGTGCTTTGGATCTGGCTCACAGCGACCCGACTCTCCTGCTCTCCCAAGTAGCTCAGTACTCCCACTCTCCTCAGTACCCCCACTCTCCCCAGTACCCCCACTCTCCCCAGTACTCACACTCACCCCAGTACCCCAACTCTCCCACTCTCCCCAGTACTCCCACTCTCCCCAGTACCCCAACTCTCCCACTCTCCCCAGTACCCCAGAACTCCCACTCTACCCAGTTCCCCAACTCTCCCACTCTACCCAGTACACGATGCATAAAGAGGAGGCGCTCACACAGCGATAGGTCACAGGTGAGTGGCCCCTGATGCCTGCTCCCCGTGGGCCACTCTGGGGCCTGTGGGTCCGGGTGGGGGCGCTGGCCTCCTGGGCTGGGGTCCAAAACACCCCGACCCCAATGAGATGACCTTGAGCAGCTCCTGCAGCCCTTCCACAGCCCCACGGGGTGAGGGTGGCCCCCTAAGGCCCTGTCCAGGGAAAGAGGCTGCAGTCAGAGTTTGGCAGCTCCCTCGGGACCCCCGCTCCCCTGTAAGGCCTGTGCTATTCAGGGAGACACAATACGTGACCTTTCCAGCCCGTCCTAGATGCAAGGACCCCGACAGGGATGACACCCCCCCGCCCCACTCTGTGGTGAGGGGAGGACGGTCAGGGCCTGCTGGGTCCCCCTGACCGGTGAGCAGGCTTACTCTTCACGCACTGGAATGCGGGCAGAGTCCCTCGTGCTCCCCCCAGAACCCCCCTCAGGCTATTCACGCATCGTTGCCCTCAGTGTGGGGAGTTTGGTCGCACTCTTGCTGGCATCAGGTTTTAATTTTGATGAAGTCTAGTCCGTTGCTTTCTCCCCTCGGTCGTTGTGCTTGTGGAATCTA
>VAFL01000010.1 GCA_005768755.1 Paracoccus denitrificans | reverse complement strand
ATCGACGGGCACCCCAGATCCCGCATCGAAGAACTCATGCCGTGGCGCTACAACGAACCGTCAAGCATCGCCGCATAGGGCCTCGTCGTTGCGCTTACGTTCTACGGGTTTAAAACCCCAATACTCAGCCGGTCTCTGCAGGCGGCTCAATTTCGGCGGTCCGGTTCATGCCACGAATACGCTCCAGGAAATCCTCGACGGCAGCACCTTCGAAGACGCCGTCTGGACCGTCTGGAGACATTTCGGTGAAAGGGCTTTCATAGAGAAGGCCGGGATCGACGACGCCGTTCGCACACAGATGCTCGATAACCATACCGACGAATTCGATCTGATCGGCGGATTTCCCGCCAGAAATGAAATCGGCGAAATGCTGCTGGACGGCGCCACGATCCAGCCCGACCAGAGAGCGCAAGAAAACCCCAAAGCCACGCACTTGTGCACTCTCGGTGCTCTTGGCCCGTGCGATTTCTTGATCAGAACCTATGCCAGCCTCGATCAGCATCCGTTCAAGTTCTTCGATATCCAGCCTGGTCAAAGGCTTGCCTGATCTCAGTTTGCGAAGCGCAAGATGGTCTTCGTGACGCGAAAGAAATTCGCGCGCCTTTTTCTTGAATGCCGCGAAATCGGCGGCAGGATTCAGCACAACAGTCGTTGCGACTCCCAGCTCATCCTCGAAATCGGTATAAAGGATAACCCGCGCTCCTTGGTCGATCAGATGGACAAGGTCACGCAACCGCAATCGAGCACGTTCCACGACTGGAACCGTCAGATCGGTCCACCACACATCAGTCAGAGTGTCGTCTATCAGATCGGCCTGTCTCGCGACGGCAGGAATGGCCGCCTTGGTTGAAAGAGCCCTTGCAATCTCGACAAGTTTCTTTCGGCAGGTCTCCAGCTTCGAAGAACGGCCCATCAGGGCAAGTTGCAGGTCGAACATCAGCAGATCGAACCTCTTGGCCTCGTCCCCACCCAGGTTCGTGCTGCTGGGAAGTGCGGCCAGATCCTGCAGCTCATCGGCTGCGGCCTCGGAAAGATCAGACCAGGGGGCATCTTCAGACTGCCAGGCATCGACCTGGCGCAGCTGTTGACGCACCACGAAGGACGTCACGTCCAATCCAGCAACAAAACGCCGCACGTCATTGATGAGGCTGCTACGGACCTCATTCAGTTCGTCTTGTTTGGTTTGATCGTCGGCACCCTCGACCGAGACGTGTGCACTGTGCTGCCCGTCAATCGTGCGCGCGATGTTCAGACGTGCCTCGATCAAGCGTTCGGTCATGGATTTCGGCATCTTGGGATCGGCCAGTTCCGGGTTCGATCCGAAGAATTCCAGATTTCCGCAGACATCGAATATCCGGAACTCTGTCTTGCGGAGATTGGGACCGAACAGATGGGGGGACAGCCGCGTGCCGCGCCCGACCATCTGCCAGAATTTCGTCTTTGACCGGACAAGTTTGAAAAAGACGAGATTGACCACCTCGGGGACGTCGACTCCGGTATCCAGCATGTCGACCGAGATGGCGATTTGTGGCTCCTTCGACGGGATCTCAAAGGCTTCGATCAGGCTTTGTGCATAGCTTTCGCCGTGCACAATGCATCGCACGAAGCTTCCGCCATAGTTGGGCCAGCCTATGTTGAAACGGTCCTCGATGAATTTCGCGTGCGCCTTGTTCGCGGCGAAAATGATGGTCTTGCCGATCTTGTCGCCGCCGTCGACGCGGATTCCATGTGTCATGAGATGGGCCAGCACTTTGTCGACGGTATCGGCGTTGAACAGATACCTGTTGATCTCGCCTGATGTCACCTCGTCCCGGCGGCCGGACTCGCCCCAGTCAAGCTCGTCCCACTGATCCTTCTCCTCGTCCGTCAGATCGTCATAACGGATGCCTTCGCGCATGAAGCGGGTCGGCAGCGAGATTGGAACGAAGGGTACCAGGAAATCGTCCTCGATCGCCTCCTCCAGCCCGTAAAAATCGGTCGGATGGCCGGGGTCGAGGTCGAACAGCCGATAGGTGTCGCGATCGACCTCGTCGCGCGGCGTGGCGGTCAGGCCGACAAGATAGCTGTCGAACCATTCGAAGATGGCGCGATAGCGTTTGTAGATCGACCGATGCGCCTCGTCGATGATCACCAGATCGAAATGGCCGGGGCCGAAGCGCCTGCCATTGGTGTCCGCGCGGTCGATCAGGTTCATCATCGTCGGGTAGGTTGAGACATAGACCCGGCCGGTGCCGGACGGGTCGGTTACCAGATTGACCGGGGCGCTGTCGGGTAGATGCGCGGCAAAGGCGTTGCGGGCCTGACGGACCAGGCTGATACGGTCGGCCAGAAACAGCGCCCGCTTCACCAGTCCCGCGCGGATCATCATGTCGACCAGGGCGATGACGGTGCGCGTCTTGCCGGTCCCCGTCGCCATCACCAGCAGCGCCTTGCGCGATCCAGCGTCGAAATGTTCGGCGATGCGGGTCAGGGCGCGGGTCTGGTAGGGCCGGCCGGCAATCGCGGCGTTCGGCCTTTGCGAGGTCAGGGGCCTGGCATCTTTGCGCCGCGCGATCATCTCGCCCAGTTCCTGCGCCGTCTTGAACCCGCCAAGACGACGCGGGGCGATGTTGCGCGCGTCGTCCCAGATCCAGTGTTCATAGCCATTGGTGTAGAAGATCACCGGGCGGCGGCCATGCATCTGTTCCAATGCGTCGGCGTAAAGCTTGGCCTGTTGCTGGCCATCTGACGGCGCGCGGCGGGTGCGCTTGGCCTCGATCACGGCAAGCGGCAGGCCATCGGCGCCCCACAGCACATAATCGGCAAAGCCGTGACCCTTTTCGTTCGGCATGGGTTCGACGCGGTATTCCACATCCTTGCCCTGCTTCAACTCGGTCCAGCCGGATTCGGCCAGCAACAGGTCGATCAAGCGGTTGCGCGTTTCCGCCTCGTGGTAGTCATGCGGGTCGGCGGCCTGATCGGCACGGGCCTGGGCGACCTCGGCGCGCTTCGCCTTCAATTCGCTGTCGAGGCTGGCATATTGCGCGCGCAGCGCCTCCAGTTCCTCGGTGCGTTGCTGCAGGGCGGTTTCCGTGGACTGGATGCGCCCGCGTGCCTGTTTGATCAGGTCCAGGCGGGCGTTCAGCGGCGCGGGGTCGAAATCGTTCGGTTCGGGCGGTTTCTGGTGACGGGCATAGGTGCGGCCGAACCAGTGCATGACGTGATGAAGTTCCTGGATGACCTGCCTGGCAGCGTCGGGTTTCAGCGTCACGCCCTCATGTGCGGATTTGTTGCGCACGAGATTGATGAACCGCGCCTTGGCGTGAACCTTCTGGCCGGCGATTGCCTTGAAATCGGGGTCGTTGATCATCCGGCTGGCGCCGAACTGCGCGGGCGGCGTCAGGCCGGCATCATGGGCAAAGGCCCAGCCAAGTGCCAGCTCCACCGCCTTGCCCGACAGGATCACCGCCGCCTCGGGTTCCGACGTCGCCAGCCGCTCGGCCGAGGCCGCCGCG
Organism: Paracoccus denitrificans; assembly: GCA_005768755.1. Classification (GTDB taxonomy): domain Bacteria; phylum Pseudomonadota; class Alphaproteobacteria; order Rhodobacterales; family Rhodobacteraceae; genus Paracoccus; species Paracoccus denitrificans_B. Next base: position 136,636 of record VAFL01000010.1, on the reverse strand, counting down.
GCGTAGACAGTGGGAAAGTCGGTTTCGAGATGGGCGAAGTTGCTGGCACTCATGGCGGTGTCCCCTGATCAGAGCTCGCCGGCGAAGGCGCGGGATTGGAGGGAGGCGAAGAGGGTTTCGAGTTGAGAGTAATGTTCAGACACTTGGTCCCGCATTCCTTTCGCCGCGCGCAGACGACTGGAATACTCTTCAGCCTCATTTTCTGTTGGCGCGGGCACTTCCAGCCTTTCTATTTCCGATTTCGTAATAGCTTGACGCGTAGCGCCTGCTTCCGCAATTCGTAATAAATCAGCGTTCATGTGTGGATGGCAAAGCGTCCCCATGATGAAATCGGTGAAGGCTGGGTTTTGGGGGCGTATGATTGCGACGTGCTGATTAACTCTTGCACCCGACAGTGCGACATTTGACCGACAACAGCGGGCTACAGATGCTCCGGTGATGTTCCGGAACACATCGTCTTGGGTAACTTCGACGTTCGACAGCTGTTTTGCTGCTTTGTCGGCGATACAGACCATCCCCTCTTCCGAGAACGTCCCGTCTCGGACGTTCATACTGCGAATGAACTTCGTGCCCTCACCTTGGTATACCTTTGCGCCACCGCGAGGTGTTGCACCGCTACCGATCTTGGAAGTAATCGCCCCAAGCGGCACGAAACGCCGGTCTGGCGACTTCTCAACCGGGTCACCGAACATCTCCGCGAAGATTGCGCCCGGGAGCGTGTCGAGCAGGGCGAGGGCCTCGCGGCGGCGGCGGCGCAGCGCGTCGGCCGCATCCAGTATCCCCGCAATCCGCCGCTGCTCGTCGAGGGGGGGGAGGGGGATTTTGATTTCTGCCAGGCTCGCCTTGTTTAGTGTCTTCCCCATCACCGCACGCTGACCAGCCTCGGAGAAGTCCAAAGCTTCCAGCGCGCGAGCAAGAAATTCCATGTCAAGCTGCTCCTCGTCTAAGACAGGTAGCGCTGCAATGGCCTCGTTGGTAAAAAGCGGCCGGTCCGAAATGGCGACCTTGCCAATACTGAGTTTGAAGCTGAACAGAACCGTATTTGCTGGAACTATCTTGCAGCCACTATCCTTCACCGCAAAAGGCGTGATCTTTTCTTTGGTTTCACCCGCGACCCGTGACCTAGAAAGGTCTGCGATGCTAACCCATGGTTCGGTGCCATCCTTCCAGTACTCTGTGTTCGCCCGGCGAGGCGTGCGACCGATTTGAATGCCACAAAGCTTATCCAGCGAAACCATCGGCCAACTCATTCCGCCGCCTCCTGCCGCGCTGCCTGCGCCTGCTGCCAGTCGTGATAGGTCTGGCTTGCGCCTTTTACTTTGCACTCGATCCGCCCGTTGCTGTTGCGATCCAATACCACGGCAGCCGCAGCAGACGGGCTTTTGAATGGCCAGGGTCGGGAAAAGCGCAGTTTCTGGACGCCGGGCAGCCCATCTTGCGCAACCAGAATGCCCTCGGCAATCAGCGTCGCTTTCAGGGCGTCATAGCTTTGATGATGAACATAGCCGGTGCCGGTCAGCGCCTCGGAACCTTCCAGCACGATGAATTCGCCATCTTCCTCGACTGCGGTGGCCTGCACGCCGCTTTTGTGCCGGATCTCGAAATGGACCTCTCCGCTGGTGCGCTGATCGACCGGCTGCGCGATTTGCGTCACCGCCTTTGGCTGCGGCTTCAGCATGTCCAGCCCGATCACCGGCAGGATGATCCGCAGGTTCGCCAGAAACTGCTCCATGTTGGCCACATCAGCCTCGGGCAGGCGGCGGCGATTGAAATCCGGCTGCGTCCCGTTGTCCAGCGTCACCCGCCCGGCCTTGATCGTCTGTTCGATCAGCCGCGCCTCCAGATATTCGGCGTGGCCCTTTGACAGGTCGTCATCGCTTGTCGTGACGGTGATCGCGGTTTCCCAGAAATCGCGCCGGACCGCGCTTTGCTTGACACGTTCAGCGACGGAATTGCCCGAACCGATATAGACCCGCGTCGTGCCGGCCATGACCGGATCGGGGCCGGCCAGGATATAGACGCCGGTGCGGTCCACCTCGTCCCGCGCCGCCAGATCGCCAAAGGCCGATGCGCCGGACACGAATAACAGCCCGGTCCAGCCGTGGATGGTCGCCTTTCGCAGCCCGGTGGGTTTGCCATCGACCAGGAAAAGCTGGATCGTTCGCCCGAAGATATCGCCCGTGCTCATTCGGCGGCCTCGCGCGTGGTGCCTTCGGCCAGCATCTTTTCCAATTCGTCCAGGCCGTCGAAGATCTCGCGCTCCATCTCGCGCAGGCGGGACAGGATGTCAGCGGGTGCTTCGTGTTCCACCGCGTCATGTTCGATCTCGCGATAGCGGTTCAGGCTAAGGTCATAGCCGGCGGCCGCAATCTCCCTTTTCGGGACGACAAAGCTGCGCGCGGTGCGGGGATTGTCCTTTTCGGTGCCTTCGCGTTCCTGCCAGCGGGCAAGCGCGTCGGGAAGATCGTTCAGCTTCGATTCGTCCCCGGTCAGATCGGCCCAGGGGCCCAGCTTGTCCTCGGGCACCAGCAGGTTGCGCTTGTCATCAAGGCTCAGGCCATCGGCATGAAGGTCATAGAACCAGACGCCATCCGTTCCGCCGGAATCGGTCCGCTGAAACAGCAGGATCGCGGTCGAGACCCCGGCATAGGGGCGGAAGACGCCGGCCGGTAGCTTGACCACGCCCTGAAGCTGCTGATCCTCGACCAGCATGCGCCGGACCTCCTTATGCGCCTTGTTCGACCCGAACAGGACGCCGTCCGGCACGACGACCGCCGCGCGGCCGCCGCGCTTCAGCAGGCGCAGGAACAGCGCCAGGAAAAGCAATTCGGTCTTGCGGGTGTTGACGATGCGGGTCAGGTCCTTGGCCACCGCTTCGGTATCCAGCGACCCCGCGAAGGGCGGATTGGCAAGGATCAGCGAATAGGCCTCGGCCTCGTCGCCATGTTCCTGGGTCAGGCTGTCACGATAGACGATGGCGGCATCTTCAAAGCCGTGAAGCGCCATGTTCATCGCGCCCAGACGCAGCATCGTGCCGTCGAAATCATGGCCGTGGAACATGCCGGTTTCGATGTGCAGCCGGGCATCCTGGTCGGTCCAAGCATCTGAATCATGGCTGCGCAGGAATTCGGCTGCCCCCACCAGAAAGCCGGCCGTGCCGCAGGCCGGGTCGCAGATGACATCATCACGTCGCGGCCTGGTCATGGCGACCATCAGGTTGATGATATGGCGGGGCGTGCGGAACTGCCCGTTCTGTCCTGCTGCCGCCACTCTCGACAGCATGTATTCGTAAAGATCCCCCTTGGTGTCGCGCTGACGCATCGGCAGGTCCGAGATCAGGTCGACCACCTTGGAAAGCAGGCGCCCGGTCGGAATTTCATATCTGGCGCCGGCCATGTGCTTGCGCAGCGGCGCGCCATCAGACCCCAGCCGACGCAGGAAGGGGATGAGATGGTTCTGAGCAGCCTCCTGCATTTCGGCGGCAGGAAGAGCAACGAAGCGCGGCCAGCGAAGGTCAGCATAACTGCGACCATCAGCGACCTTGGCGCCGTTTTCATCGAGAATCGGGATGTCATCAAGTTCGTCCGGGAACAGATCCCGTTCCAGCGTCGTGCCGCGCGCACGGGCTTGACGCTCTGCCAGCGTCTGGGTGTCGTCTAGCCCCTTCAGGAACAGCAGCAAGGTCAACTGTTCCATGACCGTCTGCGGGTTAGCGAACCCGCCCGTCCACATGGCGTTCCAGATCGCATCGACCTTGGACTTCAGTTCACCGGTAATCATTCGTCGTCCTCGCATTTTTCCGGCGATATTGCCTTGCCTCGCTGGGGGCGTCCACACCTCACGGGTGACGGGACATATATTGGAGATGTTTTGGGTCCTTATGCTCGAGGCTGATCGCCAAGGTTTCGTGATGGCCGCGCAGTTTCGAACGCGAGCGTGAACCTGTGGAAAACCTCTAGTCGCGCGAAAGATCTCTCTTATTTCGTGGGAACCGAGCGCCGCACTCTGCTGGCGCGAATAGAAGGAGAAGTTTAAGATGGATGTTCACGACGAAATCGCCTCAAAGCAGTGCAGGCTTGATATCAAGTTTTAGTCTGGGCCTTATGAACTCGGACGCGGCCTGGCCGGTTTGGGTGGCATGTCTAGAGAGAACTTTGTGATCCTTGCTGCCGTATCGGTCGAGGCTTGCGATCTGAAACAGCCAGATCATAGAGACCTTGTTTCCGGTCTAGAAGAAGGCTTCCAAGATTACGGTTGGCCTGCACGCTGAGACAGAGGTTTCAGCGGCCAATCGCGGCAGGCCTCGGTCTAGGTTATGACTGGCTCAGCAAAGGAACTGTAACGTGCTCATATCAGGAATGATTTCAGCTACGAAGCAAGGATCAAATCGCCGCTAGCAATCGGGGTAGAGAACGGTTGTTGCATGCCCCCGCAACCAAAATCTTCCCAATTTTAAAGTGCGCTACTCCGGGCCCGTTCGTGTGGTATTCCCATACCAACCCGACGATTCGACACCTACTCAACAAAATTGGGCTGCGTGGGAAAGAAAGGAGCGGACCCATCATCCATGCTCAGTCCGCCCGATGGCGCAGGTACGGCTCGCTGGATCGCAGATAGCGCGACCGGTCACGCCAATCGCTTGCGTCTGCAGGAATGCCGGGCAGGTCGGACAACGATCCTCGGCCTAGTCGCGCACCTTTTCCAGCAGTTCGACCACTTCGCGGAACATGACGCGCTGGCGGTCCTGATCGCCGGATTCGATGGCGTCTTCCATGCAGCTTCTTGCGTGATCCTCGATCAGCAGGCGTTCGACCGCACGCAGGGCGGATCTGATGGCAGCGGTCTGGTTCAGGATATCGACGCAATAACGTCCGTCCTCGACCATGCGCGACACCCCCTGCACCTGACCGGTCAAGCGTGAGAGCCGCTTCTGGATCGCGTCCCGGTTCTGTTTGTCATGCGCCACGCACAGGTCCTCGATCTGGTTTTGCGGTCTTGCAATATACCTAAGGGGGGTATATAGCAAGCGGCGAATACCCCCTATAGGTATCATGCCGGGAGAGAAAGATGGATCACAACCACAATCATTCGAATGGTCATCATGATCACGGCGCACATGGTGGCGCACCGGCTGTTGCCGAACCGGGTAAGGCCGTTGATCCTGTCTGCGGGATGCAGGTGACGATCAAGCCCGACGCCCGCCAGCAGGACTATGACGGCAAGACCTTCTATTTCTGTTCGGACGGGTGCCGGTCGAAGTTCGGTGCTGATCCCTGGTTTTACGCCTCGGGGGCCTCGGCCAAGGTCGAAAAATCAGCGCCGGCCGGGACAGAGTGGACCTGCCCGATGCACCCCGAGATCGTGCGCGACGAACCCGGTGCCTGCCCGATCTGCGGCATGGCGCTGGAGCCGATGATCCCATCCGACGAACCCAGCGAGGAGCTGACCGATTTCACCCGCAGGCTTTGGGTCAGTGTGGCCGCTGCCGTTCCGCTCATCATCCTGACGATGGGCGGGATGGTGGGCCTGCCGGTTCGCGACTGGATTGGGCACAGAGCCGCAGTCTGGGTCGAGTTTCTGCTGGCCACACCCGTTGTTTTGTGGGCTGCACGTCCGTTCTTCCAGCGTGGTCTGGATTCTGTCAGGAACCGGTCGCCGAACATGTGGACGCTGATCTCACTTGGGGTGGGGGCAGCCTATATCTATTCGCTTTTCGCGACCTTCCTGCCGGGGATCTTTCCCGCACAGTATCGGATGGGCGAGGCAGTCGGCACCTATTTCGAGGCGTCAGTCGTCATTGTCGCCCTGGTTTTTGTCGGACAGGTGCTGGAACTGCGTGCGCGCGAACGGACCGGTGATGCAATCCGGGCGTTGATGGATCTGGCACCCAAGACCGCGCGGCGCATCCTGCCCGATGGCAGCGAATATGACGCGCCGCTGGAAAACATCATGGCTGGCGACCTGCTGCGGGTGCGGCCTGGTGACAGCGTGCCTGTCGATGGCGAAGTGGTCGAGGGGCGCTCATCCATAGATGAAAGCATGATCACGGGTGAACCCGTGCCGGTCGAAAAGGTCAACGGCGACCGCGTGACGGGTGGCACGATCAACAAGAACGGCTCGCTTGCGATCCGCGCGACCGATGTCGGTGCGGATACAGTCCTTTCGCAGATCGTGCAGATGGTCGCGGGGGCGCGGCGGTCCAAGGCGCCGATACAGGGGCTGGCCGACAGGGTCTCTGCCATCTTCGTGCCGACCGTGGTTGCCATCGCGATCATCGCCTTTGTCGTCTGGCTGTTCTTTGGGCCAAGCCCGGCATTCGTCTTTGCCATTGCGTCCGCTGTCTCGGTTCTGATCATCGCCTGCCCTTGCGCGCTTGGCCTTGCGACCCCGATCTCTATCACCACGGCGGCAGGGCGCGGCGCACAGGCGGGTGTGCTGGTGAAGAATGCCGAAGCGCTGGAACGGATGGAAGATGTTGACACGCTGATCGTCGACAAGACCGGCACGCTGACCGAAGGCAAGCCTGCGCTGACCGATGTCACCAGCTTTGCCGATGTGCCCGAGGATGAATTGCTGGCGGCGGCTGCGGCGCTGGAACGCGCATCCGAACACCCGCTGGCAGAGGCGATCGTTGCCGGGGCCGAGGCACGTGGCATCCGGATCGGGAATGGCGAGGAATTCGAGGCCGTGACCGGAAAGGGCGTCATCGGCAAGGTCGACGGCCGCGATGTGGCGTTGGGCAATAACGCCCTGATGCAATCACTGGGCATTGATTGCGACACGGGCGAAGAAACCGCCGACCGCCTGCGCGGCGAAGGCAAGACCGCAATGTTCGTCGCACTCGACCGCAAGCTAGCGGGGTTGGTGGCTGTGGCCGACCCTATCAAGGAAAACGCAGCCTCGGCGATCCGCGAGCTGCACGAGCAGGGCATCAAAGTCATCATGGCCACCGGCGACAACGAACGCACGGCGCAGGCGGTCGCGTCCCAGTTGGGCATAGATCAGGTCAAGGCCGGGATGCTGCCCGAGGGCAAGAAGGACCTGATCGACGCCTTGCGCGCTGACGGGCACAAGGTCGCCATGGCCGGCGACGGTGTGAACGATGCGCCCGCCCTTGCGGCGGCCGATGTGGGGATCGCCATGGGCACGGGTGCCGATGTGGCCGTCGAAAGCGCCGGATTGACTCTGCTGGGCGGCGACTTGTCCGGCATCGTGCGGGCGCGCAGGCTGGCCACGGGCACGATGCGCAATATCCGGCAGAACCTGTTCTTCGCCTTCATTTACAACGCGATCGGCATCCCGATCGCGGCTGGCCTGCTCTACCCGTTCTTCGGCATCCTGTTGTCGCCGATGATCGCGGCCGCTGCCATGTCGTTGTCGTCGGTTTCGGTCATAGCCAATGCGCTGCGGCTGAAGCGGTTGGAGCTTTGAAGCCACTCCGATCACACGCTGCCGAGACGGGAGCTGTCGTTTATCGCTGTGGCTCGGTCACGCTGCCGCGCAAGATGGCATAAGGCGCAAGGGCGACCGCCGGGCGGGAAAGCATGTCTGCGGCCGCATCGTGCGGGCGGAATGTTCGAGACGGCGAAGGGCCAATTATGCTTTTGACTGCACGTGCCTTGGCGTCGCAGCTTTTTGCCCGATACTTGCCGGCCCGGGCTTGCCTGTCCTTGCATCCGCCGTCAGTCTGACTGTGCGGCAGTTACCATTCAGTTCGGCGCGGGGTCATGTCCAACCTAGCCTACAAGATCGACATTCTGGTGATCGGCGGCGGGCAGGCGGGCCTGTCATCGGCCTATCACCTGCAGAGGCTGGGGCTGGTCGGGGGCAAGGGATATCTGGTGCTGGACAAGTCGCCGAAGCCTGGCGGTGCGTGGCAGTTCCGCTGGCCATCGCTGACAATGAAGACAGTCAACCGTGTGCACGATCTGCCAGGCATGGGCTTTGCCGAGGTGCTGGACCCCGGCCAGACCGAGGTCCGCGCGGCCGAGGCCGTGCCCGCCTATTTCGGCGCTTACGAGGAACGCTTTCACCTTGCGGTTTACCGTCCCGTCAGCACACGGCTTGTGTGCGACCGGGGCGACCGGCTGCGCGTCGAAACGGATCGCGAAACCTTTTCCGCACGCGGTATAATCAATGCGACCGGCACATGGGATGCACCGCAGATCCCCTATTATCCGGGGCGAGAGCTGTTTCAGGGCCGCCAGATTCATACCCATGACTATCATACACCCGATGAGTTCTCCGGTCAGCGGGTGGTGATCGTTGGCGCCGGTATTTCGGCCCTGCAGATCCTTGACGAGGTGTCGCAGGTTGCCGACACGATCTGGGTCACGCAGCGGCCGGCCGAGTTTCGTGACACCGATTTCACCGCTGAAGACGGCCGCGCCGCCGTCGCTCGGGTCGAGGAACGGGTCCGGCAGGGGCTTGTCCCCGGATCAGTTGTGTCGGTCACCGGCATACCGCGCAGTCCCGCGATCAACGCGATGGAGGCGCGTGGCGTGTTGAACCGTCAGCCCATGTTTTCCGAGATCACGCGGACGGGCATCCGCTGGCGCGATGGCCGAGAGGAAGCCGTCGATGTCATCATCTGGGCCACGGGCTTTCGAAGCGCGTTGGATCATCTGGCGCCGCTGCAACTGCGAGAGGCAAACGGCGGCATCACCATGACCGGCCGCCTTGCGACACAAGTCGAACGCGATCCGCGCGTGCATCTGGTGGGTTATGGCCCCTCGGCGTCGACCATCGGCGCGAACCGCGCAGGGGCGGCGGCCGCGCAGGAACTCACCCGCTATCTGGGCATTGATCCGGTGAAGACCAACCAGGAGGGGTCCCATGTCAAACGGCGTCACTGAAAATGCGGCCGAACATCGCTTTGAACTTGCGCTGGAGGGCGAGGATATCGCCGCCGCTTATTACCAGATCGACGAGAATGGCAATCTGGTGCTGAACCATACCGAGGTTCCGTCCGAATATGGCGGGCAGGGGATCGGCACGAAGCTGGCGACCGGCACGTTCGACCTGATCCGCGCATCAGGCCGCAAGGCGGTGCTGAAATGCAGCTTCATGCAGCATTTCTATGCCGAGAACCGGGATTACGACGATATCGTCGTGGGCTGACGGCTAGCTGTTTTCAGCATCGTAGCGCGCCTGCGCGGCGGCGATCCTTGCCTCATTGGCCACCGCCCATGTGCCGATAGCCTCGACCGGGCCGCGCAGGGACAGGCCCAGCTCGGTCAGTGCATATTCTACACGGGGCGGCGTGGTCGGGTGGACCTTGCGGGTCAGCAGCCCGTCACGTTCCATGCCCCGCAGCGTCAGGGTCAGCATGCGCTGGGTGATGCCGTCAACGGCACGCTTCAATTCGTTGAAGCGCAAGGATCCGCTGCACAGCGCCATCACGATCAGAACCGACCACTTGTCGCCAATGCGGTTCAGGATGGCGCGCACCGGTGTGCAGGCATCCAGCAGGTTGGGGCCCTCTGTATCAGGTATCATGAATGTGCCTTCTTGTGTGGCGGATTTCGGTATCAATATAGAAGCAAGTTACAAGTTTATACCAGCCTGATGCAGAAAATTTCGGCAGGCTGATGACTGGAGGGATTGATATGGAACTGGGTGTCTACAGCTTCGGCGACGTGCAGCGCGACCCGCGGACGGGCGAACTGGGCAGCACCGCACAGGCCCAACGCAACCTGCTGGAAGCGATCCAGCTGGCTGATCAGGTGGGGCTGGATTACTTCGGCATCGGCGAGCATCATACCCGCGAAATGCCCGCCTCTGCCGCTTCGGTGATCCTCGGCGCTGCGGCGTCGACGACCCGAAGCATCACGCTTGGTAGTGCCGTTACGGTCCTGTCGACCGACGATCCGGTGCGGGTCTTTCAGCAATTCGCAACGCTCGACGCGCTGTCGAATGGCCGGGCCGAGATTACGGCGGGCAGGGGGTCTTCAACCGAGAGCTTCCCGCTGTTTGGCCACAGCCTGAATGACTATGACGAACTTTATGCCGAAAAGCTGGACCTGCTGCTGAAGCTGAACGACAGCGAAAGCGTGACCTGGGAAGGCCGCTTCCGGCCCTCGCTAAGTGATGCGCTTGTCGTGCCGCGCCCGGAAAACGGCAAGCTGCCGATCTGGCTGGCCACGGGCGGCAATCCGAATTCGACGGTGCGCGCCGCCATTGCCGGCCTGCCGGTCAGCTATGCCATCATCGGGGGTGATGCCGAACGCTTCGCGCCGCTCGCGCAGCTTTACCGTCAGGCGGTCGAACAGGTGAAGGTCGAAGGTGCCGATACCCGCATCTCGGTCGCCAGCCCGGGTTTTGTGGGCGAGGACGCGCAGGCCGCGAAAGACTTCTGGTGGAACCACTATCACGAGGCATTCCGTGCCCTGGGCGAGATTCGTGGCTTCCCCGCCCCGCAGCGCGCGGGCTTTGACCGCGAAGCCAATGGCAAGGGCGCGCTGTTCGTCGGCTCGCCAGAGGAGATCGCCGAACGGATCGTCGATCTGCATGGCGCCATGGGCCATGACCGGCACTTTTTCCAGATGGATCTGGGGCAGGTGCCGCAAAAGGACTTCCTGCGCTCGATCGAGTTGCTGGGAATGAAGGTGAAGCCGCTGGTCGATGCTGCTTTGGCCGAAACGGCCGAAGTTGCCAAGGCCGTGTGACGGAGGAACAGATGAAAGAACCGAAAGTGATCGGGATTCTGGGTGCTGGGCGCGTCGGTACGGCAGTCGCGCGCCGCGCCCTCGCCGCTGGATATGAGGTCCGCGTGGCGTCCTCGCGGCCCGCTTCAGAAATCTCGCTGGTGCTGCAGTTCACAGCTCCGGGGGCGATTGCGTCCGATGCTGACGTATTGATTGCTGCCAGTGATATCATCGTGCTGGCGCTGCCCTTGTCGAAATATCGCAGCCTCGATGCCGCGGCGTTGGCGGGCAAGGTCGTGGTGGACGCGATGAACTACTGGGCGCCGACAGATGGCACGTTGCCGGAATTTGAAGGCGCGCCCTCCAGCAGTGAAGTGATTGCGGACCGGCTGGCAGGCGCGCGCCTGGTGCGCAGCTTCAACCATATGGGCTATCATCAGATTGATGGCGATGCCCGGCCCAAGGGCGATCCCGACCGCCGCGCCATGGCGTTGGCGGGTGATGACCCGGATGCGCGGGCCCTGGTCGCGCGGTTCATCGACCGGATCGGCTTTGACCCGGTCGACGCAGGTCCGCTGTCCAATGCGGGCAGCTTCGCGATCGGCACGCCGGTATTTGGTGCCGCGATGAACCAGAAGGAATTGACGGCGGCGCTGCGCGTGCCGCTTGCCGTCTGAAACCAGAAAACACCGCAGCCAGGCAAAGTCCGTCAGGATCGACAGCGGATCCGACATCGCCTGGCTACGGTGCCGGTCAGGTGGAATGCCCGGAACTGATCGGCAAAATCTGGCTGCGACCATCGACGATCAGCTGCGGTCGCCCTTTGGAACAGGTTTCGATACGTGCCTCGTCATCGAAGACGTCCTGCAACAGCTCCGGTGTGATCACGTCGCTGGTCGTCCCGCAGGCGATCAGCCCGCCGCGATGCAGCACGAGGGCCGCGTCGCTGAAGCGCAGGGCATGGCCAAGATCGTGCAGCGCGACAATGATCAGCAATCCCTGTGCATCCGCCAGGCTGCGCAACAGCAACAGAAGGTCAATCTGATGGCTGAGATCCAGCGCCGAGGTCGGCTCGTCCAGCAGCAGGATCTGCGGGTCCTGCGCCAACGCCTGTGCCGCGCTGACCATCTGGCGCTGCCCACCGCTGAGATCGCCCAGATTGCGGCTGCGCAGATGGGTTATCCCCAGCAGGCGCAGCATGTCCTCGACCTTGGCGTGATCCTCGTCCAACACCTTCAGCCTGCGCCCCTGCATCCGGGCAAGAAGGATGGATTCGTAGACAGACAGAACCGGGCGCGCGCCATTGTCCTGCGGCATATAGGCGATCGGTCTGGCGGACGTGGCCCCTTCGATGCGAACATTCCCCTTGCCGTGCAACAGGCCGAAGATGCGCCGGAACAGCGTCGATTTGCCGGCGGCATTCGCACCCAGCAGCGCGACCACCTGCCCCCCCTTCAGCACCGGTGTCGAGACGTCCGCGATGACGGCATGACCGGAATAGCCCGCAGAAATGTCATGCAGTTGCAGGCTTACCATGTCGCCACCCGGCGGTTCAGGATCAGGTAAAGAAAGAAGGGGATGCCGACGATGGAGGTCACGATGCCGATGGGGATCACCGTGCCCGGGATGATCATCTTGGACAGGACCGATCCCACCGACAGGATCAGTGCCCCGGAAATGGCGGCGCCGGGCAAAAGAAAGCGCTGATCCTCGCCCAGCAGCATCCGGGCGATATGCGGCCCGACCAGTCCGATAAAGCCGATGGTGCCGACAAAGGAAACCGAAATCGAGGCCAGCAGGCTGACGATCATCAACGCCTCCAGTCGCAAACCGCGCAGGTTGACGCCCATGCTTTCCGCCTTGGCATCGCCAAGCCGCATCGCGGTCAGCGACCAGCCGCGCCGCGCCAGCAGTGGAAGGGCTGCCACCAGAACGGCCAGCGATACCCACAGTTTCGGCCATGTCGCCTTGGTCAGGCTGCCCATCGTCCAGAACACCACGGCCGCGACGGCCTGCTGGCTGGCAAAGAACTGGATCAGTGACATCAGCGCGTTGAAGATGAACACCAGCGCAATCCCAAGCAGCACGATGGTTTCACTGGTCACGCCGCGCCGCAGGCTGAGCCCGTAGATCGCCAGCGAGGTCAGCATGGCCATCAGAAATGCATTGACCGGAATGACGTAATCGACCGCAAGCGGAAACAGCGCCACCCCGAAGGCCAGTGCCAGCGCCGCGCCAAACCCCGCCCCGGCAGAGATCCCAAGCGTGAAGGGGCTGGCCAGCGGGTTGTTCAGGATCGTCTGCATCTGCATGCCCGCGACCGACAGGCTGGCGCCCACGACAAGCGCCATCAGGGCGACCGGCATCCGGATCTCCCACAGGATGACGCGCAGCTGATCGTCTACGGTGCCGGGCAGGAATAGCGCCCGGATGACCTGGCCCAATTCGTAATTTGCCGGTCCCAGCGCAAGGTCAACGCAAAAGCTTATCAGCAGTGCCACGGACAGCCCCAGCAGGATCATCTGCCTGCGAAGAACAAGGGCGCGATAGAAATCGCGCCCTTCCGCAGGTTTGCCGACAGGGTCCGCCTTACTGTTCATTCAGAGAGACCCAATACCCGGGCTTGTAGGGCACCGGCAGGAAGCGATTATGCAGCTCCTGCAGCGTTGCCTCGGGGTCGAGATCGGCGAAAAGTTCGGGGTGAAACCATTTTGCAAGGCGCTGGACCGCCACGAAGTAATAGGGATTGTCGTAGAACTGGTGCCAGATTGCGTGAACCTGTCCGGTCTCTACGGCTTCGATACCGGTCATCGCGGTGCGCTGGGTCAGGGCTTCCAGCTTGGCGCGGGCCTCGGTCATGTCCGATCCCGGACCTACGCCGACCCAGGCGCCGCCGGGAACGTAAGCTTCCCACTGACCGCCGGTGACGATCACCTGCTGAGGGTTGGCGGCAATGATCTGTTCGGGGTTAAGCGTCCCGAAGGTGGTGGGCAGGATGTCGCTGGCGATATTCGTGCCGCCTGCGATCTCGACATATTCGCCGAAATTGCCGTCACCGAAGGTCATGCAGCAATCGTCGGAATAGCCGCCGGCGCGGTCGACAAAGACCCTCGGGCGTTCGAATTCGGCGTCGGCCAGCACATCGGTGACCCGCGCCATCTGTTCTTCGACGAAGCTGACATATTCCTCGGCCTTGTCCTGCCGTCCGATCAACTGACCCATGATGCGCATGGACTGGACGCTATGGGCCATCGGATCCTCGCGGAAATCCACATAGACGATCGGAATGCCCAATTCGGCCAGCTTGTCATCATAGCCGGCATCCTCGGTCGCCTGCTTCGCCTCGAAATTCATGAGCACGACATCAGGATCAAGTGCTGCGGCCTGTTCGACGTCAAAGGTGCCATCCTTGAAGCCGCCAAAGGTGGGCAGGTCCTTGAGTTCGGGGAATTTCTCGGCATAGAGCGCGTAGGTATCGGGGTCGGCCTGCAGAAGGTCCTCGCGCCAGCCCACCACGCGCTGGAAGGGTGCATCGCGTTCCAGCACGCCCAGAAGATAGATCTGACGCCCTTCGCCCAGAATGATCCGATCTGCCGGCGCATCTACCGTAACCTCGCGCCCGGTGACATCGGTAACCGTGACAGGATCGGCCGAAGCCTGCGAAGACTGAGCGGCAACCAGAATTGCTGCAATGATGGAAGACCGGGGAAACATGCGCCGCACTCCAGTTGGGATTTTCTGAAGTGGCTATATTTGGCGACTTAATTTGTCAACTATAGCTCAGACGTGGCAGCGCTCGGCAATACCGACATGCCGCCACATCTGTTTTCCCTTGGCCCCATTCCTTCCCGGCACGCCATCAGCAGTTTGGCTTGTGTCCAAGGTCAGATCCGGCTGCGCCGGCCGCCTGTCGTATCGCCGCTGATCAGCACCGACTTTTCACCATCATCGATCGGGTACTCGACAGCGTTGATGATGTTGTCGGCGTGATGGACCGGGAGGACGGTGACCGACAGACCGTTCTGATCGAAGATCACGCCTTCCTCGGCCTCGTGAACATCGATCTTCACGCCGTCTTCGGGTGTGTGTTCGTCGACAATGCGGGTGTCGATATCCCATTCACGCGCCAGCAGCATGCATGACGTTGACCCAGCCTGGCCCCTCGCCGGAGGGAATGGCCCGGCGAAGGGCAGGGGCGTTACCGTCGACGCGCTATTCTGCGCAGACAAAGCCCTGCCCGGCGTCATCGGGTTGGGCATATGCGGGAAAGGCGCAAAGCGGGCGGTCCGTGCCTTCCGCGCCTTCCGGGACAGAGGCGGTGAGACTGTCGGGCGCGGTGCCGTTCTCGACCCATTCCACCAGGGGTGTGAGGCCGTCAAAGCTGATCGGACCGGCGCCACCGCTGCAATGATGCATCCCCGGCACCAGGAAAACGCGCGAGAATTCTTCTGACCCCGCATTCGCCTGCTGAAACGTGCCTTGATACCAGTTCAGGAAATGCCTGACCGAAAATGCCGGATCGGCATTGCCATGCCACCACAGGATCTTGCCGCCATTATCGCGGAAGGCCTGATAGTCGGGATCCGTCGCGGCAAAGACCGGCGCGTTTTCCATCAGGAAATCGCGGTCGTCGATATCGAAGTCCATCGCATCGAAATCGGGCTGCGGGGGGGTCGAGCCGACCGTCCGCATCCAACCCTGCGAGAAGCTGAAGCCCCGCGCATTCGGTTCTGCACCGGTTGCGTCGCCCAGCATCCAGGCACGCATACCGCCCGGGCCGTCCATATTGGCCAGCGGCCAGCCGGTATAGATGACCTCTCCGCTGCTGTCGCTTGGGCCGGCCTGAATCTTTTGCAGGGCGGTGACCTGTTCGGCGCTCAGGCAACTGTCGGTCTTGTCGCCTTCGCATTGCAGGACGGCGGGATCGAAGCCGCAATCGGCGGGGCGGAAGATATTGCCGTCCTCGGCCCCATCATCGGCATCGCAGGCGGCAAGTGCGGCTTGTGTCACCAATTCCAACTCGGCGTCGCTGAAGGCCTGCGAAACGATGGGGTTGCCTGCCGCATCCGTCGGAGCTGCATCCATCAGGGCGCGGGTGTTCCAGTTCCAGGCGATGATCGAGGGCGTCAGATCGAATGCCGGTGCACCCGACAATACGCCATCGAACTCCATCGGGGTACGGACGGCCGCGACCATGCCCTGCCTGCCACCATTGGAACAGCCCATGAAATAGGAATGATGCGGGTCCTGTCCGTAATAGCGCGACAGCAGCGCCTTGGCGCGTTCGGTCACCAGCCGGACAGAATTATACCCGTTATCCTCGCGCGCTTTCATGTCGATCCCGAACCAGCCGTCGGTCGCGGAATCGCCGCTGTGGCCTGCATCGGTCGCCACCACCGCGAAGCCCCGTGCAAGCGCCGTATCCTCGGGCTTCGAACGGTCGATGATCCCCTCTGCCGGGCGGATGGACCCATCCCAACCGCCGCCGCCCTGAAACAGAAAACGACCGGACCAGTCGGCGGGCATCCGCAGCTCAAACCCGGTGCCATAGGTCCGCTGGCCCGCGCCGACACGAGGTTCGATCACGCCCTGCACAAGACAATAGGCAGGCTGACCATCGGCCGCCGGCATATCCTCGGCCCGCGAAACAATCGTGTCGAAGGCCGCAACCCCTGCCAGGCCGGCGCAGGCGGTGACGGGCGCGGTATCCTGCGCAATCGCCGGTGCTGTCGCAAGCGCAAGAAACGCAGCGCCAAGATAGTAAGCTTTCATCTTAAACCCTCCATTTAAGAAACCTTCATCCCATGGTCCGGGGCAGCCACAGCGTCAGGGCGGGCAGCGCCACCAGGACGATCAGCCTGACGATATCGGCCGCGACAAAGGGCATCACGCCCTTGAAGATCGTGGTCAGCTTCGCGTCGCGAATGACTGCGTTGATCACGAAGACATTCATGCCGATCGGCGGCGTGATCAGTCCCAGCTCCACCGTCATCACCACGATGATGCCGAACCAGATCGGATCGAACCCCAGCTGCGTGACGACCGGAAACACAATGGGCACCAGCAGGATGATCATTGCCATCGCATCCAGAATGCAGCCCATCGCAAGAAAGAAGACCAGGATCAGCGCGAGCGTTGGATAGGCGCCCAGATCAAGCCCTGTCAGCCACGCGGTGATCTTCTGCGGGGTCTGGGTGACAGCCAGGAAATAGCTGAACAGCATCGCCCCGATCAGGATCGTGTAGATCGCCACGGCCGTGCGCAGCGCCTCGACAAGCGAGGCGCGGGTTTCGCGCCACCCCAGCCGCCCCCGCAGCGCGCCGATCACCCAGGTCAGGAAAGCGCCGGCGGCTGCGGCCTCGGTCGGGGTGACGACCCCCATGTAGATGCCGCCGATGATGGCGATGAACAACAATATGACCGCCCAGATACCCCTGAGCGCGCGCAGCCGTTCGGCGATACCGATCTTTGCGCCGGGCGCGGCATTGCGGGCCATGATCATCACGACGGCCATATACATGAAGACGGCAATCAGTCCGGGGATGACGCCCGCGATGAACAGCTGCCCGACATCCTGTTCGGTAATGTAGGCATAGATCGCCAGCACCACCGATGGCGGGATCAGGATCCCGAGCGTGCCACCACCCGCGATGACGCCTGTGGCGAGCGTGTCGGGATATCCTGCCTTGCGCATTTCCGGCAAGGCGACCTTGCTCATCGTGGCGGCGGTGGCAACGGACGATCCCGATATCGCGGCAAAGCCGGAACAGGCGGCGATGGTGGCAAGTGCCAACCCCCCGCGCAGATGACCAAGCCAGGCCCGTCCGGCCCCGAAAAGCTCGGACGAGATACCCGAGCGGGTCGCAAAGACCCCCATCAGGATGAACATCGGGATCAGCGACGTGTTGTAATCGGTGATGGTGCGAAGCGGTGATATGGCAAGCTGGTTCAGTGCCGGACCCCAACCGGTAATCATGGCGAAGCCCGCGATACCGACGATGCCCATCGCGATGCCCACTGGCACACGGATGGCCATAAGCCCGAAAAGCGCGACAAAGCCAACAATGGCGACGAGATCGGATTCACTCATAGACGTCGTCCTCGGGGTCATTGCGATGAAGGGGGGCGCCGCTGACCATCAGGATCAGTCCGGCCAGCGTCGTCAGCACGGCCACGGCGATCCCCAGCCAGATACCGCCGATGAAGGGCCAGACGGGAAGGCGAAGGTCGGACGTCGCCTCGGTCGAGTTGTATGCGCTGACCACCCTGTCAAACAGTTTCCAGGCAAGGGCAGATGTGAAGATCAGCAGGATGGCCTGGGCGATCACTTCGACCACACGGCGCGGGCTTTCGGGCAGTGTCTCGACAAGAAGGTCCACGCAGATATGCCCGCCGCGATAACCCAGCACGGCGTATCCCCAGGCAATCGACAGCCCCAGAAGAAGGCGCGAAATATCAAATGCGTCTGGGATAGGTGCGGAAAACAGATAGCGCCCGATGGCCGACACGAAGATCAGGATTGTCACCACCGCAAGGCAGATTGCGGCAACGGTTTCGACAACGGTTGCAAAGCGTCGCAGCAGCGCATTCAAGCCTGACATGATAGCATTCCTTCGCTGGAAAACAGGGCGTCATGCGAAGCGATGTCCGCATGACGCCGGAACGATCAGTTCTGGAACAGCGCGTCGGCGGCCGACATGTGGTCGGCAAAGCTCTGTTCGATGGCGGCAGGGTCCTGACCCTTGTCAGTCACCTGTTGACGCCATTGATCCATCAGGGGCGCGGTCGCCTCTTGCCATGCCGCAATATCCTCGGGCGTTGGTTCGTACACCGTATGGCTGGCATCGCTCAGCGTCTTTTCGCGACCGGATGCTTCCTGTTCTGCCCAGCCGGACGCCAGTTTTTCGGCCCATTCGGATGTGCAATGCGCGTCGATCACCGCCCGCTCATCCTCGGGCATCCCGTCATAGCGGGCCTGGTTCATCGCCATCACGAACACAGTCGTGTAAAGCGGGAAGTCGATGTGATATTTCGTCTCGGCATCGATCCCGAACAGATAGACGCTGTCCCAGGGAAAGATGATGCCCTCGGCCGCGCCGCGTGCAATCACCTCACGCGCTTCGGGGGCCGGGACCTGCACGCTGGCCCCGCCAAGCATCGCAACCATCGACGCCATCGTCGCCTGAGCGGGGCGGATGTTCTTGCCGCTAAGATCGCCGGGCAGCCGGACTTCCTCGACCGTGTGCAGCGTGCCGGGATCCTGCATGAATGCCATGCAGACCTTCACATCGGGCATCTCTTGCGCGGCATATTGCTGATACCAGTCATTGAACGCGGCAGAGCCCGATTTGGCCTGCGTCACCTTGAAGGGATGTTCGGCCAGCGAGATGATCGGGAAGCGGCCCGGCTGATAGCTGGGCGCAACATAGGTCACATCGGCAATGCCGTCGCGGGCCATGTCGTAGTGATCGGTTGCCGAACCAAGCTGCTGCGCCGGGAAGATCTGGAAGGTGATCTTGCCCTCCGACGCCGCGCCAATCGATTCGATCCAGGGTTCGAACCCGGTCGTCTGCAAGGCGTGCTGAGGCGGCAACCAGTGGGCCAGCCGCAATTCGGTATCGGCCTGCGCGGCCCCCGCTGCCAGCGACAACGCGATGATCGGGGTCAGTCTGCTGATATTCATGAATTCTCCTCCCTGAGAATGGATGCCTAGGTTTTCAGGTCGATGCCCACGCTCTGGCGCAGGGGTTCAAAGCTTTCGGTCCAGGTGCGGGCGATGCCTTCGGCGCTCCACCCGCCGTCGCAATGCCGGATGTCGATTTCCTGCGGGTGCGACCAGATCGACAGCCGGTCGCCACCGATACCGATGCATTGTCCGGTGACCCGGCGCCCCTGGTCCGAGGCAAGGAACACGACAAGCGGTGCCACGTCCCCGGGCGTTCCAAGTCCAAGTTCGTGGCGCAGGCGGTGGGGGATCGGCTCGCCTTGTTCGGCGGCACGGGCGGCATCGCCAAGGCCTGGGATGGTGGCGACCATGCGCGTCAGCGCGGTGGGCACGATGGCGTTCACGCTGACACCGGCCCGCGACAGTTCCATTGACCAGGTCCGCGCCAGCGCCGCCACACCTGCCTTGGCGGCGGCATAGGCGGTCTGACCGACATTTCCCCGCTGTCCGGCCACCGATGACACCAGGACGATGGCCCCGCCATGCCCTTCCTGCCGGAAATATCGCGCCGCAGCCCGGCCACAGGTCATGGCACCGCGCAGATGGGTGCGGATGACCAGATCGAAATCCCCGTCTTCCACCTTCCACAGGATCGCGTCGCGCAGCACACCGGCATTGGCGACGAACACATCCATCCGTCCGAATTCGCGGGTCGCGGTATCGACGCAAAGCTGCGCCGAAGCCTCATCACCGATTTCGGCCACGGCTGCGGCTGCCTTGCCGCCATTGGCGCGGATCTCGGCCACGACTGCGCCCGCGACATCCTGCGATACATCGTTCACCACCACCGCCGCGCCGGCCTGCGCCATATCAAGCGCAATCGCACGCCCGATCCCGCGGCCTGCACCGGTCACGACAGCAACCTGGTCTTTCAACGAAATCGCCATGCCTATTTCCCCCTGAAGACGGCGGGGCGCTTTTCCATGAACGCGCGCGGCCCTTCGCGCGCGTCCTCTGACGCCATCACCCGCGCCTTCGCCGCATCCTCCAGCGCATAGCCCTCCTGCAGGGTTCGTCCGCTGGCAGAGAGCACGGTTTTCTTCACTTCCTGCACCGCAATCGGCCCGTTCGCGGCGATTTTTCGCGCCAGATCCCAGGCCGTATCCATCAGCGCGTCCTGCGGCACGATACGGTTGATCAGCCCGGCTTCGCGCGCGGCCTCGGCGGTCAGGGGCTGGCCCACCAGAAGCATCTCCATTGCCAGACAATAAGGCACCTGCCGCGGAAGCCGGACAAGCGCACCCGCGAAGGGGATCAGCCCGCGCCGGACCTCTGGCAAGGCGAAGGTCGCATGTTCAGCTGCGATACGGATATCCGTCGCCAGCACGGTTTCCATACCCCCCGCCATGCAATGTCCGTTGATCGCGGCGATGATCGGCTTGTTCAGTTCGAAATCACGCAAAGCCGAACGCGACATGATCTCTGGATCATCCAGCAGCCGTGTGTCCCATTCGTCCTGCGGCGCCCGTGCCCCGGTCATCAACGGCAATGTCAGCGCAAGATCGCCCCCCGAACAGAAGGCCTTGTCGCCCGTTCCGGTCAGGATCGCGACGCGCAGGGCATCGTCATTTCCGAAATCCGTCAACGCATCGGCCAGCCGGCAGGCAACCTCGGGGCTGATGGCATTCCGCGCGCCGGGGCGGTTGATGCGCAGCAATGCCACGCCATCGTGTTTTTCATAAATCAGCGGCAGGTCAGACGCGCTCATGCCCGCTCCTTCGCAATTTCGGCGGCCATGTCGCGCAAGGCGAATTTCTGGATCTTGCCGTTCGCGGTCATCGGGAAGGCGTCGACGATGCGCACATATTTCGGCATCTTGTGGCGCGCGATATTTGCGCGGCAGTAATCCTGCAGTTCCGTCTGGGTCAGGCTTACGCCATCCTTCAGCAACACGAACGCAAAGACTTCTTCCCCCAGATCGACGTCGGGAACGCCAACCACCTGCGCCTGAGAGACTGCGTCATGCGTCAGCAGGAAATCTTCGATTTCGACGGGAAAGACGTTCTCGCCCCCGCGGATGATCATGTCCTTCAATCGCCCGACAATGGACAGATGCCCCTGCCGGTCCAGCACCGCCAGATCCCCGGAATGCAGCCATCCATCGGCGTCGATCGCTTCGGCGGTCTTGTCGGGCATGTCGTAATAGCCTTTGGTGACAAGATAGCCGCGAATGCAAAGTTCCCCCTTCTCGCCCCACTGGCAGGGCCGGTTGGTGTCCGGATCGGTGATCCGAATTTCAGTATGGGGCAGGGGCGTTCCGGCGGTGGAAATCTGGACCTCAAACGGATCGTCATAGTTTGTGACCGTGATGATGGGGCTGCATTCGGTCATCCCCATGATGATCATCGGCGCGGCCCCGGTCGCGTCTTTCAATTGCCGCATGAGGCTTGACGGGATCGAGGTCCCGCCGGCATTCGCCAGTCGCAGGCTGTCAGTTCGCCGTTTTGGAAAGTCCGGATGGTGCAGCATCCGGCTGTACATCGTGGGAACGCCGTTGATGATGGTCGCGGCATGGTCTTCCCAAAGCGCCAGCATTTTTTCGGGATCGAACGCGTCCATGGTGACCAGACAGCCGCCCGCCGCAAGCATCCCGATTACATTGCAGACGCATCCGGCCGTGTGAAAGAACGGCATCGCGCTCAGCATCACGTCATCAGCGCGAAATCCGGCCCGCGCGCCCATGAGTCGGGCGTTATTGATGGTGCTGTGATGGGTCAGCATCGCCCCTTTGGGTCTGCCGGTGGTGCCGCTGGTATACTGGATCTGCATCACGTCATGCGCACCGACCTGCGCCTGCCGGGCAGCCAGACCGCCTTCGCTGACCTGGCTGGCAAGATCTGACAGGGCATCGAAAGGGATCGCCAGCCCCTTTACGCCCCCGATCACCGCAAGCCCGCGAAGCTTCGGATAGGCCTCGCTTGATACCGCGCCATCCTTGACGTCTGATCCTGCCAGCATTTCGGCCAGCATCCCGGCGATATCCATTTTGCGAAAACGCTCGGCAAAGATAAGATGCGTGACCTGCCCCTGACGCAGCAGATAGTCCAGTTCGCCGGAATGAAATGCGGGATTTACAGTGATCAGGACCGCGCCGACCTTCGCCAGCGCATATTCCAGCAGCACCCATTCAGGCCCGTTCGGCGACATGACCGCGACATGATCATCCTTTGCCACGCCCCACGCGATCAGGCCGCGCGCCAGCTTGTCCGCTGCAGATTTCAGTTCGCGATAGCTCCACGACGCGCGAATATCGCGGTCGACGTCATAGACGATGGCGGCAGGCCGGTCGGAATGTCGTGTCGCCTGCTCGTCCAGTAACTGACCCAGGGTCATGTCCAGCAACGCTGGCTGCGGACCTGTTGCCGGCCAATATGCCTCGTCCAGCGACGTCATCTTGTTGCCTCCCCCAAGGTCCGTCTGCTTGCTCTGCCTCCTCAAGCAGGGCAAATTGAAGCCAATCATACGATTCGATCGCGATTAGTTCGATGTCGAATAATATCCGTATCGAACAGTTGGTCAAGAAGAAATGAGGCCCCATTTGCAGGACGACCCGACCATTGCGGCGCAAAAGGACGACGACGGCTTTCTGACGGCAACTGCTGTGGAACAATCCCTTGGTTATAAACTGCGGCTTGCTCAGATACTTGCTTATCGAAGCTTTGAAGAACAGATGACCGATTACGGCGTCGCGCCGCGCTATCTGGGGCTGCTGGGACTGGTATCGGAAAACCCCGGACAAGCGCAGAACCGACTGGCGGACTCGGTCGGATTGCAAAAATCCAGCCTCGTGACGATTCTTGACCGGCTGGAAAGGGACGGCATCCTTGAACGCCGCGCCTCGGACCAGGACCGGCGTGCAAAGACAGTCTGGCTGACAGACAGCGGAGAGCGGGTGGTGGCCGAGTTGTTCCGGCACGCCAAGGCCCATGACGCACGGATGGCCACCGGTATCAGCGACGACCGGCTGGCCGACGTGATGGCAGCCCTTGATGCGATGATCGCCAATCTGCGTGGATTGTCTGATTGAAACCTGATGATCGTTCACGACAAGGGATAAGTCGTGACGTTCAGGACCAGTCAGTAGACCTGTATTTCATTGTCCGTGTGATAAGGGGTCCCGTCGCGATGGAAGGCAAATGCAGCCCGCCGGGCGGCATTGTGTGAAAAACGGACATCAGCCGAAAACTTCTTTCGTTGGTGGTGCACGATGATGTTGCCAGCTAGAAGCGGGGCGTCAAAAGCTGCCGCGCCCGATGCGTGAACAGGGTCAGGCCAGAACCAGGATGTCGGTGAAAGAATGAAGTTCAGAATACTCGCTGCCATTCTGGGCCTTTGCGGCCTTGCTGCTGTTGCTGTCTATTGGATCAATCGTGATCCGCTGAGCCGGCTGACCGAACCGACCGGCTACACTTATACCGGGATCGACTTTTTCGATACCGAGACAGGCAAGCCAGCGGTGCTGGAAGACTACGGTTTCCTGGCACCGGTGTTTGCTGACATGGCAGAGGCACTCGCCCAGGCGGCGCAGCAGGGCTATCTGATGATCGACCCCGACGCGCGGACAGCCAGTCTGGTCGCACTCGGCATGACCGCTACCGCGTCTTTGCCCGCTTCCGGACAGCAAACGGCCTTTAATTCCGTCGGTAGCGGCGGCGGACCGATTTTCCTGACATATTCCCGCAAGGAGGATCGCTTTATTGTCAGGGCCCCGGAAACAGCACTTGATGCCGGGCTGGACTTTCGCCTGCGCTTCGAGCGCGCAGAGGACGATCTGAGTGACCGGATCGCGGCGCAAGACAAACTCCGCGTCGAACGCGAGGCCGTTCTGGCACAGTGGAACGGGGAGATGGACAAGCTGCAGGCCCAGTTGCCGCCTGCAGTAGAGGAACCAGGGCCCGTGACTTACCGGCAGATACTTCCCGGCGACCTTGGCACCATCGCCGCACCTGTGACGGCAGCGCTGGATCCCCCACAAGGCGACGGATTTCACCTGTTCAACGACAGGGCGACGGGCCGCAAATGGATGGGCATCCGGCTGGACACCAAAGATGATCTGAACAGGATTTTCACCGCAAATCGCAAGGAACTGCTCGATCCTCCCAGTGACGACACGCGTCTGCTTTACGAAGACGATGAAACGATGGTCGTTGCGCGCCGCGGCAAGCCCATGTTCTTTGAGCGTTTCGTGACCTTGGGCGATATGGGCTATATCGTCCGCGCCGCGCCGAAAGACGGCGCCCAGCTTGCGACAATCTGGCAGATCGCAAACAGCATTACCGACGCCCCGCCCGATCCGGATGCCATTCCGTCGCAAGATTTCGACGCCCTGTCGTGGTTTGCAGAACAGGGGTTGGATCTGGACATAGGCCGGGATGCTTTCACCGAACAGTCTGATAAATTTGCTGAACGGCTAACCGTTGAGGGGTTGCTGACCCGGTCACCTGAACTTCGCCGCACTGTCGGGCTGAAACCGGTGGCCCAGCTTGGTGATCCCTTCGCTGGCGCGTTCAAGGCAAATCTGGTTTGCGCGCCGCGCCTCAGAACCGGTGACAGCCCGACGGCCCTGCATGAAGAATTCTCCAGCAACTCGGTCTTCAGCGGGCTTGCCCATCGTGACATGGGCTTGGATCATATCGCGGCATGGGTCGCGCAAAAGGCGTATCTGCCTGATGCCACCTTCGAATTCGATCCCTCGAAGCATCGCCCGGACCGTGGCGATCCGATCTGGTCCCTGCAATCGCCACAGGCTGCAATTGGTGCGGACAAGCTGTCCTATTTTGCCTATCGCGCCCGCGATCTGGGGGGTCAGTTCCAGCTGATTTGCGCCAGCTCTTCAGATAACCCCTATGCCGCGCAAGCGGCACTGCAGATTGCAGAGCGGCATGAATTGCCGGACCTGTCGGGAGTTGCGCCGGAAATTGCCCGGATCTTCGGCGATTATGAATATGCCGCCCTGATCGGTGATACGGTCTATGAGGCCAGAAGGAGCGGCAGCGACAGCAGGCTGCTGGTTGGAGCAGATGGCAATGTCATTTCGGACGTTCCCTTCGACTGGAGCTGGGAGTTTGACGATCTGCGCCTGTTCGAGACCGGCAACCTGCAAGGAAAGCACGCGCTCTGGTCATTCGAGGGCGAGCAACTGTTGCCCTATGAGTATGACGAGATCGACGACAATTCCGACGGAACCATCAGTGTGTACAAGGATGGGGACCAGCAGATCTACTCTCCGTCAAGCCGTACTCTTGAACCAGCGGTCCCGTGAACTACTGCGGGCGTAACCCTCGATCTTTTGGGGTTGGCGCACGGCGCGTCAATGCCTCTTTTCCGGTGGCCATTGACTTCTCCTATACGATGCCAGTGGTAACGCCGGTACCGCCCGGTCCAGAGCCGCCGCCCGGTGGGGGAATTCCCGGTTGTAACTTGGGTGTTATATTGGAGCACCCTGCGTCGCCATAATACCGTTCGAGCTGTTCGCGGATGCAGCGCTTGTCGCAATGCTGGCCGACCGAGCCGGGTCTCGTGTAACCCTCTAACGCCAGGTCGATTGCTTGCTTTGTTGTGACGGGTTCGAGCACTGCGTGTCAGCCGCGTCCCATCGGTTTCGCAATCCCGTGCGGTCATTGCTCGCCGCATTTTTGAAGTAATAGGTCGATGAGATGCGGCGCTAAATGTTGGAAAGGCCGCATCTTAATGGAGATGCGGCCGGTCGGCAGCAGGGTCGCAATCCTGCGAATTAGGTGTAAGGGCTGTTCGCGCCCTGCGCTAATTCCCGTTCAGTTGTTCGTCAACAGCGCCAGATTTTCGTCACCATCGGGGATATTTGCCAGCAAGCCGTCCCAGGCGCCGCGTGCGGTTTCCATGAAGGGTCCGAGATCCGGCTCGATGATTTCTATACCGGCTGCCTGCAGTTGCTCCATCCCTTCGGCCGCATTGGTCTTGTAGACATCGATCGACGCCGCTGACGCCTCCTTTGCGGCCTCGCGCACCATTTCTTGTTGTTGCGGCGTTAGCTTGTCGAAGGAAGCTTTCGACATGATCATTGCTGCAGCCATGTGGTGAACCTTGGTCAGGTTGAAGTAATCGGTTGCCTCGACGAATTTGTCCTGGATCAGCTGCTCCGGTGATGCTTCAGCGCCGTCCACAACCCCGCTTTGCAGCGCAAGAAACACTTCGCTATAGGCCATTGGTGTCGATTGGGCGCCAAGCGCTTCATAGGCGCCGACAAAGCCGGGTCCCTGAATGACGCGGATCTTGAAGCCTTTCATGTCATCGATGCTGTTTACGGGCTTGGTGCCGTAGACGCTGCGCTCGAACACCGACACGAAGCCGAGGCCGACCAGATCGTGATTGTCGATATAGCCGAGCAGTTTGTCGCCACCCTCGCCTTGCAGGGCCGCATTTGCCGCATCCGTGCTGTCGAACAGATAGGGCAGGGACAGCACCGCCAGTTCCGGCACGGTGTTTTCCAGCGGCGGTTCTCCGGTTACGACCATATCGACCGCCCCCGACCGCGCGTTCTGGATCATCTGCACCTCGCCACCCAACTGCCCGGCGGGGAAGACCGTCACGTTGATCTCGCCGTCACTTTTCTCGGCGATCAGTTCTGCAAATTTGGTTGCGGCAGCGTGATAGTGACTGTCCTCGGTCAGGACGTGACCAATGGTCAGGTCAACGGCCAGTGCTGGCGACGCCAATGCAAAGGCGCCGAAAGCAAAAGTGGCTGCAATTTTGTTCATTCTTCTTTCTCCTTGTTGGTTAGAGCAGGGCTGTCGAAAGGAACGGCAGGTAGGAAATCAGCGCGAGGTTGATCAGCAACACAGTGATGAAAACCAGAAGGGCACGGATCATCTTCTCGACCTTGAGGCCGGCGACTTCGCTGGCGATGAACAGGTTCACGCCGATGGGGGGCGTCAGCATGCCAATGGCAAGGTTCACGATCATGACGATGCCGAAATGGATCGGCGAGATGCCATAGGAAGCCGCGACTGGGGCCAGGATGGGCGCCAGAATGACGATGGCGGCCAGCGTTTCCAGAAACATGCCGACGATCAGCAGAAGCACGTTGACGAGGATCAGGAAGCTGATGGGATCGCCCGCGACGGTGCCGATCCATTCGCCGACCTGATGCGGGATGCGGTTTATTGTCAGGACGAAGCCGAAGGCGGCAGCCACTGCGACGATCAACAAAATGCCGGCAGAGGTCAGGCCAGACCGGATGAAGACGCGGCCCATCTCGGCCCAGGACACCTCGCGATAGATCGCCATGCTGATGAACAGGCCGTAGGCAACGGCAACGACAGAGGCCTCGGTCGGTGTAAAAATTCCTGAATAAATCCCGCCAAGGATGAGCACCGGCATGAACAGCGACAAGAACGAGTCACCGAATGCGCGTATCACGCCTTTCATCCATTGGGCGGGTGTTACCGAAACGGTGTGGTCGAAGCCCTGCACGGCCGCCCAGACGAAAACCAGAATGACCAAAGACCCGCCGATCATCAGCCCAGGAATGATGCCGGCAATGAACAGCGCCCCGATCGACGCATTCGTCACCAATCCGTAGATGATCATTGGCAGCGACGGCGGAATGATCGCGCCAAGCTCGCCCGACGCGGCAACCAGCGAGGCTGCAAACGGCTTTGGGTAGCCCTTCTTTGCCATCGCGGGGATGGTTGTCGCCCCAACGGCCGCCGTCGTCGCGGATGATGAGCCGGAAATGCAGGCGAAGATCATGCTGGTCAGCACCGCCGCCGCACCAAGACCGCCGCGTAGCCAGCCAACAATAGCGTTGGTCAGCCTGACGAGGCGGTCGGAAATTCCGCCAGCCTGCATGATATTGCCGGCCAGGATGTAGAACGGCACCGCCATCAGAGAAAAACTGTCGAGGCTGGCGAACATGGATTGGATCGCCGAAACCAGCGGTATTCCCCGCGCATGCAGCCCGTAAAGCGTGACCAGGCCAAGCGTGGCGGCAATCGGAACGCCGATGGCCAGGAACAGGCCAAGCAGTACGGGTATAAGGGAAACGCCCATGATCACTCCGTTGCTGCCGGGGACAGGATTTGCTTCACGTCGGATTGGTCGGCACGGATCAATTCGATAAGGAACAGCCCGAGATTGAGGATGGCCAGCGCCGATCCGACCGGCATGGATGCATAGACGGCCGTCATCGGGATGCGCAGAACGGTCGCACGTTCTGAAGCGCTGGCGATTGCCCAGTTCCAACCAATGGCAAGCAGGAAGCCGAAAAACACAGCGGTCAGGATCGCGCTGCTGATCAGCAATGCGCGGCCCATGTTGGGCGGCAGGGCGGCGGGCAAAGACGTCACGGCGATCAGCCCGCCGCGACGGCATTGCACGGCAGCGCCCAGGAACACGGACCATGTGATCAGAAACCGCGCGCTCTCCTCAGTCCAGGGCGCCGAGATGACGACGCCAAGCGGTGGCAGTGCAAAGCGCACGAGAATTTGCAGGAATACCGCGGCCGCCGCGAGTGAAAGCATCGTGCCGACCATGACAGCGGCCACCCTGTTCAGGCCGCTGTCGATGGTGCGGATCGCGCCCGGCGTCGCGACGTGCTGGTCGCCGCTCGACACGATCAGGCCGCTGCCTGCTTGGCGGATTTAAGGGCCGCTATCGTGGCCTCGATCACCGCCGTCACATGCGCACGCTCGTCACCTTCAAGCGGCAAGCGGGGCGCACGAACCCATTCGGGCGCACCTTCGGTCAGGTGCTCGGCAAGTTTGATATACTGGACCAGCTTGACATCAGTATCGAGATGGAACGAGGGCGTCAGCAGCCGATACAGCGGGAGGGCTTCGGCGAATTTGCCGGCGGCGCACAACTCGAACAGCTTTACACATTCGCGCGGCCAGGCGTTGGTCATGCCCGAGACCCAACCCGTTGCACCCAGGGCCACGCTTTCCAGAATCAGATCATCAACGCCGCAGAAGACTTTGAAGCGGTCGCCAACGGTGTTGTAGATATCGGTAATGCGACGGACATCCCCGGTTTCCTCCTTGACGGCGGCGATGGTGTCGACATCCGCGAGTTCGGCGAGAAGGTCCGGCGTGACGTCGACACCATAAGCGATCGGATTGTTGTAGATCATGATCGGCTTGTCCGTCGCTTTGCCCAGGCCACGATACCAGGCCACAGTCTCGCGCGGGTCGGTCTTGTAGGCCGTCGACGGGAAGGCCATGAAGCCCTCTGCCCCCCAGGAGGCATAGCGTTTCGCGGCCGCAACCGCGTCAGACATCGATCCTTCGGCAAGCCCGGCAAGAACGGGAACACGGCCCTTGCTGACCTCGACCGCTGCGCGGATCACGGCCTCCTTCTCGCCAGGTGTCATGCAGGGGTTTTCGCCCAGCATCGGCAGGACGATGATGCCAGAAACGCCGCTTTCGATCAGGCGCTCGTAAGATATTTGGCAGGCTTCGATATCGATCTCGCCCGACTTGTTCAGCTTGGTCGTGCTTGCGGGGAATACACCGGTCAGCTTCATGGGATCCTCTGATTCTCTAAAACTGGATCCAAGAATATCCGATTATGGATGCATGTCTATCTTTTTGTCCTACGCGACTGCAGGAGGGGCGCGCGCGCAATGCATTCCGCGCGTCAGGGGCGCGATCAGATGCCGTTTGTCGATTAATGTGGAAATACGTTCAGGTGTCGCCCTGAGCGCGCTTTGCGCCTTGTCGAAGCGCCGGGTGCAAAAGCGTTTCGTCCCGCCGTAGGCCGCGGGCAAGTTCGACGCTTTCGATCAGCTTGTCGGATACGTCCAGAATATGGGTCGTCAGCGCAGATACGGCGCGCTGTGTGTCGCGGGCGCGGCAGTGCGCAAGGATCTGGGAATGATCCTTCTGGGCCTTGTCGTGCCCAGACGTCAGCCGCATGTGGACCCGAACGTAACGCTCTGTTCCTTCGTGTATTCTTTGCAGGATTTCCAGCGCATGCGCTTTGGCGGCCTTTTGATAAAGTGCCCGGTGGAAGCGCCAATTGGCGTCGGCCCAACCTTCCAGGTCTAGGTCGGCCATTTCATTAATGATGGCCTGAGCCGCCGTAAAATCGCTTTCATCCATCCGGGGAATGGCGGCCGTTATTAGCCATGGCTCAAGCACGGCGCGAAGTTCAAAACTCTCGCGTATACGATCTGCGGGCATCTCGGCGACCATCGCGCCGCGGCGTGGGAGTGTGACAATCAGACCCTCGGCCTCAAGCTGCTTTATGGCCTCGCGAACGGGGATGCGGGAACATCCGAGTTCGGCCGCCAGCTTTTCCTGACGTAACGCGTAGCCATCTTCGTAGAGGCCAGACAAAATACGTTCGCGGAGAAGATTCGTCACTCTTTCTGAGGCATTTTTTTGTGACACGGCGATCTGCGAGCTCATAATTGGATCCAGTATCGTCAATAGCGATTGCGCATGCGGCTGTCCAGCCGGCGTCAAAGGGCGCAAGCTTTCGAAGGGAACGTGCGACGTCGCATCGATACTTCAGGTGAAGCCTTTCGTCGCGCATGTCTTCGGCGGCGCGAAATTGGGACGCTCATACTTCTTCCCATTTTTTGCGAAGCCGCTGTTTGCTTGACAGAGCGATACTCAGAATCAGTCATTGCCATGGACCAGCCAAAACGACATTTTCGCATATTTATTAAGCACTTTCCACTACGCGGACTATACGCCAACGTCACAGCGTGACGAGTCATTGATGGCCGCCTGCGCAAACGCGTTGCCAACCCCGAAAACGTTCTCGGTTGTCAGCATGACCAGACACCGGCTGGGCTAGGTGCACGACGCGTCAGCCAACCTGCCACCAGCCGGATCCAATGGCGTGTGACGGATTAGCAGATGAAGGCATTCAAGGAACGCTTCCTGACACTTTCAATGATGAAGTCCGAGTTTAGACTGCAGCGCATGACGGCGCGAGCGATCCTTCAACAAGCGGGTGTAAGACGATACGCGCCGGCGGGCCGGGATCTCGGCGCAATCTACCTTCGGTCGGAGGTTGAAGTGGTGCTTCGGGCTGTATCCGCGTAACGGATCTGTAAATATCGTATTTTAATGAATTACGGCAATGATCGGAGGTTTTCCTTGACAGGGAGTGCGCAAAATATAGCGAAAATGCGCACTCTTATGCATCATATAAAATATAGAGAAATCTGGTGACCCCGGCAGGATTTGAACCTGCAACCTGCCCCTTAGGAGGGGGCTGCTCTATCCAGTTGAGCCACGGGGCCGCCGAGGGTCACTTGTGCCGGGATTGGGGTGATTTGGCAAGGTGCTTGCCCTGAAGGGCTGTCATGCGCTAACTCAGGCAAACTGTTCGGATCAGAATAATGCCACATCGCAAGAAACGCCGGCCCCTGACATTGCGGGATGTCTCTGAAGCTTCTGGGGTTTCCGAGATGACCGTCAGCAGGGTTTTGCGCAATCGCGGTGACGTCTCGGCTGCGACCCGCGAGAAAGTGCTGACAGCAGCGAAATCGCTTGGCTATGTGCCCAACAAGATTGCAGGCGGGTTGGCCAGCCAACGGGTCAATCTGGTCGCTGTGGTGATCCCCTCACTGTCGAACCTCGTCTTTCCTGACGTGCTGACCGGTATTTCGGCCGAATTGGATGACACGCCTTTTCAGCCCGTGATCGGCGTGACCAATTATTCCCTCTCGCGCGAGGAATCGGTGCTTTACGACATGCTGTCCTGGCGGCCGTCAGGGGTCATCCTGGCAGGGCTTGAGCATAACCGTTCGTCGCGCGCCATGCTGGAGGCCGTGTCCGTTCCCGTGGTCGAGATCATGGATGTGGATGGTGATCATATCATCGACACGGCGGTTGGTATCAGCCACCGCCTTGCCGGGCAGCAGATGGCCGAGGAAATCCTTGCGGCCGGGTATCGCCGTATCGGTTTCATCGGCACACATATGCCCGAGGATCATCGTGCCAAGAAGCGACTTGAAGGGCTGGAGAGCGCGCTGAATGCGGCAGGGGTCCCGCTGGCCGCCCGTGAATTCTATCAGGGCGGGTCGTCGCTGGCAAAGGGCCGTGAGCTGACCGAGCGGCTTTTGCAGCGCGAGCCTGAGCTGGATTTTCTTTATTATTCCAATGATATGATCGGCGCCGGGGGACTGATCTGGTGCCTGGAGAAAGGGTATGACATTCCCAACCAACTGGGCTTGGCTGGGTTCAATGGCGTCGATCTTCTGGACGGGTTGCCGGTCCGTCTGACAACGACGGACGCCCGCAGGGTCGAGATCGGGCGGCGTGCGGCGCGCATCGTGGCCGGAAAGGAACTGCGGCCAGATGACGGAAAACTGTCGCTTGTGCCGCATATTCTGCCCGGCAATACCATCCGCAAACGCCGCTGAGATCACGTCGGTTGCAGCAGAACGGTCCGCGAAATGCGAACTGTTTCGGCAAGACTGCGCGCCTATCGCGCAACGCCTGATGAAAAATGCAACAAAACTGTCATCGGCGGTTTACCGCCGACGCTTTTGTTTGCTATGCTGAAGCTACAGCCCGGTCGGGAGGTCGCTTAACCGCGAAGCAGCCGGTCGGATAAAAAATCAAAAAACGTGCCGGAATTCGGCTCGCAGGGACGTTTTGTCACTGCGGGAGCAGGCGAGTGTTCACGGTGCGAGTGAGGCAGAGTTGTGCAGCGTTTGACCGGCTTCTGGGGGCTTCTTTCAGCCTATTGGTTTTCTGAACGCTGGCGCGAGGCGTGGACGCTGACGGTGTTGGTCTTCGCGATCACGACGCTGCTCAGCAAGGCCAGCGTCTGGGTCGCGCTCGCCAGTGCGGATTTCATCGCTACCCTGGCAAATTTTCACAGCCTCGATACCGGCGTAAATCCCGGGCGCGCCGTGCTTCTGGCTGCCGGTGCCTATCTTGGCATTTTTCTGGCCCGAACGGCGGGGGTGTCGATGCGTCACCTCATTTCTGCGACATTGCATCGCCGGGCGCGCGGATGGCTGGTGGCGCAGTTCAACGGTGCCGTTCTTTCGGACGAACGCGTCGCCCTAGATCTGATGAGCGACCGTACGGAATCCGGTGGCCGGTCGCGGATGCCAGATGCAATTGACCAACGCGTCGATGAGTGCTCGGGCGCGCTGTATGGTGGCGTCATCGGGCTGGCCATGGGGCTTTGGGGGGCGGTGACCTCGATCTATTTCGTGTTCGCGGCCTTGTTGGAGCGTAGCCAGCCCGTGCCATTCCTGGATCGCTGGGGCGCGACTGCCAATGCAACGCTGGAGAGGTGGCTGGGTCATCCCGCGGGCATCGACCTTGCGCCGGGGGATTCGGGTTCAGCCCTGCTGGCGCTTGCGCTGATCGCGATCTATGTGCCGAGCATCACATACATCGCATGGAAACTGGGCCGCATCATCGAAAGGTTGAGCATTCAGCGCCAGCGGCGCGACGGGGCCTGGCGCGCGGAATGGGGCGGCATGCTGAACCGCGTTGGACGAATGGCGGCCGCGCGGGGCGAACGGGCGCAAAGCCGCATCAACGATCAGCTTTATGGCGAACTTGATCAGACCTGGGGCAAGCAGAACTGGCTGAATTCGGGGATGATGATGTTCAGCAGCGTCTATGGGTTCCTGTCTTCGCGGCTTTTGTCCTACATGCCTGCGCTGCCGTCCTATATGGCGGGGAACCTGAATTTTCGCGACTTCGCGGCGAATGGGGAATTGACGGCGGAACTGATCGGCGACGTGTCCTGGTTCATAAATGTCATGCCGGCCATCGCGACGTTGCGGGCCAATTCGGGGCGTTTGACAGAGCTGGCGCAGGCAATCGAACGCGTTCGGGCGCGGCAGGAATTCTATGCCGAAACCGGCATCAGTGATTTTCGGCGAACGCGTCGTGCCGACGGTCCGCTTCTTTCGCTGGCGGATCTGCGTCTGTGCCACCGCGGCCGTGATGCCCAGCCTTTCCTGGCACTTGCACAGCTGCGGCTGTATCCCGGCGACCGGATCTGCCTGCGCGGCAACAATGGCTGCGGTAAAAGCAGCCTTCTCAAGGCTGTGGCAGGTCTGTGGCCCTATGGTGAGGGTGAGGTTGCCATTCGTGACGATGCGTCGCTTTTCTTTGCCGGACAGGACACCGATCTGCCCGATCGGTTGTCCCTGAAGGCGCTGACCACCTATCCCGACTACCCCGAACAGCACAGCGATATCGCCGTTGCCGCAGCCCTGGCGCGGGTGGGCCTGGGGGATTTCATCAATAATCTGGAGGCCACGCTGTATCAGGGCCGGATCTGGCGCAACGTTCTGTCGGGCGGACAGAAGCAACGTCTGGTGCTTGCGCGGATATTGCTGGCCCAGCCGGATATCCTGCTGCTGGACGAGGCGACGGCGGCACTGGACAGCGAAGGGGCCGAGGATTTTCACAACATCCTGCGTGACGCGCTGCCCGATGCGGCGGTTCTGGCTGTGCTGCATGGGGATGCGACCCCGACCGATCCCGAAGGCCGGCCGTTCTATGCGGCGGCATTGGATATTTGCGGCGGGGTCGGGCAGTTGCGCCCGATGCTGCCGGCTGATTATCCTGCCGCACGGCACGTCGCCGAATAAGGATTGTCGCATCTTGGATGAGCGGATGGATGGTGGGGCAGTCCGGCGGCTGATGGCTGAAATGACACTGGCCGAAAAGATCGGTCAGTTGAACCTTCTGGCGGCGGGCGAGGGGCTGGTGACCGGCGAACGTCAGCAGACCTCGCTGGCAGAGCGGCTGGATGCGGGCCAGGTCGGCGCAATCTTCGGCACCAAGTCGCTTGCCACCGCACGCGACATGCAGGAACGCGCCCTTGCCGGGTCCCGTCTGAAAATCCCGCTGTTTTTTGCTGAAGATGTGATCCACGGCCATCGCACCGTCTTTCCGCTGAACATCGCGCTGGCCTGCAGTTGGGACATGGCCCTGATCGAAGCGACCGCGGCCCATGCCGCCGCCGAGGCCGCCGCCGAGGGCTTGCATCACGTCTTTGCACCCATGATCGATATCAGCCGCGATGCCCGGTGGGGTCGGGTGGCGGAAGGACCGGGAGAGGATCCTTTTCTTGCCAGCCGCATCGCCGAAGCGGCGGTGCGCGGATTTCAGGGCAGGGGCCTGGGCACTCCGGGAAGCGTCGCCGCCTGCCTGAAGCACTTCGTGGCTTACGGCGCGCCGGAAAGCGGGCGTGACTATGATAATGTCAGTCTGGCGTGGGAAGACGTGCTGCAGATTTACCTGCCGCCTTTTCAGGCCGGCGTTGCCGCGGGCGCGGCCAGCGTGATGGCTGCCTTCAATGCGCTGAACAAGGTGCCGATGCATGCCAATTCCCGGCTGGTCGAGGGCTGGCTGCGCGGTCATGCTGGTTTCGACGGGCTTGTCGTCTCGGATTATACGGGCGTCATGGAATTGTCGCAGCACGGGCTTGGTCCGGCCCCGGTTGCGGTGGCGCGCGCGCTGCATGGCGGTATCGACATGGACATGGTCGGTGAGGATTATCTGCGCGAACTGCCCAGACTTGCCCGCGACGGGGTATGCGCGCCCGAATCGGGATTCAGTGCGGATCCGGCCGAGATCATGGATCTGATTGACCGGGCGTGTCGGCGGGTTTTACTGTTCAAGCAACGGCTTGGCCTTCTTGATCATCCTTTCCGTGGACTTGAAGGAAACCCGGCTGCCCCCGCGCGGCAGGTTGGGCGCGCATTGGCACGTAAAGCGGCCGCACGCTCTGCCGTGCTGCTGAAGAACGACGATATCCTGCCGTTGACGAAAGACAGAAAAGTCGCGCTGATCGGTCCTTTCGCGACGGACTGCATCAATATGCTGGGCACATGGGCGGTCTCGGGCAGTGCCGAGGATGTGGTGCCGCTGAACCGCGCAGTCGCGGCGCTGACAGGGACCGAACCCATTGTCGCCTGGGGCGCGAACATCGTTGCCGAGCCCTGGCTTGAGCAGCGCCTGAACGTCCACGGCACAACCGTCACACCCGATCCGCGATCCCATGTCGATCAATATGCCGAGGTTCTGGACGCCATCGCTGGTGCCGATGTCATTATCGCCGCCGTCGGAGAAGCCAAGGAGCATGGGGGCGAATCCTCCTCGGTGCTTCTGCCGGAACTGCCCGCCTCGCAGCGTGAATTGCTCAGCAGGCTGGCAGGCAGCACGAAGCCGCTGGTGCTGGTCGTCTTTGCCGCAAGGCCGCTTGCCCTTGGCGACATTGCAAGCCGCGCGGATGCGATAATCTACGCCTGGCATGGCGGCATTGCCGGACCTGAAGGCGTGGCCGATCTGATCTATGGTATTGAAAACCCGTCGGGCCGGTTGGCGGTCACGCTGCCTGGCAGTCCGGGCGAAGTGCCGCTCAGCTATGCTGCCGAAACGACGGGGCGGCCCGATCCAGGCCTGTTTACCAAGTTCCGCACGGGCTGGCTGGACATGCCGGATGATACTGCGCGCTTCCCGTTTGGCTTCGGGCTTGGATACGCCAAGGTGCGCTATTCTGCGGCGGCGCTGTCTGCGACAACGGCAGCCGCCAGCGATAAGGTCAAGCTGTCGCTGACCCTCACAAATCTTGACACGCACTTCGCGGCGATCGAGACCGTCCAGCTTTACGCCAGCGATCCGGTGGCACGCATAACGCGGCCAGGCCGGTGGCTGATCGACTTCGCCCAAGTGGCGCTGGGCCCGGGCGAAAGCCGTGATGTCGCGTTCAGTATACGCGCCGATCAGTTCGCCTATCCCATGGCGCCGTCGCTTGAGGGCGTCGAGTGGGTCCGTGATCCGGGTCTGATCCGGTTGCACGTGGGACCAAACAGCCGCGACACCGAAAGCCTGGATCTGACATGGCGGGATTGATCCGGGGCCTTGATGACGCGTGCCTGCGCGACCGCGTATCACAGGCCACCGCACTTTATTTCCTGGACTGGAGCCATCCGGTCAGCGGTATGGCGCGAGAGCGAAGCGCCGGGGCTTTCGGTTACGATGTGGCGGAAACGACCTGCACTGGCGGCACCGGCTTCGGCCTTCTGGCCCAGATCGTTGCCGCTGCGCGCGGCTGGCGGCCACGGCGTGAGATCCTCGACCGGGTCGAGCGACTGGTCTGCTTTCTTGAACATGCGGACAGCTTTGACGGGGTTTTCCCGCATTTCATCAATGGCACCACAGGACGGGCACAGCCCTTCGGGCCGGGCGATGATGCGGGGGATCTGGTCGAGACAGCATTCCTGATGCTGGGACTGCTGGGCGCGGCGGCATATTTCACCGAAGCGCCGGAACTGGGCGCGCGGATCGAAGCGCTTTATGATGCCGTCAACTGGTCAGCCCATATCCGCGCTGATGGCGCGGTCATGTGGCATCGTCATCCCGGCCGGCCGTGGGATCAGCGTGCCCTGCCGATCCGTGGGTGGAACGAGGCCTTGCCGGTCTTCATCCTTGGCGCGGCCTCACAGACCTATCCGATCCCGGCAACATCTTATCATCACAGCTGGGCGCAGGCCCCGGCCTTTCGGAACGGCCGTGATTATGGCGGCACGGTCTTGCCGCTCGGGCCGGATTGGGGCGGGCCACTGTTTCTGTCGCAATATCCCTTTCTGGGCATAGACCCGCGCGGGCTTCGCGATGCCTATGCCGATTACGGGGCGCAGGCCGGCGCCCATGCACGTTTGAACCGGCAGCACTGCCTTAAAAATCCACATGGCTGGCCGGGTTATGGTCCGAAGCTTTGGGGGCTGACGTCCAGCGATGATCCTGCCGGCTATGTCGCGCATAGCCCGACCCTGGATACCGGCACGATTACGCCGACAGCGGCGCTGTCCTCGTTGCCCTATCTTCCGGCCGAGGCGATGAAGGTGCTGCGATTTCTGCATGATGATCTTGGCGAAAGTATCTGGGGCGAGGCGGGCTTTGTCGATGCCTTCAACCCCTCGCTGGACTGGATCGCCCAAAGCCGATTGGCCATTGATCAGGCGCCGATCGTGATCGGGCTGGAAAATCACCGCTCGGGGCTGATCTGGGATATTGTCACCAGCCGGCCAGAGATCCGGCGCGGCTTGCATGCGCTGGGATTTACGGCACCCTATCTGGCGCCGGCGGCAGCCTGAACCGCGACCTCGCGCGCAGCGGCGGCTTCAAGAAATGCGGCAGCTGACCATGTCAGGTTCAGACAGGATCGCGGCTTGCCGGATACGCGGTCGAACTGTTCGGGCAGGGGGCCGGGATCGGGTGCGACTTGCTGGACAAGCGCCATCCACTGCTCTGCCTTTGCGAATGCTGCATGCTCGCGCGTCAGCGTCGCGATCCGGTAATGCAGTGCGGCGAAGCCAAGGGTGTTGGGAAACCAGGGGTTACCACCGAAAAAGACATCGCCCGACCATCGTCCGATGGCAGGCACGGCGCGTCCGCTGTTGATCGGGTAAAGATCGGAGAAGATCCGTTCCAGCCCCTTCACCGTCGCACGCGTTCGTTCTGCGGTCATCGCGAAAGGCCCGTCCTTGCGCGCGGCATGCAGCAGCGCCAGGCAGGTGGCACTGTCCAACATGCCCGGCGGGGCCTCGATGCTTTCGCGCCAGCCACCGCTTTTGACGTCCTGCGCCTGCTCCATCAGTGCCTCAAGCCGCGATGCCGCAAGCTTCATCTTTGCGTTGGCCCCGTTTCTGCTGGCGGCACCATCAAGCGCATCCCATTGCACCAGCAATGTGAAGCTGCTGCGGCGCGGCGGCCACTCCTCCCATGGACCAAGACAGGGGCGACCGGCGACGCGCAGGACATGATCCAGATCGCGGGCGATCAGGATGTCGGCGTCCTGGGACTTCGCGTCAGGCAGTGCCTGCAGAACCTCGGTCAGCGCCGTGACACGCAGGGCCGGGCCGTCATCCTGCGGACGCCCCCATTGTTCCAGATCTGGCGTGCCATCGGCGGACAAGCGCGGCTCCTCCAGCCACGCGGCGCCGGTCAGTGCCGCAAGCTCTGCATCGGGGCGCAAATACTGGATGAATTCGGGTCGGGCGGATTGCTTCAGCGGATTTTCCACCGGCCCCTTTCGCGATGGGTCCGAGGCGGCCAGCGAAAACGCCACGAAATCGGCGATGAACTGCAGCCAGAACGCCCGCATCTCAGGCTCGGCACGGATGGCCAGCGGTACAGCGCGCAACACGATGGCGGAATCACGTATCCAATGGTGGAAATAATCCGGCTCCGGGTCCCAGCTTGCGATCCGGGTTGACGCCAGCACTGATCCCGGGATGGGCCGCACAGTCCAACCAAACCCCTCTCGCTCTCGGACCAGTCCTGTGGCCGAGCAGGCTGCGCGCATGGCCCGCGCCGAGGCCAACCGCTGCGCCTTTATCCAGTTCGGGTCGGGCGCGTTCACACTAGGCGCCAAGCGCAGACAGCGCTGCAGACAGCATCGTTGCACATTCCGCGCCGGCAGGACAGTGATGCTCGTCCGGAATTGCGCCGAAAAAGCGGGCATTCGGGGCCGCACAGAAATAGCTGCGCGCATCGGACAACCTGACAAGACCGTCAGCAGCGCCCGTGACGACAGCCAAGGGGGCGTTAATCTGTTGGAGTGCCTGCGTGGCATCGGCCGAGGACATCTCGGCCAGAAATAAGGGCGCCTCAGCTCTCACCGCCTCGATCGCCGCGGGTCCCATCGCTTCACGTGCCTCACGCAGCACCTTGCCTGACATGGGCGGCGACACCGCAAGGACATGGTGGGTCTGCGGGCTTGCGGCAGCCAGATGAGCGATTGCATATGCACCGATGCTATGTCCTGCCAAGGCGTGCGGTCCGTCCGAAAACCGCTGGGTAACCCATTGCCATACGTCACTCGCGGCCTGTGTGTGGCTGGAAAACGTGACCTGATCCGGCGGGCCGGACTGCGGAAGCGCAATGGAGTTTGGCAGCTCAGGCGCAGCGACCCGCCAGCCGCGGTCGAGGTAAGCAAAAGCGATCTCGGCGATATGGGGCTGGCCAGGTGCGCCGTTGCGGCCATGAACCAGAAGGACGGTCCCCTGAACGTTGGCGGAAGGACTTGCGACCACCACCGGAATGGATCCCGCAAACAGCCTTTGGGCCGCCTGCGTCCAGTTCTGCTGCGCTGTCATCAATGCCCCTCCATCTGACTGTATTTACGGACGCTAGGCGCAATCCCGCAGAACGTCCATCCGCGCCGCCATGTCGTCGCGAGCGACTGGCCGTTTTGCGATACGCTTGCCAAGAAGACGGAACTGGCTGACAGGGATGACGTCTCGCGAATGACGATGAACAATTCGCTGACGCAGGTGGAGGCTGGGGGGTGATCCGCCGAAAGCGAAGCGGCACATTCGCGGACCATCCGCGCGCCCAGTTTGTGGTCATGGAGAACAGGGGTATCCAGCGCGAAGTCAGCGCACAGGGATTGCGCCAGGACTGGCGGTTTTGCTTCGCGGCACAGCGGCCTCGGACCGTGGCAGAACGGCATTTATCGGACGTGCCAGAGGCAGGGCCGCTGCGCCACCTGCTTGTTCTGAAGGGGCTGCTTCTGGCGCAAGGGGTCCCCATTTGTCTGGAAACGCGCGCGATCGATCCGCACATCGTGCCACTTGCGCAGGAACAGGATTTCAGTTCGCAGGCACCGGGACAGCGGTTGTCGAAGGCCATGCCCTGCGTCCCAACGTATCCGTGCCGCTAACACACTCTTGACGGACGTGCACAAACTGTCGCTTTAAAAAGATACGGCTTGGATGGAGGTCCTGCGCAAGACAGGAAGCGATCGGGTCCGGGTCACACCTGACCGCCTGCTGTACCCTGGCTCGGCACATCGGTTTGTCGATGGGTTCGCAGCGTGATGTCGCAGTTCAGCCAAGATCGGGCAAGATCAGGCCGCAAGCCGCGACCAACGTTCCCGACGCGACAAGGCTTGCGCCGAGGTTGAGTTCGGGTGCCAGATACCGGTCCTCGGCCAATTCCGCGATATCCTCGCGAAGTCTTTCGATCACGGCCGCCAGCGCTGGCGATGTCCGGAGTGGACGGCGCAGGGCGATACCCTGCGCCCCTGCGATCGCTTCGATCCCTATGATATGGAACAGGTTGTCCGTCATCTGCAGCAGTCGCCGCGCGCCGTGGCATGCCATCGACACATGATCTTCCTGATTGGCAGAGGTGGGCGTCGAATCGATACTGGCCGGATGTGCCAGCTGCTTGTTCTCGCTCATCAACGCGGCAGAGGTGACCTCGGCGATCATCAGTCCTGAATTCAGCCCGGGCATTGGCGTCAGGAAACCCGGCAGGCCGAAGCTGAGCGCGGGATCGACCAGCAGCGCAATGCGGCGCTGCGAAATGGCACCGATCTCAGCCACGGCAAGGGCTATCTGGTCAGCTGCGAAGGCGACAGGTTCGGCATGGAAGTTTCCGCCTGACACGACACTGCCGTCCGACAGGACAAGGGGATTGTCGGTGGCGGCATTGGCTTCAATCTGCAGCGTGCGGGCGGCCTGGCGCAGCAGATCAAGGCAAGCGCCGCCAACCTGAGGGTGGCAGCGCAAGCAATAAGGATCCTGCACACGCTCGTCACCTTCCGTATGGCTGCTGCGAATTTCAGAGCCATCCAGCAAATCCAGCAAAGCCGAGGCCACGTCGATCTGACCGCGATGTCCGCGCAGCTGGTGAATTTCTGGCGCAAACGGGGCCGTCGATCCCATTGCCGCATCGGTCGACAGAGCGCCCGCCACCAGAGAGGCTTGGAACGCACGCACGGCCCGGAACAGGCCAGCCAATGCCAGTGCGGTTGAGACTTGCGTGCCGTTGATCAGGGCCAGCCCCTCTTTCGCGGAAAGCCGGATCGACGTCAGACCGGCGCGCGACAGCGCCTCGGCGCCGGGCAGGCGTTGACCGTCCCATATCGCTTCGCCCTCGCCGATCATCACGGCAGCCATATGGGCAAGGGGTGCCAGGTCACCCGATGCGCCGACAGAGCCTTTTTCGGGGATGACGGGCAGCACATTGCGGGCCAGCATATCTTCCAGAAGTGCGACAAGTTCGGGTCTTACGCCGGATGCGCCGCGCCCCAGCGACATCAGCTTCAGGGCAATCACCAGCCGTGTGATATCGGTCGGAAGTGGCGCGCCGACGCCGCAACAGTGGGACAGGATCAGGTTACGCTGCAATGTGGCAACATCGCCGGGCGCGATCCGGATCGACGCGAGCTTGCCAAAACCGGTATTTATTCCGTAGACCGCCGTATCGCCGGCTGCGATCTCGGCGACCCGCGCCGCCGCACGCTTTATGGCCGGCCAAAAGGAAGTTTCCAACCGCACGGCCTCGCTTCCCCAGTAGATACGAGAGAGTGTATCTAAGCTAACCGCCCCTGGCGCGAGCGTTTCGACCATGACTGTGTCCATCTTCCCCAACAGGAGTCCCGATCAAGTATATAATTACGGCACGACGCGGGGAAGAGTTTCGCGATGGGGTCCAAATGCGGTCCCGATCGGCATTCGATGTAAATTCTGCTGCCAGATGCCGATTTTGCGGTTTCCGCGGATATGTCAGGCGGCGCTTGGTGCTCGGGCATTTCCCGGTTCCAATGCTGCAACTCGTCCGCAGGGGACGTGGTGTGGCGCCCGGCTGAAACAATGTGCCGGGCGCGGCCAATCGGATGGTGTTCAGGCGACGTTGCGATACACGCCAGACTTGCTGCGAACGCTTTCCGTTTCGAACTTGTCAAGCAACTGGGTCAATTCGGTGACCTGCGAAGAAAGCGAAGCGGCGGCGGTGGCATAGCTTTCAGACATCGAAAGATTGGCCTGGTTCACACTGTCCAGATGGGAAAGCGCTGAAGATACTTCCTGCACGCCTGTCGATTGCTCTGCCGTTGCGTGCGCGATGCCCGAGATGTTGCTGACGACACCGCGCACGGCAGTCTGGATATTGTTCAGCGCCGAGCCCGTCTGGCGCACCAGTTCCACGCCCGATTGAACCTCGGCTTCGCTTTTTCCGATCAGTTCGGCAATGCTTTGAGAGGCTTTGCCCGACTGTTGCGCCAGATTTCGGACTTCTTGTGCTACCACGGCGAAGCCGCGACCAACTTCGCCTGCACGCGCGGCCTCGACAGCGGCGTTGATTGACAGAAGGTTCGTCTGGAAGGCGAAATTCTCGATCACGCGGGTAAATTCGCCCATGCTTTTGGTATGCTGCTCGATCCTCTCGATCGCGGCCACTGCATCGACGACGACATCGTTGCCGTGTTTCACGACCTTTTCTGCTTCCTGTGCAGCACCATTGGCATCCTGCGCAGCCGAGCTGGTCATGGAGGTATTGCCCGAAATCTGCTCGACC
Source organism: Paracoccus denitrificans (assembly GCA_005768755.1). Taxonomy (GTDB): domain Bacteria; phylum Pseudomonadota; class Alphaproteobacteria; order Rhodobacterales; family Rhodobacteraceae; genus Paracoccus; species Paracoccus denitrificans_B. The sequence continues at coordinate 92,978 of VAFL01000010.1, read as the reverse complement.
GCGGCGGCCGTCTGCTCCAGTGAGGCGGCCTGGCTTTCACCGCGTCTTGCCAGGTCATCCGCGCCTTTGGCGATCTGACTGGCCTCCTCGTTGATAAGGGTGGCGCGCTGCCGGATGTCATCAACCATGACAGCGAAGTTCTCGACAGTGCGATTGAACGAGTCGCGCACCGCGCAGAACTCGGCCGGGAAGTCCTGGGTCAAACGATGCGTCAGCTTGCCATCCGCCAGTTTGCCCAAGGCGTCGATGATGCTGGCCATTGCCGCCTTGTTTTCGGTGATGTCGGTTGCCATCTTCAGAACGCCCACCACACGGCCCGCCTGGTCCAGCAGCGGCACATAACTGCCGTTGATCCAGACGGTCTTTCCCGAGCGTGTCACGCGGTCGAATTCGCCGGTGAATGCTGCGCCCGATCCAAGTTGGCGCCAGAAATCTGCATATTCCAGACTGTTGGCAAAGTCCGGGCGCGCAAAGATGCGGTGATGCCGACCGATGATATCCTCGCGCCGGTAGCCCATCAGTTGCAGAAAGTTCTCGTTCGCTTCGACGATGGTTCCGTCTGGTTTGAATTCAATCATCGCCTGCGCAAGGCTCAGCGCCTTGATGCGATCACTGTCGCTGAGAGAGAATGATTCGGTCATGGCTGTCCTCGTTTCTGGTTCGGGATCAGCTATAGCCGCCAAACGTTAAGAACTGTTTGATTGTGAACGTAAAATTTGAATGAACGCGGACCGGACGCCTGCCTGGGTTCGCGGATGGCATGGACTTCTGTGCCGGTTGATCGCTAGAACGGCATGGTTTTGAAGGGATTTGCGATGCGCTTGCTGTTTCTGGGCGATGTGATGGGGCGGGCGGGCCGCGCGGCTGTTGTTGACAGGCTTGCAGCGCTGAGGGCGAAGCTGCGCGTGGATTTCTGTGTGGTGAACGGAGAGAACGCCTCGGGTGGGATGGGCCTGACGGGCGGGCATGCGCAGGTTCTTCTGGATGCCGGCGCCGATGTCGTGACGCTGGGCGACCATGCCTTCGATCAGAAGGACATGCTGGGCTTCATTCAGAAAGAGCCGCGCGTCATTCGCCCGATCAATTTTGCCAAGGATGCGCCGGGCCGTGGCGTCGGTATTTTCGATGCGAGCCGAGGGCGCAAGGTCATGGTCGCGCAGGTTCTGGGCAATGTGTTCATGCGCCGGGCCTTCGATGATCCGTTCTCGGCGTTGGACCTTGCGTTGCGCGCCCATCCCATGGGGGCGATGGCGGGAATTCAGGCGGCGCTGATCGATTTTCATGCCGAGGCGACGTCCGAAAAGATGGCTGCCGGCCACTTCTGCGACGGACGGGCAAGCCTTGTCGTCGGCACGCATACCCATGTTCCCACAGGCGATGCGCAGATCCTGCGGCGTGGCACAGGATACATGACGGACGCCGGCATGTGCGGAGACTACGACAGTATCATCGGCATGGAAAAGGACGAACCGATGCGCCGCTTCGTGACCGGAATGAACAAAGAGCGCTTTACGCCGGCGCAGGGCGACGTGACCCTGTCAGGCGTCCTTGTCGAAACCGATGACCGAACGGGTCTGGCCAGGACGATCTGGCCTGTGCGTGAGGGGGGGCGACTGTCGCCCAGCCTGCCAGAGACCTAAGCGCCTTCTTGCACTGCCGGGCCGTATCGGCCAAAGATGCGCCGATTGACCGGCCTCGCCGGCCGTGTATTTGAGGTATTGATGTTCGGCATCGAGCTTGCGGGAACGACCTCGGCGATCGTCACGATCTTCATAATCGCCGGAATGCTGACCTTGTTCGTACGCGAACAGTATCCGCCAGAGGTGACAGCCATTATCGGTGCGGCGGTGCTGTTGTTCCTGGGGATACTGTCTGTTGAAGACGTGCCCAAGGTGCTGGCGAACCCTGCGCCGTGGACGATCACGTTCATGTTCATCATCGTAGGCGGGCTTGTGCGCACTGGTGCGCTGGACTGGATAGGTCAGCACGCTGCGCGTCACGCCAAACAGCGCCCCTTCATGACACTGGCCGGCCTTTCGGCGACGGTTCTGGCCATGTCGGCTTTTGTTAACAACACGCCACTTGTCGTCGTGATGATGCCGATCTTCATGCAGCTTGCGCGCGAACTGGATCAGGCACCGTCCAAATTGTTGATGCCGCTGTCCTATCTGTCCATTCTGGGCGGGACCGTCACGATGATCGGGACCTCGACCAACCTGCTGGTGGACGGGGTGGCGCGCGCTTCGGGGGAACCTGCCTTCGGGATTTTCGAGATTACGCCGGTCGGACTTGTCATGGCCGTTGTCGGCCTTGCCTATCTGCTGTTCATAGCACCGAAGCTGCTGCCTGAACGCGATTCGATGTCGGCGCTGATGTCGTCGTCGCGTTCGAAGATGAAGTTCTTCACCGAGGTGGCAATCCCCGAGGACAGCACGTTGATCGGCCGGAAGCTGGATGAGGTCGATATTTTCACGCGCGAGAATGCGCGCGTCATCGACGTGTTGCGTGGTGATGCCTCGTTGCGCCGCGACCTGGCGGCGGTGGTGCTGGAAGCCGGCGACAGGGTCGTTCTGCGTACGCCAATGTCGGAAGTACTTGGCCTGCAGGGCAACAAGGACCTGCGCATGGTAGACAAGCTGAGCTCTGTCCAGACCAGCACGGTCGAGGTGCTGATTACGCCGGGATGCCACATGATCGGCAGATCGCTTGGCTCCATGCGCTTGCGTCGGCGTTATGGCGTTTACGTGCTTGCTGCGCACCGGCGGAACCAGAATATCGGGCGTCAGCTTGACGATCTGGTCGTGCGCGTGGGCGACACGCTGCTGCTGGAAGGCGCCTCTGCCGATATTCAGCGGCTTTCTGCGGATATGGAAATGGTCGAGGTTTCGGCCCCCTCTGATCGGGCCTTTCGCCGCAGGCATGCGCCGATCGTGGTCGCCGTGCTGGCCGGGGTCGTGACGCTGTCGGCCTTCGATATCGCGCCGATCCAGCTTCTTGCCTTTATCGGGGTGGCCATTGTGCTGGGGACGCGGTGCATCGACGCCGACGAGGCGCTGAGTTTTGTCGACGGGCGGTTGCTGGCGTTGATTTTCGCCATGCTGGCAGTCGGGGCCGGGCTGGACGGATCAGGCGCCGTGGAACTGGTGGTGAACTGGATCGCCCCTGCATTGACCGATTTGCCCAGTTGGGCGCTCGTGCTGGCCGTATATCTGCTGGCGATGTTCCTGACCGAAACGGTGACAAACAATGCCGTGGCCGTGATCGTCACGCCGGTTGCAATTTCGCTGGCCCATTCGCTGGGCGTCGATCCGCGCCCGCTGATCATTGCCGTGATGATGGGGGCATCGGCCAGTTTTGCCACACCCATTGGCTATCAGACCAATACGCTGGTATACGGTCCGGGGGGCTATCGATTCAGTGATTTCATCAAGGTCGGGGCACCGCTGAACTTGCTGATGGCGCTTACCGCCGCGCTGGTGATCCCGATTTTCTGGCCCTTGTAGGGAGTAGAGCCAATGTCCTCGATCCGCATTCTTGCCGCCGGTCTGGCCGCCGCAGCACTTGCAGGCTGCGCTATCCCGAATGAACGCGCGGTTCCCGATGAAGTCACCTTCGTCGGCAGCCGGCTGAGCGTTTATTTCTCGAACGGGATGCAATGCCACAGCGATGGTGTTGTCGGCTCTGCCTCGGGCAGTTTCGATCGTTGCCCGATCCCTGCGCGATACGACGTCACGATTCATTCGGGCACGCTGTTGCCTGCAGGTCTGGCAGAGCCGTTTGCCGATATTGTCGTGACCATGCCGGACGGGCGCTGGAAACTGTTCAAGACCCCGGAATCGCGCAACTGGACGGCCCGAAGTGCCGATGCCGGCGGCCTGTGACGACCCGGTCGGCTGCGGTCATAGCGGCCAGACCATCAGCAGCATCGGGACCGAAACGAGCAGCACGATGACTTCAAGCGGCAGGCCGAGCCGCCAGTAATCGCCGAAACGGTAATCGCCCGGTCCCATGATCAGCGTATTGTTCTGATGTCCGATAGGCGTCAGGAACGCGCATGAGGCAGAGACGGCGATACCCATGAGAAAGGCATCGGCATTGACGCCCAGCTGCTCGGCCAGGCGGATGCCGACCGGGGCGGCAATGATCGTCGTGGCATTGTTGTTCAGGATATCCGACATGAACATCGTCGTGACCATCAGCATGGTCAGTGCCACCCATGCCGGATAGCCATCCGTCAGGCTGGCCAGCCCGGACGCAATCAGGGTGGTGCCACCGGTTGAATCAAGCGCCTGACCCAATGGTATCATCGAGCCGAGAAGAACGATGACGGGCCAGTCGACATGATCGTAGATTTCGTTGATCGACAAGACGCCGAAAAGCACATAGGCGACGACGACGCAGCCCAGTGCGATCGGCATCGTCACCACCCCCAGACTGGTCAGGGCGACCGCTCCGACGAACAATCCCAATGCCAGATACATCTGGGATTCGCGCAACACCGCATGGTCAGAGCCTTCCAGCGGCAGCACCCCAAGGGTCGCGACAAGACCATCCAGTCGGCCTTCGGGCACCAGCAGCAACAGCAGATCACCTGCCTCGATCCGCTCACGGCGCAGGTTGCCCGTGATGATCCGACCGCGTCGCCGCATCCCCATCAACACTGTGTCATGGCGATTTATCAACCCCGTGCTCTGCACGGTGCGGCCGTTGATTTCGGCGCCTACCGGGACCAGAAACTCGACAAGACGCTCGCCGGATTCGCGTTGTGTTCGGGCGCGTGCCTCTGACCGGCCGTCCGGATAGCTGAGCCTTTGGCTGGCGCGAAATTCGTCAAGCGCGTCCGGCGCACTGCGCAGCGAAATCACGTCCCCTGCGTCGAGTGTGATGTCCTCTGGCTCTCCCTCGACGGCGTGATGATGATGGCTGAGTTTGTTGATCCGGATCGAGGCCGCGCGCGCTGCTTCCTGCAGGGCGGCAAGGGTGCCGCCCACGAGTGCGCTGTTTTCGGTCACGACCAGCTCTGCCTGATAGCGGCGCAGTGGTTGGTTGCCGCCTTCGGCTTCAGCCGAATGGCGCTGCGGGATCAGCCGCCAGCCGATCAGCGCGATAAAGGCGATTCCGGCGACGGCCACCGCGCCGCCGACCGGCAGGAAGTCGAACATCCTGAAAGGCTCGCCCAGGGCATCCTGCCGAAAGCCCGAAACGATCAGGTTTGGCGGCGTGCCGATCAGTGTCAGCATGCCGCCCAGAATTGTGGCGAATGCCAGCGGCATCAGCGTAAGGCCCGCTGCGCGGCCGGCACGGCGCGCGACTTGCAGATCAATGGGCATCATGATCGCCAAAGCCGCGATGTTGTTCATGAACCCGGACAGGAAGCCGCCGATCCCCGCCATGACTGCGATATGCAGGCTGACCGGACGGCCGTCCCTGACCAGAAGCCGGGTCAGCGCTGCGACGGCGCCCGATCGCATCAGTCCCGCAGTCATGACAAGGATAAGCGCGACCACCATTGTGGCGGGATGGCCAAAGCCGCTGAAAGCGTCTTCCTCTGGGACGACGCCGGTCAGAACCCCTGCCATAAGTCCCGCGAAAGCGATCAGGTCATAGCGCCAGCGTCCCGCGAACATCAGAACCATGACGGCGGCAAAGATCGAAAACAGTGTAATCTGGGGCAGGGTCACGGGGGTTCACCTTTCATGTTCGCGTTGGTCAGGATAAACGGGCAGACGAAATGCGCAATTGCCGCTGAAGCCTTGCGATCCGGGTGCCGGCTGGATTAAAAGCGCCCGAAACCCGCATATGCCGAATATCGAAGGACCACCGATCATGGCAGGCCATTCCAAATGGGCGAACATCCAGCACCGCAAGGGCCGTCAGGATGCCATCCGCTCGAAGCTTTTTTCGAAGCTCGCGAAGGAAATCACCGTCGCTGCGAAGATGGGTGATCCCGATCCCGACAAGAACCCCCGCCTGCGTCTGGCGGTGAAGGAAGCCAAGTCGAACTCTGTTCCCAAGGACGTGATCGACCGGGCCATCAAGAAGGCCATCGGCGGCGATGCCGAAAACTATGACGAAATCCGGTATGAAGGTTATGGCCCGAACGGAATCGCCATCATGGTCGAGGCAATGACCGATAACCGCAATCGCACCGCATCGAACGTGCGCAGCTATTTCACCAAATCGGGCGGCGATATGGGCCAGACCGGCAGCGTGGCCTTCATGTTCGACCGCAAGGGAGAGATCATGTATCCCGCCAGCGTTGGCGATGCCGACACGGTGATGATGGCCGCGATCGAGGCGGGCGCCGATGACGTCGAATCGGACGAAGAAGGCCATTGGATCTATTGCGCCGATACCGACCTGAATGATGTCGCGGCAGCGCTGGAAGCGGAACTGGGCGAATCAGAAACGACCAAGCTGATCTGGAAGCCACAGGCACCGACCGAGATCACCGATCTGGACACGGCCCAGAAGCTGATGAAGCTGATCGACACGCTGGAAGACGACGATGACGTGCAGAACGTCACCGGCAATTTCGACTTGTCTGAAGATATCGCGGCGCAGCTGTAGTTACGGCTGAATAAGGACGTCGCGCGCGGCCCTGCGGATCGCGCGCGTCAGCGGTGCCAGTTGCGGCGCGACGATCCGTGCCACCTGCCAGTAAAGCGGCACATCAAGCGCGGCCTCTTCGATCAGCGGCGCCAGCCGTCCCGCGCGAAGATCCGCCCTGACCAGGATTTCCGGGTTCATGCCCCAGCCCATGCCAAGCCGCGCGGCTTGGGCGAATCCCTGCGTGGTGGGGATCAGATGGGTGGGCAGCGCAATCTTCTGGCCAGTATGGCGATCGGCCCACTGGATCTGAAGGCCATCCTTTGCATTGAAGGTCAAGGCGGGGGCGCGGCGCAGGGTCGCAGGCGTCACGCCTTCGGCGAAATGGCGGGCAATGAAAGCGGGGCTGGCGGTCGGCAGATAACGCATCGCGCCAAGCGCATGGCTGTCGCAGCCTGCGACCGGTCCGCGCGTGGCGGTGATCGCGCCGCTGACCAGCCCGGCGCGCAGCCAGTTTTCCGCGTGATCCTGATCATCGACGACCAGATCCAGCAGTCCCGGCGCTTCGGGCAGCGCGCCAATCACCCAGGTCGCCAGGCTGTCGGCGGTGACGGCGATGCGGATCACTGGTATTTCCGTGACGCCGCTGTCGGATCGTGCAATCCCCGCTTCCAGCAATCGCACCTGATCCAGATGCGCGACCAGCCTCAGTCCGGCCTCGGTCGGGGTGACTGGCGGCCCACGATCCAGCAGAACCTGACCCACCCGCGCCTCCAGCGTCTTGATGCGCTGCGAGACTGCCGATTGGGTGACGCCCAACGCATGGGCCGCGGCCTCGAATGATCCGCGTCGGGCAATTTCCGATAGCGCAGCAAGCGCAGGATAGTCCAGCATCAGAATAACTAATTCCGCATCAGATCATTTAATTTTACTTATCGTAGGTACCGGTGCAAGTCCGGGCGAGACTTTCAGGAGGTCACATGCACGCCTATCTTGCCGGACTTGGAACCGGGCTTTCACTTATCGTTGCCATCGGGGCGCAGAATGCGTTCGTGCTAAGACAGGGTCTTTTGCGGCAACATGTCTTCGCCCTTTGCCTGTTTTGCGCGCTGTCAGATGCGATACTTGTCACCTTCGGGGTGTTTGGTGCCGGCATTCTCAGCCAGGTCGCGCCCTGGTTCACCGAGGTGATGCGGTGGGGCGGCGCCGCGTTTCTGATCTGGTACGGCTTGCGGGCCGCGCGCTCGGCACTGCGCGGCGGAGAAAGCCTGAGGGCAGCCGGACAGGCGCAATCCTTCTGGGCAACGATGGCGACGGCTGCAGCGATCACTTGGGCAAACCCGCATGTCTATCTGGATACAGTCGTTCTGCTGGGTGCGGTATCGGCCGATTTTCCAGACAAACGGGCGTTTGCCGGTGGTGCGATCACCGGGTCCTTTCTGTTCTTCTTCGCGCTCGGCTATGGCTCGCGACTTTTGGCGCCGATCTTTGCAAGACCGCGTGCCTGGCAGGTGCTTGATCTGATCATCGCGATTGTCATGTGGTCCATCGCGCTGTCACTGATCCTGGAATAGGGCGTGAATGCCGGACATGAATGCCGCGTGTCGCGCGGCGGATCATCATCGGCAGGCATCAGCCACCTTACCTGCCGAGACGTCCGCGCCCGTCAGCGCAACTCCCAATAGTTTCGCGCTGCGGGCTCTGGCGGCAGCCCGATGTCGCGCCGCAGATAGTCTGATCGGGGTGGTTTCCCCCTTGGTTGCGGTGACCGGCGCAGTCGCAGCCGGTTCCGGCGCAAGGAATGCGTCAGGACGGCCAGAAGGATGTGCCTGAAGCCATAGCGGCTTATCAGCCATTCAACATGGTCTTGCGGGACGATCCGTCCCGGCCTTGTATTGATATTCATCGCGGAACCTCTGACGGCGCGACGCCTTTTGGCGGGTCGGGCCGTTACAAAATCTGTTCAGGAAGGCGGCACGCAGGAGTGCCGGGAAGCCGAAATGTGCTTAGGCGCGTCGGCCGAGGCACCAATCGTGCGATTTGGCGGCAGCGGTATGGGCATGCTTGACGTCGATCATTCGTGCCCTCCTTCTGCGGCCCGAGGCTCTTTGATGGCGGAATGCTAGCGCAAGCCCGCCCCCAATCAAGGGGCGGGCTTGCGAAAAAATGGCACGTTGCCCATCCGCAACAGGGGTCAGGCGGACAGCCGGCGCAGCACCTGATCGCGGGTGACGATTCCACCCCCTGTAACCGGCCGGGCCTCGGCCCCGCAAAGCGCGCCCAGCACCTGCTTCAGCGGCAGATCGCCAGGCAGGGGCTGGCCATCGGCGCGGCCCGGTGATGCCAGGTCCGAAGCCGTCAGCACCTCCAGCGGGTTCAGGTGGGCGACGAAGCTGGCGACATAGGCATTGGCGGGATTGGCCAGAATTTCGCGCACGGTGCCGGTCTGGACGATGCGCCCGCCGTCCATCAGTGCGATCCGGTTCCCCAGCTTGAAGGCCTCGTCCAGATCGTGGCTGACAAACAGTATCGTGCGCCGCGCGCTCTGCTGCAGCGCCAGCAGTTCATCCTGCAGGCGCGTGCGGATCAGGGGATCCAGCGCACTGAACGGCTCGTCCATCAGCAGGATCGGGGCGCCCGTTGCAAATGCGCGGGCAAGACCCACGCGCTGCTGCATGCCGCCAGACAGCTCTCCGACCGGGCGATCGGCCCAGGTCTCCAGCCCGACGGTCGCAATCTGTTCGCCGACGCGCGCCTGCCGACTGGATGCGTCCACGCCCGCCAGTTCCAGCCCAAGCCCGATATTCTCGGCGACGCTGCGCCACGGAAGCAGCCCGAATTGCTGAAACACCATGGAAACGTGGTTCAGGCGAAGCGCGCGCAACTGATCGCGATCCGCATTGGGAACGGAAACCATCTTTTCGCCCATGCGCACCCGCACATCGCCGCGAAGCACGGGGTTCAGCCCATTCACGGCGCGAAGCAGGGTGGATTTGCCCGATCCGGACAGCCCCATCAGCACCACGATCTCACCCTCGGACACATGCAGCGACGCGTCATGCACGCCAAGAACATTGCCGGTCCGCGCCTGGATATCTGCACGATCCATCCCCTGATCGGCCAGTTGCAGGGCGGTGCCTGGGCGCTTGCCGAAGATGATCGAACAATGGTCGAACTCAATGGCGTTCATGATTTGCCTCTTACACGCAGGACCCGGTCCAACATCACCGCGACGACCACAACGACCAGACCGGATTCGAAGCCCAGTGCGGCATCGACGCGGTTCAATGCCTGAACGACCGGCACGCCCAGCCCGTCGGCACCGACCAGGCCCGCGATGACCACCATCGACAGTGACAGCATGATGGTTTGGTTCAGTCCGGTCATGATCTGGGGCAGGGCGCTTGGAAGCTCGACCTTCCACAGAAGCTGCCGGGGGGTCGCGCCAAACGCTGTCGCCGCCTCGGTCAGACTGCGCGGCGCAGAGGCAATGCCAAGCTGGGTCAGTCGGATCGGGGCGGGCAGTACGAAAACCACCGTCGCGATCAGACCTGCAACCATGCCGACACCAAAAAAGACGATGACCGGGATCAGGTAGACATAGGTTGGCAGGGTCTGCATCAGATCAAGCAAGGGACGCACCCATTCGTAAAGCCGGGGCCGGTGTCCAAGAGCGATGCCGATCGGCACACCGATGGCCATGCAGAACGTGCAAGCGGTCAGCACCAGTGTCAGCGACTGCATGGTTTCTTCCCAGTAGCCCTGATTAAGGATGAACAGGAAACCGGCCAAGACGCCGGCTGTCGTCAGCCAGCTGCGCTGCAGCAGAAACGCTATCCCGCCAAAAATCAGGATCATCACCAGCGGGCTTGGCATCAGGGCCAACCACAGAATCGCATCGATCAACGATTCCATCGTGTTGGCGGCTGCGTCGAAAAAGCCGCTGGCATGGGTGATCAGCCAGTCGAAGACGCGGCCGGCCTCGCGGCCGACCGGTATCTTCGTGGCAGTGACCAGATTCAACAGATATTCCAACGCCGGTTCAGCCTTCCAGCGCGGCTGTCAGTACCTCGACCGCATCGCGGCCGTCCTGCGCGGTAACGCCGTCCAGCCAGACGGTCGCGGCGTCGGGGTTGGCGGTCAGCCAGTCTTTGGCAGCCACGGCCGGATCGGTGCGGTCATTCAGGATCGCGCCCATGATCTCGTTTTCCATCGCCAGCGTGAATTCCAGGTTCTGCAGGAATTTCCCGACATTCGCGCATTCGGCTGCATATCCGGTTCGTGTCGTGGTCTGAACTTCCGCGCCACCCAGATTCGGGCCGAAAATCTCATCTCCCCCGGTCAGGTAGGTCATTTCGAAATTGCTGTTCATCGGATGGGGTTCCCAGCCAAGGAAGATGATCGGATTGTCACCGCGCGTTTCGCGGGCGACCTGACCAAGCATCCCCTGTTCCGAAGATTCCACAATCTCGAACGTGCCAAGTCCGAACTTGTCCTGTGCGACCATGTCGATCAGCAGGCGGTTGCCGTCGTTGCCCGGCTCGATCCCGTAGATCTTGCCATCAAGCTCATCCTGATGGGCGGCAATGTCGGCGAAATCGGCAATGCCCAGTTCGGCGCCGGCTTTGTTGGTGGCCAGCGTGTATTTCGCGCCGGTCAGATTGGTGCGCAGGATGTCGATGGTCCCTGCGTCACGGTAGGGGGCGATGTCGGCCTCCATCGAGGGCATCCACAATCCAAGGAAAACGTCGATATCGCCCGTCGACATGGCCGTGAACGTCACCGGCAGCGAAAGCACCTTGATGTCTGTTTCGTATCCAAGCGCATCAAGGATCGTGGTGGCAACGGCTGTTGTCGCCGTAATGTCGGTCCAGCCCACGTCGGAAAAGACGACTTCCTTGCAGCTTTCGGCTTCCTGCGCGGCGGCGGGAAGGGCAAAGGCTGCGCCGAGCAGCAGTGTTGCGATACGGGTCATCTCGTCTCCTTGAAAATATTGATTGACCAGTCAATCAAACAGGGCTATTCCTACACAAAACCGACCGCGAGGTGCGCGGATGCGAAGTCGTGCCCGGCAGAATAGCAGAAAGACGGAATTGATCAACGCCGCAATCCATACGATTGCGCGATCAGGTACGCTTGATGTGACGGTGGCGGACATCGCCCGAGAGGCGGGCATGTCCACCGCGCTCGCGCATCACTATTTCGGATCGAAAGACCAGATTTTCCTGTCCACGATGCGTGAGATCCTGCGACGCTACGGCGTCGCCGTGCGCGATGCCTTGGCACGGCAGGACGATCTGCAGGGCCGCCTTCTTGCAGTTCTGGATGCGAGTCTCGGCCCCGAGCATTTCGATGCCGACACGATCGCGGCCTGGCTTAACTTCTATGTCCTTGCCCAGCAGGACGACGATGCGGCGCGTTTGTTGTGTGTTTACCACCGCCGCCTTCGTACGAACCTGCTGTCAGGGTTACGCCCGCTGATCGGTGTGCGGGCAGAACACGTCGCCGCCACGCTGTGCGCGCTGATTGATGGCGTTTATCTTCGCCAGGCGCTCGAACGCGATCCCGCCCCGGACTTGCTGTCGCTGCCACGGGAATATCTGCTTCTGTCGCTTGGAACGCCCTGCTGAACCCGTAATCAACCGGCGACAGTGTCAGCCGCCCGTGTTTTTATTTTTTGGAGACGAGTTTATGAGAGGTTCAACCCGCATATTGATCCTGCTGATCATTTTCGAGCTGATCGTGATTGGGGTCGGGTATTTTTCAGTCGCGCAAATCCGGTCCGGTGCGTGGAGCGGTGGAAGCGAGCCAGAGGAGTTCATCGGGGCGATCAGGGATACAGTCGAACTTCTGGTCCCCGTGATCGGCGCTGTCCTGATCGTGATATACTTGACGCTTCGTGCAGGGGAAAAGCGGGCCGACAAGCAACGCAATCCCTGAAATTGACCGGCACTATTCCTGCCTGCCGGTCCGGGAATGGACGCGGTTCCAAGCAAAAACCGGGACCACAAGGGCCCCGGTCTGCTGAAAGTTCCGCGAAATCTACTTCGGTATTTCGGCGTTGATCCCTTCGACATAGAAGTTCATCTGCGACAACTCTTCGTCTGTTGCAGTCTGTCCTTCGGCCAGCCATTCGCTGCCGTCGGCTTTGTTAAGCGGCCCCGTGAACGGATGATACGCGCCAGAGGCAATCTGTTCCTTCAGCGCCTCGGCCTCTTCTTTCACCTCCGGCGGGACAGCTTCGGTGATCTCGCCGATTTCGACCTCGCCGTCCCCGATGCCTGCCCAGGTCGCCTTCGATTCCCAGGTGCCGTCCAGCACAGCGTTGACGCGCTCGATATAATAGGGCGCCCAGTTGTCGATGATCGCTGACACGCGCGGGCTTGGCTTGAAGGCCGCCATGTCGGATGCCTGACCAAAACCGATGGCGCCGGCTTCCTGCGCCTTGGCGAGTGGCGCTGTCGAATCCGTGTGCTGCAGGATCACATCGACGCCCTCGGCAATCAGGGCGGCTGCGGCGTCTGCTTCTTTCGCGGGGTCGAACCAGCTGTAGGCCCAGACGACCTTCATCTCGACATCCGGGTTCACTTTCTTGGCGTGAATATAGGACGAATTGATGCCCTGAATGACCTCGGGGATCGGGAAAGATCCGATATAGCCGATCTTGTTCGATTCCGTCATGCGGCCTGCGATGGTGCCGATGACCGCGCGGCCTTCATAAAAACGGGCGTCATAGGTGGCCACGTTATCGGCACGCTTATACCCGGTCGCGTGCTCGAACTTGATATCAGGGAACTTCTGGGCGACGTTGATCGTCGCGTCCATGAAGCCGAAGCTGGTCGTGAAGATCAGCTTGTTCCCGGCCAAAGCAAGCTGGGTGATGGCGCGTTCGGCATCCGCGCCTTCCGGCACGCTTTCGATGAAGGTGGTCTCGATCCTGTCGCCGAATTCTGCCTCGATCGCCTGACGGCCCTGATCGTGCTGATAGGTCCAGCCCCCATCGCCGACCGGTCCGACATAGATGAAACCAACCTTCAGCTTTTCGCCGTCCTGCGCAAGCGCGGGCAGCGCGCTCAGCGCCGAAATCGCCGCCGATGTGATAAGGAATGTTCTGCGCTGCATGGATATGTCTCCCTGTTATGTCAGCTTGTTGCGTGGAATATCTGCCCGAGAGATCCGGGGGCCGCGCTGCCACGTCTGCGGGCCGAAATGAGGACAAGCGCAAGGATTGTCACCAGATAAGGTGCCATAGCCAGAAGCTGGACCGGCACGTTGACGCCAGCGGCCTGAAGGCGCAATTGCAGCACGGCAACACCGCCGAACAGCCAGGCACCAGCCAGCACACCAAAGGCACGCCAACCAGAGAAAACGACAAGCGCAAGCGAGATCCAGCCCGCGCCGGCTGTCATGCCTTCGGTCCACTGAAGGACTGTTGCGATGGAAATATAGGCGCCACCGACACCGGCCATCGCCCCACCAAACGCAATGGCGGCCAGCCGATAGGCGCGGACCTTGTGGCCAAGCGCATGTGCCGCGTGGTGATTTTCACCGACGCCGCGCAGGATCAGCCCGGCGCGGCTTCTGTTCAGAAACCACCACAGCAGCACGACCATCAAAAGCCCCAGCCAGATCACCCAGTTGAGACCCAGCATGCCCTGGCCCATGGACGGCGCCTTGACCCCTTCGTAGGGCTTGCCGAAAAGCGCGGTCAGCCCAAGGCCGAACAGCGTCAGAGCAAGCCCGGTGGCGACCTGGTTTGTCAGCAGGAACTGCGTCAACAGCCCGAAAATCATCGACAATCCGGCCCCGGCAACGGCAGCGACGGCAAAGCCCACTGCAGGGCTGCCAGTGGCATGCGCGGCCGCAAAGCCTGCAAGGGCGCCTGCGATCATCATCCCCTCGACGCCCAGATTGAGGACACCTGCGCGTTCGGCGATCAATTCGCCCAGTGCTGCAAACAGGATCGGCGTTGCGGCAGAAAGCAGCATCAGAATGAGTGTTGAGATCATGCTGCGGCCCTCCGCCGTATTCGGTAGCGGGTCAGCACATCAAAACCCAGAAGGTAGAACAACAGCATTCCCTGAAAGACCTGTACGGTCGCGGCAGGCATTTGCAGCATCAGTTGTGCGATGTCACCGCCGATATAGGTCAGCGCCATCAGCAGGCCTGCCAGCACGATGCCGACCGGGTGCAAGCGGCCCAGGAAGGCCACGATGATCGCGGTGAAGCCATAGCCCGACCCGAAGCTGTCGGTGATCTGGCCGGCGGGACCGGCAACCTCGAACAAGCCTGCCATGCCTGCCAATGCGCCTGACAGGCCAAGGCAGAAGGCGACCAGGGCGGACGGCTTTACACCAGCGAAGCGGGCGGCGCGCGGGGCCTCTCCGGCGGCGCGGATCTGCAGGCCCCGGATATGGCGCGACATCAGCACCCACACGCCGAAGACGGCAAAGCCCGCTGCGATCACGCCCCAATGGATGCCGGTGCCGGGGAACATTTCAGGATTTGCGGCTGACGGGTATTGCGACAGATTGCGCGATCCGGGCATGCCAAAGCCTTCCGGGTTGCGCATCGGGCCGAACGCCATCCAGGCGGCGATCTTCTGGGCGACATAGACCAGCATCAGCGATACGAGGATCTCTGACGCGCCGAACCAGTTGCGCAGAACTGCGGGGATCATCCCCCAAGCCCAGCCACCGGCTGCGCCTGCGATCACCATGGACGGAAAAATCCACCAACCTTCCGCGGGATAGGCGGCAAGGGCCACGGCGGCCCCGGCGATGCCGCCCATGATATACTGCCCTTCGGCGCCGATGTTCCAGATGCCCGCCCGGAAGCCCACCGCCAGCCCGCAGGCAATGAGGATAAGCGGGCCGGCCTTCACCAGCAGTTGCGGCCGCGAGTAGCCCGCCGATGCCCCGAAAAGCGGATCCCAGAAGATCGTGCGTATGGCGGCAACCGGATCATATCCCATCAGGCCGAATAGCAGCGCACCGGTCAGCATGGTGGCAATCACCGCCATGATCGGCGTTGCGATCTGCCAGATCAGGGCCGCGTCGCTGCGCGGTTCAAGCCTCCACATGGGCGACCTCCGTGCCGTGGGCCCCGCCAAGCATCAACCCGATTTCGTCAAGGCTGAGCCCTTCGACCGGGCGGGGTGCCGACAGGCGCCCCTCGTTCAGTGCGCAGAAACGGTCACCGAGTTCCAGAAGCTCATCGAGGTCCTGGCTGATGACGATGACGCCTGCGCCATCTGATGCCAGGTCCAGCAGCGCCTGGCGGATGGCGGCCGCAGCACCCGCATCGACACCCCATGTCGGCTGGTTCACGACAAGAACGCGCGGCGATTGCAGCACCTCGCGGCCAATGACGAATTTTTGCAGGTTGCCGCCCGATAGTGCGCGCGCGGCCGTGTCTGGCCCCGGCGTGCGCACATCGAATTCGGCGATCACTTTCTGCGTGAAATTCCGTGCGGAACTGTGCCGGATCATCCCGCCGGGGGCCAGATCCTGCCGCACGGTTGCCGTCAGCAGCGCATTGTCGGTCAGCGACATGCCCGGCACGGCGGCATGGCCCAGCCGATCCTCTGGCGCGGCCAGAAGGCCTGCACGGCGGCGCTGTGTCGGGCCCATGCGCGAAAGGTCCGCGCCTTCCAGAATGACCGTGCCCGCAGGGCTGACGATTTCGCCCGAAAGCGCTGCCAAAAGCTCCTCCTGACCGTTTCCGGCGACGCCACCGATTGCCAGAACCTCGCCCGCTGAAACCTGCAGTGAAACCGATTTCAACGCCGTGCCGTCAACCGACAGCGGGGACAGGTTCAGGTCGGTGACGCGCAATAATTCTGCACCCCGATGCCTGCCTGAACGGTCGATCGCGCGCATCTCGCCACCCACCATCATTGCCGCCAGTTCGCGCGCGGAATGTTCACGCGGGTCGGTGCTGGCGATCACACGCCCCGCGCGCAGGATCGTGGCGCGGTCACAATTGGTGCGGATTTCTTCAAGCTTGTGGCTGATATACAGGATCGAAGTTCCGTTCGCGGCCAGTTTCCGCAAGGTCGCAAACAGAATGTCCGCTTCTTGCGGCGTCAGGACGCTGGTTGGTTCGTCCATGATCAGCAGACGTGGGTTGCCCAGCAGGGCGCGGATGATCTCGACCCGCTGACGCTCGCCCGCGGACAGGTCCGCGACCCGCCGCGAGGGGTTGAGCGGCAGGCCATATTCTTCTGAAAGCGACGCGATGCGGCTGGCAAGTTCGCGCCGGGCGGGCGGGTTATCCAGGCCAAGCGCAATGTTTTCTGCCACCGTCATGGCGTCGAACAGGCTGAAATGCTGAAACACCATGCCGACGCCCGCCTGACGTGCGGCGTTGGGATCTGGCGGATCAAACGGCGCGCCGTTCAGCCACATCCGCCCTTCATCCGGCCGAACAAGACCGTAGATCGTCTTGACGAGGGTAGACTTTCCCGCCCCGTTTTCACCCAGAAGCGCGTGTATATCGCCGGCCTCGACCTCGAACGATATGGCGTCATTGGCCTTGACGCCCGGATAGGTCTTGCTCAGACCGTCGGCGCGGAAAATGGCGTTATCGCTCAAGTCTTCGTCCCTGTTCTTCTTGCCTGCGATTTAGACAGATAACTTGTCGCACGGCAATTGCGCTTTCAGACAGTCGCGCATAGCTTTCGCGACATGCCGGAAAATCAGCCACGTTTCATCCACCTGCGCACGCATTCAGAGCATTCGTTGCTGGAAGGCGCAGTGCCCGTCAAGAAACTGATCGGTCTTGCGAAAGACGCCGCAATGCCGGCGGTCGCGCTGACCGATACCAATGCCATGTTCGCGGCGCTGGAATTCAGCGTGAAGGCACTGGATGAGGGGGTGCAGCCCATCGTCGGCTGCCAACTGACGCTGGACATTGGCGGTCAGCGTGGTCCGGTCGTGGCCTTGGCACAGAATTATGATGGCTGGCTGAACCTGATGGCGCTGTCGAGTTGTCTTTATCTGCGCAAGGACGGCCAGCCGGTGCACATCACCGAACAGGAGCTTGTAGCGCATGCCGATGGGCTGATTCTGCTGACGGGTGCGGCTGACGGCGCGATCGGCCGGCTGATCCGGGCCGGCAATGCGGCCGGCGCCGAATCGGCGCTGCGCAATCTTTCCGCCGCGTTCGGCAACCGGCTTTACGTGGAACTGACCCGCCATAAGGACGAATCGGGCCGTCTGATGGAGGGAGAGGCGGCGACCGAGGACGAATTCATCCGGCTTGCCTATGCGCTGGAGTTGCCGCTGGTCGCCACCAACGATGTCTACTTTCCCAGGCCCGAAATGTTCGAAGCGCATGACGCGCTGATCTGCATCGCCGAGCGCGCCTATGTCGACCAGTCCCAGCCGCGCCGCCGCTTGACGCCGAACCATGATTTCAAGTCGGCCGAGGAAATGGCGGTCCTGTTCGCCGATCTGCCCGAGGCGATTGAAAATACCGTCGAAATCGCCCGCCGCTGTGCCTTTGCCGTCAGCCGGCACAAGCCGATCCTGCCGCGTTTTGCCGATGACGAGGTCGAGGAGTTGCGCCGTCAGGCCAAGCAGGGGCTGGAAGACCGCCTGAAGGTCATCCCTCATGCCGTCAGCGTCGACGACTATAACGCCCGGCTCGATTTCGAATTGAACATCATCGAACAGATGGGTTTTCCGGGCTACTTCCTGATCGTTGCCGATTTCATCAAATGGGCGAAGGATCACGATATTCCCGTCGGGCCGGGCCGGGGGTCTGGGGCAGGCTCGCTTGTCGCCTATGCGCTGACCATCACTGACCTTGATCCGTTGCGCTATTCCCTGCTGTTCGAACGCTTCCTGAACCCGGAACGGGTCAGTATGCCCGACTTCGACATCGACTTCTGCATGGATCGCCGCGAGGAGGTGATCCGCTATGTGCAGGAGAAATACGGGGCCGAGAAGGTCGGCCAGATCATCACCTTCGGCGCGCTTCTGTCCAAGGCCGCCGTGCGCGATGTGGGCCGGGTGCTGCAACTGCCCTTCGGGCAGGTCGACCGGCTATCGAAGATGATCCCGGTCGAAGGCGTGAAGCCGGTCAGCGTCACCAAGGCCATCGCCGACGAGCCCCGCCTGCGCGAGATCCGCGACAAGGAGGAAGTCGTCGCCCGCCTGCTGGATTATGCCGCCAAGGTCGAAGGACTGTATCGCAACGCATCCACACACGCGGCGGGTGTGGTGATCGGCGACCGGCCTTTGGATCAGCTGGTCCCGCTGTATCGTGATCCGGCATCCGACATGCCCGCGACGCAGTTCAACATGAAATGGGTCGAACAGGCCGGGCTGGTGAAGTTCGACTTTCTGGGCCTCAAGACCCTCACGGTCATCCAGAACGCCGTCGATCTGATCAATGGCGGTGGCCGTCCGCTGCATGTCGCCGCCGACGGACGCCAGCTTTATGATCCGCCAGAAGGTGCCGAGAACCAGATCAACGCCATCCCGCTGGACGACAAAGCCAGCTATGATCTGTTCGCTTCAGCGCGGACAGTGGCGGTGTTCCAGGTTGAAAGCTCGGGCATGATGGATGCGCTCAGGCGCATGAAACCGACCTGTATCGAGGATATCGTGGCACTGGTGGCGCTGTATCGTCCCGGCCCGATGGAAAACATCCCCACCTATTGCGAGGTCAAGAACGGGCAGCGAGAGCTGGAACCGCTGCATCCCACCATCGACCATATCCTTGAGGAAACGCAGGGCATCATCGTCTATCAGGAACAGGTGATGCAGATCGCGCAGGTCATGGCGGGTTACAGCCTTGGCGGGGCCGACCTGCTGCGCCGGGCGATGGGCAAGAAGATCGCCGAGGAGATGGCGAAGGAACGGCCCAAGTTTGTCGATGGCAGCGTTGCAAATGGCGTCGATTCGAAGAAGGCCGGCGAAGTCTTTGACCTGCTAGAGAAATTTGCGAATTACGGCTTCAACAAGTCGCACGCGGCGGCCTATGCCGTTGTCAGCTATCAGACCGCTTGGCTGAAGGCGAACCACCCGGTCGAATTCATGGCCGGGGTGATGAACTGCGATATCCACCTGACTGACAAGCTGGCAATCTATAAGCGCGAGCTCGACCGGATGGAGATCGAGGTGGTGCCGCCCTGCGTCAACCGATCCGGTGCCACCTTCACCGTTGCCGAAGGCCGGGTGCATTATGCCCTCGGCGCGCTGAAGGGCGTGGGCGTGGAGGCAATGCGCGGCATCGTCGATGCCCGCGGCGATCAGCCTTTCAAGGACCTGGTCGATTTCGCCCGCCGCGTCGATCTGCGCCGTGTCGGCAAGCGGGCCCTTGAAATGATGGCCAAGGCGGGGGCGTTCGATCTTCTGGACGATAATCGCGCCCGCGTGCTGGCAAGCCTTGACGGGCTGGTCGCGTTTTCTGGCGCCAGCCATGATCAGGCGGCGTCGAACCAGTCATCCCTGTTTGGCGGCGGCGAGGATCTGCCGCCGCCGCGCCCGGTGCTGGCGCAGGTCTGGCTGCCCATGGAAAAACTGGGTCAGGAACATCAGGCTATCGGCTTTTATTTGTCCGGCCATCCGCTTGATGACTATCTGCCTGCCTTGCGCCGCATAGAATGCTCGACCCTGGCCGAGATCAAGGCGGCGGCCGTATCGGGGCCGTTGGTAACATATATCGCCGGCACAATATCTTCCCGTCAGGAAAAGAAATCGGCCAAGGGCAACCGGTTTGCCTTCATCGGTGCATCGGACCCGACCGGACTTTACGAGGCGGTGTGCTTCTCGGACACGCTTGAATCGTGCCGCGAGTTTCTGGAGCCGGGCAGTAATGTCGTCATGCAGGTGCAGGTCGAACCGCAAGGCGACGAGGTGAAGATGCTGGCCCGTTCAGTCCAGCCGCTGGATAAGGCGATTGCGAATGTCGGTCCGGCCGAACTGGTCCTTGAGGTCGCAAACGCACTTGATTTCAAGGATTTGCAGGGCGCACTTTCCGCATTGGATGCGGATCGCGGACGACGCGGAAAGCTGATCCTGCGCGTTCATGAGGGTGACGAGCTTTACGACGTGGAAGTTTCCGACAGCGCGCCGGTTGGTCCCGCCGCGCGCCAGCGGCTGCGTGTTGTGGCGGGCGTCCTGGACGTTGTGGAACAATAGGATGTGGTGCAGGTTCTTCATCTGCAGAAGCTGTGGTGGGAGAACGACGTGCAGAAGCGAATTGCAATCCTGATGGCGCTGCCCCTGCTGGCGGCCTGCGACGCGCAAACAGGCGCGACCGATGGCTCTGGCACTGGGGTTGGTATTGCCAATCCTGCATCAACCTATTGCGCAGAACGTGGCGGCAGAACAGAGATCCGCGCAGAAGCGGATGGTGAGGTCGGCTATTGCCATTTGCCCGACGGCAGCGTGGTCGAAGAATGGGCGCTGTTCCGGCAGAACCACCCCCAGAAGTGACGTGACCCGGCCCTAACGCTGGGCCACATCGCCGCCGTGGATTGCTTGGCCGCCGGTCGGCGCGCCGGGCGGGCCTGCCTCGGTATAAAGGGCGGCGGCTGCGGGATGCGTGTCAGCCGTGCGCGCGGGATCGACCTGCATGTCGGACGCTTGCCGCCAGTTTCCGAAGCGATAAAGCAGCGCCGCCATCAGCAGGGTCGCGACCATCGCGGCCGGAAAGCTCAGCCAGATGGCATCTGTGCCTAACATATCCTGAAACCCGTAAGCAAAGCCCAGTCGGACCGGAAACAGCGATACGAACAGGATGATCAGTGGCCACAGCACCTGCCCATTGGCCCGGATCGTGGCGAACAGCACCATGGTGATGCCGAATGGCACGAATCCCCAGGTGGCGAGAAGCCCGATATGGCGGCCGATTTCGACTGCGGCAGAGTCCTCGCCCAGGAAGATCTGCATCGCTTGCCGGTCGGCGATCATCAGGATGCCGACAAGCGCGCCGGTCAGAAGAACGCTGTAGATCACCCCGACCCGGGTAATAAGGCCCACTCGGTCCCAACGACCGGCGCCGATATTCTGTGCTGCCATTGCGCTGACGGCGGCACCAAGCGCCATCGCCGGCATCTGAACGTAAGTCCAAAGTTGCTGAGTTGCCCCGAATGCCGCAGTGGTATCAACACCTTGCCGGTTCACAAGCCGCATCATCGCCAGCATCGAACCCGAGACGACGACCATCTGGATGCCCATCGGCAGGCCCTTACGCAACATCAGCCCAAGAATTGACGGGTCGGGCCGAAGATAGGAGAGTTCAGCGCCGCGCAGGCGCAGGGGAAGATCGCGGACATAGATATAGATCACCATGGCGAACAGCGCGATGTAGTTTGCAATCGCCATGGCAAAGGCAGACCCGCCGATCCCCATTTCCGGCGCCGGGCCAAGGCCCAGGATGAAAACCGGGTTCAGAACCACGTCCAGCAGCACGGCCAGGATCATGAAGATCAGCGGCGTGATCGCGTCGCCGCTGCCGCGCAGTGTCATCATCAGCATGGTCATCATCAGGATCGCAGGCAGGGCCAGGAAGGTGACCTTCAGAAATGCCCGCGCTAACGGAACGATGGCGGCATCGGTGCCCAGAAGCGACAACACGTCAGGCGCGAAAATCCAGCCAACGACAGCCAGGATCAGCGCCACCGGAATAAAGGTGCCGATTGCAGTGCCGACCACTCGGCGCGCTGCGTCGATCTCGCCTCGGCCAAACGACTGGCCGACAAGAATAGTTGCCGCCATCCCGAAGCCGAAGACGAAGGCGGTCATCAGGAACATGACAAGATTGCCATTCGTGGTGGCCGCCACAGCATCCGACCCGATCAGGCGCCCCACCCAAACCGTGTCAATTGATCCGTTCGCCGACTGAAGAATGGATGAGGCCAGCGTCGGCAATGCGAATGCCAGCAGCGTTGACGCAATCGGGGCAGAGACAAGGTTGCTTTGTCGGGCCATGAATCTATCCTTGAACTGTCCTGTTCGTCCCGCCATCAGTGCAGGGCGACTGCGGCATCTGTTAACCTGGCCCTGCATATGCCGGTCAGCCGACGATGTCAGCGCTGGAAACACCCGGCCGCGAAATGGACTGGCAGCCTGTGATATGCATGCCGTAATGGGTGGTCCGGGCTTGCGCCATTCGCTGGACGGGATGAAGCATCCGGCGCGGTGACCGGTTGATTTCGCCGGGCAGGGCGCACAGGTTCTGAACTGCGATATTCGAAACGAGCTACGAAACAGGATCCACGATGAGCGACGACTACACTCCGCCCAAGGTCTGGACTTGGGACAAGGGCAATGGCGGCGAATTTGCCAGCATAAACCGTCCCATCGCCGGGCCGACCCATGAAAAAAAGCTGCCGGTCGGCAAGCATCCCCTGCAGCTTTATTCCCTGGCGACCCCCAACGGCCAGAAGGTCACCATCATGCTGGAGGAGCTTTTGGCCAAGGGCCACAAGGGCGCCGAATACGACGCTTGGCTGATCAAGATAGGCGATGGCGATCAGTTCGGCAGCGGCTTTGTCGAGGTTAATCCCAACTCCAAGATCCCGGCACTGATGGATCATTCGGTCGATCCGGCCGTGCGAGTCTTCGAATCCGGGTCCATCCTGCTGTATCTGGCCGAGAAATTCGGTGATTTCCTGCCGCGAGATCCCGCCGCGCGCACGCAGGCGCTGAACTGGCTGTTCTGGCAGATGGGGTCGGCCCCATTCGTCGGCGGCGGCTTCGGGCATTTCTACCATTACGCCCCGGTGAAGATCAAATACGCCATCGACCGCTATGCAATGGAAACCAAGCGTCAACTTGACGTGCTGGACCGTCATCTTGCCGAACACAAGTTCATGGCAGGTGACGAATATTCGATTGCGGATATGGCCATATTCCCGTGGTATGGCCGAATGACCACGGGCGGCGTCTATGGAGACGCGGCGACCTTCCTTGACGGTCAAAGCTACAAGAACCTGCTGCGCTGGAATGCCGAGATCGCTGCGCGCCCTGCGGTGCAGCGCGGCCTGATGGTCAATCGAACCTCTGGCGATGCGGCCGGCCAACTGCATGAACGCCACGATGCGTCAGATTTCGAACTGCGAACGCAGGATAAGGTCGAGGACAAGCCTTAGATCCCGATGGCGCCCTGACGCTTTCCATAAGCGTCAGGGCGCCTTGCGCGGAACTGCGCAAGGTGATCGTCACCAACGGTCCGGGACGATCATCGCCGCATTTCCTCGCGCTTGATGCCCGCTGGCCGCCTTTCCATGCTATAGTAACTTCATGATGCAGCGATCCGCGTAGAACCTCCTGCGCTTGAGGTTGATCGCGGAAAAGACCGGCATGAGCCAAGCTTTTCTGCTGCGGTGGCTTTGGGAGGCGACGATGATTGATCACTTCGTTCTTCAATACATGTTCGTGGTCGAATGGGGGGAAGAACGCAGAGGAGATGAGCCGAGACTGCAATTCGCATTCATCACACAGTCAAGGTTCGGTGCGGAAGTTGAACTTGAGGATACCGGGCGCTTGGCGGATGGGCACGGGGACAGAAGGTTAGGGATGAACATCAGCGCCGGGATACCGGGCAGCGTGCGCACGTTCCGACTTCCCTCGCCCGAATTTCACTACTTCGGGCTTGCCGTGAGGGCCATCGAGGATGACAGTTCTGACGAGGCCGACCGCCGAGAAGACAAGCGCATTTTCCAATCCCTGCTGAAGACGGGCTTAGATCCGATATTTCGGCGTGGTGCGCTGCCGACCGGCGATGACATTTGGCGCATCGCGAACGGTGTGCCCCTTCAAGACAAACGAGGGGACGATGACGACAAGATCGGCGTATCCGTGAGGTCCTATCCCGGC
This sequence comes from Paracoccus denitrificans, assembly GCA_005768755.1. GTDB lineage: Bacteria > Pseudomonadota > Alphaproteobacteria > Rhodobacterales > Rhodobacteraceae > Paracoccus > Paracoccus denitrificans_B. Next base: position 68,592 of record VAFL01000010.1, on the reverse strand, counting down.
ACAGGTTACGAGATTGAGCACTTGAACGATGGCGACGTATACGTTCCGAGCAACAGGATGCGCTTCGTGGGGGACGACGCGCGATGGACGCTTGATTTCGAGATCTATGGGGGACGCCTGTAGCGACAAAGTCGGAACGAAAAACACCGGGCATGTCAGGGGTGTAAGGCGCCAAGTTGGTCAGGGATCTGGCGCTCAATGCGTCTTCGTTTCGTCTTGGCGATCAGCGGGGCGCACATCATCATGCTGAAACACGAGATGCGTCCTGAGTGTCGAATGGCCCGAACGATGTTCGGGCCATTCTTGTTGGTTTGCGACGGCAATCAGTTCCGCGCCTTGTCCACCATCTTGCCCTTGGAAATCCAGGGCATCATCTCGCGCAGCTTGGCGCCGACCTGCTCGATCTGGTGTTCGTCGTTGATGCGACGGGTTGCCTTGAAGGACGGTTGGCCGACGTTGTTTTCCTGCATGAAGTCGCGGACGAACTTGCCGTTCTGGATGTCGGTAAGAACCTCTTTCATGCGCTTCTTGGTTTCCTCGTAGGGCAGGATGCGCGGGCCGCTGACATATTCGCCGTATTCGGCGGTGTTGCTGATCGAGTAGTTCATGTTGGCGATGCCGCCTTCATAGATCAGGTCGACGATCAGCTTCACCTCGTGCAGGCATTCGAAATAGGCCATTTCCGGCTCATAACCGGCTTCGACCAGGGTTTCGAAGCCCATGCGGATCAGTTCGACCAGACCGCCGCACAGCACGGCCTGCTCGCCGAACAGGTCGGTTTCACATTCCTCGCGGAAGTTGGTCTCGATGATGCCCGAACGGCCGCCGCCGATGGCCGAGCAGTATGACAGCGCCAGATCCATCGCCTTGCCCGATGCGTCCTGATGGACCGCGACCAGGCAGGGCACGCCGCCGCCCTTGACATATTCGCCGCGCACGGTGTGGCCGGGGCCCTTGGGCGCCATCATGATGACATCGACGCCGGGCTTCGGCTCGATCAGGCCGAAATGCACATTCAGACCGTGGGCAAAGGCAATCGCGGCGCCTTCGCGCAGGTTGTCATGGACGTATTTCTTGTAGGTTTCGGCCTGCAGTTCGTCGGGCATGGTGAACATGATCAGGTCGGCCCATTTGGCGGCCTCGGCGATTTCCATGACCTTCAGGCCCTCGCCTTCGGCCTTGGCTGCCGAGGGGCTGCCCGGACGCAGCGCCACGACCACGTTCTTCGCACCCGAATCGCGCAGGTTCAGCGCATGGGCATGGCCCTGGCTGCCATAGCCCAGAATGGCGATCTTCTTGTCCTTGATCAGGTTCACGTCGGCGTCGCGATCGTAGTAAACGCGCATATCAGCAGTCCTTCATCAGAATGTCTCTGCGATGTTGATACAAAATATTGTCACAGTTATCTGTTCATTTTTCGCATTCTTTGCAGTAATTCTGAAATAATCATGCCAAACTATGCAAATATAGGTGAAATGAATGCCTGACGCGACGGATCGGCGCATTCTGCGCCAGCTTCTGGCCGATCCCGATCAGCCGTCATCGCAGTTGGCCGAGCGGGCCGGGGTCACGCCTGCGACCCTATGGCGGCGTCTGGAGAAACTGCGAGAGTCGGGAACGATTGCCAGCCAGCAGATCCTGATCGACTGGCGCAGGCTGGGATATGAGGTCGAGGTGAGCCTGCGCTTTACCCTCGACAAGACCAATCCGCGCGCATTTGACGAATTCACTGCCGCCGCCCGCGACGTGCCCGAAGTGATCGAGATCCAGACTTTTCTGGGCAGCGTCGATTTCCGCCTGTCGGTGATCGCGCGCGACATGGCCCATTGGCAGCAGCTTTACCGCGAACAGATCCTGACGCTGCCTCATGTTGAAACCAGCGATGCGCTGATGCTGGTGTCCACGATCAAGAACAGCGTCGAGTTGCCGCTGTGACGCCCGATACGACAGATCTGGCAATCCTGCGCTTGCTGTCGCAGGACGCGACCCTTGGTGCCGCCGAAATTGGGCGTGCGCTGAACATGACGCAGCCGGCGACATGGCGGCGGATCAAACGCCTGCGGGACGAAGGCATCATCGCAGGGCAGCGCGTTCTGCTGGACAGCGCGGCACTTGGTTTCGGGGTCACGGTGTTTCTGGGTATCCGGCTGGCCACCAAGGGCCGCACCAGCCTTGAAGAGTTCGAACGCGCCGTCACCGCCATCCCCGAGGTGCAACTGGTCCAGCACGTCCTGGGCCAGTTCGATTACCGCCTGCGCATCGTGGCCCGCGACATCGCCGATTTCGAACGCATCCTGCGGCGACGGATCATGACCCTGCCTGGATTGGGCCAGGTCGAGGCGAATGTGATGTTGTCGGAAGAACGCCTGCCGGGCCCACTTGGCTGACGCGCCGTCCTGATGCTCTTGATGCGAATTTAATTCATATCAAGGGCATCATCCGGCTAGTTTGCATGTATCACCCGATCGTCAGGCTGGCCCGTGCCCTAAAAAAGTGACAACTGATCGCCCGCGCGCGGCGGCGGTCCAAAGCGAGAGCAATCGAGCGGAGGCGTCGTCTCGCTGAATCCCAAACGCTTCTTCGCCAAGCGGAAACGTTTCAACAGAAGTTCTGCCTCGATACCTTCTCCACGCATTCTCGATCCGAAGCGCGGGTCATTGTCGCGCCCGCCGCGCATAGCCTGCACACGGTTCATGATGTGACTGGCCTTGCCGGGTTCGTGCCGCTCCAGCCAATCGCGAAACAGGGGCGCGACTTCCAGCGGCAGCCTCAACGGGATGGAACTTGCATGGGTGGCACCAGCCTCGCGCGCGGCGGTCATGATCCGCTCCAACTCGGGCTCTGTCAGGACAGGGATGACCGGGGCAACCATGACACGGACCTGAATGCCTGCAGCGGCCATTTCGCGGATCATGCGCAGACGTGTCTTCGGGGCAGGCGCGCGCGGTTCAAGCGCGCGGGCCAGGTCCGCGTCCAGCGTCGTGATCGAAACACCGACATGCAGCAGTTGCCGCGCCGCCATTTCGGCGAGCAAAGGCAGATCACGCAGCACGGTTTGTCCCCGAGTCACCAGGCTTGCCGGATGATTCCAGTCCAGCAGCACCTGCCAAAGGCCGGGCATGATCCTGCGCTTGGCCTCGACCGGCTGATATGGATCGGTGTTGGTGCCGAAGGCAATTGGTGCCACGCGATAGGATGGGCTGGCGATTTCGGCGGTCAGCAGGCGGGCGGCTTCGGGTTTCGCGGTAATCTTCGTCTCGAAATCAAGGCCGGGCGACATGCCCCAATAGGCATGGCTGGGTCGGGCGAAACAGTAGATGCATCCGTGTTCACACCCCCGGTAAGGATTGATCGAGCGATCGAATGGCACATCGGGAGAGCGGTTTCTTGTTATGATCTTGCGCGGCGTCTCTTCGGTCACCTCGGTTCGCAGCAGGCGCGTTTCCTCGGGGATGTCCCAACCGTCATGCTCCCGCTCTGATCGCAGACGATCAAAGCGATTCGCCGGACGCGTGTCGGTGCCACGGGCTTTCAGCGATTCGTCTGGATTCCTGGGCGGCAGCATGACGGAAACATAGAACATAAGAAGAACATAGTCCAGTTTTCATCATGCTGGCCGGCCAGGTCTTTCCATTCCCCTGAAGCCTGCCCATATTGGTCGGGAAGGGGGAATTATCCATGCCACTTCCGCATTTTCTTTTGATGATGGTCGCGGTGATCGCGGCGGCTGCGGCGACCCTGTGGGTCAGTATCGCGCATGGTGTGCCCATTGTCGCGCTTGCCCTTGCGGCGCTTATTGCGGCAGCAGTCGTCCATCTGAGCCGCGACGATAACCAGCCTCACTGAACGCCGCTGTTGTCGGCCGACGGGTGGGGTACGTGGTCAGCTTTCCAGTTCGGCATCCCAATACAGGAAGTCCATCCAGGTCTCATGCAGGTGGTTCGGCGGGAAACGCCGGCCCATGGCATGCATTTCCTCGGCCGTCGGACGACGCGCCGGGCGGCGCAGCACCAGACCCGAATGACGCAGCGAACGATTTGCCTTGCGCAGGTTACATGGTGAACATGCAGCGACCACATTTTCCCAGCTGGTGATCCCGCCGCGCGACCGCGGAACGACATGATCGAAGGTCAGATCGCCCTTCGATCCGCAATACTGACATTCGAACGCATCGCGCAGAAAAAGATTGAAGCGCGTGAAGGCCACGCGCTTCTGGGGTTTGACGAAATCCTTCAGCACAACAACGGATGGAATGCGGAAGGCCTGCCTTTGGCTGCGCACGACCTCTTCATATTCAGCGATGATCGAGACACGATCCAGAAAGACTGCCTTGATCGCCTCCTGCCAGGGCCACAGTGACAGCGGATAATAGCTGAGTGGGCGGAAATCAGCGTTCAGCACAAGGGCCGGAAACTGCTTCAGCGCCGCCGGTTCGCGTACGAACTGCGTCCTGAATTCCGCGCGGTGGTGGTCGTCGAGCATTCGCAACCCCGTCCTTCCGGTCCAAAGATCCGGTTCGCCTTTGATTGACTATATCTCGGGGTCGGGATCAGGCAACCCCCAGAATGTAGCTTGGTTCTAGCGCTGTTGCGTGACGGGCTTGTGACAGGTGGATCGCGGCCGGCGAAAATGGCAGATAGTTTGAATTTTAACCATATTTCCTTGGAAAATTGCGATGCTCTGGCCCTAGTTTGTGTCTGAACAGGTTCTTAGGATTTCGCCATGAGGCTTGACCCGCTCACGCAAACCGTCACGGCACCTGCTTCCGCCGCGCCATTGAAGCCGGTGCAACTGTCGGTCAGCAACGTCCCGCCCACCATGCAGGCGGCCCGTTTTGTCACTGCCGCCGACGGTGTGACAGGCACAATGGCCTATGAAAGCGCATATGCGGCGGTCAGGGTGCGACGCCGGATGAACGGACAGATCGCAGGTCTGGCAAAGCTTGATGGGCGACTGGCTGATGCATCGACAGGCCTGCGTTCGGTCTTTTCAGGGGGTAATCCTGAACCGGGAACCCAGGCGGTCATCCGGACCGAGGCACGGATGGCAGAACTGCGCGCCGCGGCTGCCGCCTTGAACCTTGCGATCAGCGGCGCGCGAAGCGATGTGGCGGTCGTTCTCAAGCAGATGCGGGCCGAACTTGGCGCGGCGATCGAAGCGTTGGCCCAAAACAGCGCGGCGCAGACGTCCAGCACCAATGGCGCCCTTGCCAATGCGTCGGGCAATGGCGAGGCGTTGATCCGGCGTGCCAATGGGCTTGGCCTTAAAAAGTGACCGTCACGGCTTCAGGTAGGTGGTCAGGAACTTCACCGCGGCCCCAAGGCCGTCCGGCGAAATGCCGTGGCCGGTGCCCTTCATGACATGGGTGAAGGTCTGGAACCCTGCACCTGCAAGCGCATCGGCCGCCGCCCCCAGATCAGCAAAGGGCACCATTGGATCCTGATCCCCATGGGCCAGAAGCACGGGGGATTTGCTGACCGCTTCGGCTTCCAGCAACTCTGGAACCAGAAGCCGACCAGAGAATCCGACAATACAGGCCACCGGTTCGTCGCGACGGGGCAGGACATGAAGTGCCATCATCGTGCCTTGCGAAAAGCCGATGACGGCCATCTCTGCCGGTGCAAGCCCCTCATCCGCCAGGACTTTGTCGAGGAAGGCGTTAATGTCGTCGATTGATTTCGCCATCGACGCGCGGGCAAGTTCTTCTGTCGACCCGTCAAGCCAGGGAATCGGGAACCACTGATATCCGAAAGGATTGTTGACGCATCGCTCTGCCGCGTCTGGGGCATAGAATGCCGTGTCCGGAAGGTGCGGTGCGATTGCATCCGCCAGTCCCAGCAGATCGGCGCCATCGGCCCCGTAGCCATGCAGGAAGACGACAACACGACGGGCCTTTTCCGGGCCTTTGCGTTCTGAGTTGAGGGCGCGGACCATTCGGGCCTCCTTTTCGGGATCTGGGCGGAGTGTTACGCGTCCCGCCGCGCCATCGCAACCTGACCTTGATCAGGAAGGTTCGCCATCGCATCCCGGCTTATGACGTGATCGGCGCCTTTCCCTGCGCAGGTGATGGCAAGAAGGTGCCGCTTGGCGCGTTGATCCGCGCCAACGATCTTGCGATCGGCAGGCGCGCGCCTATCTGTCTGTCAAGCACAGTGAATTCCAAGGAGCCAGCGATGAAATGCCCGGTTGATGACGAGACCCTTCTGATGACCCAGAGAGACGGGGTCGAAATCGACTACTGCCCAAAATGCCGGGGCGTCTGGCTGGATCGGGGCGAACTGGACAAGATCATTGAAAAGAGCGTGAGCAGCAGCGTGTCATCGCAGCCGCCGGTTCAGTTGACCCAGCCCGGTCAGCCCGCGGCGCCCGCACCGCAGCTGCAGCAACCGGCCATCGATCCTTATGCCGAGCGTCCACTTGAGCCGCGCCGGGACGAGCGTGGTTACGACGACCGTCGCGATCCGCGATATGATGAACGACGTGATGCGCGCTATGACGATCGCGAAGATCGCCGGCGCCGCTATGACGATGATGACGACGACTACCGCTATCGTGGCAAGCGCAAGAAGCGCGAAAGCTTCCTGAGCGACCTGTTCGATTTCTAGGAAAGATCGAAGCCATTATTTGGCGAATTGGCTTTGCAGCACTGGCTGCAAGGCCGAAGACTGGGGCGTTCGCCGGATCAGCCGGCCTTGCGCTCTGCCAGCATGACTTCGCAACGCGGTGCAGGCGGTTCCGATGCCGGAGCCGTCAGACCGGATTAAACGATTTCGACCGAATATTTCTCGATCACGGTATTGGCCAGCAGTGTTTCGCACATGCGGGTGACTTCGGTCTGGGCCGCGTCCTTGTCGGTGGCGGTCAGGTCCAGCTCGATTACCTTTCCCTGACGGACGCCAGACACACCCTTGTGGCCGAGGCCGCCCAGTGCGTGGCGGATCGCCTCGCCCTGGGGATCGAGGACGCCGTCTTTCAGCATGATTGTGACGCGGGCTTTCATCGGGGCAGTCCTTAATTGATCAGGGTCGGTTTGTTCATCGGCGTCGCATTCGCAGGCATCAGACCAAGCCGCCGGGCGACTTCGGTATAGGCATCGGTCAGGCTGCCCAGATCGCGGCGGAAAACGTCCTTGTCCAGCTTCTGGCCGGTTTTGACATCCCACAACCGGCAGGAATCGGGGCTGATTTCGTCGGCAACGATCAGGCGCATGAAATCGCCGTCCCAGATGCGCCCGATCTCGATCTTGAAGTCGATCAGCTTGATGCCGACGCCGAAGAACACGCCCGACAGGAAGTCGTTCACACGCAGCGCAAGGCTGACGATGTCATCCAGATCCTGCTGTGCCGCCCATCCGAAGGCGATGATATATTCCTCGGACACCATCGGGTCGCCAAGTTCGTCGTTCTTGAAGGAATATTCGACGATGGGACGGGGCAGTTGTGTGCCTTCCTCCAACCCCAACCGCTTGGACAGCGAGCCGGCGGCAAAATTGCGCACGATCACTTCCAGTGGAATGATCTCCACCTGGCGGATCAGTTGTTCACGCATGTTGATGCGGCGGATGAAGTGATTGGGGACACCAATATTGGTCAGCCCGTTCATGAAGAACTCGGACAGGCGGTTGTTCAGCACGCCCTTGCCTTCAATGGTGGCCTTCTTCTGCGCATTGAAGGCGGTGGCGTCGTCCTTGAAATATTGGATCAGCGTGCCCGGCTCGGTGCCTTCATACAGGATCTTTGCCTTGCCTTCGTAGATCTTCTTGCGCCGGGGTGCCATGGATGAGCAGTCCTTTCGGGGGCCGTAAGGGGGTCATTTCCGGCTATAGGCGCAAAGCGCCCGCGCGGCAATACTGGGCACCGATGCAGCGATACCGGCTTGTGATATAATGTTTCAATGCGCATATATGAAATCAAAGCTTAGGAGATCCGAATGACGACGTTTGACGACCGTGAACGCTCTTACGAGGCGAAGTTTGCCCGTGATGCAGACTTGCAGTTCAAGGCCGAGGCCCGCCGCAACCGCCTGCTGGGCGAGTGGGCCGCCGAAATGCTTGGCAAAAGCGGCGAGGAGGCAAAGGCCTATGCGCTGACTGTCGTCACCAGCGACTTCGAAGAGCCAGGTGATGAAGACGTGTACCGCAAGGTTGCGGCCGATCTGGAAGGCAAGGTTGATGAGGCTGGCATTCGCGCCAAGATGGCCGAACTGGTCGCCGTCGCGCGCAAGCAGTTGATCGAAGAAAACTGACCGCGTCAGACGCGTGGTGTTCGGGCCCGGCTTCGATGCCGGGCCTTTTTCATTTTTGGTTCAGTAGAACGGGCTGCGCACAGCCTTCAACCATCCCTTTCGGCGTCAATTTCGGGGATGGGAATAGCCCGTCACGCGGCCAGAGGCATCGACGGTGCACAGATGCCGACGAGTCCCGTCCATGGTTTCGACTGTGGCGACGCCGTTGGTTTCCGACAGCCAACGCGGCGACACCACTGCCACCGGGCGGCGGATGTGGTCGGCGATCGCGCTGGCGCAGGCGGACTGCTGGCGCATCCGCAGGTCGGCGTCGGGCGTCGCTGCGTTTTCCATGCAAGCAGCAAGCAACAGCAGCGAAAGCAGGCAAGGTGCAGGGTGCATCGCGGATCTCCGACCGTGGCGGACAGGCTATCATCACCCGGAACCGGATGCGGATCAATGGCCCTGCCCATGGCGGCCCAGAAGGGGGGTGTCAGGGCTTCGGCAGGTCGGGCCGGTCCCGGTCGTCCAACAGCAATTGCAGGAAGGTCAGATCCAGCCATTTGCCGAATTTCGTGCCGACCTGGGGCAGAAAGCCTGACTGCGTGAAGCCCAGCTTTTCGTGCAGCCGGATCGAGCCCAGATTACCGGATTCGATCCCGGCGACCATGACGTGCTTGCCCAAGGCCCTTGCGCGTTCGATCAAGGCCAGCATCAGTGCGCGGCCGATCCCTGCACCGCGCTGATCGGCACGGACATAAACCGAATGCTCGACCGTGTGGCGATAGCCGTCAAAAGCGCGCCAATCCCCGAAAGAGGCATAGCCAAGCACCTGTCCATCCTGCACCGCGACCAATACCGGATAGCCTGTGCGCTGACGGTCGGTCAGCCAGGCGACGCGATTGTCCAGATCGACCTGGGTGTCATTCCAGATCGCTGTCGTCTTCACAACGGCATCGTTATAAATCGCCGTAATGCCGACCAGATCGCCGCTGCTCGCGTCGCGGATGTCCATGATGCCTCTCAGGTGCTAACAGTTTGCGACCTTCCAACATCACGCCGCGGCGGGGGTCAAGATGTACTGAAGAAAGGGCGGGCTTACGAAGCGGGAAGTGCTCAGTTGACGCCCAGTCCTGCCTTCATCATCAGCCTGCGGACAGGGCCGATGCCGTAAATCGCGCCAAGCCCCGCCGCACGCAGGTCGCGCAATGGCCGCGATTCGATCATCGAGGCGCGGTTCAGAAGGTCGATGCCTGCGATACGCAGCCGCGCCTCGGTCCACCGGCGACGCTGGAATGTGTCAAGGCTGCTGCGATTTCCGGGACCCTCCTTCGACAGGTCCAGCAGCAGCGACAGATCGGCAAGGCTCATGTTCAGACCCTGCGCGCCGATAGGTGGGACGACATGGGCGGCTTCCGCGATCAGTGCGGTGCGTGGGCCGGTGAAGCGGTCGGCAAGCTGGCTGATGATCGGCCAAGCCGTCAGACGGGTGGCCTGCGTCAGGTGACCGAGCACCCCGGTCGAACGCTGGTTCAGCGCATCCTCGAAATCATGAGGTTCCAGTGCCATCAGCCGGGCGATTTCGGGGCCGCGCTCCATCCAGACCACAGCTGATGAGGGTTTGCCGTCGCGATCAGGCAGCGGGACCAGCGTGAACGGTCCGCCCGAGCGGTGGATTTCGGTCGAAACATTGTCATGCGGGCGCTCATGTGAGACGGCGAAAGCAAGTGCCTTCTGGCCGTAGCGCGTTGTCCTGACGTCGATGCCAAGTGCGGTGCGGATGGCGCTGTCACGGCCATCTGCGCCGACGACAAGCCGCGCGGTCACCTGGCTGCCATCGGACAGGGTGACAAGGGCCTCATCCTCGCGCGCGGTCAGTCCCGTGGTGGCAGTGGCGGGGCGAAAGTCGACATTGGCCATTCCGGCCAGCCGCGCAATGATTTCGCGGCGCAGCAGCCAGTTCGGCAGGTTCCAGCCGAAGGGCGCGTCGGAAATGTCGGCGGCGTCGAAATCACGGGTCAACCGGGCAACGGGCTCGGCCCCGCCGGCGTCGATGATGCGCATGATCTGCAACGGCGTGGCATGGGGGCGCAGCCCGTCCCACAGGCCCGCGCGTTCCAGCAACCGGATAGACGGTGTCAGAAAGGCAGTCGTGCGCAGGTCTGCGCCTGCCGCGCCTTCATCGGTGATGGGTGGGGCCGGGTCGACGCAAATCACCTGATGGCCGTCGGCGCCAAATGCGGCCGCCGCGATCAGCCCGGCGACACCGCCGCCGGAAATCAGGATATCGGTCTGCGTCGCCTGCACCGGCCTAGTTCCCGAACATGATCGACAGAAGCGCGGCCCAGACGATCGCCGTCGCCAACAGCCCCAGAATGCCAAGCGCGGGCAACCCGAACACGGCCACGATCACAGCGCAAAGCACCAGGGCTGCAGCAACGATCAGCAGGATGCGCGCCGCAAGTGCGTTCTCGGCCGTGCTGGCTTGCGGGTCGTCAGTGGGTGATGCGGTTGCTGCTTGGGCGGACATGGCACTCTCCGGTTCAGGGATAAATCTTCGCGAAACAGTGCCAGAGAGGTTGTCGCCCGGCAAGTCAGACGAGGCTTCGCAGAAACGCTGTCAGGTCGTCGGTCTTGTGCTGGACATGGGCGCCATGGTCGTGATCCGCCAGAAGTTCATCAGGCCCGTGCCGGCCAAGACCCACCAGAACCGTTTGCATTCCAAGGCTTGCGGGCACTGCAAGGTTGCGCGGGTCATCTTCGAACATGGCTGCCGTCGCGGGGTCGATACCGTGGGCATCGATGACTGCGGCATAAGCGCGCGCGTCGGGCTTGGGGTGAAAGCTGACCTCCTCGATGCCGCAAATGGCCTCGAACGGGCCGATGCCAAGCTGGTCGAGCACGCGCTCGGCATAGGCCTTGTCGGCATTGGTATGGATGATCTTGCGCCCCGGCAGTGCGGTGATCGCAGCGCAAAGATCGGGGGCGGGGGTCAGCACCGAAAAGTCGATGTCATGGACATCCAGCAGGTAGGCATGTGGATCGATGGCATGTTCGGCCATCAGCCCGGCAAGTGTGGTGCCGTAATCGCGCCAGTAATGCTTGCGCAGCCGGTCCGCCTCGACCGGACTGACGCCCAGAATGCGGGTGACGTGGGCTGTCATGCGTTTCTCGATCTGCGAAAACAGCGCCGCTTCCGGCGGATAAAGCGTGTTGTCGAGATCGAAGATCCAGGTGGTGACATGGGAAAATGACATGGGCGCCGTGATACGCCAGGGGCGGGCGCGGCGCAATGACACCGTCGGCCGCGTTTTCCGTTGACCTGCCGAAAGCGCCGCGCCACAGATAAGCGATGACGCAGGACCTCAGTAACCGACCTTCTGGCTCTGCCGCCGGCGATGGCGAAAGGAAGGGCATCGGCGTTTGTCTGGTTGGTCCTGTTGTGGCACCGCTGGGTCCGGTCATGCTTCTGGGTGTATTTCTTGCTGGCAGCACCGGGTTCGAACCGGGTGCGTTCGCGGGTGTGCTCGTGTTCGCGTATGGCTTTTACGGCCTGCCTGTCGCGCTCATTATCGGTGTTCCGGCAGTCTTGCTGCTGCGCTCTGCTGGGGTCAGGATGCGGCCGCTGACCTGCGCATTCGCAGGAGCGGTGATCGCTGCAATGCCGCTTGGCGTGTTCGCGGTGTGGATATATATTGCGGATGGTAAGTGGCCCGAGGGGCTTTACCTTATCGCTGTGGCGGCTGGTCTGGGCCTCTGTTCGGGGCTGTTCTTTTCGTTGCTGCATCATTTGGCCATGCCGGTGGCGTCGACATAAACGCGCGGTCTTCGTGCTTGCATTCGGCGCCGCAATACCCGCAACTGTCGCCATGAAAGACGCGTATTCCCTGATTGTCGAGGCCATCGATGGCGGCATCTACATGCCCGGCGACCGGCTGGTGGAATCCGAACTGGCGGACCGTTTCGGCGTCTCGCGCACGCCGGTGCGCGAGGCCCTGCAGCGGCTTGAAACGCAATCCATGGTCAAGCGCGACGGCCGCAGCCTGATCGTGGCGACGCTGGATCACAACCAGCTGGCCGAGCTTTATACCGTCCGCACCGAGTTGGAGGCATTGGCCGCGCGCCTTGCCGCCCGCCACGCCACGCCCGAGGAACTGCGCGTCCTGCAATCCATGGTCGACGAAGACATGCGCCGGCTTGGCGATGCCGATGCACTGGCGCGGTCGAACCGGCGCTTTCACCACCAGATACACCTTGCCTCGCACAACCGTTATCTGGTGCAGCAGCTGGATATCGTGCATCGCAATATGGCGCTGATGGCGCGCACGTCGCTGGCTGTCGAGGGTCGGCCCAAAGTTGCGTTGGCAGAACATCAGGCGATTGCCGACGCACTCAAATCCGGTGACGGCGCAGCGGCAGAGGCCGCTTTGCGGGCGCATATCTCGAAAGCATTCGAGACGCGTCTGCGCGAAGATTCGCGGCGTGAGCGTTAAGGCAGCCGGATGCGGATCATCGAAGCCGAAACCGATCTGGCAGAGGGGCGGGCCCATCTGACCGCGGTCTGCCCGATCTGGGCCGATGCGCTGCCGAAGCTGACCCTGCCGATGCGCAGGCGCAGCGATGGATTCGCGGCGATCCTTGATGCGATCATCGGCCAGCAGATTTCCATTGCTGCGGCAGGCGCGATCATGGCGCGACTGGGCGAGGCGGGTCTGGTCACGCCTTCCGCCATTCGCACAGGGGGCGAGGAGGGGTTGCGCGCCTGCGGCGTCTCGCGCCCGAAAATCCGCTATCTGTTGGGCATCGTCGAAAATGAACCCGATTGGCTGGCGCTTCGAACTGCGCCTGACGCAGATGTTATCGCCGCGCTGACAGCGCTGCCCGGCGTAGGACGCTGGACAGCCGAAATCTATCTGGCCTTCGCCCTTGGCCGAAGCGACGCATTTCCGGCAGGCGATCTTGCCTTGCAGGAGGCCGCTCGTCAGCTTTACGGGCTGGACGCCCGTCCCGATCCCACGGCGCTTGCCGCGCTGGCAGAGCCGTGGAGGCCGTGGCGTTCGGTCGCGGCGCGGGCCTTGTGGGCCTATTACCGCGAGGCCAAGGGCAGGGAGGGCGTGCGAAGCTGATCGCACCCCCGTCCCTAAATCACTGCGCAGAGGCCAGAAGATCGGTGATCCGGCGAACCGAGGCACGGCGGTTCTGGCGTTCATCAGTCAGCACCGGGATCTTCAGATATTCCTCGCCATACCCCTGCACGACCAGATTTTCAGGGGGCACGTTGAAATACTCCGACAGCGCAAGCGCCACCGATTCCGCGCGCCGATCCGACAAGGCAAGGTTATAGGTTGTCGCGCCGACGGCGTCGGTGTGGCCTTCTATCAGGAATATTTCGCGCGGATTGGCGGCAATGACGTCCTCGATAACCGTTCCAAGGGTGGCCAGCTGCCGCGCTTGATCGGGATTGATTGCGGCCGAGCCTGTGTCGAAGGTGATCGCGCTGATATCGACCGGCGCGACCAGGTTTCGCACTTCCGGAATCGTGCGCACCTGATTGAGCGTGAAGCGGCGGTTTACGGCGGCCTCTTGGGCAAGGGCCTCGCGCAGCTGCGCTTCGTTCGTGGGGGCTGCTTCCGGTGCGGGCGCCGGCGGAAGCGACGCGATCTCGACCGGCGGAACCTCGACAGAATCGTCGATCAGCACGGTCTCGGACCCGTCAGCGGCGACATGAACGCGCCGCAACACGGTCAGATCGGCCCCGCGGATCGTGATGATCTGCGAACCGTCAGGGCGCGACACCACCGTGCGAGAGGAGCCGTCTGAAAAATTCTCGGTCTGCACTTCGTTGCCGGCCTGACGCAGCAGGGCGTTGTCGTCCTTCAACACCTGCTCGCTGCCATCGCGCCGCGTGACAATCACCCGGTCACCGGTATTCAGCGCAACCTGGCGCTGACCCGACAGCATTTCACCGACGGCGAGTGCACCCAGTCCTGCCAGCGCCACCTTGGCCAGATCGCGACCGCTGTCGCCGTCGTCATCATCGTCATCGTCGCTGGCCGATTGGGTTGCGGCGCGTAGTGCCTCCGTCAGGCTGGTTTCGAAATCTTCGGCGGAACTGCGGGCATCGGAAGAGGCGACGGTTTCGCGCCTGACCTCGCCCCTGCCAGCGCCAAGCAATGCCTCGACCGAAGGGGCCACCGCTTCGGCCGCTTCGCGCGCGGCGGCCGTATTGGAACCGCGCGCGCGAAGGCTTCCATCTTCGTTGACAGAATATTTCTGTTGCGCCATCGGTCCCAGCACAATGCGACCGTTGGTGGTGACTTCGACCGCGACACCGCCGGGGCTGATCAGCGCCACGCCGTCGGCGCAGGGCCTGTCAGATCCGTCGACGCATTCCAGGTCATCGGCCGTCAGGCCCGCATTGATCTCTTGTTTAAGGACCTTGCTCAATCCGCGCATTGACGCATTGCGTTCTGCTTCGAATTTGCTTGCTTCGGTGTTGGAAATCCGGCGTTCATCGCGCGAATGGCTGTCCTTGCGCGCGGGCGCGGTCATGTTCGGAAGGTCATTTCCGGACGCTGCTGCCTCTGCCTCGGCGAGCCTGCGTTCCAGTTCGGCCTGGCGCCGGCGTTCGGCGTCGCGAAACTCGGCGGCGGCTCTGCTTTCGGCTTCGGAGCGGCGATCAGCTGCGGCTCTGCGATCGGCGGCGGCGCGACGCTCGGCTGCGGCGCGGCGCTCTGCCTCAGCCCTCGCGGCATCGCGGGCGCGCGCTTCGGCTGCAGCCTGTTCATTCAGTTTCTGATCCCGCGCCGCTTCCAGCTCGGCCACGAGTGGATCGTCGCCACTGCCCGCGGGCCGGTCGGGATTTTCGATCACGCCAATGGGCGCGGCAGGCTTGCGCGTCAGCGCGGCCGCCGCCAGCGATGCGCGCTCAAGATTCTCGTTGGCCAGCCGCGCATAGTCATTGCCGCGCGTGACTGGCATGCCTTCGGGACTCATCCGATAGGGTTGCATGCTGGGCTGGGCAAGGATCATGCTGCCATCATCAACCAACTGCACGGCGATCCCCGCCGGTGTGATCAATGGCATGTCGTCTGCGCAGGGTCGCGCCGATCCATCTAGGCAGCGCAATGCGCCCTGTTTCAGCCCCGCGACCAGCTCTTTCTGGAATACCTTGTCCAGCAGCTGCATGGCCTCGACCCGGTCAGGTCCGATATCGCGGGCCCTGCGCGCGGTTATGGTTGTTTCGGCCATTGCCGGTATGACAAGTCCGAATGTTGCGATGACCGCGATTGCTGTACTGCTGCCTAACCGGCGTCCCATAGGCATTCTTCCCGAAGAGTTGTCCTTGCGGCAGTAACCCCGCCTGACGCCGCTTCGTTCCCGCACACACCCTGAACTTGACGTGATAGCGCTGCCAAGCTTGCGCGCGATAGCCGCCCGCCCTATGCCCGATGGAGATATCAGTGAAGGAGGCCGCAGATGGCGCTGAAACCGAAGGACGCACCCGATCTTGGCCGTTTCGATTGGGAAGACCCGTTCCGCCTGGATGGGCAGTTGACCGAGGATGAGCGCGCAATCCGCGATGCCGCCCGCGCCTATGCGCAGGACAAGCTGCAACCGCGTATCATCGATGCCTATCGGGACGAGACGACGGATCCCGCGATCTTCCGCGAAATGGGCGATATGGGCCTGTTGGGCGTGACCGTACCGGAAGAATATGGCGGGATTGGTGCGTCTTACGTCGCCTATGGCCTTGTCGCGCGCGAGGTCGAGCGGGTCGACAGCGGATATCGTTCGATGATGTCCGTGCAATCCTCGCTCGTGATGTATCCGATCTATGCTTACGGCTCTGACGACCAACGCCGGAAATACCTGCCGAAACTGGCATCGGGCGAATGGATCGGCTGCTTTGGCCTGACCGAGCCGGACGCCGGTTCAGACCCTGGCGGGATGAAGACACGCGCGAAGCAAACGGCGAACGGCTATGTGCTGAACGGATCGAAGATGTGGATCTCGAACGCGCCCATCGCCGACGTGTTCGTGGTCTGGGCCAAGTCCGAGGCGCACGGCGGCAAGATCCGGGGCTTCGTGCTGGACAAGGGGATGAAGGGACTGTCAGCGCCGAAGATCGGCGGTAAGCTGTCACTGCGCGCGTCGATCACGGGCGAAATCGTCCTGGATAATGTCGAGGTGGGCGAAGATGCACTTCTGCCCGGCGTCGAGGGGCTGAAAGGTCCGTTCGGCTGTCTGAACCGCGCGCGCTACGGGATCAGCTGGGGCGCACTTGGTGCGGCAGAATTCTGCCTGCATGCGGCCCGTCAATACGGTCTGGATCGTCAGCAGTTCGGCAAGCCGCTGGCGCAGACCCAGCTTCATCAGTTGAAGCTGGCCAATATGCTGACCGAAATTGCGCTTGGCCTTCAGGGCAGTCTGCGCGTCGGGCGCCTGCTGGACGAGGCCGATGCCGCGCCGGAAATGATCAGCATCGTCAAGCGGAACAATTGCGGAAAGGCGTTGGAGATTGCGCGATGGGCGCGCGACATGCACGGCGGCAACGGTATTTCCGAGGAGTTTCAGGTGATGCGCCACATGGCCAACCTGGAAACGGTGAACACCTATGAGGGCACGCATGATGTCCATGCGCTGATCCTCGGGCGCGCGATCACCGGCTTGCAGGCATTTTTCTGACCCGCAAACCTTGAAGGCCGCAGGCAACCAGGTCGTCGGCCCTTCAAGGAATTTTCATCGAACGATCAGCGGGGCCGCGCAGGCGGCCCTGCGGCGATCGGCAACCTTGCAATGACGGGGCGGCAGGCCCGAACGGGGTCGAAAGGCTATGCCTTTCAGACACCGTCGCCGACGAAGGCCTTCTCTACCACGAATTCCTTCGGCTCGGAATTGGCGCCTTCGCGCAGGCCGAACCCCTCCAGCACGGCCTTCACATCGACGTTGAAGGCAAGGCTGCCGCAGATCATGGCGCGATCATCCTCGGTATTGATTGGGGGAAGTTGCAGATCGGCGAACACCTTGCCAGACGTCATGTTGTCGGTGATGCGGCCCATCAGCGGGCTGTCTTCGCGGGTGGTGGTCGGGTAATACAGCAGCCGGTCAGCGAAACTGTCGCCATAAATTTCGGTCAGAAGCTCGTCATTCTTCAGATTATCAACGAGTTCGCGCCCGTAATTCAATTCATCAGCGGTGCGGCAGGTGTGCATCATGATCACCTGCTCATAGCGTTCAAAGGTTTCCGGATCCCGCATGAGGCTTGCAAAGGGGGCCAGCCCGGTGCCGGTCGCCAGAAACCACAGCCGCTTGCCCGGCAGAAGGGCGTCAAGCACAAGGGTACCCACCGGCTTCGGACGCAGGATGATCTGGTCCCCCGGCTGAATATGCTGCAGCTTCGACGTCAGCGGCCCGTCCGGCACCTTGATCGAATAGAATTCCAGTTCCTCGTCCCAGTTGGGCGATGCGATGGAATAGGCGCGCAGCAACGGCTTGCCGTTATCGCCAAGCAGCCCGATCATCACGAACTCGCCCGACCGGAAGCGAAGGCTGGCGGGGCGCGTGACCCGGAACGAAAACAGGCTGTCGGTCCAGTGACGGACCGAGGTCACTGTCTGTGCATCGGGCAGCGTGGGCTTTTCGCGGTTCGGGGCGGGGGTTGCGTCGTTCACGGCGATATCCAAGGTCATCTGCGGTCCTGCGTCATCTAGGCCAATCCGGCACGTCAGTGAAGCCAGACGTGAACAGGTCACTGCCCACGCCGAAGCGATTCAGCCGTAGATATAGAATAATTTCCGCATTCGTGTCAGGGGCGGCAGCAGGATAAGAATGAAATTATGAACATGTGCCGAATTCAGGCAATGTGTCCCGATTGGCATTGCATTGCGATGCCAGCTTGCTGCGCCGCCGCATTGTTCAGGACTGATCGTCCACGACAGAAAGGATATCGGGCACGGCCGGACAGGGCAGCAGTCGGTTCTTCGCAACATCTGCCAGCGTCGCATTGTGCAGAAAAACATAGACATGCGCCGAAAGGCTTTGCCAAAGTCGATTCGACAAGGTCTGCGCGCGGGACCCCGACAATCCGCCAGATGCGCCAGCGCCAACATGCAGGGCGCTGACCGTTTCATCAACGGCCGCCAGCACCTCTGAGACGCGGATCTCTGTCGCGGGGCGTGACAGCTTGTAGCCGCCGCCCGGGCCGCGCGCCGATTCCACCAGCCCGGCGCGGCGCAAACGGACGAAAAGCTGCTCCAGATAAGGCAACGAGATATCCTGGCGCCCGGAAATGTCGGCCAGTGTCGTCAGCGCTGTCTCTGGCTGCAAGGCCAGATCAACCAACGCGACCATCCCGTAACGGCCTTTGGTGGATAGTTTCATCGTCCTGACATCCCTCTGCGGATCGCATGCGCGCGAAAACTGATGCACGAGCGAACATTGACGAGTTGCGTGCCCTTGGGCTAACTCAGCCGGTTCTGGTGGCCCTTGCGCAGCCTGCTCCCGCACCACATCTTCGGGATCAGGAAATAGATGGCGCCACTCACTGCGTCAAGAAACTGGTTTCGCGAAGGATACTCATGCCCGAACTGATTTTCCCCGGTCCCGATGGCCGCCTTGAAGGCCGTTATCATCCGCAGGCCAAGCCAGACGCGCCGATCGCCATCATCCTGCACCCGCATCCGCAATTTGGCGGCACGATGAACAATCGCGTCGTCTACAACCTGCATTACGCGTTCCACAAGATCGGCTTCACCGTCATGCGGTTCAACTTCCGTGGTGTGGGACGCAGCCAGGGCGAATTCGATCAGGGGATCGGCGAACTGTCCGACGCCGCCGCGGCGCTGGATTACCTTCAGGCGATGAACCCCAATTCCAAACACTGCTGGGTCGCGGGTTTCAGCTTCGGGTCGTGGATCGGAATGCAGCTTCTTATGCGCCGCCCCGAGATCACCGGTTTCATCAGCGTGGCGCCGCAGGCAAATCTTTACGATTTCAGCTTCCTTGCGCCGTGTCCTGCCTCGGGCCTGATCGTCAATGGCTCCGCCGACCGGGTGGCACCTGCGAAGGATACCGAGGGGCTGGTGGCGAAACTGCGCGAGCAGAAGGGCATTACGATCAGTCACGAGGTGATCGAGGGCGCGGATCACTTCTTCCGCGACGACGAGGCGCACATGGCCCCGATGATCGAAAAGGTGCAGACCTATGTCCGCCGGCGCATGACCGAGAACACGCGCTGATGGTTCCATCGCCCGTGCCGTTTTCTTTCGGCCGGGCGAATTCGCGCGGATTCTTGCCTTTTTGCGCGATTTCACTGGCTTTAAATTGCCGAAGGCACATTCGCCGGTTTGCATGAGCCTTGCGCACGGCGCCCCGCCACACAAAGTTTCCCCCTGTAAGGGCCGGCCTGTCGCCGTGTCCAGAACAGGAGGTTATCATGACGAACCTTATCAAGAATACATCCCTTGCCGCAGTGATTGCGCTTCTTGCCGCACCGGCTTTTGCACAAACCAACCAGATCACGCCCGAGCAGGTCGTGGAATCGCTGGAAGGTCAGGGCTACACTGAAGTCGTTCCTGTCGAAGGCGAAGACGCAAATGAAGACACTCTTGTCGCGACTGCCGTGAATCCGGACGGTGTGTCGGTGACGATCGTCTATAACAAAGGCACGGGCGAGGTCGTATCGGCCACTGCCGCCGGTGCTCAGGCAGCCCAGGAAGCTGCTGAAGCGCCGGCAGAGGCCGCCGCCGAAGCGGCTGCTGAGGCTGAAGCAGAAGCAATGCCCGCCAACTGATCCTAGCGGTCGTTCTGCTGGCCCGGCCTGACCTTTGTGTCTGGCCGGGCTTTCTTTTGCCGACACTTGCCAATCAGGGCCGTCAAAGTGATGCTTGTCGTCGGATAAGCAAAGCCGGTGACCGTGATGACTGAAGGCGCACTCGACGCGCAGTTTTCCTTTCTGATTGAGGCCGACAAGCTGAAATCGGTCGAGCGTGCAAATACGCTGAATGACGTCTCGCGCCAGGAAAACAGTGCCGAACACAGTTGGCATCTGGCGCTTTATGCGATGGTGCTGGAAGGGCAGGCCGAACCGGGGGTCGATATTTCGCGGGTCATTCGCATGTTGATCCTGCATGATCTAGTCGAGATCGATGTGGGCGACGTGCCGCTGCATTCCGGCAACGGTCAGGCCCATGACGCACCTGCAATCAGGGCTGCCGAAGCCAAGGCTGCGCGCCGGATTTTCGGCTTGCTGCCTGCGACGCAGGGGGCGGAATTTCTGGCGCTGTGGGAAGAGTTCGAGGCGGCGGAAAGTCCCGATGCGGTTTTCGCCAAATCGCTGGACCGGACGCAGCCGCTGGCCCAGAACCTTGCCTCGGACGGGGTGAACTGGCGCAAATTCGACGTCAGCTATCAGAACATAGTGGATCGGGTGGGGGCGAAAGTCATGCGCGGTCTGCCGGACGTCTGGGCGTATCTGCAACCAAAAGTCCGCGTGCTTTTCGGTAATCGCGAACCGCACGGCGATCATTCCACGATCGATGAAAATGGTTGAGCTTCGTGCTGAAGAACCTCTGGTTGCAGGGCCGTCTTGATGTCATCAAGTTCGCCGGATTCCCTTTTATCTGTTACTCTGGTGCGGCCCGGTCTAGGACGATACCTCCTCCATGTAACTGAAATATATAAGTTAAATTAAGATAATTTGTGGCTGTCCACGGCGGTCGCACGGTGGATGGATTTGCCATTTAGCAACTTGAACCTCTGCTCTGCCTGAGGTTGAAGATTACGCAAATTTCGAATCAGTAACTGTTACATCAGGTTGCGCATCTGCCGTGACCTGTCGCCTTTAAGCGAGGATCGCGGCATGGCCAATCTGTACGTCGTGGACAGCAGCGAACCCGGCTACACCGCCGGCAGCACCATCAACGTGGACGGAGTTGACTACAGGGTCGTAAAGCCAGGCAGCAACCTTACGGTTAACCCGAATGACAATGTCATCGTGTCGTCGGTTCGCGGCAGCAGCATCGAATTCCGTGCGTCGAACCAGGCGCAGGTCGAGGATGAGCCGCTCAATATCACGGTCGAGGGGGGGCATCCCTCTAACATGACCATCTCGTTCTCCGACTACCTGAGCAGCCGGAAATTCAGCCCGACGATCAATGTGCCCGAAGGCGCGAACGCATCGATGGTGAACGTGAGCGGCTCGGAAACGGGTGGCGTTACGGTCAATGTCGGCGACAATGCAAGATTTGGGGACTTCAACGGCGGCTTCTCCGGCAGCGGCGGTGATCTGATCATCTTGGGTAATGGCGCCAGCGCCGGAGTCATGGATGTGACGGGAGGCGATGACACCGTGATGACGGGCGAAAATTCGTCCGTAGAGTCCATCGTCGGCGGATCCGGGGACGACTATATTTACATTGGTGACAATACCAGCGTTACCGGCGGCAACACTGGCGCGGAAATCGGCGGTGACGGTGGCGATGACACGATCAATATCAGCTTGAACCACGACGGTCTTGTCCAGGGTAACCTTGATGGCGGCAGCGGTGATGTCGCGATCATACGTTACGGTGACGATGAACAGCAGTTCCTCGACGGCATGAACGCGAGCGACGACTTCACCTACGATCCGGCGACCGACAGTTGGGTGATAACCAACGGCGGCGGCTATGCCGACTTCGATACGATGGGTATCCGCGGGATTGACCGCGTTTACGGTGTGACCTGCTTTGCCGCCGGAACAGAGATCGAAGCGCAAGGGCGCATGGTTCTGATCGAAGATATCCGCGTGGGCGATCTGGTCATGACCCGTGACCGTGGTCCGCAGCCGGTTCGCTGGATCGGTTCTCATCGTCTTGATCAGAAGCAGCTGGCAGAGCATCAGAAACTGAAGCCGATCCGCATTTCGGCCGGCGCGTTGGGGCAGGGGATTCCCGCGTCCGATCTGATCGTCAGCCCGCAGCACCGGATACTGGTCCGTTCTTCGATCGCGCGGCGGATGTTCGGCGCAGATGAGATTCTGGTTGCGGCCAAGAAGCTGACCTCTATCGACGGGATCAGCGTGGCCGAGGATGTGACGCAGGTGGTCTATTATCACATGCTGTTCGATCAGCATGAGATTGTCATTGCAAACGGGGCCGAGGCCGAGTCGCTTTATACCGGCGAAGAAGCGCTGAAATCGCTGGGACCGGCGGCGCGCGACGAGATTTTTTCGATTTTCCCCGAGCTTCGTGCACTCGACGCTTGTGAAAGCCCCGCAGGCGTTCGCCCATTAGCCGAGGGCCGTCGCGCGCGAAAGCTGGCAGAGCGTCATGCGGCCAAGGGGATGGCCCTGATCAACTGAAACTGATCGACCGGGGCAGATCCGGGTCCGCATGCCGCCTGTCCCCAAGGATGGGCGGCAATTGCGTTTCTGCATGCGATGGCATGCTGACTTCCGTTCCGTTGCGTTACACGATATACCCCGGCCAAACCGAATTTGAACCGAAAGAGGCATCCATGTCGAAGATCAAGGTAGAAAACCCCGTTGTCGAACTCGACGGGGACGAGATGACCCGGATCATCTGGGACTTCATCAAGAAGAAGCTGATCCTGCCCTATCTCGACATCGATCTGAAATACTACGATCTTGGGATCGAGGAGCGTGACCGTACCGACGACCAGATCACCGTTGATGCCGCCAATGCGATCAAGGAATACGGCGTCGGCGTGAAATGCGCCACGATCACACCGGATGAGGCCCGCGTCGAGGAGTTCGGCCTGAAGAAGATGTGGCGGTCGCCCAATGGCACGATTCGCAACATCCTGGGCGGCGTGATCTTCCGCGAGCCGATCATCGCCAAGAACGTACCGCGTCTGGTTCCGCACTGGACGAAGCCGATCATCGTTGGCCGTCACGCTTTCGGCGATCAGTATCGCGCCACCGACTTCCGCTTCCCGGGCAAGGGCACGCTGACGATCAAATTCGTCGGTGAAGACGGCGAGACGATCGAGCACGAGGTTTTCCAGTCGCCCGACGCCGGTGTGGCCATGGCGATGTACAACCTCGATCCGTCCATCGTCGATTTCGCGCGGGCCTCGATGAACTATGCGCTGCAGCGCAACTATCCGCTGTACCTGTCGACGAAGAACACGATCATGAAAGCCTATGACGGGCGCTTCAAGGATATCTTCCAGCAGGTCTTCGACGAGGAATTCGCCGACAAGTTCAAGGAAGCCGGCATCACGTATGAGCACCGGCTTATCGACGACATGGTCGCATCCTCGCTGAAATGGAACGGCGGTTATGTCTGGGCCTGCAAGAACTACGATGGCGACGTGCAGTCCGATACGGTTGCGCAGGGGTTCGGCAGTCTTGGTCTTATGACCTCGGTCCTGATGACGCCGGACGGAAAAACAGTCGAGGCAGAGGCGGCGCATGGCACCGTCACCCGCCACTATCGTGAGCATCAGAAGGGCAAGGAAACCTCGACCAATTCCATCGCCTCTATCTATGCGTGGACTGGTGGCCTGAAGCACCGTGCGAAGCTGGACAATAACGAACAGCTGAAGAACTTCGCCGAAACTCTGGAAAAGGTCACTGTGCGGGCGGTCGAAGACGGATTCATGACCAAGGATCTGGCGCTGCTGGTCGGCCCGGATCAGAAATGGCTGTCGACCATGGGCTATCTGGAAAAGGTCGATGAATACCTGAACAAGGCGCTCAGCTGATCGCTGCCGCACATCAAAAGGCCGGGCAGAACGCCCGGCCTTTTTCGTTCATGTGATGTAGGCTGTGGGCGCGCCGGGGCGGTCCGGCCCTGCGGGACGGCGACGCGGCGCGGCAGGTCGCCAGCGATCCTAACGGGGCGGTTCCTCGGTCTTTTCGCCGTCGATTTCGGCAAGGGCATCGACAAACAGCCCGGCCAGGTTCAGATCGCGCTCGGTTATATCGGCGGGCAGGCTGTCGGCTGCGGCATCGACGACCGCACCCATCTGCAAGCGCACGCCGCGGCCGCTGACCTCGGCCAGGCAAATGTTATAGCCCAACTCGCCCTTGCGGGTGGCAAAGCAGTCCATTGGATGACCCTGCGGGCTTTCATGCGATGCGCTGACGGGATCGATTTCGCTGCGCCCACCGTAATATTCCATCGAGCGTTCAAGCGTCCCAGCGATACCATCCGGCGGCAATGGCAGTACCCTGATCTTTATATTCCGGGTATCGTCTTCATTCCCATAGACCGCATAGACCGAGCCTTCTGCCGGATTGGTTTCCAGCGTTTGGCTTTGCAAATCCTCGATTTCCGTCGGAAAGGCTTTTCCGAAGGCGTTCGTGTGGATCCCCTGGACCAGGTTTGGCGGATCGTCCTGCGCAAATGCAGGTGCGGCAAGCGCGGCACAGCTGATGGCAGCGGCGGTGGCGTATCTGAACATGGGGCTTCCTTGCTTGTCCTTGCGTGTTCCCAACCAATGCGCCAGCGGCACCCAGGTTTCGCGAAATCTCGAACCGCGCTGCCATCGGCACAGCCTTGCGCGCGGTACAACCAAAGGATGCAGACCTTTTATTCCGAGCGCTTTTATAATGTTTCCGAATTGAAATACGGGAAGGTCGACAAATTTGGAAATTCGCATAAATACAGGATGAACTGCATCTTCCTTACGCAGCGTAAGCCTGACTAAAATGTCAAGTCGACGCCGTCGATTTCATGGCAAGGATATAGTAATATAAACGATATGGACCTGGCGCCGGTCCAGAACAAAAGGGCGCTCTGGCGGTCCTGGGGGTCCAGGGAATCTCGCCGGGGCGCCCTATCCATTTTACGATTGCTTCTGCCGGTTCGCTCGGGCGCTTTTCAACGTCCGCGGAATCGGCTATCGGCTTGCCCGACATTCCCCCAAAAGTCGGAGTCCGCCATGAAAGCTGCCGTCATCACGTTCCCCGGTTCGAATTGCGATCGTGATCTGCGCGTGGCGTTCAACCGCGCCGGCGCAGATGTGGCGCAAGTTTGGCACAAGGATGACGCGTTGCCGGCAGGGACCGATCTGGTCGCCGTGCCTGGGGGGTTTTCCTTCGGCGACTATCTTCGCTGCGGCGCCATCGCTGCGCAATCGCCCATCGCCCGCGCGATCCGCGCCCATGCAGATCGCGGTGGCTATGTCCTGGGGATCTGCAATGGCTTTCAGGTGCTGACCGAGCTGGGTCTGCTGCCGGGCGCGCTGATGCGAAATTCGGGCCTGACATTCGTCGCGCGACCCGCAACGCTTGAGGTGGTGACCGCCGACAGCGCGTTCACGTCAGGCTACCAGACGGGGCAGCGGTTGCAGGTGCCGGTCGCGCATCATGACGGAAATTACCAGATCGGCGCGGAAGGGCTGGCCGATCTGGAGGCGCAGGACAGGATCGCATTTCGCTATGCGCCCGGCATCAACGGTTCGGTCTCGGATATTGCCGGGGTGCTGTCCGGGAATCGTCGCGTGCTGGGGATGATGCCCCACCCCGAGCGTGCGATAGAGGATGTGCAGGGCGGAACCGACGGCGCGGCGATGTTCGCGACGCTGACGACAGCACTGGTGAATGCCTGATCGCGACCCGGCAATTTGGTGCGTTTGGGCCCGGGAACTTGCCCCAGAGTTGCAACTTCTTGGCAGAAGCGCTTGGCTTGCTTAAATTGCGGGGATTGGCAATGGCAGCGAAAGCCCGCATTTGACACGCAAACTGGCCGATAGCGAAGCGCCGTCCCGCCGGGGCGAGGAGAAGGCTGTGAACCAATGGCCGCTGCGTGTGGCTATTGTCGTGCTGCTGGTGCTGGGCGGCCTGGTGCTTTGGGCGACCAATGACTGGCTGACAGAACGTTCGTCCGAAACCACGCGTGTTCGCGCGGAACTGCGTGCGACGCTGTATTCCGGCC
This sequence comes from Paracoccus denitrificans, assembly GCA_005768755.1. Classification (GTDB taxonomy): domain Bacteria; phylum Pseudomonadota; class Alphaproteobacteria; order Rhodobacterales; family Rhodobacteraceae; genus Paracoccus; species Paracoccus denitrificans_B. Next base: position 42,481 of record VAFL01000010.1, on the reverse strand, counting down.
AGCTTCAGTCCGAGCTTCAGCGCAACGCGGTGGTGCCGATGATGCTGGCGCGGGACCCGGCCCTGATTACGGCGCTTGCGTCGCAGGATTTCGCGTTTACGTCGGCAAGGCTGATCTCGGCGCAGAAGGAAATCGGGGTTGCCTCGATCCGGCTTCTGGATGCATCGGGGCGGACTGTGGCTGCGACGGAGCGCCAGCTGCTGGGAACGAACTACGTGGCCGCCCCGTATTTCGTCGATGCCATGCGCTCTCGGGATACGGTGTTCACCGTCGCAGCGTCGGAACGGGGCGGGTTCGAATTCGTCTATTCGCGCGCCATCGCGGACAGCTCGGGCACACTTGGTGTCGTCGTCGTGGGTGCCGATCTGCAGCAGCTGGAACGAAGCTGGGCAGGCATCACCGATGCGGTGGCGGTAACGGATTCCACTGGCGTGGTCATCTTGTCGACCGAGGCGCGCTGGCGTGGCCTGCCGCTGCAAGAGGCCCTGTCCGTGCGTCCCGCACCAAGCGCCATCGAACGCGCGTTTCAGGTTTCGGCCGATTGGACGAACAAACCCGCCGACGCCTATGTCAAGGGTCGCGCGGTCATGCAGACAGAAACCCGCATCCCCTTCAGGGGCTGGCGGATGCATAATTTCACCACTTATGAATCCATCCGCGAACGCGTGAACATGGTCCTCGCGATCGAGGCGATGGTGCTGGCGGTGCTGACTGCACTGCTGTTCTATATCATGTCGCGACGGGCGCAGCGTCGTTCGGTCGCCTACATGCAGGAATCGGCCGACCTGCGCGCCCTGAATGCCCGCCTGACGCGCGAGATTGCGGCCCGCGAACGCGTGCAGCGTGAATTGCGCGTGGCCGAGCAGACGGTGCAGCAAAGCTCCAAACTGGCCGCCCTGGGCGAGATGTCGGCCTGCGTCAGCCACGAATTGAACCAGCCACTGGCAGCCATGAAGACCTACCTTGCCGGCGCGCGCGTCCTGCTGGACCGGGGACGCGCGGATGAGGCATTGTCGTCCTTTCAGCGCATTGACGATCTTGTCGATCGCATGGGCACCATTACACGGCAGTTGAAATCCTATGCCCGCAAGGGCGGCGAGGCGTTCGAGCCCGTCGATCTGCGCGCTGCGCTGTCCAATGCGCTTACCATGATGGAGCCGCAGCTTCGCGCGCGGCCTGTGCGCATCATTCGCAATCTGCCGCGCAGGCCGGTCATGGTCTATTGTGACCGCATCCGTCTGGAGCAGGTGCTGATCAACCTGTTGCGCAATGCATTTGACGCCACCAAATCCGCCAGGGATGCCCGGATCGATATCGGGATCGAGGCAGACGCTCAAGCTGTTGTGACCGTGCGTGACAACGGTCCGGGGGTCAGTGATCTGGACAAATTGTTCGAGCCGTTCTTCACAACCAAGAAACCTGGCGAAGGGACCGGTCTGGGCCTCGCCATTTCATCCGGGATCGTGGCAGACTTCGGCGGCCGCCTTACCGCCCATAATGCCGAGGAAGGTTCGGGTGCAGTCTTCGTGCTGGCCCTGCCACTGTATGATCCCGACGGCGGCCAGCTTGAAAAGCCGCTGGCCGCAGAATGAGAAGGAAAGACAAAGCATGAGCAAGACCCTGCGCATCGCCATTGTGGACGATGAACCGGACATGCGCGAATCGATCAGCCAGTGGCTGGTGCTGTCGGGTTTCAACACTGTCACCTTCGCCACCGCCGAGGATGCGCTGAAGGAAATAGGATCGGACTGGCCCGGCGTCGTAATCTCGGACATTCGGATGCCAGGCATGGACGGTATGGCCTTCCTGAAGCGGCTGATGAGTATCGATTCGGCCCTGCCAGTGATCATGATAACCGGACATGGTGACGTGCCCATGGCGGTCGAGGCAATGCGGATGGGGGCCATGGACTTCATGGAAAAGCCCTTCAAGCCCGATCGCATGACAGAACTGGCCAAGAAAGCCACCCAGACCCGTCGTATGACGCTGGACAATCGCGCCCTGCGCCGCGACCTGTCCGAAGGCCAGCAAGTGATGTCGAAGCTGGTCGGACAGTCGGCGTCGATGGAACGGTTGCGCGAAGACATCCTGGATCTGGGGCAGGCAGATGGTCACGTCCTGATCGACGGTGAAACCGGGACCGGAAAGACATTGGTGGCCCACGCGCTTCACGCGGTCGGTCCGCGCGCAACGAAGAAATTCGTGCCGATTGCCTGCGCGGCCTTCGACCCCGAGCAACTGGCCGCGCGCCTTTTCGGGCCGCTGGAGGATGGAATTCCCGCGATTGAGGAAGCACGCGGCGGCACCTTGTGTCTGGAAGATATCGAGGCGCTGCCCGACCCGCTGCAGGCCCGGCTTCTGGGCTTTATTGCAGATCAGGGAACGCCTGCAGAGACGCGGATCATTGCCATTTCCAATGCACGCGGTGACGGTCGCCGCCCCGAGGATCTGCTGCGGCCCGACCTGTTCTATCGCCTGTCAGCCTTGCAGATAACCGTCCCGCCGCTGCGCGCGCGGGGCGAGGATATTCTTGCGCTGTTCACCCGCATGACAGAGCAATTCGCCGATGAATATGGCTGTGAACCGCCACTGGTGAACGCACAGGAAGCCGCGCAGCTTCTTCAGGCACCCTGGCCGGGCAATGTGCGCCAGCTTATCAATGTGGCGGAACGCGCGGTCCTGCAGAACCGGCGCGGCACCGGCTCGATCACCTCGCTTCTGATGACCGAAGGTGACGAGGATCAGGCGCAGGCCACCACGACGGAAGGCAAGCCGTTGAAGGAATATGTCGAGAGTTTCGAAAAGATGCTGATCGACAACACCATGCGCCGCCACAAGGGCAGCATCGCCGCCGTCATGGAGGAATTGTGCCTGCCACGCCGGACGCTGAACGAGAAGATGGCCAAATACGGCCTGTCACGCGGCGATTATCTGTAACCGCTGAACAGGCAGGACATGGTCGTCGGCATTATGCTGGTCATTGCGGTCTTTTGGTCGCTGGCGCTGATACTGCTGCCGCAGGTTCATGAACGGATCTGTCCGCAACCCGATCCGGGCCGCGCCGAAATCAGCCGGCTGATCTGCGGCAGGCCGGCGCACTGGGATATATGACCTGCGACCATGGGCGCGGGCAAAGGTAGAAGCGGCGGTGCCGAACTGTCGCAATGACCTGAGCAATGCCTTGCCGGCGCAAGTGGTTGGGATAAGACGGGCATCATAGTTGTTGACGTTGTAAATCGTGCCCCCGCGCCGGTTGGATAAGGATCTGGGCCTGTTCATGCCAACCGGTTTTATGTTCATCACCTTTGAAATCGGCATCTTTGATCTCATTGGCTTCGGTCTTTACATCGTGGCAGTTTATGTCCTGCAGGCGCTTGGGACAGTGCTCGGTTTCGCGGCGGCTCTCGCCGCATTTCGGGGGCGGTATAAGCGCGCAGTCCTGCTGGCCTTGGCAGCAGTTGCGGCGTTGGCTGCCGCGTATGGGCCGGGGCTTTGGGGCGAGTTTCGGGCCCGTAGCGCGATCTCGGCGCTTGAAAGCGCCGAGATCACCCGAACGGTGCCGAACCTGACAGGCAAAACCGTGGCATATGTGCCTGAACGACAGCTTAACGATGTTGCATTGGATTGCGAGGCGATCGTCAACCGGTCCGGCGCCGCGGAGGTCTATCTTGTTGAACCCTTCTATCCGCCGGGCGCAAATTCAGATGAGGAGCCTGTTGATTTGACAAAACCTCTCGATCTGATGGCGCTGATTCAGGGTCCGGCCGCACTTTACGACACACCGCCCGCCTATCCCGATTGGCCTGCCGGCAGTGACAGTGACCAACGCCGATATTGCGGAGTGGGAACCGACGCGAAGCCGCCGCGGCGCATTGACTATATCGTCATCGAGGGTGGTTATTACGATGCAACTGCGCCCTTTGCGGACCAACTGGCGGTCGCCGCGCTTGAGGGGCTGAAACCGCGTCTTGACTGGTTCTTTGGCCCTGTACCCGACCCGAATGCGTTCCTGCTGTCTGCGGAAGGCGCCGATCTGCTGCGTTTTGAAATGTCGGTGCCGGTCCACAGCATCCCATATAGCGGGTTCAAGGACAGCCAAGTTGACAGTGATGCGGGTTTGAAAGGGGACGATGTCATTCGCGCAGCCTTGTGCCGCGATGAAACATCGAATTGTGCCTATCGGTAAGGCCCTGATCCCACCTTGCCAATTCGGCATTGAACTTCCTTGCCTTCCGCCCTTATGTTCAGAACATGCGCGTGGTCCCGATCCTTGATCGTACCTGCGCGCCATCAGTTTCGCAGCGGAGGCTGGCCTGTCCTATGAACGGCCGCGACCCGCCAAGAAAGCCACCCCGCGCCGCGTTTTGGGCGGGGAAGTCGTTCACTGCCTCGCGCATTCTCGCCGGGGCCAAGAGGTAACAGACGCGATGCATCGCGCGCGATACAGGTCCGAACACGTGCTACCGGGGTTACGCCCCGCTGGCCTGTTTGCTGACCGCGATCGCGCCGCTTCCGCGTCCCCATCAAATCGCAACCTGCATGGCTGCCCGGCTGGAAGCCGGGCCGTGCGGCTGCGCGAAAGTATCATCAATGGCAAAGAAAATGCTGATCGACGCCACACATGCGGAAGAAACCCGCGTGGTCGTCGTGGACGGAACCAAGGTCGAGGAATTTGATTTCGAGACCATCAATAAACGGCAGCTTGCCGGCAACATCTATCTGGCGAAGGTAACGCGGGTCGAACCCTCTCTTCAGGCCGCATTCGTCGATTACGGCGGGAACCGGCACGGTTTTCTGGCCTTCGCCGAAATTCATCCCGATTATTACCAGATCCCGGCAGCCGACCGGCAAGCGCTGATCGACGAAGAACGCGCCTATGCCGAGGCTGTCGCAGCCGAGGAAGCGGCCAGCGACAAGCCGAAATCGCAGCGCCGTCGCAAGCCGCGCGCCGAAAAGGCCCAAAAGGCCGAAACCGGGGATGCCAAAGTCGCATCAGACGACATTCCGGGCATGGAGGTCGTCGAGCATGACGACGATGCTTCGGCCGATTTGCTCGACAATGGCGACAATGGCGAAAACGACGCGAAGGACGCCGAAGACCACAGCGCCGAAAACAGCGCCGAAGGGCAGGATGAAACCGCCGCAGATGCGTCCGAGAAGGATGACAGCATCGAATCGGTCGCTGATGAGGATGTAACCGAGGAGATCCGCGCACCGAAGAAGCCGCGTGCGCGACGCTACAAGATCCAGGAGGTTATCAAGGTCCGCCAGATCATGCTGGTGCAGGTGGTCAAGGAAGAGCGTGGCAACAAGGGCGCCGCACTGACGACCTATCTGTCGCTGGCCGGGCGCTATTGTGTCCTCATGCCCAATACCGCACGCGGTGGCGGCATTTCGCGCAAGATCACCAATGTCGCCGACCGGAAGAAGCTGAAGGATATCGCCTCGGAACTGAAGGTTCCGCAGGGCGCAGGTCTGATCATCCGCACCGCGGGCAGCCAGCGCACCCGGACCGAGATCAAGCGTGACTATGAATACCTGATGCGGCTGTGGGAACAGATCCGCGAACTGACCTTCCAGTCGATGGCGCCCGCCCCGATCTATGAAGAGGGCGACCTGATCAAGCGGACGATCCGGGATCTGTACAGCCGCGAGATCGACGAAGTTCTGGTCGAAGGTGATCGCGGTTATCGCGTGGCCAAGGACTTCATGAAGATGATCATGCCGTCCCACGCCAAGAACGTGAAACATTACAATGATCCGATGCCGCTTTTCGCGCGCTATCAGGCCGAGGGTTATCTGGCCGGTATGTTCAATCCGACCGTTCAGTTGAAATCGGGCGGTTATATCGTCATCGGCGTGACCGAGGCGCTTGTGGCGATCGATGTGAACTCTGGCCGGGCGACGAAGGAAGGCTCGATCGAGGATACGGCGGTCAAGACCAACCTGGAAGCGGCCGAAGAAATCGCCCGCCAGCTGCGTCTGCGCGACCTTGCCGGTCTGATCGTCATCGACTTCATCGACATGGATGAGCGCAAGAACAACGCCGCCGTCGAGAAGCGCCTGAAGGACAGGCTGAAAACCGACCGGGCGCGGATACAGGTCGGCAAGATCTCGGGCTTTGGCCTGTTGGAAATGTCGCGGCAGCGGCTGCGGCCGGGGATGCTGGAATCGACCACGCAGCCCTGCGCGCATTGCCACGGCACCGGCCTGATCCGGTCCGATGACAGCCTCGCGCTGACCATCCTGCGCGCGATCGAGGAAGAGGGCACGCGCAAGCGTTCGCGCGAGGTGCTGGTCAAGGCGCCGGTCGCGGTGGCCAACTTCCTGATGAACGGCAAGCGCGAACACATCGCGATGATCGAGGCGCGTTACGGCATGTCAGTCCGGGTCGAGGCCGATCCGGCCCTGATCTCGCCCGATTTCGCAATCGAGAAGTTCAAGACCGCAACCCGCGCGGTGCCTGAACTTGCGGCGCCGGTCGTGTCGGCCAACGCCCAGCTGATGGCGCAGATCGATGATGACGAGGATGATGTCGTCGATGCCGACATCGCCGAGCAGCCCGACGACAGCGATGACAGCGAGGCCAGCTCTGATAACCGGGCCGATGCGGAAGGTGACGGGAACGGCGAAGGCGGTGGCCGATCCAAACGCCGTCGCCGTCGGCGGCGGCGCGGTGGCAAGGATCGCGCCGAAGGTGAAGAAAACAGCAAGGACAGCGACGCGGTGGCAGAGACGGAAGCCGCGGTGGGATCGAATGGCGATGCTGAAGCCGCCCCGGTAAGCGCCGATGCGGACGAGCCGAAAAAGCCGCGCAGCCGCTCGCGCAGTCGAACCCGCCGCAGGCCCGAGTCGAGCTCCGAGAGTGCAACACCTGCCGCAGGTGGCGATGACACAGTCGCCGAGATCGTCGATCTGCGCGATCTGACCAGCCCGCACGAGCCTGATCCTGCGCAGGCGGACCCGGTGGAGCTTGCCGATAAAGCCGCCGCCGCTGAGGCCGAAGAAACTGTGCTTCAGGCCGACAAGGCTGCGTCTGTATCGGCGGAAGCCGACGCATCCACTGCGACGGTCATCGCTGCAGCGGACCAGGCCGCCACCGCTGCAGAAGACCGTTCAGCCCCGATTGCTGATCAGGCAGATGCAGTCGACACGCGAACGGCCGTGACGCCGCCGCAGGATGCAGACCAACAGCCTGATGCCCCGGCGCGTCCCAAACGGCGAGGCTGGTGGTCGATCGGCTGATTGATCGGCCCATGCGTCTGAAGAAGGCCCGCCGGATGGCGGGCCTTTTCCCTTTATGCTCAATGGCTCCTGCACGTGACTGTGACCGCATGTCCTCTGGTGCAGGCGCGAAAACCGGCTAGTGTCGCGTCATGTTCGGAATTGACCTGATAGATGCCGCTTTCCTGCCCGCCGCCACCGTCGCGATTCTGGCGGGGGTATTGTCGTTCCTGTCGCCATGCGTATTGCCGGTTGTTCCGCCCTATCTTGCCTATATGACGGGGATCTCTGTCGGGGGGCTGAAATCGGGTGAACGCAGTGCGGTTCCGGCGGCGCTGATGTTCGTGCTGGGTCTGTCGACCGTGTTCCTTGTCATGGGCTTCGCCGCATCCGCCTTCGGACGTGCCTTTCTGGAATATCAGATATGGCTTGCCCGGGTCGGGGGTGTGATGGTCATCATCATGGGGCTGCACTTTCTGCATGTCTTCCGCATTCCCCTTCTGGATCAGGAGGCACGGCTGGACACGCACGATCAGGGCGGATCGGCACTTGGCGCGTATGTCCTTGGCCTGGCTTTCGCATTTGGCTGGACGCCCTGCATCGGTCCGTTGCTGGGCGCGATACTGACCCTTGCAGCCAGCGAAGGCGCCATCGGACGCGGCACCGGGCTGCTGGCCGTCTATGCGCTTGGCCTGGGCATTCCGTTTCTGCTGTCCGCAATCTTCGTGAACCGTGCCATTGGCCTGATGAACCGCATCAAGCCGTATCTGAAAACCGTCGAACGTTTGATGGGTGCGTTGCTGGTCGTGGTCGGGGTCCTGCTGGTATCAGGCCGCATGTCTGCGGTGTCCTTCTGGATGCAGGACAACTTGCCAGTGCTGAACCAGTTTGGTTAACGGCGCATATTCCTGCGTAACTCGGTCAGGGAAACCGCACCTGTCGCAAAGCTGAGCGCGAAGTAGACGGCCGCGCCGCCCAGAACAAGCAGCGCCAGTTCAGGAATTCGCGCCATACCGATCGCATCGGTCCAGCGAAGCGCGAACCACAAAGCCGCAGCCATAAGCGTCGAACACAAAAGGATACGCGGGGCGGCGCGTTTCAGACGGCTGTCCCAGCGGGCGGCCTGACCCATATCCCGCATCCCCAGCCAAAGCTGAAGCGCCATGACCCATGATGAAAGGGTGGTGGCAATCGCGGCGGACAGGAAGCCAATGACGCCCATAAGGCCAAAGGCAATCACGGCGTTGATGACCATGGCGACAAGCGCATAGCGGAAGGGGGATTTCGTGTCTTCGCGCGCGAAGTAAAGCGGCTGCAGGATTTTCTGCATGACAAAGGCCGGCAGGCCGAACGCATAGACGACAAGTGCATGTGAGGTCTGCAACACGTCATTGTCGGAATAAAGCCCCCGACCGAACAACGTATCGACCATGGGCTGCGCGATGACCGGAATGGCGAAGGCGCAGGGCAGGGTCAGGAACAGGCCGAATTCGGTCGCGCGACTGAAGGCAGCCTGACCGCCGGCCCCGTCGCCTGCCCGCACGCGACGCGCCAGTTCTGGCAGCAGCACGACCGCGACAGCGCCGGCTACGACGCCAAGCGGCAGCTGATACAGACGGTCCGAATTGGCCAGCCAGACGACGGCGCCATCGAAATAGGATGCCACTTGTGCGCCGACCAACAGGTTGATCTGCACCACGCCGCCCGCAAACGCCGCAGGCAAGGCCACGCGCAGCAGCGCACGCATGTCGGGCGAAATGCGCGGCCGTTTCGGCAAAAGTGTCCAGCCGTTCCGGTGTGCGTCCCACCAGACAAGGCCAAGCTGCGCGATCCCGGTAACAGGCGTGGCCCACGCCAGGGTCAGCCCCAGATCCCAGCCGAAATAACGTCCCATGAACATGGCAGCGATGAACAGGACGTTCAGCAACACTGGCGCGGCGGCTGCGGCGGTAAAGCGGCCATTGGCGTTCAAGACGCCTGAAATCATCGAAGCCAGCGAGATCAGCAGAATATAGGGAAAGGTTATGCGCGAATATTCGACCGCCAGGGCGTAACGCTCGTCGCCTGCAAAGCCTGACGCCAGCATCAGCACCATTAATGGCATGAAGATCATGGCGAGCGCAGACAGGGCAAGGACGACGACGAAGAGTCCCGAAAACGCCTCGGACGCGAAACGCATCGCCTCGTCCCGGTCCTCCAGTTTCTTGGCGAACATCGGCACGAAGGCTGTGTTGAAGGCGCCCTCGGCGAAGAAGCGGCGGAACATGTTTGGCAGACGCAGCGCCACCGCGAAGGCCTGCGCGACCGGGCCAGAGCCCAGCCAGGCGGCCATCAGCATATCGCGCAGGAAACCAGCCACGCGGGACAGGAAGGTCCAGCTGCTGACGGCGACGAAGCCGCGCACCAAACTGCTTTTCATTTCCTCAAGCTCCTGCCTGTTCCGAGCCGGCCCGTTCTGCCCCGTCGCGTATGGCCTGCCGCAGCTTCTTTTCCAAGGCCTCGCGTCGGCCAGGCTGATGCAGTTTCAGACCGAAGGCGTCTTTGACATAGAAGCTGTCAACGACCTGCGCGCCATAGGTCGCGATCACGGCGCTGGCAATCTGGATATGGTTCGCGGCCAGCGTCCGGGTCAGGTCGTAAAGCAGGCCCGGACGGTCACGGGTATCGACCTCGACAATCGTATAGATATCGCTGCCTTCATTGTCGAAGGTGACATGCGTCGGGAACTTGAAGGCGCGGTCGCGCTTTTTCATCTGATCCTTGTCGGCAAGCGCGTCGCGCGCCACAACCTCGCCCTTCAAGGTGCGATTGATCATCTTGCGCAGTCTGGGCAGTCGTTCAGGATCGTAGGGATGGCCGTCGCTGTCCTGTACCCAGAACACCGCCGTCGCGAAACCGTCCTTCGAGGTATACGTTCGTGCGTCGACGACGTTCGCGCCGACAAGCGCCAGCGCACCGGTCAATCGTGAGAATATGCCGGGATGGTCGGCCAGTGCGAAAGCGGCCCGGGTGGCATCACGGTCGGCATCGGCGTCCAGATCTATGCGGATCTCGTCATTTCCCAGATCCTTCAGCAGCCGTGCAAAAACAGCATGGGTACGGGTCGGCAGTCCTTGCCAGTAATTCGCATAATGGCGCGCAGTCTCGGCGCGGATTTCCTTGGCTTCCCAGCCTTGCGCAGCCAGCATGTGCCGCAAAGAACGTTTTGCCTCATCGCGCCGCTGGTCGCGATTGAGCGCCTCCATCCCGTTGGCCAGGACATTGGCGGTGCCATCATAGAGCTGTCGCAGAAGCACGGCTTTCCAGTTGTTCCACGTACCGGGGCCGACGCCGCGGATATCGCAGACGGTCAGCACCAGCAGAAGGTCCAGTCGCTTTCGCGTTTTCACGGCCTTGGCGAAATCGCGGATTGTCCGAGGGTCCGAAATATCACGCTTCTGGGCGATATCCGACATCAGCAGGTGATTGCGCACCAGCCATTCCACAGTTTCCACCTCTTCAGCGGGCAGGCCAAGGCGCTGCGTCACCCTGCGCGCGATCTGTGCCCCGATGATCGAGTGATCTTCCGGTCGGCCTTTGCCGATATCATGCAGAAGCGTGGCGAGGTACAGCACGCGCCGGTTGATCTCTCCTCCCGACATGATGCGGCTGGCGATGGGAAGATCGGCGACTTCGTGACCCTGCTCGATCTCGGACAAGGCGACGATGCATTGGATCGTATGCTCGTCGACCGTGTAATGATGATAGACGTTGAACTGCATCATCGCCACGACAGGCTCGAACTCGGGGATGAAAGCGGCAAGAACGCCCAGTTCGTTCATCCTGCGCAGCCCGCGTTCGGGGCTGCCATGTTTCAGCAGCAGGTCAAGGAAGATGCGCACGGCTTCAGGGTTCACGCGCATGTCGTCGTCGATCAGGTCGAGGTTCGACGCGATCACCCGCATGGCATCGGGATGGATCAGGATGCCGGTGCGAAGTGCTTCCTCATAGATGCGCAGGATGTTCAGCGGATCATCCAGCGCGGCCTTGGGATCGGCAAAGGTCAGTCGGCCGGATAACTCGGCAAAGGTCGGTCGCAGCTTCTTGCGGCGCCGGAATATCCGGCTGAGAAGTGGCTGCTGGAAGATGTGACGGCTTTCAAGCGCGGTCAGGAACACGCGGGTCAGATCCCCCACGCGGGTTGCGTGGCGGAAGTAATCCTGCATGAACAGCTCGACCCCGCGTCGGCCAGGCCGGTCCTGGTAGTTCATGCGACGGGCGACTTCCACCTGCATGTCGAACGACAGCACATCCACCGGGCGACCCGCGATCAGATGCAGATGGCAGCGCGCGGCCCACAGGAAATCTTCGGCCTGCCAGAAGGCAAGATGCTCGTCGCGAGTGAAAAACCCCAGCTCGACAAGCTGGGCAGCGCGCTCCACCCGGTGGATATATTTTGCGATCCAATACAGCGTCTGAAGGTCGCGCAGCCCTCCCTTGCCTTCCTTGACATTGGGCTCAAGCACATAGCGCTGACCGCCCTGCTTTTTGTGCCGTTCGTCGCGCTCTGCCAGCTTGGCTTCGATGAATTCGGGAATGCTGTTGTCGAAAAGCTCTGCCCAGAGACGCTCGCGCAGGGTTTCGGCCAGCGAAAGTTGCCCGGCAATGGCGCGGTGTTCGACCATGGACGTCCGAATGGTCATGTCCTGACGTGCCAGCCGGATGCAATCATCCACGCTGCGTGTGGCATGGCCGACCTTCAGCTTCAGGTCCCAAAGCATGTAAAGCATCGACTCGACGACGCTTTCCGCCCAGGCAGAGGTTTTGTAGGGCGTCAGGAACAGCAGATCGACATCGGATTGGGGGGCCATCTCGGCCCGGCCGTACCCGCCGACCGCAAGGACCGCCAACTGCTCGGCCTCTGTCGGGCTTTGCTGCGGGTGCAGTTGGGTCGTCGCGACCCAGTGAACGGTGGTGACGATGGCGTCTGTCAGGCTTGCAATTGCACGAACGGTTTCGCGCGCCGCACGTGGATGCGTGCCAAATCCTGCAATTATGTCGTTCATCGCGTCGGCCCGGGCCGCCTGCAGCTCGGTGACGGTCAGGGCGCGCTTGCCGCGCGGATCATGCACATCGGACAGCTTGGCGGCAAGCGCGGGCAGGTAGCTGTCAGGGTCGAATATGGAATGCGCCCCGGGCAATGCCGGGGCGCTTTGTGGCAAGATATCGTGGCGCTCGTTCAACTTAGAACCCGAAGCCACCGCCAAAGCCGCGCGGCGCAGGGTCTATGACGACGACGCGGCCGTTATTGATCGTGGCAATGGCCATGCCGCGTTCGTTGGTGCCATTGGGACGCAGCCGGAAGACGCCGTTGACACCGGCGAAGCCCGACGACCGCGTCAGCCCGATGGTATTGACGGCGTTGCGGTTGCCGGCAGCCACAAGTGCTGCGATCGCCGCCACCCCGTCATAGCCGAGCGAGCCGAGTTCATGCGGGGTCTCGCCATAGGCGGAACGATAGCGCTGCGTGAACTGCGCCTGAAGCGCGGTATCGGGCAGCGCAAACCAGCCGCCCTGGACGCCTGGCAATTGCAGACGCGCAGCAGGTGTATCCCAGCGGGTCAGACCCATGAACTGCGCATCGCGCGACGTGACGCCGGCACTGTAAAGACGATCGCTCAGGTAAGGCAGGACGGCCTGTTGATTGGCGGTCATGAAGATTGCGTCGATGTTGCCCGATTTCGCCGCCTGGGTGACGGCGGGGATGATCGAGTCAATGCTTTCCTGCGACAGCGCGTGCTGCTGCTTGCCGCTGACGGTTGCGCCGTTCTGGGCAATGGCGGTCTGGATGGCGCCGGCACCGATCTGGCCTGCCGCATCGTTTTCGTAAACCACCAGGAAGCGACGCAGGCCCTGCTTCACCCCATATTTGACAAGCCGGTCAGCAACGTTCTGAAAGGTGCTGCCAAGAATGAAGACGTTACCGCCCGCAATCTCCTGATTGTTGGAAAAGGACAGGACGTTGAGGTTGTTGTCCTTCATCGCATTACCGACAGCGTTTGCGGAATCGGCAAAAAGGGGCCCGAGGATGATCTTGGCGCCTTCTGCGGCGGCCTTTTCAGCGGCGGTAACGGCCGAGCTTTCTGTCGGCAGCGTCGAATAGACCCGCAGATCGATATTCGCGCCTTGCGCATCTGCGGCAGCCATGCGGGCCGAATTGGCCAGCGAACGCCCCAGACTGTCCAGATCTGCGTTTCCGGTGCCGCCCGGCACAAGCAATGCGACCTGCACCGGCTGGCGCGGATCAATTTGCGGCCCGATCGCGGGGCCAGAGCTTCCAAGGCTGGTTGGTTGGCAGGCCGCCGTCGCGAGGCCCGCGCCAAGAATGCCCGCCAGCGCAACGCGCCGCGTGATTCGCTTGGCAATGGTGAACATGCAGTTGATTCCCTATTGTCAGGTTCTGTGGCGTTGCGCCGCAGACTATTCGTAAACCCCCTGCCTTGGCAACGCAGGGACCGCCAAAGCAGGGACACCATGACCGAAGCCCAAAACACTCCGAATCCGCTTCCGGCGCGAATAGAGGCCGCACGCCTGGATGCGGGTCTGTATCTGGTCGCGACGCCGATAGGTGCTGCACGCGACATCACGCTGCGGGCGTTGGATGTCTTGAATTCAGCCGACGTGCTGGCGGCGGAAGATACCCGCACCCTGCGGCACCTGATGGAAATTCACGGGATCCCGCTGCGCGGTCGCCGGATTTTGGCGACCCACGACCATAACGAGGACCGCCAGGCAGAGGTTCTTGCCGCAGCCGCGGGCGACGGGAAATCAATCGCCTATTGTTCGGATGCAGGCACGCCGCTGGTGGCAGATCCCGGATTTCGCCTTGCCCGCGAGGCCGCGCGGAGGGGTGTCAGAATTCACGCGGTGCCGGGACCGTCGGCGGCACTTGCGGCGCTCAGCGTGGCAGGACTGCCAAGCGACCGGTTCCTGTTTGCAGGCTTCGCGCCGCAACCGCTTGCGGCGCGAAGAAGCTGGCTGGCGGACGTGACAGCGGTTGATGCGACGTCGATCATCTTTGACAGCCCAAGGCGCGTTAAGCAAACATTGGCAATTTTGTGCGAGATTGATCCGAATCGATCTACAGTACTTTGCAGAGAACTGACCAAAAAATTTGAGGAAACTCTCCGTGGCACGCCGGGCGAAATTGGCGAAAGGCTTCCGGAAGGCGGGTTGAAAGGGGAAATCGTGCTGGTGATCGACCGGCCGTCCGTAAGTTTGCCGGGAGAGGACGAAATAGATGCTGCACTCGCAGCGCTGCTGGACGGAAATTCCGTTCGCGATGCTGCTGCTGCAGTGGCGGAACGGTTCGGAATATCGCGGCGCGACGCCTATCAACGCGCGTTGACGTTCGAAAGGAAAAGTTGATGCAACTCTGTTTTGATTTTGACAAGGTCAAGGTCGAGCCCGTCATTCTACCACACCGAACAGGTAAACAGGCCAACTCAGCCCGCGCCATGCGCGGCAGCAAGGCCTACGAATCGGGCCGTCTCGCAGAACTGGCAGTATGCGATTTTTATATCGCTAGCGGCTACAGGTTGGTCGCGCGGCGGTGGCGGGGCAAAGCAGGCGAAATTGACGTGATCATGCGCAGTGAATCGCTATTTGTCTTCGTCGAAGTGAAGTCGTCGCGGGACTTTGTCACCGCCAGTCAACGCATCAGCCCATCACAGATCCAGAGAATCTGTATGGCAGCCTGCGAATTTTGCGGCAACCTGCCGACTGGGCAGTCCACAGACATGCGCATGGATGCCGCCCTCGTCGATCAGTTTGGCCGTGTCAAAGTCATAGAAGCCGCGTTTGGCGCGGACTGAACAGAAGCGCACGATCTGTAACCCGATCACGACTTGAACTGGGCGCCGGAACGTCGGAAAAGGCGGCAAAACCGGAGGATCACGCCATGAGTCTGTATGTTGCCCTGCAGATGGACCCGATCGAAAACGTTGCCATAGAAGGCGACAGCACGTTCCGGATCGGGATCGAGGCAGAAGCGCGTGGCCACCGCCTTTTTCAGTATACCGTTGATAAGCTGAGCTATCGCGAAGGACGCGTTTATGCCCAGGGCCGACCGATCACGCTTCGCAGGGAAAAGGGCAACCATGTCGATTTCGGCGATTGGGCCACGGTCGAGTTGACCGATTTCGATGTGATCTGGCTGCGGCAGGACCCACCCTTCGATATGGGCTACGTGACCTCGACCCATCTGCTTGACCGCGTCCGGGATGAAACGCTGGTGGTGAATGATCCGTTCTGGGTCCGCAACAGTCCTGAAAAGCTTATGGTTCTGGATTTTCCCGACCTGACGCCCGAAACGCTGATCACCCGTGACCTGGGCGAAATTCGCGAATTCCGCGCTAAGCATGGCGATATCATCGTAAAGCCGCTTTACGGGAATGGCGGGGCCGGCGTGTTTCATCTTTCGCCCGAAGATCCCAACCTCTCGTCGCTGCTTGAGCTGTTTGCCGGGATGAACCGCGAACCCGTCATCGTGCAGCGGTTTCTTCCGGCGGTGAAGAATGGCGACAAGCGGATCATTCTTGTCGATGGAGAGCCGATCGGCGCAATCAACCGCGTACCGGCAAGCGGCGAAGCCCGTTCGAATATGCATGTCGGCGGGCGCCCCGAACAGACCGAACTGACCCCGCGAGAAGTTGAGATCTGCGAACGAATTGGTTCAGTCCTGCGCGAAAAGGGTCTTTTGTTTACTGGGATAGATGTCATTGACGGCTGGCTGACCGAAATCAATGTCACGTCGCCCACCGGGCTGCAGGAGTTGGAGCGGTTCGACGGCGTGAACGGGGCAGCCAAGATCTGGGAAGCCATTGAAAGAAAGTTGACGCGCTGAGTGCATTCACGTTTCGGGCGGATTTTCGGCGCAGTTGATCGCTCGTAATCGGCTGTCACGCTGTTCCGCGCCGGCATGTGGGCGCGCGTGCATGCCGAAACTGCCTGCCTGTTCGGACCCGACGTAGCAGCTGTATTCGTTTGTGGCAGGATTGCCTAACCCATTGTGCGTGCACGCAGGGTTCTGAACTGCCATGACCTCCGTTAACTTTGCGTAAAGCCATTCGTCACCGTCCGAATAACGACCTTTGCCTTAGCCTCCATGCACATGCGCTTTGTCTGCACATTCACCGTGAACATGATTTCTCTTGCTGACTTCCGGTACTCGGAACGACGCAGATGGTTGGGCTTGTCAGGTCAGCGCTTCACGAACGCTGGCATCGGAGGGCATGTCAAAGCGAATTCCGCATAAAATGCCTGTCTTCCGGTGCCGCGATAGATCGCGAACTGGACGCCGCGCGCCATTGGGCGCGAAGCAGTCTCGACCGTAGTCGCTTGTGCGGTCGGAAGATTTGGCGATGCGGCGCTGAACGGCGTCGGGCGGGTGCCCATAGCACAGTCAAGCAGTCCACCTGCTGGCATTCCAGATCGGTTGGTTGCGGCGGCCTTGCGCCTTCTGTCATTGCCACCTTCAACCGGTGGTCTCAGACAGTGAGGCAGGATTTGCAGCGCGTAAGCAGCCTATGCGTTGAAACATGCAGACCGACGTTTGACCACTAACCGCAGTGGGGCCGGTCGACGCAGCGACCTGGTGCTTTCTGGTACGATTTGACGACAACTCGTCCGCAACATTGCGGCAATGGTCTAGATGCCGGGCATGAAGGGCAGGCGATAGCTGATCGCTTCCGCAAGGTGATTGGCGTGAACCCTGTCGCTTCGATCAAGGTCGGCGATTGTCCGCGCGGTGCGCAGGATGCGGTGATAGCCCCGCGCCGTCAGACCCAGCTTTTCCGAGGCACGCTGCAAAAGCGCGCGCCCGTCACTGTCAGGGGCGGCAATCTGGTCAAGCAGCGCGGCCGGCATGTCCGCGTTCGATCTTGCGTCGCCGTCCGGGTACAGGGACCGAAGGCGCTTCTGTTGCAGATCCCGTGCAGCAGCTACCCGGGCAGCGATTTCGCAGGAGTGCTCGCCGGCGGCGGGAAGATCCAGTTCGCCAAACCCAACGGCAGGCACCTCGATCCGCAGATCGAAGCGGTCCATCAGGGGGCCTGAGATCTTGCCAAGGTAGTCGGCGCCACAAACTGGAACACGGGCGCAGGCACGCGCGGCGTCGGCAAGGTGGCCGCATCGACAGGGGTTGGCCGCTGCAACAAGCAGGAAGCGGCAGGGATAGCGGATATGCGCGTTTGCCCGGGCGACGACGATTTCGCCGGTTTCAATCGGTTGGCGAAGCGTTTCCAGAACCTGGCGCGAGAATTCCGGCAACTCGTCAAGAAACAGAACACCGTTATGGGCCAGACTGACCTCTCCGGGTCGTGCGCCGCGGCCGCCGCCGACGATGGCGGCCATGGACGCTGTGTGATGGGGGTCGCGATAGGGCGCGTGACGCGGAATTCCGCCCTCTTTCAGCAGCCCGGCAAGCGAATGGATCATCGAGGTTTCCAAAGCCTCTGCCGCACTCAGCGCTGGCATAAGGCCGGGCAAGCGCGCGGCGAGCATGGATTTCCCGGACCCTGGCGGGCCGATCATCAGCAGGTGATGACGCCCCGCCGCTGCGATTTCCAATGCACGTTTCGCGCGTTCCTGACCCTTGACGTCGCGCAGGTCGCCCTTCTGTACCGGCGCGGTGACCTGTCCCGGACGCGCAGCGGGCAACGGTGCCCGATCGTTGAGATGATCTATGACCTGGCGCAGATGGCCGGCGGCGAAAACCGGGACGCTTCCGACCCAGGCTGCCTCGGCACCGCATTGAGCCGGGCAGAGAAGTGCGCGATCGTCTTCCGCCGCCGCCATTGCCGCAGGCAGGGCCCCCACCACCGCAACCAGCCGGCCGTCGAGTGCGAGTTCGCCCAATGAAACCACTGCCGACAGCGCCTCGGCCGGCAGAATGTCAAGCGCTGCCAGCACGGCGAGCGCAATCGGCAGGTCGAAGTGAGAGCCTTCCTTCGGCAGGTCGGCCGGCGAAAGGTTCACCGTGATGCGCTTTGACGGCATGGCAATGGACAGGGCATTGAACGCAGCCCTTACCCTTTCGCGCGCCTCGGAAACGGCCTTGTCGGGAAGGCCGACAATTGCAAATGATGGCAGGCCTGCGCTGACCGAGGCCTGAACTTCGACCAGCCGGCCTTCGACCCCCTCGAAAGCCACCGTATACGCAATTGCTGTCATGTTTCGCCCTGTCCTTCGGGCAAGCTAGCGTGTTCACGCTTAAAGAAAGGTTAACGTCGGTGTCGTGTGGCGGCATTTCTTGCCGATCGACGTCGGTTGGCCTATCTGCATTTCAGGACTTACAACGGGGGCGATGATGCAAGGCAGCCGTATTCTTCTTGTCATTGGCGGCGGCATCGCGGCATACAAGTCGCTGACGCTGATCCGCGATCTGCGTCGCGAGGGGTTTCGCGTCGTGCCGGTGCTGACCCGCGCGGCAGAGGAATTTGTAACGCCCCTGTCGGTGGCTGCCCTTGCCGCAGAAGATGTCCATCGCGACCTGTTCGATCTGACGCGGGAAGCCGAGATGGGCCATATACAACTGTCACGCGATGCCGATCTGGTCGTCGTGGCGCCGGCCACGGCCGATCTGATGGCGAAGATGGCGGGTGGGCTGGCCAATGATCTCGCCTCGACCCTGCTGATGGCAACGGACAAGAGGGTGCTGATTGCGCCAGCGATGAACGTGCGGATGTGGAATCATCCCGCAACACAGCGCAATCTGGCGCTGCTGCGGGGCGATGGCATCCTGACCGTTGGTCCGGATGACGGCGATATGGCCTGCGGAGAGTTCGGCCCCGGCCGCATGGCAGAGCCAGAGGCGATACTTGCCGCAATCCGCGAATCCCTGGACACGGCCGTGCGGCCCGGACCTTTGCGCCTTGGGCCCGATGTTGCGGCGCGGCCGCTTTCTGGCAGGCATGTCATCGTCACCTCTGGTCCCACGATGGAGCCGATTGACCCGGTGCGCTACATTTCCAACCATTCGTCTGGTGCGCAGGGCACCGCAATAGCGGCGGCCTTGCGAGATCTGGGCGCGAAGGTCAGTTTTGTCACCGGCCCGGCGACGGTGCCGCCGCCTGACGGGGTCGAGGTGATCCGCATTCAAACCGCTGATGAAATGCGCGCCGCCTTTGAGGCAGCACTTCCTGCCGATGCGGCGGTGATGGCGGCAGCGGTTGCTGACTGGAAGGTCTCGAACCGGGCGGAGCGCAAGATGAAGAAGGGCCGGGACGGAATGCCGGTGCTGGAGTTTGCGGAAAATCCGGACATTCTGGCCTGGGTCAGCCAGTTGAAGACGCGCCGTCCGAAACTCGTGATCGGATTCGCCGCCGAAACTGATGACGTTGTTGCCAACGCAACGGCCAAGCGGCTGCGCAAGGGCGCCGACTGGATCGTCGCGAATGATGTCTCGGCCGGGACGGGCACATTCGGCGGTTCAGATAATACCGTCACGCTGATCTCTGACACAGGTGCCGAGGATTGGCCGCGCATGGGCAAGACCGAGGTGGCGCGCAGGCTGGCCAACCGGATCGCGGAGGCGCTGTAATGCGCGAATATCTGGACTGGAATGCCACAACTCCGCTGCGGGACGAGGTAAAGGCCGCGATGATCGCGGCGATGGATATCGCGGGCAATCCGTCCTCGGTCCATACCGAGGGGCGCGCTGCCAAGATGGCGATGGAACGCGCGCGCGAAGATATCGCCGCCGCGCTTGGCGCGGAAGGGGCCGATGTGATCTTCACGTCGGGCACCACTGAAGCGGCAGCCATGGTGTTGGCCGGGCAGGGGATCCACTGCGCGCCTGTTGAACACAGCGCCGTTAAGGCATGGTGCGAGGATGATCTGGTCGTGCACCGCGATGGGATTGTCTCTGTTCCGGAACCGGCGCGCGCGACGCTGCAACTGGCCAATAACGAAACCGGCGTCATTCAGAAGCTGCCAGCGGGGCTGGCATCATCCGATCTTACGCAGGCCTTCGGCAAGGTACCTTTCGCCTTCAACTGGCTGGACCTGACAGCCGGCTTTGTCAGCGCGCATAAGTTGGGCGGCCCGAAGGGCGTGGGTGCGCTGATTCTGAAGAAGGGAACCGAGATCGAGGCCCGTATGCGCGGCGGTGGTCAGGAACAGGGCCGACGCGGCGGGACCGAGAACTTCATCGGCATTCTTGGCTTTGCAGCAGCGGCGAAGGCCGCACAGTCCGATCTGGAAGCGGGCCTTTGGGCCGAGGTCGAGGCGCGGCGCGACGCGCTGGAGGCCCGCCTGCTGGACATCGCGCCAGATGCGTTGATTGCAGGAAAAGCGGCGCCGCGCTTGCCGAACACGACGTGCATTCTTACATCAGGGTGGAAGGGTGAAACGCAGGTCATGCAGATGGATCTGGCGGGCTTTGCCATTTCCGCAGGATCGGCGTGTTCGTCTGGCAAGATACGCGCAAGCGGAACCCTTCAGGCGATGGGTTTTGACGATCAGACAGCGCAGTCAGCGATCCGCATTTCGATAAGCCCGGCTTTGGGTGACGATCAGATGAACCGATTTGCGGATGCGTGGGAAAGCGCGTATGGACGCTGGCGCGACAGGAATGGCTAGCCCCAGGGGCCAGCCCGAGGAAGGATAAAGGATGAACGGGACCACCGATCTTGAAGTGCGCGAAGGTGTCGACCGCGAAACGGTCGAAACCGTCGCGAATATGGGCAGCTACAAATATGGCTGGGATACCGAGATCGAGATGGACTATGCCCCCAAGGGCATCAACGAAGAGATCGTCCGTCTCATCTCTCAGAAGAATGAAGAACCGGAATGGATGCTGGAATGGCGTCTGAAGGCGTTCCGGCGTTGGCAGCAGATGAGCCTGCCGGAATGGGCGATGCTGGACATTCCTGATATCGATTTTCAGGAACAGTATTATTACGCCCGTCCGAAAAGCATGGAAGTGAAACCGAAATCGCTGGATGAGGTCGATCCGAAGCTGCTGGCGACTTACGAAAAGCTGGGCATCCCGCTGAAGGAGCAGATGATTCTGGCGGGCGTCGAAGGCGCCGAAGCCGCACCTGCCGCCGGACGCAAGGTGGCCGTCGATGCCGTCTTCGACAGCGTCAGCGTCGGAACCACCTTCAAGGACGAACTGGCCAAGGCGGGCGTGATCTTCTGTTCCATCTCGGAAGCGATCCGTGAACATCCTGAGCTGGTGAAGAAATATCTGGGCAGTGTCGTGCCGCAGGGCGACAATTTCTATTCCGCACTGAACAGCGCCGTCTTCTCGGACGGGTCGTTCGTTTATATCCCGCCGGGCGTGCGCAGCCCGATGGAGTTATCGACCTATTTCCGCATCAATGCCGAGAACACCGGCCAGTTCGAGCGGACACTTATCATTGCAGATAAAGGGTCTTACGTCAGCTATCTCGAAGGATGTACGGCGCCGAAGCGTGACACCGCCCAGCTTCATGCCGCGGTCGTGGAAATTGTTGTGCTGGAGGATGCCGAAGTAAAGTACTCGACTGTCCAGAACTGGTTCCCCGGCGACGAGGATGGCAAGGGCGGCATCTACAACTTCGTCACCAAGCGTGCCGATTGCCGCGAGGACCGTGCGAAGGTGATGTGGACGCAGGTCGAAACCGGTTCGGCGATCACCTGGAAATACCCGTCCTGCATCCTGCGCGGCGATGACAGTCAGGGTGAGTTCTATTCGATCGCCATAACCAATAATCACCAGCAGGCCGATACGGGCACCAAGATGCTGCATCTTGGCAAGAACACGCGCTCACGCATTGTTTCGAAAGGGATTTCGGCCGGTCAGGCGCAGAATACCTATCGCGGGCGCGTGGCGATGCATCCCAAGGCGACCAACAGCCGCAACTATACGCAATGCGACAGCCTGCTGATCGGCGACAAATGCGGCGCACACACTGTGCCTTATATCGAGGTCAAGAATTCCTCGTCTCGGGTCGAACATGAGGCGACGACGTCCAAGGTCGATGACGAACAGCTGTTCTATTGCCGCCAGCGCGGTATGGACGAAGAGGAGGCGATCGCCCTGATCGTCAACGGTTTCGCCAAGGAGGTGCTGCAGGCCCTGCCGATGGAATTCGCCATGGAGGCGCAGTCGCTGGTCGCCATCAGCCTTGAGGGGAGTGTGGGCTGAATGGCTGCCGATGAGCTGAGCGAAAAGCTTTGGCACCGCTACGCGACCGTACGAAAGCAGGAGGTCACCTTGGCCATTCATTCGTTCGGTATCGGGTGTTCCGAGGCATCGGCCCCTCATCCGATCAACGCAATCGCTGGGGCGGGCACCGGTCGCGCTTCGTATGGAACTGAAGTACGCAAACGGATGCGGCTTTCGAAGCATGCCATGCTCAAGCCGTCTTCGCATTAACGGGATACAACTATGCTTAAGATCGAAAATTTGCACGCCAAGCTGGAAGACGAGGACAAGCAGATCCTCAAAGGCGTGACGCTGACCGTGCCTGCGGGCGAGGTCCATGCGATCATGGGGCCGAACGGCTCGGGCAAGTCCACGACGTCATATGTCCTGTCGGGCCGCGACGGCTATGAGGTCACGGAGGGCTCTGCCACGCTGAACGGTCAGGACCTGCTGGACATGGAACCGGAAGAACGTGCCGCCGCTGGCTTGTTCCTGGCGTTCCAGTATCCGGTCGAAATTCCCGGTGTCGGAAATATGACCTTCCTGCGTACGGCCGCCAATGCGCAGCGCAAGGCCCGCGGCGAGGACGAGCTTTCGGCCGCCGATTTCCTGAAGCTGGTGCGCGAGAAGGCGAAGACGCTGAATATCGACGCCGATATGCTGAAACGGCCGGTGAATGTCGGCTTCTCGGGCGGAGAAAAGAAGCGCAACGAAATCCTGCAGATGGCTCTGTTGGAGCCGCAGATGTGCATCCTTGACGAGACCGATTCCGGCCTCGACGTCGATGCGATGCGCTTGGTGGCTGACGGGGTGAACGCGCTGCGCAGTCCTGACCGCGCATTCCTGATCATCACGCACTATCAGCGTCTGCTGGACCATATTCAGCCGGACGTTGTTCATATCATGGCCGATGGAAAGATCGTTAAGTCGGGTGGCCCTGAACTGGCGCTTGAGGTCGAAAAGAACGGCTATGCCGACATTCTGGCGGAGGTCGGCTGATGTCCGAGGCTGCCGTCAAGACCCGCGCCGCCGCCGCGCCGGAAGCTGACGCGCTCAGCCTTCGGCTGGAAGGGCTGTCGCTGCCGCAGGGCGGCTTCACCGCGACCGCCCGCGCCGATGCGTTGGCGCGTCTGAATGCGATGGGCTTGCCGCACCCGCGCGACGAATACTGGCGTTTCACCGATCCGCGCCCGTTCAATGCAACTGTGCCGCAGCCCATCCCGATTGAAGAAAAATCGCCGGATTCGCCCCTGTTTACCGAACGCGATCGGCTGGTTCTGGTCTTCGTCGATGGGCGGTTCGATGCTGCCGCCTCGTCCGATCTGGCGCTGGAAGGGGTCGAGATCGACATTCTGTCGCAGGCCGATCAGCAAGCCGATCACTGGGCGGCGGGGCTTTACGGCAGGCTTGAGGCCGCCGGCCAAAGCCCGGTCGAACGCCCCTTCGCAGCTTTGAACACTGTCATTGCCCAGGACGGGGTGCTGATCCGCGTGACGGGCAAACCCGCAAAGCCCGTCCACATCATCCATCGTCGTGCCAGCGCCGAAGCCGATGTCAGCTGGCACAATGTCATCAAGGTCGAGCCGGGCGCAGAACTGACGGTGCTTGAAACCGGCATGGTCGGTGCGCGTTCGAACGGTGTGACCGAAGTCGATGTCGGGCAGGGTGGCAGGCTGAACCACATCGCCGCCAAGCGCGCCGGTCATCAGAAGCTTGGCTTTTCCGCCATCTTCGCCCGTGTCGGCGCGGAAGCCTCGTTCAAGAGTTTCGAGCTTTCGGTCAATGGCACGCTGATGCGCCACGAGGCCGTCATTGAATTCGTCGGCGACGATGCGATCGCACATGTCGCAGCTGCCGTTCTGGGCGATGCCAAAAGCGGCCCGTTTCACCACGATGACACGGTGTTCGTGACCCATGACGCGCAGCGCTGCGAAAGCCGGCAGGTCTTCAAGAAGGTTCTGAAGAACGGCGCGGTCGGCGTGTTCCAGGGCAAGATCCTGGTCAAGCCTGGGGCGCAGAAGACGGATGGTTACCAGATCAGCCAGGCATTGTTGCTGGATGACGACAGCCAGTTCCTTGGCAAGCCGGAACTGGAAATCTATGCGGACGACGTGAAATGCAGCCACGGCTCGACCACGGGCGCGATAGATGAGACGGCGCTGTTCTATCTGCGCTCGCGCGGGGTGCCGAAGAACCGGGCCATTGTGCTGATGATCCTGTCCTTCCTGGCCGACGCACTTGACGAGGTCGAGGATGAAGGGCTTCGCGAAGAAATCAGCGAGCGTCTGGATGCATGGCTGACCCGGCACGCCTGACAGGTGGTATCACACCGCGCATCCTGGCCAGCTGGCGCAGGCCCGGCACTGTGCTGCGCGGGCTGAGCCCGATGCCAGAGGGGGCGCTTCTGGCCATCCTGATGGCGGCGATGGTGATCTTCCTGATTGCACAGGCACCCGGCCATGCGCGGGCGGCCGCGCTTGATCCGTCGGTCCCGCTCGGTGGGCGCATGGCTGGCGCGGTCATGGCGGTCATCTTCATGATGCCGTTGATCGCTTATGCGGTGGCGGCGCTTGCGGGGGTCGTCTTGCGGCTTTCCGGATGGAATATCGCACCTGCGGATTCTCGTCTTGCACTGTTTTGGGCGCTTCTGGCCTGCGCCCCTGCCGTGCTTCTGTCAGGACTGGTCGCCGGACTGATCGGCGAGGGCAGCGCCCTGATCGTCACCCGCGCCGTCGCTGGCCTGGGATTTCTGTTCATCTGGGGGGCCGGGCTTCGCGCGCTGGCTGTACGGACATGACTGCTGACGATCTGATCTGGCTGGCCCGGTTGAGCTTCAGAAATCCGGGCCAGGCGGTCCGCCAGTTGCAGGCGCTTGCGCTGCCAGTATCGGCGCGCTGGATGGCGCTTGTCATATCGGTCGTTCTCTCGACCGTGCTGATGGTCGTGACAATCAGGATTCGCCCGGAAACCGTGATGCCGGTCCTTGGCGAGGTCGCCAATCAGCCCTTCGCTTACGCGATGCTTCAACTTTCATTCGTTGCGATCAGCGCGTGGCTTTTGACCGGCATGGCACGTGCAGTGGGCGGCAGGGGCGATTTCGGTGATGTTATCCTGGTGATCGCGTGGATCGAGTTTCTTCTGCTGATTGCGCAATTGCTGCAACTCATCCTGCTGATCGTCTCGCCTCTGCTGGCCAGCCTGTTCGGGCTGGCAAGCATGATCATGATCACCTGGGTTTCGGTCCAGTTGCTGCGCGCCGTTTTCGGTATCGCCAATCCGCTGATAGTCATCATGGGCCTTGTCGCGGCGTTTCTGTTGACCGCCTTCCTCCTCTCCATCATAGCGGCAGCCTTCGGGTTGATCCCCGAACTTCCAGCCGAGGTATCTTCATGAGCTTTGATGTCGAAAAGGTCCGCGCCGACTTCCCGATCCTGTCCCGAGAAGTGAATGGCAAGCCGCTGGTTTATCTGGACAATGGCGCCAGCGCCCAGAAACCGCGTCAGGTCATCGACGCCATCACCCGCGCTTACGAGGGCGAATACGCCAATGTCCATCGCGGGCTGCATTACCTGTCGAACCTCGCCACAGACAATTACGAACGCGTGCGTGGTATCATCGCGCGCTTCCTGAACGCCCCGAGCGAGGAGGAGATCATTTTCACCTCCGGCTCGACCGAGGCGATCAATCTGGTCTCTTACGCGTGGGCCGCGCCGCGCCTTCAGGCGGGCGATGAGATCGTGCTTTCCGTGATGGAACATCACGCCAATATCGTACCCTGGAACTTCCTGCGCGAACGTCAGGGCGTCGTGCTGAAATGGGTCGAGCCCGAAGCCGATGGCAGCCTGCCGCCCGAAAAGGTGCTGGCAGCCGTCGGCCCGAAGACCAGGCTGATCGCCGTCACCCATATGTCGAATGTTACAGGCACGGTGGTTGATGTCGGCGCGATTGCGCGCGGCACAGATGTGCCGGTGCTGGTCGATGGCAGTCAGGCGGCGGTGCATATGCCGGTCGATCTGGCCGCGCTTGGCGTTGATTTCTACTGCATCACCGGACACAAGCTTTACGGGCCGTCCGGCTCTGGCGCGATCTG
The DNA here is from genome assembly GCA_005768755.1 of Paracoccus denitrificans. Lineage (GTDB taxonomy): Bacteria > Pseudomonadota > Alphaproteobacteria > Rhodobacterales > Rhodobacteraceae > Paracoccus > Paracoccus denitrificans_B. The sequence continues at coordinate 15,995 of VAFL01000010.1, read as the reverse complement.
GATCGGCAAGGACCGTCAGGCCGAGATGCGCCCCTTCATGGGCGGAGGCGACATGATCCGCACAGTGACACGTGATGCCGTCACCTACGCCGATCCGCCCCTGAAATTCGAGGCCGGGACGCCGGGCATCGTCAACCAGATCGGCCTTGGCGCCGCGCTGGAATACCTGATGGATCTTGGCATGGACAAGATCGCCGCGCATGAACGTGACCTGCGCGACTACGCGCAGGGGCGGCTTCGCCAATTGAACTGGCTGAACCTGCAAGGCGACGCGCCAGGCAAGGGCACGATCTTCTCGATGACGATGGACGGCGCCCATGCCCATGACATCTCGACCATATTGGACAAGCGCGGCATCGCCGTGCGGGCGGGCAGCCACTGCGCCATGCCGCTGATGGATTTCTACGGCGTGACCGCCACAGCCAGGGCAAGTTTCGCGATGTACAATACCCGCGCCGAAGTCGATGCCCTGATTGACGGATTGCAGTTCAGTCGAGAGCTTTTCGGTTAGACACCCAAGCCGCCCACGCCTGTCGCGGCCCCTATTGCAGTGCGCGCCGATTGCAGCTAATCAACGCCGCAGGCACCCGTAGCTCAGCTGGATAGAGCGCTGCCCTCCGAAGGCAGAGGCCAGAGGTTCGAATCCTCTCGGGTGCGCCATCTCACATGTTCCAATTCCTGTTGCGCAAGGCTGCGGACCGCGTCGCCTAGTAACAGGCGATCAGCACTGTGGCCGCTGAAACTTTGTCGGCCAGTTCGACGGGTGCGATTTCCTCGCCGGCGCTGGTTGTCGTGGTGAACTCGACCCGGTTACGTTGCAGCATCATCTTCGCGATCTCGCCCCGGACGGCGAAATTGACGTTCTGGCCGATGCTGCCCTGCTCGCGCAGCATGACCTCGTCGTTCAGGCGTGCGACCACGACGCCCACGACATTGCCGTAGACATCCACGACGGGGCCGCCCGAATTGCCCGGTTGGACCGGCGCAGAGATCTGCATTGTCGAATCGTCGCCCTGAATGCCGCGAAGTGAGCTGATCGCACCGCGCGTCACATTCAGCCCGCCGAGCAGGCCGAAGAACGGGTATCCCACCACCGTTACATCCGAGTTGAGCCGTGGCATGCCCTCTGAAAACGGCAGGAACGGACGGCCGGGAAGGTCGGCCTGCACGATGGCAATGTCGAATTGCGAACTGACATCGATGATACGGCCCTCGGCGCCGTCAAGGGTGATGCGGCTGCAGCCCTCGACCACGTGGTTATTGGTGACAGCTATCCCATCTTCAGTGACCCGGAAGCCGGTCCCGCTGCTTTGCATCTGATTTGGATCGCGCGGGGGGGCTTCGGCCATCGGCGGCTCGGCACCCGGTGCGCCACCGGAGGAAGGTGGTGCGCCGCCGGTATCGGGTGATGGTCCGGGTTGGGGTGCAGATCCGCCACCCGGCGCGGCGCCCGCTTCTGCCGCCCGCTGATCCTCGATTATCGTCATGACCTGCGAAATATAGGACAGCAACAGGCTGTCGTCAGGAAGGGACAGCGGCTCTGGCTGCGTGCTTCCCGTCATCGAGGCGATCATCAGCGGGGTGCCATTGTCACGGTTCATCACGCTGGTCAGAAGAACATGCGTATATCCCCCGTAAACGGGAAATGAGCGCATGTAATACAGCTCTGTCCCGTTGTCGCCCGAGGTGATCCAATCGCCTTGCCGCTTCATGTAGGGCTGCGTTGCGTTCTCAAAGCCGTTGATCAGATCGGTGTGAACGGCTTCAAGGTACTCGGCAGCTGTATGGGTCACGGAAATCATCGTGCCGCGATCAGGATAATCGTAAAGTTCGCGCCCGTCATTGGTGCGCCCAAGTTGCAGCCCCTGGGTTGGAAGCAGGATCGAGACGCCTTGCCCGTCAGGCTGACGCCAGCGCCAGTCCTCGTCCCTGAGTGTTGTCATCAGGACCAGCCCCGCATAGCCCGCATGGACATTCAACGGCTCTGTCTGAAAGTCGTCTCGGGTCATGGTCGAAAACGCGCTTTGCGACAGCTGTCCCCAATCTCCGTCCAGGATACCGACATAATCACCGGTAAGCGCCAGCGCGGCCTGCAGGAAGCGTTTGTCGGTTGGTGACAATGCGCGCGCGTCAAACGGCGCATCCAGAACGGGTGCACCCGTGGACGGGGGCTGCGTGGGTGCATAGCCAGGGTCTGCGCCGCTGGAAGGTGCGAGCGACCCGTCGCTGGCGCTTGCCCAGACCAGCTCAGTGTAGCTTTGGCCATCCGAACAATAGGTATCCGGCGGCACCTGACCGGAATTGCGCATGTTTGGCAGCGCAGCGCTGGCGCTAGCGGCATCCATCAATCCGGCCGAGATTGCAAACCAGCCATTGCTCGCCTTGTAAACTGCGTCAAAGGGATAGTCTGGCCGACTGCTGATATAGTCCTGGACCTCTGGCAGCGAGGCGCGCGAGGCGACGATGACCGCGCATTTCTCGGGACCGAAGAACGCCGCACTGGCGCCTGTGGGAATGACCGGCAAAGCGCAAACCGACAAAAAAGAAACAAACCTGAACACGCGCATAATGACCTCGACTAAGGTTTTGTTTACTTTCCGCCAGCGTTGCCAATGCGTCAAGCAGTGTGATCAATCGGAACGCCATGCTCAGTTGCCAACTACTGCAAATGAAATCATCGCAGTCTGGGGCCGGGCCGCATTCACGTTGTACGCGCCCCGCAGTTTCACTGGCGGAATCGGGCGTCTGGGAATACCGCGGGGCAGGCAGATTTGCGCACTGACCAATGTCTAAGCAAATTGGCCAAACTGCGCGCATTTCGTTCCCGTTTGCGCACGCGCCGCGCTGATTTCGCGGGGCTTCAAGCGCAAACGCTTGCCGATACCGACCGATCTGGGCTGGGATCAGGGGGAAGCCCGGCGCGACGAGGTGCCGGGGTCCGCTCGCAAAGTTGCGAAACCGGTGCGGAAAGCGCCAGCGTCACGCAACTTCATGCCCGGCATGGGTGCGCGTTTGCGAAGCCTTCCGCTTTCTGAACGTTACGCAAGTCAGCCCAGCTATCGGAGCATCGAGACCATGACAACGACTCCTTCACAGGATGCGCAGCGCGCGCTTGGCCTGTCGACATTCGCCTTTACCATCTGCTTTGCTGTCTGGACGATCTTCTCGATCATCGGGGTCCAGATAAAGCAGCAGCTCGACCTGTCCGAGACCCAGTTCGGCCTTCTTGTTGGCATGCCGATCCTGACGGGTTCGCTGGTGCGTCTGGCCCTGGGGGTGATGACTGACCGGTTGGGCGGGCGCATCGTCTATACGCTGACCATGCTGGCCGCCGCACTGGCCACCTTCCTTCTCAGCTGGGCCACGACCTATCCGCAAATGCTGATCGCAGCACTGGGCGTGGGACTAGCGGGTGGTTCTTTCGCGGTGGGCGTGGCCTATGTCTCGCGCTTTTTCGACGGAAAACAGCAGGGGACGGCGCTTGGGATCTTCGGGGTTGGAAATGTTGGCGCGGCGGTTACGAAATTCGCTGCGCCCTTCGTGATGGTGGCTTTCGGTTGGGAAAAGACAGCCCAGCTGTGGGCAGCGGCGCTTGTCGTCACGGCAGCGCTGTTCTGGGTCTTCAGCAAGGATGATCCGGTTACTTCGGCGCGGCACAGCGAAAAGCGGCCACTGCGCAGCATGAAGGCCGAACTTGCGCCGCTGAAAAACCTGCAGGTCTGGCGTTTTTCAGCCTATTACTTCTTCAGCTTTGGCGGCTTCGTCGCGCTGGCATTGTGGCTGCCGCATTACCTGATCGGCGTCTACGGCTTCGATATCAAGACCGCCGGCATGGTCGGCGCGGCTTATTCCATTCCGGCCTCGATCTTCCGGGCCTACGGAGGGGTGCTTTCGGACCGCATCGGCGCGCGAACGGTGATGTATCTCACGCTGACCATCTCGGCGATCTGCGCGGCCGTCCTCTCCATTCCGGCAGGCGCACCCGTTGCCATATTCCTCGTCGTGATCTTCATTCTCGGCTTCTTCATGAGCCTGGGCAAGGCCGCCGTCTATAAGCACATCCCGACCTATTACCCGCAGAATGTCGGCGCGGTTGGCGGGTTGGTCGGCATGATCGGTGGGCTGGGCGGTTTCGTCCTGCCATTGCTGTTCGGTTGGCTGCGACAGGAAACCGGCCTCTGGTCCAGCTGCTTCATGGTTATCTTCGTGCTGGTCATAGGCTGCCTGATCTGGATGCATGCCTCGGTCCGCCGGATCGAGCGTGACCACGCGCTGCAGGCCGCCTGACCCGAAGGGCGCCGGTTGTCCCGGCCCTGGTCCATCACGACGCAAACCTTCACCGCGCAGGGGCAATCACCATGAACATGCAGCCCGCAACCAAGCCAATCAAAACGACCTGTCCCTATTGCGGCGTGGGTTGCGGCGTTCTGGCAACGCCGCTTGCTGATGGAGGGTTGGCGATTGAAGGCGATCCTGACCATCCCGCCAACAAGGGCCGCCTTTGCGTCAAGGGTGCGGCCCTTGGCGAAACGGTTGGGTTGCGTGGCCGCCTGCTGGACCCTGTCGTCGGCGGAAAGCGTGCTGACTGGGATCACGCACTTGATCTGGTTGCGCGGCGGTTCAGCGATACCATCGCGGAACACGGGCCGGATTCGGTCGCGTTCTACGTCTCGGGCCAGTTGCTGACAGAGGATTACTATGTCGCCAACAAGCTGATGAAAGGCTTCATCGGCGGCGCCAATATCGACACGAATTCGCGCCTGTGCATGGCCTCGTCGGTCGCCGGACATAAGCGCGCCTTCGGAAGCGACACGGTACCGGGCCTTTATGAGGATTTCGAAACGGCCGATGCCGTTATTCTTGTCGGATCGAACCTCGCCTGGTGTCACCCAGTCCTGTATCAGCGGCTGGCGGCGGCGCGCGCTGCACGGGGCACCAAAGTCGTCGTGGTCGATCCGCGCCGCACGGCGACCTGCGACATTGCCGATCTGCATTTGCCGATCGAACCGGGGGCCGATGCCGCGCTGTTCAATCTGCTGCTTGCGGAAATCGAACGTCGCGGACTGGTGGACCCGAATTTCATGCAGAACGTGGAAGGCTTGGATGAGGCGTTGAAAGCGGCCCGTGAAACGCCCGCTTCATTGACCGGCGTGCCAGATGCGGACCTGGCGCGCTTTCTGGACATCTGGACCGGCAGCGAACGTGTCGTCACGGTCTATTCGCAAGGGGTTAACCAGTCCGACAGCGGCACCGACAAGGTCAATTCAATTCTGAACTGCCATCTCGCGACCGGCCGCATCGGGCGTCCTGGCATGGGCCCGTTCAGCGTTACCGGCCAGCCCAACGCAATGGGTGGGCGCGAAGTCGGCGGGCTTTCCAACATGCTGGCCTGCCATCTGGATATCGAGAATATCGATCATCGCGCGGCCGTACAGAAGTTCTGGAAGGCCCCGCGCATGGCTGCATCGCCCGGTCTCAAGGCCGTCGACATGTTTCGCGCAGTCGAGGACGGGCGCATCAAGGCGCTTTGGATCATCTGCACAAACCCGGCCGCCACCATGCCCGAGGCGGACCGCGTCGCCCGCGCCATAAAACGGTGCGATTTCGTTGTCGTATCGGACATGATTGCGGATACCGACACGACGCGGCTTGCCGATGTGCTGCTGCCCGCGACGGGCTGGTCCGAAAAGAACGGCACCGTGACCAATTCCGAACGCCGCATCAGCCGCCAGCGCGGGATCCTTCCACCGGCAGGGCAGGCCCGCGACGACTGGCGCATTCTGGCCGAAGTCGGACGCCGCATGGGCTGGGCCGAGGCATTCTCGTGGGAAAGTCCCGCGCAGATTTTCGCCGAACATGCCGCCTTGTCAGGGATCGCGGGTCGGCTTGGCAGCGATTTCGACATTTCAAACCATGCAGACACGGGTGAACAAGACTATGCCGGGATGGCGCCATTCCTGTGGCCGCAATCGGCGCGGCGGCAGGGCGGACGCTTCTTCGGCGATGGCGTGTTTCATACCCCGACGCAGAAGGCCCGCATGCTGCCCATCACGCCGCGATTGCCGGCACGCACGAATGACACTTTTCCGTACCGGCTGAACACTGGCCGTATCCGGGATCACTGGCACACGATGACGCGCACGGCGCTTTCTGCGCGCCTGTCACGCCACATCGCCGAGCCTTTTCTGGAGGTCCATCCGCGCGATGCAGAACGGCTTTCACTGAAACCCGCAACCCTGGCCGAGGTGACAAGCCCGCATGGCCGTGCTGTCCTGCGCGTATTGGTGACGGATCGTGTGGCACCTGGGCAGGTCTTCGCGCCAATGCACTGGACCGGGACCACCGCGCCCACCGGCCGTGTCGACGCATTGGTCGGCGCGCAGGTTGACCCGATCTCTGGCCAGCCTGCGTCGAAATCCGCCGCGGTTGGCGTCCGCCCGTTCGCGGCATGCTGGTATGGATTTGCGGTATCGTCTGCGCTGATCAGGCCCCGCAGCGATTATTGGGCCTGCGCCACGTTGCCGGCAGGATATCAGGCTGAGCTTGCAGGATTGTCGCAACCGACGGACTGGATCACCGAGGCCACCAGTCTGTTCGGCGTTCAGGTCGAACCGTTGATCGTTCGGGATGAAAAACGTGGCCTGCTGCGCATGGCATTCATGACAGACGGGCATCTTCGCGCCGCGCTGTTCATTTCCCGTGAGCCTGTGGCCCTGTCGCGCAGTCATGTCGCTGCGGCGCTTGGTGGTGATTGCGGCGGCGATATCCTTGCAGGCAGCCCGGGGACGGGAACGATGGACGAGGGCGCGTTGATCTGTTCGTGCTTCGGGATCGGCGCAAACACCATTCTTCGCGGTATCGCCACACAAAAACTCATCTCTGTCGAAGAGATTGGAATGGCCCTTGGCGCAGGCACGAATTGCGGTTCGTGTCGGCCCGAACTCGGCAGGTTGTTGCAGCAGGCTGGTTCCGCCCGCGTCGAAATGGCCGCCTGCGCTGAGGCCCGGACGCTTAGCGCGGCCCAAGACTAAGCGGCGGCACGCGATTCGCAGCCACGATGTCGGGCCCGTCCACGATCTGGCGCGTCTGCGCTTTCTGGGCGTCGGTGACCGTCAAAAAGCCCAGAAGATGGGTGATTTCCTGGGTTTCAAGTGCCGCGATCAGGATCGGTGCATCTTCGGTGACGAAGCCTGATGGCCAGACCGTCAGCACGTCGCGGCTTGTCGAGTCGGGCAGGATCATGGTCAGGACCGGGCTGCGCCCATCGTCCAGCATCGGGATGACGGGAAGATCAGCCGGATCGGTTACAGAAGCGAACCGGCCCATCGTGACAAGCGACAGCGTCGGCGCCGGGCGCCAGCCTGCGGCCGACAGCCGGGATTGCAAATCGCTGACCGGGGCTGCCCATTGCAGAATGATCAGCTGGGCGTCGCTTCCGATCAGATCGGTGCGCGCCTGCGGCAGTCTGCGCCACCCGCCCGCCAGCCATTCTGCCCGTGTCATCGCGACAGGCTCGGCCGGTGCGCGGGCATAGCGCTCCAGCGCATGGGGCATGGTCATCATCGAATAGCATGTACCTAAAACGGTAAACGCGCCTAGCGCGATTGCCAGGGCAGGACCTGTATGCACCGGCACGCGGTGACGGAAGATCAGCGCGAATAGCAGCACCAGAGCGGCCCCCAGCAACATCCCGCCAATAACGTCGGACGGCCAGTGCGCGCCCATGTAAAGGCGCGATACCGCAATGATTGCCGCAACTGCCGCGAACAGCCCGGTCAGCCAACGCGAGGCCCCCCATGCCAGCCCACGCAACGCAAACCACGCCAGCAGTCCAAACAGTGTCATCGCACTGGTGGTATGACCGCTGGGGAAGCTGAAGGCCTGTACCCCTTCATAAAAGTCGTTGGGTCGCGGCACCCCCAGGCTGACCTTCAGGACCGAGGCGATCGTCGTCGAAAGCAGCATGATGGCCCCGACGCCGGCGGCAAGGCGCCGCTGGCGGTAAAAGATCAGCGCCAGCATCAGTGCAATCGTCGTCGCCGTTACCACAGGCCAGTCGCCGAAGCCGGTGATGAAGGCCATCACCTGATCGCCGGGATCAGTGCGCAGGCCGGTCAGGGCATTGCTGATGGCTGTATCTGCACGCGACAGTGCGCCGCGATCCAGCACCTCATCGATCAGCGAGACGAAGCCCGCGACGACCACGATCAGCGGCAGACCGGCAAATATGATCGGTCGCAGTGTTTCACCCGGCGCGATCACCGTCAGTGCGGCGCGCGTCGTCGGGGTTTGCGGTCGGGCACGCAGCCGTTCAGCCATGTTGTGGCGCAGCCGTTCGGCCAGCGGCAAAATCAGGCCGATCAGCAAACGCAGCAAAACGATGGCAAGATAGACGGCAATAAGCAGGATCAGCAGTAATCCGGCAAGCCGTAAACTGGCATCGCCGGCCATGCCAAGGCCCAGGCCCGCCGCTGCACCGGGCAGGATATGCGCCGGTGCCCAGACAAGTGCGGACGCCACATTGGCGGTGTAGAACCGTGCCGGTGACAGGCCCGAACTTCCGGCGATCACAGGCACGATGGCGCGCATGCCCGGTGTGAAGCGCCCGATGAGGATGCTTTTGCCGCCATGACGTTCAAAAAAGCCATGGCCCTTTTCCAGCAGCCCGGGATAACGCGAAAAAGGCCACATCGCCGCGATCTGCGTGCGGTGCCGATGACCGATCCAGTAAGACAGGCCATCACCCGCGATGGCACCCAGGGTGGCTGCCGCCAGAATTGGCCAGAACGGCAAATGGCCCAGCCCGATCAGTGTCGCCAGCGCCAGCATGATGGCGGTGCCGGGTATCAGCGCGCCAATGACGACAATCGATTCCGACGCTGCCAGCAGAAAGACCGCCAATACCGCCAGTACCGGGTGGGCGCTCATGTAATCGGACAGGCCGGTAATAAAATCTTGCATCAGTCTTCGTCTTAAAGGCAAAGGGGCGGGCGCGGGGAATACGCCCCATTGCCGACTTTCTGGCGCGCGTCAACGCCTGAGCGGGCGGTCCGTTCCGACCGGCTTGCGCATCGGATCGTCACCGCGGTCAGATCAGTTTGCGCAACGCCTTGACGTCAATCTTCGAGGCGTGTCTGCGATCCGTCGGCAATCGGTCGAAACGCCTGACTTCGCTGATGCCAAGCTTTGCTGCCGCCTCCTGCCAGTGCGGGAAGCAGTCAATGTCACCTGCAAGGGCCAGAACCGGGATCTGACCGTTCGAAACCAGCCCTGCCTGCCTGACACCACGCCACTGCCGCGCGGCGACCTCGATCTGGAAGGGATAAAGGGCCTTCCCGCCGATCGTCACGCGCGATCCGATACGGCCCAAAAGCCAAAGGCGTCCTGCTTCATCCATTCGGCCCGCATCGCCGGTTCGGTGCCAGATCAAATCGCCCTCGGCCAGCTTGTTTTCTGCATTATCGGCCGGGTTCAGATATCCGGAGTTTATATGCTGGCCGGCCACCTGGATTTCGTCCTGACGGATGCGCAGTTGCAGATCGGGCACGGGACTGCCGACCAGCAGGCCGTCGCCTGCCGCCATCGCTGCAAAATCGGCCGCTGTGATGTCGCGGGCATCAAGATGGGCAATCGGCTCTGCCTCGGTCGAGCCGTAGACGCAGATCACATCCGGTGCGCCGGTAACGGAAGTCAGGCGCGTGATCAGGTCCGGAAAGACCGGACCTCCGCCTGTGAAGATGGTGCACAGGTTGGCGGGCATGTCTGTGCTGGCCAGTTTTTCGCACAGGGACGGCGGGATCAGCGCGCGGCTTATGCGTTGGCGCGTCATCCAGTCATGCAGCGCTTGCGGGGACGTTTCGTCAAGACGCGACATCTTCCAGTTGGGCAGGACCGAGGTCTGGCCATCGGCAATATTGATAAGCGTGAAGACCGGAAAAGCCACAAGATCGCGCTGCGGCTGGCTGCTGTGCAGAAGCGGAGCGATCGCCTCATGCTGCGCCAGCAGAAAGCTGTGGCTGCGCGGGATCGCCTTGGGATTGCCGGTCGAGCCTGAGGTGAAGGAAATCAGTGCAATATCGTCGTCGGTGGCAGCAGGCGTCATGCGACCGGCGGGCAGCGCTGCGTTGGACAGAAGACGCGTGCCCCATAGTTCGGGCAACAGTCTTAGCGCCCTGAACCAGCCCGATGCGCAAACTGCCTTCGGTCGGGTTGTCCGTATGGCATGGCGTAACCCGGCCAGTCCCATCGCAGGCTCTGGCAGGACGGCGACCGCGCCCAAGCTCCATAACGCCGCAAGGCTTGCGTAAAGATCGGCATCGACGGGCCGCGCCATCAAAACACGATCACCGTGACTGATCCCTTGCGCCTGCCAACGCGCGGCAAGGCCGTCGGCGCGGGCTTTCAGTTCGGCAAATCGTGTCTCACGCCCCTTGCCATCGACAATTGCGATACGTTCGGGATGGCGTGCGGCGGCGGCTGCAAAATGATTGAGAAGGCCGGTCAAAGGCGCAACCCGAACAGGGTATAGCGGCGGAAAACCTGCGCGCCTTCGGTGGCACTGCGAAGCGCTGACAGGTTATCGTCGTGGATCAGCGCATGGATCGCCGTCTGATAGCCAAGACTGCGGGCAGAGCTGTGGAAGGCATGGGCCAAATGACGCCCCGCGCCGGGCAGAAGGCTTGCGTAGGTTTTCAGGATCACTGTTTTCGTCTGGGGTCCTTCGGCGTAATTCGGGATGCCGAACAGAAAACCCGCCAACTGCCCGTCCGGCGCGGTGGCAAAGAAAATCAGTTCTTTCTTCATCATAGGAACGACGGGCATGTACATCTGCAGGAACGCATCGCGCGTGATGGGTTTGTAGAAGGCATTGCCACTGAAGGCCTGAACGGAAAGGTCGTGGACCTGCGCGAACAAGCCTTCGGGGTCTTCGCCCGACCAGTTGCTGATGGTGAAATCCGTCCTCGGCGGTGGTGGCGCACTTTCCGTCAGCGATACGCGGGCCGAGAAATAGCTGCCGACAGGTTGAAAGCCGGCGTCCCGGAACACGCCCGGTTCATGCGGTTTGTTCACAGGCTCCAGCAGGAAGGGCGGACTGCCATCCGTTTCGGTCACAAGACGATAGCCGTGCCAGGTGTCACCTTCCATCGGACCCAGGATCTGGTCGACCCCGCGCGTCCGGGCATCTTTCAATGCCAGTGCCAGCACCTCGCGGGCGCTGTCCGCGTCCCGGCTGGTCAGACCGCCAAGCGTTGCGGACGGACGCCCATCCCATTCAGGGCCGTCAAGCCAAAGACCGATCTTCGCGCCCTCGGTCTTGAAGATGATCGGTGTCATGTCAGCCTCCGGCTGTCGCGATTTCAATAAGATAGGCAGAGAGCGGCAGGATCAGCGCAAGGATGGACAATTTACGGATCCTCTGATCGCGGAACTGCCGCGTGAACAGGCTGGGGATAAGCGCACAAACGCCAAGGCTGGACAGCGTTACGGCCCAGAATGAACCTGCCCAGTTCGCCTGGGGGGGATTTGCATCAAGCGACCAAAGGCGCAACAGGCACAGTCCTGCCATGATCGAAATCAGCCCCGCCAGACGTTCGCTGTCCGGGCGAAAGGCCAACGCCAATGCGCCTAGCCCCGTGCACAGTCCCATCATCGTGACGACATAGAACGAGACCGCGCTGTAGCCCATGGCCTGGCCCAGCACCAGTGAGCCGAAGCTGATCAGGGCAATCGAGGCCACGATATCCAGATCCGGGAAACGCCCGGTGCCGGGATTGATGCTGCGGCTCCATGCGTGGACGAAAAGGACAAGAATGGGGATCAGCGCGTTCTGTATGGTGGTCACTGCCAGCAGCAGGAAGACGGCGATGACATAGACGCGCGCGCTGTGCCGGCTGAGACCGAGCGATTCCGCCATCGACAGAAACGCAATCACCGATAGCGCGAATCCAAGCGCCAGCAGCGCCAGCGCGACCGGGGGCTTGTCAGCATGGGTGGTCAGGAAAATCAGCAGCCCGACCGGCAGAAAAAGGTTGTCGAAACCCTGCCAGCTTGTCGCTTCGACCATGGTGCCGAAGCCCGCCACCATTGCCGCAATCAGAAGCATGTTCACAGGCGGCAGCGGCTTCATCAGCATCATGCATACGAGAGATATCAGAAAGGTCAGCGTGAAGAAGACGACGCTGCCTTCGATGCTTTTCTGGCCGTCTTCCACGACGAAGAACTTGCGCCCGTAACTGCTGCCGGCAAGCGCCGCTGCGGCATCGGCCAGTGTCAGAACGGCAATCGGAAGAACGTAAAGCCATGCCTCGCCTTGGGACAGGAACAGACACATTCCGACCGCTATGGCCAGCATGACATCCCCCCATGACTGCCGCTCGACACTGTGCAGCGTCGCGCCCAGGCCCGTTGTGGCGATGGTGGGTATTCGCAGGATCAGCATCACGATCAGTGTGACCGCCACCAGCAGATAGACGGGCCAGCGGTCGGGGAACAGCCAGGGCAGCGTCAGCGCGTAAAGCCCGGTTCCGATATGGACGAGCTTTCGCTGCAGTTCCGGGCCGATCTGATACGCGCGTGACAGGCGTCGCACCATGGCCATCAGCCCCAGCAACACGGCGACAGACAAAAGCGCGATGGCGATCTGTAGCGGCGCACTCAACCGTGGACTTCCTCGACGACGAAATCGGAATAGAAGAAGGCCTTGTCCTGTGCCTTCAGATCGTCCTCGATCTGGCGCAGGCGACGGACGCGGGTCGAATGTTCGGGCGGCACCCGGCGCGGCGCCATCATGTTCCAGTAAACAAGCCGAGCGCCTGGATTGGCAGCGTTCAGGATGGTGCCATACACTTCGGTATAAACTTCGGGTGACATGTATTCGAAGATATCCGACAGGTTATAGCCGTCGGCGCGTTCGCCGGTCGAAACAAACGCCTCAAGCGAGCCTGGGCGGATCTCGATCCGGTCAAGACGCGTGCGTATCGTGTCGTAATGTTCAGGCCGCCATGTCATGGGCAACGCGGCGCCGTGCGTACCCTTCATGATCCAATGCAAATAGGGGTTTTCGGCCGGGTCCAGATCGACGGCCGCATGGCGGATGCGGCGGGCGACGTGCTGGGCCGGACTTCCGTCAACGTGGTCGAAAAACGCCTTGTCCCGGCCCATCCGGCCCATCACGAAGCGCGAGAAAAAGACGTTCAGCAACATCCGCCAGCGCCAGGTATTGAAACGGGTGTCCAGGAAGGTTTCGCGGTCCGACCGGGCTCGCGGGACGAAAATATCGTCGATGGTGCGCGTCGAATGGACAAGGGGCAACAGACGCGTGCGGAAGATGCGGAAGTAGCGTTCGAACTTGCCGATGCCGCCTGCACCGTAATCCGCCACCTCGTCCGCAAGCCCGTCCCAGAAGTCGCGGGTTTCGGCGTCCAGATCACTTGTGGCGCGTTCAAGAAGGGCCTTGCGCTGCGTGCTGGGCCGCGCGCCCATCAATTCCAGAAACGCGGCGTGATCCAATGCCCGCATCGCCCCGATCCGCAGGTTCAGGCAGGCGATTTGCGCGGGGGACAGATCGACCACGACCACCCGTGCGGGATCAAGCGTCAGCATCGCCAAGGCATTGTCGCCAGCCGAACAGATTGACACCAACGTGCCACCCGACTGATCGCCCAGTGCATCGGTCAACACATCGGCATCCTCCCAAAGCTGGGCATAGCGGATGTGATCGAAGGCGGCGCGGGTTTCTATGTCAGACTTCATTCCAGACGCTCCACCATGCCGGTCGCACCGTCGACCGTGATGCGCTGACCGTCCGTGATCCAGTCGGTCGCCCCTTTCAGGCCGACGACGCAAGGGATCCCCAACTCGCGCGCAACGATCGCGGAATGCGAGAGCAGTGATCCGCGCTCGACCACAATGGCCGAGGCGTTCGAAAAGACTGCGATCCAGCCGGGGTCAGTATGGCGTGCGACGAGGATGTCGCCCGGCTGCAGGCTTTCGCGCCGGGGATCGCGTATTATGCGCGCGCGTGCCGTTATGCGTCCTGCACTGCAGCCCGTGCCGGTCTGGATGCGGGCATCGCTTGTGACAGCCTTGGCCCCATGCCAGACGGGCGCGATGGCAGGGCCGCGTATCTCGATCCGTTCGGGCGGGTCGGACCGGCGCGCTGCGGCAGCGTCTTCGGCCTTGCGCAGGGACGCGATGGCTTTCAGGTCCGGCGAAAGTCCAAAACCTTCGACCGCGCCCAGCACCTCATGCGTTGTCAGCAGGAAAATGTCGCGCGGATCATCCAGCAGGCCGCGGGCGTGAAATTCGCGGCCGAGCGCAAGAAAAACGCGCCGCGCATAGCCGAAGATGCGGGTTCGTTCGAAGCGCAGGTTTTCGCGGTCGCGCACGCGGGCCTTGGCCCAGTTGGTCAGGCTGCGTGCGATCCAGCGCCGCATGGGCTTGCGGGGAAACAATGCGCGCCAGTCCGGGTCTGGTGCCGTCTGCGCCGGCCGGGACGGGTAGGCGGCACTTGCCGCGATCGCGGCCAGAAGCGGGGCGGGGTCCTGTGAAAGCGGGATGCTTTCAAGCTTCAACGGGATATCGCCCGGAAAGTCATTGCTGACCCCGTTCAGGCTGAAATCACCGATGGTCAGGATAATGTCGTCGGTCTTCTGGTCGTAAACCATTGATCCGCCGCCAGACAGCACGGAATGTCCCTTGCGCAGGGAAAAGGGCCTGGCCTTGAAAAGCGGCTCCTCAACCCTTTGAATGGCGCCTTCCCCTTCGGGCAGGTCGAACCGGCTGACGTGGAATATCCTGTCCATGTTTCGGGGCGCGAAAATAATCAATATCGAGCGCAACGATGCTGTGGATCAGGCCGTGTCAATGAGCATTGCCAAACAGACAAAAAGCTGGTCGAGCGAACAGGGCACTGCCACCGATCCGGAGTATGACTACAGTGATCGGGCATGCCCTGCCCTCAAGACGACGTTGCGAGATGGATCGCTAGGGCGGCGATAAAGAGCTCGCCCGCTACTCAGGGAATTCCGCCAGCAACGAGGCCCGCGCTTTGCAGATGTTATCAACAAAGGCCGCATTGTCGTTCTGGAACCGCTCTGCGTAGTCGTCATTTTTCCGACTGCCGATTTTCTGATGGCCAGATATCACGTTGTCGGAACGGTCGGCTGAAACAGCCAACCGGGCAGAAACCATCGCGGCCAATTCTTCGTCGCTGTGACGCGAGAGTTGCTCGTAGCTGAGCCTGTCCGGCCGGATATTCCGGCTGTCGAAAAAGGCGCAAGTCTCGATTTCCTGGGTGTGAATATTGTCGATGGCTCGACGAATCGCCTGCTCATCATAGCTGAATTGCTTATCGGCCTCTGAGAGGGCGTCGCTTGTCCCGGAAACCGAGTGACCCAGGCCGACCTGCATGATTTTGGTCAGCGATACGGCCTGCGCAACAATGTCGCGCCGGATCAGCCAGAAGTAGACCTGCGGCTCGACAAGCGAAACGAATCTGTCTGGATCTCCGAAGGCGCGATCAAGGTGTCGCCATGTCAGTTCGACACCAAAAATCCTGCCAGTCGCACAGCTGCGCATCGTGGCCTGGACATATTCTTCCAGATTTGCGGCACCCATACGCGCCGCACGGTTTGATATCACTTTGGGATTAAGCCATTCCTTCGGATCGCCGATCCCACCGGCGCTGCGAATGGCCGAATTCAAGCGGGTCGAACTGCTGCGCGGGGTAAAGAAAATGACATAGCGCATATCCGGCGCTGGCTTTGACATGATGCGGGAAAGCTGGTCAGGGTTGGATGTCTGGTCGAAAATACCATCAACGAAACGCTGTGCCTGCGCTAGTTTCCGGTCGCGTCTGGATTGGGCAGGCCAGGCAGAAAGGCGATTTGTCATAGACCTGCATTCCCCAGGTGGCGTGTCGTTTGAGGTGAAGATCGCCTGTATCCGATCGCTAGACAAGGATTTTCTGCCGCAAGCGGCACCTGCGGTCGCGC
>VAFL01000044.1 GCA_005768755.1 Paracoccus denitrificans | reverse complement strand
GGCAGGTTGTCAGCCATGACCAGATCGAAGCCGAGGTAGTCCGATGTCTGCCCGGCCG
This sequence comes from Paracoccus denitrificans, assembly GCA_005768755.1. Classification (GTDB taxonomy): domain Bacteria; phylum Pseudomonadota; class Alphaproteobacteria; order Rhodobacterales; family Rhodobacteraceae; genus Paracoccus; species Paracoccus denitrificans_B. The sequence continues at coordinate 6,715 of VAFL01000044.1, read as the reverse complement.
TGATTTCGGTTCTCATGGGCAGGCCTGCCGCATTGACCCGCAGATGGATCTTGGTCGTGAAGCCACCTCGCGAGCGGCCGAAACCTTGGCGCGGAGTCCCCCTTTTGCGCCCGCTGCCTGATGATGAGCGCGAACCACGGTGCTGTCGATCATCTGCAGCGCATCCGGCACGATCTGGCTCTCGTTCAGCGCCTCCAGGATCTGTTCCCACAGCCCCGCCAACGTCCAGCGCCGGAACTGCCGATAGACAGACGACCATTTGCCGAACTCTTCCGGCAGGTCGCGCCAGGGCGACCCCGTTCGGGCGATCCAGAAAATCCCATCGTTCGACATCAGGTCTCGTGCCACGCTGGTCTCCATTGCAGATACCAGCTTGAATCACGATCACCGCGCCCGGTGAACCCCTTTTGTCAACACGCCCTAAGGCGCAGGACCACGCGATACCGTCTGGGCAGGCTGGCGCTCGATAGGTCGTTCCGGGTTATCTGGATGCGCCGACCATCTCGGGTTGATCCAATCGGCCAAGCGCTGATAACCCGCCTCGCCGAAGACTGCTTTGACCCCTTCCTTGAGCAGCCTTGCAAACGCGGCCCATGCGCGCGCTTGGGGTTCCAATCGTCGGTTGCGCACCTCTTGCTGGACGAGACGCGTTGCCTCGGTTTCTGCAGCCGTCAGAATTTCATCCGCCTGCACTTTCACTTCCCGTGCTTGATCCATGATGAAAGCAGCATCCGTGTTGATCGTGGATGCCTGCTTTTCGGCTGCTGCGATAATTGCTTTTGACTGGGCCTTGGCGTCACTGAGCAAGCTGTCTGCGCTGTTGATGGCTGACTTCTCGGTGTCGGCTGCGGTCAAACGTGCCGCTTCAACAATTTTCTGAGCGGATACTTGTGCGTCCTCTATACCCTTCAGTCTGGCCTCTTCACGAAGCTGAGCGATCTTTATGGAAAAATCTTCGATTTTCTTGAACGCACCTTCCAAAGCAACGACCACCCTCTCCGGCATTGCGAGGGTGTAGCCGGTACTCGGTGTGCACAACGACCAAACGCGGAGCCAGTCGAGGCGCGTCGGGTCGTCTTTTCCCAACACTTTGCAGAGGTCGCCAAATTGATCGGCCGCCATATGTTTCGCAGTTATCTTTTCGCCACTTCGCTGAAAAATAGCAGTGTTAACTGCTTTCTCAAGATTTTCGACGGCGTAAGCGACATTGTCCAAGATTAACTCAGACTGACGTTCGCGTTTTGTGAGTGCCACGTTTCGCAGGTCAAGTTCTTGTTTGATACGCGCAGATTCGGCTTCGAACTCATTTCGATCTGAACGAATTCGCTTGGCTTCTTGGGCAATTTTTTCTTGTTCGGATTGGGCAGCCGCAGTGATTTGTCGCGCGCTGTTGGTAGCTTGATCCAAAATACCCCGACTAACTGCCTTTATCTCATCGAGTTGAACATTCAGGTCCGATTTCTTTGAAGTCAAATTTTCGACTTCGGAGTTCAAGGATGCACGTTCGCGCACGATCTCCCGTAAGTCTGCCTGTAAGTTGTGATCAGAAATTGCGCGGGCGCGTTCCTTTTCTTCATGCCATTGAGCGCGAGTTAATCTTCGCCGACGAGGACCGAAGCGTGTAAGGCCAGAGGGAATTCCAACAGCCGTGTGATAACCGTCTTGGAGCTTGCGCCCTTCAGCGCGATAGGCACGATTGGCGATCTTTAGCGCGTCCTTGTTTGATTTTCCCACGGTCCTTTCTTGCTCAAGAACACGCCGCTTTATCATGTATGCCGGGTTCATCGTGCGGGCATCACATCCGGCATCAGATACGGGCAGACCAAGCGCGTGAAGGTGCAGATAGGGTTCGTCGCTATGCTGGATAACAGATTTCAGATTGTCGCCCCAAAGCTTCTTGAGCCACTTCAGGTTAAGTTCGCGCCATTCAAGATAGCGTTGCCATTCATCAGCATCAGACAGAACTTGCTCACGGGGAACAGGATAACTCATCACACAGCCGGCAAGCGTGTGACGGTCCTTTCGTATGGCGCGTTCCTTCACCTCGCCCTTGACCTGCACCTTGGTTTTTCGGTTCGCGAGAAGCGCAGCATGGGCTTGTCGGACCTCATCGACAGTCACTCCGAAGATCAGTTCGGGAGGCTTCGGTTGATCGACGTGCGAAGAGTACTGGGGGTCGCGCTCAGCCTCACCCAACACCTGATCGACCGACTGACCTGCCTTGTTTCCTGAGCGCGAGAACGTCCGGATGTTCGCAAAACCGGGCCCACTCATCTGCGGCTTCGAAAGCGATAGGCATAACGTTGTACTGTCCGACTATAACGTTGCAAGCAACATGTCGGCCAAGACGCTGCGCCCTTGGAACCAGCCATGCGGCTGCGCCGCCGATCCGTAACGGATCGAAGCCGCCGATGGCGGCTGCACCCCCAGCCCGCGCCAGCCACTGGGTAGGCGCGCGGTCTGCGGTTGCGAAATGGGTCTGTGGGAACGTCACACAACGTGATTTAGCCCTCTCGTATAGTCAGCGAGCTCGCCGAGCAGGCTATTAATGACTGCACCCTGGCGAGCTTCGAATCGTGCCATTCCAATGAATGCAGCGGCGGCCTCCCGAGCGCGATAGCCATCTCGGCGCTCGCTGTTCCGGTCCGCGATTAGAATGCAGAGCGCGGCCCTATCTTCTCCGATCAAGTCAGATTGACGTTGCCAGATACCGGAGCTGATGCCCAGCTGATGGGCGCGCTCCCTTGCAGCCATCTGGATCACTCGCCAGCTGAGCGGGCCACGATTGTCGACAGCATTCCAGTAGAATTCGATGATCTCTTGCAACGACTTGCTCGCCAAGAGCGCAGCCTGTTCTGGCGTTGTGCGCGCCCGAGGCACATCGAGCCGTTTCCCAGCCCTACAGGTTTTGTTGATAATCTCCTTAGATGTATTGGGTGGGGGTGAAATGTCGCACTGGTGGGACTTTTCACCCCTACTGATTTCCCCGGAAAAATCTGCCCAGACAGCTTCAAGTGAGGACGCGATACGCTTCAGTCGCTCAAAGCTCTGGACCGTCGAAGGGCGACGATTGGGAAGAATACCCTCTGCGGCCTCCATAGCACGGTCCAAACCAAGCCTTCGGATGTCACCGAACAGCTTTCTGATCTGGGTGCGCAGCCGTTCTGCTTCTTCCTCTTCAAATGCTGCCTTGCGCGCGGCGGCTTTAACGTCGGCAGCGCGTGCAATTAGGGGCGCAAGATTAATTCCGAATTCGTGACCAATCTTGCCGCCTCTGCGTGAACCGCCGCGACGGCTGTGGTCGGAAGCTGATTTCGACAGCAGCCCGCGCTCAACCAACTCAACCTCAATGCGTGCCACCTGCCGCCTGTCCAGTCCGGCCTGCGCAGCAATCTTCGTGACCGACGTCCAGAAGCTGCAAATCCGGCCTGCGAGAAAATCCTCCTCCATAGTGTTGGAGATCGCGACCTTCAGATAGGCGATTGCGCCCTTGCTGAGACCGAGCTGGCGCCGAGCGCTTTCGATCATTCCAAAGAACTGCCAGCGCGTCATGCCCTCAGGAAGGCCGCAGTGCGTAAGATGCTGCGTCATGACAGCACCTCTTTTCTGGACGGCATCTCTTTGGAGATGATATAAGCAATGGGAAAGTTGGATGCTTTCACATGAACCTTGACCCCGGTTTCGGTTGCCGCCGAACCGGGGTTTTCATTTGGCCGGCACCATGCAGCAGGCACGCGATGAGCAGCAATCTGTACAGGTTTTGTACAGACGAAGCTCGAAATCTGCAGGAAACTGACCGGCCGATCACGCAAACTGCTGCATGAAGCTGCAAGGTCACCCCTGCAATGTATTGATTGTTTTGGATAATATGGTGACCCCGGCAGGACTTGAACCTGCAACCTGCCCCTTAGGAGGGGGCTGCTCTATCCAGTTGAGCCACGGGGCCGCCGCCGGATTAGTGCCTGTCTCCGCAGCGTTTGGCAAGCTTGCCGGTCCGGCTGTCATGCGCTAACGCCGGGGAAAGCGAAACGACGGCAGCGCGCATGACCTTGCAGAGACCCCGCCGAACCCTGACGCTCCGCGACGTGTCCGATGCCGCCGGCGTCAGCGAGATGACGGTCAGCCGGGTGCTGCGGAACCGGGGCGACGTGTCGCCCGCCACGCGCGAGAAGGTGCTGACGGCCGCGCGGTCGCTGGGCTACGTCCCCAACAAGATCGCCGGCGGGCTGGCGAGCCAGCGCGTGAACCTGGTGGCGGTCGTCATCCCGTCGCTGTCGAACCTCGTCTTTCCCGACGTGCTGGGCGGGGTTTCGGCAGAGCTCGAGGATACCGGGCTTCAGCCCGTCGTGGGCGTCACCAACTACGCCCCCGCGCGCGAGGAGGCGGTGCTTTACGACATGCTGAGCTGGCGTCCGTCCGGCGTGATCCTCGCGGGGCTGGAACACAGCGCGGCGTCGCGGGCGATGCTTGCCAACGCCCGGATCCCGATCGTCGAGATCATGGACGTCGACGGCGACCCGATCGACACCGCCGTCGGCATCAGCCACGACCGCGCCGGGCGCGAGATGGCGGCCGAGATCCTGCGCGCGGGCTATCGCCGGATCGGCTTCATCGGCACCCACATGCCCGAGGATCACCGCGCCCGCAAACGCCTCGCCGGGTTCGAGGCGGCGCTGGCGGACGCGGGCGTCCCGCTTGCCGCGCGCGAGTTCTACCAGGGCGGATCGTCGCTGGCGAAGGGGCGCGAGCAGACCCAGCGCATCCTCGCGCGCGAGCCGGACCTGGACTTCCTCTACTATTCGAACGACGTGATCGGCGCGGGCGGGCTGATCTGGGCGCGCGAGAACGGGCTCGACATTCCCGGGCGGCTCGGCCTCGCCGGCTTCAACGGGGTGGACCTGCTGGACGGGCTGCCGGTGCGGCTGGCCACGACCGACGCGCGGCGGCTGGACATCGGGCGGCGCGCGGCGCGGATCGTCGCGGGCAAGGACGCACGCCCCGACAACGGGATCGTCGCGCTGTCGCCCACGTTCCTGCCGGGCGACACGATCCGGCGGGCGCGCTAGGCGCCGCTCAGCCCTCGCACGCGCCAGCCCTCGCGCATCAGCCCTCGCGCGTATCAGTCCTCGCGCGTATCAGTCCTCGCGCGTGATCGTCACGCGGGTCTCGCGGATCACCCGGCGCAGGCGGGCGCGGGTCTCGGGCTCCTCGGCCGCGACGGCCTGCAGCATGGCCCGCATGTCGCCGCGCAGGCCGTTCAGCTGGTCGATCAGCGACATGACCAGGGCCAGCCTCTCGCCGTCGAGCGCGTAGAAATCCTCGAGCTCCAGGATCAGCCGAAGCCGCGCGACGTCGATGCCGCGGAACAGCGGCCCCGCGGCCGAGGCGACCGGCAGGACAACGCCGGTCCGGATCAGGGCGTCGAGTTCCTCGTCGGTGAGGTCGGGCAGCGCCTCGAGGATCTCGGCGCGGGTCATCGGGTGTTCGGCACGTGCGGTCATTGCTGCCCCCGGCGCGGGTCATAGGCGTTGTCGGCGCGCCAGTTGGCGATGAACTCGGCCAGCGCGTCGTCGATCCGGGGCGGCATGACGATCTTCAGCTCGACATGCTGGTCGCCCCGCGTGCCGTTCGCGCGCTTCAGCCCGCGCCCCCGCAGCCGCAGGCGCTGCCCGCTGCTGGCCCCCCTGGGCACCGTCAGCATGACAGGTCCGTCGATCGTCTGCGCCTCGACCTTGCCGCCCAGCACCGCCTCGTCCAACGTGATCGGCAGCGCGGTCACCACGTCGTCGCCGTTCCTGCGCCAGTCGGGATCGTCGACCACCGTGATCGTCAGCAGCGCATCGCCGGCGTCGGCGTTCCCCATGCCGGGACCGCCCTTGCCGCGCAGCCGGATGGTCTGGCCGTCGCGGGTGCCGGCGGGGATCTGCACGTCCAGCGCGTGCCCGTCGGGCAACGTGATGCGCGTGGTCCCACCCCGCGCGGCGGTCATGAAGTCTACCTCGAGTGTGTAGCGGTGGTCCGACCCGCGCATGTCGAAGCTGCCCGCGCCGCCGCCCTGGAAGCCGCGCGGGCCGCCGGCGCCCGGACGGGCGCGGCCGCCGAACAGATCCTCGAACACGTCCGAGAAATCGCCGTAGTTCGACTGCCCGCGATAGGGGTTGTCGCCCGCCTCGGCGAAGTCGCGGTAGTAGCGCCGCTGCGGACGTTCCTGGCCCTGTGCGTCGATCTCTCCGCGGTCGAAGCGGGCGCGCTGCTCGGGGTCCTTCAGCAGGTCGTAGGCGGCGGAGGCGGCCTTGAAGCGGTCATGCGCGGCGGTGTCGGCGGTCAGGTCCGGGTGATCGGTCTTGGCGATCCGCCGGTAGGCCTTCTTGATGTCCGCCTCCGATGCCGTCTTCGGCACCCCCAGCGCGGCATAGGGATCGTCCGCCATCTTGTCCTCGCGTGATGTCCCGATGAACGTAGTCGAGCCGGGGACGGTTGCAAGCGTGCTGCGGAACCGCCTTGGTCCGGCGTCGCTTGGAGCGGGTCAGGGCCGGCAGGTCCGTCGCGGGGAGCGCGCAGAGATGCCGAGAACGTCGCGGCGGCGCGCTTCCTCAACCAGAACGTGGTTGTCCACCGCGACTCTGTTGCACAAATCGGCTGAGGGTCGGAGTTCCCCTTTCCCCAGACAGACTCACCCCACGGCTTCCGTGACGGGGATGCCGAGCGCGGTGAA
>VAFL01000026.1 GCA_005768755.1 Paracoccus denitrificans | reverse complement strand
ATCTGTTCTTCGCTGTATATCGTTCGCTCCATTGTCCGTCCCTTCGTTGGGTCGGACTCTCATTCCAAATGGAGGAGGAATCCCGTGGCAGGTCACAGGATGCATGCGCGACGCGGGATCATGAGTTCCAAGGCAAGATCATCCCTGCGGCAGAGGTCCATGCTGCCTATATGTCTGCTCTGGGCTTTGCTATGCCGAGGTCAAGAACGCATCGGATATCGATTTCGGCTGATCGAAATAGAATGGCTTGATCCGATTGCGGATCAGGCCATGCCGCAACGCGTCTTCACGTAACGCTGCGTGCTTATCCACAGCTATCCTGTCTGAACATGAATGCTGCAGTTGCGAACGGCAGCTAGGTCCCGCATTATCGCCATATGAGGCGCTGATCCTATCTGATCGTAGCGTCGACATGCCCGGCGAGCCGGTAGACTCGCCCGCGCCCCTCGACTTTCTCGGAGGTGACGGTGAGGCCCAGCTTTTTCCGCAGCGAACCAGAAATTGCGCCTCGGATCGAATGTGCCTGCCAGCCGGTCGCCTCCGCGATCTCGGCGATGGTAGCCCCCTCCGGTGCCTGTAGCATGGAGATGAGCTGGGCTTGTTTGGTGCCGGGGCGCTGGGCGGCGGCGATGGCTTCGGGCTTAGCGTCGAGCAGACCCGCCATGGCTTTCACCACGACCGGATCGATGCCGACGGCCGCAAACCACTCGTGCGTCGCGATCAGCGTCACGCCATGCCCATCGCCTGTTTCTCGCCAGAGCGGCTCACCGCGCCTGATACTGGCGTCGATCTCCACGATCCAGCCGAGCTTGATCATCTTGCCGATGGCCATTTTCGCTGCCGCGGCATGCAGGTCCTCGGGCAGCGGCAGGGCGATGTTGCCTGGCCGGGCGCTGGCAGGGGTCAGGATCAGGGTCTGGGTGTCGGTCAGTTTGATCATGGCTGGCTCCGTTCATTGCCGCCAAAAGTAGCGGTCGGCTTCTACGGAGCCGGGCCCCGCATCACGCGGGGCTAAGCCGTCGGTTCGAGGCAATGCGTCATTCGCCGTATTCACCATCACCGAGGCAAAGTCGCTGATCTGCTTCAGGAGGTTCGCCTGATATTCGAGGCTGCCGACGTGGCCCCAGCTCACCTACTCGGGACCGGCGTCGAAATGATCCTCACTGGGCGCCTGAAGCCGGGCCAGTATGGTGTAGATTTCCGCATTCGTCGCGATAAACGCGGCAACGGCGGCGTCATTGGTGCGGGCGGTATGGCGGGTCATCTCAGTGTCCGGGTGCATTGTTTCGTTGATGCAGCATCGCTCTGGCGCGCCCAGAAGTGTAGAGAATTCGGAGCAATTTCGTTGCCTTCTGATTGCGATCACCATCATTTCCGGAAGGTGCCATGATGGAAGAGCTGAGCAAACGCGCTTCCGACCGCCCGTCCGATCAAACGTGACCCCGGACAGCCCGCTCAAGGAATTCAATAATCGCGAACGATGCATTCCAATAATTGAAATTTTAGCAACGATACGTTGGCGCTATGTTCTCTTCAGCAGCGAGGAGGTGGGTTTCCACATGAGCGCTGCCTCGTGCCGCAGAGCTCGGGCTGCCCGGGTGACTAAATTTATTGGAGGCGAACTACCGTGACCAAATATGAAATTGCTGTCATCCCGGGCGACGGGATCGGGCCAGAAGTCATTGACGCCGCACTGGCGGTTCTGAAGCAATGCGAAAGCCGCTACGGGCTTGAGCTGAACTAAACGTACGATGATTTCAGCGCCGACCTGTATCGTCGCACCGGCCGCAAGATCACCGCCGAGGACATGGATGAGATCGGCAAATCCGACGCCGTCCTCTACGGCGCGATAGGGTTGCCGGGTATTCGTGGGCCGGAGGGTCTGGAACTTGGCGCACGGGTCGAGATAGGTGCACATCACGGGCTGTTTGCGAGCATTCGGCCGGTGCGACTTTTAGACGGGGTCGAGAGCCGCGTAAAGGCAACAGAATATCGACATGCTGGTGATCCGCGAAACGTCCGAAGGCATGTTTGCGGGCCTCGCCGACTAGCACGAACCGAACGATGAGGCCGCAAGTGATCGCATGACGATCATCCGTGCGACCTGCGAAAAGCTGTTTGATATGGCGTTCGCACGGGCGCACGCGGGGAACGCCGGGGCATGTGACGCTGCTTCACAAATCAAATGCCCCGCGAAGCAATGTGCTGATGGAAAAGTGGCGCGTCCAGCGTCTCAAAGTCGTGACGGTCTATATAGTCCTGCGCGATCTGCCACGCGATTTCGGGCAAGATGCCCTCGGCATGGTCCTGCGGCCCCCCGCTTTGCTGCTCGGTCATCATCTGCTCGACGGTGCGGATGGTGATCAGCGAGGATTTCAAAAGCTCGCCCACGAACTGACGAAATCCACGGTCAGTCGCCGATAAACACGGTCGACGACCCGGAAGCCGCTGCCCCGCCACAGGAGATTGCATCTCCCACACGCCCGGCCGGCTTACAGTTGATGAAGACCGTCGCTGATCCACCCGACAGGCTGCGCGGATGCGGAGGGGCAGGGCAGGTCGGACAGGCATGCCGCGCATAGGCATCGCCCTGACGCACCGCCGGCATGCCGTCGATCTTCACATCCTGCGATGCCCCAATACTGGGCGTCGGCGGGAAGTGGCAGGCATGGCCAGAGCCGATATCACCAAGGCGTGTAGATGCAGGCATGGAATACCCTCCCAATGCATTTCTAGTAGCTCATGACACGCCTAAAATCAGGGCGCATTTCGCGAATAAGGGTCCGGTAGTTTTCTGATGTTACCGCCCACCGATAAGGATCTCCCATCTCAAACGTCAACTTCAGATCTTCGTCACGCCTTCCAAACTGAAGCAAAACCGTTGCCCAAGGAGCGGCATTCAAGTCAGTGCCAACTGCACGCAATTTTCCCACCGCCTGCAGTAAAGGCTGCACGGGAAAGGTGAAACCTCGAGCATATCCGAGCGCATCGTAGACCTGAGCGCCACCACCAATGCCTCTACTGTCAGGAGATAGCCAGAGCCAAGCTGCAATAGAAGCCCAGTCCCCACGGAATTCAATTGGGACAGAGCGGATAACTTCTGTTTTGATCTTCAGCGCGTGATGCCGCTCAAAATCGTTCATCGGCTTAATCCAGCTTGGGTCGTAACTCCTCACGAATTCTCTCGATATTGGCAGGAGTAACCTGCCAACGGCCGGGATCTTTATCCTCGAACTCAATATTATATCGCCCGGAAGGGCGATTGAACTGGATTAGCATTTTACGGGGGCGCGGGCTATCCTTATAAACGGTATTTAGATATCCACCTATCGCCGCCTCCAAATCCCAAGGAGCTGGCGCGATCGCCTCAACACTATTCGGGTAATAGGCATATCCATAGGAATTGTCGGGGTCACCGTCATCATCAAACCCAATAACGACGCTCAATCCGCTCCACGAATCACGAAGGCTTTCCGTGCCGTTAACGATTTGCCTAATTATATCTGCCACTTCGGTCATTTTAAGCTCCCATATTCGCTCTGCATTTGGCGCCATGTTATCCGACTAAAGGACTGCCCCGCACGATTCTTGAAGCGTGATTTATTCTCATACAAAATTTCTCCCGTCTGTGGATCGCGGACAGTATAACCTGTCCTAAATTCGTCGGGTCTCACAGCGCCCGGTGGGTATACATCAATCTTATAGTTGACCTCATACCCAAGCCTAGTCCAGGCAGCCCATTCGTTCTCCATGGTCTTCCAAGCACCAGTATTCAGGTTTCTGGCCTGTGGTGCAATTCCCTCGTCGGGGGTATCCCCGTAAAATCGATGGCCACCAAGGTGGCCACCGTGGTCACCCTCAGCACCCAACCGCCCTACAGCAGTCGCGTTGTCGCGACGTGGCGTTGAGCCAAAATCTTCGCGGATAGTACCAGATTCCGAAATAGGCCTTCCGGATTCAGGGTCAAAAGTCGTTGTTTTGGTATTGCCACCGCGATCTGTCTTGACTTCACCAGCTGAAAGACGAGTGACCTTGCTGTCAGGCGCTCGGCCGCCATTCGTGCCCGCCTCTGGCGCATCTGCATCAGGCTCCAGCGAGCCCTGGCCACCTTCGCCCTGGGCGCGGGCCTCATCCGGGGTGAGGTCGTGCTCGACGTCGATGCTCTTCTCGTAGTCGAGACGGCGCCCGATGTTGAAGTTGATCGGAATCGGGTTGGAGTAGAGCACGCCCGGCTCGATCTTGCGGATCTCGATCTTGAATACATAGGCTGCCCGTACGTTGCGCACCACGCGGCTGCCCTGCCGGACCACGCTGAGCATGGCGCGCACGGCACCTCGGAGGGCCAGCGCCATGCCCACCGCCAGCCCCCCCGTCAGGCCGATGATCGCTGTGACGATTCCAGCCACCACAACCTCCTCTGCCGCAAAGATCGCAGCGTCGATGGCGATCCTGCCGGTGGCCAGCAGCCATTGGCCATTGCGGATCAGCTCCATGTTCTCGTTGTAGTAGTCGCGCACACCCTCCCACATACGTCTGAACCACGCCACGACCGCAGCCCGCCGGTTCGCGCGGCGGACATCTTCGAGCGCCGCCATCTGAGCGTATTGATCCAGCAGCCTCTGCATGCGGGAGCGATAAGGCTCCGGCAGCCGCTCGATGTCTGCGCTGATGTTGTTGTATCTTGCGGCACCCTGAGCCATCTGTTCCAGAGTGGTTTCCAATTGGTCGAATGGGTGCCCAGAAGGGGCTGCATTACCAAGCACGTGCCCAACCAGATAACGGTCTTCATCGCTCAGCGTCCGGTCATCGGACAGATCACGCTCCAACGATTCCCGGTCAGCAAGTATCTGATCCCAGACGTCTTCTATCTGGCCGCCAAGTGGCCCCGCCTGCAAGAATTCGGCCAGTGCCTCCATAACCGTGTCACGGGCGTCCTCCACGTCCTGATCTGTGTCGTTCGGCCCCTTTATTCCGGCCAGCAAGCCGAGGAAACGGTATTGTGCCAGCACCTCGTTGAAGGCGGTCTGGGCATATTCACCCAAGGCTGCAAGCTGGGCCTGGTAGCTGGTATCCGTCACATCCGGAACGGCAGCCGATTCCAGTGCTGCAAGAGCAGCTTGTCCTTCGCCGTCAGACGCATCGCGATCCGGGATGGGGTTGTAATCGCTACCCATCGAACCAGCCGGCCCAGATCATGTTGAAGTGCTGCTTCTCCATGCCTTCCTGCATTACCTTGGCCAGTGAAAGCTGGTTCGGCCGCCCGATCCTCAGGGCGGGCATACCAACGGCGAACTCGGTCAGCATCGCCTCCAGCGCATCCAGCCCATGCATGTCGCCCTGATGGATAGCGCGGGCGATCCCGATTAGCTCCAGCACCTTCTCGTGCTGGGCCGTGGGGTCGGCATCAATCCGCATAGGGTCCTTGAGGCGGGGCGACGGATAGTCGGCGAAGAAGGCGTCGCGCATCTGGTCGCGGAGCGCGCGGCGCTCGGCCTCCTTCTGGACGAAAACACCCTTTAGATAGCTCATCCTGCGCGCCTCAGTTCAGATCTATCCGACCGCCCTTGCAGGCGATGCAATCGGAGCCTTCAATTTTGACGTCGAGCCCCTGCAACACGATCTTTCCGTCCTCGTTCATCTGCAGCTTGCTCTTGCCACAGACGAGTTCGAAGCGCTTGCCCACAACAATCACCTTGTTCTGGCCAACTTCTTCGTATGACCCAAGCAGTACCGATTCATTGCGTATCCCTTGCACGCTGAGCTGGTAGCCGCCCCCGACGGTCACCGTCTTGGCTGCGCCCACGATTTCGTTGGAACTGACCATAACCGTTTCGGCCTTGTTCTTGGCCACGCCGATGACAAGGTTACCTTCACCCATATTGAGCATATCGGGCAGCCCCAGCTTGCTGGCGAGATCGCCAATCCTGCCTGTGAATTTAGTAAAGGCAGAAGTCACCGCCGATTGAAACTTGTTCGGCCCGACCATGAGCGTCATATTGCCGCCGATGACCTCGTGGTGGTTGTTACCGACCTCGATTGATTTGTTGTTGCCGACAGATTCGGACTGGTTCCGGTCGATCCTTTTGGCGCGGTTGTTCTCGACATGGATTTCGTGGTCCCGCTCCGCGTGCATGTAGACCTTCTCCTGGCCCTTCTCATCCTCGAAGCTGATCTCGTTGAAGCCCTCGCCCTGATGGGTCTTGGAGCGCCAGACGGCCTTGGTCTTGTGCGCGGGCAGCGGGTATGGCGCGTCGTTCTTGCCGTTGAACACGTTTCCCACGACCACCGGCTTGTCGGGATCACCTTCAAGGAACTCGACCAGCACCTCCATCCCGATCCGCGGGATGACCATGCCGCCCCAGCCAGCGCCGGCCCAGTTCTGCGACACCCGGCAGCGCATCGAGTAGGCGTTCTGCAGATCCCAGTGGAACCGCACGAGAATGCGGCCGTATTCGTCGCAGTCGATCTCGCCCTCGCCAACCACCTCGGCGGTCTGCGGGCCCTGCACCACCGCCAGCGGCGTGCGCTTGGGTGGTACCATCGGTGCGGTGTCCGGCATCAGGACATAGCTGCCGGTGAAAGCATAGCCGTCGCTACCCTGACCGCCGGAGCCATAAGCTTCGCTGACAAAGTGATGCGACGCCGAGAGGCACAGATAGGTCTCGCCCAAGCCCGGCACCTTGTCGCCCGAGAGCGTCATGCGCATGCCCGCGACGAGGCTGACGCAATCGCCCACAGCCCGGTCGCGCCGATCTGCGCCGCGCTCCTGCTCGGTCCGCAGACCGGCAACCAGCCGGCCCACATCCTGCGCCAGATAATCGCCGGGATAGTAGAAGCTCTCGATCTGGCCTTGCGCATGGACAGCATCGCCGAGACGATCAACCTCCATCGCCTGGGTCGGCTTCTTGAAATTGTAATCGACCAGCCGGACCGCGCCGGTGGTCACATTACGCTCGGGCGCCCAGTCCCAGAAATGCTCCTGCTCATACTGGTGATGGCCGTCATAGCGCTTGAACGGGCGCGGCCCGATTTCCTCATGCGCCAGCACATCGTCGGTCAGCACCAGCGCGTGACTGCCCATCGCGTGGCGGAAATGGAAGCTGATTCCGTGCCGTTCCATCTGCCGGCGCGCAAAATCCAGGTCGGATTCGCGATATTGCACAGTGTATTCGAGGGTCGGATAGTCCTTCGACAGGCTGATCTCCAGCGCCGGATCACCGAGGGACGCATAGTCCGACAGCAATTCCTGCAGGATCTCGACCACGGTCCTGTTGTGAAAGATCCGCTGGTTCTGCCGCCGCCCCGCCAACCAGAACCACGGCCGCAGGGTCAGGTCATAACGATGCCCGTTCTCTCCGACACCGGCCCAACGCGCCGAGGTGACGATGCCGTCAAAGGGCCGCATCTCGTCATGCGCCTCGATCTCGACCGTGGCATGGGTACCGACAAGCGCGTCGAAATCGAGATCGTCACGCGTGGCAAGCGCCGCGACGCGGTATTCGAAAAGATCGTTAAGATGATCGCTGCCATCAAATCGCAGCAAAGCCAGAACGTCCGGCCCAAGTTCCGTGGTCAACCGACCCAGCCGCTCGGTCTGCTTGAAGGGAGCGTTCATAACAAAACTCCGAATCGAAAAATGAACCCTGCAATGGCGCCGTTTATACAGCGTTCAGGACGGAATGAAAAACACCTCGGACGCCATGCGATGCCGTGACGCGTCCGACGGCACGTGCCGTCGGGCTGCCATCTGCACCAAATTCAACAGAACATGGGGTGGCACTCCTGCTGCCGACTTCAGCCCCCTTCCGCCCCCCCGCCGGTCCCCGCGCCCATGTATGACTTGCCATGTACGTGAGGCGGAGCGTTGGTCCTCCCCCCTGAAGTGGTCGCCGTCATGTTTAGGAAACGGAGGATCAGAGATGGCAAACAGACGGCCGAAGCTAGAAGAGATTGTTTCGAAGTTGCGGCCAGTTGAGGTTCTGATGGGACAAGGCATGTCCCGTCTGGACGCGATCCGGAGGATCGGGGTTGTTGAACAGACCTATTACCGCTGGCGGAAACAGTGTGGTGGAATGGGCGTTGATCAGTTGAAGGAACTGAAGCGCCTGCAGTTGGAGAACGAAGGGCTGTGCAAGGCGGTGTCGAACCTGACACTGGACAAGCTCATCCTGGCGGAGGCGGCACGGGGAAACTTCTGAGCCCCGCTCGTCGCCGGGCCTGCATCGATCTTGTTCGCGGTGAGATGGGCGTTTCCGAACGCCGGGTGTGCCGGGTGTTGCGTCAGCATCGTTCGACCCAACGCAAGCTACCGAGGGGCCGGACGGATGAAAGCCGGCTTGGTCGCGGACATGATCGAGTTGACCCGGCAATACGGCCGCTACGGCTATCGCCGGATCGATGCTCTGCTGCGCGAAGCCGGTTGGCTGGTGAACGACAAGCGCGTCGAACGACTGTGGCGGCGGGAGGGGCTGAAAGTGCCAGCAAAACAACCGAAGAAGGGGCGGTTGTGGCTGAATGACGGATCCTGCGTCCGTTTGCGACCGGAATACACAAACCATGTCTGGAGCTATGACTTCGTCCACTGCCGCACCGATGACTGCAAGGCATTCCGGGTACTGAACATCCTTGATGAACACAGCCGCGAATGCCTGACCATCCGGGTGAAGCGTAAACTGAACTCGACCGATGTGATCGATGCGGCTCAAGCGATCTGTTCATCCTGCGCGGCGTGCCCGCCTTCATTCGATCAGACAATGGCCCGGAATTTATTGCCCAGAATGTAAGTGACTGGGTCGCAGCTGTGGGGGCATAAACGGCCTATATCGAGCCGGGCTCTCCCTGGGATGGAGGAGGATCAGAAAACAGTCCGGAGGACTGTTTTCCCGACGACGAGTTACTGCGAGAGCATTAACGCCCGCGCAGCGCGGCGAGTTGTTGAACGGTGAGACTTTCTACAGCCTCCGCGAGGCGCAAATCATCATCGAAGCCAGGAGGAAGCACTATAACACCAAACGCCCGCACAGTGCTTTGGGGGTACCGCCCACCGGCCCCGGAATCCGTCGTCGCGATGGACTGTGCGCTGGTCATGCACTAACAATCAAACTGGCCCACTCAGGAGGGGCTGATCACCAGCACGTAATACCGAAGCGTGTGGCATACGCGCCTCACATGACTTAAAGGCCCAATAGGTTCACCGCATTCTCGCGGCAGACGGCTAGGCGCTGCGCATCGGTGATATCCGCAGCCTCAATCCACTCGCCCGCCTCATGGGGACGTTCATACGGATAATCGACCGAGAAAAGGACACGGTCGTCGCCCAAGGTCTCAAGCGCACAGCGGAACGGCTCATCGGAACAGACGCCCGCCGTCGTGCACCAGAAATTGCGCCGGAAATATTCGGACGGCTTCAGCTCGAGCGTCTTTTCTTTGCGGTTGGAAATAGCCCAACGGCTGTCAAATCGCCACAGCTGATAGGGCAGCGTCTCGCCCATATGGCCCAGAAGCAGCTTTGCTTTCGGGAAGCGGTCGAACACGCCGCCGAAGATCAGCCGCAAGGCATGGTTGCCGGTCTCGACCGTCCAGGACCAGACCGGCCCCCACAGTTCAGAATGCGTGTGATACATGTAAGGCACGTCAGGCGGGTTGTTTGGATGAATATAGATCGGCACGCCGAGCGCCTCTGCCCTTTCCCACAGGGGCGAGACGCGATCATCGTCCAGATATGTGCCGTTGGTCTGTCCGTTGATCATCGCGCCCTGCATCCCAAGATCGCGCACGCAGCGCTCCAACTCATCCGCGGCGGCCTTGGCGTCCTGCACGGCCAGATGCGCGAAGCCGCCATAGCGGTCTGAGCGGGCCTGAATTTCCTTGGCCAGGAAGTCATTGACCTCCTGCGCCTTGCGCACAGCGGTTGCGGTGTCGGGTTCGGCCTGAACGCCGGGTCCGGACAGCGACAGGATCGCCTTTTCGACGCCAATTTCATCCATGCCGGCCAGCCGCTGTTCGCCGAAATCAGCCAGCGTATCGCGTGCCTTGCCGAACAGGTCAGGCGAGATGTTTTCCTTTGTCAGCGCCCAGTAATCCTCGAATCCGGGGGCGATGAAATGTTCTTCCAATGCGATTTTGGGGGTCATGTTGTGTCCTCTTAAAGCTCGAATATCTTCTTTTCCGTCTGGTGCAGGCAGTCGCCCGGACCGTCAGGGCCGATCAGATAATTGTCGCAGATGACCGCGAAGACGCGGCCGTCGTCATAGCCGGGATGGACTGCGAACAGCATGTCCTGTGCGACCGGCATGGTTTCGTCGCGGCGGATCAGCGGGCGTTCGACCATTTCGCAGCCCTGCCCATGAGCATAGAGCCTGGTCTCGGCCGGCAGGCCACGCGCCTGCATCCAGTCATCATGGGCGGCAGCGATGGCAGCGGGCGCGGCACCCGGCACCATCAGCGACAGCGTATGATTCTGCGCCGCCCGGACATTCTCGAAGGCCTGCAGCAGATAGTCGTCCGCCTTGCCAAGAACCATCGTGCGGGCGATTTCCAGATAGGCACCGCCCGGTCCGTTGACCTCGATCAGCAGGGACAGGTGATCGCCCTTCGCCAAGTCTCGCGTCTGGAAAGGCCGGTTGCGAAAGCGCGACGCCTGCCCCATCGGCGCGGACACGCCCAGTTGAATGCCCTGATCGCTGCCAAGCCTGCGACCCACGGCTTCGGCATGGGCGGCGACGTCACGGTCTGTCAAACCGGCACGGATAAAGTCGCAGACCTCTGCAAAGACCTTATCCTGAAGCAAGGCCGTTTCTCGGATCAGCGCCTGTTCCTCGGCGCTTTTCGGGGCCTTCACGCGGTCGAGCGCATCTGTCGCATCCACCACCTCAAAACCCGCCGCCTCTAGCCCCGCCACTATGGAATAAGGTAGCGCACCGGGGGCCAGCAGGCCCACGCGTCTGGCCCCCGCTTCGCGCAGCAGCTTCAGCAGCAATTCGGTATCATAATCTATTGTGTAATTGATCGACACGAAGCTGGGCGTTCCCAGCACGCGCCCGACACCTGCGGTTGCCTGCGCATCAGGATCGGTCGTCAGATCGGTCCCGAAGGCCCCCATCTCGACCACCTCCATCGGTCGGTCAGAAAAGACAACAACCGTGCGCGGATAACCGTTATTGGCTGGCACGTCGGTCAGCCAGCGAACGTAGCCGCCGCACCAGTCCTCACGCGCTTGCGTAACCATCGCGTCGACGCCCAGATCGGCAACGACATCGCGGGCCAAAGCCCAGCGACGCTCCATCTCGGCGCGGGAAATGGGGGAATTCGTCATGGCTGTGGACCTCTGTTGATCATCGGCAGGGCTTTGGTTCCGCCTTTGGCATAGGCGTCCAGATTGGCGATAAGGATGGGCAGGGCCTGCTGGCGATAGACATCGGCATAGCCGCCGATATGCGGCGTGATGATCACATTAGGCAGGCTGCGGAATGGGCTGTCCGCGGGCAGAGGTTCCATTGCGAAGACGTCCAGCCCGGCCCCGGCGATGCGACCGTTTCGCAGGCTGTCCAGCAAGGCATCCTCATCGACGCAGCCGCCTCGGGCGATATTCACCAGCACCGCAGAGAGCTTCATCGCCGCCAGCACACTCGCATCGACGATATGATGGGTGCGAGGAGAGTAAGGCACCAACACGGTGAGGAAGTCGGCCTCTGCCGCTGCGTCGGCGATTCTCGCCCTGGGATAGATATGGTCGATACCCGGCGCTTCGCTGCGCCCGTCAGAGACGCCAGTCACCCGCATCCCGAAGGCGGCGCACAGCCCGGCCAGATATTCCGCGATGCTCCCCAGCCCGATAATGCAGACCGTCTTGTCACGCAGCAGAGGCTGCTCCCACCGGTTCCATTTGCCAGCCCGTTGATCAGTGATCATCTGTGGCAGACGGCGTGCGCAGGCCAGCATCAGCATCACCGCGAGTTCCGACATCTGCGGGCCGTGGAAACCGCCACAACTGGTCAGCGCGACGTCTTCCGGCAGTTCCTGCATCGACTGCAGGTTATCCACCCCCGTGGTCAGCGCCTGCACCCATTTCAGCTTTCCCATTTCGGCAACCAGATCGGCGGGGATGCGTGGTGCGAGGCCGATCAGGATCTCTGACTGCGCCGCCTGCGCCTTCGCGTCTTCGGGTGTTTTCGCCGCGTAGAAGGTGAAATCTTGACGCTCGCGCGACAACTCCCGCGCGTACCAGTCGGCATGTTCATCAAGGATCAGGACATTGGTCATGGTTGGCCTCAATACAGGATATCCGGCAGCCAAAGCGCCAGACCGGGTAACAGGAACAGCAGGACCACCAGCACGACGGGGGCCAGAAGGAAGGGCCCGATCCCACGATAAAGCCGCGCCATCGTCAGATCCGGCACCTGCGCGCGGATGATGAACAGGTTCATCCCGACGGGCGGCGTGATCAGCCCGAGTTCGACAAGCACGGCGACCAGAACGCCGAACCAGATCGGATCAAATCCGTATCCCGTCACCACCGGAAAGAAGACCGGGACGGTAATCAGAACCATCCCGATCCCTTCCAGAAAACAGCCCATGACGATGTAGAGAACCACGATCAGCGTCATCACGACCCATGCCGACAGCCCGGCATTCTGCGCCAATCCAAGCAGCGTATCGGGCAGCCGGGTCTGTACGATGAAATTCGCAAAGATGGTGGCGGAAATGATGATCATGAACAGCGCACACGAGACCAGAACAGATGCCTGGATGGCGTGGATAAGCCCATGCATGTTCAGCGAGCGTTTCAGGAAGCCCAGAAGGATTGCACCGAAAGCGCCGATGGAGGCGGCCTCGTTCGGACTGAAAATCCCGGCATAGATGCCGCCGATTGTCAGCACGAAAAGCAGGATGAACTGCCACGGCCCACGCAGCGCACCGAGCCGTTCGGCCAGCGTCGCCGCAGCCTCGGTCGGTACCGCGCCCGATCGGCTGGCGATCCACAGCGCCACGACGACATAAAGCAGCAAAAGGACGATACCGGGGATCATCGAGGCTGCAAACAGCCGCGCCACGGATTGTTCAGCAATGGAGCCATAGATGACCAGAATAATGGATGGTGGGATCAGGATCCCAAGCGAGCCGCCAGCCGCGACGGATGCCGCCGAGTAACCCTGTTCATAGCCGGCACGTTTCATCTCTGGCATGGCGATACGGGTCATGCTGGCGGCGGTGGCGACCGATGATCCGCAGATCGCACCGAATGCACCCGATGCCGCGATAGAGGCGACGGCGAGTCCGCCGCGCAGCCCCGACATGATCTTTCTGGCGGCGGTAAAAAGCTCCTGCGACATGCGCGAGCCGCTCGCGACCTCGCCCATCAACACGAAAAGCGGGATCACCGACAGGTTGTAAGATGATGCCGTATCAAAGAAAGCCGTGCCAGAGACCAGTTTCGCGACGCCCAGATTGTTCAGCGCGATATTGCCCGCGATGCCGATCACCCCAAGCGCCAGCCAGACCGGCTGGCGAATGAACAGCAACGCGAACATGATCAGGATGCAGGTCAGGCCAAGTGCGAAGGGGGTCACAATGCGCCCTCCTCTGTCGGATGGGGACCGTCATCGCCTTCGCCGCGCAGGGTACGGATCAGCCTGACGATCACGGTCCACAGGATGCCCGCCATGCCGATGAAGGCGACAACCCAAAGCGTCCAGATGGGCAGGCCAAGTTCCAGCGAATAGCCGCCCCATTTCCATGCATCGACGGCCGGGCCGGTCATCGACCAGCCTAGGAACAGAAACAGGCCGAGCGTGCCGAAAATGGTGATAAGGCCAAGGATATGCAGCACGCGCCGCGACAGAAGTGGGTCGATCAGGTCTATCAGGATTTCACCCTTGCGGGCGATGACCGGGGCCATGCCGAACACCGACATGACCAGAAGCCCGATGCTGACCAGATCATATGATCCGCGCAGCGGTTTATTGATGGTCGCCCGCAGCACAACATCGGTCACCACCACCAGCATCATCGCGGCAAGCGCGACAGAGGCGATCCACAGCATCACGCGCGGAACGCCTTTCAATTCCATATCATCGGGGCCTTCGGCCATCTTAACCTCCGTGAATGGCCGGCCCGCAGGATTGCAGGCCGACGAAGGACTTACTGGGTGTAGGCGTCGACGAATTCCTGCGCGGGCATACCGCGACCCGCCACGGCCTCGACCGCGCTGTCCACAATGGGCTGGTATTGGCTGCGCAATTCATCGAGCTGCGCGTCTTCCAGCGTGACGATCTCCACGCCACCATCGACCATGTATTGACGGCCTGCAGCCTCACCCTCGTCCCATTTCGCGCCGTACCATTCGGCACGGTCGGGTCCGGTCGTCTCGTCGATGATCGCCTGCTGTTCCGGCGACAATCCGTCATAGGCCGATTGCGACATGACAAGCGCGAAGGTGGCCGAGGCGATACCCGGCTCCATCGAGTAATTTGTCACCGGTGCCAGATCAAAGCTTTGCGTCGCCTCATAGGGGAAGGTCGCGCCATCGACGACGCCTTTGCTCATCGCATCTGCCGCTTCTGCAGGCGGAACCGGAACGGGGGACGCGCCCATCGCCTCGATCACCTGCTGCCAGACAGAGCCGGCATAGCGGATACGAAGGCCATCCAGTGCCGAAAGATCGCTGGGATCGGTATCGGCCAGATGGAATTTCAGGGGCGGCGTCACCGCCATCCACAGAATTTTCGTTCCGGGATGTTCCTCGGCCAGATAGTCGGGTGCCAGTTCGGTCAGGCGGCGCGACATGATCTCGCTGGTATTCCCCGATGATGGCGTGACCAGCGGCAGGCCCGCCAGTTCCGTCATTGCGAAACGGCCCGGCGTCGCGCCATGCAGGATCACCGCCATTTCGGCCGCCCCTGAGGTCACCAGATCGAACTGGCGCGGCGGCGGGCCAAGCTGGCCTGCGGGATAGATCTCGACCCGCAGTTCTCCGCCGCTTTTCTCGGTCAGTTCCGCGCCCCATTCCTCGATGGCGTGGTTCCAGGTGTGGTTCGGCGGCAGAAAAGTCGAGGCACGCAGAACCGTTTCCGCCCCCGCCGCTCCCGCCATCATCGCAAGCGCCGAGGCAGCTGCGATCATTTTGATATTCATGTCTTTCCTCCCTTGAATTACCCGATTGCCGGGCATGTTATACGGTTGTCAGAATTGCACCTTGTCGCCGCCCTTAAGGCCGAGGATCTCTCTGGCCTCATCTGGGGTCGCGACCTCATGGCCGAGATCTTCGACCATCTGGCGGATCTTGCGGACCTGTTGAGCATTGCTTTCCGCCAGCACACCGCGACTAATAAACAGACTGTCTTCCAGCCCGACACGGACATTGCCGCCCATCTGACTGGCAGTCATAGCCATCGGGATCTGCGCCGCACCTGCCGCCAGGATCGACCAGCGGTAATCGTCGCCGAACAGCTTGTCGGCGGTCTTTTTCATGAAGACGAGATTTTCGATATCCGCGCCGATCCCGCCCAGGATACCCATCACGAACTGGATGAAGATCGGCGCTTTGAACAGGCCGATATCCATGCAGAATTTCAGGTTATACAGATGGCCGACATCATAGCATTCATGTTCGAACTTAACCTGATTAGGGGCGAGCGTCGTTGCGGCCTCCTCAATGTCGCGGAAGGTGTTGCGGAAGATATTACCGTCGGAATTCGCGACGTAATCCTTCTCCCAGTCGAATTTCCAGTCATCGAAACGCTTGGCCAGCGGATGGAACGAGAAATTCATCGAACCCATATTCATCGAACACATTTCCGGGCTGAAGGTCAGCGTCGGCTTGATCCGGTCCTGAATGGACAAAGACAGCGACCCGCCGGTCGAGATATTCACCACTGCGTCGGTCGCCTGCTTGATCCGGCCAAGGAAGGGCGTGAAATCATCCGGCTCGACCGAGGGGGCGCCATTTTCCGGGTTGCGGGCGTGAAGGTGCAGGATCGACGCGCCCGCCTCTGCCGCATCGACGGCCTGCGTTGCAATGTCGTCATAGCTCCACGGCAAGGCATCCGACATTGTTGGCGTGTGGATCGCCCCGGTGATGGCGCAGGTGATAATCGTTTTGGGTTTCTTGGCCATGATTATTGTCCCTTTTCGGTAAGGCCGCGCACGCGGCGGCTGAGTGGGAAAAGCTCTATCCCGCGATTGCCACGGATCAGGCCCCAAAGGCCTTTCGGCGCAAAAAGCATGATCGCGATGGCCACCACGCCGAGCGCGATGAGGTAGATGGTGCCGTAATCGGCCAGTGCTTCGCGCAGGGCGAAATAGATCAGCGTCCCAAGGATCGGCCCTTCCAGCGTCCCTATGCCGCCGATCACAACGATGAAGATGACGACCGCCGTCCAGTCGTTGACCGAAAAGGCCGCGTCGGGCGAAATCCGCAGTTTCTGCAGAAAAATCAGACCGCCGACCAATGTGGTCAGCCCGGCGGTGACGACATAGACGGTGAACTTGGTCCACCAGATGCCGATGCCCAACGATTTCGCCGCCAGCTCATTATCCCGGATTGCGGTCAGCGCCACGCCGCGGCGCGAGCTCAGGAAGGCGAAGACCGCGCCGATCACCAGAACCGCGATGCCAAGCGCGAGCCAGTAGGTCATCGCCTCTCTCGCATCGCGGCCGTCGCCAAGCGAACGTGCAACATCGACCGGCAGCGAGGTGCCGGAGCCGCCGCCAAGCGCTGTGATCTGCGCGAAGGTCAGCAGAAAGCCCTCTGCCACCACCCATGTGCCGATGGCGAAATAGGCCCCGCGCAGGCGGAAGATCAGCGCGGCGACGGGGGCAGAGATTGCCGCACCGATTACCGCCGCGACCGGCAATGCGACAAAGGGGTGCAGCCCCCAGAAGATCGCGCCCGCAAAGAACATATAGCCGCCAAGCCCGACATAGGCCTGCTGCCCGACAGAGACGAGGCCCGCATAGCCGGCGAGGAAATTCCAAAGCGTGGCCAGCGACATGTAAAGGAAGATCTCTCCCAGCAGCCGCAATTCCGACCGGCCCGCCCACCATGGTGCGGCGAACAGGATGATGACGGCCACACCAAGGGCGATCATCGCAATTCTGGAAGCAGGCGTGCTGCGTGAAACGCTCAGCTCAGTCATCCGTCCATCCTCGGGAAAAGGCCACGCGGGCGAATGGCAAGGATCAGCAGGAACACGATATGACCGGCGAGGATCTGATAGCCGGGGTTGATCTTGGCGCCCAGCGTCTGCGCAACGCCAAGGATCACCCCGCCCCAGAGCGTCCCCCACAGATTGCCAAGCCCGCCGATGATCACCGCCTCGAACCCGAAGATCAGGCGAGACGCACCGGCAGACGGATCGAACGATGTGCGTATCCCCAGAAACACCCCCGCCAATGCCGTCACTGCAAGCGACAGGGCCATGGCAAGGCCAAAGACATGCGCCCGGTTCAGGCCCATCAGCTGCGCAATGTCTTGACGGTCAGATGTGGCGCGAAAGGCGCGGCCAAGTGCGGTGCGATAGAACATGAATTGCAGCCCGGCGATGACGGCGACCGCCACGGCGAAGACCAGCACCGGCATCACGCCCAGCGTAATTGGCCCAAGGCTGACGGATGCGGTTTCAATCGGCCCCGCCTGAAGCTTCTGCGGATCGGCGCTGTAGCCCATCAGCAGCGCATTCTGGATGATCACCGAAAGCCCGAAGGTAACCAGCAAGGGGGGCAGAATATCGTCTCCCATGGTCCGGTTCAGCACCAGCCGTTGCAACGCGTAGCCGAAACCCGCCATGACCGGCACTACGATGACAAGCGCCATCAGCGGGTTCAGCCCCAGCCCCACCGAAGTCGTCAGCGCCACATAGGCGGACAGCACGATCAGATCGCCATGGGCGATATTCACCAGCCGCATGACCCCGAAAATCAGGCTCAGTCCGGCAGCAAACATGGCGTAAAGTCCGCCCAGCAAGGTGCCTTGAATGATCGCATTGATCCAGTCCATAGCTACACTCCGAAATAGGCTTTGCTGATCTCTTCGCGGGAAAGGTCGCCCGATCCGCCCCGCAGCGAGACCCGGCCTTCCTGCAGGCAGACCACATGAGAGGATACCGACAGCGCCTTGGCGATATCCTGTTCGACGACGATGGCCGACAGCCCCTGCCCGACGATATCCGGCAGCGCCTCATAGATCGACTTGATGATCACCGGCGCGAGGCCAAGGCTGATTTCATCCATCATCAGCAACTCCGGGTTCGACATCAGCGCCCGCCCGATGGCGACCATCTGTTGCTGCCCGCCCGACAAGGCGGTCGCAGGCACATGTCGGCGTTCCTGAAGGATCGGGAACAGCTCATAGATGCGTTGCAGGTGCCAGGGCCCCTTGCGCCCAAGCTGGCCCCCAATGATCAGGTTTTCCTCGACGCTGAGTGAAGGGAAGAGCAGCCGTCCCTCAGGCACCAAAGCGATGCCAAGCGCCGCCACCTGATCGGCCCGCAAGGCCCCGATGGACTGACCCTTCCAGCGGATCGCGTCGGGCGCGTTCTTCAAAAGTCCCGAAATCGAACGCATTAGCGTCGTCTTGCCCGCGCCATTCGCGCCGATTACGGCCACGACCTGCCCCGGCTCGACGGCCAGATCGACACCGTAAAGCGCCTGAAAATCGCCGTAATGGGCGTCCAGCCCCTGAATCGAAATGATTGGATCAAGCATCGGCTTCAATCCCCAGATAGATCTCGCGGACCTCGCGGCTGTCCATGATCGCACGCGGCTCGCCCTCTGCGATCTTCTTGCCGAAATCGATCACGATCAGCCTGTCGACGACGGCCAGCAAGGCGTGGACGACATGTTCGATCCAGACGATGGAAATGCCGGTGGCGCGAAGGCCGTTGATCGTCTCGATCAGCGACTTGCATTCGTGATCGGTCAGCCCGCCCGCGATTTCATCCAGCAACAGCACCCGCGGCTTCGCGCACATGGCGCGCGCCAGTTCCAGCCGCTTGCGTTCCAGCAATGTCAGACCGCCCGCCATCGTATTGGCCTTACGCAGCAGGCCCGTGCGTTCCAGCACGTCCAGGCAAAGATCCTCGGCCTCGGCCGGTGCAAGACCCGCGCCCTGCGTCGCCGCGACAAAGGCGTTTTCATAGATTGTCATCGCCCCGAAAGGCTGCGGCACCTGAAAGCTTCGCGCCAGCCCCGCACGGCAGCGCCGCGCGGCGGGCCAGTTGGTGATGTCCTCACCCGCCAGCCGGATCGTGCCGCCATCGACAGGCAGGGTCCCGGTGACAAGGTTGAACATCGTCGTCTTGCCCGCACCGTTCGGGCCGATGACGCCAAGCGCCTCGCCCTCGGCCAATGACCAGCTTTGCTCATCGGCCACGACCACCGCGCCGAAGGCTTTCTGAACGCCCTGAAGTTCAAGCACCGCAGCCATGCCCTAGTCCAGAAGCTGCAACTCGCCGGTCGCCGGGATCTCCGGTGCGGTCGAGTTGGTGACGATCTTCAGGTCGATCCCGTCACCCTCGCGCTGCCATTGCCCGGCAACCAGCGGCGTCTTGGTCACGTTCTTCACAGGTCCTGCGGACCAGTTCACCGGCCCGACAATCGTGGCCATATCGGTGGCGGCAATGGCAGAAAGGATCGCCTGCGGATCTTCCAGATCCTCGGCACGGGCCACGACATCGGCCACGACCTCGAACAAAGCGTGCTTGAACCCGATCGGCTGCGTCCAGGGCCGCCCGGTCGCCTGTGTGTATCCAGACGCCAGATCGGCCGAGGACACATCTGTCAGCGAGGATGAGAACGGATGCGAGGGCGACCACCACACTTCGGATGACAGCCCGACGCCGCGATCCCCCAACCCCTCAACCGCGCTTGGGAACAGCAGCGCCTTGCCGATGGTGACGATCTTCGGATTGAAGCCCTGCTGCGCCGCCTGCTGCCAGAAGGTCGCGAAATCCGGCGGGATCATATTGCCGGTCACGATTTCGCAACCCGCTTCCTTGAACGCGTTGATCTGGTTTGAAAAATCATCGCTCATCGGCTGATATCGGCCCGGATCGGTCAGGCTGTACCCCGCCTCGGCCAGCGGTTTCGGCAGGCCCAGTTCCGCATCGCCCCAGGCGTTGCCGTCGGCGTCGTTCGGGAACAGCCCGCCGACCGTCTTCGCCACGCCAGAGCCATCCCACATGGCCAGAAAGGCCGCGATCACATCCTCCAGCCCCCAGAAAAAGTGATAGGTGTAATCGAATCCCGCCTGCGGATCGCCATTGCGCCCGAAGAAATAGGGCTGCCAGGGGCAATCGGTGGTGATGCAGGGAACCTCGTTCAGTTCCGCCTGATCAGAGACAGGATTGACCGTGTCCGGGGTCGAGGCCGCGACGATGATATCGACCTCATCATCAAGGATCAGTTCCATCGCCACTTCAGCCGCGCGGTTCGGGTTCGACTGGCTGTCCTTGGAGATCACTTCGATCTGCCAAGCCGTTCCGTTATTTTCGATCCCCTGTGCGAAACGCTCGGATATCGACTGCAAGATGTAATCATCCGCCTCGGCGAAGCCGGCCAGAGGGCCGGTCACCGGGCTGACATGGCCAACGCGGAGCATTGGCGTCTGCGCATAAGCCTGCGTGCTGCGCAGGATCGCGGGCGCGGCCAGCACCGCGGCACCTCCGGTCAGGAAATGGCGTCTTCTCAGGTTATTCAGCATCTCGTCCTCCCCAGTTCGAGTGTCTACCTTCAGTCGTCTGTCATGATGCCTTCCAGCTTGCGCAGATGGGTGGTGACGCGGTTTTTCGTCACCGTGGCGTCCTCTGGCGTCCATTTGCGGAAACCCTCGCCCGACTTCATGCCCAGCTTGCCGTCCGCCACCAGCTTTTCCAGATAGGGCGAGGGGCCGGCACGATCCTCCAGATCGGCAAGAACCGTGTTGTGGATATCCAGCGTCAGATCGGTCCCGACGAGATCGGCATTTTCCAGCGGACCCAGTACCGACAGCCTGCGGCCAAAACAGGATTTCACCACCGTATCAACCGACTCCGCGTCGCAGATGCCGCGTTCGACAAGGCTGATCGCCTCTCGCCACAGCGCATGTTGCAGCCGGTTGCCGATAAAGCCCGGCACGTCCTTTTCAACGCGCACCGGGGTCTTTCCGGCATCGGCCAACAGCGCCATCATCGCCTCGACCACAGCGTCATCGGTCCATTCGGTGCGGATCACCTCGACCAACGGGATCATATGCGGCGGGTTCCACCAATGCGTGCCGACCGCGCGGTTTTTCAAGCGCAGACCCGACATGATTTCGGTGATCGGCATGACAGAGGTGTTGGACGCAAGGATGCAATCCTCGGGCGCATGTTCCTCGACCTCGGCGAAGATCGACTGTTTCAGCGCCATCTTTTCCGGCGCTGCCTCGAAGACCGCAAAGGCATCCTTCACCGCGGCCTCGACCGTATCGACGATTTCGATCTTCTTCAGGATTCTGGCAATCCGTTCATCTCCTTCGCCCATCAGGCTCAGGCTTTCCGCCACGCGTTTCGGAAGCTGAGCACGCGCCTCGGCCACCGGGTCGGTGACGGCCACATATTGCCCCGCACGCGCCAGTGTCAGGGCGATGCCATGCCCCATCAGCCCGGCACCGATCACAGCGATCTGAAGGTTTTTCTGCATCGCCTCAGCCCGCCGTATAGCCGCCATCGGCGTAAAGAATATGGCCGGTATAGAAGTCGCTGGCCTTTGATGACAGGAACAGAAGCGGGCCGGCCAGATCTTCGGGTTCGCCCAGACGACCTTTCGGCACGCGGGTCAGAAAGCCGTCGCGCACGGCCTTCGCTTCATCGGTGTCTTCAAACATCCAGGCGGTCAGGGGCGAGCGGAAGACGGTCGGCGCAATCGCGTTCACGGTGATGCCTGTCGGTCCAAGTTCGCAGCCAAGCGCCTTGGTGATCCCGTCGACCGCGGCCTTCGAGGCGCAATAGGCCGTATAGCCTGCCGGATGACCCAGCAGCCCACGGGCAGAGCTGACGAGCACGATCTTGCCGCCGCCGCCTTGCGCTTTCATCTGTTTTGTCGTCTCTCGCGCCAGCAGCCAGCTTTGGGTGACATTCGCGTCCATGACCGACAGGAAGGTCTCGGGCGCCATCTCCTCGATCTTGGCGACTTTGTTCATGCCGGAGGCGACAACCAGAATATCCAGCGAGCCGTAGGCATCGACCGCCGCCTGAACAAGCGCGGCACAGGCCTCTTCGCTATCGGGACGGCTGTTGGCCTCTGTTACATCGCCACCCGCGTCGCGGCATTCCTTGGCGATTTCTGACAAGGCAACCGCGCTGCCGGCGGCAAGAATCAGCTTGCAGCCGGCACCGGCCAGAACCCGGGCAGCCACCGCGCCGAAGGCCCCGGAAGCACCGGTGATCAGCGCCACCTTGCCTTTGACATCAAACATTTTCAGCGGATCGGTTACGGACATTACTTTGCCTCCGGCGGATAAGGAATAACGACGAGCATCTTGCAGACATGATTGGATTTGTTTTCAATCCGGCGGGTCTGACCGGCGGGAATGGTGCAGCTGTCCATGGCACGCAGCACCTCGGTTTTGCCGTCCCATTCGATGGTCATCTCGCCGTCCAGCACGACATAGAGCTTCTCGACCGGCGTCGCGTCCGGCCCCGCCCCACCACCAGGCAGGAACTGGCTATAGCCGATCCACTGATTGGTCGGCCCGCCTTCTTCGAACCCCTGCAGGCGCAGCCCGCTGACACCCCAATGATTGGGTGCCTCATAAGGTTGGGCGTCTTCGAAACGTTTGATCAGCATGGCCTTTCCTCCCTTGGCGACAGCGGCGCGTGTTTAGCCGCCTTCATCACGTGGTTTCATCGGATCACCTGAAAATCCCTGCGAAACGCCTTCCTCGCTGATGACGAAATTCATCAAATCGCGCCCGACCAGCAGAGGGCCATCATAGGTGGCGCGGGTCGCCGCAAGAATTTCCTCGGCGCTTTGTTCGGGCGTGCCGGGCGGATGAAGGGTCACGATATGCGAATAAACCGCCAGTTGAGGCGCGGCTTCGGTGAACACTTCGCCAGCCTCGGCAGGCGTGGTGTGATGATCCAGAATCCGTTGGATAGCGGGGTTTTCCAGCATCTGGGGTTCGGCAATGCCAACCTCATGGATCAGCAGATCAACATCTTCGGCATTGGCGACAAGGTTGTCGTCCTTTTTCGTGTCCCCGCTGAGCAGCACGGAATGATCGCCGTAAT
The DNA here is from genome assembly GCA_005768755.1 of Paracoccus denitrificans. Lineage (GTDB taxonomy): Bacteria > Pseudomonadota > Alphaproteobacteria > Rhodobacterales > Rhodobacteraceae > Paracoccus > Paracoccus denitrificans_B. Next base: position 4,358 of record VAFL01000026.1, on the reverse strand, counting down.
CCACGCGATATCCGACGGATGGATCGATCAGTTCGCCATGATCGACGGCAAACGCCGTGACGCGAACACCGTCCTTTTCGTAAACGACTCCGTCTTCCCCAAATTCAGTGACTGTGAATTGCGACGCTTCCGGCGCGAGTTTTTCATCGGCCTCGCGGATCCCGATGTCGTTCTGATAGGCACTGATCAGGCCATCCGCGATCGCCTGCAGACCATTGGGGCCGGTCATCGGAAACGGCGTTTGTCGGTTGCCATGCGGCGGCAGGCGAGAGGTCAGCCACAGATCCGCCAACCCATTGATGTGATCCGAATGGTAGTGCGTCAGGAATGCCTGATCGATGTCACCGGGCGAAACGCCGATCTGTTCCAGCCGGATCACAGAGCCGCGCCCTGCATCGAATAGGAGGTTCTGCCCGGCGACATTGACGAGAATGCTGGAACCGAAGCGGTCGATGCGCGGATCCGGAGTCCCCGTGCCGAGTAGTGTCACCGTCATTTCGCCTTCGGCGGCTTCGGGCGCAATGGTCTGCTGCGAAGGTTCGGTTTCCTGAGCATTCGCCGTCGCGGCGGCGCATAGCGCCAATGCTGCAGCTGAGGCTATGAAGTTCGCTTTGCTCATATTTTTCACATCGCTCATTCTTCTCTCTCCTTGTCGCTCCGAACGTCATTCCGTCGGAAACAGCGCGGCATAACGGATGAATTCCAGCATGTCGGGACCCAGAGACGCGTCCCCGGAGCCGATATGCGCGACGATGGAAATGTGGTTGTGTCCCGGCACGACCGCCGTCACCGGCAGATGCCCGTCGCGCTCATACAAAGCCCGAAGCAACTGGCCCGCCTGATCCTGAACCAGCGGTATATCCAGCTCTCCGACCGCGATCATGACCGGCAGCGCCCGACCGTCCAGCTTACCGATATAGGACATCTCATCCAGAGGCGCGGTTGATGTGTCGTAATATTGGGCGTCGCGTTCCGGGTCGATCTGGTGATCGGTCAGATTCGCAGTCGGCGGCGATATCAGGATCGCGCCGATCACACCGTCATCGTCGATCTGCATATCTTCGCGGAACGCATAGTCAGCGGCATGAGCCGAACCGGCAGAGTTGCCCGCAACGATGATGTTCGCCAGATTGCCCCCATGGACGGACGTGTTGTCACGCACCCAGCGGATCGCCGCCGCCATATCCTCTGCCCCCGCAGGCCATTTGGCATCCGGCGCAAGCCGATAGTTCATCGCCAGAAACACAACGTCATTCTGCGCGAAATATGGGCCGAGATTGGCGACCTCCGCCTTGTCGCCTCGCACGAAGCCACCGCCATGCGCGAAAATCACGATGGGCGCGGTGCCATCGGCATCAGCGGGTTTGTAGACGTCCAGAAGGTTGCGTTCGGCCTCGCCGTAGCGCTGATCGGCGATTAACTCGACACCTTCCACGGGCATGGCCGGGTAGAGCGGAGCGTAAATCTCATTTGTGCCGCCGACGACTTGGCGGCTGAGCACTGGCCCCATCTCACGCAATGTCTGCGCAATCTCGGGCGTGTCGGCGACTTGGGCCAAGGCAGGCCACGACGCCACCATCAGGCCCGCAAATGTGATGAAGATTGTTGATTTCACGTCACCTGCCCCTCCCAAAGCAATGCGGGGATGCGGGCGGCTTTCGGGCCGCACGCATCGCTTGGCTGGATCAGAAGCTTTCGCCCGGCTCGATCCGATATTTCTGATCGGGGTTGGTCATCGCGACCAGACGCACGATGCAGCCATCACCTCGGTCCCAGTTCCACGGGAAGAAGGCGAAGGTGCAGCGTTTGCCGGTGACGGCGTCCAGATCGCCGCCGACATTCTCGATGCCCATGATGCCGTTCTTGAACAGGATGTTATGAACCGGCTCCCATTCCGGGAAATCGTCTTTCCAGTCATTGCCGCCCGACCATTCCTTATATTCCTCGGCCAGGTGCGGCAGCAGCGGACCGTTGCGCTGCGGGCCGATGGCGGTCGCCAGCGGGTGGTCATTGGCCTGAGTGTCATGACCCACGACCTTGATGCCCTTTTCGACCATCCATTCGCCCGCCGATTTCACGAAGCCGGGGCAATAGGCGAAATAGTCGCCATCTTCATATTGCTTATGCCAGCCAGTATTGATGATCAGCACATCACCCTTGCGGATCACCTTGCCGCAGGCCTTTTCCAGATCGTCGCCGGTGATGAATTCCCATTTCTTCTTGGGCAGCGAGACGACGATGCCTGTGCCGAAGAAATGCGGCAGAGGAACTTCGTCGATGAAGGGGGTGCCCTGAACGACATGGGCGGGTGCGTCGATATGGGTCGTCGCGTGCATGGTCGTCGTGATGCGCTGCGACAGCACACCGGATTTCGCCATATAGTGAATACGCTCAATCTTCGTGTCTTCGAAATAGGGCCAGTTGGGGTTCTGGAAGCCGAAGCGGTGGCTGAGGTTATAGAACTCTACCCCCATGGAATTGTCGGTATTTCCTTCGAACTCGATGCCGCGAACCTTGACCATAGACAGTTCTCCTCTGTGCGCTGAAGGCGGCAAATCTGCCTCAGCGCGGTGTGAAACGTTTGAACTGGATGTCCTCCCATCCGTCCCATATAGCGGGCCATACGACCTGCATTGCGGTCAAACCAATTTTTGGGAAATGGGGCAATTGTATCGCATCGCGGGTATAACGACGAAAATATCCGCATCGTGAGATGTCCTGTTGAGTGAGATTTGGCCAGATGGGAGAGTAGATGGAACAAGATGTGAGCACGAATCAGTCGCCGCGGAACGGCATTCAGGTCATCGGTCGCGCGGCGGCGATCCTGCGGGCGCTACGCGATGACCCCGAGGGGCTTTCTCTTGGCCAGATCTCAACGCGGGTTGGGCTTGCACGCTCTACAGTGCAGCGGATCGTTTCGGCATTGCAGGCAGAAAGGCTGGTCACGACCATCGGAAATGCAGGGATTCGTCTGGGCCCCGAGATTGCTTCTCTGGCGGCGGCGGCAAAGTTCGATGCGGTGCCGCTGTGCCGTCCTTACCTGACCCGCATCGTGGACAAAACAGGAGAGACGGCGGACCTGTCGTTTCTGCGCGATGGGGTCATGGTCTTTCTTGATCAGGTGCCCGGCACACATCGCCTGCGGGCCGTGTCATCGGTGGGCGAACGTTTCCCGTTGACCAGTACAGCAAATGGTCGTGCATCGCTGGCGTTATTTCCTGATGAAGAGGCAAAGCGCATGGCCGAAGCCGAATGGGCCGCCAGCGGCACGACGTCCGATTGGGATCGTCTGCGGCGCATCCTGGCCGAGATCCGCAAGGAGGGATATGCAAGCGATCGCGACGAACATACCGAAGGCATCTCTGCCGTCGGGATCGCAATGCGCAGTCATCTGGATGAAATCTATGCGGTGTCCATTCCCGTCCCCAGCCATCGTTTCGATCTGGTCAGTGCGCTTGTCACAAAAGAGATCCTGCGAAGCGCCCGCGAAATCCGTCGTCATCTTGGCGCAATCGGCGCGAATTGATGCACAAAGCCTGCTAGCCTGAGCCCATGCGATTTCGCGGTCTCGATCTGAACCTGCTGGTCGCGCTCGACGTCATGATGCGAGAGCGCAATATTACGCGTGCCTCGGAAAAGCTGAACCTGTCTCAGGCGGCGACCAGCAATGCTTTGTCGCGGCTCCGCGAGTATTTCGATGATGAGCTTCTGGTCCGTGTCGGACGACGCATGGTCCTGACCGACCGCGCCCGCGCGTTGCAGGCGGAGCTTGAAGAGGTTCTGCGGCGCATCGAAACCGGCGTGATCACCGCGCCCGACGCGCCCCCGCAACAATTGAAGCGGCGCATTGTCGTTGCCACGGCCGATGCGATTGCTACTGATCTTTTGGCGCGGCTGACCGCAAGGCTGGCGGTCGAAGCACCTGGTATTCAACTGGTCATCCGCCCGCTGGGTAGCAATCCCGACCAGGTTCTGGAACGCGGCGGTGTCGATCTGCTGGTCATCCCGGTGCAATTCGCGTCAGCCAATCAACCGAAGGCGATCCTTTATGAAGAAAGCTTTCGCGTGCTTGCCTGTCGCGACGGCATCTGGGGCGATACGGATCTGGCTGCCGATGGCTATCTGCAGGCGAGCCATGTGATTGTCGAGATCGGCCCCGAACAGAAGGTTCCGGTTGACCGCGCCATTATCGAAAAGGCACATGGCCGGCTGAACGCCACCGTTTCGGTGCCAAGTCAAATGACGGTGATCCTCCCCCACTGAAGTGGTCCGCCGCAATAGTTAGGAAACGGAGGATTGAAGATGGGAACGAAGCGGCCGAAACCGGAAGAGATTATATCGAAACTGCGGCAGGTTGA
>VAFL01000069.1 GCA_005768755.1 Paracoccus denitrificans | reverse complement strand
GCGTGCCCGCCGTGCCCGGGTAGACCGTCGCCGTCCGCCCGGGCGACTATCTAGCTGAACCACAGCCTCCCCGGCGACTATCTAGCTGAACCACAGCCTTCCTGGCGAACACGGAACGCGGGACCGGCGCGATGTCTGGCCGAACGACGCGGTCGTAAATCCGGTGAACCAAAATTTTTGGACGACGACGCCAACTGAACCGAAAGACCGGGGTAGGTAACGTACGGGCATGTTCGGTGCCGACGTTTGTCCGACGATTATTTCGAAGCTTTTTGGTTTCCTTTTTTTCGACAGCCAATAGCTCCGGAACCAAAGGCGCTATCGGTTTTCTCCCGAGATTCATTCCGGTTTCTATTTCGATGAACTATACGGTGTGAGTTTTTTTTTGAACGATCGGACCGCGGAATAAAAATTCTCACTCCCGGCGGGAACGTTCGCGTGACTATCTAGCTGAACCACAGCCTCCCCGGCGAACACGTAACGCGGGCCCGACGTTGCCGGGTAGACCGTTGCCGTCCCGCCGGTCGACTATCTAGCTGAACCACAGCCTCCCCGGCGAACACGGAACGCGTGCCCGCCGTGCACGGGTAGATCGTTGCCGTCCTGCCGGGTTTGGTTAGGGCGGGCCGTTACGCGCCGACATAGCGAAATTTCGGTGAACCCGCCGGGCCGTGACGCGCGTTCGAGTTTCACACGTCCACCGGTCCAACCCGAGTTTTTCTATATTTGAGAGCGACCGGTCGGTCGGTCGGCGTTCAGCCGTCCGGCCGGTCGGCGACCGCTCGCTACGACAGCAAAGCCACGGGCGACGCCGAAGCCGTCGGGGCCGCCTCCTCCCTCGCTGGGACAGGCGGCATCCGTTCACGTTTCGGCGACCGACCCATCTCGCACGTCGAGTGGCAAACCACGACCGGCGCTGCCGGCCCTCCTACCGGTGGGCCGCCAGCGCGACAACACGGCACACACGACCGATGACGACTCCCGTTACCGTTTCGCAGTCTACCCGACAACCCGAAGCCAGAACAATCCCGCCGCGGCCGGCCATAGTCGCCGCGCCCGGCGGTCGCCGGGGCGAAGCCCCGGGACGACGGACTTCGCGTCGCGTCCCGGCTTCCCCCACGATCTCGGCTGGGGACCGTTACAGAACGGGCGAGAGCAGCGTTATCGGCGCCGGCCGTCCGCCCAACCGGCGGGCGTTCACGCCGGCGCCGGTCTCCCGACTCTCGTCAACGCGTACCGCGTCGCGACGGTTCACCGCGTCGCCGGCGCGCGCGAGCGCGGCACCGCCCTCTCCGGGGCCGGTCCGCGCCCGCCGCGCCGCCGTCGCTCGACCGTCGGGCACGCGCTCGCAGCATTATAAATTCACCACGAACCGCGGTCGGTCGCACGCCGGGACCCACAGCGGTCGCGGCCGTGCGATCGCCCTCGGCGTCGGCCCGCCCTCGAGGCGGACCGGCGCTCGGACGCACGCGTACCGTCGCGCGCGCCCATACTCGCATTCGGCACCACGCCGGCGAGCGGGCGGGCGCGCGCGCGGCACGCGCCTGTTGTAAAACCGAGATCCCTGGTTGATCCTGCCAGTAGTCATATGCTTGTCTCAAAGATTAAGCCATGCATGTCTCAGTGCAAGCCGCATT
>VAFL01000068.1 GCA_005768755.1 Paracoccus denitrificans | reverse complement strand
TGCAGTAAAGCGGTATTCATGGAACATCCTGAATTACAATGCTGCCACGTTCTCATGCCCATCAGAACGCAGTTAGTAGAAAGCTGGCCTCCAGGCATGTCTCCTTTGAAATCTGAGCTCAGGGCAGGAGCCTCCCGCATCCTGCCTGCCCGTAGTCGTAGCTGCTAACATCCTTATGTTAGGTGTTCGGAGAGGTTGGAGAAATGCCAGTGGAAGTGTCAGGACTGTACTCATATGTATCTGAGTTCAATAGAGCGATTTCCAATGTCCATGTTCAATTAGAGTGTAGCTCCTGTATACCTCGTCTCGATAAGTGTCTAGCAGACATCGGCCTGCAAAGCAAACACACTTCTGCAAGTTCAACTTATGGCCTGTACCTCCCCCATCCTGACTGCCTGTATGTTCCGCTTCCACAGCATTTCGTTGTATGCGGGACAGTAGCAGAGTGAAAACCACGTGTCTCCCTTGTAAATTTTGTGCGTAGCGGACAGCTGCCATCAAGGCATGCACGCTCCTTTGGATTGAGCTTATGGCTTGTACCTCCCACATGCTGACGGCCTGTACACTTCACTTCCAAAGGATTTCGTCCAATACGGGATGCAAGTTTTGCGAGAGGCAAGTGTCTCTTAGTTTCATCCAGCGACTTCTGAGGAATTCCTCCCTCAGAGGGGTGCTACATACTAACTTCCAAACCTGAGTACCTAGCTGAAAGCTCTCTCTCTGTGGAATTTCCTTCTGCGAGATGAGCTGACATGCGGTCCTTCCCAGTTCCACACTGCCTGCAGATGCAGTTACGAACATCCTCACTAGACATGTTTTCAGAAGCTCATGGGACGCAAGGGCCAGCTGCAGGCTTCAAGGTTGTGTCTCCAGGTGCAGTAAAGCAGTATTCATTGTAAGCGTACCGCCTTACAATGCTGTCACGTTCTCACGGCCATCCGAACGAGCTAGTAGAAAGCTGGCTTCTAGGCATGCTTCCTTCTGAGAGCTGAGCTCATGGAAGGACCCTCCCGTATCCTGCCTGCCCATACACGTACCTGCTAATATGCTTATGTTAGGTGCTGGGAGAGGTCGGTGAAATGCATGTGGAAGTTTCAGGCCTGTACTCCCGATTATCTGAATTGAATACAGCGATTTCAAACGGCCTTCTTCAAAGAGTGTAGCTAGTTTCTAACTCCCATGTCTGAGTGGGTAGCAGACATCTACCTCCCAGGCGTACACACTTTTGAGAGTTGAGCTTATGGCCTGTATTTCCCACATCGTGCCTGCAGGTACACTTCGCTGCTAAAAGGCCTAGGCTCGATGCATGACTGAAGTGTTGTGAGAGATAAGTGGAAAGTCCCGGCACACAAGACTAGTGCCTCCAAGCTCAATCCAGCGACTTCCTAGTAATTCCTTAGACAGGTGCTACATACTAATTTCCATACGTGAGAAGCTAGCTGAACCCCAAGTCCAAAAGAGTCTCTCTTCTGAGAGTTGAGCTCACACCCAGTCCCTCACAGTTCCACACTGCCTGCAGAATGAGTTTTGATCATCTTCACCAGAGACGTTTGTCAGAAGCTTGTGAGACGCAAGTGGAATAATGCAGGCCTGGAAGGTGTCTCCAGGTGCAGTAGAGTGGTAATCTTGGAACCTCCTGAATTAGA
>VAFL01000067.1 GCA_005768755.1 Paracoccus denitrificans | reverse complement strand
CGGGCCGCGTTGGGCGTGATTTCGGCATTGCCGATGGCGGCACAGGCCGCACAGTCGCCATGTGGAGAATCCGGCTGCGTGGTGCAGCATTCATGCGCGACTGGCGACGCGGATGTTTCGGCCATCGAGGCCATCGACGATGCCTCCGCCGAGGCGGCGCCGGTCAGGGCCAGTGGCATCGTCACCGCCAGCATGACGGCAAGCAGTGCCGACAGCAGGAACCGCATCAGTCGCGCACCTTTTCCATCAGTTCGACGACCTCGCGGAACATCACCCGCTGACGGTCCTGATCGCCGGATTGGATCGCGTCTTCCATGCAGCTTCGCGCGTGATCCTCGATCAGCAAGCGTTCGACGCCGCGCAGGGCAGACCGGATGGCGGCGGTCTGGTTCAGGATGTCGACGCAATAGCGCCCATCCTCGACCATGCGCGAGACGCCCTGCACCTGACCGTTCAGGCGGGAAAGCCGCTTCAGGATCGCGTCTCGGTTCTGCTTGTCATGCGCCAAGGAGGGCTCCGAACTTCAACATCTGCGGCTTGTGCTATACCCTCAAGGGGTATATATCAAGTCGGATATACCCCCTATAGGTATCTGCCGGGAGAGACTCATGGACCACAAGCACGATCATTCGCATGGGCATCACGATCACGATCACGGGACACACGGTGGCGCACCGGCACAGGCTGATCCCGGCAAGGCCATCGACCCGGTTTGCGGCATGCAGGTGACGATCAAGCTCGAGGCCCGGCACCGCGACTATGAGGGCCAGACCTTTTATTTCTGCTCGGACGGTTGCCAGTCGAAGTTCGACGGCGATCCGTGGTTCTACGCCTCGGGCGCGGCGGCCAAGGTCGAAAAATCCGCGCCCGCCGGCACGCAATGGACCTGCCCGATGCATCCTGAAATCGTCCGCGACGAACCCGGCGCCTGCCCTATCTGCGGCATGGCTTTGGAGCCGATGATTCCCTCGGATGAACCCAGCCATGAACTGACCGATTTCACCTGGCGGCTCTGGGTCAGCGTGGCCGCTGCGGTGCCGTTGTTGATCCTGACCATGGGCGAGATGGTCGGCATCCCGGTCCGCGACTGGATTGGTCATCGGACGGCGATATGGCTTGAGTTTCTGCTGGCCACGCCCATCGTGCTCTGGGCGGCGCGGCCTTTCTTTCAGCGAGGGCTGGATTCCTTCAAAAACCGCTCGCCCAACATGTGGACGCTGATCTCGCTGGGGGTGGGCGCGGCCTATCTCTATTCGCTATTCGCGACCTTCCTGCCGGGTATCTTTCCGGAGGAATACCGAATGGGCGGCATGGTCGGCACCTATTATGAGGCCGCTGTGGTGATCGTCGCCCTGGTCTTTGTCGGGCAGGTGCTGGAACTCAGGGCGCGGGAACGCACCGGGGATGCGATCCGGGCGCTGATGGATCTGGCACCCAAGACGGCGCGGCGCATCCTGCCCGATGGCAGCGAACGAGGGGCGGTCCTCCGTCGACGAAAGCATGATCACCGGCGAGCCGGTGCCGGTCGAGAAGGTGCAGGGCGACCGCGTGACCGGCGGCACGATCAACAAGAACGGCACGCTGGCGATCCGCGCCACCGATGTCGGCGCCGATACGGTGCTGTCGCAGATCGTGCAGATGGTGGCCGGGGCGCGGCGGTCCAAGGCGCCGATTCAAGGGCTGGCCGACCGGGTGTCAGCGATCTTCGTGCCGACGGTGGTGGTGATCGCGGTGCTGGCCTTCATCGTCTGGCTGATCTTCGGCCCCAGCCCCTCATATGTCTTCGCCATCGCCTCGGCGGTCTCGGTGCTGATCATCGCCTGTCCCTGTGCGCTTGGGCTGGCGACGCCGATTTCCATCACCACGGCGGCGGGGCGCGGCGCGCAGGCGGGCGTGCTGGTGAAGAATGCCGAGGCGCTGGAGCTGATGGCCGAGGTCGATACGCTGATCGTTGACAAGACCGGCACGCTGACCGAAGGCAAGCCTGCACTGACCGATGTGACCAGCTTCGGTGACGTGCCCGAGGGCGAGTTGCTCGGTGCTGCGGCGGCGCTGGAACGGGCCTCGGAACACCCGCTGGCCGAAGCCATTGTCGAAGGCGCAAAAACGCGCGGGTTGAGCCTTGGTAATGGCGAGGAGTTCGAAGCTATCACCGGCAAGGGGGTGATCGGCAAGGTCGATGGCCGCGACGTGGCGCTTGGCAATAACGCGCTGATGACCTCGCTTGGGATCGACTGCGACACCGGCGAGGACACTGCCGACCGCCTGCGCGGCGAGGGCAAGACCGCCATGTTCGTGTCGCTGGATGGCAGGCTGGCCGGTCTGGTCGCCGTGGCCGACCCGATCAAGCCAACTGCCGAGGCGGCGATCCGCGAGTTGCACGATCTGGGCATCAAGGTGATCATGGCAACCGGCGACAACGAACGCACGGCGCAGGCGGTGGCGAGCAAGCTGGGCATCGACGAGGTCCGCGCCGGGATGCTGCCTGAGGGCAAGAAGGATCTGATCGACGGGCTGCGCGGCAAGGGGAACAAGGTCGCCATGGCGGGCGACGGGGTAAACGACGCGCCCGCGCTGGCTGCGGCGGATGTGGGCATCGCCATGGGCACTGGCGCCGATGTGGCGGTCGAAAGCGCCGGGCTGACCCTGCTGGGCGGCGACCTGACCGGCATCGTCCGCGCCCGCAAGCT
>VAFL01000066.1 GCA_005768755.1 Paracoccus denitrificans | reverse complement strand
CTCACCTCGCAGAAGGAAGTTCCCCAGAGTGACAGCTTTCAACTAGGTACTCAGGTTTGGAAGTTAGTATGTAGCTCCCTTCTGAGGGAGGAATTCCTCTGAAGTCGCTGGATTGAGCTAAGAGACACTTGCCTCTCACAAAACTTGCGTCCCGTATCGAACGAAATCCTTTGGAAGCGAAGCGTACAGGCGTTCAGCATGTGGGAGGTACAAGCCATAAGCTCAATCCAAAGGAGTGTGCATGCCTTGGAGGCAGCTGTCCCCTAGCGCGAAATTGACAAGGCAGACAGTTGGTTCTCACTTCGCTACTGTCCCGCATACAACGAAATGCTGTGGAAGTAGACCGTACAGGCAGTTAGGATGGGGGAGGTCCAGGGCATAAGCTCAACTCTCAGAAATGTGTATGCCTTGCAGGTGATGGCTGCTTGCCACTCGTTCATGGGAGTTAAAACGTAGCATGACTCTAATTGAACAAGGCTGTTGGAAATCCCTGTATTGAACTCAGATACACGTGAGTACAGGCCTGACACTTCCACATGCTTTTCACGCAACCTCTTCCAGCACCTCACTTAAGGATGATAGGAGCTATGTCTACAGGCAGTCAGGATGCGGGAGGGTCCTGCCCTGAGCTCAGCTCTCACAAGAAAGCATCCCTAGAAGCCAGGTTTCAACTAGCTGCATTTTTATGACTGTGGTGTCCTTCTAACCTAATCTATACTTGGTCACTCCAGTCCCCAACTGGGCCTCAGCTGGACCTGGTGCCTCTGGTACTTAGTTTGGCCTCACCTGGACCTGGTGACTGTGTTCCCACCTGGGCCTCAACTGGTCTTATGACTTTTGTCCCCACCTGGGCCTCACCCAGACCAGGTGACTGAGTTCCACCTGGGTCTTACCTGGACCTGGTGAATCTGGTCCCCTCCTGGGTATCACCAGGACCTGGTGACTCTGGTCCTCACGTGCGCCCCACCTGGACCTGGTGACTCTTGTACCCACCTGGGCATCATCGGGATATGTTTAGTCTGTTTCCCAAGTGAGACTCTGGAACATTTAACTTTGGTCCTCACCTGGGCCTCACCTGGACCTGGTGACTCTGTTTCCCACATGAACCTCACCTGGACCTGGTGTCTCTGCTGTTCTTCTAGCCTCACCTGTACCTGGTGACTCCAGTCCCACTCCCCCCGGGCCTCACCTGGATTTGGTGACTCTGGTCCTCAGCTTGGTTTCATCTGGACCTGGTGACTGTGGTCCCCACCTTGGCCTCACCCAGACCTGCTGACTCTGGTTCCCACCTGCGCCTCACCTGTACCTGGTGATCTGGTTCTCACATGGACCACACCTAGACCTGGTGACCGTGCTGTCCTTCTAGACTCACCTTTAACTGGTAACTCTGGTCTCCACCTGGGCCTCACCTGGACCTGGTGAATCTGGTCCCCACTTGGTCCTCAAGAGGACCTGGTGACTCTGGTCCTGAGGTGGATATCATTGGGACATGGTTATTGTGTTCCCCACCTGGGACTCACCTCGACCTGGTAACTCTGGTCCTTGACCTGGTGAGTGTGGTTGCCACCTGCACCTCACCTGGACCTGGTGATTCTGGTCTGCACCTGAGACTACCCTGGATCTAGTGACTGTGGTCCCCACCTGGGCCTCACTTGGACCTGGTGACTCTGATCTCCATCTGGGCCTCACCTGGCCCTGTTGACAATGGTCCTCAACTGGGCATAATTGGGACCCGGTTACTGTGTTCCACAACTGGAACTCACCTGGACCAGGTGACTCTGGTCCCCCTCTGGGTCTCACCCTGACCTGGAGACTGTGAACCCCCCTATGGCCTGACTTGGATCTTCTGACTCTGGTTGCCACCTGCGGCTCAACTCGAACTGTTGACTCTGGTTCTTTCAAGGGCCTCCCCTGTACCTGGTGATCCGGGTCACCACCTGGGCCTCACCTGGACGTGGTGACTGTGTTCCACACCTGGGCCTCACGTAGACATGTTGACCATGGTCTTCAGCCGGCCTCACATGGACCTGTTGCCTCTGGTCCCCACCTGGGACAAGTGTACCTGGTAACTCATTCTAACCTGGGCCTCATCTGGACCTGGTGACTCTGGACCCACCTGGGCTATACCTGGATCTGGTGACTCTGGTCCCCACCTGGACCTCTCCTGGACCTTGTGACTCTCTTTCCAACATGGA
>VAFL01000065.1 GCA_005768755.1 Paracoccus denitrificans | reverse complement strand
AAAATACATTATGGAATAAGTTATATACCAAAGCAAATGGCAACTATAATGCAATAAAAAGATATATAAACGACTGTTATAACATGAAAACTATAAAAGGTATTTGCAACCATATCGGAGCCTTAAATTACCGCATTTTTGAACCTGTACCAATAAATATACCGATCTATCCAATTTTTGTAAAAATTCATTATGCCACAAATTATACACCAAAATAAAGTGCAACTGTAATGCTTTAAAATGATGCGTAAACTAATGCCCTAGCATGAAAACTGTCAAAGTTATTTGCAACCATATCGGAACCTCAAATTACCGCGTTTTTAAACATAGAACAATAATTCTACCGATCCATCAAATTGACCATTTTTTAGACGAACACATTATGCCACAAATGATATACCAAATTAAAGTGCAATCATAATGCTCTAAACTGATGCATAAATGACTGTCATAGCATGAAAACTGTCAAAGTAATTCACAACCATATCGGAACCTCAAATTACCGCCTTTTTAAACCTGGGAAAATAATTCTATCGATCTATCCAATTGGCCATCTTCTAAAAATACATTATGCAATAGATTGTATACCAAAACAAATGGCAACTAAAATGCAATAAAAAGATGTATAAACGACTGTTATAACATGAAAACTATAAAAGTTATTTGCAACCATATCGGGGCCTTAAATTACCGCATTTTTAAACCTGTACCAATAAATATACCGATCTATCCAATTTTTGTAAAAATTCATTATGCCACAAATTATACACAAAAACAAAGTGCAACTGTAATGCTTTAAAATGATGCATAAATGACTGTCATAGCATGAAAACTGTCAAAGTTATTCACAACCATATCGGAACCTCAAATTACCGCGTTTTTAAACCTGGGAAAATAATTCTACCGATTTATCCAATTGGCCGTTTTCCAAAAATACATTATGCAATAAATTATATACCAAAGCAAATGGCAATTTTAATGCTTTAAAATGGTGCATAAACGACTGTCCTAGCACGAAAACTGCCAAAGTTAATTGCAGCCATATCGGAACCTCAGATTACCGCGTTTATTAAACATAGAACAATAATTCTACCGATCTATCAAATTCACCAATTAGTAAAAACACACATTATGCTACAAATTATATACCATATTAAAGTGCAATCATAATGCTTTAAAATGAAGCATAAATGACTGTCATAGCATGAAAACTGTCAATGTTATTTGCAACCATATCGGAACCTCAAATTACCGCCTTTTTAAAGCTGTGAAAATAATTCTACCGATCTATCCAATTGGCCATTTTCTAAAAATATATTATGCAATAAATTATATACCAAAACAAATGGCAACTATAATGCAATAAAAAGATATATAAACGACTGTTATAACATGAAAACTATAAAAGTTATTTGCAACCATATCGGAGCCTTGAATTACCGCATTTTTAAACCTGTACCAATAAATATACCGATCTATCCAACTTTTGTAAAAATTCATTATGCCACAAATTATACACCAAAATAAAGTGCAACTGTAATGCTTTAAAATGATGCATAAACTATTGCCCTAGCATGAAAACTGTCAAAGTTATTTGCAACCATATCGGAACCTCAAATTACCGCGTTTTTAAACATAGAACAATAATTCTACCGATCCTTCAAATTGACCATTTTTT
>VAFL01000009.1 GCA_005768755.1 Paracoccus denitrificans | reverse complement strand
GCCGCCCGCGACGGCCGCGCCGCCGTTGTTCACGGTCAGCGTGATGCCGGCCTCGTTCAGGATGCCGTCATCGCCCTGATCGGCGCGCATCCAGGCCAGTGGGTTGCCATACGTGTCCTGACCGTTCGCGGCCGCCGTTTCGTTATAGGCATCCAGATTGGTCTGATTGTAATAGTTGCTGAGGTCGACGAAATCGTTATTCGTCTGATCGCCGTCCGTGAAGTTCTGCGCATCGGCGGTGTTGAAATCTGTGATCGTGTCGGCATCGCCGGCAATGAAGGTGTCGAAGCCGTCGCCGCCGATCATGCGGTCGGCATTTGCGCCGCCATCGAGATAGTCGCTGCCGGTCCCTGCGGTCAGCGTATCGGCACCGTCACCGCCCGACAGACGGTCGTCATTGGCACCGCCATTCAACGAATCGTCGCCCGCGCCGCCAATCAGCGTGTCATTTCCCGCGTCGCCACTGACGGTGTCGTTGTCTGCACCGCCGTTAAGCGAGTCGTCGCCATCGCCGCCGAACAGCCGGTCAGCGCCTGCGCCGCCGTCAATCCGGTCATTGCCGGCATCGCCCATGAGGCTGTCCGCACCGGCTTCCCCGTTGATGGAATCGTTGCCGTCGCCGCCCAGCACGGTGTCGTTTTCCGTGCCACTGAAGATGGTGTCGTTGCCAGTGCCGCCGTCAATGTAATCCTGTCCGGCAAAGCCATCTATCGCGTCATTGCCGTCGCCGCCATAGATCGTATCATTGCCCAGTGCGCCGCCTGAAAGGTAGTCGGTCCCCGCGCCGCCATAGACAAGGTCGTTTCCGTCACCGCCATCGACCGAGTCACCGCCTACGGTTTCGTCGCCGCCATACAGTGTATCATTACCTGCGCCGCCCTGAACGATGTCATCGCCGGTGCCGCCATTGATATAATCAGTGCCATCATCGCCATACAGGTTGTCTTTACCGGCGCCACCAAGAATGCTGTCATTACCGGTTCCGCCATAGGCGGTGTCATCACCGTCACCGCCGTCCAGCGTGTCATTGCCACCCTGTCCGTAAAGCTGGTCATTGCCGGCGTTACCGTAAAGCGCGTCGGCGCTGCCATCGTCGCCAGTCGCTGTGCCGCCGTAGATGACATCATTGCCAAGACCACCTTCGACGGTGTCACTGGCAGCGCCTGCCGCGATGGTGTCATTTCCCTGTCCGCCGCGGACATAGTCCATATTGCCACTATGGCCCGGAAGGATCGCGTCATTGGAATCGATCCGGTCACCCTTTGCGTCGGCATAGCCCGGACCCATCGAGTCGTTGCCGGTCGTGCCATCGACATAGCCATCGGCATAGGTCAGCGATGCACGACTGGCGTCGATCGCCCCGAACCCGGTGGTATAGGGCGCATTCGCCGGGATCGAAATTGAGAGGACCGGGTATTCGACCAGTTGCGCCTGGCCGGTGTCGGTCCCGCCTTGCAATGGCGGCAGCACGAACATCCGTCCATCCGTATCCTGAACGATCCGAAGCGTGGCGGTGATTGTCCGGGTCTGCCCGCCGCCAAGTGACTGCACAACGGTGACATTCTGAACGATGATGCCCGCGTCCGCCTCGACCACGCGATCGGTTCCGTTCAGCGTAAAATCAAGATTGTCGCGCGGCGTGCTGTTATTGTTGTTGAACTGGATGTTCGTGGTCGAATTGTTGTCGTTGAAATCGACCAGAGTCGTGTGGGAGAACAGCGGATCGCTTGTGCTGCCAAAGGTTTTGCCCAGAAGGGCATTGCTTGCGCCGGCAGCACTGACCGTGCCGTCGTCGGCGGTCGAATTATAGGTATCCATACGGGCGGCAGTGCCAATATAGATGCTGTGAAAGGTATAAGTCGGCATGGTCACTCCTTCAACGCGTAACGTGTCAGGGGCAGACCCGATGCATTGAAGGATCGCATCGGCCAATATGCCAGCAAGCATATCGACCAGGAATATTCTTCAGACTGCTAACCGCTGTCGCGGCCGAATCGACGGGAGTTGCCCCTATGCTGATGGCTATACATGGTGCGGGGCAGGGCGGGCAACAGAATTAGCCAGTAAGGTTAATGCGGTTGCCTGCGGCACTTTGCCTCGTCAGTCTCGACCGATCTAGCGCCAGCCCCGCCCGGTTATGCCCTCGATGGCCTGCGGGGCGTAGGGCCGCGTCACAAGGGCCGATTTGCGCTTCTCGTAGAAGGAATTTCCGCCCGTCGTCAGGACATAATGCATGTTGTCATAGGAAAACGTGTAGCCGGCCGTATGAAAGAACATCGCATTGGCCACCATAGGGTGGCGTTCGCCGCGCAGAACCGATCGCGCCGCCTCGCGGATCATCGGCATCGAGCGCGAGTCCATCTTTCGGGTCAGCACGCCTTTGGCGAATTGGTTCTTCTGGCCAACCACACCGCAGACAGAATTCGGGAACTTGTCAGAGCTGACCCGGTTCATCACCACGCTGCCGACTGCAATCATGCCGTCCCGGCTGGACCGGTTGGATTCGAAATACATCGCCCGCTCCATGCAGTCCTGTGGGCTGTGGCGCTTGCCGATACCGCAGCCTGTCAGCACCAGCGGGCCAAGGGCCAGCAGGGCGGCAAGCCGCAACGTGCGGATCATTGTCATGGTCGGTCTTTCTGCTGCTCGTTCTTTTATGATTGCGAACATGCTAGCAGCAGAGGCGGCCTTTCATCAATAACGCCGTTCAGGTCGCGGGTCTGGCGCGCTCGACCATGCCGAACAGGTCGCGCGGGTCGTCAGGATCTGCCAGAAGATCCAGCTGCTGGAAAAGGCCGGTGCCTTCCAGCTGGTCGCGGACATAGCGCAGCGCCGAGAAATCCTCGGTCGCGAAGCCCACACCATCGAACAGGGTGATCTGGACGGCGTCCGTCCGGCCCGGTGCCGCGCCTGTGATGACCTGCCACATTTCGGTAACCGGGAAATCTGCGGGCATCTGCTGGATCTCGCCCTCGATCCGGGTCTGGGGCGGGTATTCAACGAACACGTCGGATCGGGACAGGATGTCCTTGTGCAGTTCGGTCTTGCCGGGGCAGTCGCCACCGATGGCGTTGATGTGGATGCCCGCGCCGACCATGTTATCGGTCAGGATGGTCGCATATTGCTTGTCAGCGGTGCAGGTGGTGACGATCTGGGCACCCTCCATCGCCTGCTGCGATGACGTGCAGGCGGTCAGATCGAAGCCCAGCCCTTCAAGGTTGCGCATCGCCTTCTGCGTGGCCTTAGGGTCGATGTCATACAGCCGTAACTTCGTCACCCCGCAGATCGCCCGCATCGCCAGCGCCTGAAATTCCGACTGCGCGCCATTGCCGATCAGCGCCATCGTATCGGCGCCCTTCGGCGCCAGATATTTCGCCACCAGGGCCGAGGTCGCGGCGGTTCGCAGTGCCGTCAGCACCGTCATTTCAGACAGCAGGACCGGATAGCCATTGCTGACATCTGCCAGCAGACCAAAAGCGGTCACGGTCTGCAGACCTTCCCTGGTGTTCTTCGGATGCCCGTTCACGTATTTGAACCCGTAAACCTCGCCATCCGAGGTCGGCATCAACTCGATCACGCCTTCTTCCGAGTGGCTGGCCACGCGCGGGGTCTTGTCGAACATTTCCCAGCGGCGGAAGTCGTCCTCGATATAGGCGGCGATGCCTTTCAGCATCTCGTCGATGCCGATCCGGTGGATGAGGCGCATCATGTTCTCGACGCTGACGAAAGGCACATAGGCCAGTTGGGACGGCTTGGCCGGCATTGGAAACCTCGATGAAACTGGAGCGCGCAGTATCGGCGGGACAAATTGCACAAGATATGGCAAACATGCTCAAGAATTGTGTAATCAGGTTACATAATTCATGTTATTACTATACAAACTGCAGGGTAACGTGGCGGATAGTGGCAGGCATGTATTTGATGATCTCGACCGTGAACTGATCGCGCTGCTGCGTCAGGACGGCCGTGCGCCGGTATCGAAACTGGCAGAGATCATGGCCGTGTCTCGCGGCACGGTTCAGACGCGGCTGGACCGACTGATGGCGTCGGGCGCGATCCTTGGATTCACGGCGCGCGTTGGCGCTGACTATGACACAAGCCGTATCCGCGCGATCATGATGATCGAGGTTCAGGGCCGGAATACGTCCCAGGTCATCCGCCGCTTGCGCGGATTGACCGAGGTGCAGCTTCTGCACACCACCAGCGGGAAATGGGATCTTATTGCCGAAATACTGGTCGAGGATCTGGCCCAGTTCGACCGTGTCCTGCGCGAGATCAGGCTTGTGGACGGGGTTCTGAACAGCGAAACCAGCATCCTGCTGTCGAGTATCTGAGGCTGTTCCTCATGCAGAAAGGCGGGAACGCCCCGCCTTTCCATCACCCTTCGGGTCAGATGCTGCCTGCCGTGAACAGCGGCTTTCCGTTCTTCATATGCCGGAAGACCAGCTTGCGCGACATTCGGCCGGACGGCGTCTGGCGCGAGGTAAGCGCTTCATAATCGGCATGTGCCAACTCGGGGAAAAGGGCCAGAATCTCGGCCCGGGCGTCCTCGGTCACGGCTTTCAGCGCCTCGGGTCCGGTGAAAAGCGACTCTGTCTCGGCGCCGTTGGCAAAGACAACTTCGTGCTGGTCGAACAGGAAGTGGAAATATTCCACCTCGTCGACACTCACGATGTCGATGCCGTCAACAGACAGAAGCTGCTTTGCGGCGACCAATATGTCGCTTTCGCCGAACATTTTCTGCGCGATCCGTGACCGCACCAGGACACGGTGCTGCGGCGAGACAGTCAGATCGTGCGCCGGATATCCAGGTGCCAGCGAACCCGCGCTGATGCGGATCGGCAGCAGATTTGGGTGCTGTGTCAATTGGGCCTTCGACAGCTTGTTGCTGCCGATCCATTTGATGGGCTTCAGGCCATTGTCCTTGGTTGCGACAAGATCGCCCACCGCCAGATCCTCGATCGCGGTTTCACCAAGTTCGGTCGCGATCATGGTTCCGCGCGCAAAGCAGACAACGTTGGTATTGTCAAAGGTCAGGCCCTGACCCTGCACGCCCGATATGGTCATGGTGAACGGGCCGTTGGACAGTGACGCGCGCGTGACGTCGTCCAGGGTGCCGTCCTGCTGATCGCCTTGCAACCAGGCCAGCGGGTTACCGTAAGTGTCCTGCCCGTTCGCCGTTGCCCATTCGTTGTAATCAAGCAGGTTGTTTTCGTTGTAATAATCGCTCAGATCGACGAAATCGTTGTCGGTCTGGTTGCCGTTCGTGATGTTCCCGTTCGTCGCCGTATTGAAGTCGGTGATCGTGTCGCCGTTGCCTGCGACGAAGGTATCAAACCCGTCGCCGCCGGTCAGCCTGTCGCTGCCACCACCCCCGTCAAGACTGTCGCGGCCGGTTCCGCCATCCAGCGTGTCGGTACCGCCATCCACGCCGCCCAACAGCGTGTCGTTGCCGCTTCCGCCCTCGACATAGTCGCTGTTGTTGCCGCCGCTGAGGCTGTCGTCGCCTTCATCGCCATAGACGCTGTCACTTCCCGCCCCGCCGTCGATGGTGTCATTGCCAATGCCGCCGCGGATCGTATCGAGGTTAAGACCGCCGGAAATGCTGTCATTGCCATCACCGCCCAAAAGCGAGTCGTTGTTCGCGCCGCCGTCGATGGTATCATTGCCGTCGCCGCCTTCGATCGTATCGTTCCCAAAGGCGCCGGAAAGGCTGTCATCGCCGTCCAGCCCCTCGATCGAGTCATTGCCATTTCCGCCGTCGATCGTATCCGCCGCCCCGGTCGGCGCGAATGCCAGAGCATTGTCATTGCCGCCCGGCTGCAGCGTCAGGGTCGAGACCGGGCTGGCGGTCGGGTTGACGTTTTCGTAATATCCATGCACCTCGCCGCCGCCTGTGACGGTGACGATGTTTGCGCCGGGCGGCAGATAGAATGTGCGCGAGCCGCCTGCCGGGACACCCATGGTGTTGGTCACCAGAGTGCCGTCGGGCTGAACGTAATAAACGGTCAGTCCGACGCCTGAATTGTTGTTAATGACAACACCGACCTCGCCGGGGTTGGCGGTATCACCTTGGCCGGCCATCCATGTCGTGGGCGATCCTGCATCCTCGGTCAGAATGCCTTCGACAGTTTGCGTCGTCCCGGTTCGCAGGGGCAACGCATCCAGTCCGTCGCCCCGGATAACGTCGTCTCCGTCGCCGCCGGTAATGGAGTCCGATGCCCCGCCGCCGCTGATCACATCGTTGTCTGCGCCGCCATCAATGGTGTCGTTGCCGTCGCCGCCTGAGAGGGTATCCTTGCCGACCGCACCGAAAATGACATCGTCGCCTTCGCCGCCGGACAGCACGTCGTCGCCTGAAAGGCTGACGGTGCCGGCGTCACCGTAGATGGTGTCATTACCGGCACCGGCCTGGACCACGTCCGCGCCGTCGCCGCCCTGAATGCTGTCATCACCGATGCCGCCGAAGATGCGGTCACTATCGGCGCCACCGTCTATCGTGTCGTTGCCGGTTTCGCCGAAGATGGTGTCATTGCCTTGGCCGCCATTGATGCTGTCGCCCGCACCGCCCGCAACCTCGCCGATGGCGCTATCGAAGAAACTGGTCAGTTCCAGATTCCCATCGGCCTGCGTTGAACTTGGTGGTATGATCCCGCGGATTACACCGCCTTGAACAACCGCGATCTGCGCGTTTGGCGGAACAGATATGGTCTGCGGATTGTTGTTCGTGATCGCGCGCAGAAAAACCAAGGATCCGTCCGGCTGGACGTAATACACGCTGATCGGCCCGCCGGGAGAGTCGTGGTTGATCGACAGATCCACCGTATTGCTGGCAGATCCGGCGGTCCAGGTGCTGGCCGAGCCGTATTCCGGCATTAACTGCCCGTGGTTTCCGGTCGAGCCGAGGTCTACGGCGATATAATTGTCGCCTGCGATGATGTCTGCGCCGGTCTCGCCCAGGATGGTATCGCTGCCCGTGCCGCCGACAAGCGCGTCACCGCCGTCACCGCCCGGAAGTGTATCCCTCCCGGCAGAACCTGACAGGCTGTCATTGCCCGCCAGGCCAGCCAGGCTGTCATCGCCTGCCGCGCCATCCAGATAGTCGGCAACGCCGGTTCCGCCGATATTGTTGTTCGAAGCGTTGCCGTAGTTAGTGGCCATGGGTTTTCCTTAGGAAGAGTAGCTGGAAGGGTGTCGGGCAGTACGTAAGCCGTTCCCGGACAGGGGCACGGAAAAAAGGATGAAAGATCAACTCCCGGTGGTGGCCGGTTTCCGCGGGTCAAAGTGGCAACCGCCGCATCGGCAACACCATTCAAGGTTCGCCACCGCAAAGCGTCAGCCAGGCATGTCGATGCGGGACCAGATCGGGATTTCGTGTTCCTGTCGCAGTAGTGTCGGGTTCAATCTGCAGGAACAGGCCGGGAAACGAACAGAAGTCCACAGACAACGCCTAGCGTGGTCCGGGGTTTTTTCTGTCAATCGCGGCAAGACCGTCTGATCGGGCGATGAGCTAATTATGACCGCTACGAAGTGGCATTGTTGAAAGCAATGATTTTTGAACCATTCTCTTTAATTACGCAGCGTCAGGTTGTGTAGGGAATTATGCCAGAAGCCGCCGGCCATATGCAACGCAGCACTAAAATATGATTGAAAGATACGAGTTTACAGAAAACGATGCGCACCGCCCTGCCCTGCTTGCGCGACCCTGTGCTGTGGCATTTTTGCCAGCAGTGATTATGGGCTGACAGGCGGCGTGCCCGCGTTGCCGTGTCGTCGCCGGCGAATCACCTAGACGTCAGATGTCGCGCGGGTCGGCGGTTCAGCTGGCGAACAGATGTGCCTCGGCAGGATCGAAGCGCAAGCCGATTTCCTCGCCAGGGTTCAGCACGCGATCCTCGGCGATGGCTGCGATGATCCGGCTGCCGTCGCGCAGTTCCAAATCCAGCACGGTTTCCGTCCCCAAACGCTCGGTCAATGCGATCCGGCCATGCAGCATCGCCTGATCGCCGGGCACAGGCTTCAGATATTGCGGACGGATACCCAGCACGGCCTTGCCGCCCTGCGTAAGGCTGCCATCGCGGATCGGTGCTGTGACCGGGTCGAGCGAGCTGTTCCTGACCAGGGCGCGATCCCCCTCCACCCGTTCCACGTCGACCTCGATGAAGTTCATCGACGGCGCGCCCAGAAAGCCCGCCACGAAGCGATTGGCGGGGTGGTGATACAGATCCATGGGCGATCCGACCTGCATGACCTGACCGTCTTTCAGCACCACGATCTTGTCCGCCAGCGTCATAGCCTCGACCTGATCATGGGTGACATAGATCATCGACGCGCCAAGGCTCTGGTGCAGTTTGCCGATTTCCATGCGCATATCCATGCGCAGCGCGGCATCGAGGTTCGACAGCGGTTCATCGAACAAAAACACCTTGGGCTGGCGCACGATGGCCCGGCCTATGGCAACGCGCTGACGCTGTCCGCCCGACAGCTGCGATGGGCGGCGATCCAGTAGATGCTCCATCTGCAGGATGCGCGCGGCCTCGTCCACCTTCGCCTTTTTCTCGGCCTTGGACGCCTTTGCAATGGTCAGACCAAAACCCATATTTTCGCGCACGGTCATGTGCGGAAAAATGGCATAGGTCTGGAACACCATTGCGATGCCACGATCGGCGGGCTGAATGTCGTTGACGACGCGCCCGTCGATTTCCAGCGTGCCGGATGTGATATCCTCCAGCCCGGAAATCATCCGCAGCAGCGTCGATTTCCCGCAACCCGACGGGCCGACGAAGACGACGAATTCGCCATCTTCGATGTCCAGATCAACGCCCTTGATGACTTCGACATTGCCATAGCTTTTGCGGATATTCTTCAGCGAAACGGTGGCCATGATCTACTCCGCCGGTTGGGGAATGCGTTGCACCGACAACAGGCCATCTGCGTCGATCAGAACGGGCTCCGGGTCCATCACATATCCGCCGAAATCGCCGCCATCGGAGCGGTCGGCAAAACCGAGGATGACCAGACCATCGCCAGTATCGACAATCCGCGAGGCATAGCGGCGGCAGGGCAGCGCGCCGTCCAGAAAACCGGGTGCGACGCGCCAAGGGCCGCGCGGGCTTTCGCCGATCAGATAATGCGATCCGGTGACCGGGCCGCCCGGCGTGGCCGCCGCGCGGCTTTCCGAAAAATGCTCCGCAGCGGTGCAGAACAGGCAATACCAGCGGCCATCGGCCTCAAACACCTGTGGCACCTCAAGCTGGCCGTAGTCGCCAACGAAGACCGGCGGCTGCAGCGTCCAGTCATGAAGGTCGGGCGAGGTGGCGAAGCCGATGGCCCCGCCGGCATTGGCTTCTTCCACGCCCGCGGCGCGGGCGGTGAAGAACATCAGCCAGCCCTGTCCATCCGGGTCGCGCATGACCCAGGGGTCGCGGGCAGCGCGGTCGTGCCAGAAGCCCAAGGCGTGCTGGACTTCGTATGCATCGGCGGCTGGACCTTCCAGATCAAGGCAAAGTCCACTGCCCACCCGTTCCCAGTTGTGCAGATCAGTCGAGGTGGCGTGACCGATGCGCTGATACAGCCCGTCCTCGGCCCGGTTGGTGCCGGTATAGAAGAAATGCCACAACCCGTCGTCGCCCCGGATGACCGACCCGGTCCAGGTCGTGTAATCATCCCATGCGGGGCCGGGCGCGGGGGCGAAATCGGTGCCCAGATGATCCCAATCCACCAGATCCTTGCTGACCGCGTGACCTTGGGTGACGTTGAAATGGCGCAGATCGGGGTTGATCAGTGATTTCGGCGCCTTCAGGAAATAGCCGTGCCACGTCTCGCCGTCCTGCACGTACCAGCTGTCCCAGATCCAGTCATTTTCAAGTTTGATAGCCATGTCGTGTTTCCTTGGATCAGCCCTTGACGCCGGTCGAGGCGATAGAGGCAATGAATGAGCGTTGAAGAACCAGATAGAAGGCCAGAACCGGCGCCGTGATCAGCGTCAGGTAAGCCATCAGCGCGCCCCATGGCGTGTTCAGCTGGAAGAAATAGCCAAGACCGACCATGACCGGGCGATAGCTTTCCTGCTGCACCACGATCAGCGGCCACAGATACTGGTTATACATCACCAGAAACTTCAGGATTGCCGCCGTTGCGATGACCGGGCCGGACAGGGGCATGACGATGCGGCGGTAAACCTGCCACCAGCTTGCGCCCTCGGCACGCGCAGCCTCGATCAGTTCGCGCGGCAGGTCCTTGAAGAACTGCACGAACAGGAAGATCGTCAGCCCGTCGGCGATCCAGGGGATGATCTGGACGCGATAACTGTTCAACCAGCCCCATTCGATGCCGTCCAGCCCCAGCCATGGCAGCTTGGAACAGATCATCAGCAGCGGGATGGCGATGGTTTCGAAAGGCACGATCAGCGTCGCGAGGATGATCGACAGAAGCACATCGCGCCCCGACCAGTTCAGAAAGACGAAACTGAAAGCGGCCGCCGAACAGATCAGCAGCGACAGGACCACCGTCACCCCGGTCACGAAAACCGAATTGAGCACGAACAGCCGGATCGGGGCCATGTCGAAGGCCTGCGCGTAATTCGACAGGCTGATATCGCCGACCGGCAGGAAGGCGCGCAGTGACGAGGTGTCAGCCAGCAATTGCGCATCCGGCTTCAAGCTCGACACCACCATGAACACGAGCGGCAGCGCGAAGATCAGCGCGACCAGAAACAGCACCAGATAGCGCAGCGCCAGCCGCAGCCCGTGATTGTCAGACGTGACAGCCGCCATCAGTTTCGCCCCCGCGTGATCCAGCGCTGAACAAGCGAAATGCACAGCACCAGAAGGAAAAGAATGACCGAAATGGTCGACCCGCCCGAGATATCCTGACGTCCATAGCCACGCTCGACCGTCTGGAAGACCAGGGTCTGCGTCGAATCCAGCGGGCCGCCATCGGTCATGACATCGATCTGTGCGAACAGGGCAAAGGCCTGCATGGTGATAACGATGATCACCAGCACGGCGGTATTGCGCAGGCCGGGCCAGGTCACATAGCGGAAAGTCTGCCATTTCGACGCGCCCTCGATCGCGGCGGCCTCGTAAAGTGTGGGCGAAATGGTCTGCAGGCCAGCCAGCCAGATGACCATGTGAAAACCCACCGCCTGCCAGATCGACATGGCCATGATCGCGGGCAGCGCGGTGGCTGGATCGCCCAGCCAGTCATGGCCTTGAAACGCCCCGAAGGACAGCCATGACAGCACCGCGTTCAAAAGTCCGTCCTGCCCGTCATAGATGAACCGCCACAGAAGCGAGACAACGACGATCGAGACCACGACCGGCATGAAATAGATCGCCCGGAACACATTGATGGCGCGCAGTTTCTGATTGATCAGCAGCGCGAGGCACAGCGCCAGCCCGGCCTGTACGGGGGCCACGATCAGCACGAATAGAAGCGTGTTCGCGAGTGCCTTCCAGAACACAACATCGCTTGCCAGCACCACCTTGCGGTTTTCACCCGATTGCCAGCCAAACCACTCGGTCATGCCGCGATATTGCGGATAATCGTCCGAACGGGTGAAGCCGCGCACCCGTGGATATTCCGGCTGGCCCGCATCGTCGCGCACGATCTGGCCTGCATCGTCGCGTTCCGGTTCCAGCGTCAGGATGCCGATGCTCAGCAGGTTCCGGTAATTGTCGAGGCCGACATATTGCGTCGGGTTTGGCGAAACCAGCCGCTGATCGGTCAGTGAAAGGCCGAAGGCGAACAGGAAGGGCAGAATGATGAACATCGCGATCAGCCCGAAGCCGGGCAATGCGAAACCCCATCCCGCGCGGTTCGAACGGGTCAATCTGGACGACATCATGCCCTCCGTTGATGAAATGACGAAACGGCCCGGTCATGTACCGGGCCGTCAGGCGCTTACTGGTGGCCGTAGCCCTGGTTGCGTTCGATATCGCCGTCGATTTCATCGACCGCCGTATCCAGCGCGTCGGCCACATCGGCACCATCGGCGATGTCGGTCAGCGCCTTGCGGAAGGCCAATGCCTCGACCACATAGCCGGGCGTCACCGGGCGCTTCATGCCCTGCGCCTCTGAGAGGCGGTAAAACACCTCCATTGGGGCGCCTTCGGAATAGTATTTCGACATGGCGGCAGCTTCCGGCGTTGGCGGGATCAGCCCGATCGCGTCGGAAAAGGCGGCCAGATACTTGTCCTGAATGGCGAATTCGATGAAGGCGGCAGCGCCTTCAGGATGTTGCGTTCCGGCAGAGATGGCGAATTGCCAGCTTGCTGCGCCGATCTTCGGGCCCTGGCCGAAATCAGGCGCGGGCAGGAAGATGACATCGTCGTAAGCTTCCAGATAGGGCAGCGCCTTCCAGTTGCCATTCCAGGTGATCGCGTATTGACCGTTCTGGAAGCCGTTATCGTGATCGGCCATGTCCTGGCTGGTGCCGGGTACCAGTTCGTTTTCAAACAGGCTTTGCCACCATTCGCCGAATTCCAGCGCCGCGTCGCCGTTCAGCACGCCCTCTGCGCTGGCATAGGTCTCGCGGTCGATCATGTCGCCGCCGAAGCTCCACAGGAAGGGGCCGAACGCATAGGGGTACCATTCGCCTTTGTCGGCCATGCCGATATCCATCGGATAAGCGAAATCACCGGAGTCCTTGATGGTCATCAGCGCGGCGTCAAGTTCCTCTCGCGTCCAGGGTTCTTCCAGCGTGGGCGTGCGGATACCATATTTCTCCAGCGTCGAGGCGCGGGTGGTCATGGCGACGGCCGCATCCCACAGCCCGACCGAATACAGCTGGTCATTCCACGTTCCCAGCACGCCGGGCAGAAAGTTCTCTACCTTTGCCGGGTCGATGGGCAGCGGTTGCAGGTAACCGGCCCAGGCCCAGTTCGGCATGTTCGGACCGTCCACATCGACGATATCGGGCAGGTTCCCCGCCAGCGCCGCCGCCACGATGGAATCGTTGTAATTGATCTGGGGGAAGCTTTCGACGACGACCTTCCAGTCGCCCTGGCTGGCGTTGAAATCCTCGACGATGCCGGCAAGGATCTCGGCCTCCTGCGCATTGCTGGAGCCGGCGCCGTGATACCACATCGACAGCTCGGTCTGGGCCATGGCGGCAGTCCCTGCAACAAGGGCAAGGGTGAAGGTGGATGTGCTCAGCAGATGGTTCATGGGTTCCTCCCCGTTTGAAGCGTTTGTTCAGGTCAGGTTTCGCACCGATTGGCGCCAATGCAGCGGCCCGGACACGCGAACGCGGTCCCCGCCTTGCCACGTGCCGTCGATGCGTTGCAGAAGCTGGTCGGCCGCTGCCCTGCCGATGTCGTGATACGCCAGATCGACGGTAGTCAGCGGCGGATAAAGCGTTTCGGCGATGGCGCGGTAATTGTCATATCCAGCGACCGAGATATCGCCGGGCACATCGACCCCGCGAGAGCGCAGGATTCCATAGCCGCGCATCGCCATCTCGTCATTGCCAAAGCAGATAACGGTTGGCGGGTCATCCATGGCCAGAAGCCGCGAGATCACGTCTTCCAGCAGCCTGCCATCCTCGGCATAGGTCTGGTCCACCCCAGCGGGGATCAGTGCCGGATCAGGGGCTATACCGGCTTGTTCCAGTGCTGCGCGCCAGCCGGCGCTGCGCAGTTCGGTCGCGATCATGCGCGGTGGCAGCGTTACATATGCGATGCGGCGGTGCCCGGCGCGCAGCAGCGATTCGGTCAGTGCCTTCTGCCCGGCGAAGTCGTCCGGCAGGACAGCAGGTGTGCCGGCCACGTCAAAGCAGTTGGCCAGCACAAGCGGGATGTCTGCCGGAACTGGTGGCAATTCCAGTTTCAGATGGTGATCGGCGACATAGATCAGCCCCTCGACCCGGTGTTCCTGAAAGGTGCGCAGCAGGGCCGGGACGTGGTCCTGCCGACCGGCTGTATCGGCGATCATCAGGGTCTTGCCGGCATCGGCCAGCCGCGCCTGCACGCCCTGGACGATGAACAGATCCGGCAGTCCGGCCGGCTGCGTCATATCCTGCGAAATCGCCCCCGTGACCAGCCCGATCAGGCCCGAGCGCGTTGCCCGCATCATCCGTGCGGCATTGTTCCGGATATAGCCAAGCTGATCCATCGCGGCCTCGACCGCCTCGCGGGTGGCCTTGCCGACCGGCGCATCACCGTTCAGCACCCGGCTGACGGTTTTGGGCGAAACACCCGCCTTTTGTGCGACATCATAGATTGTGGCCATGTGCCCTCCCCTACTGACATTGATGTCATGACATCGGTGTCATTGTCAAGCACGCCGACGTCATCGGGCGGTTCAGTCGTGCAGATGCGGAAGGATCGGCCTGTTTTCGGCGGCCTGGCACAAGATCGTAAGCCGCAGCTTCGCGGCGGCAAAACAGCGTCATGCAGGGCCTGCATTGGCCGGAAAACCTGTCCTTACTGGCGCTGCGGCACGACCTCGGCTTGCCTTTCCCGGAAGATTCGCGCTAGGCGCTTGCGTCCAGAACCAAAACAAAGCCCATGTCCGAGATCACCCCACAAGGCGCAGCCATCCGTTTCCAGCAGGTCGGAAAATCCTTCGACGCCGCCGGCGGTCGTGTGACTGCGCTGGAAGATGTGACGCTGGACATCGCGGCGGGTGATGTCTGCGGCATCATCGGGCGATCCGGTGCCGGAAAATCCACACTGCTGCGCATGGTCAACGGGCTGGAACGCCCCAGTACGGGCACAGTCTCGGTTGGCGGGCGCGATGTGGGTCGTGCCAGCGGGGCCGAGTTGCGCGCAATACGGCGCGAGGTCGGGATGATCTTCCAGCACTTCAATCTGCTGGCGTCGCGCACGGTTTACGGCAATATCGCCCTGCCGCTGGAAATCGCCGGGCTGCCTGCAAGCCAGATCCGGACACGCGTCAATGACCTGATCGCGCGCGTCGGTCTTGAAGCGCAGGCCAACCGCTATCCGGCCGAGCTGTCGGGCGGCCAGAAGCAGCGCGTCGGCATTGCCCGCGCTCTGGCGACACAGCCGAAGGTGCTGCTGTCGGACGAGGCAACGTCGGCCTTGGACCCCGAAACCACACAGACCGTTTTGTCGCTGCTGCGCGACATTAACAGCGATCTCGGCCTGACGATTCTGCTGATCACGCATGAAATGGCGGTCATTCGTGACATCACCAGCCATATGGCGGTGATCGACGCGGGCCAAATTGTCGAAGCGGGTCCGACCTATGATGTATTCGTGCGCCCGCAGCACCCGACGACGCGGTCCTTCTTGTCCGGTGTGACCGGCATCACCCTGCCCGGCTTCATCGCCGGAAGGCTGCTGGCGGCGCGTCCCGATGACGCGTCAGAGGAGGTGATCCGGGTCACCTTCGCGGGCAGCCATGCGACGGATCCCATGCTTGCAAAACTGACATCCGAGATGGGCGTCGCGGTCAATATCCTTGCCGGTGCGATCGAGGAGATCGGCACCCGCCCCTTCGGCAACCTGCTGATTTCCGTCGATGCCGCACGAGGCGACGACGCGCGGGCCTATCTTGAACGCCACGGGCTTTTGACAGAGGTGCTTGGCTATGTCCGCTAACCTGATCGCACTGCTGTATGATGCCACGCTTCAAACGTTGTACATGGTCGCAATCTCGGCCCTGCTGGGCACGCTGTTTGGCCTGCCGCTCGGGGTTTTTCTCGCGACATCGCAACGCGGCGAACTGCTGTCCTCGCCATGGCTGAACAAGGTGCTGGGGCTGGTGGTGAACGCGGCCCGCTCGGTTCCGTTCATCATTCTGGTGGTCGCCATCATTCCCTTCACACGGATGATCGCAGGGACATCCATTGGCACAACTGCCGCCATCGTGCCCCTGACCATCGCCGCCGTGCCCTTCATCGCCCGGCTGGTCGAAAACGCCATCCGCGAGGTCGATGCCGGCCTGATCGAGGCTGCGCGGGCCATGGGCGCCACGCCTTACCAGATCATCCGCAAGGTGCTGGTACCAGAGGCCCTGCCCGGCATCACACTTGGCCTGACCTTGGCCGTCGTCAGCCTTATCGGTTATTCCGCAATGGTCGGTGCGGTGGGCGGCGAAGGCTTAGGCGATCTGGGCATCCGCTATGGCTATCAGCGCTTCATGCCGGATGTCATGCTGGCGGTCGTGGTGATCCTGATCGTCATGGTCCAGCTTGTGCAGTCGATCGGCGAATGGATCGCCGCACGCGTCGACAAGCGCGCAGCGCGCAACCGCGGCCACTGAATTTTCCTGAAGCAAAAAGGAGGTCTTTCCATGCTTCGTCTGACAACTCTGGTTTCCGTTCTCGCCCTGTCCGCAGCCGCCGCCATGGCCGAGGACATCAAGGTCGGCGTCTCGCCGGGTGAGCACGCCGAGATCATGGAAGAAGTCGCCAAGGTCGCTGCGCCCAAGGGCCTGAACATCGAGGTGATCGAGTTTTCCGATTACGTCGTGCCCAACCAGGCGCTGAACGATGGCGATATCAATGCCAACAGCTTCCAGCACCGCCCCTATCTGGAAAACCAGATCAAGGATCGCGGCTTTGAACTGGTCGAGGTGGGCACCACCATCACCACGCCGATGGGCATCTACTCTGACAAGATCGAGGATCTGGCCGATCTGCCTGAAGGCGGCAAGGTGGCGATCCCGAACGACCCGACCAATGGCGGGCGCGCGCTTCTGGTCCTGCAGGATCTGGGCGTCATCAAACTGGCCGAAGGCACCGGGCTGGTTCCCAGCACACTGGACGTGACCGAGAACGCCAAGGATCTGAGCTTCCTGGAACTGGACGCGGCGCAGCTTCCCCGCGCATTGGCCGATACCGATATCGCGATCATCAACACCAATTACGCGCTGGCTGCGGGCCTGAACCCCAAGACGGACGCCATCGCCTCTGAAGGCGCTGACAGCCCGTATGTGAACATCATCGTGGTTCGCGCCGGCGATGAGGGCGCCACGTGGGTGGCGCCGCTGCTGGAAGCATATCATTCGCCCGAGGTGAAGCAGTTCATCGACGAGAAGTATCAGGGCTCTGTCATCACCAGCTGGTAAGCTGAAAGGCCCGGCCGACGCCGGGCCTTTTTCATGCAGCTTCCTGGTCTGTTGTCAGGTTGAATTCGCGCATGTGGTCGGCATCAAGGACATGGATCTCCTCGGGCGGGGTGCGCAAGGCATAGCTCATCAGGCGCAGATCGACGCCCATTTCGTCCAGATAATCCATGACGCTGGCCTGCGCGCGCTGCACGTCACGCACCGCCATGAAGGCGGGCAGCAGGGTGTTCTTACCGAAGAAATGCTGGTGAACGCCGACGACCGCGCCTTGCGTCGCCTGCCGTGTGACCCCCCCGGAGAACATGTAGGGGCAGGCAGACAGGCAGACAGAGCCATCTTCGATGATGGTGTCAAAACCGCCCGCACGGATGGTCCGCCCGATTGCCAGGGCATCCGCGACCGAACCGCCTGAGCTGTCCAGCGAAACACGCGTCTCGGCGGGTTGGTTCTGGTCCATCCAGCTTGCGAAACGGTCGGCATCGCCGCCTGCGATCTGCCCCGATATACGGATCGCATCCCCCTCGATCTCGAATTGCAGGCTGTCGGGCATGGGGCGCATGGCCGGCGCGCCGGGTTCCGAGGGTCGTAGATCGGGACGATAGGGGCGCACGCTTGGCCCCTCGACCGGCGGCGCGAACAGGCCGGGTGCTGCGCTGCCCGCACTGCCGCGCAAGTCCATCCAGATGATCGCGCCCGCCAGCACCACCTGTGAAATCAGCACCGCCCGTATGGCCGCTTGAGGCGACGACAACAGACGCATTCAACGCTCCATCGGGTCGGGCGCACCGCTGGCCGTGCGGGCGTCGGACGGGTGTGGATCAACTGGGGCGTAGGGGGTTTCGCGGTGAAATTCCGACGAAGGTGCTGGCCGGGCAGTGACGACAGGCGCCGGTGCTGGCGTCCGCTGCTCCTCATATTCGCGCAGCACCTCGGCGGCGGCAAGGGCGGCGCGCAGTTCGCCCACTGTCATGCGGTCGTCGCTGTGATGAACGCCGCGACCCGACCGGATCGCCGCCTGAATGACCATGATGATGAAGACCAGCACCGCCGGCAGCAGGTCGATGGAAATCGCACCGGCCCAGGCGGGGACGAAATTGCCGGCATAGGCGATGACTGCGTCAGCGGCGGACATCGGCGTATAGACGGCCTCATCGGGTGGCGGCAGGGCCTCAACCTCGGCGGCGGCGGTCGACAGCGTATTCGCCCGCTGCTCCACCAAGGTCAGGACCGAGGTGATGGTGCTGGACTGGCCCGATTGCACTTCTGGCGTTGATCCGTCCAACTCTGGCAGCACAACGGCTTCGGACAGGTCATTGGCGGCGCGCGACACTAGCGGGGCCGGATTCAACTGGCGAAGCTGGGTAATCAGGCCCGACAGCACCACCGCATCTTCCGAGAACTGCACGGTCCGATCCGAAAGTGCACCGGGTCCGACCGTGGTGCCGCGCATCCGCGAAAGGATGGTATTGCCCTGGGCGAAGGTCGCCTCGATCGGGCCTTCGACTTCGTTCAGCTGGACCTCCAGTGCCTCAAGCTCGGCCCGCTTCTGGCTGAGCACCCGGAACACCGCCCCCCTGCCCGAAAAGCCCGACAGGGTGCCTCCGGCTTCCAGTTCCGACAGATCGTCGAAGCTTTGCCGCACGCGGGCCACATCGCGCGACAGCGATTGCCCGGCCACGGCATTGGAATGCGCGCGCTCGAGCGAGGCCTGATAATGCTGGATCGTCGTTGCCATGTGGGTTTCGACTGCCGCACCGCCCGCAAGGGCGGCCGCGTTCAGCCATGACGACATCGCAACGATCGCCACACAGCCAAGCGCCATGGCCATGAACAGGCCGACGCGCGACGCGGCACCGCGCACCGCTGGCAGCAGGCGCAGCAGATAGGACCAGAACACGAAAATGCCGACCGATACTGCGATGGAATAGGCGAGTGCGGCAAATGTCGTCCACATGCCCGGATCGTCCAGAAGCGTGCGCACGCCCAGATAGGTATAGATACCCGACGCCGCCGCCAGCACGCCAAGCGCGGTCGACGTAAAGCTGTCCAGCCAGTCAAGATGGCGTTCCAGTTCTCGGGCGTAGCGGTCGCCGGCGCGGTCGGATTGCAGGGCGGTGTCTGTCATCATGGCTCCGTCATGGGGCGTCGCGGGCGGGGTGCACGAGCAGAGCGAAGTTTTCAGCAAATCCGGCGGGTTGTCGATGCACGGCGCGCCGCAATTGCTTCACGCTTGCATGAGCGGTTATTCGATATCCGCCAGCAACGCGCCTTCCGCCAGTTCAGTGCCGGGGGTGGCGCGCTGTCGGATCACGCCGTCACGTTCGGCACAAAGTGTGATTTCCATCTTCATCGCTTCCAGCACGGCGACAGGCTGATCCTTTGCGACTGTTACGCCGTCCTCGACCAGCCAGCGGTTCAGGACGCCCGCCACAGATGCGTGAATGCCGCCAGCGGCTGGCGCTGCATCGGCCTGCCTACCTTGCGCAACCGGGGTGACTGTACCGCCAATCGCCGCCGCCAGCCGGGACAAGGCGCTTGCAGACAGCCCAAGGTCCCTGCGTTTGCCATCGATCTCGACCGGAAGGCGCAGCACGCTGTCTTCCACCTGGGTCACGCGCAGGGCGGCGTCCAGATCTTCGGCGAAATCCGTCTCGATCCAGCGGGTGTGGATGGCGAAAGGGGCGCTGCCGTTGAAGTCCGGCGCGTCGAGCACCGCGCGGGCAAAAGGAAGCACCGATGCCACGCCGTCGATCCGAAACTCTGCCAGCGCGCGGCGCGCACGGGCCAAGGCGACCTGTCGCGTGGGGCCGGTGACGATCAGCTTGGCCATCAGCGAATCGAAAGCGCCGACGACGGTGCTGCCGGTTTCAACGCCGCTGTCCAGCCGTATGCCAGGACCGGACGGGGCCGAGAAGCGGGTGATCCGTCCCGGCGTCGGCATGAAACCTCGGCCCGGATCCTCTGCATTGATGCGGAACTCTATGGCGTGGCCAATAGGCTCGGGCATCTTGCCAATGCGCAGCCGATCGCCTTCGGCAATGCGGAATTGTTCAATGACGAGGTCGATGCCGGTCACGGCCTCGGTCACGGGATGTTCGACCTGCAGACGGGTGTTGACCTCCAGGAAGCTGACCATGCCATCTGCCCCCAGCAGGAACTCGACCGTGCCGGCGCCTGTATAACCGGCCTCGGCGCAGATATCGCGGGCGGCCTTCGTGATCATTTCCGCAACATCAGCAGGCAGGAAAGGCGCGGGCGCTTCCTCGACCAGCTTTTGATTGCGACGCTGAAGCGAACAGTCCCGCAACCCGATCACGACCACATTGCCGTGCTGGTCGGCAAGGACCTGCGCCTCGATATGCCGGGGCCGGTCCAGAAAGCGTTCGACATAGCAATCGCCGTTGCCGAAGGCGGCCTTCGCCTCGCTGGCGGCGGCGGCGAACAGTTCGTCGATTTCATCGCCATGTCGGACGACCCGCATGCCGCGCCCGCCGCCACCGGCAGATGCCTTGATGGCAACCGGCAGGCCGTGCTGATCGACGAAGGCGCGTATTTCACCCGCATCGCGGACAGGTCCGTCCGTACCGGGGACAAGCGGCGCGCCGACTTTGCGGGCGATCTCTCGCGCGGCGATCTTGTCACCAAGCCGTGCGATGGCCCCCGGATCAGGCCCGATCCAGGTCAGACCGGCATCCAGAACGGCTTGCGCGAATGTCGCGCTTTCCGACAGGAAGCCATAGCCAGGATGGATGGCATCGGCCCCCGAACGATGTGCGATATCCAGAATGGCCCCGATGTTCAGATATGTTTCTGCCGGGGTCGTGCCGGGAAGACTGTATGCTTCGTCCGCAGTGCGCAGGTAAAGCGCGTCGGCATCCTGATCCGCGTAGACGGCGACCGACGCCAGACCGTGGTCGTGGCAGGCGCGGATGACCCGCAAGGCGATCTCGCCCCTGTTGGCAATCAGGATTTTCTTCATCATGAAACCTCGGGCGATACTGGCGCGATTTCGGAAAATGGCGCGCAGGGGCGAAAGCGCAGCTTTGCGCCGGGTGGTGCCTGCGCTGCCAGATCCAGATGATGCGCGGCCACAGTGGCAATGACCGGATAGCCCCCGGTCAGCGGATGATCGGCCAGAAACAGCACCGGCTGGCCGGAATGGGGTACCTGGATCGCGCCGGTCATCGCGGCCTCGCTTGGCAACTCTCGGTCATTCGCCCGCATCAGCGCAGAGGCACCTTCAAGTCGCTTGCCGATCCTGCTGGAGCGCGGCGTGACAATCCAGTCCTGCGATGTGAACAGCGCCAGCGTCTTGGCGGAAAACCAGTCGGCCCTTGGCCCCATGACAACGTCAAGCACGACCGTCTCACCGGGTCGGGGCAGGACCGGCACCGGCTCTGCCGGGCCAAGCGACTGCGCCGGGCGACCTGCCAGTGCGATCCAGTCACCAGCCTGCAGCGGGGGTGGCCCGATATGGGCCAGCGTATCGGTTGCCGCGCTGCCCAGAACAGGTTCGACTTCGAAGCCACCGCGCGCGCCGAGATAACTGAAGCTGCCGCTGGAAGGCGAGGTGATGTGGATGCTGTCGCCCGCGTCTACCGCGACTGCCTGATGAGTGGTAAATGTATCCTGGTCGTTCAGCGTAATCCGGCGCCCGGCCCCGGTTATGGCAATGGTGCAGGGCGTTGTGGCGCGCAAATGCAGCGGTCCGGCACCGATTTCTATTGCGGGCGTACCGGCGGGATTGCCAAGCAGGCGGTTCAGCGACCGGAACGCCCCCATATCCGCCGCGCCCGATGCCGCGACGCCTTGGGCAAGTTGATCAAGCCGCCCGCCGTCCTGAAACTGCACGGGAAATGGCGCGTCGATCACATCCAGCCGCGCGGTCGGCCTGCCGGGCAACAGCGGCTTTTCCGCCGGCCTGCTGTTCATGGCTGGCTTTTGTGATGCAGGCCGCTTAGCGCAGTCCACGAATTTCACCAGATCGCCCGGCGCGACAAGCGCGGGCGGGGTGCGCGACAGGTCCCACATCCGCGCGGTCGTGGTCCCGATCAACTGCCAGCCGCCGGGGCTTTCCTGTGGATATACGCCACTGAACGCACCTGCCAGCGCGACCGACCCGGCCGGGATCGCTGTTCGGGGGCTTTGCAATCTGGGCACATGAAGTGCGGGATCGCCGCCTGAAAGATAACAGAAGCCCGGCGCAAAACCGTTGAACGCGGCCCGCCAACCCGTCCCGGTATGGCGGGCGATCACTTCGGCAACGGACAAGCCGGTCAGCGCGGCGACGCCGGCCAGATCCTGCCCGTCATAGGTGACCGGGATCTCGATTTCGCGCCCGCTGGCCGGTGCATGGCCGGTCAGATCGCGCAGGGCGATCTCGGACGCAAGGCGACTGGCCGAAGTCACATGTTGATCGAACGTCACGGCAAGCGTTTTTGCAGCCGGCACCAGTTCGACCACACCTCGCGGTGGGTCGGCGTTCATACTGGCAAACAAGGCGAGAACGGCGTCGAGATCAGCCAGTTCGACCAGCAGGGCGGTGTCGCCGGCCGGCAGAAAACGGGCGGTCATGCGCCAGCAGTTGCGAAGGGCCGCAAGCTGATGCCTTCGGCGTCGAACACATCGCGGATGCGGCGCGCCATTCGAACCGCGCCAGGGCTGTCGCCGTGCACGCAGA
Organism: Paracoccus denitrificans; assembly: GCA_005768755.1. Classification (GTDB taxonomy): domain Bacteria; phylum Pseudomonadota; class Alphaproteobacteria; order Rhodobacterales; family Rhodobacteraceae; genus Paracoccus; species Paracoccus denitrificans_B. The sequence goes on along the minus strand of VAFL01000009.1, from coordinate 131,710 downwards.
TTGACTGCGCACTGATACGGATGTCCTGATCGTTCACCGCCCTGATCACCCCCTCTTGCGCGAAACGCAGCATGCGCGCCGCGACCGCATCGGGATCGCTCAGGACGGCGCCATCGGCGTGACGCGGGACGAGTTGGCCGTCAGGCAGATAACCCCGATCGGCAAATGCCTCTGTGATCACGGGCACGCCGGCAGCATCTGCAAGTGCAACGATGGGTGCGCCGGCAAGCGCCATCATCGGAAGTGCGGGATCATATGCCTTCATGGCGGCGATCACGGCATGGGCCTGATCGTCGCCATGGGCAATGGTGTTATAAAGCGCCCCGTGCGGCTTGACATAGCGCACTGCCGTGCCCGCTGCCCGCGCCAAGCCATCAAGCGCGCCGATCTGGTATAAGACGTCCGCAGTCAGATCTCGCGCGGGGACGTCCATTCCGCGCCGTCCGAAACCCGCCAGATCACGATAGCCGACATGCGCGCCCACCGCGATACCACGGCTCGCCGCCAGGCGCAGCGTATCAAGGATTCCCGCCGGATCGCCGGCGTGGAAGCCGCAGGCGATATTGGCCGAGGTGACGATCTGCAGCATGGCGGCGTCATCGCCCATCGGCCAGGCCCCAAAGCTTTCGCCCATATCGCTGTTGAGATCCATGCCCCTCGCCAGTCAGAGCGTGATGCGGAACCGCGCGAAGCCGTCCGCGCCATCGCCTGCCGGCTCGATCGTCACGCCTTTGACATCCTCAAGATAGTCCGCAGCTTTCGGGCCGGTATCGAACAGGACGCTGGTGTTTTCCAACGGCACGAAGGACCAGTTGTTGTCGGCTTCGGGGTCAATGGTCCCCTGTTCGACGATATAGCGCACGATGATATCGCGATTTGTGTCCGGGCCTTCGAACACGATGGTCGTTCCGTCATTTCCGGGGAATGTCCCACCGCCGCCCGCGCGATAGTTGTTCGTCGCCACGATGAACTCTGCCGCAGGGTCGATGGGTTGGCCATCGAAGGTCAGGTCAGTGATCCGGTTGGCGCTTTCGTTCACGACAGCCCCGTCGTTGTCGTATTTCGACGGCTGAGACAGGTCGATCCGATAGCTGACCCCGTCGATCACGTCGAAATTATAGCTGGGGAATTCGGGGTTCAGCAAAACCTGATCCGCTTGGCCGGGGGTGATCTGATTGAACATGCCGGCGCTGCGTTCCAGCCAGTCCTTGACCTGTTGGCCGGTGATCTTCACGGCGCGGATGGTGTTCGGGTACAGATACAGATCGGCGACGTTCTTGATGGCAATGTCGCCCGCGGCGACATCGGTGTAATAGTCCGGCCCGCCGCGTCCGCCCGCCTTGAAGGGTGCACCTGCGGACAGGATCGGCAGGCCTTCATGTTCGGTCCCGGCCATCATCTGTTCGATATACCATTTCTGCGCGTTCGTGACGACCTGCACGCTGGGGTCGTCCGCGACGAGCGCGAAATAGCTGTAAAGCGGTGCCGAGGTCTTGCCGACCGGGCGGCGGATATATGCCAGCGTCGCCTCGTGTTCGGCCTTTACGCTGTCCTCGACCGCCGCGACGCTTTCAACCAGCGGCACGACATTGCGGTCGGCATCGCGTTCATAGATCGGGCGCGCCTCGACCGTGTGGCTGGCGATCTTCCACGCCTCGCCGTCTCGTTCCAGCAGCAGGTCGATCAGGCCCATATGGCTGCCCCAGAACCCGGCCATGACGGCGGGCTTGCCCGCCAGCGTGCCTGCGGCGATGTCCGCGCCTTCCAACGTTTCGTAATCAGGGCCGGGGAAAACCAGATGCTGGTGGCCGGTCAGCACCACGTCGATGCCGTCCACCCCAGCCAGCGCGAGGCTGGCATTTTCGGCACCCTCTTCCAATGGCAGCGCCTCGATGCCGGAATGCGACAGCGCGATGACCAGATCGACGCCCTCTGCGCGCAGCTTCGGCACCCAGGCTTCGGCGGCAGGGACAATGCCGCGCGTGGTCACATTGCCCTCCAGATGCTTGCGGTCCCATTGCATGATCTGCGGCGGCACGAAGCCGATCAGCCCGATGCGGATCGGATGGGTTTCGCCCGCGCCGTCGGTCAGCTCGCGTTCTAGGATCGTATAGGGCGGCACCAGTGTTTCGTCGGCGTCCGGCGTAGCACCTTCGGAGGTCACGACATTGCAGCAGACGACCGGATAGCTGGCACCCGCCAATGTGTTTTTAAGGAAGGTCAGCCCATAATTGAATTCGTGGTTGCCAAGCGTTCCCGCATCGACCCCGACCTCGTTCATCGCGGTGATGATCGGATGCATCTGCCCCTGATCCATGCCGCGTTCATAGGCGATATAGTCGCCAAGCGGGTTGCCTTGCAGGAAATCGCCATTGTCCAGAAGGATCGCGTTCGCGGCCTCGGCCCGGACGGCCTTCACAAGTGCGGCCGTGCGCGACACCCCGACTGTGTCGACGGGCTTGTCGGCGTAATAGTCATAGGGCCAGATGTGGACATGCAGATCGGTCGTTTCCATGATCCGCAGATGGGCCTGCCCAGCCTGGGCGCGCGCCGAAAACGGATGCAGCACGACCATGCCAACGCCCGCCACCGAAGCTGACAGGAACCCGCGCCGGGTCATCGGGAAGTGGGTTTTCATGGTCTGCTCCTGCGTGTTGTCCGGGCGGCAGGCTAGCAGCCTGTAATCCGATATCAAGGCCCAGCTTCACGCCGGACAAGGATTGTCATCGCTGCCGCGATCCGCGATCCTGCTGCAAAAGGGGGCAGCGGCACAGATGCCGTGGATTGGAAGAGGAGGCTGGACCAACCATGATTCATGAAACCACGGTGGGTGATTGCGCATGACAGATACAGCGCGCCCTGATCCCGTTTCGATTGCGCGACGCAAGCCTGTCACCGTGCCGCGCCGGTTGCGGGGCATGCTGGCGCTTGATGATTTCGAGGGCGCGGCGCGCCGACTGCTGCCGCGTGCGATCTATGGTTACGTCAGCGGCGGTGTCGAAACCGATACGACGCTGGATGACAATCGGGCCGCCTTCCGGCAGATAGGCTTTCGCCCGCGCATCCTTCAGGATGTATCGGCCCGTGATCAGCGGACGCAGCTTTTTGACCAGGAATTTGCCGCGCCGTTCGGCATTGCGCCCATGGGCTTCAGCGCCGTCGCGGCATTTGATGGCGACGTCGCGCTGTCGAAAGGTGCGGCCGAGGCGGGCGTCTTCGCGATATGTTCAGCCGCGTCGCTGACCCCATTGGAACGCGTCGCGACAGAAGGGAAAAGCCGCTGGTTCCAGGCCTATATCCCAGGCGACGACGCCCGGATCGAGGCGCTGCTGGAACGTGTGCAGCGTGCCGGGTTCGACCGTCTTGTCGTGACGGGCGATGTGCCGGTGGCGGGAAACCGCGAAAACAATGCGCGCAACGGGTTCGATGCGCCGTTCCGCATCACGCCGCAGCTTGTCTGGCAGGGCATGACGCACCCGCGGTGGTCACTGTTCACCCTGGGCCGTGAGATCATGACCCGTGGCATGCCGCATTTCGAGAATATGGAATCCGTGCAGGGACCGCCCCTGTTCTCGCGCGATCTGGTGCGTTCGAAAATCGGGCGGGACCAGTTGTCCTGGGCCAATATCCGGCGCATTCGGGACATCTGGCCCGGCAAGCTGATCGTGAAAGGTGTCATGCATCCCGATGATGCAATGGCTGCGCGCGATGCGGGCTGCGACGCGGTGATTGTGTCCAATCATGGCGGGCGCCAGCTGGACGGGACGGCCTCTCCGCTGCGCGTCTTGCCAGCGGTGCGGGCCGCCGTTCCCGATATGGTCGTGATGTTCGACAGCGGTATACGGCGTGGCACAGACGTTCTGAAGGCGATCATGCTGGGTGCGGATTTCACCTTTGTCGGAAGGCCTTTCCTTTACGCCGCCGCCACACATGGCGTGCCCGGCGTTGCCCATGCCGCAAAGCTGCTGAAGGAAGAGATCGACCGAGACATGGCGCTGATCGGTATCACCTCTCCGTTTGATCTGCGGGGAGAGGCTGCGGTTGCGCTCGACTGACGGGCTAAAGTCCGTGCCGGTCCAGAAATGCGTTTACCACTTCGGTTGAAGCGTCGCGCAGTTCCGGCCGGTATGTCAGTTGCGACAGGGGCGCGCGTTCCTGCTGGTCGAAACCGTGACCGGCATCGTCATAGACGACCAGATCGACCTCGGCGCCGAGGTCGCGCAGCGTTGCTGCCATGCGCTTGCAGGCGGGCGTGACCTGCAATTCGTCCTGTCCGGCAAGGATCATCAGGATCGGGGGCATCCTGGACCAGTCCCCCTCCCCCGCTCCGTTCAGGACCCCGCAATAGGGATAGAAAACGATTGCCGCCGCAACCCGTTCGTTCAGCGCGTCCGGCGGTGCGGGCCAGTCGGACAGGCCCGGCGGCAGATCCCCCATGCTGGACTGGCGCAGGAATTCCAGAATCGACCATCCCCCATGCGAGACACCCAGCAATACGATTTCGGCCGCGTCGGTTTCCGCCATGGCCACGCCAATGTCGCCTGCGCGCTCTGCCCCGGGCAGAAGCTGGCCCATGCAAAGAAGCCGCCATGTCTGCAGCGTATCGAAACCACGCGGGCTGTGGCTGTCCAGGATCAACCCAGGATAGCCACGCGCCGCCAGCACGCCGGCCCAGTAGTCCATGTTGTCATGCACGCCGTCACAGCCCGACAGCAGGACCGATCCGGCATCGGAAATCGGCGCGGATGCCGGGACCATCCGCCAGTCCGGTTCCAGCAAGGTCAGCCGTTCCGCCGACGTGTCGGTGACGATGGCGATTCCGGCCCAGTTGCGCAGCGAATTCACCGCCGCGGCGATCAGCATCGCGCCAACGATCCCCAGCAGAACCCAGTGCCACAGCTTCAGCTTTTTCCGTTTCTGCATCCTTGCTGCTTTTCCCCGTCGCAGCGCGCCATCAGCCGCGCCGTGTCGGCATCCGTCCAGCCGTCGGGCTGGGTCACCGCCTGCCATGGGCCGATATAGTCATGCGCATAATAGGAATGTCCATGTCCTGAAGGCGCGGACAGCGCGATGGCCATATCCAGCGCAAGCTGAAACTGGGTGACCACGGGCATGAAGCTGAGATCGGGCGAGACGTCTTCAGCCGGAGGCTCGTGCATCCAGGCGGGTGCGCGCCACAGCGAACTCGGCTGATAAAACACGATGGGATCGCTGGAATATTGAAGAAACATCAGACGCATGCTGCCCCAGCCGTCGGGGCCGCCTGCGGGTTTGACATGACTGGCAAAGCGGAACAGCCGACCATCACGGACTTCAGGCGCGACATATGGCGTTCCCTCGTTCCGTTCTTCCATGGCCTGATGCCACAGACCCGAAGGGAAAGGCGGGCCTGCCCAGAAGCCGCCGTCGATCGGATCGTCCAGTAACGCCTCCAGGTCGGTGCCATACATCGAAGCCCAGGCCCCGAGGCTGAGACCATGGACATAGATCTGCGGACGTTGGTCGCGCGGAAGACTGCGCCAATAACGGTGGACAGTGCCGATCAGTGCACGCGCCTGCTGCAGACCTGAATCGGTTTCGAGGATCAGCGCCAGTGGTGATTGCAGATAGGAATACTGCACCGCAACCGTCGCAATATCGCCCCCATGCATGTATTCGATCACATCAAAGCTGCCGGGGTCGAGCCAGCCGGTCCCGGTCGGCATGGCGACGATCAGCACCTTGCGTTCAAATGCGCCGATGCGCTGCAGTTCCGCCAATGCCACATCGGCGCGCGCCTGCGCATCGTCTGCCTGCGCGCGACCCACATAGACGCGCAGCGGCTTCAGCGCCTCGGTTCCAGAGAATTCCGAAATCGCCGCCGCATTCGGTCCGGTGGTCACAAAATCGCGGCCAGGCTTGCCCATCGCACCCCAGTCCACAAGCGATTGCGCACTGCCGGAAACAGTGCTGTCCTCGGGCGGTGGGGGCGCGTTTTCGAACAGGTCCTGCGCGACGGTATAGCTGCTGTCAAAGAAGTCGATCAGGTTATCGATCAGCCCGTCGCGCGTGATGGTGAAAACCAGGACGACGACGATCAGAAGTCCCGCGATATTGGCCCGCCGTTCCGGCATGTATCGGTAAAGCCTTCGACGCATGCGGTCGAAGACCATCCGGATCAGGGCGCCGATCAGGTAAAGGACGGCAAATACCAGCACCGCCAGGCCCAGCATCTGCAAGACCCGGAAGGACTCGATCGGTTCCATCCCCATGCGGGTGCGGATCGAATTCTGCCAGGGAACTTCCTTGATCAGCGCATTGCCAAGCGTCGCCAGCACAGGCAGCCCGACGATCAGATGGCCGATGATCGCGGCCCTGCCGCTCAGCACAGGAAGATCCATCTGCCGCCAAACGGTCAGAAGAAAACGCCCGATCAGATAGCCAAGTGCTGCGACCGTTCCGCCAAGGATGCCTTGCAGCACAGGGCCGCGCGGGATCAGGGATGGCGTCAATGAGGCTGCGAAGAAAAGCAGTCCCAGAAACAACGGCAGAAGCGAGATGCCGAGCGGCTTTTTCCAGTTCATAACAGTCATCCGTACAGGAATTTCCGATCAGTTCACGCCGTACTGTGCCGGTAAATCGGCGCACTGTGTAGACGCCGGGCGCAGAATATGCAGCCTGCACCCGGCATGGACGCCGCCTGCGCGTCATGTCATCTTGCAAAAAGTCGACGCCGATGCCGCGCGTTTGTTGTGGAACGGAGCCAGCAGATGTTCAGGGAAAACGATCCGTTGCGCGGCCTGATGGGTGTCGTTCTGTCGCTGTTGCTGATCGCGCTTGTCGGACGGTTCATGGTTGTGGGCAAGTCGTTCCTTTTGCCCATCATCATCGCGGTGATTTCGGTTTACGTGCTGCTTGCCGCCAGTAATGCCCTTGGCCGTGTGCCGGTCGCCGGTCGCGCGCCGGAATGGGCGCGGCGGCTTCTGGTGCTGGTGGGTTTTCTTGTCGTTGCGTTCTGGCTGGGTGGGGTGATGATGTCGACCGCCGCCCAGGTCAGCGCGAAACTGCCGGAATACCAGCAGAACATCGACGCCATTTATACCGACGTCACCGATATGGTGGGGCTGTCGGACCGCCCCGATCTTGGCGTAATGGTTGAACGTCTGCGCCAGTCGCTGCCTATTCGTGGGATCGCCACCTCTTTGCTGGGTTCGATCAGTTCGGCTGCGGGGCTTCTTTTCATGGTGCTGGTTTACGCAACTTTTCTGATGAGCGAGCGGCGCGGCTTCGGCCACAAGATCGCCGTCGCCCTGCCCGGTCGGCGCGCGCAACGCGCAAGCGCCATCATTGCCGAAATCAACGCCGCGATCAGCGAATATATCGTCGTGAAGACATTGGTGAACACGATTCTCGGTCTGCTGTCTTTTGTCGCGATGACCGCGCTTGGCGTGGATTTCGCCCTGTTCTGGGCCGTGCTGATCGGACTGCTGAACTATATCCCCTATGTCGGCTCGATCGTGGGTGTGATCTTCCCGGTCGTTCTCAGCATGGCGCAATTCGGGTCGGTCCAGAAAACACTGGTGGTTGCGGCGCTTCTGACGGCGGCGCAGATGTGGGTCGGCAACGTGCTGGAGCCGCGCATGGTCGGCCGCAGGATCAACATGTCGCCATTCGTCGTGCTGGTCGCGCTGGCGCTGTGGTCCTCGGTCTGGGGTGTCGCGGGGGCCATTCTTGCGATTCCGCTGACCTCGATCATCGCGATCATCATGGCCAGTTTCGAATCGACCCGCCCCTTTGCCGTCCTGCTGGCCGAAAACGTCGAGCCTTTCGAAAGTACTCCGCCTGCGAAGTCTGCGTGATACGGCGTCGTGGCGTTGCCCGACGCGCGGAAATCTGCAACGATCGATCAAAACGGCATAAGCATATGGAGTGGCGGAATGGCCAGCCCGATCAAGGACATAGGCGGCGGATTGCGCGACGTTCTGGGGGGGATCAGTCAGGCGTTCAGGAACAAGCAGGTTCAATTTCTGGCCGGTCTGACCGCACTTCTGATCCTGATCGCCACGGGCTTCTATCATCTCGTCGAGGGGTGGGGCTGGATCGACGCATTCTATTTCTCGGTCATCACCATCTCGACCGTGGGTTATGGTGATTTTGCACCCAAGACGGATATCGGCAAGCTGTTCACAAGCGGATATGTGCTGTGTGGACTTGGGGTGTTCGTTACGACAGCGACCGCCATCGGCGACAGCATCGTCAGTCGCGCCCGTCGTGGTCGGGATGAAGGCTAGACGGCAACAGGTCGTCAGCTTCGTGGGCAAGCCGGCTTAGCCCCGCGCGGATGTGACCGAAGCGTGCAAGTCGGAATGCTGCCTTGTCCCGATCATTGTCCGGTACAGCGATCGGTGCGGGTGCTGGCAGTTGCGGCACGGTGTGGCCGTCTGCAGCCAGCGCCATATGCGCCAGACCAAGGGCGGTGCTTTCGATCTCGGTTGCGCGGTTAACGGGGTGCGGCACCAGTCCGGCAAGGAATTCCAGCAGATAATCGTTGCGGGTCAGTCCGCCGTCCACCGACAGGCTGCCAAGCGGTTGTAGCGCGTCGATTGCGGCAATCGCCTCGGCGGTGCGCAGGGCGATCCCTTCCAGCAATGCCTGCATCATGTCCGCCGCGCCATGTTCCAGTGCCAACCCGAACCACGCGCCCCGTGCCCGTCGATCCCAATGCGGACATGCCAGTCCGGCCAGTGCGGGCAGAAAGATCAGGCCCCGGTCGATGGCTGGGGGTGCAGCGAAGCGCGAAATCGCGGCGTAATCATCGAACAACCCAAGCGATCTGGCCCAGTCAATCGCCGCCGCCGCCGCATAGACGGCACCGTCAAGGCCGTAGCGGATCGGTTGACCGGGCAGATGCCAGGCCACGGTTGGCAGTGGCCCGGCCTGATCCGGCCGGATCAGGCGGTCGGTCACGCATTGAACGAACGCGCCGGTCCCGAAGGTTGCCTTGGCCGCACCGGGATCGTGGCAACCATGCCCGAACAGTGCCGCCTGCTGATCGACGATGCTGACCGCCAGCCGTGCGCCATTGGGCAATCGTCCAAGATCGCCGGCGGTCGGTGTGATCTCGGGCAGGGCTGACATCGGGACGCCGAACAATTCGCACAGCAGCGGGTCCCACGCGCCCGTTTCGATGTTCATCAGAGAGGTGCGCGAGGCGGTTGCGATATCGGTCTGGAAACGCCCGGTCAGACGGTCGCGAAAAAACGCATCTGTCGTCCCCATCCGCAACTGCCCCCGCCGCGCAAGGTCGGCGGCGCCTGGACAGTTCTGCATGATCCAGCCAAGCTTGGAGGCAGAGAAATACGGATCGAGCGGCAGCCCGGCACGGGCCATCACCTCGGTTCCTGCGCCCTGCCCCGCCAGCCGGGCCGTGTCGGATGCGGTGCGGTCGTCCTGCCAGACGATGACAGGGCTGATCGGGCGGCCATCGCGCGCGTCCCACGCCAGACAACTTTCCCCCTGGTTGGCAAGCGCGACCAGTTCGGAATCGGTCTGCAAGGCAGCATTCAGGTTTGCCAGCAACTCGGCCGAGTCATGTTCGACATGGCCAGCGGCGGGCAGGATCTGGCGATGCGCGCGCTGCATGACGGGCGTCAGTCTGCCGTGCTGATACAGCAGCGCGCGCGTAGACGTGGTACCCTGATCTATGGCGAGGATCTTCATGCCGTTTCCTCCAGCGTCAGTGTCAGAGGAGCGTTGAGCAGCGTCTTTGGCAAGGCCAGCGTGACACGGCGTTCCGGCCGGGCGTCGATCTTGCGGCTGGCGACGACCACCGCCCCCTGCCGCAACTTCAGGATACCGCGCACGGGGCGCGTGACGCGCAACTGGATCTGCTGGTGCCGTCCCGGCCCGTCAGGGAAGATCACTTGCGGCAGGGCATAGCGTATTGTGTCGCTGCGCAGAAACAATGGCAGGCCCTGCCCCGGATCGGGCAGCGCGTCCTGAAGCCAGGCGTGGATCGCATGGGCGGCACGGCGACCTTCATCCCAGCAGGCGCCCGCGGTTTCAACCGGGCGCAGCAGATTGCCGGCAGCGAAATAGCCCGGTGTGAACGTGCGCCCGAAGCTGTCGATCATCGGGCCGGTGGATCGCGGGTCGATCACGGCATCGGCGTCCGCCAGCAGGGCTGTTTCGGATCGAAAGGCGCCTGTCAGCAGCACGCCGTCGCAGTCCAGATGCGTTTCACCTTCCGGGCCGCTCAGCGTCACGCCAGTCACCCGGTCGCGGCCATGAATGGCGGCGATGCTGGTGTTCATTCGCAGGGGGATGCCCATCAGGCGCGGCAGCAGGCCGGACGGCGCGCGCGCGACGATGCGGGGGCCGGGCTCAATCATGGCGACAGGGCGGATGCCCGCCTGCCGGCAGGTCAGCAGCGCCGAGAAACTGACCAGCTCGGTTCCCAGGACGACGGGGCGTTGAAACGGGATCTGGTGGTTCAGATGAACCAGACCCTGCAGCGCGCCGGTCGGTATGATCCCACCGGGCTTCTGTCCCCCGATCAGCCGCTGCACCCGGCTGGATTCGCGGGTGCCGGTGGCCAGCAGCACGGCGCGGGCATTCAGCCTAAACGCGCCATCCGGCCCCGTCAGATCCAGTGCCGGACCATCATGCAGCGCGATGGCCGTCGTGTCGCACAAGATCGTCGCACCGGCTGCACTGGCGGCTGCGGCCAGCCGCGCGGCATAGGCCTGCCCGCTTAGGATACGGTGGAATTCCCGCATCCCGAAGGGCGAATGGCCGCAATGGCGCGGGATGCCGCCCGGCACGGGTTCGCGTTCGATGACGGTGACGCGGCCCGCACCAAGCCTGCCCAGTTCGGCTGCGGCAGCAAGGCCTGCCGGGCCGGCACCAATGATGGCAATGTCAGTGTCCATCGGTGTCTCCGCAGGACATCGGCTGGGTGAAGCGCCCTTCGGTCAGTTGGGCCAATGCGGCGGTGCAGCCAAAGCCCTGACAGCGCCCCATCGTGACCCGTGTCCGGCGCTTAAGCCCGGCCAGAGAGTTGGCGGGCGCGGGGGCGGCCAAAGCAGCCTGGATCTCGCGCCGGGTGACCAACTCGCAATGACAGATGATCCCGCCATTTCCCGCGCTTTGCCAATCGCGCGCGCCGGCCTGTGCCAACATCGGCATTTGAGGCCAGTGCCGGGGTTCTTTCAGGTCGCGGCCCGCCAGCCTCGCGACATACCGGGCGATCCCAAGTGCCGCCGACAACCCGGTCGAGCGGATGCCCCCAACCGTCACCAGCCCCTGCGCCAGATCGGCGCGGATGCGGTAACCCTTCTCCTCGGTCGCGGGACGCAATCCGGCATAGGCCGCCGTTACCTGCTCTGCGGCCAGACCGGGCAGGATCCGCGCGCCTGTCTCGCGCAGGGTTTCCAGCGTCGCGGGCACAAGCGAGGCGTCGTCGCGATCGTCCTGTTCTTCCGCCGTCGGGCCGACCAGCAGATTGCCGAAGGCCGTGCGGCAGACCACGATCCCTTTGGTGATTTTCGTGGGCACCGGCAGCAGGATATGGCGCGCCAGCGCCGCCGCCGGCTTGTCGTAGACAACAAACTGGCCCTTGCGGGGACGGATCTGGAACCAGCTTTCGCCCGTCAGGATGCGGTCGACATGATCGCCCCACAGCCCGGCCGCGTTGATGACCAGCCCGGCCTGAACCGGTCCGGCTGTGGTCGTAAGGGTCCAGCTTTCGCTGCCCCGCACGGCCGCGGTCAGTTCCGCCCGGCAGCGCAGCTCGGCCCCATGGGCGAGCGCCTGATAGAGATAGGCGTGCGCCGTTGACCACGGGTCGATCAGCGATTCTCGCGGAACGCGGAACCCGGCCCGGACATCTGGCGCAAGGGCGGGTTCCAGTGCCAGCAGGGCGTCGCGGTCCAGGGGTTCGATGTCCCCGACCCCGTTGCGTCGTGCCTGCGCCATCAGGTCGGGCAGTGTGGCCTCCTGCTCGGCATCCCATGCAAGGACAAGCGCGCCGCAGCGGTCCAGTGGCAGGTTCAGGCGGGAATGGATGTCCAGATATTCGGCATGGCCGTCGCGGATACAGTCCAGTTCCAGCGAATCCTCTGGCGCGTCGAAGCCGGTATGCAGGATGGCGCTGTTTCCCTTGGACGCGCCGTCCAGCACGTCATGGGCCTTTTCCAGCAGCACCACCCGCGCGCCATCCATGGCGAAGCGCCGGGCAATTGCGCAGCCGACGATCCCGGCGCCGACAACAGCCACATCGTAACCTGCCAAAACGTTCATACTGTCCCCATGATCTGCACAAAGACTATACAAGAATTGACCGAGTGGGCAATCCTTTGGAAAAAATTGTTGATTTGGTCAAGTGATAGGATGGTATCTGCAAGATTTTTGTTGACATGGGCGCGATCTGCGGATTGGCTTCGGTCAGAGGGACAGAAAAACAATGAAACCGCGCGAAAGACGCTTGCAGATCGAAACCATGATCCGAAGCGAGGGCTCGGCGAGTGTCGAGGATCTGGCCGCGCATTTCGACGTCTCGACCGAAACGATCCGCCGTGATCTTGCGCGACTGGCCGAGGCGGGCCGCGTGATGAAGGTCCACGGTGGGGCGCGCAACGCACGGCTGTTGACCGAGCCCAGCATGGATGTGCGTGCCGCGCAGGCAAGTGCGCAGAAGTTGCATATCGGTCAGCGGCTTGCCGATGAGATCGAACCGGGCGCGACCCTGTTCATCGACACCGGATCGACGACCCTTGCGGCAGCGCCGGCACTGGCGCGGATCGCCGGGCTGACGATCATCACCAATTCCTGCCGGCTGGCCGACGCACTTGCCCTGGCAGGGTCTGATGCCGCGGTGCATCTGCTGGGCGGCCGCTATGTGTCGGGTAATGCACAGACCGTCGGGCCATCGACGCTTGGCCAGATTGGCGACTATCAGGCTGATCATTGCGTATTGACTGTGGCCGCCTTTTCCATCGGCATCGGCGCCATGGATGCCAGCCATGACGAGGCGCAGATCGCCCGCGCCATGGCTGCGAATGCCCAGAACCTGATCGTTCTGGCCGACAGCAGCAAGCTGGACCGCCGCGCCGCGTTCACGGTCTGCCCTGCTGCCCAGATCGGTCTGCTGATCACCGATGATGCAATTCCTGCGCAGATGCGCGCCCAGTTCACCGCGCGTGGGCTGCGGGTTTCGTGCTGAAGGGACCGGACATGTCAAGCGGCACGAACAGGACAGGACGAAAGGAAGGCCAATGCCGAAGCTGATCCGCGGTTATGTCCGCATCATCGACCGCATCAGTGATTGGGCTGGCTGGCTGGCCGCGTCGCTGATCTTCGTCATGGTGGCGACGCTGTTGATGGATGCCGTCACGCGCAATGTCCTGAATGTCCCGGTTCACTGGGCGATCGAACTGACGCAGTTCACGCTTGCCGCCTATTACTTCCTTGGCGGGCCATTCACGCTGAAAAATGACGATCATGTCCGGATGGACCTGCTGTATGCGAGCCTGTCCGAGCGCGGCAAGGCCAGGCTGGATCTGGTGACGATCTGGTGCCTTATCTTCTATCTGTGCGTGATGTTGGCCGGGTCGATCAGCAGCCTTCAATACGCCATCGCCACGAATGAAAAGCGGTTCTCGATGTGGAACCCCTCGGTCATTCCGATCAAGTCGCTGATGGTGGTCTGCCTTGTGCTGATGCTGCTGCAGGCGTTCTCGCTGGTGTTCAAACATATTGCCACGCTGCGCGGGAGGCCGATTGAATGAGTTATGAGACAATCGCCCTGCTGATGTTCGCATCCATGGTGCTGCTGCTGGTCAGCGGCCAGCGGGTCTTTGCGGCGATCGGGTTCGTCGCCTCGGGTGCGGCGCTGCTGCTTTACGGTCAGGGCGCGATCGAGCTGCCGTTCAACCAGGTGTTCAAGCTGTTCAACTGGTACGCGATGCTGACGCTGCCGATGTTCATCTATATGGGCTATGTGCTGTCGGAATCGGGCATCGCGGAAGACCTCTACAAGATGCTCCATGTCTGGTTCGGGCGGGTGCGCGGCGGGCTGGCGGTGGGGACGATCCTGCTGATGGTCATCATATCGGCCATGAACGGCCTGTCGGTTGCAGGCATGGCCATTGGTGCCACCATCGCGTTGCCCGAGATGCTTCGGCGTGGCTACGACAAGATCCTTATTTCCGGTGTGGTACAGGGCGGATCGTCGCTTGGCATCCTGATCCCGCCGTCGGTGGTCATGGTGCTGTACGGCATGATCGCGCGCCAGCCGGTGTCGAAACTGTGGTTCGCGGGGCTGGTGCCGGGCCTGATCATGGCGGCAATGTTCGTGATCTATATCCTTGTCCGCGCCCGCATGAACCCCTCGCTTGCCCCGGTGGTGGACGAGGCAGAGCTGAACATGCCCCTGTCCGAAAAGCTCGCGCTGGCGCGGGCGGGCATCATCCCCTTCCTGATCTTCTTCCTGATGACCGGGCTTTTCGTGATGGGCTATACCTCGCTTGTCGAAAGCTCTGCCGTGGGGGCAACGGCGGCCACGCTGGCGGCGGTGCTGAAGGGGCGATTTACGTGGCGGCTGATCAAGGAAACCTCGCTGAAGACGCTGCAGGTAAGCTGCATGTTCCTGTGGCTGATCCTCGCGGCGCTTGCCTTCGGCGCGGTGTTCGACGGCCTTGGCGCGGTGCGCGCGATTGAAAACCTGTTCCTGAACACATGGGATCTTGGCCCGTGGCAGGTGCTGATCATGATGCAGCTCAGCTTCATCCTGATGGGCATCTTTCTGGATGATACCGCGATGCTGGTCATCGTGGCACCCTTGTATATCCCGCTGGTTGGAACGCTGGATCTGGGCTTTGACAACCAGCTGATCTGGTTCGGTGTGCTCTACACGATCACCTGCCAGATTGCGTATATCACGCCGCCTTTCGGGTATAATCTGTTCCTGATGCGCTCACTCGCGCCCAAGGAAATCACGCTGATCGACATCTACCGCTCGATCTGGCCCTTCGCGCTGATGATGGTGATCACCATCGTGCTGGTGATGATCTGGCCGCAGATCGCGCTGTGGCTGCCCGAACATATGAATGTCAGAGGATGAGCGAATAACAAACCCAAACCCCGGCAAGAGGGTCCAACCAACAGAGAGGATACCATGACGAAGAAACTGTTAACCCCGTCCGAAAAGATCCTGTCCAGCCGCCGCAAGTTCCTGCAGACGGCGGGCATCGGGGCTGCGGCCTCGACCCTTGCCGCGCCTGCGGTGCTGGCGCAATCCGCACCGATCAAGTGGCGCTTGCAGACCTATTCCGGCGCGCCGCTTGGCGCCCATGTCATCAAGCCCCAGATCGACGCGTTCAACGCGGCGGCCAATGGCGAGATGGAGATCGAGCTTTACTATGCCGACCAGCTTGTCCCGACCGCCGACCTGTTCCGCGCATTGCAAAACGGCACCATCGACGCCGTGCAGTCGGACGAGGCGACGATGGCATCGCCCGTCGATATCGCGGTCTTTGGCGGCTACTTCCCGTTTGCCACGCGCTACAGCCTCGATGTGCCGGCGCTGTTCAATTATTACGGGTTGAACGAGATCTGGGCCGAGGCATATGGCGAAGTCGATAACGTCACCTGGCTGTCATCCGGTGCGTGGGATCCGCTGCATATCTTCACCGTCGACAAGCCGATTCGCAGCCTTGCCGACATGCAGGGGCTGCGCGTGTTTGGTGTGCCGACCGCCGGGCGCTTCCTGTCGCGCTATGGCCTGATCCCGGTCACCATCCCGTGGGATAACGTCGAAGTCGCCATGCAGACCGGCGAGTTGGACGGCGTGGCATGGTGCGGCTTCACCGAAGCCTATGAAGTCGGCTGGGCCGATGTCTGTAACTATGCGCTCACCAACTCGGTCACCGGCGCGTGGTTCGGCAGCTATTTCGCCAATACCGCCAGCTGGGACAAGGTCCCGCCGCATCTGCAGCAACTGTTCCGTTCGACCATCGACCAGTCCCATTATTACCGGCAGGTCTGGTATTGGGGCGGCGAAGCAAGGCTTCGGGTCGAGGGCGAGAAGATGGAACTGACCAGCCTACCCGACGAAGAATGGAACCAGGTCGTGACCGACGCCCAGGGCTTCTGGGACGAGGTTGCCGGGTCCAGCGAACGTGCGGGCCGCGTCGTGCAGGCGTTCAAGGACTACTCGGCGAACATGGAAAAGGCGGGCTACCCCTACCGCTAAGATCATCGCCGGGCGCGGCAGTCGCGCCCGGCTTTCCTGACCGGAGAATCACATGCCCGCAAACCTGACGCTTGATGCCCTGAAAGCCGCATGGGATGCGGGCGAAATCGACACCGTGGCCGTCGCCCTGATCGACATGCAGGGCCGCATGATGGGCAAGCGCTTCCACGTCCAGCATTTCCTTGATGCCCACGACGAAACGCATTGCTGCAACTATCTTCTGGCCACCGATTACGAGATGTTCACCGTTCCCGGCTACCAGGCCAGCAGCTGGGAAAAGGGCTATGGCGATTACGTCATGCGCCCTGACCTGTCCACGCTGCGCCGCCTGCCATGGGCGCCCGGCACGGCCTTGTGCATGGCCGATCTGTTGGACCATCATACACACGAACCCGTCCCCCACGCGCCCCGGAACGTGCTGTCGGCTCAGGTCGCCCGCGCGCGCGGAATGGGGTTCGAACCCATGATGGCGACCGAGCTTGAATTCTTCATGTTCGAGGAGGGCTTCAAGGACCTGTTCGACGCCGGCTATCGCGACATGACGCCGTCCTCGCGCTTCAATGTCGATTACGCCCTGACCGAGACATCGGGTGACGAGGTGGTGATGCGCGCCCTGCGCAACGGTCTCTATGCGGCGGGGGTGCCCGTCGAATGCAGCAAGGGAGAGGCAGAGCGCGGCCAGCACGAGATCAACGCCCGCTATTCCGACGCGCTGGATGCGGCGGACATGCATATCCTCATCAAGGCGGCAACGAAGGACATTGCGCGGGCGGCGGGTCGGTCCGCGACCTTCATGGCGAAATACAATCACGACAAGGTCGGCAGTTCGTCCCATGTGCACCAATCGCTGGCGAAAGACGGGCAGAACGTCTTTGTCGATGACAGTGACGATCTGGGCATGTCTGCTGTGATGAAATCCTATGTCGCCGGGCAGTTGGCCCATGCGAGCGCCATCACCCTTTTCCTTGCGCCCAACATCAACAGCTACAAACGCTTCGTGGCCGGCACCTTCGCCCCCACCCGCGCGGTATGGAGCGTTGATAACCGCACCGCCGGCTTCCGCTTGTGCGGCGAAAATACCAAGGGCGTGCGCATCGAATGCCGGATCGGCGGGGCGGACCTGAACCCTTACATGGCTTGCGCGGCGCTGCTGGCGGCAGGTCTGGACGGGATCGAAAAGGGCATGACGCTTGGCCCCGCATTCGCGGGCGATCTGTATCAGTCGAAGGACGCGCCGGAAATCCCGCGAACCCTTGGCGGGGCGGCGCAGGCCGCGATGGAATCGGACATGCTGAAGGCGGCGTTTGGCGCCGATGTCGTTGCCCACTACCACCGCGCCGCGCTTTGGGAGATAGAAGAGCAGAATCGCGTCGTCACCGATTGGGAGGTGATGCGCGGGTTCGAACGGTCTTAGGGAACATCAAGATGTCAGGACAAATCCAACTGGTCTCGCCGGTCGATGGCAAGGTTTATGTCACCCGCGACGTGCTGTCGACGGATGCCGCGCGCGATGCCGTTGCCCGCGCCAAGGTAGCGCAGCCGGAATGGGCCGCGCGGTCTTTGGACGAACGCATCAGGCTGGTCGTGGCCGGCATCGACGCGCTTATCGCGATGAATGATGAGATCGTGCCGGAACTCGCCCGGATGATGGGCCGCCCGGTCCGCTACGGCGGCGAAATGGGCGGCGTGCGCGAACGCACCGAATATCTGGCGCGCACTGCCGCCGATGTGTTGGCCCCGGACGTGGTCGAAGACAGCGGCGATTTCCGCCGCGAGCTGCGGCGCGTGCCCGTCGGCGTCGTCTTCGTGATCGCGCCGTGGAATTATCCCTTCCTGACCGCGATCAACACGATTGTTCCGGCGCTGATCGCGGGCAACGCTGTCATGCTGAAACATGCCAGCCAGACCCTTCTGGCCGGCGAACGGCTGGCCGAGGCCATGCACAAGGCGGGCGTGCCTTCCGATGTGTTCCAGAATGTCGTGCTGGATCATGCCACGACCGAGGCGCTGATTGCCGAACGCAACTTCGGCTTTGTGAACTTCACCGGCTCGGTCGGCGGCGGGCGGGCCATCGAACGTGCTGCGGCAGGCGGATTTACCGGAACCGGGCTGGAGCTTGGCGGCAAGGACCCCGGCTATGTCGCCGAGGACGCCGATCTGGATGCGGCTGTGAACGGGCTGATGGACGGGGCGATGTTCAATTCCGGCCAATGCTGCTGCGGGATCGAACGCATCTATGTCCATGAAAGCCTGTATGACGCCTTTGTCGAAAAGGCCGCCGATTGGGCGCGGACGCTGAAGCTGGGCGATCCGACCGACCCGGACACCACCATGGGCCCGATGGCGAATGTCCGCTTCGCCAAGCTCGTCCGCGAGCAGGTGGCCGAGGCCGTGGCGCAAGGCGCGCGTCCGCTGATCGACGCCGCCGACTTTCCGGCCGACGATGGTGGCGCCTATCTGGCCCCTCAGGTGCTGGTCGATGTGACTCACGACATGCGCGTCATGCGCGAGGAAAGCTTCGGCCCGGTCGTCGGCATCATGCCGGTCAAGGACGATGCGGAAGCCATCGCGCTGATGAATGACAGCGATTACGGGCTGACGGCATCTATCTGGACGGCGGATCCCGACCGCGCGGCAGAAATCGGCGACCAGCTGGAAACCGGCACCGTCTTCATGAACCGCTGCGACTATCTGGACCCGGCACTTTGCTGGACCGGCGTCAAGGATACCGGGCGGGGCGCCAGCCTGTCTTCGCTTGGCTTCCACGCCGTCACCCGCCCCAAATCCTTCCATCTGAAAAAGGTCACACAATGAGCCTGCGCGCAAACTGGTCCTATCCGACCGCCATCAAGTTCGGCGCGGGCCGCATTGCCGAACTGCCCGAACAATGCCGCGCGACGGGCATCACCAAGCCCCTTCTGGTCACCGACCGCGCGCTGTCCACCCTGCCGATGACCGCACAGGTGCTGGAAATGCTGGACGCAGCGGGCCTGGGTCGGGCGATGTTTGCCGAGGTCGACCCGAACCCCAACGAGGGCAATATGGAGGCTGGCCTGACGGCCTATCGCGACGGCGGCCATGACGGGGTGATCTGCTTTGGCGGCGGGTCCGCGCTTGATCTGGGCAAGATGATCGCGCTGATGATCGACCAGCCGGTGAGCGTCTGGGATCTGGAAGATATCGGCGATTGGTGGACACGTGCCAATCCCGACACCATCGCCCCCATCATCGCGGTGCCGACCACGGCGGGCACCGGGTCCGAGGTCGGGCGCGCGGGCGTTCTGACCAACAGCGCGACGCATAAGAAGAAGATCATCTTCCACCCGAAACTGCTGCCGACCGTCACGATCTGCGACCCTGAACTGACCGTCGGCATGCCCCGCGCCATCACCGCAGGCACCGGAATGGACGCCTTCGCGCACTGCCTCGAGGCCTATTGCAGCCCCTTCTATCACCCGATGTCGCAAGGCATCGCGCTGGAAGGGCTGCGGTTGGTCAACGAATACCTGCCCCGCGCCTATGCCGAACCGACCGACCTTGACGCCCGCGCCAATATGATGAGTGCGGCTGCCATGGGGGCCGTTGCCTTCCAGAAGGGTCTGGGAGCAATCCACAGCCTCAGCCATCCGGTCGGCGCGGTTTACGGCACCCATCATGGCACCACGAATGCCGTGGTCATGCCGACGGTCCTGGACTTCAACCGTCCCGCGATTGAAGACCGCATCGCCCGCGCCGCCGATTACCTTGGGATCAAGGGCGGTTTCGACGGCTTCTATGCCCGCGTGCTGGAATTGCGCCAGCTTCTCGACATCCCGCAGAACCTGACTGCAATGGGGGTCGAGGACGCGCGCCTGGACGAACTGACCGATATGGCGCTGGAAGATCCGTCCTGCGGCGGTAATCCTATCGAGATGACGCGCGACAACACCCGCGCCCTGTTCGATGCCGCCATGCGGGATCCTCGTTAAGCTGGTCAGCGGGTTCTGCCATCATTCGGGCCGGCCGCGATTGGACAGCGAATTGCAGCAGCCATGCGGCTGCTGCTTTCATGCGTGGGATTTTTCGTGGCCGCCGAACGCCGGTAAAGCGCGGCAGGAGGTACCGCGCTTACCAGAAAAATTCGCCGACTCGGCCGACATGCCTTGCTTGGAACCCGGTCACCGAGCGACATGAAGCCTGACTTTGTAAACATCCCGAACGCCACGACACGGATGACAGTTTTCAGAACCATCTGTCATCTTGTCGGCGCAGTCGGCGAGCGAACCGCTTAATCACCGCCTTAAACAAACATTAACACGGCTTTGCTGATTCGGCAAATTTATGCCGATGCAGATTCATGTATATCGATTTGAAAAAGAAGGGTTTTCTGGCAGAAGCCCGCTCAGCCGATTGGCGCCGGTGTCCTGCTTCAGCGCGTTTTTCCAAAGGCTTTCGACAACCTGTTCATGCAAACGGACGGGCTCTTCCAAGGCTGTCAGCTGCGCGACGCCCAGTCGGATATTGGCGTAGCTTCCTAACCGAAACGGGCTTTGTGCCAACATTTTTCCGCCCCCTTTCCGGATCAGTTGAAAGCTGCCGCCCGGCATCGAATCCTCGATCACGCCAATGCGGATTCCCGGCGACGGATTGCGGATCATCGCGATGATGTGCATGACTTCGGCCCGCGCGATGTCACGGCGTTCTGCCTGAACTCTGGGCGAGAGATCCGGCTTTCCGACGAAACCGCTTTGCAGAAACTGCGCGATCTCGGCGGCGGACACGATGCTGGTCACCGTCATTCTGCGCCGTCGCCAGGCAGCCTTGCGCTGTCCCAGAATGTCCATGATCGTCCCGATCTCGGCTATGCTTCGGGCGCGGTTGGGCGCGCCTTCGGGAATGCTTTCCTGTAAAACCCGCGGCAGCGCATGATCAAAGCGGTCTGTCGTCAGCAGATAGGATACAGGACCGAACAGAACGGTGATTTCGTCACTTTGTTCTTCCAGCTGCTGCAACCGAGAGAAGAAGGTGACGGCCGAGGCGGTATGTTCGGACCCCGCCCCCAGAAGTGTGGTCAGCGACACGCCCAGCACCTCGGCGATGCGGGCCAGTTTGTCGACGCGGATCGGCGCGCCGGCTTCGTAACGGTACATCGCCGCGCGCGACACCCCGATCTGGGCCGCGATCTTTTCGGGCGACAGCCCTGTGCCCATGCGGTAAGCGCGCAGCCTTCCGCCCAGTGCTGCCAGCCGCTCGCGATCGGTGATCATCGGGGTTCGTCCTGTCAAATGCCCAAAACTGCCGCAAAGCACAGCTAGCACGAATTGGCATTTCGTCTCAATTATGAGATTCGCGTTGACTTGAACCGCGTCTGGCGCGGAACGTCGAATCAAACAACAGGAGATCCCACCATGCCCATGGCTATCCACCGCCGCACCGCCATCGCACTGCTGTCCACGGCACTGTCCCTGACAGCGATTCCGGCGCTGGCGCAGGAATTCGTTGCCAAGATCGGCCATCTCGAATCGCCCGAGCAAAGCCGCCATGTCCTGCTGGAGAAAGTCGCGGACCTGGTCAAGGAGCGCACTGGCGGTGCGGTAGAGTTCCAGATCTTCCCGCAGTCACAGTTGGGCGATCAGCGCACGATGACCGAAGGCGTGCAACTCGGCTCGCTCGAAGCGACGGTTGCGCCGGCGGCATTCCTGGGCGGGTTCAATCCGGCGATCTCGATCCTCGATATCCCCTATCTGCTGCCGAATGACCCGGCCGAGGCTGCGGCGCTGCGCGAAGGCCCCTTCGGGCAGGCACTGCTGGACAGCTTCAGTTCGCGCGGGGTGGTGGCGATTGCCGAATGGCCGAACGGGCGCAAGCAGATGACCTCGAACAAGCCGATCACCTCGCTTGACGACTTCGCCGGTCAGAAATTCCGCGTCATGGACAGCCGGGTCCTGATCTCGCAGTTCGACGCGCTTGGCGCCTCGGCAATCGCCCTGCCATTTGGCGAGCTTTACACCGCGCTGCAAACCGGCGTCGTGGATGGTGAGGAAAATCCGATGGACACGATCCAGCGGATGAAATTCGACGAGGTCCAGAAAGAACTCGTCATCACCGATCACGGCGCGATGGAGGATTTCGTCCTGTTCAGCCCGGCCTTCTGGGACAGCCTGCCGCCCGAACATCAGAAGACCATCACAGACACATTCCACGAGGTGATCCCCGAACTGGTCGAGCATAAGCAGGCTGCCGTTGCCGCCGCGCTGGAAGACATCCGCACACGCGGCAATGTCAATATCCGAGAGGCGGACGAGGCCGAAAGACAGGCCCTGCGCGATGCAACCTACGAACCGACCGTGAAAGCGTATCTGGAATTGGCCGGCGAAGAAGGTCAGACGCTGATCGACATCTATGAGGCCGAAATCACGAAGTAATCGCCCCTGCCCCGGTGGTCGGAACGGCCGGGGCAAAAACAATCTTCAGGACATCATGATGCAATATCTTCGCCGGATCGAAAGATTCGTCATAATCGGCCTTTTCCTTGGCATGGTGGCGCTGTTCTTCGGCAATGTCGTCGTGCGCGAGGTCTTCCCCGCCTTCGCCAGCCGCATGGCCTGGACCGAGGAGGCCGTGCGCCGGATGAATACGGTCATGGTGTTCCTGTCGCTTGGCCTGACGCTGGAGGCAGGGCGCCATATCGCCGTCGATACCTTCCGCGACCGCCTGCCGTCCGGGCTGCGGGTGCCGCTTCTGAAGCTGATCGACCTGACCGGGCTGATCTTCTCGCTTTACATGTCATGGCTGGCCTGGGGACTGTCGATGTTCGTTCTGGGCACCGGGCAGCGCAGCCCCACGCTGGGGGTCGAAATCGGCTGGTTGTATCTTGCGCCGATGATCGGCTTCCTGCTGCTGGCGCTGCGCTATGCGCTTTCGCTGACGGGCCGCATTGACCGCTTTTCCGGGACGGGGGCGCACTGATGCTGATTGCCATCATCGCCGTAGCCGTCTTCCTGCTGATCGCCGGGTTCGAGATGTTCCTGGTTCTCGGCGTGCCTTCGCTGCTGGTGAAGGAAGCCTATTTCGCCAAGCTGCCCGATCCGGCGGTGGTCCAGAAGATCTTCGGCGGCATCGACCATACCACGCTGCTGGCCATCCCCTTCTTCGTGCTGGCGGCGAACCTGATGGCCTCGGGCCGGATCGCCAGGGACCTGACCGGGCTGATGCAGGCGCTTCTGGGCCATACGCGCGGCGGCATGGGCCATGTGACCGTCGGCGGTTCCATGGCCTTCGGCGCGGTTTCGGGATCGGCGCCCGCGACGGTCGCGGCACTTGGCGGGCTGGTTTACCCGGAAATGCGGCGCAGCGGCTTTTCGGAGCGCTTCAGCGTCGGGTTGCTGGCATCAAGCGCGGAAACGGCGCTGCTGATCCCGCCATCCATCACCTTCATTGTCTATGGCTGGATGACCGGCACATCCATCGCTCAGCTTTTCGCGGGCGGGCTGGCGGTCGGGTTACTGCTTGGCCTTGCCTTCGCCATCATGGTCGAGATCGAGGCCCGCCGCACCGGCGTCCGCCCCGGTCAGCGCACCACCGCCCGCCAGCGTCTGGCAGCACTGCGGGCCGCACTTTGGGCCATCGGTATGCCGGTCATCATCCTGGGCGGTATCTATAGCGGCATGACCACGCCCACCGAGGCCGCCGTTGTCAGCGTCGTCTATGCCATTCTGGTCGAAATGGTTGTCTACCGCGATATCGGGATGCGAAAGCTGTTCCAGATCACCGAGGAAGCGGCCATCGGCACCACGGTCATCTTCATCCTGCTGGCCATGGGCGGGCTGATCTCCTATTTCGTCACGCTGGCGCAGGTGCCCGCCCAGATCACCGCGCTGTTGCAGGCGATGGAGGCCGGGCCGGTGATGTTCCTGATCATCGTGAACGTTTTGTTCCTGATCGCCGGCATGTTCATCGACCCGAATTCGGCCATGCTGATCCTGATCCCGCCCTTGTTCCCGGTGGCACAGATGCTGGGCATCGACCCGGTGCATTTTGGCATGATCGTGACGCTGAATATCAGCCTTGGCATGATCACGCCGCCCTTCGGGCTGGATATCTTCGTCACCGCCAGCACGCTGAAACTGCCGGTTCTGTCGGTGATGCGCGGGGTCCTTCCCTTCATCGTCGTCAACCTGATCGTGCTGTTGATCGTCACCTATGTGCCGGCGATTTCGCTGTTTGTGCCGCGCCTGATCTTCGGAGGCTGAGATGCTCGATTTCCCGATCCGCCAGCTCGCCCTGCCGGTCCTGTCGAACGACATGGTGAATGCCGAATACCGCCAGCTTATCCTGCGCGCGCCCGCCGATCTGATGGCGCGCTGCAGGCCTGGGCAGTTCTTCCATCTGCTGTGCCCGGTCACCGGTCAGTCGGCACCCTTCCTGCGCCGCCCGATGAGCATTTACGCCGCCCTGCCCGACCGCGAGGAGTTGCATTTCCTTTACAAGGTCGCGGGTCTTGGCACAGGCACGCTGGCCGGTTTGCGCCCGGGCGACCGGATGGATGTGCTGGGACCTCTGGGCAACGGATTTACGCTGGATGAGGGCTGGCAGCATCTGCTGCTGGTGGCGCGCGGTGTCGGTCTGGCGACGCTGGCCCCGTTGGCCCATGCCGCGCGCGACAGCGGTCGCCGCCTGACCGCGATCTGCAGCGCCCGGCGCGAGGATGTCGTGATGTCAGTCGAGATGTTCAGGGATCTTGGTGCCGATGTGATCACCGTGACCGACGATGCCGGCACCTCGACCCCCGAAGCCCTGCGCCCGGTGATCGAGGATCTGGTCGCAGCGGGGCGCGTCAACGCGATCTTCACCTGCGGTTCGAACCGGCTGCTGCGGCTGTGTCAGCAGGTGGCGGCGGCCCATGGTCTGCCGGGGCAGGTCGCGCTTGAACAGCAGATGGCCTGCGGCATCGGCATGTGCCAGTGCTGCGTCCGGTCCTTCCGCAAACCGGACGGCATCGTGCAATTGCGCGTTTGCGCCGAAGGCCCGGTCTTCGACATGGCCGAGGCGATGGGGGCTTGATGGCGGATCTGACGACACGGCTGGGCGCGCTTCGCCTGAAAAACCCGATCATGCCGGCATCCGGCACCTTCACGGATGAACTGGCGCAGGTGTTTGACCTTGAAACGTTGGGCGCGCATGTGACCAAGACGATCACCGCCGAAACGCGCGGCGGCAACCCGACGCCCCGCGTCTGCGAGGTGGCGGGCGGGATGCTGAATTCCATTGGCATTCCGTCCAAGGGGGTCGATTACTTCGTCGATCACGTGATCCCGGTCTACCGGCAATGGGACGTGCCCCTGGTGGTCAGCATCTCGGCCGGAACGGCGGATGATTTCGCGCGGCTTTGTTCGCAGGTCAGTCAACCCGGCGTCGCCGCGATCGAGGCCAATATCTCCTGCCCGAATATCGAGGAGGACGGCAAGGCTTTCGCCATGCGTCCCGAAACCACCATGCGCGCGATGGCGGCGTTGCGGACCGCGACGGATCTGCCGATCTGGGCGAAACTGTCGCCCAATACCGGCCAGACGGTCGAGGTTGCGCAGGCGGCAGAGGCGTCCGGCGCGGATGCTCTGGTCGTTGCGAACACGCTTCTGGCCATGGCGATTGATGTGGACAGCCGCAAGCCGCGCCTTGGCAATCTGATGGGCGGGCTGTCGGGTCCGTCGCTGAAGCCGATCACGCTGCGCATGGCTTATCAGGCGGCGCGGTCTGTCGATATTCCGGTCATCGGCTGCGGCGGAATCTCGACGCTGCAGGACGTGCTGGAATACCTGATCGCGGGCGCAAGCGCGGTGCAGGTCGGAACCGCCAGCTTCCTTGAACCCGCCATCATGCCGCGCCTGATCGGGGAACTTTCGGCATGGATGGATGCCAATAACATTGCACGGATGGATCAGATCATCGGCTCTGTCCGCGACGATGCGGCGCCGGATTCGATGATCTTCGCTGAGGCGGCGCCATGACCCTGCCGGGGAATGCGATCAATGCCGATGATGCGGCCTGGGCCGCCAGCCTGTTCGACCAGATCGCTGCAATGTCGCCCGATACTGCCGGCGTCAGCCGCCCTGCGCTGTCAGAACTTGAGACGCGGGTGCTGGATTATCTGGACGACTGCGCGCGCGAGGCCGGACTGGAGGCGTGGCGGGATGCAGGCCAGAACTCGGTCTACGCGCTCCCCGGGCAGAAGGACGCGCCGCGCTATGTGCTGACCGGCAGCCATGTCGATTCCGTTCCACAGGGCGGTAATTTCGACGGGCTGGCCGGGGTCGTTGCCTCGATGATGTGCCTGCGCGCCTCTGTGCGCGAGGGGCTGGTGCTGCCCCTGCCCGTCCATGCCATCGCCATGCGGGCCGAGGAAAGCGCATGGTTCGGGCCGTGCTATATCGCATCGAAAGTGTTGACCGGATCGCTTGCGGCGGACGAGGCGGCGGCCTGTCACAAGGGTGATGCGCGCAGTCTGCACGATCACCTGACGGATCTGGGGGTGCCGGGTGCGGCGCTGAGTGGCCAACAGCCGCTTGCTGATTTGTCCCGCATCGCCGGTTATCTGGAACTGCATATCGAACAGGGCCCGCTTCTTGCCGAGCGGGGGCTGCCTGCGGCCGCCGTGTCCGGCATTCGGGGCAACCTGCGCTTCCGCAATATTGTCGTGTCGGGCGAGGCCGGGCATTCCGGGGCCGTCCCGCGCGCCTATCGTCGTGATCCGGTGATGGCCATGGCCGACCTGCTGAACCGGCTGGACGAAAGCTGGTCGACCATCGTGCAGACCGGCGGCGATCTGGTGGTGACAGCGGGGATGGTCGGCACCGATCCGGCCAGCCATGCCATGTCGCGCATTCCCGATCAGGTCACGTTCAGCCTTGATATCCGCAGCCAGGACCGCCAGACGCTCAGCGGAATGCAGGACCTGCTGGCAACCGAAATGGACGATATCGCCGCGCGTCGCAAGGTTGGCTTCGCAACCGGTCCGGCCATTCAGACGGCACCCGCGCTGATGGATCAGCGCATTATCGCGGGGCTTCAGGCAGCCATGTCCGCGCTAGGGGTCGAACCCATGACAATGCCATCGGGCGGTGGTCATGATGCGGCGGTCTTTGCAAATGCGGGCGTGCCCTCTGGCATGGTGTTCGTGCGCAATCGCAACGGCTCGCATAACCCGGATGAGGCGATGGAGATCGATGATCTTGTGGTCGGCGCCCGGATCATGCTGCAATATCTGTCGAACACGTCAAAGTAAGGTCCGAGTAAGGAACGCCATGGCCCAGCATTTCCCAGATCAGAAGCTGATGGCGCGGATGAGCGCGCGGATGTTGCTGGAACTTGGCGCGATCCGCTTCGCGACCGACCGGCCCTTCATGTTCACCTCTGGCCTTGCCAGCCCGGTCTATGTCGATTGCAAGCGCGTCATCAGCTATCCCGCTTTGCGTGGGACGCTTCTGGACTTTTTGCTGGCCACCATCGACCGCGACATCGGGCGGGCAAGTTTCGACGTGGTCGCAGGCGGGGAAAGTGCCGGCATTCCCTTCGCGTCCTGGATTGCCGCGAAGCTGTCGCTGCCTATGGTTTTCGTGCGAAAATCGCCACGTGGCCTTGGTCCGCAGGCCAGTATCGAGGGCGATCTGGACCCCGGCGCGCGCGTGCTGCTGATCGAGGATCTGACCACCGACGGCGCAAGCAAGTTGCAATTCTGCAAGGCGTTGCGTCGTGCGGGTGCCGTCGTCGATGATGCGGTGGTGCTGTTTTTCTATAATATCTATACCGACACGCAGGCGAGCCTGTCCCGGAACGGGCTGCGCCTGCATTGGCTGGCCGACTGGTGGGCTGTGCTGGAAGCTGCCCGCGAAATGGGCGTTTTCGGGCAGGCTGAACTGACCGATCTGGAACAGTTTCTGCATGCTCCGCTGGAGTGGTCGGGCGAACATGGCGGTGCAACCCGTATCGGAACAGGATGAAGGAGACAGCGATGTTCAGTGAAAAAATCGGTGAGATCGAAACGAATGGCAAAAGCATTCACGCCTATCACGAGGTGGTGTCGGTCCTGCGCCGTGCTGCCGCAGGCGCGCCCGAGGATGCCGCCGGCCACCTGCTGCTGGCACTCGCCGCCGAGCAGTTTCTGGAACTGAACGAGCGGATGCCGCTTCGCGCCCAGCAGGTCACCGAATCCTATGACCGGATCAAGGGCTTTGCGAACAGCCTCGACAAGGGCCGCGAGGCTGGCGGTGCAGAATATCTGGCGGCAATTGAAACCGTCGCGCAACAACTGGCCGCAGAGTGATACATGCCCAGGCGGGGGGCGGCGTCGGTTGTCAGTGCTGGGGCGCGCGCTGCGCCCAGAATTCGGCAAGTGCCGAAAGAATGCGCCCCGTGGCCCTGCCGTCACCATAAGGATTGTGGGCCACGCTCATCCGTTGATAGGCGGCCTTGTCCGTCAGCAGTTGCGCGGCGGCTTCAAAGATTCGATCACTGTCCGTACCGACAAGCTTGACGGTGCCCGCTTCCAGTGCCTCGGGACGTTCGGTCGTGTCACGCATGACCAGAACCGGCTTGCCAAGCGAGGGGGCTTCTTCCTGAATTCCACCTGAATCGGTGATGATCATGTCGCAGCGGTTCATCAGCCAGACGAAGGGCAGATAATCCTGCGGCTCGATCAGATGGATGTTGGAATGATCTGCCAGAAGGCGATTGACCGGTCCGCGGACATTCGGGTTCATATGCACGGGATAGACAATGTCGACATCGCCGAAACGCCCGGCGATACGGGCAAGTGCGGCGCAGATCCGTTCGAAACCGCCGCCAAAGCTTTCGCGGCGATGACCTGTAACCAGTATCATGCGCCGTTCGGGTTTCAGGAAATCAAAGCCGCCGGCGATGCCCTGGGCCAGTTCAGGCTGGGTCTTGAAGCGGTTTGTCACCTCCATCAGCGCGTCGATCACCGTATTGCCGGTGACGAAGATCCGTTGATCCGGCACGCCTTCACGAAGCAGCGCCTGGCGCGCGGTTTCGGTCGGGGCGAAATGAAACGTCGCCAATGCGCCGGTGACACGGCGGTTCCCCTCCTCTGGCCAAGGCGCATAAAGGTTGCCCGTGCGCAGACCTGCCTCGACATGGCCGACCGGAACTTGTGCGTAAAAGGCGGCAAGCGTGGCGGTCAGCGTCGTGGCGGTGTCGCCGTGGACCAGCACGATGTCAGGACGCTCTGCTTCCAGAACCGGCTTCATCCCTGTAAGGATCGCGGCAGTGACCCCGTAGAGATCCTGACCCGCCTGCATCACATCCAGATCGTAATCAGGCGTCAGGCCAAACAGGGCCGTCACCTGATCCAGCATCTGGCGGTGCTGACCCGTCACGCAGACACGGCCTTCAAAACGCGGATCGGCGGCGACCGCCTTCGCCACCGGTGCCATCTTGATCGCTTCGGGCCTGGTGCCGAAGACCGTCAGAACCTTCATGGGACGATCCGGTCCGTTTTGATCACTGTGTCTGATACGATCCCTCAGCATGCGCAGGCGTCCTAGCCTGCGTCGCCATCCGGCCACTGCCGAAGATGTTGACGAAGCTGCGTCAGGATCTGTTCGTTCAGGTCGCTGGCCTGCTTGCCGATCCGTGGTGCCTTGAATTTGACCTTCGATGCGTCAAATCCAACGCTCGCGCCAACCCGTTTCACGGCAGCGCTGACATCGGCGATGACCTCCTCATAGCTCAGCGAAACGTAGTTCAGCCCTTCGAAGCCGCAGAACTGGCGGATCAGTCCGTCTTCGGTGGTGATATCGCGGGTGATCGCTGTGATGGCGTCGAGGTCGACAGATACATCATCGCTGTGGCGTTTCTGCAGACTGGTCCACTGCCCGGTCTGCACCGCGATCCACAGCGATACTGCCTGCGCCAGCAGGTCGTCCCGGTGAACATGGACCACGCTGACCTTCTGGAACATGTCCGTGATCCGCCAGCGCTTCAGGAAGCGCAACTGCTCGGCCGAGGCCTTGACCCCGAATTGCTGGTTGTCGCGCGTCAGCGAACCAGCCAGATGCGCGACATAGTCCGGGAAGCTGTCGATCTTTTTCTCGGTTGTCTGCTTTATGGTCGTGACATGGTTCAGATATTCGCCCAGCCCGGTCACCTTTCGGGTCTGACGCAGATAATCCGCCAACATGTTCGAGCCGGAGCGGTTCGTGAACGCAAGGATCACCAGACCGTAGGGAAGAACCGGCGCGCTGCCATCGAATGCGACGCGCCCCTCGAAATGCTGGATGAGCCGTGTTTCATGTGCATCCGTGAAGGCGCCCGCACCCTTTGCGGTCGCTTCCGCCGGGGATCGGACCTTTCCCGGAAATCGCGTGGAGATATAGTTCTTGAACCGATTGGACATCATTCATTCCGCAAGTGATCGACAACGCCTCAGGCGGCTGTAATGGTCTTTACGATGGCCTGCACGTCGTAATTTCCACCCTCAAGCGGCAACACACCCCCCTTTTGCCCGGCTTGAAGCGCATTCGCAACGGCATCGCGTTGGGCGCCGATGTCGAAACTCCACACCGGCAGGCCGGTGGCGATCATTTCGTGGACGACATAGGAAAAGGTTTCAGGCCAGATCGAGGGGAAATACCAGCGTGTTATACCGTGCCGTGCCACAAGCTGCGGAAGTTGGCTGACCTGATAACTGCCAGTGGAAAGCGACGGACGCTCCAGCTTGAAGCCGGGTTCGATATTGCCGATCAGGACAATTTTTCCTGCCCCGGTCCTTGCCAGTTCCGCTGACAGACGCGACAGGACCTCGGCCCCTTTCGCGCGGCTGATATTGCCCAGCACACCGATGACCGGCCCGTCGTCCCGTGTCGCAGGCATGGCCGGCACCGGTTCGGGCAGTTTATGCGGCCGCAACGCGATCCGGTTGACAAGCCGGGGCCAGGTGGCGCCCACGATTTCGGCCGAACTTTTCGAGAAGACGGTCAGCTGATCGGCACGCTCCATCAACTGCCCCCAGCCCTTCTGCCAATCGGCCAATCCGATCGTGTGACCGTCCGGTCCGACGAACCGATGCGCGGGATCGGTCTGCGCTGGCGGCATGGTGAAGGCACCTGTGCTGTCCAGCAGCGTGTAGGACGGGCTGATCGGGAAATAATCGTTGAATGTGACCTCAAGTCGCATGTCCGGGTAGCTGGCGAGGGCAAGAAGCGCCTTCGGAATATCCAGCGGTCGTGGCGCGCCAACGCCGCAGGAATAAATGATATCCAGCCCGTGCGGGTTTCCGAAGATCGGCAGCAGATCGCTTATGTCGCGAGTCGTCCCGCATGTAATTCCGGCGGGCGAATGCAGTTCCAACTGCCAGCTTGCATCTGGCATGACGCGCAGCACGACCGCATGGCCGGTCTGTTCGACCTCTGCCTGGATCCGTTGGGCCAGGTAGATTTCTGCCCCGCCGCCCATGCCGTGACCAAGAAAGACCGACAACCGGCGGCCCCGCCCTGCGGCCCGTTCCGTGGCAAAGCGGATGCCCAGCAACAAGCGCTGCACAGCCAGCGGGTCAGTCGCCATGAAGGCCTGCACCTCGGCGTCGAATTGTGGATAGCGTTCCGAAATGATCGCGCCATTCTGGCGGATCAGTGCCATCTTCGCCTCGGAACCGAAGGTCTGTCCGCCCTGATGCTCGACAAACAGGCCAGCCGTCAGCAAATTCCGCCAGCCCTGCGCGGCGGCTTTCTGGCACCAGTCGACTTCCTCGCCATAGCCGCGGCCGAACGCTGTATCCAGTTGGGGATTTTCCCGCAACGCCTCGATATTCATCGCCATGCAGAAGCCGACGCCGGTCGGCACATCGGCCGCGGCAGAACTCAGGTGCAGGGTCGTGGCCGCCTGGTCGATCGTGTCGGCCTCGCCGGGTTCAAGTGCGACGGGTGTGCCCATCTTCGGGACATTCGCGATTTCGGCATCGTTCGAGAAGGGCGTGACCGAAGCCACGCGCGGCATGGCGCGCATCGGCTGCAGCAGCCGGCTGGCCCAGCCATGCGGCACCAGTGCGTCGGAATTCAGCAGCACGACATCGTGCCCGCGTGCCACCGCCGCCGCCAGTCCAAGATTTGCGGAACCCACGAAGCCCTGATTTTCCGGCGCAGCAATAAGGGTCATTCGGTCTTCGGTCAGCTCCTGCTGCCAGGATCGCAGGCGGGTCTGCACCTCTGGATCGGGCGAGGCGTCGTCGACCACGATCAGATGCCATGGCAGGTCGGTATGGTCCCTGACGCGGGTCAGGACCGGATCGATCAGGTGAAGACCCTGATAGACCGGCACGACAATGGTGATGTGGTTCTGCGCCACTTCGGGCCACGGGTCTGCCGTCAGTGCATCCAGCCTCAGCACCGGGGCGGCATCGCCCTCTGCGCGGAATACCCGGCCCGCGCGCAGCCGTGCGTCGCGGTCACGATGGCGCAGCCAGCGCCAGATATCGGGCGCAGCCGCCGTCAATGTCCGAAGATAACGCCGGTTCAGGCGCAGCTCGCTTGTCACGCGCGAAATCAGCGGTTGCGCGGCAGGGTCCATGTCGATCTCGATCCCGTCCTTGACCACCACCATCCGCAGATTTCGGGGCGGCTGCACGGTGCTGAGCGTGAACCCCAGCCGGTCATGCGGCTTGCCCAGCAGTCGCTGCACATCGGGGCGCGGTATATGCGGCACGGTTGAGCTGACCTCTTGACCGGTCTTGTCGTAAATAACCACGCGATCCGCGTCTGCCCAGCCGTCGAACCGGGTCAGTTGGGGGGTCATCGACTGCCGCTCGATACAAAGGATCTTCGCGCCAGAGGCGTCCGTCACATTCGGACCGCTCAGCATGATGCCGGAATGATTGTCGCGAAACTGAAGGTAGCTGTTCTTGATATCGGTGAAGAAGGACATGGATTCAGCTTTGCCTTGTGACGCGCGGGATCGTGGTATGGCCGGCCAGTGCGACCAGCATCTCATCGAAGGCCGGCAAGGTCGATTGCAGACCGAATTCCGCAAGCGTGTCTGCGCGGATATCGCCGCGATCAATCTTGCCTGCACGAATATCTGCGATCATCTGCAGCAACTGCGCCTGCCAGTCCTCAGCCGTGGCAGCAACCAGCCTGACATGCGGCAGCTTGCCTGCAATGGTCTGGTCCGCAGCAAGAACAGCAAGGCCAAGTGCGTTCGCGGCCAGAATAATCCGATCCGCGGCGGATTGCCGGGCGGCCGCGTCAAATGGCGGTATCAGTGCGAAATCGACATCGGCAGACAGGTTCTTCATCCAGGCCGCCACATCTGCGTCGCAACGCAAATCAGGGGGGACAGGAACCGCGTCGGCCCAGTCAGGCAGTTTGTCTGCGCTTGCGCCGATGACCGACACCCGAAAAGCCGGCTCGGCCCTCGCGACGGCAGCAAGGGCAGGCGCCACAAGGTCGAAACCCTGCCTGTGACCGGCATCCCAAAACAACGCGTGGATTCGACCGTCGGCATTGCGCACTGGCAACTGACCGCGCCACATGCGTTCGCTCAGCCGGTCGGGCAGCACGGCGACATTGGGGCTGAGATCAGCCAGCAGCGCACGCAGCCGATCAGACGGGACGGTCACGAGAGCGGCCGACCTGATCAACGGTTCCAGCACCGGAATGCGTTCGGCATCGTCCAGATCAAGCATATGGGGGACCCCGGCTGACGCCAATGCATCCACAAGCGCAGGCAGCAGGCTTGTGGATATGCACGTAGCTTGCAGAATGACACCATCGACATCGCCATCGCGGATATTCGCAAGAAGGCTGTCGGGATGCGCGGGCACGAATACGCATGGCCGATCAAGGCTGTTGACGGTCCTGTCTTTCACACGCTCGCAAGGCGTCGGGAAGGTGCTGGCAGGCTCCGCATCGGGCGATGTCAGCACAGCAATCACGGGACGGCGATCCCGCCCGCCTGCCGCATGGCGATAGACCTCTCTGTAGCCGGCGGCCATCAGCTGCGTCGTCTGGCCCACGCCCTTGCCCATCTGCCAGCCGATCACGGCCTGATCGGCGCGCATCTGTTCGTCACGGTCAAAGGAAAGCGAAAGGATGCGGTCATAAAGCGCGGCGATATCGTCATGGGGCACGACCCAGCCCGCGCCGCTTTCACGCACACGCCCGGCAACGGTCGGGAAGTCGAATGTGAAGGCAGGAAGGCCGGCTGACCAAAGCTCTGTCAGGGTATGGCAATAGGTTTCGTCCCAGATCGAGAAGACTGCACCCAGGTGAGGGTCAATTTCGGCCACCCGGCTTTCAAATTCTTCGCGCTGATAGGTGCCGTGCAGAAACAGCTTGTCATATGACTTCAGCTCGTCCGGGTCCGAGATGGCGCCAAGGACATGGAATTCCAGATGACCGTCTTGGTCGTGGTCCAGCAAGGCGGTCACGATATCGCGCCCTTTCGCGGCGCTGATATTGCCGGGCAGCAGGATGCGCACCGGTTCGCCCCTGCGGGGCTGCTGACGGTGCGGCCGCATTGTCGCAAAGCTGCGACCATGCGGAATGACAAAGAACCGGTCCATGTCCAGCCCGAGTTGTTCGCCGATCCGCTTTCTGGCGCTGCGAGAGGTGGTGACATAAGCGTCGCAATCCTTCAGCACATCGGCAAAGCGTTCGCGCCAGACATGCACCCACGCATCCTTGATCGGGGGCAGATCGTCCGTGGGCCACAGCTCTGCGCGGCACTGTCCGTCGGTGGCCGTACACGTGCCGCCACAAAAGATATCGTTTTCATCAAGCAGCTTGACCGTGGGGCAAAGCGTATAGAAATCGTGGAATGAAAAGACCACCCGGCTGCCATGTGCCCGCGCCAATGCAGGCAGCGAAAGGCCATGCCAGGCCAGATGCCGGATATGGACGATCTCGGGATCGACCGTGGCCAGCCAGTCCCGCATCACGGCGTCATATTCGCCTGAACGATGCGTAAGCGCATCGACCGGCTCGGACAGGGTATGCGTGCGGACCGTGACCAGCTTCTCGCCGTCCAACCGGCTGAGCGTCATTTTACGGCTGTCACAATGCAGCAGCCATGGTGCCATCTCGTCCGAGATTTCACGCATGAGATCCATGTTAGTCTGCGGTGTCCCGCCGATTTGCGTCGCCAGCACATACAGGATCGCGGGCAGTCCGGCCTTTGGATCGTTGCAATCCAGTAAAGCCTGCCTGGCGCGCAGACGAGCAAGCGCGATCTTCGGGCCTGTGCTGAAGGTCCTTATGGCTTTCGCATATTCGGGATAGCGCGCATTGACCACAGCCTGGCCCGCGGCCATCAGTCCGGCCTTTGCCTCGCCAAAGCTTTTGGACCGATCATGAAAAACATAGGTCCGGTCGTCGACAAGATGCGTCCATCCGACCCGGCCCGCGCGCATGCAGAAATCGTTTTCCTCGCCGTAGCCGCGCGGGAAAGCCTTGTCATCGAAGGGGCCTATCTGGTTCACGCAATCGCGGTTGACGAACATGCAAAAGCCGTTGCCTGTCGGAACGACCGGATAAAGTGCCAGAGAACGTCGGCGGAAGGCGCGCGAATAAGTGACTTCATCGACACCTGCGGGAAGCGCATTTTCGTTACCGATATCCGGGGCCGAAAAAGCGCCGGCGCGGTCCGACATGGCGGTTACCGTCGCGACCCTGGGGCGCGAGGACGCGGCGCGCAGCATACCGCGTGCCCAACCCGGTGTGACCCGGGCATCGCTGTTCAATAGGATTGCGTGCTTCGTGCCGATTTCATCCAGTCCGCGATTGACGGTGCGGGTAAACCCCAGATTGCTGTCATTGCGCAGCACCCGGATGTTCGGTGCCATTGCCGCGCGCGACAGAAGATCCGCAATGCGCGGGTCGGTCGAGGCGTCGTCGACAAGCAGAATTTCCATCGCAGCCGGCGTATGCGCGGCAAGGCGCTGCAGGCAGATGTTCAGATCGTCTGCAGCGTTGTAGATCGGGACGATCACGGCCACCTCGGACGGATCAATCTGGTGGACACCGCTGCTCAGCGACACGCGCGCCTTGTCGGGCGTTGACTGGAAACTGCCGGTTAACCGGCTGCCATCGGGAAGGATTGCGGCGATGACGTGTCCGCCCGGCTCCAGCACATTCAGGAAAGGCTCCAGCCGGAAACCGCCCCTGCCCGCCGACTTTCCAATCTGCTTCAGGTCAGGGCGATCCACATCATTCCTGATCTGCATCAGAAAAAGATTGTCGAGAAGAATATCGATATCGAACAGTCGGGCTTTGTTCCGCGGATCGACGGCCCAGCCCCGGATAAGTTCGCCCGAAACTGCCTCCAGCTTGCCTTCCAGCGCATTCTCGGCGCCTGCAAACTTGCGTCCGACTTTCGCGATGCGCGCCGCTAAGGTGCTGCCTGTCGTGCCGGCCCCATTTCCCGGTCCCGCACCCGGCTTCGTTATGACCGTATCCAGAAGCGGCTTCTGGTTTGCGGACAGACGAACCTCGACCCGTGAACCTTCGCCGGGCGGGCGGCCGGGAAGCCTGCAGGAAAAGCCGAAACGACCGTCACCATGTCCGGCTTCCTCGACATCCTGCCGGTAGATGTCAGCCGTCAATCCGGTGGCGATGGGTTGCCCGTCCAGCAGAATGTCGATGACAAGCGGCGTTGGACTTGAGGGGTCCTTGACCCAGCCTTCGATGACCCCCTGCTGAACGCGGTCGATACTGCCAGGCTGCGTTGATGTCCTGCGTCCCGATCCGGGTGCCAGCTTTCGCAGCTTGGATATCGAGTTTCTAAGCTGTGAAAGGGGAGCGACCACGCGATGTCAACCTTTTCTGAATCTGGCTTGCGGGTCATTGTCAGATGCCAGGCCGATCGTGACCCGATACGGCTGATACTTGAAGGCAGCGTTTAAACGTAACGCGACGTCGCCGCAATATCGGTGCGGACGGTGACCGCCGCCAGCCGAAGGGTGCCCGATCCCGATACATGCGCCCGCGACTGAGATCGGTCAGACGGACAGCCGGGCATATGCGCCGCCCGATGCCAGCAACTCTGCATGACTTCCGGTTTCGATGATGCGGCCGTGATCCATGACGATGATGCGGTCTGCGTTGCGGATGGTCCCCAGCCTGTGGGCGATCACCAGCGTCGTGCGCCCCACCGCCAACCGGTCGAGGGCAAGCTGGATCTCACGCTCGGTCTGGCTGTCCAATGCGCTTGTCGCCTCGTCCAGGATCATGATGGGCGGGTTCTTCAGGAAGGCACGGGCAATTGCCACGCGCTGCTTCTGACCGCCTGATAACATGACGCCACGCTCTCCTACGACTGTATCCAGCCCTTCTGGCAGCGCGGCGATCATGGTGGCAAGCTGCGCCTGTGCCGCCGCGTCCTCGATTTCAGCGTCGCTAGCGTCCAGCCGGCCATAGGCGATATTTTCACGCAATGTGCCGCCGAACAGGAATACGTCCTGACTGACCAGCCCGATCTGGCGGCGCAGGCTGTGCAGGCGGATCTGCGGCAGGGCATGGCCGTCAATGGTGATCCGGCCCGCCGTCGGTTCGTAAAAGCGGGGCAGCAGCGCCAGAAGCGTGGTCTTGCCTGCGCCAGACGGGCCGACAAAGGCGACAGTTTCGCCAGCGCGGATTTTCAGATCGATGCCCGTCAGAATGGGCATGTCTGCATAGGCGAAGCTCACGGCATCAAAATGGATGTCGCCGCGAAGCTTGGCCACCTGGACGGCGTCGGCGGCATCGGCGATCTCTGGCTCGGTCGCCAGCAATTCCTGATAGCGGCGGAAACCGGCAATGCCGCGCGGATAGGTTTCGATCACGGCGGCGATCTTTTCCAAGGGACGATAGAAAACACCGACCAGCAACAGGAAACCGACAAAGCCGCCGGTCGTCAGCTCACCAGACAGAACGAAGCCCGCACCCACCACCATCACGATGACCTGCACCAGCCGAAGGCCCATGTATTGCAGGGCGCTTGACGCGGCCATGACCCGGTAAGCATCAAGCTTGGCCTGACGGTAGCGGGCGTTGTCGGCGGAAAACAGTTCCGTTTCGTGGCTTTCGTTGCCGAAGGACTGCACGACACGCACGCCGCCAAGGGCCTCTTCCAGGCGGACGTTGAAATCCCCGACGCGGGAATAGATCGCCCGCCAGGTCTGTGTCATCCGCCCGCCATAGACAATCACCAGGGCCAGCATCACCGGGACGATCAGCGCCACGATGAAAGCCAGTTGCGGGTTGATCCAGAACATCAGCAGGAAGGCACCGACAAATGTCATCAGTGCGATGAAGGCGTCCTCGGGGCCGTGATGGGCGACCTCGCCGATTTCTTCCAGATCGCGGGTGACGCGGGCGACCAGCTTGCCGGTGCGGGTGCGATCATACCACCGCCATGACAACCGCGTCAGGTGGTCGAAGGCGCGGGCGCGCATCTCTGTCTCGATATTGATGCCAAGCTTGTGGCCCCAATAGATCACCACCGTCAGCAGCCCGGCGTTGACGATGTAAAGCGCCAGCAGGCCGATGGCTGCCAGAATGGTCAGCGTCCAGTCGCCTTGCGGCAGCAGATGGTCGATGAAGCCGGTGATCGCCAGCGGAAAGGCCAGTTCCAGCAGGCCGGACAGCACCGCGCATCCGAAATCCAGCCAGAACAGGGCCATGAACGGCCGGTAATAAGAAAAGAAGTCGCGTAGCATGTGGCCTCAGGCAGGTATCGCGACGGGAGTGCCATCGTTCCGCGTCAGGACCTCCATGGGCAAACCATAGACGCTTTGCAATGTCTCTTTCTGCATGAATTCCGTGTGCGTTCCCTGCATCATCACGCGCCCGCCCTTCAGCGCGACGACATGATCGCAGAAACGCGCGGCCATATTCACCTCGTGCAGAACGATGACGACGCTGCGGCCCTGTTCGCGGGACATGCGCTGCACAAGCGAAAGCACCTCGATCTGATGGGCGATATCCAGCGCGCTGATCGGTTCGTCCAGAAGCAGCGTGCCAGCCTGCTGGGCGACCATCATCGCCAGCCAGACGCGCTGCCGTTCGCCCCCTGACAGCGTATCGACCAGCCGGTCGGCAAAACCTGCAACACCGCATTCTTCCATGGCATCGGCCACGGCGCGATGGTCCGCCGGGCCAAAGCGCCCAAGTGCTCCGTGCCAGGGATAGCGGCCAAGGGCGACCAGTTCGCGGACCAGCATGCCCTCTGCCGGCGGTGTGGTCTGGGGCAGGAAGGCAAGACGGCGGGCATAATCGCGGACCGGCCATTCCGAAAGCGCCCGGCCCTCGAATGTCACGGTGCCGGATGCGGCCACCTGTCGCGCCAGCACCTTGAGCAAGGTTGATTTGCCCGATCCGTTATGCCCGATCAGCGCGATGGTCTGACCGGCAGGCAGGTCCAGCGTGATATCCGACAGCAGTTGGCGACCGGGGACATCGACGGACAGGTTGCGGATAGCGAAAAGCGTCATCTTGCGGACCTCATCATCAGCCAGATCAGCCATGGCGCCCCGATCAGCGAGGCGAACAGGCCAAGGGGCAGTTCATAGGGAAAGCCAGCCATGCGGGCCCCGAAATCTGCGATCAGCATCAGGCCGGCACCGATCAGGGCCGCGCCCGTAATGTGATGGGCGGGGCGGACAAGGCCAAGCCTGACCGCCACATGCGGCGCCATCAGCCCGACGAAGCTGAGAGGCCCGATCAGGATCGTCGCCGCCCCCGTTGCAATCCCGGCCAGCGTGATCAGAAGTGCCTGCGACCAACGGACCGGAAGGCCAAGACCGGCCGCGACCAGGCCGCCAAGCGGCAGGATCGCCAGCCAGCGCCCGGCCACGATGGCTAAGGCCCAAAGCAGCCCCGAGATTGCTGCGAGCGCAAGCGCCGCCGGCATTTCCACCGCCGACGATGACCCGCTGAGCCATGACAGGATCGCCCATGCCCGCGCATCACCCCGCGCCATCATCGCCGACAGCACCGCCGAGGCAAGCGCCGACACCGCGATCCCGGCCAGCAGAATACGTTCCGGCGGCATGTCGCGGCGGCTGACATAGCCGGTCAGCACGACCAGTGCCAGAACGGCACCTGCCATGGCGCCCGCAATCTCGATCGACGCAGTGGGTGCGGCGACAAGGTAGATGACAGCGGCAAAGCCAAGCGAGGCACCGCCAGACACGCCCAATACCTCGGGCGAGGCGAGCGGGTTACCTGTCAGGCGTTGCAGGATTGCGCCGGACAGACCAAGCGCCGCGCCGGCAGACGCGGCCGCGATCAATCGCGGCAGTCGTGTCGGCAGGAAAGCCCTGAAGCTGTCCCAGTCCAGCACCGCCCATCCGTGCGGCACGCGCCCGATCCAGACCAGGATCAATGTCAGGCCCATCAGTGCGACACCCATGCTGACCAGCATGCGCAGCGGCCGGTCGCGACGCCGCACCGGCCCTTCGGTGCGCTCGGTTCCCGGCGGGGTCGAGCCGCGGAGCCGCGGAAGCAGCCACAACAGCAGCGGACCGCCAATCAGCCCGGTCAGCGCGCCAGTGGGAAATGTTTCCGAACCGTGACCGGCGGCCAGCAGGACCAGACCATCCGCGACAGACAAGATAAGCGCACCGATCAAAGGCGCGACGACGAACAATGATCCGATTCCGCGCACGCCCATCGTCCGGGCAAGCGCGGGCGCAGCAAGACCGACAAAGCCGATGAGTCCCAGTTCAGCGGAAATGCAGGCGCTTATCCAGACAGCCAGCACAACTGCAGCGAAGCGGATCCACGCGACATTCAGCCCCAGCCCGACCGCGCTTTCGCTGCCAAGTGACAGCACCCGCAAGGGGCGGGCCAACACGGCTGCTCCGGCACCGCCGATCAGAACGACCAAAGACAGCACGCGGACGCCTGTCCAGTCCTGCTGTACCAGCGATCCGCCATTCCAGATAACCAGCGACAGCAGGTACTGACCCTGTGCCAGCGTGACAGCGGTGGCGATCGCACCCGCCGTCACGCCCACCAGCATGCCTGCAATGACCATTGTCACCGGGGCAAAGTTTCGCCGGGCGCCCACTGCCATCACAAGTGCGGCCGCCAGACCGGCCCCCAGAAACGCAATCGGCCAGCGGCCATATCCAAGAAGCCCCGGCGCGAAGACGGTCACCAGCACCAGTGCCAGCTGCGCCCCGGTCGAGATGCCAAGCGTTGTCGGATCTGCCACGGGGTTGCGGAAGACCACCTGCAGGATAGCACCCGCCAGTCCCAGTCCTGCCCCCGCAAGCAGGGCGATGACGCCGCGCGGCATCAGTCCGAAGGCCAGCCGGATCTGGTCGATGCTCATCGCGTCCGGGCCAGCCCCGAAATGCGGCCAATCGGCGAAGGGCAGCATCGCCTGGGCCGCCAGCAGCCAAAGGCCAAGCGCCAGACATCCCGCAGCGACAAGAGTTATCTGGAATGCACGGGTCACAACTGGGCCACCGGTCCCTTCGACAGCGCCTGCGACAGAAGCTGCCCGAAGCGCAACGCTGACGGCATGGCGCCATAGGCGTTGATCTCGGGCAGTTGATAAAGCCGGCCCTGCGCGACAGCAGGCAGCTTGCGCCAAAGGACATTGCGGCTAAGGCCGCGCTGCGCCTCGGGCGGGACCTGACCAATGACGACCACCCGCGCCTCTGGCATGTCGGCCAATGTCTCGATCGGAACCGGCGCCAGAAAGCTGAATTCTGTCCCCTGCCCCCAGGCATTTTCAAGTCCAAGGCGATCCAGCGTGCTGCCAAACAGGCTGTCGAACCCGAAAACGCGCATGTGGCGGGCATCGCCGATATTGATCAGGCAGAACGGACGATCATCATGGGCGCCCAGCTTCTTCGCAAGGTCGTTCAGTTCCAGGTCGGCCTTTGCCGCGGCACGTTGCCCTGCGGCTGGATCGCCGATTTCTTCGGCGAGGTCGATCAAGGCTGCCTTGGCCTTGGGAAGGGGCGGCTCTCCCTGATCGAAGAACGGCAGGTTCAGCACCGGCGCCAGACGGCGCAGGCGATCTTCGTATCTGGTGTAATATGGCGAAATCAGGATGAGATCGGGCCTGACCAGTTGAAGCAGTTCAAAGTTGGGCGCGCCACGCAGACCCAGATCCACGACCTCGGCAGGGATTGCGGGCTCGATGACGTCCTGTCGAAACCGGATTAATTCGCAGGCCGCGACCGGCATGTGGCCGATCGCAATCGCGGTTTCCAGCATCGCCCAGTCGATTGCCGCCAACCGGGGGCCGGCCGGCGCGGCCTGCAAAGGAAAGCCCGCCGCCAGCATCATGCCGGCGGCGGTCAGGAAGGTGCGGCGGTCGGGCCGACGAAATGCGACCCGCTGTGTTACCACTTGCGGGCGATCTTGGCCGAAATCGTCCGGCCCTCGCCGTAGAAGCAACCGAAGCTGCCACAGTTTGCGACATAGGTTTCATCGGTCAGGTTGCTGACATTCAGCGTCGCTTCGATATTGCCCTGCGTGTAGCTGCCGCCCATGTCCAGCAATGTTACCGCATCAAGATCGTAGGCATTCGCTTCGTCGCCGTAACGCTGTCCGATATGACGGAAGCCGCCACCGGCCTGCCAGCCATTTCCGAAGTCCCGGGACAGCCATGCGCTTGCCAGATGGCGCGGTGCGTTGGGCATGTCCTTGCGGTCGTTGGCGCCTTCACGCTGCTGGCTGTCGTTATAGGCGTAACCGGCGCGGATGTCCCAGCCCTCGGCCAGTTCCACCGTCGCCTCCAATTCGAAGCCGCGCGACTTGACCTCGCCGATCTGGCGGTCGAAGGGCCGGCCGCCTTCGACGACGCGGCGGGTCACGTTTGTTTCCTTCAGATCATAGATCGCTGCGGTGATCAGCCCGTTGAAGCCCTCGGGCTGGTATTTGACACCCAGTTCCCATTGCTTCGCCTTGGTCGGTTTCAGCTTGTCGCCGTCTTCGTCGGTCCCGATTTGCGGATCGAAGGACGTCGAATAGCTGAGATAGGGCATGACGCCATTCGCAAAGACATAGGAAACGCCTGCCCGTCCGGTCGTCGCCTTGTCGACCTGATCGGCATCAGTCACGCCGTTGAAGTTGTTGTATTGCGTGCCCGACTGCTCTGCCCGGTCATGGCGCAGCGTCAGCGACCCGCGCCAGTTTCCGGCAGCAATCTCGTCCTGCGCGTAAACGCCGATCTGCGTAAGGGTGACATCGGTCGTGGCGATATACCACGGCGCACTCGGCGCGGTGTCGCTGTAATCGGGATTTCGCCAGTTCAGGCTGGGACCATAGGAAAACTCTGTCCGCGTTTCTGCGTCATATTTCCGCAGGTCCACGCCGAACAGCAGGTTGTGCGTCATCGTGCCGGTTTCGACCAGGCCGCTCAGCCGGGTATCAAGGCTGATGCCTGACGTGTCTTCATGCTGGTCGGTATAGCCCAGGGTGATGTCATCGCCGCTGAGGCCCGACACATAGGTATTGGTGTAGTCCCAGTCGAGCTTTTCGTAACG
This sequence comes from Paracoccus denitrificans, assembly GCA_005768755.1. Taxonomy (GTDB): domain Bacteria; phylum Pseudomonadota; class Alphaproteobacteria; order Rhodobacterales; family Rhodobacteraceae; genus Paracoccus; species Paracoccus denitrificans_B. Next base: position 88,007 of record VAFL01000009.1, on the reverse strand, counting down.
GAAACCCTGGCTGAGCGTCCAGCCATTGTCGAGATCGCGGCTGATCTCGACCCCGAAATTGGTCATCTTGCGGTCGCTCTCGTCCCAGTTGGGGTTGCCGGTATAGAGGTCGCGCAAGTAGTCGCCGTCGGCGATCTGGGTCAGGTCATAGGGGACGCCAGTGGGCGAAATCGGGCCGTCATCCGTGTGCGAGGCGATCACGTCGATGGTCGTCAGATCGTCCGGGTGCCAGCGCAATGCGCCAGCCAGATAGCCGCGATCATTGCCCAATTCTTCGATCTGCGTCTTGTCGTCACGCAGGATGCCGGTCAAGCGCCAGGACAGCGTGTCACTGGGCGCGCGGTTCACATCAAAAAACGCCTGTCCGGCATCGTTGCTGTCATAGCCAACGCCCACTTCGCCGAAACCATAGTCCTGCGCACGCTTCTGGACCTGGTTGATGATACCCGCCGGATTGCCGGCCCCGTAAAGCGACGAACTCGGCCCCTTCAGGACCTCGACCTGTTGCAGGCCGTAGATTTCATAAGCGGGCGCACCGAGATAGCGCAGCTGGCGCAGACCGTTGACATATTGCGCGCTGCGGGCTTCGAATCCGCGAATATTTGGGCTGTCGAACCGAGGGTCGGCACCGTATGGCTGGCCGGACACGCCTGCGCTGTAGGTCAGCGCTTCGCCCAGGGATTCAGCGCCCTGTTGTTCGATCTGGGTCGTGGTGACGACCGAGACCGATTGCTGCATTTCAGCAACCGGCGTGTCGGATTTCGTCGCAGCCTGTACGTATTCGCTGACAAACCCCTCGGCCTGCACACTGGCGTCGGTGGTGGCTGTCAGTGTAATCGTGTCCAGAACGATCTCGTCCGTCGTGTCCTGCGCAAGCGCAGCAGAGAGGGTAAGCGTGCTGGCGCTCAGAAGTGCGACAGCGCGGAATGTCAGTTTCATGTGGCTTGCCTTTCGCGTATGAGTTGATTATTCCTGATAAAACCCCTCGGAATTGTCAATTGCCCAATCGGTTGGCAATTGCTCAAGTCTATTTCTGTTGCTGATCGGTCACGTCCAGGGGTCGTTTCCAGATCGGCTGCGGTGGCCGGCATGACGTATCAGATGACCCATCGCGGACGCGGTCTGATTGCCCAGGGCGCGGGCGCAGCGATTGCCGCACTGCAAGCCCGTGCGGCGGCGTGGGAAGCGCCGCTGAAACAGATCGATGATCGCCTGATCATGTATGTCTGGGGCAGCGAATTGCGCCTGACCCCGCAAGGTCATTCGCTGCTGGTTGAACTTCTTGCACCAGAATCGCGCCTTGTCGGCACCCTGCGCGATTGCGCGACCGAACTTTTCGCCGAGGTCGGGCTTCGCGTCGACTGGTCCGACGTGGAAATCGGTGCGCTGGCGCCCGGCCTGTCGCTCATGCGCGTCACCTCTGTCACCTGCCCCAGCCCCAGCTTCATAAGGGTCCGCTTAACCGGGCCCGAGGCCGCAAGATTTGCGTCAGGCGGGTTGCATTTCCGCTTGATCCTGCCGCCTTTTGGCCGCGAACCTGTGTGGCCACGCGTCGCCGCAAGCGGCCGAACTGTCTGGCCAGAGGGCGGAGATGCGCTGCATCGTCCTGTCTACACTGTTCTTGATCAACAGGATGACTGGGTCGATTTCGACATCTTCCGTCACACGGGCAGCCCGACCTGTGCCTGGGCCGAAGGCAACCCGACAGGCACCATTGTTGGCATGATGGGACCGGGCGGCGGCACCTGCCCCGATGCTGAGCGGCTGTATCTGTACGGCGATGAAACCGCCCTTCCTGCGATCCAGCGCATGCTGCGCCTCGCCCGTGGAGAGGTTTGCGCCCATGTCCGCATCGCCCCGGCAGAACTGGCGTCGCTGACCGCCGGGGACCCGCGCGTCAGAAGCACCGGCGACCTGCTGGATCAATTGCGCGCACAAACCGATCTGGACGCGGGCAGCTTTACCTGGTTCGCGGCAGGCAGTGAAAGCGCGCAAAGCGCCCGCAGCTTGCTGCGCGAGGCCGGGATCGACCGCAAGCGCTTCAGCGTCGCCAGTTACTGGGGCTAGGGCGCGGGGAAAGCTGGTAGGCTTTTCCCGGGCAAACTGCGCCTATTCGGCTGATGCCTGCCGCGCCTTGCTGTCTTGTGCATCGCGGACGAGCGCGGCAAAGCGATAAAAGCCGTGCGCCATCTTGGAATAGGGTGTCAGCAGGAAAAACGCCAGAACGCTGCCAAGATGCAGGGCCAGCAAGGGGCCGGTCAGCCCGGTTCCGCGCACAGCGTACAGCAGCAGACCCGACAGCCCGACGAAGCCCAGAAGCCAGATAAAGGCGCGCTCGCCCGAACTGCGCCCCGGCGCGCCAAGCGCAGGATCGGCCTTGGATTTCAGCGCCAGCATTCCCGCGCAGCCCAGGACCAGCAGGATGCCGCCTGGCACGCCCAGCAGTTTGGGCAACGACCAGAAGCCGTAGGGCGCGTGCATTCCGAAAACGTAATGCATGATCGTGCCAGCGCATGTCGCGGCGAAGCACAGCAGAAACCCATACATCACCGCTTGGTGTGTATGTCGGCGCGCATCCGAGAAACGTTCTTCTTTCTCGAAATTGCAGCCCTGCCCCTGCCCGCCGGACAGATTCTTCATCCTGCCGGCAGAGGCCCCGGCTGCAACGATGTCGGCGAGTGTGACACCTGTGCCACCGACTTCGCGCCAATACCGGTTTACACCAATCGCAATTGCAAAAAGTGGCAGCAGGAACGCGGGCATGAAGATGGCGACCATAGCGCCATGGCCGAGCCACGCATAAAAGCCCTCTCCTTCGCCCGGCAGCATTGCGATCAGGGCGAACAGAACTGCGCAGCCGATCACCAATGCAGCCGCCAGTGCCCCGCCTTTGGTCTGGAATGTCCTTGCCAGACCGCCAGGCCAGGCGAAGCGTTCCCAGCTTTCGAGGCGGGCCTGCGCCAGTGCTGCGGGCAGGTTCAGGTCGAATTCATGCGGGGCCGTATACTGGCAGGCGTAATAGCAGCCCCGGCAGTTATGGCACAGATTGGCAAGCTGGGTGATGTCACCGTCGGTGAAAACCTTGTCGCGCGTGATTGCCGGGAAAACCGAACAGAAGCCTTCGCAATAGCGACAGGCATTGCAGATCTCGACCTGGCGGCGCGCTTCGATGACGGGATCGTCGGAAATCGCGCCGGGATCGGTTTGCAGGGAAACGTCAAGCGACATGGCGTGCGGCCTCCTGTCCAGCGATGCGGCCGAAGACAGTGCCGATGGTCATGCCTGTGCCAGCCATATATCCCTCTCCGAGGATGGAGCCGGCCATCATTTCGCCCGCGCTCCAGATATTGTCGTAAAGTCCGTTCGGCCCCGAAACGCGCGCCGTCTTGTCCACTTTCAACCCCAGATAGGTGAAGGTGACGCCGGGGCGCAGCGCATAGGCATAGAAAGGCGGTTTTTCGATCGGTCGCGCCCAGTTCGTCTTGGGCGGGTCCAGCCCTTCTGTGGCGACCCCGTCCAGTTCCTGCGGGTGAAATGTGCCGGGACGACAGGCATCATTGAAACTGGCAACGGTTTGCGAAAGCGCGGCCGCGGGTAGGCCCAGCTTGGCGGCCAGTTCCTCGATCGTGCCGGCGGCAACGGGCGGATAGACCGATGGCATGAACAGATCGATCGAGCGGCTGTCGATGATCGAATAGGCGACCTGATCAGGCTGGGCCGCGACCAGCCGGCCCCAGATCGCATAGCGCTTTGGCCAGACATCCTCTCCCTCGTCATAGAAACGCTGCGCGTCTTTGTTGACGACAATGGAAAATGGCACGCAATCCAGCCGTGTGACGATCCCGCCATCATATTTCGGCGCCCGCCCGTCGATGGCGACGGCGTGGCACTGGGTCGGGTCGCCGACTGTCTGTGCGCCCTGATCCTGCATGTCCTTCAGCACGACACCGCGATTATACGGTGTTCCGCGGATCAGGAAGTTTCGCGCCGAAGGGCCCCACGCACGGGCCAGCCATTCGATATCCGCCTGAAACCCACCCGACGCCAGCACGAATGCCTTTGCAGCGATTTCGGCCCGCTGCCCGTCGATCTCGACCTCGACATGTGTCGCGCGATTGCCGTCGATTGCGATATGGCGGACCTGTGCCTCGTACACGACGGTAACGCCAAGGTCTTCCGCAGTCAGGTAGTAGGCATTGACCAGGGCCTTGCCGCCGCCAAGGAAAAAGGCATTCGTCCGGTCAAGAGACAGCGTTCCGGCAAGCGATGGCTGAAAGCGGACGCCGTGCGCCTCCATCCACGGCAGGCATTCGGCGGACATGCGGATGCAGTGTCGCGCCAGATCCTCGTCCGTTTTGCCTTTCGTCACGCGCAGAAGGTCCTGCCAGAACTCCTCTTCATCATAGGTGTCGATCAGGGGTCCAAGTGGGCCGTAATGCATGCAGCGGAAGTTGCGCGTATGCCGCGAGTTGCCGCCGCGATAGGGTTTCGGCGCGACTTCAAGGATCAGGACGCGCGCACCGGCCTCTGCCGCTTCCATCGCGGCGCAAAGCGCGGCATTCCCGCCGCCAGCAATCACCACGTCCCAATTCTGTCTGGCAAGCTGGCCGATCGTGGCTGGCTGCATATTCAATTCTCCGATCCGCGCCGCTTCGTCATGCGAATATGCGGCAGGCCCGTCTGCGACTGATGCGCGGGCGACGCGCTGTTTCACCGACCCTGTCAGGGCAGGTCGTTGCCGTGTTGTATACTGCTGGATACAAAACGGTCAAGCGTTCTGTTCGCGTAATTATCCGAAAGCATCCGCGTCTATTATTAATATTATGAAATAATCGTTCAGATAATTGCATTTGATTTATTGTCTCTGCGCTGACAACCTTCCCTTGTTGGCCCGTTCAGGGGTCCCAACCGGCGTTGCTGCACAGCGCCACGGTCGATCAAGGGAGGAAAAGATGAACGTACACAGCAAGCTCATGCTTGTCGCAGCCGTGACGTGCGGGGTGGGATCTGTCGCACATGCACAGGATTTCGCGGGCGAGACCGCAGAGTTGACCATTCCGTTTTCGGAATCCGGCGGTTCGTCGCAATGGGCGAACTTCTATGCACCGCTTCTGTCCGATGCCTTGCCCGGCGCGCCGACAATGGTCGTGCGTTATCGCCCGGGCGCAGGCTCGACCGAAGGGGCGAACTGGTTTCAGGGCCAGCAGGATGAAGGGGACGGGCTGACGCTGTTTGGCGATTCCGGGTCCACCAAGTTTCCCTATCTGCTTGGCGACCCTCGGGTTCGCTACGAATACAAGGAATGGAAGCCGATCCTGGCGTCGGCCACGGGTGGCGTCGTCTACCTGCCGCCTGATCTGGGCGAGCGTTTCGACGGCGACATGGATGACCTAAAGGAAGAGGTCTATCTTTACGGCAGCCAGGGCGCGACAACGCTGGATCTGGTGCCGCTGCTTGCCTTCAAGATGCTGGGTCTGACCGTCGATCCGGTCTTCGGCGTCGATGGGCGCGGCGACGGAAGGCTGATGTTCGAACGCGGCGAGGCGAATATCGACTATCAGACATCTGCGGCCTATCTGGCCAACGTCCAGCCGCTTGTCGACGACGGGCTGGCGGTGCCGATCTTCACATGGGGCGCGCTTGACGAGGAAGGCAATATCGTCCGCGATCCGACCTTCCCGGACCTGCCCAGCTTCAAGGAAGTCTGCGAAGCCACTGCCGACTGCCCGACCGAGGGCGTCGTCTGGGACGCCTATAAATCGTTCTTCGTCGCGGGCTTCGCGAACCAGAAGACCATCTTCCTGCCGCAGTCCGCCCCGCAGGAGGTCGTCGATGCCTATACCGCCGCGCTGCAGGAAATCGTCAATGCGGATGGCTTCGCCGAAAGCGCCGAGGAAGTGCTGGGCGTCTATCCGCAGATGACCGGCGCAGCCGCGATAGAGGCGACGACGCAGGCAACCACCATCACGCCCGAAGCCAAGCAATATGTCCTTGACTGGCTGCTGGAGGATTACGGCATCAGCATGGAATGACGCCCTTCCGGCGCCAGCCCCTGCCCCGTTCGGCTTAGCCCGGACGGGGCATTTCGCGAACATATTTCTGCGGAGGCCAATTTGGAAACTTTCACACAGGCTCTGCCCCAGCTCGGACAGGCGCTCACACTCATCTTCCAGCCCATGCAGCTTGTCTATCTGACCGCTGGCGTGCTGCTGGGTCTGTCCATCGGCGTGTTGCCCGGCCTTGGCGGGATTGCCGGGCTGGCCCTGCTTCTGCCCTTCATGTACGGAATGGAGCCGGTTTCCGGCCTTGCGCTGATGATCGGCCTGATCGCGGTCATCCCGACATCGGACACATTTTCTTCCGTGCTTTTGGGTATTCCGGGATCATCCGCCAGCCAGGCGACTGTGCTTGATGGCTTTCCGCTTGCCAAGCAGGGCCATGCAGCACGCGCGCTGTCGGCGGCCTTTGCCTCGTCGCTGTTTGGCGGTCTGTTCGGGGCCATTGTCCTGACATTCTTCATTCTGATCGCGCGCCCGCTGATCCTGGCCTTCGGCCTGCCCGAGATGCTGATGATTACCGTCCTTGGCCTGTCGATGGTCGCAATCCTGGCCGGCCGTGTGCCGCTGAAGGGTGTTGTGGCGGCCGGGCTTGGGTTGATGTTCGGCACCATCGGGACCGCGCCCGCCGGCGGCACGCCTCGGATGTCGAATTACGACATGCCCTATCTGATGGACGGTTTCCAACTGGTCATCGTTGGCCTGGGGATCTACGCGATTCCCGAAATCGTATCGCTTCTGCGTCAGGACCGTGCGATTGCCGAGGGCGGGTCGCTTGGTGATGGCTGGGGCCAGGGCGTCAAGGACTGGTGGCAGCACAAATGGCTGTCGATCCGCTGCGCCACGATCGGCGTTCTGGTCGGCGTTATCCCCGGCCTTGGCGGCTCGGTCGTCGATTGGCTGGCCTATGGTTCGGCTGTCCAGACGGCAAAGGACAAGTCGCAATTCGGGCAGGGTGACATCCGTGGCATCATTGCGCCCGAAAGCTCGAACAACGCCAAGGAGGGTGGCGGACTTGTGCCGACCCTTATCTTCGGTATTCCCGGTTCCGGCTCCATGGCGATTTTCCTTGGCGGTCTGGCGCTGTTGAACATGACGCCCGGCCCGCAGATGGTGCGCAACAATCTCGACATCACCTACACGATCGTCTGGTCGCTGGCGCTTGCCAACGTGCTTGGCGCCGGGCTGTGCATCATCCTGTCGAAATACATCGCCAGGATGACGACGATCCGGTTCACGATCATTGCGCCTTATCTGTTCATGATCATTGCGTTCGCTGCATTCCAGTCCCGCCAGTCGGCGCTGGATCTGGCGACCTTGCTGGGCATCGGCCTGATCGGCATTCTGCTGCGTCGTTTCGATTTCTCGCGCCCGGCTTTCCTGATTGGGTTCGTGCTGTCGAACCAGACCGAGATCTTCGTCAATCAGGCGTTCCAGATCGCGGGTGCGCGGTTCCGCCGGTCGACCGAGGCGGGTTGGGATTATCTGATGTCCCCGATCACCATAGGGCTGCTGATACTGACCGTGGTGTCTGTGGTCGTCGGAATTCGTGCATCGAAGAACATCCGCGAAAACATCGACTCGCCCACCGGCACCAAGAACGCGCCCGTCATCTTCATGGGGATCATTCTGGTCTATCTCGCGGTTTCCTGCATCGACGCGGCAGGCATATCGCGGCTGCAGGACAAGATCTTCCCGCTGACCATCGGTATCGCGACGTTGATCGGGGCAATCCTGCTTTCGCTGCGCATGGCGATGCGGCCTGCGACGGACGACGTCTTCATCGACCTTGAAACCGGCGATGAAGGACAGGCGCCGCATGGGTTGTGGTCAACACTTGCCTGGTTTGCGGGTCTGGTGGTCCTGACCTTCACCTTTGGGCTGTTCATCGCGCTTGTGATCTTCCTTCTGGCCTTCTTCCGCGTGCGGGGCCGGCTGGACTGGGGGCGCACCGTGTTGGCCACGGCGATTGGTCTTGGCTTCATCTGCGGGCTGGCGGCAGTTCTTGGCCGTGATCTTCCGCCCGGCTATCTGCAGACGCTTTACGAACTTCCCTGGCCACTGACCTGAGGACCCCTTCATGACACAAACAGCCATTCCCTATCACTTCATCCGCGGCGGAACCTCTCGCGGGCCTTATTTCCGGCGGGAACACCTGCCCGAGGATGAGGCCACGCTGTCCGAGGTTTTGATGGCGGCGGTGGGGGCTGGCCATCCGCTGAATATCGACGGGATCGGGGGCGGAAACGCCGTGACCACCAAGGTTGCCATGCTTTCGCCTTCGACCCGTGACGACTGCGACGTCGATTATTTCTTTGCCCAGGTCGCGGTCGAAAAGCGCGAAGTCGATTACCGCCCGACCTGTGGCAATATTCTTGTCGGTGTCGGTCCTGCTGCCATCGAAATGGGACTGATCAAGGCACAGGACGGCGAGACCACGGTAAAGATTCACGCCGTCAATACCGGGGCCGTGGTTGAAGCGGTCGTGCATACGCCGGGCGGAAAAGTGTCCTATGATGGCGAGTTTTCGATCGCCGGCGTTCCGGGCACTGCCGCGCCGATCCGACTTGGCTTCATGGAAACGGTCGGCTCGGTCACGGGTGCCATGCTGCCGACGGGAAATCTGCGCGATGTGATCGACGGGGTCGAGGTGACCTGCATCGACGTGGCAATGCCTGTCATGCTGGCACGGGCCGAAGATTTCGGACTGACCGGATACGAAACTCAGAAGGATCTGGACGATAACCGTGCCTTCTACGACAAGGTCGAGCCGATCCGCCTGAAGGCAGGCAAACTGATGGGACTGGGCGATGTTTCCAAGTCGGTCACGCCCAAGATCACGCTGCTTGCGAAACCGCGCAATGGCGGCTCGATCAGCACGCGATATTTCATGCCATGGTCCTGCCATCCCTCCATGGCCGTGACCGGGGCGCAAGCCATCGCCGCCTGTGCAATCCTGCCGGGCACTGTTGCCGAGGGGCTGACCGGCGGCTTGCGGGACCAATCCTCGCCCGTGACGGTCGGGATCGAACATCCAAGCGGCATATTCGAGGTCGTCGTGGATTTTGCGACCGAAGGTGACGGCATCAACATTCGGTCGGCCGGGGTTGTGCGCACAGCTAGGCTTCTGGCGCGTGGAGAGGTCATGATCCCCGCCTCTGTCTGGGCCGGCAGCGCCTGATCCGCGCCAGAACGGCTGATTGCAAACGACGGCAGGCCACCACACCCCTGCCCGGATCGAGAGTTCTACTGATGACCCATCATGTCTATGAATCGCTTGCCGACAGCTTCGTGCAGCAGGGCGTCGCCGACTGCTTTGCGCTTCTGGGCGACGCCAATATGAACTGGGCGACCGCGCTGGCGGATCGCGGTGTCAAAATGGTCTATGTTCGACACGAACATTGTGCCGTGGCCGCCGCCACCGCCTATGCACGCAAGACGGGGCGGGTTGGTGTGGCGACCGTGACCTGCGGGCCGGGATTGACGCAGGTGTTAACGGCTCTGCCTGCTGCGGTTCGCGCCGGCGTTCCCCTGGTGGTTTTCGCGGGCGAGGCACCACTGGGCGCTGCCTGGTATAATCAGGACATAGATCAGGCGCCTTTCATTACCGCCACCGGCGCAGCCTATCATCGCCTGCACCATATCCCGCGCATGACCGCGCAGATCCGCAATGCCTTCGTGCAGGCGGTCGAGGATCGCCGCCCGGTCGTGCTTGGCGTCCCTTTCGATCTTCAGGCGAAACTGCTGGACGAACCGCTGGCGCACCCCAGCCCTTATGCCGATATCCTGCCCTGCCTCGCGGCGATCACACCTGATGATGCGGCGGTGAAACAGCTTGCGGCCCGGATCGACGCGGCGCGGCGGATCGTCGTCATGGGTGGGCTTGGCGCGGTTGCCGCAGGCGCCGGGCCGGCAGCACGGGCACTTGCCGAAAGACTGGGCGCGGTTCTGGCAACGACGCTTCCGGCCCGAGGGTTGTTTCATGGCGACGCGTTCAGCGTTGGCATCGCTGGCGGCTTTTCGTCGACACTGGCGCGCGCGCTGTTCGAACAGGCCGATCTGGTCGTCGCCATCGGCTGCAGTCTTACGCAGCATAATCTGGACAAGGGCAAACTGTTCCCGAATGCCGAGCTGATACAGATCGACACCAATCCGCGCGCCCTCAGTCAGGGAATGGTGTCTGCCGATGCACAGCTGCGCGCCGATGCGCGCCTTGGCGCCGAGGCACTGACGCAAGCCGTCGCAGCGCAACCCGGTTGGCGAAACGACCGACTGAAAGCGGCGATTGCCAGCGCCGTGTCCGACACTGCCGAATTCCCGCCAGAGCAGGGTCTGCACGATCCGCGCGATGTCGTCAGCGCGCTTGACGCGGCCTTGCCGAGGGATTGGCAGATGGTCAACTCCTCGGGGCATTGTTCCTTCTACTTTGCGCATATGAACCGGCCGCAAAGCCATTTCCTGACGATCCGTGAATTTGGTGCCATCGGGAACGGGATTTCTTACGCGATGGGTGTCGCGCAAGCCCGTCCGGGCGATACGGTGGTGATGTTCGACGGCGACGGTTCGCTGCTGATGCATATCCAGGAACTGGAAACGATCCGTCGCCACGGCATGAATGTCTTGATCTGCGTGCTGAATGATGGCGCTTATGGGTCAGAAATTCACAAGCTGCGCGACGAAGGACTGTCCGATGCGGGCGCGGTATTCGGACGTGTCGATCTGGCCGCAATGGCAAGGGGCTTTGGTCTGGGCGGGACGCGGGTCACCGATATCAGTCGTCTGCCGGAACTGGTTGCCGATTTCGCCAAGACGGGCGGTGCAGCCGTGTGGGATTTTCCCGTATCAGACCGCGTCGCATCGCCGGTGGTGCGCCGCGCGCATCCGGGCGGGCACATCGGAATCGAGAAGCCAATTGATATCGGAGGCCTGCTGTGAAGGTCCACATCCTGGACGATTGGTACGACATGCTGCGGGACCTGCCCTGCATGAAGCTGCTGAACCAGCATGAGGTCACCATCTGGACTGATCCTGCGCCTGACCCGTCCTTGCTGGCTGAAAGATTGGCGGATGCCGATGTCGTCGTTCTGTTCAGGGATCGCACCACCGTCGGTGCCGAGCTTGCCGGCCAGTTGAAAGGCGTGCGCATGATCGCGATGCGGGGCCAGCACAGCCATGTCGATACGCAGGCACTGACAAAGGCCGGCATTCTGTTCTGTTCCAGAATGACGAAGGACGGCCCGTCAACTTCGACCGCAGAGCTGACGATCGCCTTGATCATGTCCGCGCTTCGCTATCTGCCCGAGCAGATCGCTTCGGCGCGGGCGGGTGCGTGGCAGGGCGCGGCCCCGCTTGGCCGCAACGTCGCAGGCAAGCGGCTGGGGCTTTACGGCTATGGCGGCATCGCCAGGACCGTCGCGACTTTCGCCCGCGGCCTGGGGATGGAGGTGCGGTACTGGGCATCCGAAACGGGCCGCGAACGGGCGATTTCTGACGGCCAACCCGTTGCAGCAAGCCGCGAGGACTTCTTTGCCCATTCCGATGTCGTCAGCATCCATAAACGTCTGACGCCGGACACGCGCGGTGAAATCACCGAATCCGACCTGCTGGCGATGAAGCCCGACTCGGTTCTGGTCAATACCTCGCGTGCCGGGCTTATCGCGCCGGGGGCTGTGATTGCGGCGCTTGATGCCGGTCGTATCGGGCGCGCTGCGCTGGATGTCTTTCCAGGCGAGCCGGTCACCAACCCCCGTGATCCGTTACTTTCGCACCCGAAAGTCATCCCGACACCGCATATCGGCTTCATCACCGCCGAAGAACTTGACCGGCAGTTCGCGGATATCTTCCAGGTCGTGAACAATTATGCCGCAGGCGCCCCCTCGGACATGATCAACCCCGAGGTCTTGGACCATCAGCGGGGCTGAAGTGATCATGACCATGCCGTCGAAGCGCACCTTGCAGCAACTGCGTCTCGATCCGCGACAGCATTGCGGTTGCGACGTCGGACAGTGGTATCCCACGGCGCGACACAACCCCGATGGTCCGGTTCAGCTGAATGCCGGAAAACGGCAGCGCCACGATGGAATCCGGCGCCATCAGCACCGCAGATGCCGGCAGGATCGTCATGGCCGCCCCGCTGGACACGATCCGAAGCGCGAAGGATGCGCTTTGCACCTCGTACTGCCAGATCATCTTGTCACGCGCCTCGCCGAAGGCCACATCGAGAAGCTGCCGGTTTTTCGACTGCGACGAGATGCGGGCAAGGGGCGTGCCAAGGATATCGTCCAGCGTGACGCTTTCCTGCGACGCAATGGGATTGTCGCGATGGACGAACAGCATGTAATCCTCGTCCACGATCGGTCGCATCCGCAGGTCGGGCAATTCGGCCGACATCACCGTCAGACCGAATTCCGCCGCCCCGCGCCGCACGACTTCGGGAATGCGAACGACGGGGATTTCCAGCATTTCGAAGCCGACGCCCGGCTTTTCGCGCGCGAAGTCAGCCAATACGGCGGGAAGCACGGAATGGGCGATCGTCGGCGTACAGGCGAAGGAAAACCGCTTCACCTGGCGCTGCGCACCTGCGCGGACGGATTCGTATGTGTCCTGAATTGCAGTCAGCAGGCGCCGGGCTTCCGGCAAAAGCCCCTGACCAACCGCCGTCAGCGAGACTTCGCGACTGGTTCGGGTCAGCAAGGCGGTGCCAAGATCATCCTCGACCTTTCGCAGCCGGTGACTGAGCGCCGCTTGCGAAAGGTTCAGTGCTTGTGCGGCCCGCAGGAACGACCCGTAATCGGCAATGGCAACGAAAGCCTCAAGCCCAAGATAGTCGACGCGCATGGCGATCTCGCCTGTTTTCAAGACGGCAATCCCGCCGCCAGATCACGTCAAGGAATGGAACGGATGCAAGGGGGAATGCAATGACCCAATATCGCGCAATTTGCCAACGAATGTCTGGAAAGGACCGCTGAGCATGGAAATCGCACTTCTGCCCGGTGACGGCATCGGCCCGGAAATCACATCCGCAACGCGTGCTGTTCTGGAAGGTCTGGACCGAATTTTCGGTATCGGCTTTACATTCCGCGAGATCGCGGTCGGTTTCGGCGCGCTTGACAAACATGGCATGACCTTTCCCGACAGCGCGTATGAGGCTGCGCGTGCCGCGGACGGTCTGATCCTTGGGCCGGTTTCCCATCTGGACTATCCAGCGCGGGACAAGGGCGGGCTGAATCCGTCAGGCGAATTGCGCAAACGTCTTGATCTTTTCGCGAATATCCGGCCTGCGAAAACGCGCCACGGCCTGCCGTCCGCGACCGGCGCGGATTTCGATCTGGTCATCTACCGCGAAAATACCGAAGGCTTTTATTCGGACAGGTGCATGTTTGCCGGCACGGGCGAGCTGCACGTGACCGAGGACGTCACCATCGCCACGCGCCGCATCACGCGACAGGCGTCGATGCGGATCGCACATGCCGCGTTCGAGGGCGCGAGGTCGCGCAGCAAAAAGGTAACCGCTATCCACAAGCAGAACGTCCTGCGCGTGACGGACGGCCTGTTCCTGGAATGCTGCCGCGAGGTTGCGGGCCAGAATCCCGACATCGCTTATGACGAGCTTCTGGTCGATGCCGCTTGTGCGCATCTGGTCAGGCGACCAGAGGCATTTGACGTCCTCGTGACGACAAACATGTTTGGTGACATCCTGTCGGACCTTGCGTCTGAACTGTCGGGCAGTCTGGGGCTGGCGGCATCGCTGAATGCCGGCAGCGATATTGCGATGGCGCAGGCTCAGCACGGCTCTGCCCCCGATATTGCCGGCAAGGGCATAGCAAACCCGTCTTCGCTGATCGGATCGGCCGCGATGCTGCTGGGGTGGCTGGGCACACAGCGCAATCGCGAAGATCTGCAAAAGGCGCAGCTTGCCCTGTTGGATGCGCTGGAACGGACCATCGCCAATCCACAGACCCGGACCCGCGACCTTGGCGGGACGCTGGCGACCGATGACTTCGCCCTGGCTGTCGTGAAATCGCTGAACACGGGTTCGGCAAGTTAGCGAGTGCGACCTGCCCCATAATCCCACAGCACCGGCGACCATCAGCGTCGCAGGCTGGTATTGTCCGATCTTCATGATCAGACGTCCCGCAGGATTGCGGGGCTGGTATCATTTCCTGGCAGCTGCAAGAAAATTTGGCATCGCCGCGTGCTTAACCCGACGTAGAACACCACAAGGTTGTGAAGGGTCTTGTCATCAAAGTCCCCCTGCGACAGAAGGTGACCGGTAAGTTTCCGTCATGCGATGCACGTAGTGTCCGAATGCGCGAGGCGCGGCAAGGCTACGGCGGCAGACCCTGAACACTGATGTGATGATGGACAAGTTGTGGTACCCGCAAACCAGTGTCAGCTCGGCACCCTGATGAAATGAAAGATATTTCCGTGGATATCTCACTGACAGAAAATTTTCCCTTGAAACGGCCAAGGGAAAGCGATCTCGCCCTGCTGAAGCGGTCGGAACTGTTTGATTCTACTTGGTATTCGCAGAAATACCTTGATGTCGGCATGTCGGGTCTGGACCCCGAACTGCATTATCTTTTCGTCGGTGCAATCCTGTTGCGGGACCCGTCGCCCAAGTTCTCGACCGAGTTCTATCTGCAGGACAATCCCGACGTCCTCAGGGCCGGGATGAACCCGCTTCTGCATTATCTGCGCTTCGGCATGTCCGAAGGTCGAAAGCCTGCCGGCGATGGCGACGCCGCGGATAAGCGCAGCAACGGAGCAAGCGTCGGCAGGATGCCCTGGATTTCACAGCTGCGCCATGGGCCGTTCCTGGACAGCGTTCTGGCAAGCGGCAAGTCCGACCCGGAGCCTATCACGGCCGAGCAGGCCCGCCTTGCGCGTATGGCGATCGGAGATACGGCGCCACGCATCTCGGTCATCATGCCGAGTTGGAACCGCGAAAGCGTTGTTTCACGCGCGCTGTCCAGTGCGTTCAACCAGAGCCTGCCACCTGCAGAGGTCATTCTTGTCGATGACGGGTCGGAAGACCGCACGCTGGAAGTCGTACGCAGCGATTTCGCAAGTCAGATCGCCGACGGTGTGCTGCGGATCATCGAAGCGGATCACGGCGGCGTCAGTGCGGCCCGAAATCACGGGCTTGCTGCCGCAACGGGCGATCTGATCGCCTATCTGGACAGCGATAATCGCTGGCACGATGATTATCTGCTGTTCATGGCGGCGGCATTTGCGGAATGCGATACCGTTTCGACGGCGTATTGCGGCCTGTCGATGAATGACACGGAAAGCGGCGTTTTCGACAAGCGCGGACGGCCCTGGGACCGGCAGCGCCTGATCGGCAACAGCTTCATCGACCTGAACGTCTTCATGCATCGCCGCGCGCTTTACGACCAATATGGCGGGTTCGACACGTCGCTGTCGCGGCTTGTCGATTGGGACCTGATCGCACGCTACACCCACCTTTACGAACCGGTCTACCTGCCGCTGCTCGGGGTCGATTACTTTCTCGACAAAAGCGAATTGGGCAATATCACCCGCACCGTTCCCCTGCACACGAACAAGAGCGCGCTGCTGACCAAGATCCGGCCAGAAAGGATGCGCCGTGGTCTGGAGCCCCTGCGCCTTGCATATGTCCTGTGGGATTGGCCGGCGCTCAGCCAGACATTCGTGCTGGAGGAGATTCGCTGGCTGGTCCGGAACGGCCACGATGTCCGCGTCTATTACAAGATTGCACCGGACCGTGCTGCTGAACTGGATTTCGACATCGACGCCCACCAGGTCGAAGATGCGGCACAGCTTGCAGATCTGTTGCAAGCGCATGACCGCAACCAGATACATGCGCATTTCGCCTATCCCTGCACCACCAATCTGGCATGGCCGGCAGCGCAGCAGACCGGCATTCCGTTCACCTTCTTTGCCCATGCCGTCGATATTTTCCACGAAAACAATGTGAAGCGGAACCGTGTGGCGGAAGTCGTTGCTGACCCGCTGTGCCAGCGCCTGTTCGTGCACGGGGATTACCACCGCCGCTTCCTGGAGCCCTTGGGCGTCCCGACCGCTAAGATCGCCTATAATTTCCAGGCCGTGGATCTGGAAGAGTTCGGGCTGGATGCGCCGGTCATGCAGGTCAGGCGTGACGGCCCCCTGAAAGGCATGTTCATCGGCCGCTTCGTCGAGAAGAAGGGCCTGCCCGTTCTGCTGGACGCTGCCGCCCAGCTTGGACCGGATCAGGTTCAGTTCGATGTCTACGGCTATGGTCGCGACGAGGATGCTGTGCGCGAACAGGCCGATCGGTTGGGGCTGCAGAACGTCGCGTTTCACGGCCCGCTCGACGGGCGGGAACCTGTCATCGACGCGATGCGCAAAGCGGATTTCCTTGTCGTTCCCAGTGTGGTCGCCGCCAATGGAGATACCGAGGGGTTCCCGACGGTCATCCTTGAAGCGATGGCGCTTGGCCTTCCGGTTGTCACCAGCGATGTCTCATCGGTGCCCGATTTTCTGGATGACGAGATCACGGCAATCGTGACGGATCAGGGGGATGCGGCCTCGCTGGCGGACGGCATTCAAAGACTGGCCCGAATGTCCGGCCCGCGCCTTGCCACGATGCAGGATCGTGCGCGCGACTTCCTGCGCGAACGGATCGGCACGCCGCTGACCATGCGGACCTATCTGGATACCTGGCTGGACGCCCGGATCGAGATTATGCTGGTAACCTATGACACGCCAGAATATCGCGATATCGAGCACACGCGCGAAATCATCCGCCGTATCCGCGAACATACGACGACGCCTTACACTTTGTCCGTCATTGATAACGGTTCGGACGACGAATTCCTGACGATGCTGCGTGAGCAGGCGGCCGAGATGCCGAACATGCGCCTGTTTGAGTTGCAGAAGAACAGGTTCGTCGGTGGTGCGACGAATATTGCGCTTGCGGCCAGTGACTCTGTCTATGCGATTTATGTCTGCTCGAAAGAGGGGTTTGTACAGCGCCACGGCTGGGAACGGCCCCTGATAAAATCCATGCGCGAAGACCCTTCGGCGGATATGGGCGGTTACTTCTGCCATATGCCGAAGTTTACACTTGGAGAGGAACTTGCCGCACATCCGGCTTTCGACAAGTTCCGAAATCAGGAATTCGCCGCCACCCATCCCCGTCAGCCCTTCCGGCACGTTCAGGGTGGTCTTTTCGTGCTGAACCGCGATGCGGTCACCGCGGATGCCGGCTTTTCCTACGAGCTTCCGCAAGGGAACACGGATGTGGAGTTCAGTTATTTCCTGGAAAGCACGGACCGGAACCTTGTGGCGCTTGATGCCATTGCCGCGCTGACCGTGAAGACACGGCCCATGCTGTCTGCCGTCCTGGATGAAAAAACGACCATCGCCCATCCTCTGACCCGCGATAGCGCGGCAGAACTGTCCGAGAGGATGGCGCAGCGTGACGCCTCGCATTGCAATATCTGTGACGCGTGGAACCAGATCGATCCGACCGGCCGCTGTGCTGCCTGTGGAAGCGATGGGGTCGCGCGCAAGATGTATCAGCGCCTTGCACATGACTGGCGCGGCTTCAGAAACGGCAAAGCCCTTGTCGTCGGCGGCGATCAGGCGCTGGAAAAGGCGCTGCAAAAGCCGATGTATAACGTCACGACAGACGAATCCGGGGCACCATTCACCCTGATTGCCAGCCCGCGCGAGCTTGATCCGCAAGAGGTCGCGCAGATGGCCAATCGTCTTGCGCCGGGCGGGCTTTTGATCTGGCCGGCGACCCAGGATCAAGTGGCGGATGCACCGGCCAATGATCCTGCCTTGACGCTGACAAGAAGCGATCGTTGCAGCCGGTTGCTGAGAAGTGACTGGCGTCCCCTGCAGGAAATTTCGCGGGCGGGCTGAACGCAAAAGCCGGCGGCTGTCGCATATGACGGCCGCCGGCTGTTATCGCGGTCCTGCCGGGCCGCGATCTTTTATCCGGGTCTACAGGTTGTGGCGCAGGCCATTTTCTTCGAAGAAGCGAATGTAGCGCGCACGATATGCGGGCAATCCGACGGTGAACTTGTTCGTGTCCACGCTGTCGTAAAGTGCCTTGAAATCAATTGCATCCGGGTCGATATCTTCGGCCGGGACTGACGGTATGCCCATGATCTCGAACATCTCGCGGGTGCGGCTGTCATGCACGATCAACAGCGTCGGCGTGCCAGCGATCAGCGCCGCAATTGTCCCGTGAAGCCGTGTGCTGACAATGAAATCCATGTCCTTCAGATAGTCCAGCCAGTCGGGAATATTGAAGAAGACATTCATTTTTTCCGTGATGGCGCTGGAAATCCGGTCGATCCCCGCACCGTAGTATTTTTCAAGAAACTCGATCCAGTCCGGCCGAACGTCATCGTAGCGTCCCTGAGACATCAAGATATTGATGTCCGGAATTTCTGCCTGGGCGATGAAGTCCAGCGGTTGGTCCAGCATCAACTGCGATAGCTTGCGCGACAGCGTGTGCGTGATCTGCTTTGCGACCAGCAGTTTGTCGTTCGGCGCGCCGCGCGACCCGGCGATACCGATCCGCTGCGGGGTCTGTGCGGGCTTTTCGATATGATTGTCCGATGCGACCAGCAGTGACGGGCAGCCTGTGACTTCGACATTCTCGATACCGACCGTTTTCAGCACCTCGGCGGTGAAGGGCCCCCGAACAGCAATCTTGTTGGAACGGTGCGACACGACATCAAGCATGCGCCTGGTGCCTTCCGGCAGTTCAGGTCGGGCCGAGAAGCTTCCCGCCTGCGCGCCCAGACCGATCAGGAAGCAGGGCAAACCTGTCTTTTCCAGCTTTTCCGCAAGCGCGCCGAAATCAGATCGCGGCTGCAGCCAGTTGGCTGCGGCTATGACGACGCAATCATGATCGGCCCCGACTTTCTCGGCATCGAAATCCTCGACGCGCGGCGCCCAGGCCGATCCGGCTTCCGAACCAAGCACACGATGCAGCGCAGAGGCAAACATCATGTTGCCGGTATTCAGGCCGACTTTCAGCATCTTTTGATGAACGCTCAGCCTATCGGATTCCGGCGGGAAAAGCCCAGGTGACGGGCTGTAGAAGAACGGGTTGACGTAATCGGGCAAGAAATGACCTCATTCTGGTCGGATTTGTAACAATCGAATAAGCCGGTCGAAGAGCTCGGAGCTGGAACGCCTATTTTCGGAACGGCTTGCTCATGTCGCGCGGCATGCGTTTTTCTGCTGCCCCGTATAGAACATAATGCCGGGCCGGTGCCATATCGGCTTCCTTCACGTCGGGATTGCGTTGCAGGTACCAGTCCGTATCGACAATTCCTTCGGCCTCGACCTTCTTGATCAGTGCTCGAACGCCGGGCGACAGCAAAACGCTGGTACGCGACGGGTGGTCGGGCGCAAAGACGCGGATCAACTCGGCAGCATTCTGGATTGTGATCTCGATCCGCTGCTTCAGGTCGGATTCTGTCTGGCGCGAATTGCTGGTGACAGCCGCGTTTCGCGCCGCAAGATCGCTGCCGCTGCGTGACGCCTCTTCAGCATGATTGTCATGTGTTGTCTGCAGTTCCAGCAGGCGGCGGGTCAGGGTTGCAAGCTCTGTCTGAAGTCGGCCTGTTTCGTCCTGCCTGGACTGTTCATCTGCATCGCGCGTGGCGATTTCAGCCTCGTGCCGTTTGATGAGCAGTGCCATTTCATCGGCCTTTTCGCCCATAGAGCGGTTTTCGCCGATCAAACGTTCCGTTTCCTGTTTCAGCCGGGCGACGTCAGCCTCGTGCTGCACCTTAAGCGCCGCGAGTGCCCGCTCGTGCTCTGCCTTGAGCGCGGACTGGGCGGTGCCATGCTCTCTCATCAGGGATGACTTAATTTTCCCGTGGTTCTCCTCGAGGACCATACGGGCCGCCTTGTTGTCGGCATCACGTTCGGCATTCCGCTCGACCTGGGCGGCCTTCAATGCAGCATTGGCGTCTTGCTGCGCAGTCAGGCGATCCTCCAGCACCTTGATCCGCTCGCGCTCTTTCGTGATGACGCCCTCCAGCCGCGCGGCCTCGGCAGTTTTCAAGTCCAGTGCGGTGCGCGTCTGGCAGTCCTCGCCAAGTCGCGAGAATATCTTGCGAATGTCGCGCGAACGATCGGCTATCTTGTCCGCTGCCAGCAGGTCGCGAATTTCGTCTGGCAGATCGCTGCCGACGCCAACCACGCCCAAACCATGCCCGTGCCGGAACTCGAAGACCGGATAGTCTTTTCGAATCTCTTCCAGCAAGCGAAAGACGCCGAAATCCCGTTCGCGTACGTTCGTATCATGCAACAGCACCAGCCCGCGATCCGACAGCTTCGGCAGCCAGGATTCGAAATCCGCGCGGACAGCGTCGTAGCTGTGGCAGCCATCAATATGAAGCAGGTCGACACTTCCATCGGTGAAATAGGAAAGCGCCTCGTCAAAGGTGCTGCGAATAAGCGTCGAAAAGCCGCTGAAGTTGGCAGTGTTGTACGCGGTTACGGTATCGAAGACCTCATTGCCGTAAAATCCAGCGTGCTCGTCGCCCTGCCAGGTGTCGACGGCGTAACAGGCAGTGTCGGTGCCAAATCTTGAAACCGCCTGACAGAAGCCGAAATAAGATGTGCCCAGATGCGAGCCGAGTTCGACCAGTGATCGCGGGCGCAATGCCTGGATGACCCAGAAGGCGAAGGGCAGATGTTCGGTCCATGCCGATTTGGCCCGGTAGTTGGCGCGCATCAGAAACGCCGCGTTCTGATCCGAGACTGCGGCAGACAAACCTTCGGCCAGCGTAAGCGCCGATTTGGTCAGTGACACATCCACTTTTTGCTTGTCTGTCGGCATGTTACCCCGCGTATTAGCCAGTTATCAGCATCTAGGCCAAAATCGTTATCACGGCAAGGTTGCGCAGGGTGCCCGGCTGCAATTCGCGTATGGATCTGGACCTTGCCCGTCAAAGGCGGCGCCTTGCCATGATGCAGCGCACCATCTGCAGTATTTCCGACGCACGATGATCCATCGTATGGGCATTGCGCACAATATCCTGCGCCCTTCGCGCGTTGTCCTGCCAGCGGTCCTGATGCGCAAGGCAGTCCGCGACTTGCGCACGAAAATGGGTCACATCCTTTGCGACGGCAATGCTGTCGCCAAAAACCTGCGTCAGGCCCGCCACCTCGTCGGTCAATATCGGTGTCGCGACCGCCGAGGCGTCGAAAAGCCGGTTCGAGAGAAAGCCGGATTCCCGCATCGTCTGCCAATGGTCGTTGAACAGCAGTGCATAGCTGCGGTAAAGTTCGGGCAGATCCGCGTTGTGGATATAGGTTCCCCGGAACACCTGCGGCGGGACGATACCCTCCCAACCGCCGCCATACAGATCGAACGGCAGGCCAGAGACCAGCCCCCATTTCACCATGGTCCGGTATTCGCGGCGCGAATTGCCGACAAACACCCCGCGCGGTAGGCGGCTGCTCTGGGTTGTGTGGCATTGAAACAGTGTAACATCAGTCGCCTGGTGAAGGCACGACAAATTCACGACGCCCTCATCCGCAAGGCGCCCCCGGAAGATCTCCGATGCGACATAGATATGGTCGTATCCCGCGTATTCATCGGGCCTTACACGCTCGGGATGAGAGATCATCCACATCAGATTGATATTGCCTGGGTCCAGTCTGACTGCGTGTCTGCCGCGCAGAACCAGAACGACATCTTCCTGCGCGGGCTGGCTGTACCATTTGTCGGCAGTGTCGACGATTGCATGGACCCCCAGCCGTTCCATGGCGGCTGCAAGGGACGTCGCGTAGTGATAATCGCCCCATTGCTGCGCTTCCCTGAACTCGGGCGCCGAGATCTTGATCCGGATCGTCAGGTCAAGCGCACGGTCACGGGGCCATGCCAGCCCGGCAAACGCATCTGCGGGCGAAAAGGTCATGCGGCCGCCGTCCAGAACGTGATCGGAACCGGCGATCCCCAGCGTCAGCCCGGCTTTTTTCCGTGATCCGGTGATCTCTGGTGGCAGGACCAGCACGAAGCGGCCATCTTCTGCTGCCCTGGCGATGGCATGGGCAACGACGCGATCATGGGCAACGGCGATTACCGTCTGGTCGCGCTGCGGTTCTGTGTCATCCCGCGCGCTTCCCAGGATCACCCCGCCAAGTTTCGACGTGACCGTTCCAGACCAGCCCCCCCGGCGCATGTGAAACGACCGGCCGTTGGGCGCTGTAATACTCAGGCGGTCGGGTGGACCATCGATGCGAAAGCGCCCTTCTGTCGCCGCTGGAATACAGTCCACGGCGGTGCCGTCGACCGTTCGCGCTGCAGGTTGCCGGGACGCGATCAGGATGCCGTCGATCAACAGCGGGACGGCGTCACCTTCCTGCATCGTCATCGTCTTGAACCAACTCGGTTGCCAATCGATCCGACGCCGCGCGCAGGCACAGGTGCAGCAAACGCTGGCGGAAAAGCGCCGGATGATCCGTGATCGCATGGCAGTGCCGCGCCTGCTCAGCCATCCTGACAGTTCCTTTTGCGATGCCTTGCAGCATCTGCAGGGCCTCTTCTGCGATCATATCGGGGGCCGTATCTAAGATCCTGCGGGCCGCCCCAGCCTCGATCCATTGTTCGGCAATGCCGTCTGACGCAGGGTCCACGTCGCCCACGGTCAGCAGCGGCACGCCCTGCGCCTGACAGGCGGAAAGGATGCCGCGTGACAATGGCGAAAGCCGATCCGGCGCGGCAATGGAAACGATCAACGATATTCCAGCGATGTCCTGCGTGCCATCGAACCCGTCCGGGCGGTCTTCATCACGACGACTGCCGAAGAACTGCCAACCGCTTTTGCCAATCGGCGGCAAGACCACCTCGATCCCGCGCTTGAGGGCCGCGTTCACGATTTTCTGCGGATCGCTGTCGTCGCCGGTCAAAAGCAGGATCCGGTGCCGCGCGGGGACGATGTCCGGCAAGTTCAGTGGCACCGGCCCTGTCGAAAAGACAATGCTTTCGTCGTCAAGGCTGCGGAACTGTCCGCCGTCCACGCCCGACTGAAGGATATAGCGCAGACCGGCAAAGCCGTCCGCTTCCGCTGTGGTGGCGGGGCCGACACAAAGGACGGGCCGGGCCGATACCATATCAGCAAGTTCGGCGGCAGGGGCGCGAAGCTGCGCGGCGTCGACACGACGCACGGTCAGCCGGTCTGTGGAAGCCGGAACATGCGGCCAGTCACGTGGCAGGAACAGGTCGGTGGGGGTAACAGCGGATGCCGCCTCGGCAAGCGCCCCGGCCAAAAGCACGTCCTGCGGGCGGAACTCTCCCTTCTCGTCAGGAAGCGGCAGCACTGTCACGGGCGGAGCGCTGAGATTGACGGGATGCAGTTCGACGTGGTGGCCCGACAGCCGGTCGCGGGTCTTGGCCAGGACAATCGACCGCGCATTCGACTGTGCCTGGACATGCGTCAGCTGACCCCAGGCAATGTTGCGGCGATAGAAGACGCCCAGCCGATTAACGAAAACGGGCCGAAAAACCGACGTATATCGCAGCACGAGGTCCCAGTCCTGCAGCCGTGGCAGGCGCCCATCAAAGCCACCCATCCAGTCATACAGTCTGCGATGATGCACCAGGCTGTTCAGGTCGATGAAGTTACGTTCGGCCAGCAGGATCGGCCGGAAACTGCGCCGCGAGATACTGGCAAGGTTGACCGAAGCGCCAACTGTTTCCGTATCGATGAACCCGCTGTAAGCGACCTGACTGCCAGGATCGCCAAGCAATTTGCGGATCATCAGGTCAAGAAAGCCTGGATG
This sequence comes from Paracoccus denitrificans, assembly GCA_005768755.1. Lineage (GTDB taxonomy): Bacteria > Pseudomonadota > Alphaproteobacteria > Rhodobacterales > Rhodobacteraceae > Paracoccus > Paracoccus denitrificans_B. The sequence goes on along the minus strand of VAFL01000009.1, from coordinate 64,161 downwards.
CCACAGGTTGTCGCTGTCCAGATAGGCGATGAATTCGCCACGCGCGTGACGAAGCCCCTTGTTGCGCGCCCCCGCACCGTTCGATTTCAGGAACCGATGATAGCGGATGCGCGGATCGTCGAAGCCGCGGACAACCTCGGCCGTGTAGTCGGTCGAGGCATCGTCGCAGACAATCAGTTGCCAGTTGGGATAACTTTGCTCAAGGACGCTCTGTATCGCTTCGCCGATGGTAAATCCGCGGTTCCAGCTTGGCATGATGATCGACACCAGCGGCTCTCGCAGCAATGTGCCTGACGCGATTTCGCCTGTCAGGTTGCGGTCGTCAACTGCAATCTCGGCCAGTTCGTCCGGTCCTGCCTTCAGCCGGGCGACCCATGCCGAATAAATGCAATCAGACTGCGAACGCTCCAACGCAGGAACGGGCGCGCGGCGCGCCGGCAGATGGTTGTTGGGGGGCAATTCAGGGGCCGACAGTGGATCAATTGCCAATGCTGCCTGAAGCCGGGGCGGAAGATGGTCAAAGCCTGTCAGGACGTTTTCACCCAAAGCCAGCTCCACCGCGAAAAGGCACGGCAGGCTGCCTTGATGGACCAGTTCGGTCAGCATGGGCGCCGCCTCGCGCATTGCGGCTTCGTTGAACCGGGCATTAGGCGAAATGCCGCGACGCGCACCACTGTCGCGATATAGCGCGACGAGATCGTCAAAGTCTGTGATTCCGGCGGCCTGCGGGTCGGCCTTGCGATACCAATCCGGATCGAAACGCGTATCCGGCTGTTCGCAGAACGCATCAAAGGCCGCGCGCGCAAGCTGCAACGCCTCGGGAGAGGTCAGTCTGTCTTCGTTCACGCGCAGGGGCGACGGGGGATGCAGAATGCCAGCCTGCATTCTGAAGCGTGCGATACGCGTGCCGTCCGGGCTTTCGATTGTCAGATCCGCGCCGTCCTGGGGCAGATCAACGTCAAATCCCGTTTGCGTGGGGTGCAGTTCAACCTTTTGGTCGCCCGCGCGTGCCGTAAGCGCAATATCCCGCGCGCTGTCAGCGCATGGGAACACGCGGAAATGTGCGCTGTGTTCGCTCTGACCCGTCAATTCGACAGACAAAGGCTTGGGCTGGCACGAAAAACTGACCGGAGAGCAGTCCAGTTCCACGGACGTGTCACCAAACGTGACGCGTGCCTGATGGGACTTGCCGTCCCGGAACGCATCGGGCACAGGATAGGAAAACCCGGCAAGTATCCCGCCGCCAAAGCCCGGCACTTCACGATCAAGCGGGATAGTGACCTCGTTTCCTGCATTAATTCGCAGCGAAACTCGGGTGACCCCCATGGCCCATCCACCGATCGTCTGCTGATCGGGATCGAAAAACGCCACGCCCTCGAAGAATGCAGACCGGTCGCCGACACTGTTCGCATCGGCCGATCCGTGAATCTGCAACAGATTGCCATTCAGTTGCTGGTTGCTGCCCTTCACCTTGACTTCAAGCCGGTAACCGCGACCGTTCTTCAGATAGCGCGGCATTGCGATGTCGAAACCGCATTCCAATGGACCCCGGCCGGCGGCCTTCACATCGGGACGCGGGGCGTTTGCGATGAAATCAACTTCTTCAACGCCGTCGACCAGCAGCGACATGTGTAATGGTGGCCCGGACCGAGTTGCCCAGCCCGTCAGGCGGGTATCGTCAAACGTTTCGATGCTGCCGTCCAGACCGTTCAGTGAACGGCCCGATCCGGGGCTTGAAACAACGCGTTTCAGCCGGTTCAGGACGCGCCTGTGCAGATTCAAGCCGCCTGCGGCCAGCTGTCTTGTCTTCATGGGTCGAACATTCTGCCAGCAAACGTGGCCTGGATAAACAACGGCATTCGCCGCCCGCCTGAAACTGTCACGATTGCGCCGCGATGTCAGCCCCTTCGCGTCCGTCGCCTGCCCCCTCAGGTCACGGCAATCACGGCAAGGCAATCGCCCATCTGGACGAGTCCGGGAAAATGCCGCGCGGCGAGTATGCCGTCCATATTGGCGGTGACGACTGCCGGGGCAACGCCGCTGCGATCTGTCGGCCATATCTGCGCGATGGTCTGGCCCTTTCTGACATGATCGCCCAGATCGACCAATGGATGCAACAGCCCTGCCTGCATGGCAAAATGAAAGCAGTCGTCCCCGGGCATATCCAGCATGACGGTTTGGCCACACTCGACGTCGCCGGACAGGATTCCGGCATGGCGCAACAGGTTTTGCGCGCCGTGAATGGCGATCCGGGCGGAACGCGCCGTCGCTGTGCCGCCGCCGCCAAGTTCGGTTGTCACGAATGTCTTGCCCTGACTTTCGACCGCCGTATCGAACATGCCCACAGCGTCGATTTCCAGCATCATCATGGAATAAGGCGCGGCGAAGGCCTGCATCGCGGCGACGCAACGGGCCTGCTGGCTTTTGTCGTCCAGATAATGCGCCGCCGCATAGGGCAGAAAGTCCAGCGTCCTGCCGCCAGAGTGAAAATCCAGCACCACATCAGCCAGCGGCACCAGCACATCGTTGAAGTAATTCGCGATCTTCTGCGTGACAGTGCCGTCGGCCCGGCCCGGAAAGCTGCGGTTGAGGTTGCCCTGATCCACCGGGCTGACACGCGTTCCCGCGCAGAAGGCGGGGTAGTTCATGTAGGGGACGATGATCACGCGACCTGTCACCTTCGCGGGTTCGATTTCCCATGCGAGTTGCTGGAGCGCGATGGGGCCTTCATATTCGTCACCGTGATTGCCCCCGGTCAAAAGCGCAGTGGGACCGGCGCCATTGGCAATGACCGTGATCGGGATCATCACGCTGCCCCATGCGCTGTCGTTGCGGCTGTATGGCAGGCGCAGGAAGCCATGCGACTTGCCCTGCCCGTCCAGCGGGATCGTGGGCCGGATCGGGTTCATGATTTCACCAGCATCTTGCGCGGCAGGTTGCAGAACAGTTCGGGCGCGCCTTCGGTGATGATGATGGATTCCGTGGTTTCATAGCCCCAATTCTCCATCCAGAGGCCGGTCATGAAATGGAAGGTCATGCCCGGCTTCAGTTCCGTGCGGTCGCCGCGGCGCAACGACATCGTGCGCTCGCCCCAATCGGGCGGATATGACAGCCCGATCGGATAGCCGGTGCGGTTGTCCTTCACGATGCCGTGGCGGTCCAGCACGGTGAAAAACGCAGCCGCGATGTCTTCGCAGGTATTGCCCGCGCGGGCGGCGTCAAGACCGGCATCCATGCCCTCCAGCACGGCCTTTTCGGCCTCGATCATCTCTGCCGGGGGCTTGCCCAGGAAGATCGTGCGCGACAGCGGGCAATGATAACGCTGATAGCAGCCGGCGATCTCGAAGAAGGTGCCTTCGTCAGGCTTCATCGGCAGATCGTCCCATGTCAGATGCGGGGCGGCCGCGTCGGGACCAGAGGGCAGCAGCGGCACGATCGCCGGATAGTCGCCGCCATGACCTGACCATTCGTCATAGCGCAGGCCTGCATCGTAGATCTCGGCCACCAGATCGCATTTGCGCATCCCGACCTCGACCTTGTCGGCGATGCGGCGATGCATGCGTTCGACGATGCGGGCGGCCTTGCGCATATAGGCCAGTTCCTCATCGGATTTCACCGCACGCTGCCAGTTGACCAGCCCGGTCGCGTCCAGGATCTGCGCCTCGGGCAGGCCATGGACAAGCCGCTCATGTGCCTTGGCCGAATACCAGTAATTGTCCATCTCGACCCCGATGAAGCCGCGATGCCAGCCCCGGTCGGCAAGCTGCGCCCACAGGTAATCCATCGGGTGCCGTTCAACCGATTGGACGTAGTAATCCGGATAGCCGATAATGTGATCCTCGGACATCCAGACGGTGCGCAGCGCACCATTTGCGTCCTGCCCGCGCCCGAACCAGATCGGATCGCCGGTCGGCCCCACGATCACGCATTGGTGGACATAGAAGGACCAGCCGTCATAGCCGGTCAGCCAGGCCATGTTGGACGGGTCCGAGACGATCAGCAGGTCGAGGCCAAGCTTCGCCATGCTGTCACGGGTCTGGCGCAGGCGGCGTTGGTATTCTGCGGTAGAAAATCGTTCCGGCGTCCGTTGCAGTTCGGGCATTCAGCGATCCTTCGAGAAGGCGGCAAGCGCGTGGGTGGCAATGGCAGTGTCCTGTACGCCGGTGCCGGTCAGGTCGGCGATGGTGATCTGATCAGGCGATGTCCGGCCCGGATGCTGGCCGGTGATGATGTCGCCCAGTTCGGGGATGGCATCGGTATCCGTGATCAGCCCTGCGGCCAGGGCGGCGTGCAACTCGCCAAGGCTGCGGGTCTGGCTGACGCGGTCAGCGACATACAGATCGGCCCGATCGAGGCAGAGGGGATCAAGCTCGTTCTTGCCGTCCTGATCGCTGCCCATGGCGGTGACATGCTGGCCGGGACGCAGCCAGTCGGCGCGAAGGATCGGCTGAGTAGCAGGCGTCGTAGTGACGATGACATCGGCAAACGCGGCGGCTGTTTCGGGATCGGCTTCGGCGCAGATGGTGATACCGCCGCCCTGCATCTCTGCCGCCAAAGCCTGTGCCTTGCCAGGGTCGCGGGCCCAGATCACGGCTTCGGTGATCGGGCGCACCAGACGCAGCGCCTGCAACTGCATGCGCGCCTGCAGCCCGGCGCCGAAGATTGCCGCCCGACAGGCATCCGGGCGGGACAGATGCCTGGCCGCGACGCCGCCCGCCGCGGCCGTGCGGACATCCGTCAGATAACCATTGTCCAGCAGCACAGCCTGCACCCGGCCTGTCTCGGCCGACAGCACCACCATCAGCCCAGAGGTCGAGGGCAGCCCCTTCGCCGGATTATCGAAGAACCCGGGCGAGATCTTCACCGCAAAACCCGGCAGGCCCGGAACATAGGCGGTCTTGATATCCACCTCTCCGTTCACATCGGGCAGGTGCATGGACAGGACCGGCGGCATTTCGACCCCGCCTTTGGCAAGCAGGGCAAAGGCGTGTTCGACAACCTCGATGGCGGCGACGTCCAGGGGCACCCGCTCGCGCAACTGGGCCTCATGCAGGATCCGGATCTCGGTCATGTCGTTCCCCTGACGATGGCGGTATGGCGGGCCGGGTCGATATTTTCGCCCGACAGGATCAGGACAAGCGGCCCATCCGCGCGCAGCTTGCCCGCAAGGATCGCGCCCGCACCAACGGCCGCGGCGCCTTCAACGATTTCGTTGTCCTGGGTCGCAAGATGGCGGATGCCGGCGGCGATTTCATCCTCGCTCAGCAGGATCAGATCGTCGATGAGGTCGCGGCACATGGCAAAGGTCAGCCGGTTCTCCAACCCGATCCCGCCGCCCAGACTGTCAGCCAGCGTTTCCAGTTCCTCGACCTCGACGGGATGGCCGGCCTGAAGGCTGGCGGCCATGGCGGCCCCGCGTTGCATACTGATGCCGATGATGCGAATCCCCGGCTTCCGCGCCTTCGCCGCAAGCGCGACGCCCGCCAACAGACCGCCGCCCGACAAGGGCACGGCAATCGCGGCCGCATCGGGCACCTGATCAAGGATTTCCAGACCCAGCGTCCCCTGCCCGGCGATCACATCGGGATGGTCGAAAGGCGGGATCAGCGCAAAGCCTTCATCGCGTTGCAGGCGGCGGGCCTCGGCAAAGGCCTCATCCTGACTGGCGCCGATGACGCGGGCCTCGGCCCCGAGTGCCTCAATCGCGTCCAGCTTGTTCTGCGGCACCAGTTTCGACACGCAGATCACGGCGGGCAGGCCCAGCTTCCGCGCCGCATGAGCAAGCGCGCGCCCGTGATTGCCGGTCGAGGCCGTCGTGACGCCGGCCACATCGCCCAACCGCGCCGCTGCATTCGACGCGCCGCGCAGCTTGAAGGCACCGGTTTCCTGACGGTGTTCGCATTTCAGCCAGACCGGCCCACCTGCCACGTTCGACAGGCTGGGCGAAAGCTTGAAAGGCGTCACCCGCACCAAGTCGCGGATGCGTTCGGACGCCGCAAGAATATCGTCAATTCCTACCAACTGCGCACCTGAAAAAGCCGTCCCGGACCTGTGGCCGGGATCTTTGCGATGTCCAGCATGGCCCAGAACAGCGCCAGATTGGAACTGATCACGGGCTTGCCCAGCTTCGCCTCGATCCGGTCGATGACACCGACGGCGGGCAAGGCCGTGCAGGACATGAACAGCGCCTCGGCCTGCGGATCGTCGGATTCCAGCGCGAAATCGATCACCTCATCACCCGAAAGCATGGCCATGTCGCGATCATCCTCGAATCCCATGGAATGGCGACGGGTGACCTGCAGCCCCTCGGCCTCAAAATAGTCGCCGACCAGATCGGCGGTCGCAGCCAGATAGGGGGTCATCAGGGCAATCCGTTCGGCACCAAGCGCGCGAAAGCCGCGCAAGGCCGATGCACCGGGCGTGCTGACCGGGCCGCGATGGCCGATGGCATCCTCGACCGCCCGCCCCAACACGGCAGAAGCAGAGGTGCAGCCGAAGCCCACCCCCCGCAGATCGATACCCGGCACCAGCAGGTCGGCGGCGTCGCGCAGGCGCGGGCCGGTTTTCAGCAGATTATCCCGCGTGGTCGGGTTTTCGAACGCAATGCGGGTGACATGAAGACGGCAATCTGCCGGTAGCAACCGCGCGGCATCAGCCTCGATCGTCAGGTCGGTTGACAGGGCGATCAGCCCGAAGCGTGCCAGCGTGTCGCGCGGCATCTGCGGCTGCGCCTTCAGACGACCATGACCGGGCAATTGGCCAGCCCGGTCACCTTATGGCTGACAGAGCCCAGCAGATAGCCCTCGGTCGCACCAAGCCCGCGCGATCCGATGATGATCAGATCGCACCCCTTTTCCTTCGCGGTCTGGATGATCGTCCGGGCGGGCTGGCCCGCCTTGATGAAGGCGCTGACCTTGCCATGCCCGGCGGTCGCAACCTGCTTTTTCGCGTAATCGGCAGCTTCGCGCGCGACTGCGCGCATTTCATTGTCCAGGTTGCCGCCACGCTCGACCGCGCCGCGCACCATGGAAAGCGACGCCTCCAGCATCGAATGGTGACGGTAAACGGTCAGCACGATAAGTTGCGCATCGGTCAGCTTCGCCATGTCAATCGCCTTGGCAAGCGCACGCTCTGCCCCTTTGGAGCCGTCATAGGCGAACAGGATTTTTTCGAACATGACGCTTCCTTACTTGGCGAATGCCATATCGCGCAGGAACAGCGCGATCTGCGGGAAGAAGATCAGCAGGACCGCGACGGCCAGCAACATGAGGATGAATGGCGGCGTGCCTTTCACGACTTCGGCGTAGGGGCGCCGGAACACGGCAATGGCGGTGAAGATATCGCAGCCGAAGGGCGGGGTGGCAGAACCGATCGCGACCTGCAGCGTGATGATGGTCCCGACCAGCACCGGGTCAAGCCCCACATCCGACACCACCGGCGCGAAAATCGGCACGAGGATCAGGATGACGACGATCGGGTCCACGAACATGCAGCCCACGAAAAACGCGATCGAGATGGTGAACAGCACGCCATATTGCCCCATCCCGTCGATGCCGATCCCGGTCAGAACCTGCTGAGGGATCTGCGCGAAGCTGATGACATAGGAAAATGCTGCCCCTGCGCCGACAAGAATGAACACGACCGCAGTGATAAGCCCGGTCGATTTCGCGGTCGCGTAAAGCTGCTTGAACCCCATCTCGCGGAACACCACCATTTCCAGGAACAGCGCGTAAAGGACACAGGCGGCGGCCGCCTCGGTCGGGGAGAAATAGCCGCCATAAATGCCGCCGATGATGATCACGGGAAAACCAAGGGGCCAAAGTGCACGGCGCAGCGCCAGCCCGCGTTCGGCCCAGCTGGATTTCGGCTCAACCGGGACGTCGTTCCGCTTGGCATAAATATAGCTGTAGATCGAAAACAGCAGCAGGATCAGCAGACCCGGACCGATCCCGGCAATGAACAGTTCGGAAATCGAGGTGCCCGACACGACGCCGTAAATGATCATTCCGATCGAGGGCGGGATCAGAAAGGCGATGTCCGACGAATTGACGATCAGTGCCAGCACGAAGCTGTCATTATAGCCCGCCTTCAGCATACGCGGGCGCAGGGGGCCGCCGACCGCGACCACCGTCGCCTGGGTAGAGCCTGAGACCGCGCCGAACATCGTGCAGGCGCCCGCCGTGGCGATGGCCAGCCCGCCTTTCAGATGACCGACAAAGGCCATGACAAGGTCGATCAGACGGTTCGCCGATTGACCGCGTGTCATGATATCGGCGGCAAAGATGAACATCGGCACGGCGATCAGGCTTGCCGGGCGGATCCCGGCAAGGATCTGCTGCACCATGGTTTCCACCTGACCCAGCCCGCCGAACAGCGCCACAAAGCCGATCAGCGCGCCCGCAAGCAGCGGGATCATCATTGGAAACCCCAGCAGAAGAAGGACGATCATTGTCCCGAAAATGGCCCAGGTCATGGATCAGACCTCCTCTTCCGCGCTGTCGTCATAGCCTTCCAGCGTGCTGCTCGACAGCCAGATATCCTTGTCGATCACGTTCTTGATCGCGGTCAGCGCGTATTGAATGCCGGTCAGGAAAAAACCCAGCGGCGCCCAGACGATGATCCACCATTGCGGGATCTGCAGGGCTGGCAACACGCGCCCACGGCTGGCCTGTTCCATGACGTAAAGCAGTGCGTACCAGGCCAGCATGAACATCGCAGCCGAGGTGACGGCGGCGATAATGACCATCAGCATCTTGCGGCTGCGAAATGGCAATGCGTCGAAAAAGGCAGACATCCGAATGTGCCGGCCATGCCGCGCAGCGTAGGAAATGCCGGCGAAGGTGATCAGGACGATCAGCGCCTGATTAAGCTCTTCCGAGAAATAGATGGTGCGGCCAACAACCCGCCCGACGACATTAGCCATCGTATTGATGGCCATCAAAAGCACGCCAAGCGCCAGCAGAACAGCCTCGACCCGCGCGATGGCCACGTCGATCACGCCCAGAAAGCCCGGCAGGCCCGATACGTATTTGGAATCGTCGATATCGTCGTCGACGGCCGTGGTTTCGGCAGCGGCGATCAGATCCGGGTCGGGTTCGGGCGCATGCCTGTCGTCAAGCTTCATGCCGTTTTGCCTTGTCTGTCGGGATTGCAGGACCCGGCCAGCGATAGCTGCCGGCCGGGCCCAGTTTGCGTGACGGCGCTGATGCCGTAACCTCAGTTGGCCGGCGCTGCTTCGGCCTCTTCGGCTTCGGCCTCTTCGGCTTCGGCCCCTTCTGCGGGCATTTCTTCAGCCGGCGCTGCTTCGCCCGCGGCTTCTGCTGGCGCGGCCTCAGCGGGATCCGTATCGCCTTCGCCGGCGGCGCCGCTTGCGGCTTCAAGGTCTGCCTTCATCTGGTCAAGGATCGCCTGCGCCTGCTCGCCGCCGATTTCCAGATACTCGGCCTCGACCGAAGCGGCGGTTTCCTTGAAGGGCGCCCGCTGTTCTTCGGTCAGCGTGGTGATTGTCATATCGGGCTTGGCTTCCTGGATCTTCGCCAGCGATTCCTCGGTCAGGCCATCCTGATATTCCAGGATATAATCGAATGCTGCCTGGGCCGCGTTCTGCACGACTTCTTTGTCTTCATCCGACAGTCCGTCATAGAATTCCTTGTTGGCCATGACGGCAGTGGTGAAGTTGTTATGTCCGGCGCGGGTGATGTGCTCGCTGACCTCATACATCTTCGTCGATTCGATGAAGAAGGCCGGGTTTTCCTGACCCTGAATGATGCCGGTCTGCATGGCGCCGTAAACCTCGCCCCAAGGCAGCGGAGTCGGGGTCGCACCAAACGCCTGATAGCTTTCGACGATCAGCGGATTGGTCATCACGCGGAACTTGACCTCGTTCAGATCGGCGGGGCCGGTCACGGGTTCCTGGGTGGTCATCATGACCTCGCCTTCGGGGAACATGGTCAGCAGTTCCAGCCCCTGTTCGGCGTAAAGCGGCGGGAACAGTTCCTTGATGGTCTTGGAGTTGCGGAAGAAGCTGAACAGCGCCTCCTGATCCTCGGGCAGCAGATAGGGCACGAAGAAGACCTGAGCTTCGGGGATCAGCGCCCCGGTGAAGCCCGGGGACTGGTCGACGAATTGCAGAATACCCGACTGGGCCTGTTCCATCGTGTCAGCCGATTCGCCCAGTGTCCCGAACGGGAACAGCTGGACTTCATGGTCGGAATTCGCCTCGACCTCTTCCTTGAATTTCTGGGCGTAGATGCCCTGCACTTCTTCCAGCGCTTCCTCGAACGCATAGCGCCAGGTATCTGCCTGCGCCGTGCCCGCCCCTGCGATCAGGGCGGCAAGGCTGGCGGCGGTAAGGGTTCTGTAGGTCATATCTTCTCCTGTTTGCGTGCCGGCGGGGATGGGGCCCAGCCGGCTGCGGAATAGCTCTGACCGGACAAATTTCTTGTCCGTCCTGTCTGCCGTGAACGGTTCACCGACAGTAGAATTCAAGTCAATTTATATATTAAACCATGACAATTTGATGCCCGAGTGTCAAACAGGTGCTATTGCTACCGCCTTCAGCCGGGCAGAAGTGACGCGATAACTTGCAGCGCCTGTTCCAATTCGCGCAGATCCGGCGCGCCCAGACAGACACGCAAAGCGGGCGCGGTATCGGTAATTGCGAAGCCCGTGCCGGGGGCGACGGCAACGCCGCGATCCAGTGCCTCTGACAGGATCACACGTTCGTCGCTGCCCTGCGGCAGTGGCAGCCAGCGATGCAGGCCCTGCGGGAAGCCTGTGGCGCGTGCGCCCAACAGGCGCTGCGCCAGACGGTTGCGAAGGACGAGCTGCGCGCGCTGCGCGGCCAGCAGTTCATCTGCCACGCCCGATTCGATCCAGTCGCGGGCGATCTCGGCGATCATCGGAGTGGCCATCCAGGCCATCGAGAGATGCCGGTTCAGCGCCTGCTCGGCCAGTGCATCGGGCATGGCAAGAAAGCCCATGCGCAGGCCGGGCGAAAGCGATTTCGACAGGCCGGTGAAGTAGAAGCTGTTCTCGGGCGCGAAGCTGCTGACGGGCGGCGGACGGCGCGCGGCGACCGGGCCGAGCGCGTCGTTTTCCAGAATGGTCAGCCCCGCGCTGATGGCGACCTGCGCCAGCGCCTCGCGTCGGTCGCGGTCCATGATCCGGGCGAATGGACCGGCACCCGAGGGCAGCAGGAAGACAGATTTCAGCCGCCCGTTCGATGATCGCGCGGCCTGCTCCAATGCCTCGGGGATCATGCCGCCACTGTCACAGGCGATGCCGCGCAGCCTGACATGCAAGCTGGATGAAACCGGGCGCAGCGTGTGGCAGGTCGAACTTTCGGTGGCGATTTCCTCGCCCGGTCGGGTCGCGCAGCTGAGTGCCACATACATCGCCGGGGTCGTGCCATTGGTGATCAGGATGCGCTGCGCCGGGACCACGAAACCGCAGCGCGCCAGCCAGCTTGCGGCCATGCCGCCGTAAAGCGCCATCGTCTGACGCGGGCGAAACGAATACATCGCAGGATTTGGCGGCTGTTCCGCGATCCGGCGCAGACTGGCCTGCCACGCCTGGGCGATCTGCGGCAATGCGACCGGGGTCATCATCGACATGTCGATCGGCGGGCGGTCGGTGGGCGCACGAAACCACGGCACTTCGATCGTTTCGCGCGGGCCGGATTTCACGAAGCTGCCCCGCCCGACCTCGCCCGAGATCAGGTCGGCGCGGATCAATTCCTCATAGGCACGGCTGACCGTCTGGACCGAAAGCCCAAGTTGCCATGCCAGTTCGCGATGCGGCGGCAAGCGGTCGCCGGGCCGCAGACTGCCCGCGTCGATGGCTGCGGCGACGCCCTGGGCCAGACTGCGATAGGCGGGGCGGATGATATCAGCTTTGGTCAGGGGCCAATGGGACATGGCGCCAGTCAACCGAGGTGCGGACGCCTTGTCCAGATTGACAAAGCGAACCGCGCCGGAAACAAGCGGTAATGCGTTCGACCCGGCTTGATGATCGAGACATTGCCATACTCGCGACCCTGTCCCGCGAAGGACGGATCGCGAAAACCGACCTCGCCGCCCGCGTGAACCTGTCGCCCACGCCCTGCTGGGAACGGATGAGGCGTCTGGAAAAGGAAGGCTTCATAAAGGGTTACAGGGCAGAGATCGACCTCGCGACGCTTGGCCCTCATGTGCAGGTCTTCGTCACGGTCGAACTTGAAAGTCACCGCGCCGAAAGCTTTCAGATCTTTGAACGCACCGTTGACGGAATCGCGGAAATCACCGGATGCTGGGCGATCGGCGGCGGTTATGACTATCTGATGCAGGTCGTCACCGGCGATGTCGCAGCGTTTCAGGACCTTATGGAAGGATTGCTGGAACGACGCGCGGGCGTACGGCGATATTACAGCTATATCGTGACAAAACCGGTGAAGAACGACCCGCCAGCTTTCTCGCTTCTGCGGTGACAGGCCGGCAGAGAAATCCTCTGATCCATTTACCTTGAAAAGAAGATGGCGCGGCTCTGCGCCGGATATTCGGAGATTTCGCCTGACCGTCATGTGCATGATGACGCAACTGAACAGGGCGCGGGAAACTTGACCATCCGGGTGGCGATATGGATCGCCTCGCAGAAGGTTCACGCAAGTCTCTGAAACAATGGTGAAATGCTTTGATTTTCGCTTTCGGGGGCTGGCCAACTGAATGGGCGTGATCGGACCGAAATGGGGCGGGTGTGCCTTTGCGAATGTCGTTGCGAAGAATGCGAACACCTTGGCAAAGACTGTCGGTAGGCGGGTCGCCCGGCGCGGTGAATGACTGAATGACCAACGAAGGAAACATCATGCTGACCAATGACGAGCTTGCGCAGTGGGACCGCGAGCATTTCATGCACCCCTCGACCCATCTTGCGCAATTCGCACGCGGCGAGGCGCCGCAAAGGATCGTGACCGGGGGAGATGGTGTTTTCATCACTGACCGCGATGGCAACCGCCTGCTTGACGGGTTTGCGGGACTTTACTGCGTCAATGTCGGCTATGGCCGTCGCGAGATCAGCGAAGCGATTGCAAAGCAGGCCCATGAACTGGCTTATTACCATGCCTATGCTGGTCACGGGTCCGAGGCCAATATCACGCTGTCCAAGATGGTGATGGAGCGCGCGCCCCAAGGCATGGCGCGGGTCTATTTCGGGCTGGGTGGCTCTGACGCGAATGAAACCAACGTCAAGCTGGTCTGGTATTACAACAATGTCCTGAACCGCCCGGAGAAAAAGAAGATCATAAGCCGCTGGCGCGGCTATCACGGGTCCGGTCTTGTCACGGGCAGCCTGACCGGGCTGGAACTGTTCCACAAGAAATTCGACCTGCCGCTGGCGCAGGTCATCCATACAGAGGCGCCCTATTACCTCCGCCGCCCGGATGCCGGAATGAGCGAGGATGATTTCTCGACCTATTGCGCAGAAAAGCTGGAAGACCTGATCCTGTCCGAAGGTCCTGACACCGTCGCCGCCTTCATTGGCGAACCGGTTCTGGGCACTGGCGGTATCGTGCCGCCGCCTGCCGGGTACTGGGACAAGATCCAGAAGGTGCTGGCGAAATACGACATTCTGCTGATCGTGGACGAGGTTGTGACCGGCTTTGGCCGACTGGGCACGATGTTCGGCAGCGACCACTATGGATTGAAGCCGGACCTGATCACCTGTGCGAAAGGGCTGACAAGCGCCTATGCGCCGCTTTCGGCCTCGATTGTCGGACAGCGGATGTGGGATGTTCTGGTGCAGGGTAACGACGAATTCGGCGTGTTGGGCCACGGCTGGACCTATTCCGCCCATCCCATCGGTGCCGCCGCCGGTGTCGCCAATCTGAAATTGATTGACGAACTTGGCTTGGTGAAAAACGCGGGCGAGGTCGGCGCCTATCTGACCCAAACCATGCGCAACGCCGTGGGTGAGCACGCCAATGTTGCCGAGGTGCGCGGCGAAGGCATGCTGTGCGCCGTGGAACTGGTCGCAGACCGCGCCAAGCGAGAGTTCTTCCCCGCTTCGGAGGGCAAGGGCGCCAAGGTCGTCGGCGCCATGCTGAAACGCGGGGTGATCGCGCGTGCCATGCCGCAAGGCGATATTATCGGACTGGCCCCGCCACTTTGCCTGACGACGGCAGAGGCGGATCAGATCATCGACGCAACGCGTGACGCCATAGCCGAGGTGTTCGGCTGATCCGTCCAACGGGCGGCCCATTCACACGGCCTAAACCGGGCCGGATGGGCCCCCCGAAACGAAGCCACGGCTGGTATTCGCGTGCGCCAGCAGCGCCTCGCGAAAGCGCAGCATCAGCGGTGTCAGCGGCCTGCGACGCAGGTTCAGCAGGAAATAGGGTGAGACGCGCACGTCGCGCCCGACCTTCAAGCGCGCCATTTGTGCCTGAATCGGCGGACGGATCAGCAGCTCTGCCACCTCGTCCGATATGGGCGAGATCGCGTCGCTCTGCGCCAGATAGGCGATGGTGAACAGAAGCGAGGGGCTGCTGACGATGTTCGCAGGCTCGGACAGCCCGACCTCGGCAAAGGCGCCAAGCGCCGCTTCACGAATCGGCGAACCGCGTTGTTGCATGATCCATTCGGCGTCGGCGATTTCGGTCAGGGTGACGGTTGGCGCACGTGCCAGCGGGTGACCGGCCCGGACAAGGAAATGCACCTTTTCGTCGTCGAGCGGAACGATATCGAAATCGCGACTGTCGAATTGCGGCAGGATGCGGCCGATGACGAAATCCATCTCGCCCGCGACAAGATGATCCAGAAGATCGCGAGAGGGCATGATATCCACGCTGATATCGGCGCCCGGTGCTGACTGCTTGATCTCTCTGATGGCGCTGACAAGAAAGCGCACGGCCGGTCCTGTGACGGCACCGATATGCAGAGGGCCCGCCCGGCCCTCGCGAAGCGCGGCCGCGTCCCGACCCATGTGATCCAGTTCGCGTAATATGGCGCGGGCATGGCGCAACGCCTGGCGACCCATTTCAGTCGGCTCCATCCCCGTCGGCAGACGCAGGAAAAGCGGCGCGCCGAACTGACGTTCCGTTTCTGCCAGCATGCGCGAGGCGGCGGGCTGGCTGATCGCACAGGCGTCGGCGGCAAGTTGCAGTTTGCCGTGATCCTCTATCGCGCGCAGCAGACGCAACTGGCTGGGCTTCAGCATCATCCGGGGTAAGGGATTAGACATAACAGTTCCGGTATGAAGATTGTTGGAAATTGCATTTTACCATCATGCATGGCGCTTGTTAACGTCCTGCGCACCGGCTGGGAGGGCTGCCGGAACATATCAAGTGACCCGAAAGGTCACGGCAGGGAGGACAACATGAAGTTCAGAACCGCATTCGCCGTGCTGGCCATCGGCGCATCCACCATTGCGTCCGGCGCTTGGGCCGAGACCGTGGGCATCTCGATGCCGACGAAATCCTCGGCCCGCTGGATCGACGACGGCAACAACATGGTCAAGCAATTCGAAGAAGCCGGCTACGAGACAGATCTGCAATATGCCGAGGATGACATTCCGAACCAGCTCGCCCAGGTCGAGAACATGATCACCAAGGGCGTGGACGTGCTGGTCATTGCAGCCATCGACGGCACCACGCTGTCGAACGCGCTGGCGAATGCCAAGGCGGCGGACATCAAGGTCATCGCCTATGACCGCCTGATCCGCGACACGCCGGATGTCGACTATTACGCCACCTTCGACAACTTCAAGGTGGGCGTCGAACAGGCCAATACGCTGGTTGCCGGCCTGAAAGAGCGTTTTCCGGACGTGAAGCCGTGGAATGTCGAACTGTTCGGCGGCAGCCCGGACGACAACAACGCCTATTTCTTCTATGACGGTGCGATGTCGGTGCTTCAGCCGCTGATCGACGACGGTTCGATCGAAATCGTGTCCGGCCAGGAAGGCATGGACACCGTCGGCACCCTGCGGTGGGACGGCGCGGTCGCGCAGGCGCGGATGGATAACCTTCTGTCGGCGAACTATACCGACAAGCAGGTGCAGGGGGTGCTTTCGCCTTATGACGGGCTGTCGATCGGCATTCTGTCGTCGCTGAAAGGCGTGGGCTACGGCTCGGGCGACATGCCGATGCCCATCGTCACCGGCCAGGATGCCGAAGTGCAGTCGGTCAAGTCGATCCTCGCGGACGAGCAGTATTCGACCATCTTCAAGGACACCCGCGAACTGGCGAAAGTCACGGTTGGCATGGTCAACGCGATGCTGAAAGACGAAGAGCCGGAAATCAACGACACTGAAACCTATGATAACGGCGTGAAGGTCGTGCCGTCCTATCTGCTGGAGCCGGTGGCCGTGGACAAGTCGAACTGGGAAGAGGTTCTGGTCGGCTCGGGCTACTACACCAAGGACCAGGTCGAGTAATCGCCACACGGGGCTGTCCGGCGCGACCGGGCGGCCCTTTCCTTCGGGGAAGGGGATCGGCATGGCGGCACTGCTGGAAATGCGCCACATCACCAAGACATTTCCGGGCGTCAAGGCGCTCGACAATGTCAGCCTGTCGGTCCGCGAGGGCGAGATCCACGCGATCTGCGGCGAGAACGGGGCCGGAAAATCGACGCTGATGAAGGTACTGTCAGGGGTCTATCCGACCGGCAGCTATGATGGCGAAATCCACTATGACGGCGCAACTGCCGAGTTCCGGTCCATCCGCGACAGCGAGGACCGGGGCATCATCATCATCCATCAGGAACTGGCGCTCGTCCCGCTTCTGTCCATCGCCGAGAACATCTTTCTGGGCAACGAACGGGCGAAAAGCGGCGTCATCGACTGGCCGGAAACCTTCCGGCTGACAGAGGGCCTGCTGGCCAAGGTGGGCCTGCGCGAGGCGCCCGGCACCCGCGTCGAAAGCCTTGGCGTCGGCAAGCAGCAACTGGTCGAAATCGCCAAGGCGCTGTCGAAGAACGTGCGCCTGCTGATCCTTGACGAGCCCACGGCGGCCCTGTCGGAAAGCGACAGCCAGGCGCTGCTGGATCTGCTGCTGGAACTGAAATCGCAGGGCGTCACCTCGATCATCATCAGCCACAAGCTGAACGAGGTGCGCCGGGTCGCCGACAGCGTGACCGTGATCCGCGACGGCGCGACCATATCCACCATCGACGCGCGCGGCGGCGACCTGACCGAGGATCGCATTGTCCGGGACATGGTCGGCCGCGACATTGCGCATCGCTATCCCGAACGCGAACGCCGCTCGGGCGATGTGGTGTTCGAACTGAAGAACTGGAATGTCTGGCACCCCGAACAGGCCGACCGTCAGGTGATCCGCGACGTCTCGATGCAGGTCCGCGCCGGTGAGGTGGTGGGGATCGCCGGGCTTATGGGCTCGGGCCGCACCGAACTGGCGATGAGCCTTTTCGGCCGCTCCTACGGACGCAATATCTCGGGCGAGGTGTTCATGCATGGTAAGCCGGTCGATGTCTCGACCGTCGATCGCGCCATTGCGGCGGGCCTCGCCTATGTGACCGAGGATCGCAAGACGCTTGGCCTGATCCTGGAAGACACCATCCGGCGCAACACGGTGCTGGCGAACCTGCCCGGCGTGTCTGAACGCGGGGTCATCGACGAAAGCCGCGAAACCGAGGTGGCCGAGGATTACCGCCGCGCGCTGCGCATCCGCACGCCTTCAGTGTTTCAGAAGGTGATTAACCTGTCGGGCGGGAACCAGCAGAAGGTGGTGCTGTCGAAATGGCTGTTCACCGAACCGGAGCTGCTGATCCTGGACGAGCCGACGCGCGGCATCGATGTCGGCGCGAAATATGAAATTTACAGCATCATCAACGACCTGAGCGCCGCCGGAAAGGCCGTCATCATGATCTCGTCCGAGATGCCCGAACTCCTGGGCATGTGCGACCGGATCCATGTGATGAACGAGGGCCGTTTCCTTGGCGAACTGACGGCAGATCAGGCCAGTCAGGAAGCCATCATGTCGCTGATCGTCAGGGAGTAGCGCAATGGAGCAGACCGAAAAATCCGGGCAGAGCATCGGCATCGGTGCCTATATCGGCAAGCATATCCGCGAATACGGGCTGCTTTTCGCCCTGATCGCGATCATGGCGTTCTTCCAGATCGTGACGGGTGGCGTGCTGCTGCGGCCTGTGAACATCACCAACCTGTTCCTGCAGAACAGCTACATCATCATCATGGCGCTTGGCATGCTGATGGTCATCGTGGCGGGGCATATCGACCTTTCGGTCGGCTCGGTCATGGGCTTCGTCGGGGCCTTCGCGGCGGTGATGATCGTGCAATGGGACGTGCCGGTCATCCTGGCGGTCATCGCCAGCCTTGCCTGCGGCGCCGCGATCGGGGCTGCGCAGGGCTATTTCGTCGCCTATTGGAAGATCCCGTCCTTCATCGTGACGCTGGCGGGGATGCTTGTCTTTCGCGGATTGTCGCTCTGGCTGCTGGCCGGTCAGTCCGTCGGCCCGTTCCCGGCCAGCTTCCAGTCGCTGGCCAATGGCTTCATCCCTGACCCGTTCGGGGCCGACAAGCCGAACATGCTGGCCATGCTGGTTGGCGTGGCGACGGTGCTGATCCTGATCTGGCTGGGCCTGCGGACGCGCGCCCGCAACAGCCGCTACGGGATCGAGGACGAGCCGATGGGCCTGTTCATCGTCCGCAATGCCATCGTCGCGGCGGCACTGCTGTTCGTGACCTGGAAGCTGGCCTGGTTCCGGGGCCTGCCCAATGTGATGCTGTCGATGGTGGTACTGACCGTCATCTATGTCTTCATCACCGAGCGCACGACGCTTGGCCGGCGCGTCTATGCGGTCGGCGGCAATGCCAAGGCGGCGAAGCTGTCGGGCATCAGGACCGAGCGGCTGACCTTCCTCACCTTCGTGAACATGGGCTTTCTGGCCGCACTTGGCGGGCTGGTCTACGCGGCGCGGCTGAACACGGCGACGCCCAAGGCCGGCTTCGCGGTGGAGCTGGATGTCATCGCCGCCGTCTTCATCGGCGGGGCCTCGATGGCCGGGGGATCGGGCAAGATCGTGGGCGCGGTGGTCGGCGCCTTCATCATGGGTGTGATGAACAACGGCATGTCGATCATGGGCATCGGCATCGACTATCAGCAGGTCATCAAGGGGTTGGTGTTGCTGGCCGCTGTCTTCTTCGACGTCTACAACAAGAACAAGGAAGCCTGAGCGATGTTTCTGTCACAGCTTACCCTTGCCGATGGAACGCGCGCGGTCGCTGTCCGCAACGGCGATGCCGCCCATCTGGTCCCCGGCGCATCAAGCACGCGCGAACTGGCGCTGTCCGCCATTGCCGCAGGGCGCGGATTGGCCGATGAAATCGCCTCGCGCGGGAAGGGTGACGCGGTCGATCTGGCCGCCGCACTGGCCGAGGGCCGGATGCTGCTGCCCGTCGATCACGCGGATCCTGCGCATCTGCACCTGACCGGCACCGGGTTGACGCATCTGGGTTCAGCCTCGACACGCAACAGCATGCACCAGAAGGCTGACCCGGCCGATCTGACCGACAGCATGAAGATGTTCCGCATGGGGGTCGAAGGCGGCAAGCCCGGCACCGGGCAGATCGGCGCGCAGCCCGAATGGTTCTACAAGGGCAACGGCTTTGCCGCCGTCGCCCCCGGCGGCCCCCTTGCCAGCCCGGGCTTCGCGCTCGACGCGGGGGAGGAACCCGAGATCGCGGGACTGTATGTCATCGGCCCCGACGGCACGCCCTTCCGGCTGGGCTTCGCGCTCGGGAATGAATTCTCGGATCACGTGACCGAACGCGGCAACTATCTGTGGCTCGCGCATTCCAAGCTGCGCCCGGCCAGTTTCGGTCCCGAGATGCTGGTGGGTGCCCTGCCCGACCATGTCGAAGGCACCAGCCGTGTCATCCGCGACGGCGCGGTGATCTGGGAAAAGCCGTTCCTGTCGGGCGAGGCGAACATGTCCCACAGCCTGTCCAATCTGGAACACCATCACTTCAAGTATGAGCTGTTCCGCCAGCCGGGCGACGTGCATGTGCATTTCTTCGGCACCGCCACCCTGTCATTCGCGGATGGCGTCACCACGCGCGCGGGAGACGAATTCGAAATCGCCTGCGATGCCTTCGGGCTGCCGCTGCGCAATCCGCTGACCCAGCAATCCGACGACGCGGCCCCGGTCGCTGTCGCATCACTCTGAGGGCCATGATGACGTTCAAACCCGCCCAATGGCCCCGGAAACTGCGCAGCCAGGAATGGTATGGCGGCAATTCGCGCGACACGATCTATCATCGCGGCTGGATGAAGAACCAAGGCTATCCGCATGATCTGTTCGACGGCCGCCCGATCATCGGCATCCTGAATACCTGGTCCGACCTGACGCCGTGCAACGGCCATCTGCGCGAACTGTCCGAAAAGGTGAAGGCCGGTGTGTGGGAGGCCGGGGGCTTCCCGGTCGAGGTGCCGGTCTTTTCGGCAAGTGAAAACACCTTCCGCCCGACCGCGATGATGTTTCGCAACCTCGCCGCGCTTTCGATCGAGGAACAGATGCGCGGCCAGCCCATTGACGGTGCGGTTCTGCTCGTCGGCTGCGACAAGACCACGCCCAGCCTGCTGATGGCGGCGGCTTCGACCGATATTCCGTCGATCGTCGTGACCGGCGGCCCGATGCTGAACGGCTATTTCCGGGGCGAACGTGTCGGCTCGGGCACGCATCTGTGGAAGTTCTCCGAGGCCGTGAAGGCGGGTGAGATGACGCAGGACGACTTTCTGGAGGCCGAGCAGTCGATGAGCCGGTCGTCCGGCACCTGCAACACCATGGGCACGGCATCGACCATGGCCAGCATGGCCGAGGCGCTTGGCATGGCGCTGTCAGGCAATGCCGCGATCCCCGCCGTGGACAGTCGCCGCCGGGTCATGGCGCAGCTTTCCGGGCGGCGCATCGTGCAGATGGTCAAGGACGATCTGAAGCCATCCGACATCCTGACCAAGCAGGCCTTTGAAAACGCGATCCGCACCAATGGCGCGATTGGTGGATCGACCAATGCCGTCATTCACCTGCTGGCGCTTGCGGGGCGCGTGGGCGTCGACGTGACGCTGGATGACTGGGACCGCTGCGGGCGCGAGGTGGCGACGATCGTGAACCTGATGCCCTCGGGCAAGTATCTGATGGAAGAGTTCTTCTATGCCGGCGGCCTGCCCGTGGTGCTGAAACGCCTTGGCGAAGGCGGGCAGTTGCACAAGGATGCGCTGACCGTCAGCGGTCAGACCATCTGGGACGAGGTCAAGGACGTCATCAACCATAATGACGACGTGATCCTGCCGCTGGACAAGGCCCTGACTGATCACGGCGGTATCGCCGTGCTGCGCGGCAACCTTGCGCCAAATGGCGCGGTGCTGAAGCCCTCGGCCGCGTCGGAACATCTGCTGAGCCATCGCGGACGCGCCGTCGTGTTTGAAGATATCGACGATTACAAGGCCCGCATCAATGACGAGGCACTGGATATCGACGAGACCTGCGTGATGGTGCTGAAGAATTGCGGTCCGAAAGGCTATCCCGGCATGTCCGAGGTCGGCAATATGGGGCTGCCGCCCAAGGTGCTGAAGAAGGGCATCACCGACATGGTCCGGATCTCGGACGCGCGCATGTCCGGCACGGCTTACGGGACGGTCGTGCTGCACACCTCGCCCGAGGCGGCGGCGGGCGGGCCCTTGGCGGTGGTCCGAGACGGCGACATGATCGAACTGGACGTGCCGAACCGGCGCCTGCATCTGGATATCAGCGATGCCGAACTGGCCGCGCGGCTGGCCGACTGGCGGCCAAGCCACGAGCGCCCAGAAAGCGGCTATGCCTGGCTGCATCAGCAGCATGTCATGGGTGCCGATACCGGTGCCGATCTGGATTTCCTTCAGGGGTGCCGGGGCAATCCGGTGGGAAAGGACAGCCACTGATGGTGGGTCCGGCAAAAATCGCGCTTGTGGGCATCGGCAAGATCGCCCTCGATCAGCATGTGCCGGCGCTAGCCGACAGCCCGGATTGGGAACTGGCGGCGACCGTCAGCCGGAATGGATCGGTCGATGGCGTCGAAAGCTTCACTGATATTGCCGACATGCTGGCCGCGCGGCCCGATATCGGCACGGTCAGCCTGTGCCTGCCGCCGGTGCCGCGTTTCGACGTGGCACGCGCGGTGCTGGCGGCGGGCCGGCACCTGATGCTGGAAAAGCCGCCCGGCGCTACCCTGGCCGAGGTGCATATCCTTGACGCCATGGCCCGCGATGCCGGGGTCACGATCTTCGCGACATGGCATTCGCGCATGGCCCGCGCCGTGGCGCAGGCGAAGCAATGGCTGGCCGGCGCGACCGTCCATGGCGGCCGCATCACCTGGCGCGAGGATGTGCGCAAATGGCATCCCGGTCAGGACTGGATCTTCGCAGTGGGCGGAATGGGCGTCTTCGATCCCGGCATCAACGCGCTGTCAATCGCAACCGAAATCCTGCCCGAACCGCTGCGCATCCACAGCGCCGAACTGGACATCCCCGAAAACCGCGAGGCCCCCATCGCCGCGCGGCTGGATTTCGCAAACGGCATCTCTGCCGATTTCGACTTCCGGCAGGAAGGCCCGCAGACCTGGGATATCGAGCTTGAGACCGACCGGGGCCGGCTTGCGCTGCGCATGGGCGGCAACCTGCTGGAAATCGACGGCGAAGCTGCTGGCGGCGCGGATGACATCGCGGGCGAATACCCGGCGCTTTACGCGCGCATGGCCGAACTGGTCCGCAAGGGCGGCTCGGACGTGGACCTTGCGCCGATGGTGCTGGTTGCTGACGCCTTTACACTGGGCCGGCGCATCACCGCCGCGCCATTCGAATTCTGAGGGGTGACGCCAGGCGCGCATCCACAGAGACAAGGGGCATCACTTGCCCCGCCATGACCACCAAGGGAGGAAATAATGAAACGCAATATTCTGACAATGACCACGGCGGCACTGGCGCTTTCGGCGGGCGCGGCCTTCGCGGAAGGCGAGGTGATCGGCTTTTCCCAGATCGGATCGGAATCCGGCTGGCGTGCGGCGGAAACCACGCTGACCCGCAATCAGGCGGAAGAGCGCGGTTATCAGCTGCAATTCTCGGACGCGCAGCAGCGGCAGGAAAACCAGATCGCGGCGATCCGGTCTTTCATCGCGCAGGGGGTCGATGCGATCCTGCTGGCCCCGGTCGTCGCAACGGGATGGGATTCGGTGCTGGAAGAAGCGCAGGAAGCTGAAATCCCCGTGGTGCTGCTTGACCGGCAGGTCGATAGTGCGGACGATCTTTATCTGACGGCAATCGGCTCGAACCTGGTTCATGAAGGCGAGGTCGCCGGGCAATGGCTGGCCGAGCAGGTGGGCGATGCAGATTGCCGCATTGTCGAATTGCAGGGCACGACCGGTTCCAGCCCCGCGATTGATCGCAAGACCGGCTTTGAAAATGCGATCTCTGGGCACGACAACCTTGAAATCGTCCGCAGCCAGACCGGGGATTTCACCCGTGCGCAAGGCAAGGAAGTGATGGAAAGCTTCCTGCAGGCGGAAAACGGCGGTGCCGATATCTGTGCGCTTTACGCCCATAACGACGACATGGCTGTCGGCGCGATTCAGGCGATCAAGGAAGCCGGGCTGAAACCAGGAGAGGATATTCTTGTCGTTTCGATCGACGGGGTGCCCGATATCTTCCAGGCCATGGCGAACGGGGAAGCGAACGCGACGGTCGAGTTGACCCCCAACATGGCCGGCCCCGCCTTCGACGCGCTGGAGGCTTATTGGGCCGACGGCACCATGCCCGAAAAATTCATCCAGACCGAATCCAAGCTGTTCACGCAGGCAGACGATCCGGCCGGAGAATACGAGGCCCGCAAGGGTCTGGGCTACTGAGGTGAAAGCCGGGCGGCCCTTGGCGCCGCCCGGCAGCATTCGCAGGACAAGGGCTGTGTCATGCTGCTATCCATTCGCTCCCTGACCAAGGGTTTTCCCGGCACGGTCGCGCTCGACCATGTCGATTTCGATCTGGCTGCGGGCGAAGTTCATGCCCTTCTGGGCGAAAACGGTGCCGGAAAGTCGACGCTGATCAAATGTCTGACCGGCGCGTATCGCCGCGATGCAGGCACGATCACGCTGGACGGAACCGAGATTGATCCGCGTTCCACCGTAGAGGCGCAGGATCTGGGCATTGGCACGGTCTATCAGGAAGTGAATCTGCTGCCCAACCTGACTGTGGCGCAGAATCTGATGTTCGGTCGAGAGCCGCGCCGTTTCGGGATGATAGATAGCCGTGCGATCCGGCAGGCCGCGCGTGACATGCTGCGCCAATACGGGCTGGAGATCGACGTTGACCGCGATCTTGGCAACTACTCGGTCGCCATTCAGCAGATCATCGCAATCGCGCGGGCGGTGTCGCTTTCGGGCAAGGTGTTGATCCTTGATGAACCCACCGCAAGCCTGGACGCGGCAGAGGTCCGCATGGTCTTTGACGTGGTGCGCGGGCTGCGCGATCGTGGACTTGGTATCGTGTTCGTCTCGCATTTTCTTGACCAGGTGTTCGCGTTGACCGACCGCGTGACGGTGCTGCGAAACGGTCGCAAGGTGGTGACGGAAAAGACCGCCGGTCTGAACCGTGTTTCGCTGATCGAACACATGCTTGGCCGCGAACTCGAGGATCAGGTGGATGACCTGGCCGCCGGTGCGCCGCATGTGGCGCTTCCCGAATTGCTGCGTTTCACGAACTTCGGTCGCCGTGGCGTGATCGAACCTTTCGACATGTCCGTTGGCAAGGGCGAGGTGGTGGGATTGGCAGGATTGCTGGGATCGGGCCGCACCGAAAGTGCCGAACTCATGTTCGGGCTGCGACCTGCCCAGTCCGGCAAAGCCAGCGATGCAAACGGAGAGCTGGACCTGAAATCGCCGCGTGCAGCCATTGCCGAAGGGTTCGGTTTTGCGCCCGAAGATCGCAAGACCGATGGAATTGTCGCCGATCTTTCGATCCGCGAGAACATCGTCCTCGCGCTTCAGGCGCAAAGGGGCTGGGCCCGCCCCGTCTCACGGGCCGAGCAGAACCGCTTGGCCGATGACTATATCCAGAAGTTGGATATCCGGACCTCGGGTCGCGAAAAGGCCATTGGTGATCTTTCCGGTGGCAATCAGCAGAAAGTGGTTCTGGCCCGCTGGCTGGCGATGAATCCGCGCTTCCTGATCCTTGATGAGCCGACGCGCGGGATTGATGTGGGCGCCCATGCCGAAATTCTGCGCCTTATTCATCAACTGACCGAAGCGGGTATGTCGGTGCTGGTCATCAGCAGCGAGATTGACGAATTGGTTGCAGTGGCTGACCGGGTGATGGTGTTGCGCGACCGCCGCTTTGTCGCCGAGCTGGAGGGGCCGCGCGTGACCGGCGACGAGATCATGCGGGCGATAGCCAGCCACGAACCGAACGGCAGGGCCGCGTGATGCAGATTCTCAAGCGCCTCGCCCCGCAACTGATCGCGCTTGCCGCGCTGACGCTGTTGGTGACGATCTTCTTCCCCGGCTTTCTCAACATTTCCTACAACGACGGCCGGTTGGTCGGCCCGGTGATCGACGTGTTGAAGCGCGTGGCGCCGGTGGCGCTTCTATCTGTCGGCATGACGCTGGTGATCGCGACGAAGGGGATCGATCTGTCAGTCGGCACCACGATGGCGATCTGCGGCGCGGTTGCGGCGTCCGCGATTGCGGGTGGCATGGGGGTCTTGCCAGCCCTGCTGATGGCGCTTGGCGCCGGGGCGTTGGCGGGTTTGTGGAACGGCACGCTTGTCGCTGTCGTGGGCATCCAGCCTTTCGTGGCAACGCTGATCCTGATGACGATGGGGCGCGGCATCGCGCAACTGATCACCGAAGGGCGCATTCTGACATTCAGCGATCCTGCCTTTGCCCATATCGGTTCTGGCACATTGGTTGGTCTGCCGGTGCCCGCGTGGATCTGGCTGCTGACTGGAATCGGGGTCGCGGTCCTGATGCGGCGCACGGCGCTTGGCCTTCTGATCGAGGCGATCGGCATCAATCGCCGCGCCAGCGCGCTTGCTGGTGTCAACGCGACAGTGCTGTTGATCGCCGTCTATGTGTTTGCTGGCCTGTGCGCAGCGCTTGCGGGTGTGATCGTCACCGCCGACATTCGCGGCGCAGATGCCAATAATGCAGGTCTGTGGCTGGAACTGGACGCCATTCTGGCGGTGGTGATCGGTGGCAATTCGCTTCTTGGCGGCCGGTTCTCGATCATCGCTTCACTCTTGGGGGCGCTGATCATCCAGACCATCGACACGGGCGTGCTGCTGGCGGGCTTTCCGCCGGAATACAATCTGGTCATCAAGGCGGTGCTGGTGCTGGTCATCCTGGTCCTGCAATCGCCGCGCATGGCGACCGAGTGGCGGTTCTGGCGTGACAGCCGGCGTGCCCTGCGCGAACCCGCACCCCAGCCGAGGAGCGAGCCATGAACACCCGCGCCCTGCCGCTTTATGCCACCGTTGTCATCTTCCTTCTGGCTTATCTTCTGTGCTGGCTTCAGTTTCCGAACATCCTGTCAACGCGGGTCGTGGGCAATCTGCTGACCGACAACGCTTATCTCGGGATCGTTGCGGTGGGGATGACGCTGGTGATCCTGTCAGGTGGGATCGACCTGTCCGTTGGCAGCGTCATCGCCTTTTCAGGTGTTTTCATTGCGGTGATGCTGCGCGATACCGGGCTGCATCCGCTGATCGTCTTCGCGATGCTGCTTACCTTGAGCACTGCATTTGGCGCGGCGATGGGTTTCCTGATCTATCGGCTGGCCATGCCCGCATTCATCGTGACGCTTGCGGGCATGTTCCTGGCGCGCGGCGCTGCCTATATGCTGTCGATCGATTCCGTGCCGATCCAGCATTCTTTCTATGATGTCCTGCAGGACGCCTATTGGCTGATGCCGGGCAAGGGGCGGCTGACGCTGATTGGTGTCGTGATGCTGCTGACGGTACTGGCGGGCATCATCATCGCCCACAGAACCCGCTTTGGCGTCAGCGTCTACGCCCTTGGCGGAGGTGAGGCGACGGCAAGGCTGATGGGCGTTCGTCAGGGCCAGACTACGGTTCTGGTCTATGCGTTTTCGGGGCTGATGGCGGGGTTGTCGGGGATCGTTTTCTCGATCTATACCGGCTCGGGCTATTCGCTGGCGACGGTGGGGACCGAACTGACAGCCATCGCGGCCGTGGTCATCGGCGGTACGCTGTTGACGGGCGGGGCGGGTTATATGTTTGGGACATTGGTCGGCGTCATGACGATGGGGCTGATCCAGACCTACATCGTGTTTGACGGCACGCTGTCCAGCTGGTGGACGAAGATCGTGATCGGCATTCTACTGCTGGTCTTCATTCTGCTGCAGAAGGGCCTGCTGAAACTGTCGCAATCCCGGCTAGGCGGGGTCGCAGCGTGACGGTTTTCGATGATCGCCCCTGCGAACTGGGCGAAGGCCCGCTCTGGCATCCGGTTCGTCAGCAGTTCTTCTGGTTCGACATCATCGGCCGCCGCATGCTGTCGCGCGATGCGAACGGGCCCCTTGAATGGCGCTTTGACGATATGGCGTCTGCCGCAGGCTGGGTTGATCGCGACCGTTTGCTGATCGCCAGCGAGGGCGGGCTGGCCGTGCTGGATCTGCGCGATGGAAGCATGGAAGCCCTGGCCGCAATCGAGGCGGATGACTTTGGAACAAGGTCGAATGACGGACGCGCAGACCGGCAGGGCGGCTTCTGGATCGGGACAATGGGCAAAAGCGCAGAGACTGGACGAGGCGCGATCTACAGGTACTTTCGTGGCGAGGTCCGGCAACTGATCGCGCCCATCACGATCCCCAATGCAATCTGTTTCAGCCCTGACGGCACGCTTGCCTATTTCGCCGACACGGCTGTCAACCGCGTCTGGACATGGCAACTGGATGACGACGGCTGGCCTGTGGGCGATCCGAAGCCGTTCCTCGATCTGTCCGCAATGGGACTGTCCCCTGACGGCGCGGTGATCGACAGCGCAGGCGCGATCTGCGTGGCATGCTGGGGGGCGGGCAAGGTCGTTCGATTTTCACAGCGGGGGGAAAGGTTGGACGATATGGCGGTCGGCGGTCTTCACAGCACTTGCCCAAGTTACGGGGGCAGCGACATGTGCGACGTGCTGGTGACGACCGCGCGTCAGGATATTGAAAGCCCGGACAGCGCGCAGGGTCTGACTTATCTGATGCGTGCGTCAGTGGCCGGTCTGCCTGAACCAAGGGTGATTCTTTGAAAATGGAAATCGCAGGCACCCTGCCCGACGGCCGCGCGGTTGAACGGATTACATTGCGCAATGGCCCGATGCGCGCGGACATTCTGACCTTGGGGGCGATCGTGCAGGGTCTGTGGATCGAAGGGGTCGCTCATTCCGTGATTCTGGGTTGTCCCGATATCGCCCAATACCTTGGCAAGGCGCGCTATTTCGGCGCCATCGTCGGGCGCTTCGCCAATCGCATCGCCGGCGGTCATTTTGTGCTGGACGGGCAAAGTTTTCAGACCGACCGCAATTTCCGTGGCCGGCATTGCCTGCACGGCGGCGCTGACGGTGCCGATGTTCACCTATGGCGGATCGAGAACGCATCGGAGACCGATGTCCGTCTGGCCCTGACGCTTGGCGACGGACATATGGGCTTTCCCGGACGGATCGACATGCGGGCGCAGATCAGCCTTTCTCGGGACGCTTTGACGTTTGAACTGTCTGCGCAAAGCGATGCGGCGACGCCGTGCAGCCTGACCCATCATGGCCTGTTCGATCTGGACGGGACCGGCGACATTCGCAACCATCGCCTTTGCGTCGCGGCAGAAAGCTACCTGCCTGTCGATGATGACCTGATCCCGATCGGCGACATTGCACCCGTCGCGGGGACGGCGTTTGACTTCCGGTCACAAAGGCAGATCGGGACCACCGGCCTGGACCACAATTTCTGCTTGTCCCGCGGTCGCCGTCCTCTGCGCCGGGTGGCCGAATTATCCGGAACGAACGGCCTGACCATGACAGTCGAGGCCACCACCTGCGGGCTTCAGATTTATGACGGCGCCTATATTGACGCCGTGCCCGGCCATGGCGGACGTATCTATCAAAGTCATGCAGGCATTGCGTTGGAGGCGCAGGCCTGGCCAGACGCGCCGAACCGGCCCGATTTCCCCGACGCAACCCTGCGCCCTGGCGAGATATTCGCCGAAACCATCACCTATCGCTTCACGCAATAGCCCCGGTTCAGCCGCGTATCGCAAGCGCCGACGACCGGCATGGCTCAGGCGTGCGTGAAGCGTTGTGCCATCCGCGTTCAGAAGGACGACGCTTCCGGCTGCGTTCTTAGCGGTGGCAAGCGCAGGAACAGGATGTATCGCCCGAAAAATGGCGGGCAGGCCCATCTGCTTATGTTTTGATCAGCGCCGCATTGATTGCCTGCGCTTTTGTGGGGTCATGGCGCGGGTGCAACAGAATTATTGACTGATTGGTAAAAAACGGCGTTCATGGTGAGAGAAACGCAGGAGTGCGCCATGTCGTCCCAGCTTGCCACCGAGTTCACCGGTCTTCAGTTCGTGAATCCCTTCGTCCTGGCCTCTGCGCCGCCGACGGAAAGCAAGGCCAAGATCATGAAAGCCTTCGAGGCTGGTTGGGGCGGTGTCGTGACCAAGACCATCGGCATGCACCCGGTCGAAAACGTTGCCGGCCCCAAGACCATTTATCAGCGCGCCAGCGAGACGAAGCCTTACGTCTCGCGCTACAAGCGACCTGACACGGTGTCGCACTCGTCCTGGAACTGGGAACTGATTTCCGATCAACCGCTGGACCAGTGGCTGCCCGATCTGGAGGAGATCAAGACCACCTACCCGGATCGTATGCTGATCGGATCAATCATGGCCGGTGCCGGCAATGAGGAGGAGATGGACCATTGGCGCAAGCTTGCGCGGGCGGTCGTGGATGCCGGATGCGACGCGATCGAGTTGAACATGTCCTGCCCGCATATGGACCGCAAGGACATGGGCGCGCATATCGCCAATGACGAAGCCATCATCCGGCAGGTGATGACGGCCGTGACCGAAGCGGTTTCCGTGCCGATCTGGGTCAAGCTGACGCCATCCTCGTCTTCGCTCGTCGACGGGGCCAGGGCGGCATATGAGGCGGGCGCGGCCTCGATCTCGCTTTGCAATACCTTCCCGTCCCTGCCGCTGATGGACCCCGAGACCCTGAAATTCGAGGTTGAGGTAGATGGCTTCGTCACCTCGGGCGGCCTGGGTGGGTTGGCGATCCTGCATCAGGCGTTGCAGCGGGTTTCTGATATCTCGCGCGCGTTCCCCGACAAGGCGATTTCCGGCATTGGCGGTATCCGCGGTTTTCGCGAGGCTTTCAACTTTATCGTGCACGGCGCCGGAAACCTTCAGGTCTGCACCGCGGCTATGGAAGACAAGGGCAGCGGCGGCGTCGGCACAAACCTGATCAAGGAACTGACCGGCGATCTTGCCGACTATCTGGAACGTATGGGCCATTCATCGATTGAAGAGTTTCGCGGGATCGCCCGCGAAAGGATTGTCGAGCATTCGCGCATCCGAAGAAAAAGCGAGGGCTATAACGGGGGTTACGCGCAGTCCGCCTAGACTGGCAGTGCCGCCATGCAGCGGCGGGGCACCCCTGTCGCCAATCGGAATCGGCGTGCGTCAGGATTCAACAGGCAAATGCGACGGAAGGCTGCACATGCGGACCGGTCGGCGCTGGATCCTTCAATCCGTGTTCATTTGCGCCAGCACCTCCCGTGCCGCGCCTGCCAGAAGCCCCAGATCAACGCCGCAGGCGATGAAGCGATAACCCATCTCGCGATAGC
The DNA here is from genome assembly GCA_005768755.1 of Paracoccus denitrificans. Lineage (GTDB taxonomy): Bacteria > Pseudomonadota > Alphaproteobacteria > Rhodobacterales > Rhodobacteraceae > Paracoccus > Paracoccus denitrificans_B. The sequence goes on along the minus strand of VAFL01000009.1, from coordinate 33,287 downwards.
GTTTTGCGTCCGTGACAGTGGTGGCAAGGATGCCGGGTGACTTGCCGCAGGCGATGACCTTTTCGGCGGCCAGTCGCAGCTGATCCTGCACCTGTGGCGCGGATGGATTGCCCAGATGACCCAGCGAAGCGGAAAGATCGGATGGCCCGATAAAGACCCCATCGACGCCATCCACAGCGCAAATCGCCTCGATCTGTGCCAGAGCGGCGCGGGTCTCGATCTGGACGATTGTGCAGATCTCGGCGTTCGCGGTCATAAGGTAATCCGGCTCGGTCCCGTATCGGCTGGCGCGCGTCCCGCCCGCGACGCCGCGAATACCGCCGGGGGGGTAACGGGTGGCCGCAACAGCAGCGGCGGCTTCCTCGGCATTCTGGACGAAGGGCACAAGCAAGGTCTGCGCCCCGACATCCAGGACGCGCTTGATCAGAACTTTATCGTTCCATGCGGGGCGCGCGGCGCAATGCGCGCTTCCAACGGCCGCCGCCTGCAACAGTGCCTGCAATTGCGCGATTTCGACCGGGGCGTGTTCGGTGTCGAACAGCAGCCAGTCGAAACCCAGCAGCGACAGCGCCTCTGCGGTGATGGGGCTGGCAAGGCTCATCCACAGGCCAAGCTGGGTTTCACCCGCCAGCAGGCGCTGCTTGAAATGGTTTTTTGGCGCCGGCATCAGACGAACCTTACCGCGACAGAGCCGAGCGGCCCGAAATCTGCATGCAGCGTGTCGCCCTTGTTCGCCCAGACCGGACGCGTAAACGACCCAGACAGCACCATGTGGCCCGGTTCCAGCGTGGTGCCGAACGGGCCAAGCCTATTGGCCAGCCATGCAACCGCCATGGCCGGATGACCCAGCACGCCTGCAGCAAGGCCTGTCTCCTCGATCCCGGCATTGCGATAGAAGATCGCGCCGACCCAACGCAGATCGACCTCATCAGGGCGGACCGGGCGACCGCCCAGAACAGTGCCCGCAGCCGCACCGTTATCGGCGACGGTATCAAAGATGCGGCGCGGTTCAGTCACGCGGGCGTCGATGATTTCGATGGATGGCACCACCCATTCCGTCGCACGCAGCACATCGACCAGACCCACGCCGGGACCCTTCAGCGGTTCCTTCAGGATAAAGGTCAGCTCCGGCTCGACGCGCGGGACACAGAAGCCGTCAAACGGAACCTCGGCGCCGTCCTGCAGCACCAGATCGTCGAACATATAGCCGTAATCGGGCTCGTCTATCTTCGATGCCGCCTGCATCGCCTTCGATGTCAGCCCGACCTTGTGGCCCACGATACGGCGGCCTTCGGCGACCTTCGCATCCGCCACCATCGAGGAAATCGCATAGCTGTCCTCGATCTCGATATCGGGGAACATCTCGGACGGGCGCTTACCCTGCACCTTGCTGCGGTGGCTTTCCAGAAGCGAGGCTGCGGCCTCGCGGCGTTGTGCATCACTGAGCATGACCGGACCTATAGCTTGACGCAGACGTTGCGAAGTTCGGAATAGAATTCCATCGAATGGACGCCGCCCTCGCGGCCGATCCCGCTGGATTTCGCGCCCCCGAAGGGCGTGCGCAGATCGCGCAGGAACCAGCAATTGACCCAGGATATTCCGACCTCGACCTGTGCCGCCACGCGATGCGCGCGGGCCAGATTGGTCGTCCAGATCGAGGTGGCGAGGCCGTAGGGCGAGTTATTGGAAAGTGCCACGGCCTCATCTTCGGTATCGAATGGTTGCAGATGGGTGCAGGGCCCGAAGATCTCGTCGGTGACGACGGCGGCATCTTCGGGCAGGCCCGTCCAGACGGTGGGTTCGACCCAATAGCCGCCCTCATATCCCTGCAACTCGGGCGCGCCGCCGCCCGCCAGGATATTCGCACCCGCCGCGCGGGCCTTGTCGTAATAGGACAGCACCTTCTGGCGATGTTCCGCTGAAATCACTGGCCCCATCGTCGTTGCATCGTCAAAGGGATCGCCAAGGCGATAGCTGCGGGCCTTCTGCGCCAGCCCTTCGACCACGCGGTCGAATATGCCGCGTTGGACATAGATCCTTTCAGTCCCCAGGCAGACCTGCCCGGTATTGGCGAAACAGGCCCGCCCGATCCCTTCCATGGTGGCATCGAAATCGGCGTCGTCGAAGATGATTCCGGCGTTCTTGCCGCCCAGTTCCAGCGACACGGGGCGCACACCATTTGCCGCCGCCTTCATGATGGCCTCGCCTGTCCGGGTCTCTCCGGTGAAGGTGATGCCGTCCACGCCCTGATGAGAGGTCAGGAATTCGCCCGCGCAACCGGGCCCGCGCCCGTGGACGACATTATAGACGCCGGGCGGGATGCCCACGGCGTTCATCACCTCGCCCAGCAGGGTTGCGGTGGCGGGCGTTTCTTCCGAGGGCTTCACGATCACGGTGTTCCCGCAGGCAAGCGCGGGGGCAACCTTCCACGTCATCAGCAGCAGTGGCAGGTTCCACGGGCAGATCACCGCAATGACGCCGCGCGGGGTGCGGATGGCGTAATTCAGGGCCCCCGCCCCGTCCGGTGTCGATTGGGCAAAGCTTTCGGTGCCCAGCACGGCCACCTGATCGGCGAAGACGTTGAAATTCGCCGCCCCGCGCGGGATGTCGATATGGCTGGCGATGGATCGCGGCTTGCCGGTGTCGCGGATCTCGGCAGCCAGGAATTCGTCAAACCTGGCGTTGATCGCATCCGCCAGCTTGCGCAACAGGTTCATGCGGTCGGGCACGCCCATCTTGCCCCATGGGCCTTTCAGCGCCTTGCGCGCCGCACCCACGGCGGCATCGACCTGGTCGCGGTCGGCGGCGCGGATATGGCCAATAACCTCGCCCGTTGTCGGGAAATGATTGGCGAAGGCGTCGCCCCGGCCCGCGACGAACTGGCCGTCGATGAAATTCCTGAAATCTGTCAAATCTTGTCCCTCATCTCACACCGGCTTTTCGGCGTCGCCTTCGGTCAGGTAATCCCACATGCGTTCAACGATCCCGCCTGCCCGTGTCGCGCGGGCCTGCGCCTGTTCGGGCGGCACGATTGCGTCATCGGTGCGGCCAGCCGTCCGCGCCGCCAGTTCGATCCGGCAGGCATCTTCCAGATAGAAGGCCAGCATCACAGCCTCGGGCAGCGAGGCGCCTGCCACTACCGCGCCGTTCCCCTTCATGATCAGGCCGGCGCTTTCGCCCATCGCCGCAACTGCTCCATCGGCCTTGTCATCGTCCCGGACCAGCTGGATGTCGTCCCAAAGACCTACGCGCGGATGGAAATAGCAGCCAAATCCGTGCCGGATTTCCGGCACCAGACCAAGCGCGCCAAGCGCCATGACATTCGGCCCCATGAAGCGCACGACCCCGCCCGCATCGGGGCGGGCAGCATAGATGCGTTGGTGCAGACGCACTTCCCCCAATACGCCGTCCGGCAGGGGGCCTGTGACCGGCACTTCGGTGCAGGGCTCTCCCACTTGGATCAGCCCCATGGGCCGGGGCGGACAGACCAGAAAGCGACCCGGCAGACTGCGTACCGAACAGTGCCCGTAAGCATGAACCAGTCCGGCCCGACCCAGGGCGCGGGCGGCGACGCGCACGGTTGCCGCATCGCTCATTCCTTGTCACCGAACGCGGCGATGCGCGGCGCGGCACCCCATTTGCAGAAGCCCTTGGGCTCAAAATGGAACTGCCGGTCCCGCCAGAGCGGTTCGTCATGGATTTCACACACACCGGTCGAATATTCGAAGGTCATCCCGTCGGGGCCGGTGAAATACAGGAATTCGGCGGATGATGTCGGATGCCGGCCCGGTCCGAAGGTGATGTTGACCTGATTGTCGCGCACGAAGTTGAAACTGCGCTGAATGTCGTCGGTGCCGCCGACCTGATGGTTGATGTGCTGGATGCCCGCCCTGTGAAACGGAAACAGCGCGATGGAATGATGGATCGTGCCAAGCCGCATCAGTGGCGCATCGCCGATCCGGTCGCTGACGCGGGCGTTGCAGACCTGGGTCCAGAACGCTTCGTCGCGCGCGGCATCAGTGGTACACAGACCCACATGGCTGAACCCGGTGATCCCGGCATCGCGGGTGCCGTGATAACGTTGACCGGTGGTTTCGGGCCGGACCACGAATTCGATCACATTGCCGGTCGGATCGCGGAAGCGGATGAATTCGCGCACCAGACGCGCCTCGCATTCTTCGGCGGTGCCGTAATGCACATCCTCGCCCAGTGCCTCCAGCGTGGCGGCGGCGCGTTGCAGATCCTCGCCGCTGCCCAGTTCGAAGGCGGTCATCTGATCCTCGACCGGGCCTTCGAAATAGCAAAGCGTATGCGCGCGTTCGTCGGATTTGAAATAGGTGGCACCCTTGCGCCGCTCGGCCACTTCCAGCCCGAGGATATTTTGCGCAAACCACTCGGCCCCTTCCAAGTCGCGTGTGCCAAGACGGCAATAAACGACGTCCTTGAGTTCGATCACAGCGAATCCCTCCCCAGAAATTCGGGTTGTTCGGTGGGCGCGCCCCAGATGCCGTGGCTTTGCGCGGTGCCTGCGAACTGGCGCGGGCCGCGCGTGGCGATATGGGGGCCCCTGTCGAATTCGGTCACATAGCTGAACAGCGCACCCGCGGGGCCGCGCGTGGTGACAAAAAAGCCGTTCGATGCGGCCTGCCGGTCGGGGCCGGCGATGATCGGCAGTTGCGATTTTTCCAGGAAATACCAGTTGCGCATGAGGCTGTCTTTTTCATCGACTTCCCACATCGCCCCCAGAATTCCGTCACGATCCGACGGATAAAGTGCGACGCGGTGGTGGGCATCATCCAGCGCCAGATAGACCGTATTCCCCGCCCAGTCGGATACGCGAAGCCCCAGACCTTCAGTCCAGAAACTTTCGTTCGCAGCGATATCGGTGCAGCACAACTGAACAGCTGCAAAGTCGACAATCCCGGCGTCGCGCGGCCCGTGATAGCGCCAGCCGGATGTCAGCGGGCGCCAGACCACATCGACCGTCACACCGTTCGGGGCCCTGACAGCCAGCCCGGATTTCGATTGCCGCGCGGTCGCCTGCGCGTCGGTCAGGCGCTGCGGCTCGTGGCCTGCACTCAGCAATCGCGCCTCGATCTCGTCAAGATCTTCGGTCCGCGCCACGCTGAGCGCGACGGCGTCATCAAGCTGGCCACTGGTCAGGCACAGCGAATAGTTGCGGGCGTCGGATCGGAACATGGCGAAATCCTCGCCCTGATCGGCGGGCTGCAATCCGAAGATCTCGCCCGCGAAGCGCCGTGCCTGATCAAGATCATGGACCCGAAGCCGCAGATATCTGAGGTCGCGATAGGTCATAATGTCACCTTTCCGCCGGGACGGGTCAGCCCACCCTGCCCCTGCCTGGATCAGAGATTTTCTGCCTCGGCCTCCAGTGCCTCAAGCATGGGCGCGCGCTCGCGCCAGGCGGTGTACCAGTCATCGATCGCAGGCCCGAACCACTCGCGCCCGACCTCTGTTACCGGCACGTCGGTGCCTTCCAGTTTTGCGCGATAATCGGCATCGATGTCCGCGTAGCTGGCGACCAGCTCGTCAATGCGCGTGGCAAAGACCTCTTCGACGATGGCGCGGTCTTCTTCGGGCATCGCCGCCCATTTCCGGCCCGACGCAATCGCCGCCATCGGGAACATCATGTGATCAGAGATGATGATCGATTCGGCGTGTTCGTAATATTTGGAGTTCCAGGTCCCTTCGACATCGATCTGCATCCCGTCGATCTGACCATTGGCGAAGGCATCATAAAGCGCAGGCAACGGCATCGGCGTGGGGGCGGCACCAACCTGTTTCCAGAAATCCAGTTCCGGTTCGAACGGGACGGTGCGGATCTTCTTGCCGGCCAGTCCTTCGACGGCCTCGACCTTGTCGCCGGTGACAATCATCCGCATCCCGGCCATGCCCCAGCCAAGGCCGACCAGTCCGAACTCATTCATCCCGTCAAGCAGCGTCTGCGCGGTTTCGCCTTTCAGCAATTCGCGCGCCCCGGCCACGTCATCGACGATATAGGGGGCCAGGAAGATGCCATAATTCGGGTCGCGATTGGCGAATTCGCCAAGCGTGAAAAAGGCGAAATCCATCGCACCGGTCTGCAATTGCTGCAGCATCTGTGCTTCGTTCCCAAGCTGCCCCGAAGGGAAGATCAGAATATCGACGCGGCCTTCGGTCTTTTCACGGATCTCGTCGGCAAGTGCCTCTGCCGTCACCGTCCACTGGTGCGGGGGCGGCGTAATCAGGCCCATCCGGTATTCCTCCGCCGAGGCCATGCCAGCAAGCAGCAGGCTGCTGGCGGCGATCCCGGTCAGGGTGAACTTGGTCATGTCTTCCTCCCAGTTTTTGGCCGGCCCTGCCCGTGGCGAGAGACGGCAGCTTCATTGAATATCGATATTATCATATTATCAACAAAAAAATCGATATTATGGACGCGCACGCAAATTCTTTTGTCTCAGGCGCTGTGGCAGGTTGGAATCGCGCCGCTGCGCGAGCTCCGCCAAATGCGGCAAACCAGAGCGTTCATAGGCGCGGATCAACGCGTCCCGCGTCTCGGCATCCAGTTGCGGCTGGCCGAGATCATCGAAGATCAGTTGAAAGGCAGGGCCGAGCGCGTCCAGAAATCCGGCCATGCCATTCGCGCCGCCCGACAGCGCAAAGACCGAATGTGGGCCGATATCGCACCAGCGGGGGGCAAGCGCCTCGGACACCGCGCGTTCGGTATCCTCAAGGCTGGCGGCACCGGTTATGACCAGATGCACGGCCTCGCGCCACAACGCGATCTGCAGTCGGTTGACCAGATGGCCCTTCACCGGCTTCAGCAGCGTCAGGACGGTCTTGCCGGCGCTTTCATATATGGCACGCGCGGCGTCGATCGCCTGGGGATCGCAGCCCGATCCAGCCGAAACTTCGACGACAGGCATCAGCCAGGGCGGATTGCAGGGGTGTCCGATCAACAGCCGGTCGCCAAGGCCGGTGCCTTCGGCAATCTGATCGGCCGTAAACGTCGAGGAACTGGAGGCTATGGCCCGCACTGTGCCCAGATGCGGCGCAAGATCGCGCAGGGCGCGCTGTTTCAGGGCAAGATCTTCGGGCAGGGCCTCCTGCAGGAAGTCCGCCCGCGCGACGTCATCCGTGCTGCCCATGCGCGGGGGGGTGGCGTCCGGTGCGGCCCTGCCCGTCTGCGCCAGCACCGCCTGCGCCTGCTGCCAGCAATCATTCAGCCTGTCTGCCGATGCCGGATCTGGGTCCAGCACGACGACATCATGACCTGCCGACGCGAAGGCCGCTGCCCATCCGGCACCGATCAGCCCACCCCCAAGCACGGCAATCCGCGTCATCCCAGCCAATTTTTCAGCCCCAATGTCAGTGGCGGAAACAATACCAGCAGCACCAGAACCAGGGCCACGGCCACGAAGAAGGGTGTGATCAGCAGGGCCAGACGCTCTGCCCGGACATTGCCCATCATGGAGGCTGCGAAAAGCCCGGTTCCGACCGGCGGCGTCAGCAGGCCCGCGGTCAGGTTCAGGCAGACGATGACGCCAAACTGGAACGGGTCGATGCCGTAGATATTCACCGCAACCGGTAGAAACACCGGGACCACAAGGATGATCGCCGGGATCGGGTCGGTGATCATCCCCAGAAACAGCAGCATCAGGTTGATCAGCAGCAGGAAGATCAGCGGCGATGAGGTCACGCCCTGCAACCAATCCGAGACGATGGCAGGCAGGTTGTTGAACGTGATGACCCATGAAAACAGCCCCGCCGCCGCGATAAGGAACAACACCACGGCCGAGGCAGCCCCTGCCCGGACGAAGGAAGGCCAGATATCGGCCCAATCCAGTTCCCGATAGACGAAACGCCCGATCAGGATGGCAAGGATGCTGGCGACGGCGGCGGACTCGGTCGGTGTAGCTATGCCGCCCAGGATCGTGCCGATGATTACCACCGGGATCAGCGCGGCGGGCAGCGCATCCAGCAGGGCGCGCAGGCGCTGCGCCATCGCGACTTTTTCGCTGCGGGGGAAGTTGTGACGCTGCCCAAGCCAGCCGATCACCGCCAGAAAGACCACAAACAGGATGATCCCCGGCACGATCCCGGCGATGAACAGATCGCCAATGGGCAGTTGGGCGATGACCCCGAAGATGATGAACAGCATCGAGGGCGGGATGATCGGCGCCAGCATCCCGCCCGCCGCCGTGATCGCGACCGAGACATCGCGGGGATAGCCGGTCCGCTCCATCTCGGGGACCGCGACGCGGGACATGATCGTGATCTGCGCGACGGTCGAGCCAAGGATCGATGCCATCATCATGTTGGCCACAAGGTTGACATAGGCCAGCCCGCCCTTGACCGGCCCCAGCATCGCGACGGCAACATTCATCAACCGCCGTCCTATGCCGCCTGCATTCATGAACTCTCCCAACAGGATGAACAGTGGCAGGGCGAGAAGGCCGTAATTCTCCAGCCCGCCGAAGAATTGCTGCGGAAAGCTTTGGAACAGGATGGGGTTGCCGCTGGCCCAGATCATGATCATGGCAAATGCGATCAGCGCAAAGGCGATCGGCACGCCGATGACAAGCAGCGCGAGAAAGGAAAGCGCGGTCATTGCGGCTGTTCCGGTGCAGGCTGGCCAAAGCGGGCAAGCACGTGAATCAGCCCCGACAGACAGAAAAGCGGCATGATCAGCCAGAACCAGAGCTTTCGGATGCCAAGCGTCGTCGTCGGTTCCTGATAAAGGAAATTGAAGCTCTCGCGGGCGTAGTCCGACATGCTGTCCGCCGCCATCACGCCGGGCAGGTCGAACCAGTTCCACAGTGTCCAGCCGAAGATCAGCAGGATCACCAGCAGAACGGCATCGACGACACGAAGCAGGTGTTTCTGCGCTTCGGGTCCAAGCCTGTCCGCCAAAAGCGTGACGGCCAGATGCTGACGTTTCGCAATACCAAGAGCGGCCCCGGCAAAGGCGCCCACGACCATCAGGTAAACCGCCAGCTCATCCGTCCAGATCAGCGGTTGCCCGAACGCCCGCGACACGACGTTGGCAAGCAAAAGCGCCAGAACCGCAAGGATCATCAGCCCCGTCAGCCGTGCCTCTGCCCATGCGAAAGCAGCGCTCAGCCGTTGCAGCGGCCCCCGTGCCGCCGTGAGTCGAACCTCGGCCATCATCCCCCCTGTTGTTGCGGGTGACTCATACTCTGGCTGGTCCTCTCCGCGGCACAAATAAATATCGATATTTTTAAGCTGTCAAACTTAAAATCGATATTATTGCGCTTGTCCGACGGCTCGGATAGTCTAGCTGTAACATGCCATATACGAGGGGCCGCCAGCGTTGAACCAGTTTGAGCCGGATGCGCCAGAAAAAACGCTTTCCGAACGGGCCTATCGTGTGATCCGCGAGGATATCGTTTCGGGCGCGCTTGCGCCCAGCCAGAAGCTGAAGATCGACATGCTGCGTCAGCGATACGGCCTGAACGCAGGCCCCCTGCGCGAAGCCCTGTCGCGGCTGGCCGGAGACAATCTGGTCGAGGTGCTGGGTCAGCGCGGCTTTGCCGTCGCGCCCATCTATCCGCGCGACGCCCAGGAAATTGGCGATCTGCGCAAGATGCTGGAGACAGAGGCCCTGGCCCGGTCCATCCCGCGCGGCGACAGAACCTGGGAAGAACGCCTGATCACCGCCTATCACCGGCTGTCGCGGCACGAGGTCGGGCGCGATCAGGGCATCGACGAACTGGCCGCATGGGAGTTGCGGAATTTCGAATTCCACGAGGCGACGGTGGCGGCTTGCGACAGTCTGTGGCTGCTGCGGCTGCGGGAACAACTGTTCCGCCAGCACGAACGCTATCGCCGTTTCAGCCGCATCATGTCCGTTACCACCCGTGCCATTCATGACGAACACGAAGCGCTGTTCGAAGCCTGCATCGCGCGCGACGTGGCCCGCGCGCAGGACGTGATCGCCAGCCATATCCAACGCACCACCGACGCCGTCACCTCGGCCCTGCAGACGACTGGCAAGCGGCAAGTGTAATTGCTGCGTGTCGGGCGTGCCGTATGGCTCAGACCGGCCCTTCCCGAAACCTATGCGAGGGTGCCGGGATCATGTCACCGCACATTTCGTCATCGGTCAATCCACAGCTTGACCCGATTTTGCACAGATGGTGAACATGCCATGTTCGTGGTGTGTAAGGGGTTGATGTGGACAAGAAGAAACTCGCCGTCGTGTTAAGGCTGGGCTTCGGTGCGGTTCTGGTCCTGTACGCCGCCGGACTGGGATTTTCCCATCGCACCCCGTGGTTTATCCTGCCCCTCACACTTGCCTTTTCGGTCCTTTACATCGCAGGAAAATGGCCCGCTTGGCGTCAGGTCTGGCAGGACGGTGGCGTGGGCAGGGCGCTGCCGCCGGTTGTGGCGATTCAGGCGATGCTGGCGGGCATTCTGTATCTGACTGGGCTTGGACTTGGACGGCTGATCTCTCCCCAACCAATGACGCAAACGGTTTCGGCGAGTGACCTGACCGGGCTAGCCTTGGTGGTTCTGCTTGGTCTCGGTGTCAGCGTCGCGATCGGCCGGCTTGAGGCAGCGCCCGATCCAGAACATTTGCGCGAGACGCCTCAGCCCGGGACTGCCGCGGAACTGACGATCCTTCCCGGTCCGGTGACTGCGGCGAACATGTTCGGCCCCTATCAGGGCACGGACGATTTTGCGCGTGCCGCGTTGACCCGCCAGAACGACAAAAAGCCGGTGCGACAACCCAAGGCCGCCAATGACCTGGCGCTTGATGCGGCAGAGGCGCGGTTGGGATTTGTTCTGCCTGATGGGCTGAGGGCCATCTACAAGGTCAAGAATGGCGGTTCTGCGCCGGACCTTGTGGTCCCGAAGCGCCCCCAGCCCCGCCCGCTGAATGAGGATTGGGCCGATGCCTTCGGCGGATATGAGGAGCTATATTCGCTGGAGCGGCTGAGAACCGTCCATGACAGCGTTCTGGACTATGCCCATGAGGACGAGGCCGACGCTTTCCCCGAAGGTGCGCGGCAGATGCTGGTTCTGGCACAATGGTACCGCGAAACCACGCTGCTGGACTATCGCCACGGCGACAGTCCGCGCCTTGGTCTTGTCGATTTCGACCGCGAGGGGTGGCAGGAGGAAGGAGTTTGGTTTGACGATTTCGCAGCGTTTCTGTCTGCGCTCCGGCATGCCGAACGGGATGAGCTGCGAACAAGGCCTCCGCGCGATCTGGCCCCGCATGGTCCTTCGGTCGATCACCCGGATGCGTTCTGGATGTATGGCGCGAGTTTCGATCTGTCATCGGCAGCGGATCACGGCGTCGATGACGAATTATGGCAGCACACCGAGGCACGGTTAGGCGTCATGCTGCCGCAGGCGCTGCGACCATGGTTGGCGGTGTCCAATGGCGGCGCTCCCGCCTATCATGTACTGCCCGATCAGCCGGGTGACGCCGATCAGCCGGAAGGGCTGAACCCGTTTCCAGCCGGGCATCTGTTCGGAATTCATCAATGGATCACCCTGCACGAATTGTCCGAGCGTCTGGAATTCACGGCGGGTTTCACCCCCTGGTCACAGATCTGGGATGGCAGCGAGCGTCTGATCGTTCTTTCAGCGTCCTTCGATACCGCGCTGATGCTGGATTATCGGCGGGCGGGCGATCCGCGCCTGCTTCATGTCGCCAATCTGGACGATCCGGCGTCGGCCCTTGATCTAGGCACCGCGGCGCAGTTTCTGAACCGCTTGCGGGGCTTTGCCAGACCGTATGAAAACGAACGTTCCATCGGCGATGATCGTCTGTCAGCGCGTGCGCCGCGTCCCGAAACCTTCTGGATGCCGGATGGCAGAACCGGGCTGGACCCCGACGATGTCGCGCATCACGAGGAACGGCTGGGCCTGGAATTTCCGCGAAGACTGAAAGAATGGATGATCCGGCAGGATGGCGGCCGGCCGCGCTTTCGCTTTGTCCCGCCGGTCATGCCAAACGCCCATGGCTATCCCAATCCGGTGATCTCGGCGGATACCTGGCTGGACCTGTTCCCGGACGGGATTCTGCCGATGGGCAAATGGCGGCTTATGGCCGACTGGCTGACCCGCCACCCCGAGGATTTGGGCGACGCGCTGCGTCTGCGCGGCCATGGCGGTCCGGTGCGCGATGAATTCGGCAATACCAGCAAGATCATATTGCTGGCCGAAGCGCCCGACCGGCTGACCCTGCTGGATACCAGCCGTGACATCCAGGCTGACCATGCCATGATCGTGCAGCTCGCCAGAAAGGCCGAGGGTTGGGTCGAAACCTATCGCAGTGCCACCATGCGGGTCTTTGCCCCGCGCGCCCTGCGCTCGGACGTCCGGGTTTCAGGCGCGTAAGGGGACGGCGAATAATGACGCGGCGGGGAACGCAGCTGAGGGGCCTCTCATTATGTCAGATCGGCACGATACCGGGCGTTGACTTCAGCGATTTCTACGGCCTACGGCGGCTTTAATTCCATTCCGAACGCGCCGTAAGCGGTCAAGGCCATGCTTCGAAGGATTGCGCGGCGGATAGCTGTTTTCGCTTCTGGCCATTGCGGAACGCCCTTGGGCTTTGCCCGGTTTCGCGCTTGAAGAAGCGGGTGAAATAGGCCGGATCGGCGAAGCCCAGCCGAAACGCCACCTGCGAGACGGGCATCCCGGTATTGGCCAGCAGTTCCGCTGCATCCCTGAGCAGAAGGCGGTGCAGATACGCGCGCGGCGACAGACCCGTCGCGCGCTTGACGGCGGAACCAAGGCGGTTGCGGTCGACGCGAAGATCGCGGGCATAGTCATCCACAGAACGATGGCCGCGCGCACGCTACGCGGCCAGTAGCACGAAACGCTCGGACAGGCCTTGGGGCGCGCCGCCCAGATTGACCAGATCCTTGCGCGCGCTTTCCATCGGCGTATTGTCGGCGGGGCTGGCTGCAAGCGCGGCCCTTGCCCAGGATGATACGGTGAAAATCGGCTATGCGGTCGCGCGGACCGGGCCAAGCGCCACCGGCGCGGGTATCACCACGATCCCGAATTACGAACTCTGGGTCGATACCGTCAACAAGGTCGGCGGGCTGAAGCTGCCGGACGGCACGCTGCGGGGACGGCATCGCGCTTGTCCCGGAAGGCCGGGGCATTTTTCCGGGCCTCAGCGTCGGCGAAAACCTGTCACTTGGCGCGCTACCTGGTCGGGCGCGGGCGGGGGAAGCGGCGCGGATGGCCGAGGTCTTCGATCTGTTCCCCAAGCTGGCCCAACGCCGCGACCAGATCGCCGGTACGATGTCGGGGGGCGAACAGCAGATGGTCGCCATCAGCCGTGCGCTGATGTCGAAGCCCGATCTTCTGCTGCTCGACGAACCATCACTGGGTTTGGCCCCCATTGTCGTCAAGGAAGTCTTCGCTGCGCTGTCGCGCATAAGGGCCAGCGGGCTGACCGTGCTGATCGTCGAACAGAATGCGCGGGCGACGCTTGAACTGGCCGATTACGCCTATCTGATGGAAGTTGGCCGCATCACAGGCAGAGGCCCCGCGACCCGGATCAAAAACGACCCCGCCGTGATCCGCGCCTTTCTTGGCGGGACATTGGCCGGAACTGAATAGCAGGAGATCAGGATGGAAAAGCTTAACCTTTTTATCGACGGCGCCTATGTCCCCGCTGAGGGCGGGCGCAGCTTTACCCGCGCCAATCCGGTGACCGGCGATGTGGTGACCGAAGCGGCGGCGGCCTCGTTGAGCGACGTGGCGAAGGCTGTCGATGCGGCGGCCGGGGCCTTCGCTGCATGGTCCGTCACCTCGCCCGCCGAACGGCGGCAGAAGCTGCTGGCGGCGTCGCAGAACCTTCTGGCGCGGGGCGATGACATCGTGGCGGCGATGAAAGACGAAACGGGCGCAACGGAAGGTTGGGCGCGGTTCAATGTCGCGCTGGCAGCCGACATGCTGGTCGAGGCGGCGGCGCTGACCACCCAGATCAAGGGCGAGGTGATCCCGTCGAACCGGCCCGGTTCCACCGCCCTGGCGATCCGGCAACCGGCAGGCGTGGTGCTGGCCATGGCGCCGTGGAATGCGCCGGTGATCCTTGGCGTGAGGGCCATCGCGACGCCGATCGCCTGCGGCAATACGGTGGTCATGAAAACATCCGAACTGTGCCCGCGCGTCCATGCGCTGATCGTCGAATCCGTGGCGGGCGCGGGCCTGCCGCCGGGCGTGCTGAACGCGATATCAAACGCGCCAGAGGACGCGGCTGATGTGGTTGCGGCGCTGATCGAACATCCGGCCATCCGCCGGGTGAACTTCACCGGCTCGACCCGTGTCGGGCGCGTGATCGGAGAATTGGCCGGCCGCAATCTTAAACCGGCGCTTCTGGAACTGGGCGGCAAGGCCCCCATGATCGTGATGGAGGACGCCGATATCGACGCCGCTGTCGCCGCCGCGGGCTTCGGTGCCTATATGAACCAGGGCCAGATCTGCATGTCGACCGAACGGATCATCACCGTCGGCAGCGCCGGGGACCGGTTTGTGGAAGCTTTTGCCGCCAAGGTCGAAGCGCTGACCGCAGGCGATCCGCGCGAAGGCACCGCCGCCCTTGGGTCGCTGGTGAACATGGCCGCCGCGGACCGGATCGAGGGGCTGATTGCCGATGCGATGGAACGCGGCGCCACCCTGATCGCGGGCAGCGGGCGCGGCACCATGCTGAACGCGGCGGCGCTGGATCATGTCAACTCGGACATGCGCATCTATAGTGAGGAAAGCTTCGGCCCGGTGGTCGCCATTATCCGCGCCGCCTCGGTCGATGAGGCGGTCCGCATCGCCAATGAAAGCGAATTCGGCCTGTCCGCCGCGGTCTTCGGGCGCGATACGATGGCCGCGCTGGCGGTCGCAAGGCGGATTGAAAGCGGCATCTGCCATATCAACGGCCCGACCGTCCATGACGAGGCGCAGATGCCGTTTGGCGGGGTAAAAGCCTCGGGCTATGGGCGTTTCGGCGGTATATGGGGGGTCGAGGAGTTTACCGAGCTGCGCTGGATCACGCTTCAGGATGGCGATCTGCATTACCCGATCTGACCGGCACGTGCCAATTGCCCGCTTGACGGCGCCGCGCCTGCCCGGCCAACTGTGTGCGTGTTCGGTTTTCGCGATATCGAGGTCATCCGTGCGATCCTGCGCCAGGGCGGCTTTCGCGCCGCCTCGGAAGCGACGGGCATTGCTCAATCGGCCATCTCGCGCCGGGTCCGCCATCTGGAGGATCGGATGGGCGTCACCCTGTTCGAACGTGACGGCCGGGGCGTCCGCCTGACCGCAGCGGGCCGCAGGCTGGTCGAGGAAACCGAGGTTCTGGTCGCGCAGCGCGACCGTATCCTTGAAGAATTGACGCAGGGCGTGATTGCGGGCGTGGTCCGTCTGGGCGTCGCTGAAACCGTGACCCATACCGTCCTGCCCCGGATGCTGACCGATCTGCGCAACCTGCACCCGCTGCTGCGCTTCGAGATATCGGTCGATACGTCCGACAGGATGAGCCAGATGCTGGTCGATGACGCGTTGGATGTCGCCATCCTGATGCGCGATCTGGCGCCGCGCGGCGTGAACCTGACTCCGCTGCAGCCGGTGGGGCTGGGCTGGTATGTCGCGCCGCAGCATTTCACCCTGCCCAGCCCTGCCGGGATCGACGATCTGGCCGCCCTGCCGATCATCTCGTTTCCCAAGACCTCGCTACCGCATCGGCGGGTGGTGGAACTGCTGTCACCGGGACGCAGGCAGGCGGCGACGGTGCATGGCTCTGCCTCGCTGGCGACGGTGCTGCACCTGGTCGGTCAAGGCTTCGGGATCGGCACGATTCCCCATGATCTTGTCGCGGCGTGGCCCCATGCCGGGATCGAGGAAATCGCGGTCCGACCCGAGGCCCGCTTGCCGGATCTGGATTTCGCGATCTGCTATGTGACCGAACGAAATGAGAAAATAGGGAAGGAAGTCGCGCGCGCCGCTGTCGAGGCCTCTGCGATATGATGCCGAAAACAGATCAGTAATGAGTATAACTGAACTATTGATCCAATCGATCCATCTGCGGAATCCTTGTTTCAACAGCAAGTGAGTGCCCATGACCGAAGCCGCACCGGACCTGTCGAACCCCGCCATCCTGCGCCGCCTGATCCGCGACGGCCAGTTCGATGGCGCCACTGCGGGACTGGGCGGCGATGCACTGCAGGCCAATCTGGTCATTCTGCCCGCAGAAGACGCCGGCGATTTCCTGCGCTACTGCCAGTCGAACCCGCGCCCCTGCCCGCTTCTGGCTGTGGGCGCGCCGGGCGATCCGGGCCTGCCAACGCTTGGGCGTGGCATTGACCTGCGCCATGATCTGCCGCGCTACCGCGTCTGGCGGGATGGCGAACTGGTTGATGAACCGGCGGATATCGCGGATCTCTGGACTGATGACATGGTGTCCTTTGCGCTTGGCTGTTCCTTCAGCTTCGAGGACGCGCTGACCCGCGCCGGTATCCCGGTCCGCCATCAGGATGCCGGGCGCAACGTGCCGATGTATCGCACCGATCTGGAAACTAGGGCGGCGGGCCGCTTTGCGGGGCCTCTGGTCGTCAGCATGCGACCAATGCCAGCCGCTGACGCGATCGAGGCGGTCCTGATCTGCGCCCGCTTCCCGCTGGCCCATGGCGCACCAGTTCATCTGGGCGATCCGGCCCAGATCGGCATCGCGGACGTCATGAAGCCCGATTACGGTGACGCCCCCGATATCCGCGACGGCGATATCCCGGTCTTCTGGGCCTGCGGCGTCACCCCGCAAGCGGCCATTGTGACCGCCCGGCCCGCTTTGGCAATCACCCATGCGCCGGGCCACATGCTGGTCACCGACATTCCGGCAGCCCGCGCAGATGCGACGCTGACCGGCGTCATAACCAACCAAAAAATAACCACAACAGGAGAGAACCGATGAAAAAGACCCTTGCGCTGCTGGCCTCGGCCACGATGCTGACCGGCCCCGCCTTTGCCGAAGAACTGGCTGTTGTCGGCAGCTGGAGCAATTTGCCGCTGTATCAGGATTTCGAAACCCCCTTCTGGACCGAAAAGCTGCCGGAACTGACCGGGGGTGAATTCACCGCGCAACTGACCAGCTTCGATCAGATGGGCATTGCCGGTGCCGATGTTTACCGGATGCTGGGCGATGGCGTCTTCGATGTGGGCGCGACCGTGGCCGATTACACCGTCGGCGACGCGCCGGAACTGGAAGGTCTGGACGTGCCGCTTCTGGCCAATACGCCGGCCGAGGCCCGCGCCATGGTTCAGGCCGCCCGCCCCATGGTCGATGAGATCATGCGTGAACGCTTCGGCGCGCAGGTTCTGGGGATTGCGCCCTATCCGCCGCAGGTTGTCTTCTGCAAGGGAGACATCGGCTCGCTGTCTGATCTGGCTGGCAAAAAGGTGCGCGGGTCGGGGCGGATGACGACCAAATTCCTGGAAGCCCTTGGCGCTGAAGGCATCAACGTCGCCTTCTCGGAAGTGCCGGGCGCCTTGGAACGTGCGGTCATCGACTGCGCGGTGACTGGCGCGGGCTCTGGCTATTCCGCCGGCTGGTGGGAAGTGTCGGACACGCTGATGACCCTGCCACTTGGCGGTTGGGATTCCGTGGTCATCGCCATGAACGGCGATCGCTTCGACGGGCTCAGCGCGGAACAGCAGGCCACATTGACCAAGGCCGTGGCTGAAGGGCTGGAAGGCCCGGCCTGGGATGCTGCCGAAGGCGGTCTTGCCATGGATATCGCCTGCCTGACCGGAAGCGGCGAATGCGCAGCCGGAGAGGCAGCCTCGATGACCCTGGTCGAGCCGTCCGAGGCCGATGTCACTGCCGCGCGCGATATTCTGACGACCGAAGTGCTGCCCGATTGGGCCAGCCGCGCCGGGGCCGACTGGGTGACACGCTGGAATGACAGCGTCGGGCAATCCGTTGGCGTCACAATCGCCCAGTAAGGCAGGCAGCCGAAAGGACCGCAGCCATGATTGACGGGATCTATGGCGCGCTTCGGCGCGCCAATCAAGCCATCGCCCTGATTCTTGGGACAGCTTTGCTTCTGACCGTCGGGTTCATCCTGACTGATGTGCTGCTGCGCGGGTTCAGCCTTGGGTCACTTGGTGGCTCTGATGAGATATCGGGCTATGTCATGGCAGCGGTGGCAAGCTGGGGTCTGGCCTATGCGCTGATCCAGCGTGCCCATGTCAGGATCGACGTGATCCGGCACAGGCTGGCCGCGCCCGGCCGGGCGGCGATGGATATATTCGCCATGGTCGTGACCAATGCCACCGTGCTGCTGATCGCCTATCAGTGCTGGCCGGTCCTGCAAAAAACGCTTGAACGCGGATCGCGTGCCAATACGGCGCTGGAAACGCCCTTGTGGATACCGCAGGGCATCTGGTTTGCGGGCTGGCTGTGGTTCGCGCTGACCGCGACCCTGCTGAGCCTGATCGGCATCGCTTATCTGGCTGCCCAACGGCGCGACGCCTTTGACGCCGCCATCGGCATCGGATCGGAGCTGGACGAATGATCTGGACCGTCGCACTTTCATTGCTGGGCCTGATGGCCCTGTCGATCCCCGTGGGCATCGTCCTGTTCCTGCTGGGCATCGGTGTCGGAGAGTTCTATTCCGCCTTCCCTCTGCTGCGCGGGATGGGGCAAGTCATCTGGTCATCGTCCAATTCCTCGACCCTGATTGCCATCCCGCTGTTCGTCCTGCTGGGCGAGATTCTGGTGCGCGGCGGGGTGGCTGAACGCACCTACGCGGCGCTAGACAAATGGCTGTCCTGGCTGCCGGGCGGGCTGATCCATGCCAATATCGCCACGGCAACAATGTTTTCGGCCACGTCGGGATCATCCGTCGCCACCGCCGCGACCGTGGCCACCGTTGCCATGCCGCAGGCCGAGCGGTTGAACTACGACCCGCGCCTGTTCGCAGGCTCCATCGCGGCGGGCGGTACGCTGGGAATTCTGATCCCGCCATCCATCAACCTGATCGTTTATGGCTTCCTGACCGAGACCTCGATCCCGCAGCTGTTTTCTGCCGGGCTTTTGCCGGGGCTGCTGATGGCGATTGCCTTCATCGCGGTCACGGCGCTGATCTGCACCGCCCGCCCCGCGCTTGGCGGTCCTTCGCGCGGCTTCGCCTGGGCCGAGCGTCTGCGCAGCCTGACGCAGCTGGTGCCGATCTTCATCCTGTTTCTGGTCGTCATCGGCTCGATCTATGTGGGCTGGGCCACGCCCACCGAATCTGCCGCCATCGGCGTCGTCATGGCCGCGCTGATTGCGGTGTTTCTGGGCGACGGGCTGGGGCCGCGCGCCCTGTCGGAGGCTTTGCAGGGCACGATCCGTATCTCTGCCATGATCCTGCTGGTGGTCGCGGGCGCATCCTTCCTGAACTTCGCCATGACCTCGGCGGGGCTGGGACGGCAACTGACCGAGTTGATCGAGGGGTCCGGCCTGTCGCCATTCGGCACGCTGCTGTTGGTGATCGCGCTGTATCTGGTCCTGGGTTTCTTCATTGAAACCCTGTCGCTGATGGTCGCGACGATCCCGATCGTGGTGCCGATCATGGCTGGACTCGGCTATGACAAGGTGTGGTTCGGGATCCTGCTGATCGTGCTGATCGAAATGGCGCTGATCACCCCGCCAGTCGGCCTGAACCTGTTCGTCGTACAGGGCGCGCGCAAATCGGGCAGCATCAATCAGGTCATCGTCGGCGCGGTGCCCTATGTGCTGATGATGATTCTGATGATCTTCGCACTGATCGCCATCCCGGGGCTGGCCCTCTGGCTGCCATCGATTCTCTGAAAGGACTGAAGATGCGTTTCACCGTAAACGGGGCCGCGCTGGATCTTGATATTGCCCATCTGGTCATCGCCGGCTGGACCGGCCGCGATGCGGCGGCGATCCAGCACCATATCGAGGAGCTGGCCGCCCTTGGGGTCCCCGCCCCCTCGGCCACGCCGCTGTATTACCGGGTCGCGGCCAGCCTGTTGACCACAGCAGGCGAAATTCAGGCGGTTGGTCTGTCCTCATCCGGCGAGGTTGAGCCGATGATCGTCCAATCCGGGGCCAAGCGCTGGCTGGGGCTTGGATCCGACCATACTGACCGCGCGCTGGAGGCGCATTCGGTCGCCATGTCCAAACAGGTCTGCGCCAAACCCTGTGCGCCCGAGCTTTGGCCCTGGGACGATGTTGCCGACCGGCTGGAAGACATCCAGCTGGAAAGCTGGATCGAGGAGGATGGCGAATGGGTGCCCTATCAGCAGGGCACGCTGGCTGCGATCCGGCCCCTTGCGGATCTGCTGCAGGGATCGGGCCTGGACCAGCTGTCCGCCGACGGCCCTGCGGCGATGATGTGCGGGACATTCGGTGCGAAAGGTGGCGTTCGCCCCGCTGCGCGATTCCGCATGACCATGACCGACCCCGCCAGCGGGCGGCAGATCAGCCATGAATACGGGACGAAGACCCTGCCCGATATCGCGTGAATTGCGCTTCCCGCTGGCGCAGGCGCGAAGGAAGTTCCCGGTTACCCCTCAGGCAATCATTGCCTCGGGTGCAATCTCTTCCGCGTCGTCGGGGGCAATCATCTCTGCCACAGTCTTCGACAGGGTGACGTGGCCAAGATGTGCGCCGTCAGCGCCAACGATATTCGCGCGGTTTGTCTGTGCGTCGGTCATGGCGCGCGCGGCCTCTTCCAGAAGTGTATTCTGCGGCAGGCTGACCGGTGTATCGACGGGTGCGCCCCTTTTCATGATGGTGCGCACGGTGATCACGTGGCCACGCCGGACATCGCGCACGAAGCTGCTGATATAGTCGTCAGCGGGGCGTAGCACGATCTGTTCGCCGGTGCCCTGCTGAATGATTTCGCCGTCGCGCAGAATGGCGATCCTGTCGCCCAGTGCCAGCGCCTCGTCCAGGTCATGGGTAATGAAGACGATGGTCTTGCGCAGTTCTTCCTGCAGGTCCAGCAGGACCGATTGCATATCGGTCCGGATCAGCGGATCGAGCGCGGAAAACGCCTCGTCCATCAGCAGGATTTCGGCGTCGTTGGTCAGCGCCCGCGCCAGCCCGACACGCTGCTGCATGCCGCCTGAAAGCTGGTTGGGATAGCTGTGTTCGAACCCCTCCAGCCCGACGCGGCTGATCCAGCGGCGGGCGCGTTCTTCGGCTTCCTTGCCCGGCACCTTGCGGATATCGAGGCCATAGGTCGTATTTTCCAGCACCGTGCGATGCGGGAACAGTGCAAATTTCTGGAACACCATTGCGGTCTTCTGCCGGCGGAATTCGCGCAGCTGCGATTGCGACATCTGCACAATGTCCTGCCCGTCGAAGATGACCTGACCCGACGTCGGCTCGATCAGGCGGTTGATGTGCCTGATCAGGGTCGATTTTCCCGATCCCGACAGGCCCATCACCACCTGAATGCGGCCTGCCGGAATGGTCAGGTTGATGTCGTTCAGCCCGACCACGTGGTTATGGCGGGCCTTGACCTCATCCTTGCTCATCCCCGCCTTGACGTCATCGACAAGTGCCGCGCCGTTAGGGCCGAATATCTTGTAAAGATTGCGGATTTCGATGTCATGCGTGGCTTCAGCCATGGACGGCCTCCAGATGCTTTTGCAGCCGCTTGCCATAAGCCTGGGTCGAGCGGTCGAAGATGATGGCGATGGCGACGATGGCAAGGCCATTCATCACGCCAAGTGTGAAATACTGGTTGTTGATCGCCTGCAGGACCGGCTGGCCAAGACCCTTCACCCCGATCATCGAGGCGACGACGACCATGGCCAGGCTCATCATGATGGTCTGGTTGACACCCGCCATGATCGTGGGCAGCGCCAGTGGCAGTTGGACATCGCGCAGTTTCTGCCCGCCTGACGATCCGAATGCTTCGGACGCTTCCAGCACGTCGGCCGGCACCTGCCGGATGCCCAGATTGGTCAACCGGATGATCGGCGGAATTGCATAGATCACCACAGCAATCACGCCCGGCACCTTGCCAAGGCCGAATATCATCACCACCGGGATCAGATAGACGAAGCTTGGCATCGTCTGCATCATGTCGAGGATCGGGGTGACGATTGCGTTGGCCCGGTCAGAACGTGCCATCAGAATGCCGATGGGAATGCCCAGAACCACGGCGATCAATGTGCAGACGGCGACCATGGCGATTGTGCTCATGGTGTCGTCCCACATGCCGAAATAGCCGATCAGCAAAAGCGAGATGACGGAACCCGCAACGATCTTCCAGCTGCGGCTTAACAGCCAGACCAGTCCCGCGATTGCGGCCAGCACGATGATCCAAGGGGTGTCGATCAGCAGGTCTTCTATAAAAACCAGCAGAATCTGGATCGGGTGAAACAGGTTTTCCAGCATCTCGCCATAGGCGCGGGTGAAGTCGCGAAAGCCGGTGTCGATCGCCATGCGCATCTCGCGCAGGTCAGTCCGGCTCATCGAGGGGAAGTCGACAAAATCCATATGTTCTTTCGCCTGCTGTCTTCAGGAATGCAAAACGGCCCGGCATCATTGCCGGGCCGCAGGTATTTTGCCCGATCAGATTGCGTCCTTGACCGCGGCCGCGACCTCTTCGCTGACCCAGGCGGACCAGGTGTCCTCGTAGTTCTCAAGGAAATACCAGGCGCCATCTTCGTTCGTGGCCTGGTTGTCGCCCATCCATGCAAGCAATTCGTTCACCGTTTCATTCGACCAGGCCCGCTTGCCCAGATAATCCATGGTGATCGCATTGGATTCCTGGAATTCCTTGGTGACCGCCGTGAACACGTCCGAACGCGGCCATTCGTTCAGTTCCGGATCGGCGCAGTTGTTGACGACGGTGCAGTTGTCCCAGGCTTCCTTGTCGTTTTCCACGCCAAGCTCCAGCCGGGTCATGTCGTATTTGCCCAGAACAGCGGTCGGCGCCCAGTAATAGCCAAGCCAGCCTTCGTCGCGATTGAAGGCCCGCGCGATGGACCCGTCCAGCCCCGCGGCCGAGCCGGGATCGACCAGATCGAAACCCTTGCCTTCGATATCCAGCGCCCGCGTCTGGTTTTCGGTGATGATCTGGCAGGCCCAACCCGACGGGCAGCTGAAGAAGGCGCCGCGGCTTTCATCCTCGGCCCCGGGGAAAAGTTCGGGATGTGCCAGCGCGTCCTCGATTGTCTTGATGCCATGTTCTTCGGCCAGCTTGGTCGGCACCCAGAAGCCTTCGACGCCACCATCGGTCAGAATCTCGGATGCGATGATGATGCGGCCTTCGTCAACGGCGGCGTCCAGCGGCACCTTGACCGCGTTGACCCACAGTTCCGGCGCGACATCGGGTTCGCCCTTCTCGTTCATCGAGGTGAAGGTCGGCACCGTATCACCCGTCACCAGCTCGACCTCGCAGTCATAACCCTCTTCGAGGATGATCTTGTCCACC
This sequence comes from Paracoccus denitrificans, assembly GCA_005768755.1. Classification (GTDB taxonomy): domain Bacteria; phylum Pseudomonadota; class Alphaproteobacteria; order Rhodobacterales; family Rhodobacteraceae; genus Paracoccus; species Paracoccus denitrificans_B. The sequence continues at coordinate 9,840 of VAFL01000009.1, read as the reverse complement.
CAAGCAGCCAGCCCTGCCGAGGCCCAGTTCATTTCTGCAATCGACACAGTTCCGCAATCTTCCTGTGCGGATGCAGCCGAAGCAGCAGCGATGAAGCCCAAAAGAGCCAGTCCGGTTTTGGTGAATGTCATGAAGAAGCCCTTGTCTGTTCAGTTCTGCCGTCGGCGCGCCGGGCGCCCGGAATCGCACAGGCTGCAATGCAGCGCTGCCCGTCATGAGGCGGCATCATAGCAAAGTGGTGGCAATTTTACCACAAAGCCCACGGACTTTCTGCTAACATCATGTATTCACACGGTATTCATCAGGCAGAAACGTGCAGATCACTGGCAGCGTCGAACGCTGCCGGACCATTGCCCGCAAAGATTGTTCACCGCCTTACGCGTCCTGGATCAGAACTGGCGTGAAGTAGGTTTTTGATCGTCCGCCAAGGGTGATCGGGTCGATCATTTCCACGCAGGATCTGTAATGCGGCGTCGTACGATGCGTTTCCAGCGCGGCCTCGTCTTCAAAAATCTCGTAAACAAAGAAATTATTCTCGTCATCAGGATCGTGCAGCAGATCAAAGCGGATATTGCCGGGCTCTGCCCGGGTGCCTTCGCAATTGATGGTGAAAGCCTTAAGGAAGATGTCGCGCGTTCCTTCCTGGACCTTGATGTTGACGAGTTGGATGAGCATGAGATGTCCTTTCGCTGAAACTGTTTCTGCCGGGTGGTCAGGTGCCGGGCGCTTGCCACATCGAGGTCGTGACGCCGGATGTCACAAGATCGCGTTGCGCGGCGTAGGCCCTGGCCCAACGCGCGCCCGCATCCTGATAAAGTGCCGCCAGATCGCGGTTCGGCAGGTATTCGGCATCTGGTTCGGCCCAGGCCATGCCGGCCTCGGTCAGGGACGAAAACAGACCTGCGCCGGTCGCGGCGGCGGCGGCGCAACCCTGTGCAGTCGCTTCCTTGACCTTGGGTGCGATGACGGGCAGGCCGGTCACATCAGCAAGGATCTGCGACCAATGCGGCGATTTCGACGCGCCGCCCGCGAAGACGATCCGGTCAGGCTGCTTGCCGGACAATTCGAAGATTGCCTGCAGGTTGCGATGGGCGACAATCGCCGCGTTCTCCTGCAAGGCCCGGAAGATCGCGGCCGGACCGGCGCGGGTCGCGTCCAGCGACAGGTTCAGCAGTGAGGGCGCGGCGTGAAACCATTCGGCATAGCGCATCCGGTCCGAAAAGATCGGAATGATCCCGTAAGCGCCCGGCGGCACGGATTTGGACGCCGCCTCCATCTGTGAATAGGTTTGGCCGCCGCCAAAGGCGTCGCGGAACCACCGCATCACGGCGCCGGTGAAGAAGCTGATCGCCTCGGCCTGATTGAGGTCCGGCACGACATGGGGGTTGATCCGCAGGTTCATGCTGGGGTCGGTCAGGCTTAACGGCACGTTCACCACCTGCTGCCAGAAGGTACCCCCCATCACGGCACAATCGCCGTCCTTCACAATTCCCAGACCAAGTGCCCCGATCTGGCAATCGCCCCCGCCTGCAACCACAAGGGTGCCCGGCGCAAGCCCGGTTTCCTGCGCTGCGGCGGAAGTGACCCGGCCCACGACATCACCCGTCCTGACCGGGCGCGGGAACAGATCGGGCGGCAGTTCCGCCAGCGCCAGCACGTCGTTCAGCGGTGAATGATCGGTCAGACCGATCAGCCCGGTGGTGCCCGCATTCGATGGCTCTGTCGCAAGTTCGCCGGACAGGCGATAAAGCACCCAATCCGACAGCATCGTCAGCGCGCGCACGCGACCGAACAGCTCGGGCATATGGGATTTCAGCCAGATCAGTCGCGGCAAGGCGCCAAGCGCATAGGTCTGGCCAGAGCGGGCATAGATATCCTGTTCCAGCCCCGGATAGGTGTCCTTCAGCCATCGCACTTCCTTGTCGGCGCGGGCATCGACATTGGCGCAGGCCCAGATTTCGGCGCCGCTTTCGTCGTGCAGCACGAAAGCCTCGCGCATGGCGGTGGCACTGACGGCCTTGATCTGGCTGGCGTCGATACCGGCCTTGGCGATGGCCTGCCGGCAGCAGCGCGACAGGATTGCCCAATTTCCGGCAGTGTCGAAATCCATCGACCCCGGATAGCGGGGGTCGCTTTCGTGCCACCATTCCTGCGTGTCCGAGGCGATTTCGGCGCCGTTCTGATCGAACAGCACCGCCCTGCCGCTGCCGGTTCCTGCATCGAATGCCATGAAGTAGGACATGTTTACCCCTCTGTCGCGTCAAGAAGCGCCAAGGCCGTCGGCTCATCCGTGACCAGAATGTCGATGATCCCGCCGCGCAGCGCCGACAGGATCGGCCCGGCTTTCGTCACCCCGCCCGCCGCGCCGATCACCCGTTCGGAGGCGCGCAACTGTTCCAGATCCACGCCCACGACACGCGCATGCAGCGGCAGGCCAATATCCTGGCCATTGCGATCATAGAAATGAAACAGGATGTCACCGCGCGCGCCGTCGCGGCGCAGGGGCTCGATCTCGCTGCGCGAAATGTAGCCTTGCGTTACCACGGTGGCCGCATCGCTCATCCCGCCGATGCCGACCAGCTTGTAATCGGCAGCAAGCGCCTGTGACATCAGGGATGCAACCGCCGGTTCTTTCATCAGTGTCTGTGCCAGCTCAGCGGTCGAGACGACAAGCGGCGCCGGAATGATATTGACGTTGCTGTGCCAGTTCGCCTCTCGCATGCCTTCCAGATAGGTTCTGACCCCGCCGGTCAGCGTGAACAGGGCGATCCCGCGTTCCTGCGCGGTATAGCCAAGCATCCGGATGGAATGGCTGACCGTTTCACCCCATCCAACGGACAGGCTGTCACCGGGCGATAGCTTCTGCATCAGATATTGCGCAGCCGCCTGCCCGACCCGCAGGTTCGTATCCTCATGCGTGCTGGCCGGGATGACGCGGCAATCGTCAAGGCCGAACTGCGCCTTTACCCGCGTCTCAAGCTCCAGACAGCCCTGGTGGCGGGAATTGATGCGTACCTGAATAAGCCCGGATGAACGGCCCGAATCCAGCAGACGCGACACCTTGATCCGCGTCAGGTTCAGCGCATCGCCAATCTCGCTCTGGGTCAGGCCGTCATTGTAGTAAAGCCATGCAACCCGCGCGAGCAGTGCCTCATCGGCGATATCTGGGGCCATCTGTTGCATGCGCGCCGTCCATGAAAATAGGTTCAAATAACTATTCCTGAAAACATATGAACAAGTCAACTCGTCGCGACACCGGGCTGATTGCTGTAATAAGGCCTGAATTTCATTGACAACGTGGGCCGGCGTCTGAACAAATGTATTCAATGACGCCATATGAACACCCGAAAGTCACACGATAGCGTGCCGGGCCGTGATCCGCATGGCGATGGGGGAAGAATGAAATCATTGCTTGCAGAGCTGAGGTCGGTCTCGAAAAGCTATGGCAGCATCCCGGTTCTCAAGGGGGTGGATTTTTCCGTGCGCGAGGGGGAAATCCACGCGCTGCTGGGGGGCAATGGTGCCGGCAAATCGACGCTGATGAAGATTCTTGCCGGTTCGGTTCAAGCCAGCGGCGGCGAGGTGTTGATCGGCGGCGCGCCGCTGTCGCCCGCGACACCGGCACAGGCGCAGGCGATGGGCCTGTATCTGGTCCCGCAAGAGGCCCATATCTTCCCCAACCAATCGGTGCTTGAAAATATCTGTGTCGGCCTGCCACGGCCCGCCGCCGCCTATCGCGCGCGCGTCCAGGCGATGATCGACCAGATGGGCGTCGCGATTTCCCCCGACACGAAGGCCGCAACACTGGAAATCGCCGATCGCCAGATCGTCGAGATCCTGCGTGGAATGATCCGCGATGCAAAGGTTCTGATCTTTGACGAACCGACATCGGCACTGACGCCCCACGAGGTCCGCACCCTGTTCAGCCGCATGAGATCGCTGCGCGCTGAGGGGCATGGGCTGGTCTTCATTTCCCATAAACTGCACGAGTTGCGGGCCGTGTCAGACCGCATCACCGTTCTGCGCGATGGCTATGTCGTCCTGAGTGCCGATATGGCGCAAAGCGAAGACGCCGAGATCGTGGCAGCGATGAGCCCCGGCGTAACCGCGCTGGAGGGCCGCGCCGACATCCAGGTCCCGGCGGGCGATGTCGTGCTGTCGGTCGACGGGCTTGAGGGCGAGGGGTTTGTGGATGTTTCCTTTGATGTCCGGCAGGGCGAAATCCTTGGTTTGACAGGTGTGGTGGGGGCTGGTCGCACCGAACTGGCGGAAACGTTGTTCGGATTGCGGCCAAGGCTGCGCGGCCGCGCAATCATGCACGGCAAGGATTACGACCCGCGCAAGCCGGGCGACGCCATTGATCAGGGTGTGCTGCTGTTATCCGAAGATCGGCAGCAACATGGGCTGTTTCTGCAGGCACCGCTTTACTGGAACACGTCGTCATTCGTGTATGACAAGCTGCCCTTCCTGCTGCGGCGTGCGCCAGAGCGCGCGCGGTTTCAGCATTTCCGCCAATCGCTCGGGATCAAATGCGCAGGCCCGGATCAGCTGGCCGGCAGCCTGTCGGGCGGCAATCAGCAGAAGGTCCTTCTGGCGAAATGCCTGGCGGCAGAGCCTGCGCTGCTGATCCTTGACGAGCCGACGCGGGGCGTCGATGTGGGCGCGCGCAACGACATCTATCGCCTTATCGAAGAACTTGCCCGCAAGGGCACCGCAGTTGTGCTGATCTCCTCGGATTTCGATGAGGTGGCGCGCCTGTCACACCGGGTTCTGGTCATGGCCGGCGGCAATATCGCAGGCAGCCTGCCTGCCGGATCGTCCACTGACGCGATCGCTCAGCTGGCTTTTGAAGCTGGTGAGGTCCAACATGCTTGAACGCATCGCGAAAGAGCGTGTGGCGACGCTGTTCATTGTCACGGCCGCCGTGCTTCTGCTGGTCGGGCTGGTCGCGCCCGGCTTTCTTTCATCGCGGACGGCCGGCATCATCTGGTCGAATGCGCTCGTGCTGATGCTGGTTGCGTTGGGCATCTTCCCGGTCATTCTGACACGCAATATCGACGTTTCCGGCGGGTCGATCCTTGGGCTGACCGCGGTCGTGCTGGGCCTGTCGCTGAATGCGGGCATTGCCTTTCCGGCGGCCCTGCTGCTGGCCCTGCTGGCCGGGATCGCGGCCGGTGCGCTGAACGGCGTGCTGGTGGCCGGGCTTGGCGTGCCCTCGATCGTGGCGACGCTTGGCACGCTTGGCCTTTATCGCGGAATCATGCTGATCGCCACAGGCGGCGAATGGATCGAAGGCCTGCCGCAGGCGCTGAAGGCGCTTGGCGCAAAATCCGTCGCGGGCACCTCGGTCATGGGCATTCTGACCGCGCTGATGATCGTGGCGGTCTGGGCGTTCCTGCGCAGCCGGCGGGGCCGCTGGGTCCTGGTCACGGGTGACAACCGCGAGGCCGCGCGCCTGCTTGGCCTGCCGGTCAGGCGCATCGAATTGCTGGCTTTCATCTGGGCGGGCGCGATGTATGCGCTGGCGGGCATCACCTTCGCCGCGCAGATCGGCTTTGTGCCCAATCAGGCCGGCACCGGGATAGAACTGCGTGCGATTGCGGCACTGGTGCTGGGCGGCGTCAGCCTGCTGGGCGGTGTCGGATCGGTCGCCGGTGTGGTGATCGGTGTCATCTTCTTCACCTCGATCGACACCTCGCTGGTATTCCTGAAGATCCCCGCCTACTGGAACGACCTGATTGGCGGCGCGATGTTGCTTGGCGTGTTGCTGATCGACGGACGGCTGCGCATCGCGCTTGACGCGCGGGACCGCGCTGTCCGCTATCGCCGCGAAGCCTTGCCGCAATCAGCCAAACCTTCAGGTAAGGAGGGGGCGGCATGAAACGTGTTCTGGCCCGCTGGGAAGTCGTCCTGTTCATCGTGCTGATCGCCGAACTCGTTGTCTTCGGCATGATCAATCCGCGTTTCCTGACCACAGGGTCGCTGCTGTTCGGCACCTCGGATTTTGTGCAGATCGGCATTGTCGCGGTGCCGCTGACGCTTGTGATCATCGCGGGCGGGATTGATGTCAGTTTCGCCTCGACCGTCGGGCTTGCGGCGATTTCCTTCGGCATCGCCAATTTCTTCGGTCTGCCGCTGCCCCTTTCGTTGCTGACGGGCTTTGCGGTCGGTGCCCTTGCCGGGGTCCTGAACGCCACGGTCATCCGGCTGACACGGTTGCAGCCGCTGGTTGTCACGCTGGGTTCGCTCTATCTGTTTTCGGGTGCGGCGACCGTGCTGTCGGGCACCGTCGGGGCCGAGGGGTATGAGGGGATCGGCGGCTTCCCGCAGGGCTTCACGGCGCTTGGCTATGCGCAGGTGCTGGGCCTGCCAATGCCGCTTTTCGTGTTCCTGATCTTCGCGGCGGTGCATCTGGTGCTGCTGCACATGACCCGCTTCGGACGGCTGGTCTTCCAGATCGGCCAAAGCGAAAGTGCCGCGCGCCATTCCGGGATGCCGGTGACGCGGGTCCAGATGATCACCTATGTCCTGACCGGCCTTGGCGCGGCGCTGGCGGGAATCATGCTGACGGCCTATTTCGGGTCGGCCCGCGTCGATCTGGGAAGCGCGACCTTGCTGCCGGCGATCACCGCAGCTGTCCTTGGCGGGGCGTCGATCTATGGCGGCACCGGGTCCGTCATGGGCACGATCATTGCGACCTTCATCATCGGCTATCTGCAACAGGGCCTGCAGATGAGCGGCGTGCCCAGCCAGATCTCAAGTGCGCTTTCGGGTGCGCTGCTGTTGGTGGTGGTCGCACTTCGGCACGGCGCGCTGCTGCTTGGGCAGCTTTCGCCGGCCCGGCCTGAAGGAACTGTCCGGGCGACACCCGCGACAGATCCCTGAAACGACGACGACTTGTAACGGAGGAGGAAAACACAATGCGTAAATCTGCGAAACTGATCTGCACGGCTGCGGCCGGCCTGATGATGACAGGTGCCGCGATGGCACAGGACATCGCGTTCATCCCGAAGCTGGTGGGGGTCGGCTTCTTCACCTCTGGCGGCAATGGTGCCACCCAGATGGGCGAAGAACTGGGCGTCAACGTCACCTATGACGGCGCGACAGAGCCGAGCGTTTCGGGCCAGGTGCAGTTCATCAACAACTTCGTCAATCAGGGCTATGGCGCGATCATCGTATCCTCAGTTTCGCCCGACGGGCTGTGCCCGGCGCTGAAACAGGCGATGGCCCGGGATGTGCTGGTGATGACCTGGGATTCGGATGTAAACCCCGATTGCCGGTCCTATTACATCAATCAGGGAACGCCGGATCAGCTGGGCGGCCTGCTGGTCGACATGGCCAATGACGGGCTGGAAGCCAAGGAAGACGCCAAGGTGGCGTTTTTCTATTCATCGCCCACGGTGACCGATCAGAACGCCTGGGCGGAGGCCGCGAAGGCGAAAATCGCCGCCGAACATCCCGGCTGGGAAATCGTGACCACGCAATACGGTTACAACGACGCGCAGAAATCCCTGCAGACAGCCGAGGGGATTCTAAGCGCCTATCCCGATCTGGATGCGATCATCGCGCCGGATGCAAATGCGCTTCCGGCAGCGGCGCAGGCCGCCGAAAACCTAGACCGCGCTGGCGATGTCACGATTGTCGGCTTTTCAACGCCGAACGTCATGCGCCCCTATGTGGAACGCGGCACGGTCGAACGGTTCGGTCTGTGGGACGTGACCCAGCAGGGCGGCATCTCTGTCGCGGTGGCGGCGCATGTGCTGGAAAACGGGCCGCTGAACGTCGGCGACACGATCGAGGTGCCCGGCATCGGCACGGTCGAGGTCTCGGCCAATTCGGTGCAGGGCTATGATTACGAGGCCGATGGCAACGGCATCATCCTGCTGCCGGAACGGACGGTTTTCACGTCTGAAAACATCAACGATTTCGACTTCTGATCGAAATCACCGGCAACGGGCGGGGGCACGAACTGCCCCCGCCGCGCAAGAACAAGGGAACCCCGATGCAATCCAGATGGAACGACGCCGACGCAGACCGGTATATCGAACAGGCCAAGGCACAGGGTCAACCGGCCCAGCTTGGGCTGCGGATCTATACCTCGCGGCTGATCGGGCGCGACCCGGATCTGGTCCTGCATGGTGGGGGCAATACCTCGGTCAAACTGACGGATGCCAGTGGCCGTGCAATCATCCATGTCAAAGGCTCTGGCTGGGATCTGGCCGAGATCGAGGCACCGGGCCTGCCGGCCATGCTGCTTGATCCGCTATTGCAGACGCGCGACGTGCCCCACATGTCCGATCAGGACATGGTCGACTTTCTGCGCAATCAGTTGCTGGATCAGACCGCCCCGAACCCCTCGGTCGAGGCGCTTCTTCACGCTTACATTCCGCATGCCTTCGTCGATCACAGCCATGCAACCGCGGTGCTGGCACTGGCCGATCAGGCCGATATGGAAAGCGTCATTCAAGACATCTATGGCGACCGGCTGGCCTTCGTGCCCTACGTCATGCCCGGCTATGCACTCAGCCATGCCTGCGTCGAGGTGCTGGACCGCAACCCTTCCGCGCAGGGCCTTTGGCTGGAACAACACGGGTTGTTCACTTACGCCGATACGGCGCGCGAAAGCTATGAGCTGATGATCCAGTTCGTGACCCTGGCAGAGGAACATCTGGCACAGCGGGGGATTTCGATTTCGGGTCCGCAGCCCGACGATGCGCCCCGTCCGGACGCACTTCATGCGGCTTTGCGCGGGGCGCTTTCCGCGCGCGGCCAGCTTGGGCCGGAGCCCGCGCTCGATTTCCGCTCCACCCCCGCGATCCGCAGCTATCTTGCCCGCGATAATCTGGTGGAACTGGCGCGACGCGGCACCGCGACGCCGGATCACGTTATCCGCATCAAACCGTTCGCGATGATCCTGTCGCCGGATGATGACGAGGCACAGATAGGCCGCGCGCTTGACCAGTTCGCCGCCGATTACGCGGCATATTTCAATCGCAATGCACCCAATGCGAGCGAGGAAAAGGTCATGCTTGATCCGCTGCCCCGCGCCGTGCTGGTGCCGGGGGCCGGTCTTTTCGGCATCGGCAGCAATGAAAACTCTGCCCGTGTCGCTGGCGACCTGTTGGAACAGACCGCCCGGATCGTGAACGCAGCAGAAGATTACCGGCGTTTCACGCCAATCTCTGAAGCGGATCTGTTCGACATGGAATATTGGTCGCTGGAACAGGCGAAGCTGAAGGTCCAACCAGCCTGAGGTTGACCCACCAGCACAAGCGCGGCCCTGCGGTCGCGCCTGTGCTGGCAATGACTTACTGCATTATAAGCGGTTTTCTGTTCTGGCAGTGCCGTACCACCAGTTTGCGACCCATCCGGCCGGAAACGAATTCGCGGGCGGACGGGGGCAATTCGGTCCTGTCGCGCAATTCCGGGAAGATCGCGAAGATTTCGGCCACGGCGGCAGGCCCGACCGAACGCAGCGCCTCGACCCCGCTGAACAGCGATTCCGATTCCGCGCCATTGGCCCAGACGATCTGATGGGCGTCGAACAGGAAATGCACGTAAGTCACGCTGTCCAGATCATCGGCCACGTCGATGCCTTCGATCTGGCAAAGCTGACGGGCGGCAACCAGCACCTCCATCGCGCCGAACATCTTCAGCGCGATCCGGGAACGCACCAGCATCCGGTGCTGGGGCGAGACGATCAGATCGGCCTGTGGCAGCCCTTCGCCAAGCGCACCGGCTCGGATGCGGACCGGGCGCAGCTTCGGATTGTCCGCCAGTGTTGCCGCGTCCAGGTGCCGGGTGCCGATCCAGCGGATCGCCTGCGGGCCGCCGTCGCGC
>VAFL01000025.1 GCA_005768755.1 Paracoccus denitrificans | reverse complement strand
CCGCGCCCCGATCTGCGCGTGATCCAGCGGCCCATCGGCCCGGTCGCGGTGTTCGGTGCCTCGAACTTCCCGCTGGCTTTCTCGACTGCGGGCGGCGACACGGCGGCCGCCTTGGCGGCAGGCTGCCCGGTGGTGGTGAAGGGCCATTCCGCCCATCCCGGCACCGGCGAAATCGTGGCCGAAGCCATCAGGGCCGCCATCGAAAAGACCGGCATGCCGAAGGGCGTCTTTTCCCTGATCCAGGGCGGCAAGCGCGATGTCGGCACGGCACTGGTCCAGCACCCGCTGATCAAGGCGGTGGGCTTTACCGGTAGTCTTGCCGGTGGCCGGGCGCTGTTCGACCTGTGCGCGCAACGCCCCGAGCCGATCCCCTTCTTCGGTGAGCTCGGCTCCGTCAACCCGATGTTCGTTCTGCCCGAAGCCGCCAAGGCGCGCGGCGCCGAAATCGGCAAGGGGTGGGCCGGGTCGCTGACCATGGGCGCGGGCCAGTTCTGCACCAATCCGGGCATCGCCGTCGTTGAAACCGGGGCCGCGGGCGATGCTTTCGTCGAAGCCGCCGCCGAAGCGCTGAAGGGCGTCGGTCCGCAGGTCATGCTGACCGACGGCATCGCGAAGGCCTACCGCGACGGGCAGGACCGGTTCGAGACCCGCAACAGCGTCACGCCCATCGTTTCCGATGGCGCGCCTGGCCAAGGGTTTCGAGGGCCAATTGACCGCGACGATCCACATGGATGACGGCGATGCCGAGGCCGCACGCCAACTGCTGCCGATCCTTGAGCGCAAGGCAGGCCGCGTGCTGGCCAACGGCTTCCCCACCGGGGTCGAGGTCGCCGACGCCATGGTCCATGGCGGACCATACCCCGCCTCAACCAATTTCGGCGCGACATCCGTCGGAACCCTGTCCATCCGCCGCTTCCTGCGGCCGGTCAGCTTCCAGAACATCCCCGAAGGCGTCATGCCAGAGGATCTGGTCTGAACTTCTGGCCGGGCGCAGCAGCCGTTGCGCCCGTTTCATCACCGCGCAAGGGGAGGCGCGGGCGGCATTTCATCTGAGGGAGGAAAGATCATGACGAACCGTTCTTCCATGACCCGGCGTGGCGCAATCCGTGCCGGGCTGGCTGCCACCGCCACACTGACCGGCGGGCGCGCCTTCGCGGAATGGGCACCCTCTGCCCGCTATCCCGATCCGGCCGTCGAAATCCTGCAACCCGAATTTTCTGCGTATCGCGTATTCAACAGCTCGGTCGAGCGGCTTGCCACCGGCTTTGACTGGCTGGAAGGGCCCGTCTGGATCGGTGACGGGCGCTATCTGCTGGTCAGCGACATACCGAACGACCGCCTGATCCGCTGGGACGAAATCACCGGCGAAACCGCTGTCTTTCGCCAGCCTGCGGGCTGGTCGAACGGCAATGCCCGCGACCTGCAGGGGCGGCTGATTACCTGCGAAGGGGGCATGCGCCGCGTGACCCGCACCGAATTCGACGGCAGCATCACCGTGCTGGCCGATGCGTTCGAGGGCAAGAAGCTGAACTCCCCCAACGATCTGGATGTCGCGGCCGACGGCGCAATCTGGTTTACCGACCCGCCGTTCCAGATCTCGAATTTCTATGAAGGCGAGAAGGCCGAGCAGGAACAGGATCATCAGGGCGTCTACCGCATCTCGCCGGACGGGGCGCTGTCGCTGGTCATCGACGATCTTCAAGGTCCGAACGGCATCGCGTTTTCTGCCGACCGCACGACCGTCTATATCGTCGAAGGCCGCGCGCAGCCGAACCGGCTGGTCTGGGCCTATGATGTGGGCGCGGATGGCGCTGTCTCCAACAAGCGTAAGCACATCGAAGCGCTGAACTACGGTGCACTTGATGGCATCGCCTGCGATGTCGACGGCAATCTGTGGTGTGGTTGGGGCAGCACCGGCGCGCCCGAAGGCGATTCCGAGGCGCTTGACGGGGTCATGGTCTTCAACCCGGAAGGTCAGGCCATCGGCCATATCCACCTGCCTGAACGCTGCGCAAATCTGTGCTTTGGCGGCCGCCACGGCAACCGGCTTTTCATGGCGAGCAGCCATTCGATCTATGCCGTTCATGTCAACACCCAGGGCGCTGGCTTCGCGTGAGGCGCCCGAGACTCATCGCCTGAGAGGAGGCATCTATGAACCCGGAAACCCGTGACAAGCTGATGGGCGTGTCCGTCGCGACGCTGTGCAGCGTGTTGTTCAAGCGCGGTCTGCGCAATCAGGTCATTCAGGGCGTCCATCCATTGGGATGGAAGGGCAAGAACATGGTCGGCCCGGCCTTCACGCTGCGCTATATTCCCGCGCGCGAGGACCGCAATCCGATGAGCGTTTTCGCCGATCCGAACCATCCGCAGCGTGTCGCCATCGAGACCTGCCCGGAAGGGGCGGTTCTGGTAATGGACAGCCGCAAGCAGGCGCTGGCGGCCTCGGCCGGAGACATCCTGATCACCCGGTTGATGATGCGCGGCGGCGCTGGCGTCGTCACCGATGGCGGCTTTCGCGACGCCGCCACCATCGCAGAGCTGGAGATGCCTGCCTATCACACACGCCCGTCCAGCCCGACAAACCTGACCAATAACGAGGCGATTGCCCTGAACGAACCCATTGGCTGCGGTGACGCGCCGGTTTTCCCCGGTGACATCATTGTGGGCGACGCCGATTGTGTCATCGTGATCCCGGCGGATATTGCCGATGAATGCGCCGAGGAAGCCGTCCAGATGACAGCCTACGAGGACTTCGTGATCGAGAAGGTCAAATCCGGCACCCCCATCATCGGGCTGTATCCACGCACGAAAGAGGAATTTCTGCCCGAGTTCGAAGCATGGAGAAAGAACAACGGCCGCTGATCGGTCCCGTCACCTTTCCTGTGCCGCTATGACATGAGCGTGAATTCCACAGCGCCCGACAGGCTTTGCCCCTGTGCCAGCACATCCATCGCGGGCATGTCGGGCCGGTTCACCGCATTTGGCAGGTGGGTCATCGGCTCAAGACAGAAAAAACTGCGATCCGTGTCGGGCGCATAGACCATCAGATGGCGAAAGATCGGATCGGCCCGGATCTCCAGCCCGATCCCATCCGGCCAGCGAACCGATGCGCGCCCGTCCCAGCCTTCATATGCGTTGTTCAGCCACATATCGGGGATGCCTTGCCCGGCGCTGAAATCGATCATTCCCGCGACCGGGCGACGTATAAGGGGAAGGCTGCCCTCGCCCTCGGTCCAGAAGGCGGCGGCGCTGAATGTTATCTCGGCATCGTTGTGCGGCATGAAGGGGTGAAGTCCCAGGCCGAACGGCATGGCGTCGGGTGCAAGATTTGTGACCTCCATCTCGATCCGCAGACAATTCTGCCGCAGCAGGAAGGTTTGCCGCGCGCGGTAGGTATGCACACCGAGATCTGGCGCACGCGTTTCAAGCAACAGATCGGCGCGGGTCTTGCCTGCCTGTTCAACCGTCCAGTCCGACAACCAGCCATCGCCATGCAGATACAGCGGATCGGTCGCATTGGGACGCAAGGCATAGGTCCTGCCGTCAAAGGTGAAGCGGTTCCCGCCCACGCGGTTTCCCAGTGGAACAAGCGGATAGCAGGCCGTGGCGCGCACGCTGAATGGCCCGAGGAGCGGTCGCAGAAAGTCGCGGCCTGCAACCGTGCGGGCTGACGTCACAGCGCCCCCTTGGGGTGAGACTGTGATCCGCAGGTGATCGTTGTGCAATGTCAGCATGGCTGACCCGCCAGCCAGATTGACGACGCATCCAACCGGGGCGTCAGCGTTCCGAAATCGGCCGGCGCTGCAGCACCATGATCCGATACAGGACGAAACGCGATGACATCAGCCCATTCGACACGTGACGCCGCATCGTCGTGACATGAAACGCGGTCGAATATGCGCGTGGCGTGAAATGCCGTCTGTGTCATGATCCGCCTTGCCCTGCCCTGCCGCGACACAATGCTGATCGCGGCGCAGGTATTACTTTGCCAGATCGCACAGGATTGCAATTGCCAGGCCGCCGCAACCGCCACATCATCCGCGCGGCCCCTGCCCGTTCGCGAGGCAGTTGGCTGGGCATGGGTGGCGGGATATAAGGCATCGCAGAAGTGCTTTCCCTGCAGGAGCGAGACATGAGCCTGAGCGACCGCCTTTCGACCGAACTCGACCAGATCCGCGCCGATGGGCTGTTCAAATCGGAACGTGTCATCACGTCGATGCAGTCCGGCCGGATCGACGTGGCACCCGACCAGGAGGTGCTTAACTTCTGCGCCAACAATTACCTTGGACTTGCCAATGACCAACGCCTGATCGACGCGGGACATGCGGCACTGGATCGGTTTGGCTATGGCATGGCCTCGGTGCGGTTCATCTGCGGTACTCAGGAAGTCCACAAGGCGCTGGAGGCGCGGATCGCGGCCTTTCTGGGAACCGAGGACGCGATCCTGTTTTCCAGTTGCTTCGACGCCAATACCGGACTTTTCGAAACAATTCTGGGCCCGGAAGATGCGATCATATCGGATGCGCTGAACCATGCCTCGATCATTGACGGGGTGCGGTTGTGCAAGGCCGCGCGGCACCGTTACGCCAACAACGACATGGCTGAACTGGAGGCCGCGCTGATTGCCGCCAGGGACGCCCGAAACCGCGTCATCGTGACCGATGGCGTGTTTTCGATGGATGGGGTCATCGCCAATCTGCCGGCAATCTGCGACCTTGCCCGCAAACATGATGCCACGGTCGTGGTTGATGACAGCCACGCCGTTGGACTGACGGGACCGGGCGGACGCGGCACGCCGGCACTTCACGGAGTTGCCGACCAGGTCGGCATTCTGACCGGCACGCTTGGCAAGGCGCTTGGCGGGGCCTCTGGCGGTTATGTTGCGGGCCCGGCACCTGTGATCGAGATGCTGCGCCAGCGCTCGCGTCCCTATCTGTTTTCCAACACGCTGGCCCCGGTGATCGCGGCGGCGTCGTTGACCGCGCTTGACCTGATAAAGGCGGGCGACGATCTGCGTGCGCATCTGGACGCCAATGCCACCCGCTTCCGGGCCGAGATGGGCGCGGCTGGCTTCACCCTGGCCGGTGCGGGCCATCCGATCATCCCGGTCATGCTGGGCGACGCGCATCTGGCCGCCGATTTCGCCGCCCGGATGATGGAAAAAGGCGTCTATGTTACCGCCTTCTCGTTTCCGGTCGTGCCGCGCGGTCAGGCCCGCATTCGCACCCAGATGTCGGCCGCCCACAGCGATGACGACCTTTCCGCAGCGATTGCCGCCTTCATCGAAACCGGTCGTGAATTGAAGGTGATCGCATGAGCAATATGATGAAGGCCCTGGTCAAGGCCCGGCCCGAACCCGGCCTGTGGATGGAAAACGTCCCCGTACCTGAACCCGGCCCGAACGAGGTTCTGATCAAGGTCGGTAAAAGTGCCATCTGCGGCACCGATGTCCATATCTGGAACTGGGACGCCTGGGCGGCGAAAACCGTGCCGGTGCCATTGGTAACGGGCCACGAATTTTCCGGCGTGATTGCCGATGTCGGAAGTGCCGTGACCCGGTTCGAACCCGGTCAGCGCGTCTCGGGCGAGGGGCATATCACCTGTGGCGCATGCCGTAACTGCCGTGCAGGACGGGGGCATCTGTGCCGCAATACCCTGGGTGTCGGCGTCCACCGGGCCGGGTCTTTCGCGGAATATCTGTGCCTGCCCGAAAGCAATGTCGTGCCGATCCCCGACGATGTCCCCGACGAGATAGCGGCCATCTTCGACCCTTTCGGCAACGCCGTCCACACCGCGCTGTCCTTCGATTGCGTGGGCGAGGATGTTCTGGTCACCGGCGCCGGTCCCATCGGCATCATGGGCGCACTGGTCGCGCAACGTGCCGGTGCGCGGAAGGTGGTCATTACAGATATCAACCCGATCCGGCTGAACCTGGCCCGCAAGATGGGGCTGGAAAACGCCATCGACACCAGCAAAGACGACCTGGCCGAGGTGATGGCCCGGATCGGCATGACCGAGGGTTTCGATATCGGGCTGGAAATGTCTGGCGCCGCGCCCGCGTTCCGCCAGATGATCGAGTTGATGAACAATGGTGGGAAGATCGCCATTCTGGGCATCGCACCGACCGGATTCGAGATCGACTGGAACAATGTCATCTTCAAGATGCTGCACCTGAAGGGCATCTATGGCCGAGAGATGTATGAAACCTGGTACAAGATGATCGCGTTCGTCCAATCCGGGCTGGACCTTACGCCGCTGATCACACACCGCCTTGGGATCGACGATTTCGAGACCGGCTTTGCCGCCATGCGCTCGGGCGAGGCCGGGAAAGTCGTGCTCGACTGGGGGCGATAGCGATTTAGGCCGGGCTTCGCCCCCGGCTTTATCGCTTAGCTTGGCAGCACCAGCAGATTCTCGGTCGAAAAATACAGCCGCGTCGTACTGCCCGGATTGGGCAGTTCTATATCGGAGCTGTTGAACATGTCGATGGATACCGGTTGACCGGCGACCATGACCCGGACCCTGACGACCGAGCCAAGGAAATCGTAGTTCAACACCTCGCCCATGATCGCGGTGTCACCGTCGCGACGCGGCACGAGCGACAGGGCCTCTGGCCGCAGGGCGACTGTGACCGGACCTGTCAGGTCGCCAGCGCCTTCATCCAGCACATGCGGCTGGCCGCGTCCGGCGACGCGCTGACCGGCGAATTCAATCGACCCGTCGCTGTGCAGCACTGCATCGAACGTGTTCAACTGACCGACGAAATTGGCCACGAAACGCGTGGCGGGTTTGTTGTAAATCTCGGGCGGCGTACCGATCTGATCGGCGCCGCCCTGATACATGACCACCACCCGGTCGGAAATTGAAAGTGCCTCTTCCTGATCGTGGGTGACGAAGATCGCGGTAATCCCCAACTCTCGCTGGATGGCGCGGATATCGTCACGCAGGGACACGCGGACCTTCGCATCCAGCGCCGACAGGGGTTCGTCCAGAAGCAGCAGTTGCGGGCGCGGCGCAAGTGCGCGCGCCAGTGCGACGCGCTGCTGCTGGCCACCCGACAACTGATAGGGATAGCGCTCTCCCAGATGGTCCAGCTTGATAAGCGCCAGCATCTCGGACACGCGGGCATCCCGTTCGGCCTTGGGCATGCCGGCAACCTTCAACCCGAATGCCACATTGTCGCGCACCTTCAGATTGGGAAACAGCGCATAGGCCTGAAACATCATGCCGATATTGCGCTGGTTCGGGCGCAGCCGGGTCACATCCTTGCCAGCGATGGTGATCTGCCCCTCGGTCGGGGCTTCAAAGCCTGCGACCATGCGCAGCACGGTGGTCTTGCCACAGCCCGACGGCCCAAGCAGAGATATGAACTCTCCCTTCTCGACATGCAGGTCAAAGTCATGAACGACCTTGGTCGCACCAAAGGATTTCTGCAGATGGTTCAGGTCAAGGAAGCTCATTTCGTGATCTTTCTGACGCCCATCAGGCGCGACATAAGCTGCAGCAGTCCCATGCAGCCCCAGGTGGCGGCAAAGGCGATGACCGCCAGCGCCGCCGGCTCATATGCGCGGTTTGCACCCAGAAGCTGCATGTAAGGGCCGAAGGCCGGCCGGTTCAGCAACGAGGCCATCGTGAACTCGCCAATGACGATGGCAAAGGTCAGGAAGGCGCCCGACATGACCGCACCCAGCACATTGGGCAGGATCAACCGGCCGATGATGCGGATCCAGCCCGCACCAAGTGCCTGGGCGGCCTCGGTCAGGGATCGAACGTCCAGCGTCGACAGGCCGGTATCGACCGCGCGATACATGTATGGCAGCGCCAGCATTGCGTAACCGCACAGCAGCAGCAGGTTGGTCCCCGTCGCGGACCCCGTCAGCGGCAGGAAGGACGAGGTGTTGTAAAGACGTATATAGCCGAACACCACGACGATGGCCGGGATCACCAGCGGCAGCAGGGTGATGAACTCGATCACCGGGCGCATACGCGGCAGGCGCAGCCGCACCCAATAGGCCGTGGGCACAACGATCAGCACGCCAAGCACGATGGTCAGCAGAGCCATGATGATGGAATAGCCGAAAGTCGCGCGAAAGGCAGGATCGGCCAGAACGGAGGCATAGGCATCCAGCGAATATTCACCGCGCCGCATCCGCAACGAGAACTCGATGGTCCCGATCAGTGGCAGCAGGAAATACAGCGCACCCGCCATGATGGCGGCCCAGGACCAAAGGCGCTTCATCGCATCCACCGCTCGGCGCGGGTGCGCATGATGATATAGGCAAGGTTGGCCAGCCCGGTCACGACGATCATGCCAAACGCCATGGCATAGCCCAGATGCGGATCTTGCAGAACGTCGCCCCGGATCTGCGCAAACAGCATGATCGGCACAATGGACAGCGAGGATCCGGTCAGCGCATAGGCCGTCGCAACCGCGCCGAAGCTGTTGGCAAACAGCAGCGCGAAGGTGCCCAGAAGCGACGGGAACAGGATCGGCAGCGCCACCATGCGCCAATACTGGCCGGTCGATGCGCCCAGAACCTCGGCCGCTTCGCGCCATTCGCGTTTCAACCCGTCAAGCGCCGGGGTGATGATCAGGATCATCAGCGGGATCTGGAAGAACAGATAGGTCAGCGTCAGCCCCCAGAAGGACAGCAAGTTGAAGCCCATGCTGTAGATATTGATGCCGAACCAGTCGCGCAGCAGCATCGTCACCAGCCCGACCCGGCCCAGCGTGGCAATGAAGGCGAAAGCCAGCGGCACGCCCGCGAAGTTTGACGCAACGCCCGAGAACGTCATCAGCGGTCCCCGGACCCAGCCGGGAATACCGCCCATGACCACCGCCGCCGCCATGGCAAAGCCGATCAGGCAACCCAGGATCGCCGAGGCCAGCGAAACCTTTATCGAGATCATGAAGCTGTCGACGATGCGGGGCGAGGACAGCCCCGCGATGTTCTGAAGCGTGAATTGCCCTTCGGGGTTCTGGAACGCGCCGATCACGATATTCATCGTCGGCAATACCAGAAACAGCAGCGCAAAGGCGAAGAAGGGCACGACGCCCAGCCAGTTCCAGCCGATCTGCTTCATTCGCCCTCTCGTCGTTCTGGCCGGCCCCGCCCGCAAAAGGACGGGGCCGCGCCCGATCTTATTCCGCGACGGCGGCGCCGACGACGCTGTCCCAGCCCTCGGTCACGACCTTCTTGTTGGCCTCCTGCTGCTCAAGCGAAGGGAAGATCGCCTTTTCATAGGCGTCTGCCGGGGGCAGCGCGTCCAGCATTTCCTGCGGGACTTTGCCATTTTCGACCAGGTCGTTAAAGCGGATCGGGTGGCAATAGCCCTTCAGCCAGCCCAACTGCCCCTCGTCCGAATACAGGTACTCCATCCACAGCTTCGCGGCATTCGGATGCGGCGCATAGGCCGAGATCGCCTGCACATAAACACCCGCGACGACGCCATCGGACGGAATAATGACCTCGACCGGCGGGTTGCCGTTAAGCCCGTCGCGCCAGGACAGCAGGTTATAGTCCCAGGCGGTGACAATCGGCGTCGCGCCCTGCGCGATGGTTGCCGATTTGCCAATGACCGGAACGAAATTGCCGGCGGTATTCACCTCGGCCATCAGTTCCATCCCCTTCTGGCCCGAGGCCTCGCCGGCCTCTCCGCCATTGGCCAGACCGGCAGCCATGACCGAGATGATCGCCTGGGCCGAGGCACGTGGATCGCCAGCCAGCGCGAAGGCATTGGCATATTCGGGCTTGGTCAGGTCCTTCCAGCTTGTCGGCGCGGTCTCGACAAGATCGGAGTTCACGCCAAAGGCCATGACGCCGTAATAGTCGCCATACCAGTAGCCATCGGCGTCCTTGGCGTCATCCGGGATCGAATCCCAGGTTTCGACTTTATAGGGCTGGATCAGCCCCTCGGCCTGGGCCTGCGGGCCGAAGGACAGGCCCACATCGATCACGTCGGGCGCCTGCGGGCCCTTGTTGTCCTTGTTGGCCCGGATCGCCTCCAACTCATCGGCCGAACCGGCATCGGGGTTCAGCTCATTGACTTGAATTTCGGGGTATTTCGCCTTGAAGCCGGCGATCACATCGCCGTACCCGCACCAGTCATGCGGCAGCGCGATGGTGGTCAGCATTCCTTCGGCCTTTGCGGCGTCGATAAGCTCCTGGCTGGGCTCGGCCAAAGCGGCGCCAGTCGACAGCGCGGACGCCGCGCAGCCAAGGGTCAGAAAACGAAGGATCGAGGGCATCGTGAACTCCACGCTTTGGCCTGAATGGCCGGTTTCATCGCGGCAGGGTTAGGGCCGGATCATGACGATTCCAAAAACGTTACATGACAAAAATGTGGCAATCCAGTCTGTTAAAGAAATGATCTGTCGAGGCTTTCCTTTGCCAAGCTCAGCGCGGCGCGCAGGCATGTGCCGCCCGAGAAAACGCGGGCAGGTGAAAGCTGTAAATGCAAAGAGAATGGTGGGTGATAACGGATTTGAACCGCTGACATCTTCGATGTGAACGAAGCGCTCTACCGCTGAGCTAATCACCCGTGCGGCGCTAGATAACGATAGCCGCCCAACCTCGCAAGAGGGAACGTCAGCTTTTTTCCCGGCCTGAAGGCCCTGAAGGGCGCGCCTCAAACGCGGCTGCACAGGACATTATTGGGCACCGGTCTTCCATCAAAAACGCCGCAGTCGCAACTTCGTCAAGTCGCATCCGGCTGATCGGTGGTCGCAAGCAAGGTCCAGACTTGCCTTCGGCCGATCCACTGACAGGCAGATGACGCATAAGAAAATGGGCGCGAGGTTTCCCCGCGCCCATTCGTCATGTCATATCGGGCGGATCAATGCGCCGTCTGCGCCGCGCCGCCGTTGTCGCCGCGCGCGGCGGCCTGCCGGGCGGCCTCGGCGGCTTCTTCGGCCGCCTCGTCCCACTCGACCGGCTCGGGCATCCGAACCAGGGCGTGCTGCAGCACCTCGCGCACGTTCGAGACCGGGATGATGGTCATCCCCTCTTTCACGTTGGCCGGAATCTCTGCCAGATCCTTGGCATTGTCTTCCGGGATCAGCACCGTCTTGATGCCGCCCCGAAGCGCCGCCAACAGCTTCTCCTTCAGACCACCGATCGCCAGCGCGTGACCGCGCAGCGTGACCTCGCCGGTCATGGCAACATCCTTGCGGACCGGGATGCCGGTCATCACCGACACCACCGAAGTCACCATGGCCAGACCAGCCGACGGCCCGTCCTTGGGCGTCGCGCCTTCGGGAACGTGGACGTGGATATCACGCCTATCGAACTCCGGCGGCTTGATGCCAAGCTCGGGCGCGACAGAGCGGACGAAAGATGACGCTGCGTCGATGGATTCCTTCATCACATCGCCCAGTTTCCCCGTCGTCTTCATGCGGCCCTTGCCGGGCAGCTTCAGCGCCTCGATCTGCAACAGATCGCCGCCGACCTGCGTCCAGGCAAGACCCGTCACGACACCGACCTGATCTTCCTTCTCGGCCAGGCCATAGCGGTGACGGCGCACGCCCAGATACTCCTCGACCTTCTCGGGATCGACCTCTACAGATTTGGTCTTGCCCTTCAGGATCTCGGTCACGGCCTTGCGCGCCAGCTTGGCGATCTCACGCTCAAGCGAACGGACACCGGCTTCGCGGGTGTAATACCGGATGACGTGGTTCAGGGCATCATCGCTGAGGCTGAACTCGCCCTTGCGCAAGCCGTTCGCCTTGATCTGCTTGTCCAGCAGGTGACGGCGCGCGATCTCGCGTTTTTCATCCTCGGTATAGCCGGCCAGCGGAATGATCTCCATCCGATCCAGCAGCGGTCCGGGCATGTTATAGCTGTTGGCGGTGGTCACGAACATCACGTTCGACAGATCGTATTCCACCTCAAGATAGTGGTCCACGAAGGTCGAGTTCTGTTCGGGATCCAGAACCTCAAGCATCGCACTTGCCGGGTCACCACGGAAGTCCTGCCCCATCTTGTCGATTTCATCGAGCAGGATCAGCGGGTTCGTGGTCTTCGCCTTTTTCAGCGCCTGGATGATCTTGCCTGGCATGGAGCCGATATAGGTCCGACGGTGGCCGCGGATTTCGGATTCGTCACGCACGCCGCCAAGTGAGATGCGGATGAATTCGCGACCCGTCGCCTTCGCAATCGAACGACCAAGCGAGGTTTTACCCACACCCGGAGGACCGACGAGGCTGAGGATCGGGCCTTTCAGCTTGGCCGAACGGTTCTGCACAGCCAGATATTCGACGATCCGTTCCTTGACCTTTTCAAGACCATAGTGATCGGCATCCAGAACCTGTTCGGCCTTGGACAGATCTTTCTTGGTGCGCGATTTCACACCCCAGGGCAGCGCCAGAAGCCAATCCAGATAGTTGCGGCTGACCGTCGCTTCAGCCGACATCGGCGACATCGACTTCAGCTTTTTCAGCTCGGATTCAGCCTTTTCGCGGGCTTCCTTGCTGAACTTGGTCTCGGCAATCTTCTGCTCCAGCTCCTCCAGCTCGTTCGAGCCTTCTTCGCCGTCGCCCAGTTCCTTCTGAATGGCCTTCATCTGCTCATTCAGATAGTACTCGCGCTGCGTCTTCTCCATCTGGGTCTTGACGCGCGATTTGATCTTCTTCTCGACCTGCAGGACGGACATTTCACCCTGCATCAGGCCATAGACCTTCTCCAGACGCTCGGCCACGACCAGCGTTTCAAGCAATTCCTGCTTGCGTGCGATTTCAATTCCCAGATGACCGGCGACGATATCGGACAAGCGCTCGGGCTCGGTCGCCTCGGAGACAGCCGAAACGGCTTCGTCGGGAATGTTCTTGCGGATCTTGACGTATTTCTCGAACTCTTCGGCGACGGCATTGCTGAGTGCGGTGACCGTGTCAGCATCGCCCTGCTCTTCGATCAGCGGCGTCGCCTCTGCCTCGAAATAGTCGGGATTGTCCAGAAACTTGGTGATTTCAACGCGACGCTGCCCTTCAACCAGCACTTTGACGGTGCCATCGGGCAGTTTCAGAAGTTGCAGCACATTGGCCAGAACGCCGATGCGATAGATCCCGTCGGCAGTCGGCTCATCAACCGCGGCATCCTTCTGGGTCGCCAGAAGGATAGGACGGTCGTCGGCCATTACCGCTTCCAGCGCGCGCACGGATTTGTCGCGACCAACGAACAGGGGCACGACCATGTGCGGAAACGCCACGATATCGCGCAGCGGCAGCACGGGATGCGAATGAATGATATCGGTCATGTTCTTCCTTTCAAGCCCGAGGGTGCGCATCCCAAGATCGGCGACACGGACCCCCTGCGTTGGCTAAATCTAGGTATAGCTGGCCCGCGATTCAATGCCGACAATACTTACCCGGGCAGCGACCATTGAACCATGAAATTCCCGCAGTCGAGGCATCGCATCTTCAGGCAAGCACGCCCTTTTCCCGCCTGACGTTGGCATCAAAGTCTGCGCAGCACGCCAACAGATAACCACAAAACGAAAAAGGGGCCCGTCATTTGACGGGCCCCTTTTTTTCTGGCCGGGCGACCAGGGGTGGCGCCTGCAAAGCAAAGCAGCCCCTGGCCCGAGTTCCCCGGCCTATTCGTCGTTCGAGACTTCCTCGTAGGACACGTCGACGGCTTCCTCGACAGGGGCCGGCGCTTCCAGTGCGGCGGCCGCCTGTGCCTCGGCCCGGCGGGCCTCGATCACTTCGGCGTCGCGATCTGTCGCGATCTTCTTCATCCGCATGGTCGCGCCACCGGTACCGGCCGGGATCAGACGGCCAACGATGACGTTTTCCTTCAGCCCCACCAGCTTGTCGCGTTTGCCCTGAACGGCTGCCTCTGTAAGAACGCGCGTGGTCTCCTGGAAGGACGCGGCCGAGATGAAGCTGCGGGTCTGCAGCGACGCCTTGGTAATCCCCAGCAGAACAGGCTCGCCCACGGCAGGTTTGCCGCCGCGTGCGACGATCTTCGCGTTTTCTTCCTCGAACTCGTCACGCTCGACATGCTCACCTTTAAGCAGCGTGGTTTCGCCGCTGTCCAGGATCTCGATCTTCTGCAGCATCTGGCGAACGATCACCTCGATGTGCTTGTCGTTGATCTTCACGCCTTGCAGACGATAGACGTCCTGAACCTCGTCGATCAGGTAGTCGGCCAGGGCCTCGATCCCCATGATCCGCAGGATGTCATGCGGGGCCGGGTTGCCGTCCATGATGTACTCACCCTTCTGCACGAAGTCGCCTTCCTGCACCGGGATGTGCTTGCCTTTCGGCACCATGTATTCGACAGCATCAAGGCTTTCGTCAGCCGGCTCGATCGAGATGCGACGCTTGTTCTTGTAGTCCTTGCCGAAGCGCACATAACCGTCGATTTCGGCGATGATGGCGTGGTCCTTCGGACGACGGGCTTCGAACAGTTCGGCGACGCGGGGCAGACCACCGGTGATGTCCTTGGTCCGCGCGCCTTCGCGTGGAATGCGGGCCACGACGTCACCTGCCTTGATTTCCTGACCGTCTTCGATCGACAGAACGGCATCGACCGACATCGGGTAGGTCACAGGGTTGCCCTGCTCGTTGCGCACCGGATCGCCGTCGGCACCGATGACGATGATCTCGGGCTTGAGATCGCCGCCTTTCGGGGTCGAGCGCCAGTCGGTCACGATCTTCTGGGTCATGCCCGTGGCATCGTCGGTATCGTCGCGCACCGAAATGCCCGAGATAAGATCGACGAACTTCGCGACACCGGCCTTTTCCGCGATGATCGGCAGGGTATAGGGGTCCCATTCGAACAGCTTCTGGCCACGAATGACCTCGTCGCCCGACTTAACCATCAGCTTCGAGCCGTAGAACAGCTTGTGCGACGCCACCGGCTCGCCCTGCTTGTTCATCAGGTTCAGCACCATGTTACGCGCCATGACGATCAACTCGCCTGCTTCGTTGGTGATGGTCGCCTCGTTCTCGAAGGACACGACGCCTTCCTGGTTCGCAGCCGTGAAGGACTGCTGACCACCCTGCGCAACACCGCCGATGTGGAAGGTCCGCATCGTCAGCTGGGTGCCGGGTTCACCGATGGACTGGGCGGCGATGATGCCGACCGCTTCACCGATGTTCACCAGCGTGCCACGGGCCAGATCGCGACCATAGCACATCGCGCAGACGCCATCTTCGCTTTCGCAGGTCAGCGCCGAACGGATGCGCATATTCTGCACGCCAGCCACTTCGACCGCATCAGCCTTGCGTTCGTCGATCAGCTCGCCCTGGCGGACGATCACCTCATCGGTGCCCGGAACAAGCACGTCCTCGGCCGCGGTGCGGCCCAGAATACGCTCGCTCAGCGGCGAGATGACTTCACCGTCATTGACCGCAGCGGACGCATTGATCGCCTGATCGGTGCCGCAGTCATATTCACGCACGATGCAGTCCTGCGCCACGTCGACCAGACGACGGGTCAGATAGCCCGAGTTAGCGGTCTTCAACGCGGTATCCGACAGACCCTTACGGGCGCCGTGGGTCGAGTTGAAGTATTCAAGAACGGTGAGACCTTCCTTGAAGTTCGAGATGATCGGCGTCTCGATGATCTCGCCGTTCGGCTTGGCCATCAGGCCGCGCATCCCGCCCAGCTGCTTCATCTGCGTGACCGAACCACGCGCACCGGAGTGGGCCATCATATAGACCGAGTTCGGCTCCATCTCGGCACCGCTTTCATCAGTGCGGGTGGCGGCGATGGTCGACATCATGGCTTCGGTGACGCGGTCGTTACATTTCGACCACGCATCGACGACCTTGTTGTACTTCTCGCCCTGGGTGATGAGACCGTCCAGATACTGCTGTTCGAACTCTTTCACCTGGTCCTGAACCTCGCCCACGATGTCCCACTTGTTGTCCGGGATCACCATGTCGTTCTTGCCGAAGCTGATGCCGGCCTTGAACGCCTCGCGGAAGCCGAGACCCATGATCTTGTCCGAGAAGATCACAGCCTCTTTCTGGCCGCAGTAGCGGTAAACGGTGTCGATGACGTGCTGCACGTCCTTCTTGCGCAGCAGGCGGTTGACCAGTTCGAACGGAGCCTTGGCGTTCAGCGGCAGAAGCGCGCCAAGCCGCAGACGACCCGGCGTCGTTTCGAAACGCTGCATCACCTCGTTACCGTCTTCGTCGATCTGCTTCAGACGCGCAGTGATCTTGGCATGCAGATGCACCTCGCCCGAGGCGAGCGCGTGCTCGACCTCGTCGATATTGGTGAACAGCATCCCTTCACCCTTCATGCCTTCACGCATCATGGTCGTGTAGTACAGACCAAGGATCATGTCCTGCGAAGGCACGATGATCGGCGCGCCGTTGGCGGGCGACAGAACGTTGTTGGTCGACATCATCAGGACGCGCGCTTCCAGCTGGGCCTCAAGGCTCAGCGGGACGTGCACGGCCATCTGGTCGCCGTCGAAGTCGGCGTTGAAGGCCGAACAGACCAGTGGGTGCAGCTGGATCGCCTTGCCCTCGATCAGGATCGGTTCAAAGGCCTGAATGCCCAGACGGTGCAGCGTGGGCGCACGGTTCAGCAGAACCGGATGCTCGCGGATGACCTCGTCCAGGATGTCCCAGACCTCGGGGCGTTCCTTTTCGACCAGCTTCTTCGCCTGCTTGACGGTCGAGGAATAGCCCTTCGCCTCAAGCCGTGAATAGATGAACGGCTTGAACAGCTCCAAGGCCATCTTCTTCGGCAAACCGCATTGATGCAGCTTCAGTTCCGGCCCGGTCACGATGACCGAACGGCCCGAGAAGTCGACGCGCTTGCCCAGAAGGTTCTGACGGAAGCGGCCCTGCTTGCCCTTCAGCATGTCCGACAGCGATTTCAGCGGGCGACGGTTGTTGCCGGTGATGACGCGGCCGCGACGGCCGTTGTCAAACAGCGCATCCACCGATTCCTGCAGCATCCGCTTTTCGTTGCGCACGATTATGTCGGGCGCACGCAGTTCGATCAGGCGCTTCAGGCGGTTGTTGCGGTTGATGACCCGGCGATACAGATCGTTCAGGTCCGAAGTCGCGAAACGGCCGCCATCCAGCGGAACCAGCGGGCGCAGTTCCGGCGGGATGACCGGGATCACGGTCATGACCATCCATTCGGGACGGTTGCCCGATTCCAGGAAGCTCTCGACGATCTTCAGACGCTTGATGATCTTCTTCGGCTTCAGCTCGCCCGTGGCTTCCTTCAGCTCCTCGCGCAGCTGCTCGGCGGTCGAATCCAGGTCGATATTGGCCAGCATGGTGCGGATCGCTTCCGCGCCGATATCGGCCTGGAAGGCGTCGGCGCCGAACTGGTCCTGCGCGTCAAGGAACTCTTCCTCGGTCAGAAGCTGACCATAGGTCAGATCCGTAAGACCGGGTTCGATCACGACGTAGTTTTCGAAATAAAGAATACGCTCCAGATCCCGCAGCGTCATGTCCAGCATCAGGCCGATGCGCGAGGGCAGCGACTTCAGGAACCAGATATGCGCGACCGGCGCGGCCAGTTCGATATGGCCCATGCGTTCGCGGCGGACCTTTTGCAGGGTCACTTCCACGCCGCATTTTTCGCAGACCAGACCGCGATATTTCATGCGCTTGTATTTGCCGCACAGGCATTCATAGTCCTTGATCGGACCAAAGATGCGCGCGCAGAACAGACCATCACGTTCCGGCTTGAACGTGCGGTAGTTGATGGTTTCGGGCTTCTTCACCTCACCATACGACCAGGCCAGAATGACTTCGGGCGAGGCCAGCGAGATCTTGATTTCGTCGAACTGCCGCGGCTGTGCCAGCGGGTTCAGCGGGTTGGTGGCAAGTTCCTGGTTCATTTTCAAATCCTAATGAGGGGCGCGGGGGGATGAGGCGGCGGGGCAAGTGCCCCGCCAAACGGCAGCGACCGTTATTCCTCTTCCTCCGCATCCAGGAGTTCCATGTTGAGGCCCAGACCCCGGACCTCTTTGACAAGGACGTTGAACGATTCCGGGACGCCTGCCTCGAAATTGTCCTCGCCCTTGACGATGCTTTCATAGACCTTGGTCCGGCCGGCCACGTCATCCGACTTGACCGTCAGCATTTCCTGCAGGGTGTAGGCGGCGCCATAAGCCTCAAGGGCCCAGACCTCCATCTCACCCAGACGCTGACCACCGAACTGCGCCTTACCACCCAGCGGCTGCTGCGTGACAAGCGAGTACGGACCGGTCGAACGTGCGTGCATCTTGTCGTCAACAAGGTGATGCAGCTTCAGGTAATACTTCACGCCGACGGTAACCGGACGCGAGAACGCCTCGCCCGTGCGGCCATCGAACACCACGGACTGGCCCGAGGTATCGAAGCCCGCGCGGCGCAGCGCGTCATCAACGTCGCCTTCCTTGGCACCGTCGAAGACCGGCGTCGCGATCGGCACGCCTGCACGCACGGCATTGGCATGTTCCAGCAACTGATCATCAGCCATGCCGTCGAAGGTCTCGGCATACATCTCGTCGCCGTAGCCGTTCTTCATGGCATCGCGAACGCCGGCCATGTCGCCAGACCCGTTGCGAACCGCTTCAAGCGCTTCGTCGATCTTGATCCCAAGGCCGCGGGCGGCCCAACCCATATGGGTTTCAAGAATCTGACCGACGTTCATGCGCGACGGCACACCCAGCGGGTTCAGAACGATGTCGACGGCAGTCCCGTCAGCAAGGAACGGCATGTCTTCGATCGGGACGACCTTGGACACGACACCCTTGTTGCCGTGGCGACCGGCCATCTTGTCGCCCGCCTGAAGCTTGCGCTTCACGGCGACAAAGACTTTGACCATCTTCATCACGCCCGGGGGCAGATCGTCGCCTTGGCGGACCTTTTCGACCTTGTCGTCGAAACGGTTATCCAGCGCCTTCTTCTGCACATTGAACTGATCGTGCAGCGCCTCGACTTCCTTGGCGGTGTCTTCGTCACCGATGGCCAGCTGCCACCACAGCCCGCGAGAGATCGAGGCCAGCAATTCGTCATCGACGGTGCTGCCCGATTTGATCCCTTTCGGACCTTTGACGGCGGTCTTGCCCGAGATCAGCGTTTTCAGGCGCGCATAGATGTTGCGCTCCAGAATCGCCAGCTCGTCGTCGCGGTCGCGCGACAGGCGCTCGACTTCCTCGCGCTCGATCTGCAGCGCACGCTCGTCCTTGTCGACACCGTGACGGTTGAAGACGCGCACCTCCACAATCGTGCCGTAGGCACCGGGCGGCAGACGCAGCGAAGTGTCGCGCACGTCCGAAGCCTTTTCGCCGAAGATGGCGCGCAGAAGCTTTTCTTCCGGCGTCATCGGGCTTTCGCCCTTGGGCGTGATCTTACCGACCAGAATGTCGCCCGGACCGACTTCGGCACCGATATAGACAATGCCGGCCTCGTCCAGATTGCGCAGCGCTTCTTCGCCGACGTTCGGGATGTCGCGGGTGATTTCTTCCGGGCCCAGCTTGGTATCGCGGGCGGCGACTTCGTATTCGTCGATGTGAATCGAGGTATAGACGTCGTCGCGGTGGATCCGTTCGGAAATCAGCACCGAGTCTTCGTAGTTGTAACCGTTCCACGGCATGAAGGCGACGATCACGTTCCGGCCGATGGCCAGTTCGCCCTGATCGGTCGACGGACCGTCAGCGATAACCTGATCCTTCACGACGCGCTCGCCCACCTTCACCAGCGGACGCTGGTTGATGGTCGAGGACTGGTTCGAGCGTTTGAACTTGCGCAGACGGTAGATGTCCACGCCAGCTTCGCCCGCGCCCAGCCCTTCGGTGGCGCGAACAACGATACGCTGCGCATCAACCTGGTCGATCACGCCCGAACGCCGTGCCATGATGGCGGCGCCGGAATCGCGGGCAACGGTCGCTTCCATGCCGGTGCCGACAAACGGCGCCTCGGCCCGAAGCAGCGGAACCGCCTGACGCTGCATGTTGGCGCCCATCAGCGCGCGGTTGGCGTCGTCGTTTTCCAGGAACGGAATCAACGCCGCAGCGACAGAAACCAGCTGCTTGGGCGACACGTCGATCAGGTCGATCGCTTCAACAGGGTTCAGCGTGAAATCGCCGGCCTGACGGGTCGAGACCAGTTCATTCACGAACTTGCCGTCTTCGTCCAGCACGGCGTTCGCCTGTGCCACGGTGTGACGCATTTCCTCGGTCGCGGACATATAGACCACGTCATCGGTGACCTTGCCTTCAACAACCTTGCGGTAAGGTGTCTCGATGAAGCCGTATTTGTTCACCCGCGCGAACGTCGCCAACGAGTTGATCAGACCGATGTTCTGACCTTCCGGCGTCTCGATCGGGCACATCCGGCCATAATGGGTCGGGTGAACGTCGCGAACCTCGAAGCCTGCGCGCTCACGCGTCAGACCGCCCGGCCCAAGCGCCGACAGGCGACGCTTATGCGTCACTTCGGACAGCGGGTTGGTCTGGTCCATGAACTGGCTGAGCTGCGACGAGCCGAAGAACTCGCGTACAGCAGCCGCCGCCGGTTTGGCATTGATCAGGTCCTGCGGCATGACGGTGTCGATTTCGGTCTGCGACATGCGCTCGCGGATCGCGCGCTCCATGCGCAGCAGGCCGACGCGATACTGGTTTTCCATCAGTTCGCCAACCGAACGCACCCGGCGGTTGCCGAGGTGGTCGATATCGTCAATCTCGCCCTTGCCGTCACGCAGTTCGACCAGCCCGCGCACACAGGCCACGATGTCCTCGGGACGCAGCGTGCGCTGCGTATCAGGCGCATCCAGATCGAGACGCATGTTCATCTTCACGCGACCAACGGCCGAAAGGTCGTAGCGTTCGCTGTCAAAGAACATGCTGTTGAACAAGGTGCTTGCAGCCTCAACGGTCGGCGGCTCACCCGGACGCATGACGCGGTAGATATCCATCAGCGCGCCGTCGCGGTTCATGTTCTTGTCGGCGGCCATGGTATTGCGGATATAAGCGCCGACATTGACGTTATCGATGTCGAGCACCGGAATATCGGTGATGTCGTTGTCCAGCAGGACTTTCAGCAGGCCGCCCGACAGTTCGCCATCCTTGTCATATTCCGCCGTGACCTCGTCACCGGCTTCGGCATAGATCAAGCCTGTCTCGTCATTGACCAGATCTTTGGCAACAAACCGCCCGACGATCTGATCGAAGGGGATCAGCAGGTCGATTTCCTTGCCACCGTCCAGCAGCTGCTTGACCTGGCGCGGGGTGACCTTGTCGCCGGCCTTGGTGATGACTTCGCCAGTCGCGGCGTTGATCAGGTCGTAAGCGGGACGCGAGCCGCGCAGGCGCTCCGGGAAGAAGCGCGTAACCCAGCCGGGTTCTGCCCCTTTCTTCCCCTTCTGCAGTTTGAATGCGACGGTGTCATAGAACGCATCCATGATGCCCTCCTGATCCATGCCGAGCGCATAGAGAAGCGTCGTCACCGGCAGTTTCCGGCGGCGGTCGATGCGTGCAAACACAAGGTCCTTGGCGTCGAATTCGAAATCCAGCCACGACCCGCGATAGGGAATGATCCGGCAGGCGAACAGCAGCTTGCCCGATGAATGGGTTTTGCCGCGGTCATGATCGAAGAACACGCCAGGGCTGCGGTGCATCTGGCTGACGACGACACGTTCGGTGCCGTTCACGACGAACGTACCGTTCTGCGTCATCAGGGGCATGTCGCCCATGAACACGTCCTGTTCCTTGATGTCCTTCACCGACTTGGCGCCGGTATTCTCGTCGACATCAAACACGATCAGACGCAGCGTCACCTTCAGCGGCGCGGCATAGGTCATGTCGCGGGCCTGACACTCGTCGACGTCGTATTTCGGCTTTTCCAGCTCGTATTTCACGAATTCCAGGGTCGCGGTTTCATTGAAATCCTTGATCGGGAAAACCGACTGGAAAACGCCCTGCAGGCCCTCTCCATCAGTGTGGGAGGGCGCATCGCCGGATTTCAGAAACAGGTCATAGGAAGACTTCTGAACCTCGATCAGGTTCGGCATCTCCAGAACTTCGCGAATATTGCCGTAGCTGCGCCGGATGCGCTTCTGGCCGACATAGGACTGCGCCATGGGGTATTGCACCTTTCGTCTTGACGCGCGCACACCGTCGGGGGCCCGGTGCGTGCGGCCTGCGAATGTCAGGGGTTCACGGTTCAATACCTGCCGCCCGTCCCACCGCGCGGCTCCCGAACCTGAACATGCCCTGAGGGAAGCTGATGCCATGTAGGCATTGTGTCAGCGTCCTTCAAGACAGGTTCGGCAGGGACCGGGAAATCCCGGACCCTGCCCATTTTCAAATCCGAAGTCGGATTACTTCAGCTCGACCTTGGCACCAGCCGCTTCAAGCTTTTTCTTGATGTCTTCGGCTTCGTCCTTGGCAGCGCCTTCTTTGACTTTGCCACCGGCTTCAACCAGGTCCTTGGCTTCTTTCAGGCCAAGACCGGTGATGCCGCGCACTTCCTTGATCACGTTGATCTTGTTGGCGCCGGCGTCGGTCAGGACGACGTCGAATTCGGTCTTCTCTTCGGCAGCTTCGCCAGCACCAGCAGCCGGACCAGCCATCATCACAGCGCCGCCGGCGGCGGGCTCGATGCCGTATTCATCCTTAAGGATGGTTTTCAGTTCCTGGGCTTCCAGCAGGGTCAGGCCCACGATTTCTTCGGCGAGTTTCTTCAGATCAGCCATTTTTCCGTTCTTTCCAAGTTAGTGTTCCAACGTCGGATTTCGTCCACACGTCGGGAAGATGTTGCATCAGGCAGCTTCGCGCTCTTCGAGCGTCGAAAGAATGCCCGCGATGTTCGAAGCAGGTGCACCAATCGCACCGGCGATGTTCGAAGCAGGCGCGCCAATGCAGCCAACGATCGAAGCAATAAGCTCCTCACGCGACGGCATCGCAGCGACGGCTTTCACACCGGCCGGATCAAGTGCCGTGTCGCCCATGGCACCGCCGAGGATCACGAATTTCTCGTTATCCTTGGCGTATTTATCGGCGACCTTGGCCGCAGCCACAGGGTCCTCCGAATAGGACAGCACAGTCATGCCTGTCAGATATTCGCCGATGCTTTCGCAGGGCTTACCTTCCAGGGCGATCTTGGCGAGCCTGTTCTTGGCAACGCGAACGAACCCACCTTCTTCACGCATACGCGCGCGCAGGTCCTGCATTTGTGCAACCGTCATCCCTTCGTAGCGGGCAACCACCACGACGCCAGAGCTTTCAAAGATCTGGCCGAGTTCGTCGACCACCTGTTCTTTTTGTGCTCTATCCACGGTTTACTCCAAGTTTGGGGATCTCTCCCCGGCTCTCACTTTCCCTTGGCCCTGATGGGCTTCGGGGCGGGTCCGTGACAGTCCCAAGATCACCCGGTCGAGGCCGGAAAATGGTCTTGATCCCATCTCAGGAAGGACATTAAGCGGGAAACCCGCACCCTCCGTCTCGGACAGAACGGGGCGTTTCCGCCCCGTCATCCGGCGGGTCACCCCGCCGAAATTCGGTTACTGCGCGGCCACCGCGTCAGAAACGTCGATCGAAACGCCCGGACCCATGGTCGAGCTGATCGAGACTTTCTTGACATAGGTGCCCTTGGCGCCGGTCGGCTTCGCGCGATTCACGGCTTCGACGAAAGCGCGAACGTTTTCGGCGATCTTGTCGGCGTCGAAGCTGACCTTGCCGATACCGGCATGGACGACACCGGCCTTCTCGGCCTTGAACTGGACTTCACCACCTTTGGCGGCGGCGACGGCTTGCGCCACGTCCATGGTCACAGTGCCCACTTTCGGGTTCGGCATGAGGTTGCGCGGGCCCAGGATTTTACCCAGACGGCCAACCAGCGGCATCATGTCCGGCGTGGCAATGACTCGATCGAAGTCCAGATTGCCGCCCTGGATCGATTCCAGCAGATCTTCCGCACCGACGACTTCCGCACCGGCTTCCTTGGCCTCATCAGCCTTGGGGCCGCGGGCGAAAACGGCAACGCGCACGTCCTTGCCGGTGCCGGCGGGCAGTTGCACCACGCCGCGGACCATCTGGTCAGCATGGCGCGGGTCGACACCCAGGTTCATCGCGATCTCGACGGTTTCATCGAACTTCGCAGATGCGCTGTCCTTGACCAGCTTGACGGCGTCGGCAACCGTCAGGTTGGCCTTGCCTTCGAAGGCGGCGCGGGCAGCGGCTTTTTTCTTTGCAATCTTTGCCATGGCTCAGCCTTTCACCTCGATGCCGATCGAACGGGCGGAACCGGCGATGATTTTCATCGCTTCTTCAACGCTGTTCGCGGACAGGTCCTGCATCTTCATCTCGGCGATTTCGCGAACCTGCTTGCTGGTCACAGTGCCGGCGGTCGAACGACCGGGCTTTTCCGAACCCTTGGCACGGTTGCGCTTGCCCTGCGGCTTCAGGCCGGCGGCCTGTTTCAGCAGATAGGATGCAGGCGACGTCTTGGTTTCGAAAGTGAACGACTTGTCCGCGTAATAGGTGATGACCACCGGTACGGGCGAGCCCTTCTGCATTTCCTGCGTCTTGGCGTTGAACGCCTTGCAGAATTCCATGATGTTGATACCGCGCTGACCCAGTGCAGGGCCGACCGGCGGCGAAGGCGTCGCTTCCTGCGCCTTGATTTGCAGCTTCAGCTGCCCGACTACTTTCTTGGCCATCTGGCCTCTCCTTCTTCATCACGCCCCGCCCGTGATTGGACAATGGGGCCGACTTAGCGGTGCGGCTTACGCCTCCCGCACATACATCACGCGGTCTTGGCGACCTGCGTGAATTCCAGTTCGACCGGCGTCGGCCGGCCAAAGATCGACACCGTGACCTTGATCCGGTTCGCGGCATCGTCGACTTCTTCCACCGTGCCCGAAAAACCCTCAAACGGGCCATCGGTTACGTTGACCGTTTCGCCGATGTCGAAACGGATCAGGTTGCGCGGCGCGATCTCTGCCCCGCCCTCGCCGGTGCGGTGCAGGATCAGGTTCACTTCGTCGTCGCGCATCGGCATCGGCTTGCCCTGCGCGCCAAGAAACCCGGTCACCCGGTTGATCGAATTGACCAGATGATAGGTCCGGTCATTCATTTCCATATGCACAAGCACATAGCCCGGCATGAAACGACGTTCCGAGGTGACCTTCTTGCCGCGACGGATCTCGATCACTTCTTCGGTCGGGACCAGAACATCGTCTATCTGTTCCTCAAGCCCTTTTTCCGTCACCGAGAGCTGAATCGCCTCGGCGACTTTCTTCTCGAAGTTCGACAGGACGCTGACCGAGTACCAACGCTTTGCCATGTTCCGATCGACCCCTGTTTCTTCTTCGTCTGCTGGACGGCGCACCGCCCGGTTCAAATCTGTTCGCCCGAAAATGAAACCGGCGCGCAACGAATCGTGCACGCCGACTTTCGGGCAGGTCGGGCGGACATACCGCCCCCCGCGACCAATTGCAAGCCCGTCAACCGGCCGTAATACCTGCCATCATGAGAAATCTACGACGCCGTGCAGTGCGATGTCAGCAAGGAAAAAGACGGTGGGCAACAGCAGACAGTCAAAAGACACATCAAGGCCCCTGTCTTCAGCTGACAGCACCCAGAAGTGCGGCCATACCCGTACGGATCGCCAGATCGACCAGGAAAAAGAAGATCGCGGCCAAGGTTGCCATGATCAGCACCATGATCGTGGTCGTCACCACTTCACGACGGGTCGGCCAGCTGATCTTGGCAGCTTCAGCGCGGACCTGGGAAAAGAACTGAACAGGGTTGGCCATGGTGATCCTCGTGTTGCAGGGGCCAGATAAACTGCGCCGCAACAGTTTTCAAGCAGGCTTATCGCTGTCAGCGCCGCTTTCGGGCAGCAGCAGCGTCACACCCGGCAGCGCCTGAAGGGCAGCAACGTCGCCGGGATAAGCGCTGCGGCTTCGGGCATAGACCTCTGGCGGCAGCGGTCGCATCCCCGGATCGCCCGCCGTTTTCGGATGCTGCGCACGCGCGCGCGCGAGCAGGTCGGTGAAAGGCTCGTCCATATCGTCGAGTATCCACGCCATGAACTGGTCATAGGCGGCTGCGGAAATGCCCATATTATGGCTTTCGGCGGCGGGAACGACCCCTGCAAGCTCTTCTCCGACCAACAAGGACAGGATGCGTGGCCGCAATTCGGCATAATCTTCGTAGCGCCAGCAGGTGACACCCGTCACACCGTCACATTCGGTCAGCCGTCCCACCAGTTCCGCCCAGGAGAATGACGAAACGTCGTAGCCTTCGACATAATCCTCTATCCCCATCGCCACGCCCTCGCGAAGCAGCTGCCCATAGGCCGAGGTGACGAATTCGGCGGGATCGCGAATCGAAAGAAACAGCTCTGTTTCCGGCCCGCCCATCAATGCGCAAAGCCGCGTGACGTTGGCGGCCGCTTCCGGATACAGCCGGTTGCCATCACCGAAGATTCGCCGCCGGTGGACAGAGCCAAGGATATTTTCCTCGGAGATGACGTGATTCTGGTGTCGTCGCAGCCAGCGGCGCAATCGCCTTTCCGCCTGACCACGCAATTCCGGGTCGTCACGAAACAGCGCGTTCGGCAGTGAAATCCACCGCCCCCGCAGTGCCGAGGGGCCGACGAACGGGGTGCCGCCCGCCTCTAGCTGACGGCGCACCGTGCGCAGGGCGCGCTGCAGCTCGGTGGTGGCGGTCTTGTGGGCGCCGATATGGATACGAACGGTCATTTCAGGAGGTTTATCAAGGTCCGGTCACGCGACAATAACGCAGAGATACCGGCGACTGGCAGGGGTTGGGGGACTCGAACCCACGACCCTCGGTTTTGGAGACCGATGCTCTACCAACTGAGCTAAACCCCTATGCCGCGCGCCTGATTAGTTCGGAACGACGGCGCGCGCAAGCACAAAGCGCGCGCTTTGACATCGGCACCGCGTCAGTGCCGCGATGTGACCGGCTTCTGCGTAGCGGGCTTGAAGCATCACTCGGCGATCTGAGCCGCCTCTGCCTCTTCATCGGCAAGCAGGAAGCCGCCGGACTGACGCGCCCAAAGCCGGGCATAGATGCCGCCACGGGCCAGAAGTTCTGAATGCGTGCCCTCTTCGACAATCCGTCCGCCGTCCATGACGATCAGGCGATCCATGGCGGCAATCGTGGAAAGCCGATGCGCGATGGCGATGACGGTCTTGCCTTCCATCAAAACATCCAGACGCGATTGGATCGCGGCCTCGGCCTCGCTATCCAGCGCCGAGGTTGCCTCGTCAAGTATCAGGATCGGCGCGTCCTTCAGCGCCACCCTCGCGATTGCGATCCGCTGGCGCTGTCCGCCGGACAGTTTCACGCCACGCTCGCCCACATGCGCGTCCAATCCGCGCCGACCTGCACTGTCCGACAAACCGGGAATGAACTCGTGCGCCTCGGCCATCCGCGTTGCCTCTACGATCTCGGCTTCGCTCGCCTCGGGTCGACCATAAGCGATATTTTCACGGACCGAGCGGTGAAGAAGGCTGCTATCCTGGGTGACGACGCCGATCGCGCGACGCAGGCTTTCCTGCGTCACTTCCGCGACGTTCTGGCCATCGATGCTGATCTGGCCATCTTCGACATCGTGAAAACGCAGCAGAAGATTGATCAGCGTCGATTTGCCCGCGCCTGAACGACCGATCAGGCCGACCCGCTCGCCCGGGGCGATATGCAGCGTAAGGTCGTCCAGCACCGCCATCGGACGGTCAGCCTCGGTCGCGCCATAGCGGAATGTGACGTGATCGAAATCGACCGCGCCCTGCCCTGCGCGCAGCGGCCGCGCGCCTGTCGCGTCCTGCACCGCGCGCGGAAGCGCCAGCGAGGATATGCCGTCGCGAACGGTTCCCACATTCTCGAACAGCGCAGCGAATTCCCACATGATCCAATGCGACATGTTGTTCAGCCGAAGCGCCAGCGGAACCGCAACGGCCACGATACCGACGTTGATCTGACCGGCGGTCCACAGCGTCAGGCCAAGCACCGTGACGCTGGCCACCAGCAGGACGTTCATGAGCGTCAACAGGATGTCCTGCGTCGCCGCAAGCCGCATCTGGCGATAAACGGTCTGCAGGAAGCCGTCCATTCCGCGATGCATCCACGCCTCTTCCCGATCAGAATGCGAGAAAAGCTTGACGGTCGCGATATTGGTATAGCTGTCCACCACCTGCCCGGTCATGGTGCTGCGCGCATCCGCCTGCTGCTGCGCCACCTGCCCCAGACGCGGAACGATCTGCCACATCATGATCCCGAAGGCGACGCCCCACAACGCGAAGGGCAGACCCAGCCGCCAGTCCTGACTGGCCGCCAGTGCGATAGCGCCCAGGAAATACACGACAACATAGACCGCGACGTCCATGATCTTCATGGCTACTTCCCGTACGGCCAATGCGGTCTGCATCAGGCGCTGTGCGATGCGGCCGGCGAATTCGTCCTGAAAGTAGCCGACCGACTGGCGCAGCAGATAGCGATGCGCCTGCCAGCGGATCCGCTGCGGGAAGTTGCCCAGCAATGTCTGGTGCATGATCATGCTGGTCAGCGCGTTCAGAAGGGGCATGACGACCAGCAGCAACAGGCCCATGCCGGCCAACCGCCGCCCTTCGACCGACCAGAACTGGTCGCGCGGCGTGTCAGCCAGCCGGTTTACCAGATCCCCCAGATAGCCGAACAGAGACACCTCGATCAGCGCAATCACACCAGATCCGATGGCCAGCAGGATCAGCCACGGCAAAGCGCCGCGCGAATAATGATACAGAAACCCCCAGAAGGATCTGGGCGGCATCTGCGGGGCAGCAGAGGGATATGGATCAAGCCTTGCCTCGAACCATCTGAACATCGGGGACCTCAAACGAACTTGCCTGTCACAGGCGATGACGGCGAGCCGCAAAAACTGGCCCCGCATTGCACGCCTGTCAAGATCGCCCGCGCAGAGGCGGCATCGGCTGCATCAAAGATGCCGCGTTTCCTGCGCCTCGTTCCACCAGTTGTCATGCGCGCCATCGGCCCAGAAGACGGGCGCGGCGATCAGTTCGGCCTCGGGCACGTCATCCAGGGCCGGAACGCAGACCTGCAGGAAACGGCCGCCCATTTCCTCGATATTGCCCTCGGTCCAAAGCCGGGTACCGCAGCGTGCACAGAAGTGGTGATGCATGTCCAGTTCCGCGCCATCGCTGCGCGGGGTTTCCGCCAGCAATTCGGCGCCACGCAGAACGCGAAAACCGTCCGGGTCGGGAAGGCGCATCTCCCAATAGCGCATCTTGCGGCAGAACCGGCAATTGCAGCGCATGGTCCCGTCGGCCAGATCGCCATCGGCCTCAAAGGCTACTCCGCCGCAGAAACAACTGCCCCGGTACGTCTTCATGGCGCTGCACCGTGGAAGACGGCCTCGATATTATTGCCCTCGGGGTCGAGGATGAAGGCCCCATAGTATCCGGGGTGATATTCGGGACGCAGTCCGGGCGCACCATTGTCGGTGCCGCCGGCCGCCAGGGCAGCAGCGTGAAAGGCGTCCACGGTCGCCGTGTCGGCAACGGAGAAGGCGACATGGCAGCTTCGGGTCGCGGGCTTGCCGGTGCCGACCCAGAAATCGGGCTTGTCATCGCGGCCAAAGCCCAGATGCGCGCCATGCCCGCCGGTCATCTCCTCGGTCACATCCATCAAAACGCCATAGCCAAGCGGCTTCAGAGCGGCCTCGTAGAAGGCGCGCGCGACGCCGAGGTCCGACACCGCCAGTCCAATATGGTCGATCATGATCTGTCTCTCCTTCCTGCTGGATCCGACGCGATAATCGCAGGCCCCTGCTGACAGATCGCGTCAGGAGCCGTGCGGCATCCCCGAGCTTGGAAGCGAGACGCCTTTTCACGATCGCATAGGAAGATATCGCGCGGCCCGACTTCGCCCACGAAAAAGCCCGCCCCTTCCGGGACGGGCTTTCTCTCGCGATATCGGTTGGGCCGAAGCCCGTCCGATCACTCGATGATCTTGGACACGACGCCGGCGCCGACGGTGCGGCCGCCTTCGCGGATGGCGAAGCGCAGTTTTTCTTCCATCGCGATCGGGGCGATCAACTCGACCTCGAACTTCAGGTTGTCGCCCGGCATCACCATTTCCGTGCCTTCCGGCAGCTTCACCGTCCCGGTCACGTCCGTCGTGCGGAAGTAGAACTGCGGGCGGTAGTTGCCGAAGAACGGGGTGTGGCGGCCGCCTTCTTCCTTGGTCAGGATATAG
>VAFL01000064.1 GCA_005768755.1 Paracoccus denitrificans | reverse complement strand
ACTTCTGAACGGCGAAGTTTTCTACAGCCTCCGTGAGGCGCAGATCCTGATCGAGGAATGGAGGAAGCACTACAACACCAAACGCCCACACAGCGCATTAGGCTATCGCCCACCGGCCCCGGAAACCATCGTCGCGATGGACCGTGCGCCGGTCATGCACTAAAAATCAAACTGGACCACTCAGGTGGGGCTGATCACTATCGGATCCGGACTCGCATATTGCGCCGCAAACGGCTCATAATACCGGAACCGATTATAATAAAGCCCGCTCTCCGCATCCTCCCACTGCCCCTGAAACCGGATCGGGCAGAGAAGTGACACCGTTTCGGGCTGGGCCCAACTTACGGTGACATTCTCAACCCAGTAATCGCCCCGCTCGACGCGCCACGACCCGACATGCCGCACTGTCCCTCAGCTGTCGTGATCGACCGACGATGCCAAGGCCCCCCCTCGGAGAACATCTCTTTCGGCGTGCCGAGGTGGTCGTTGACGATATGAATCAGCACGCCCGCTTCGCGACGGGCCATGGGGCGGAAGCTATTAGGTTCATAGAACCAATCGATATCGCCAGACCGCGCGAGGACATCGCCGTCCCATAGAAAATCCTCGCATCCGGCTGGACCGTTTTTGAATATCCGCCACCCAAAGGGATCGTATCCATCGCGCCAGCGCCCCTGCGGGCCATCCGCCACGATCAGTTGGTCCTGCGCGTTCCATTCGAAACGCCAGGTCTGCGGGCGAAATCCCTTAGGCGTCACTGTGCGCCGGATCACTCGTCCGCAGGCGTCGTGCTCCAGCGTCACCACCTCGCCGCGCGGGCCGTGGGCGCTGCGTACAACCCTCGCCGCCGTGGTCTGTCAATTCAGGAAACGGTCAGTGTCCGAACTGGTCGCTGAAAGGTTCAGGTTAGGGGTATAGGCGAAACGCTCGGCCCCGCCGTCGCCATATTGCGTGCGCGCGATCTGGTCGCATCAACGAACTCAGCTGCTATTACCAATCATACGAAATATCTTGAAAAAATTCAGGGACCTTAACTCCAAATTTTTCGTAGTCAGCGCGCGTCGAATCAGATTTCGGATTTGACATAGCGAGAACCGCAGAAATATAATTTTCTGGGGGTAGATAATTATGACGCACAACGAAATGCAAAATCAAATTCGGACTTGAATAACGCTCCTGGTCAGATGGCACTTTGATTTCTGCCGATCCTAATACCTGCCCAGAAGAATTTTTGATAGGCCGCTCTCCGCACAAGGGGCAATCTGATATACCCCGCGTTGCATTGAATCTGATGCAAGAAAGAACCTCTAGCCTCTGTACGAAATCGATCGGCGCGATTCCTGTTCTGAATCTCGAGTCTCGCCCAAGCCAGCCTATATTCTTGCTAGTGACCTCACCTTCAGATTTTTTGTATCGGTACTCAGTCATGTCGTCGTAAGCGGTCATATGAACTCCTATTTCCAGCAACACCGCAGGGACCTGATAACCCTTTCGTCAACGTCGCTATTGCACCATGCAGCAATCGAGTTTGTTTGATTTAGGGCGTCAGCAAGCTGACTGATCAGCCCCACCTGAGTGGTCCAGTTTGATTGTTAGTGCATGACCGGCGCACGGTCCATCGCGACGATGGTTTCCGGGTCCGGTGGGCGATAGCCCAATGCGCTGTGTGGGCGTTTGGTGTTGTAGTGCTTCCTCCATTCCTCGATCAGGATCTGCGCCTCACGGAGGCTGTAGAAAA
>VAFL01000043.1 GCA_005768755.1 Paracoccus denitrificans | reverse complement strand
CTGCCGCTGATCGTCGACCGCCAGCCGCAGCGCGTCCTGCTTGCCCGCGACCAGTTCCTCGCCCTCCAGCTTCCACGGCGACCACAGGGTCTCGGGCTGAGCCAGCCAGGATGGCTTGGGCAGGCTGCCCGCGGTCGTCGTCGGCAACAATGTCGTCATGGATAATACCTTCGTGTCGTGGGGATCAGAGGCCGCAGGTCGCGGACCAGCGTTGGAGCGCGGGCCAATGCGGCTTGATGAAATGTTCTTCGGCGAATTTGCCCTGCTCGACGGCGAGGCGGCTGCGCTCCTCGCGATCGTAGACGATGCGGGTCAGCGAATAGTCCTGATACTTCAGGCTCGGGCGGTACTGCTCAGCCGCGACCGAGTTCGCGTTGTAGATTTCGGGGCGATAGA
Organism: Paracoccus denitrificans; assembly: GCA_005768755.1. Lineage (GTDB taxonomy): Bacteria > Pseudomonadota > Alphaproteobacteria > Rhodobacterales > Rhodobacteraceae > Paracoccus > Paracoccus denitrificans_B. Next base: position 6,839 of record VAFL01000043.1, on the reverse strand, counting down.
TCTTCTGGAACGTCTCCATCGTCGCGATGGTGCTGGCAAGTTCCAGGTTGGTATAGTCGCTGGCCAGATCACCGATATGGTAGAAGGCGAACGGCGCGACACTGTGTGGCGGCATGAAGTAGCGCACCTTCATGCCCATCTTGGCGAAATACTGATCGGTCGAGGAAAACTTGTCGTTCCGGTACTCGACGCCGAGGATCGGATGCACATTAGCGGTCCGGTGATACACCTCCTTGCTCGACACGCTGAGGCAGATGACCGGGGGCTTGCGGAAATTGTCGCGGTAGGCGCTCGATCCGAGAAAATGCTTGAACAAGTTGCCGTGCAGATCGCCGAACCCCTCCGGCGCGCCGCCATCCCCGGCCTTCAGGTGATTGGGCAAGACGACGCTGAAGTCGTAATCGCGCACATAGGACGAGAAGTTGTTGCCGATCATACCATCGCTGCGCTCGCCGCTCACCCGGTCGATGACGGTCGTGTGCAGGATCTCGATCAGCGGGAAGGCTTCGTCGTCGGCACCGTCGCCGAGCGTGAGCGCGGCCGAGACGATCTTCAGGTCCAGCGTGTAGCGATCACCCTTCGGATTGTCCCAGTGCATCAGCGCGTTGAAGCGGTGGTCGATCATCACCAGCGTGTTGCGCAAATTCTCCTGTCGGCTGTCCCCGCGCGCGAGATTGGCGAAGTTGGTGGTGATGCGCGTGTTGTCGGCCGGACGATAATCCTCGTCGAACGGGATACTGCTGACCGAGAATGTGAACCCGCTATTCGTCATGTCTCACCCAGGCTTTGCGGGCGGGAGGTCAGGCGAAAGCGCGCAAGACGTGAACAGGCCCGGATGGCGGCAAACACCGGACCGTCGCATCAAGCGCGATCCACCGGAGGAACCCCCGTCCGAGGAACGTTATCGCGTCGAAGGCAGGTCTCCTGGCTCACGGGTCAACGCGGTGGCTCCGGCCTTCCCAAGCCCCTTGCGGGAGCCCAGTGACACGAAATGGAGCCGCCGCTCGCCGCTTACAGTTGCGGGGGCAGCGCCGGATTCTGCCCTGAAGGACACCACCGGCTTCCCGTCTTAGCCCCATCGCCATGCCTGGGATGGGGAACCTCGACATGGCCGTTCAACACCATCGGCCAGATGCTGTCAACGCTCATATAAAGATATCTTTATATCTTGATCCCATGCGAATGCGATTGCGATCATGGCGACGTCCACCACGCTAAGGCATTGTCAGAGATACCCCCCTGACCTTGACCTGAGGGGACATTTTCTGCGACCTTCCCAGGGTCAAGGTTCCTTCGCCGGATGGCCGAAGGCTAAGACGGGAAATCGGTCCGATGCCGATGCTGCCCCCGCAACTGTAAGCGGCGAGTAGAAATCCCCTCGTGTGTCACTGGCGCTTCGGCGCTGGGAAGGCCGGGATTTTTATGACGACCTGCGAGCCAGGAGACCTGCCTTCGACGCCATAACGACCACCGGCGGGGTGCCCGGTCTGGCCGCTGCGTCGCTGCGGTAGGAGGTGCACTCTTCCCGTTGGCCTCTGGCGTCTGGATGCCCTCGCGAATGATTGAGGACCAGAATGCCGCAGGAACATCACAGCACCCCCATCCAGTTGATCGACATGGTCTTTCCCGGCGATGCCAATCACCATGGGACGCTCTTCGGTGGTGTGGCCTTGGCGCACATGGACAAGGTCGCCTTCCTGGCAGCGTCGCGTCACGGCCGGGCGGCTTTCGTCACCGCGTCATCGGAAAAGATCGATTTTGCAGCCCCCGCCCGGATCGGCGACATGGTGGAGGTGACGGGCCATGTCGTGCGGGTTGGACGGAAATCGCTCGACGTCGAAGTCGAACTGATCGCGGAGGCACCGGTTTCGGGCGAACGACGTCTATGTACGCGTGGCCGGTTCACGCTCGTTGCGGTCGGAAGCGAAGACCCTCTGCCCCCGATGGCCGAGCCGGTCCCGCAGAACGCGGCACGGCCGTTGCGGATGGTCGATATGATATTCCCAAACCAGACCAACCATTACGGCACCCTCTATGGCGGCGATGCGCTTTGCATGATGGGCAAGGCGGCATTCATCGCCTCAACCCGCGAAGCCAGGGCCGTAATGGCCATGGCGGCATCGGACCGGATCGACTTCCGTTCACCTATCCGGGAGGGTGAGATGGTCGAGCTGACAGCCGAGGTACGGATGACCGGACGCAGTTCCGTGCGCATCGGTGTGAATCTTCGCGCCGAAGATTTGATTTCCGGCGAAAGGCGGCATGCAGCCACAGCTCTGTTCACGATGGTCTCCGTGAATGAATATGGTCGGGCCAAGCCAATTGCCAACGTAAAATAGCCTTGGTTTCGGGGGAGGCCAGTTGCCCCATTCCCGAAAGCGAAGGATCGTAGAGACGGCCGACCGCAGCAAGGCGCGTTTGATGGCAACGAGGGTGCCGTTTTCCCCAAATTTGTTCCCGATTGCTTTTTCCCAGCATTGTCCGGTGAAGATGGAGAAGCGGGACGATGTATGGAAAGCTGACCGCCCTATTACTGGCGCTTAAAGCGGTTGCAGATAATGCGGGTAGAAAATCGCTCCGTTGCCGAGCAGACGCCGCTATACATGTAGGCGCTTGCGCAGGCAGCCGAAGACGATGCCTCTATCGTTGACACCGCCCGGGTTTAGGAAGGACCAGCCCTATTGCTTGCTGTTGGCGGCGTCGGCCGTAACCTTGCCGGTCGTCGGACGGCGGCGGTGTGCGGCCATCTTAATGACCACGACGGTGCATGAGGCGGACGATCTCGGCGGCCGCGCGGCAAACGCCGTCGGTGCGCTCGTCCCAAGTGACGAACGGCGGCGTCGACGAGATGGCGAGCCCGTTCTCGCTGACCTCAATATATGGCCCGACCTGCTGTGGCACGAGCCAGAGCGAGCCGTTGCGGTGGCGCATGTAGACGAGGCCGGGCACCAATGCTGCCATCTGGTCCATGATCAGCGCGACCTCGACGGTCACGGTATCGAGCGTCTCGGGATACAGGCCGGTGCGCTGGAGCAGGACGTCGCAGCGACGACGCTCGCAGACGTCGAGCGCGACCTTCTCGAACATCGGCAGGGCGCAAGGCGTCGAGGCCAGCGCGAGGTTGGCGGCCGGCAGGAAGACGGCGCCAGCCGGCAGTCCGTCACCGCCGGTCAGCATTTCCGCGGGCGCAGCGAACTGACCGAGCGGGAGCTGGAGCACGCGCACGGACAAGTCGAGCATGGGCCCGACCGGAAGGATCTTCATCGTTTTTGACTTTCGGCAGGAGGATCACCGGACCGGAGCGGTCCGGATCAGGCTGCCGCCCATTTCGTTCGGGTCAGCAGCTTCGCTGAACCCACCTGCTGTCCGCGTCAGCGCCCTTGACTATTTTTCCGACCGTTGCCGGTGGCATCCGGCACGATCGGCGCTTGCGGCCCCTTTGCGACCGATCGGCGCTTGAGCAACGGTGTCGCGACGCCTGCCGCGTCACCGCCAACCGTATGCTGCGTCACTCGTTGCGATCGAGCCGATCTCCTTTCCAGCGTGTCAGCGATGCGGCGGACGCGTTCGACGGTTTCCAGATCGGCATGCAGCAAGTGCGGCACACGCTCCCTATGAAACGCCAGCGTCGTCGCAGCGTGAAGATCCGGCTCGTCACCGAGGAACACGTCGATGGCGCTGCCGCGATCAACAAAGGCGACGGATCGACCTACTCGAGCATAAGCGACGCCATCTAGCCGGACGGTGGCCAGGTATGGCCCGACCGCCTGGACGCCGCGCCCGGCGTTGGATTCCTGCGGTGTGTCGAACTCGAATATGGCCATCGGCCGTGCTCCGAGCGAGGCGTGTGCCGGCGCGCGCTTGTCCACTCGAGGTCCACCTTTGGCGATCGTTCGCACGAATAGGTCCGAACCTGTCGCGATAGCTTTCGCCTGTTCGGACAAGCGCGTTGGCCGCTCGCGCTTCCGCAACTTCCTATCACGTCCTGTGTGAAGCGACGGGGCGCTGGTAAGCGCGCCGACACGATGAAGCGCGGAGTCGAGTCGTGCGTCGGACGCGGCCGGCACGAAGACCAGATCGTTGACCGTCGCGAGCATCAGCCGTTTCCAGTGCGCGAACGTCGGGAAGCGTCCGCGCTTGAACTTCGCGAGCTCACCGCGCTGTCGCGCGAGCGCCGCCGCCGTCTCGGGAGCGCGAAAGTCCTTGTCGAAGATGGCGTAAAAGGCTCGACGCTTCGACGGTGGCAGCGTCTTTGCTCCCACACGGCGTCTGACCATCAGGGTTGCACGCAAAGCGCGAAGTTCGGCTTCATGACGTTCTTTCGCCACTAGCTTGGCCTGCCGTTTCAGATCTTCCGTCTCGCGATGTGCCGTGCGCCGCTGGTCGTATTTGCGCTGCAGGGTGCCGTCGCGATGAGAGGGTGCGGGCGAGCGCTCGCGTTCCTGAACCTTGACCCAATCCGCATATCGCTGAGCGCTGTCGGCGGTTCGCTTGTCGAGCGCGCCCAGGCCATATTTACGGTCTGGAAGATCGAATTTCGACGCAGCCACGGCGTTCGCTTCGTTGCCCAGATCGTAGATCAGGATCCCACGAATGTCCTCCTCGCCGCTCTTCAGTTTGCGCAGCGCCGGTCGCATGCCGAAGCCCAACTCGTGCAGTAACGTGGCGCGAAGCTCGTAGGTCGGCGCATCGAGCGCCTTCCTGATGCTGTCGGCCTTGTCCATCAGGCTGTCGCCGGCCCGCTGCGCGCGGTGCCCTTGTTGCCGATCGCGTGTCTTTCCCGTTCCCGCCTCGCGGGCCGCCTTGGCCTGGGCAGGCGAGGCAAGTTCGCGCAGCCCGTGTCGGCGCTCGAAATCACGGCACAGATGCTGAAGCCGCGTGAGCGCGTGCGCGTCATAGGATTTGAGCTTGCGTGCCTGCGCCGGCACACTGGCCGCCTGCTGTTCAGTCAGCGCGCGGGGACCGACATCGAGCAGATACTCGCTGTCGACGATGCGAAACCAGCGTTTCGGCGGGATGTGACCGGTGGCAGCGCTGACCGTGCACCAGAACGGATGGATGTGGTCGTAGTCCTTGTCGTTGTGGCGGACGACGATCCGCAAGTGCCCCTCCAGACCGAGTTCGCGTTCCGCTTCGTCGACCAGCTTCAGCCAAGTCGCGTCATCCAATCGACCGTCTTCGCGGGCGGCTGAAAAGGTGAGGTGCTTGACCGGCCTGGTGCATCGCGCGCTGAGTTCGGCGACCATCTTCATCTGCTCGACCATCTGGTCGACGGGCAGGTCGAGCGGCTCGAGCAGGCTGTGACCCGGCTTCTGCAGATAGTCGAGCAGGCCCCCGAAGTGGTTGCCGGCGTGGACAGTCGGGATCATCGCCAGCGCTCCATCTCGCGACGGATCTGGACCAGTTCGCTGACGACCGTTTGCAAGCGACCATGCTGTTCGACGAGTATCGCCGTCGTGTTCGTGCCCGAGCTGCTGTTCATGCCGATCTGGTGGAGCGCCTTCGTGATCTGGTTCACGTTCTGGCCGATGCGCGTGATCGCTTCGGTCAGTGCGCGCGAGGGCACGATGCGGCTGTGATCGTGCGCGAGCATGCGCCGGATCACGTCCGCGCGGGACACGCCCGAATGGCGTGCGATCTCCTGAAGATGCACCCATTCGTCGTCGTTGAGCCGCATCGTGAACACGCGATCCCGTTGGCGGTTCTCGCTGCCGCGCTGTCCTGGCATGATTTCCTCCTTCGCGGCCGAAGGCGGCTGGTGGGGTGCAGGGGAGCCGTCCCCTGCCAAGGGACCTTTCGACTTGCGACGCCACATCAAGCGACAAAGCGTCAGCGCCAGAGCGATGTGGCCCGCGCCCCGCAGGGGGCGCGGTATTCGCAAGTCAGCCCTCGCTACCCACTTCCTTCTTTCCGTTCTGCCGCTTCTTCGCGGGCGGTGACGTCGAAGCGTCACCGCCCGCTGTTGACTAATCGAGGCGGATTGGCGGCCGATCGGTCATGACGATCACGCCGCCGAACGCGTAGGCTAGGCGACCGCCGTTTCCTGGTCTGCCCGGGCCTTGACCTCCGCACGGCTCCGGCGCTTCGGCACCGCAATGCCGCTCTTCGCGCGGTCGGCCTGCCGCTCGGCATCGCGGATCGCGCGCAACGCATCGCGCAGGTGCTTCTCGCGGACGCCGTGGCGATCACGATACGGCTGGAACCGCGGATCCGCGAGGAGCGTCTTCACATTCACGGGATCGGAGCCGAAGCCCTCCGCGAAGGCGCGCGCGATGTCGAGCGGCGAGGGGCGCTTGTTCTCCTGCGCCATCGCGCGTCCGAGCGCGCGGGCTTCGTCGATCACCGACTTATGCGGATCGACCACCCCGGCGGGGCCGGGGTCGAACTGAATATCGGACATTGTAGCTTCTCCATGACTGCAACGGGTTCGTGTCGAACCCGACGATCACGGAGCGGCCCAGGCCTGCGGCGGATGCTGGCGAAAGGCGCGGAGCGGTCGTGCCGCGCGATCGGCCTCATGCATTTGAAAGGCCCGATCCGCCTCGGCATCGATAACGGGAATGATACGATCGAACAGCACGAGAGCTTCGCCGGTTATCCCGGCAATCAACTCCCGCAAGACGTTCAAGATCGCGCTCATCGCAAGTAAGATGGAACGTTGCAGGAACTTTGGCAAGCGCGTTTTGCAACGGCGAGAGCAACAGATTGTCGCCACGCCTCACTCCGCCGGCGCTGATGTCTTAGGGTCAGGACTCGTTGATCATAGCCAGAAGATGACGGTTGCGGCGAGGGCGACGGCGGCGAAGAAGGCGGTTGGGCAGCGGTCGTAGCGCGTAGCG
>VAFL01000063.1 GCA_005768755.1 Paracoccus denitrificans | reverse complement strand
GAGTTGAGCTCACCCTCAGGCCGTCACAGTTCCACACTGCCTGCAGAGTGAGTTTCGCAGGTCTTCACCAGAGACGTTTGCCAGAGGCTTCTGAGACGCAAGTTAACAATGCAGACCTGGGCGGTATCTCCAGGTGCAGTAGAGTGGTAATCTTGGAACCTCCTGACTCAGAATCCTGCTACCTTCTCACTGCCATAAGAACGAAGCTAGTTGAGAGCTGTCTCCTAGGCGTGCTTCCCTGTGAGAGCTGAGGTCAGGGCTGAATCCTCCCGCCTCCTGCCTGACTGTAGACGTAGCTGCTAACATCCTTATGTTAGGTGCTGGGAGAGTTTGGGAGAAGAGCATGTGTAAGCATTGGGACTGAAATGACGTGTATCTGAGTTGAGTACAGCGATTTCCGACGCCCTACTATAATCAGAGTGCAGCTAGGTTCCAACTCGCATGTACGAGTGGGTAGCAGACATCTGCCTCCCATGCATACACATTTCTGAGAGTTGAGCTTATGGCCTGTACCCCCACATCCTGCCTGCAGGTACCCTTCACTTCTAAACGGCCTGGGCTCGCTGCGTGACGGAAGTGTTGGGAGAGTAAGTGGAATGTTGCGGAACACAAGACTAGTGCCTCCAAGCTCAATCCAGCGATTTCCTTGTAATTCCTGTGGTAGACTGGTGATACATACTAAGTTCCATACATGAGCAGGTAGCTGAACGCCTTGTCCAAAAGCATCTTACTTCTGAGAGTTGAGCTCACCCTAGTCCCTCACAGTTCCACACTGCCTGCAGAGTGTCTTTCGCACGTCTTCACCAGAGAAGTTGGCCAGAGGTTTCTGAGACGCAAGTTAAAAATGCAAACCTGGAGGGTATTTCCAGGTGCAGTAGAGTGGTAATCTTGGAAACTCCTGATCAGAAAACTGCTACCTTCTCACTGCCATAAGAACTGAGCTACTTGAAAGCGGGCTTCTGGGATCCCTGGGTGGCGGAGCGGTGTGGCGCCTACCTTTGTCCCAGGGCGCGATCCTGGAGACCCAGGATCAAATCCCACGTCGGGCTCCCAGTGCATGGAGCCTGCTTCTCCCTCTGCCTTTGTCTCTGCCTCTCTCTCTCTCTCACTGTGTGCCTTTCATAAATAAAAAGAAAAGAAAGAAGAAAGCTGGCTTCTAGGCATGATTCCCTGTGAGAGCTGAAGTCAGGGCCGAACCCTCCCGCATCCTGCCTGACTGTAGACATAGCAGCTAATATCCTTATGTTAGGTGCTGGGAGAGGTTGGGAGAAAAGCATGTGTAAGCATTGGGCCTGAACTCACGTGTATCTGAGTTGAATATAGCGATTACCTACGGCCTTCTTCAATCAGAGTGTAGCTAGGTTCCAACTCGCATGTGCGAGTGGGTAGCAGACATCTGTCTCCAATGCATACACACTTCTGAGAGTTGAGCTTATGGCCTGTACTCCCACATCCTGCCTGCAGGTACCCTTCGCTTCTAATAGGCCTAGGCTCGCTGCGTGACGGAAGTGTTGGGAGAGTAAGTGGAATATCCCGGCACACAAGACTAGTTCCTCCCAGCTCAATGCAGCGATTTCCTAGTAATTCCTGTGGTACACTGGTGCTACATACTAATTTCCCTACATGAGCAGGTAGCTGAACGCCTTGTCCAAAAGCATCTTACTTCTGAGGGTTGAGCTCGCCCTCAGTCCCTCACAGTTCCACACTGCCTGCAGAGTGAGTTTCGCAGGTCTTCACCAGAGAAGTTTGCCAGAGGCTTCTGAGACGCAAGTTAACAATGCAGACCTGGGCGGTATCTCCAGGCGCAGTAGAGTGGTAATCTTGGAACCTCCTGACTCAGAATCCTGC
>VAFL01000042.1 GCA_005768755.1 Paracoccus denitrificans | reverse complement strand
GGGCTATCGCCCACCGGCCCCGGCAACCATCGTCGCGATGGACCCTGCGCCGGTCATGCACCAACAATCAAACTGGACCACTCAGGTGGGGCTGATCACACGGGGAAACTACTGAGCCCGGCTCGTCGCCGGGCCTGCATCGATCATGTTCGTAGTGAGTTGGGCATTTCCGAACGCCGTGCCTGTCAGGTGCTGTGCCAGCATCGCTCGACCCAACGCAAGCTGCCGAGAATGGGCCGTCAAATTCCGATCCGCGCTTGAGCAGTAGCAGTCTTGTGCAGTTGCGAAGCAAACTCTGTTGAGGGCGCGGTCAGGTCTATTGTTCTAAACGAAATAGGGTGTCCTTGAATAACCATGGTTTCGTCAACGCTGCCGCCAACTTGCGGATGGAGCACAATTCCTTCCGAGGTCAGGCTGGAAGGCTGCTCCATGTGCTCCTGTGTACGTAAATAGGCATACATCTGGTATAGGTACCCGCTTCGCAAGATCTCTTCCCTGTGGTTTGATCTGGTCAGAATACGGGTGAATTTGGTGTCGATGACCACGTGACGCCGGATTTTGGGTTGGTTCAGTTCTATATCGGTCTGCATGCCGGGGAGGATCGCGGAGAGGCCTGGGGTCTTGCCGGACACAGGCCAAGTAAGGCGTCGCCCCTGGGCAATGGACCAACCCTCTGACTTGAGGGCTATGCGGAGCGCGTTGCCGATGGCGCGTTCGAAGAGACGGCGGATCAGGTGCTCGGTCATCTCATCACCGGGCTGCAGCGAGGCCCCTTGGGTTTCGGTCGGGATCGTCCCATCGAAGACCATACGGGCAAGTGCCACCATCATCCTGTCCGCATTCTCGTTCCTGCCTATCTGGTCGGTCGCCAGTTCGGCGCGAGAGGGCCTGCGCGCAGAGACGCCCGCGCGCGCGAAATCCGCCGCGAGGCTGCGACAACGATGTACGGTTTCGCGGGCGGAGACGCGGGCGGAGAGACGTTCAAGCGCAGCGCGGACCAGCCTGTTTCGCGGCGTGTCCATGACATGCTCTTCGAACCGGCAGGCGATCTGACCGCGCTCCATAAGCTGGCCCGCCTCTGTCGCCAGCATGTTGATGCGACCGCGTACACGCGGCAGGACTGCTGTCCGCGCCTGGTAGCCTCGGCTCAGGTTGCGGTGAAGTCGATCTTCGACCACATGGGCCATCAGGCGGCCGATGAGATCCGGCAAGTCCTGGGCCTCCTCGACATCGCGCTCGAACCGACCCCGGAGTTGCACGAGATCGGCAGCATATAGAAACAGGATCCAGATGTTGCGAAGCGGAATCTCGGAGGCCATCAGAGCCCGTCGCGCAGCCGCGCCATTGCTCCGGCAGCCCTCTCGGGCGCATCGAACCAGTATTCGTCGAGCAGCGGCCCGATCTCCGTTTCGATCACGTCGTTGAACCAGCCCTTCGGATCGGCCAGCGGCTCCGTTGGCGTGATGTAGGAGTGGCCGACGCGGAACTGCGGACCTAGAGTCCTGTCGCCGGATATCTCGTCGTTCAGCGCCGTCATGCGCGCCCGGATCAGATCCACCATGTCGCTGTCGAGCCCGCGATCGGCGCACCATGCGGCCCAGGAATCGTTTAGCATGGGCTCGAGCGAGATGAAGGCGAAGCGCCGCCGAAGCGCCAGATCCACGAGTGCCAGCGAGCGGTCGGCCACGTTCATCGTACCGATGATGTAGAGATTGTCCGGGACATGCACGCGCTCGCCTGGCTGTTTTCGGTAGGCGAGCTCGATCGCGTCAGCCCGGCTGCGCTTGGTGTTCTCGAGTAGTGTGAGCATCTCGCCGAAGACCTGGGCCGGGTTGCCGCGATTGATCTCCTCGATGATGAGTAAATGCGCGATGTCGGGCTGGGCGCGTGCGGCCTCCACCACCTGCAGGAACACGCCGTCGGTGATCACAAGACCCGTCGAGCTGGGCCGATAGCCTCGCACGAAATCCTCGTAAGAGAGCGACGGATGGAACTGGACCGAGCGCAGCTGCTCGGGCTTCGGTGTGCGCCGCCCGATCAGCGCCTTTGCCAGGCGCTTCGCGAGCCAAGTTTTGCCGGTGCCTGGCGCGCCCTGAAGGATCAGGTTCTTCTTATCCTCCAAGCGTGCAATCAGTTTCGCGAGCGCGTCACGCGACAAGAACCCGCCCTCGGCAATGATGTCGTCGATGCCATAGGGCTCGATCGGAGGCGCATCTGTCTCGCCATCCGCCTGCTCCTCCTCCTCGATCAGGGTGAGGGGTTCGACGTCCTCGGCGTACTTTTCGGCCCAGTAGGGATGCGCCAGGAACCGTGCAAGGTCCTGGTCTTCCCCGTCGAAGGCGAATGTCACCAGTTGCCTCGCCATGTCGTCGTCCTCGAAGCGAGCCCTGGCAACAGTCGTGCGGTAAGTGTAAAAGAACCACTCGCGTGGCGGGTCGACTTCTTCCCATGCGACATCGACAGTCTTCCCGTCCCCCGGATTGCCAGTAATCGTGCCAATCGCCTTGATGCGCATGGCGCTGACCGGTCGCCCCCGGTTCTCGAACGGCATTTCGTTCTTGCGCGTGTAGGTCGCCTTTATCGCGATCCGGTCGCCCTGCTTCATCTGTTTCACGAGATGTGAGAACTTGTCGTCATAGCCATTCTGCCAGATGCCTTCACCAAGGAAGCGTGGGGTCTGGTCGCCTTCGTCCCATGCTGCACCGACGAACCAATAGTTGATGCCTTCCGGGACGATATCGCCCTCAGGTGCCTGGTCTTCGTCTTCATCAGCCTTGAGTGCCGCATGCTCTTGTCTGAAGATCTCGACGGCGAGGTCATCCGTCATTTCGATGGAACCACCCGCATCAGTCAGGGCCCATACGCCGCGCTTCGGGGAATAGAGGTAGCCGGCCTTAACAAGGTAGAACCGTGCCCAGGCAACCCGATTGTTGAACTTCGGCTGCCCGTTTTTGTTGGTCTGGTTCAGGAAGTCGTCCGGTACTTCATGTCGCTGCGCGATTTCTTGGAAGACCTGTTTCGGGCGCGCCTGCCCCCCAAGATCGCGCAAGACCTCAAGGACCGGCGCGAAGTAGCTGACGAACTGCGGAACGCCTTCAATTTTCTGCTCGAAAAGTTTCACACCTGTCCCCGGGGTCGTCAGGAAATTCCGACCAGTACACCTGATGTCTGAGATCTTTGCAATTAGGTCGGGACTTCTAGTTTCCTCGAATACCTACTGCTGACCTTCACGTATCCGATTTTTCTGCGCGATGCCACGAAAGGCCGGTTCGGCGAACTGCATAGCAGCTGGCGAATGTCATCTAAGGGCCGTCCTTGCCCGTACCGAACAAAACTCTCCCGTCATGTTAACCTGTCACGCGCTCGTCACTGACCGTCCAAGTGCTAGCGATAATCTTCCGACAAAATAAGCCAGCTTCCCTGCCGCAAAGAAAGCATAGTGACAATCGAGGAAGAATACCGTGGCAATACACAACTGGTGTGAAACTTCTCGAAGTCTTGCTTTGTTCATATCCCAAATCATGAACGAGCGCTGGGTTTCTCGCCAGCGATCTTTTGATAATTGCCTTTCGTTTCAATCGATGCTGTACCGCCTTGGCAAGCTAAGAACACCCGCCCTCGCCTCGGTCGACCATCGGCAGCGTCGGATTGTGCGGCCAAAATGCTTTGATCCTGCCGCACAAGGCGATGGCGCAGCTTGATCGGTCGATTGTGGCTGATAGAAGAAAATCAGCGCGTAGAAAGGTGAAGGGTCAAGTGCGGCTGCGACCCATAGGACATCTTGCTGGCCGGCAGAAGATCATTCCGGGCCCCGTCCTCTGCCAGATGCCTCATCGCCACGGATTGCCAAGGCGCGCGAGTTGATCGGCGAATTCGTCGGCGCGCCCCCCAAGGGGGTCTTCCGCGTTGACGTTGACTGGGAACGCCGCCTTCAAGATGGCGCGGGGTCTTTCGCTCGCCTCATAGGGATTGCGGAGAAGCGGATTTCCCTCGAACCTGTATATGTCCAGCACCGTCTCGTACAGCCGCGCTTGGCCATCCGGCCAAGCCAATGCATACCGAACCGCCGTAAATACATCTGCAGATGCCAGAACTTGCCGTAGTCGCGCGGCAGACGCCTCGACGGTATCGGCCCATTCGCCGACTACGGTTGCGATCGTTGCCGGATCGTCTATTAGCAGCAGGTCCGATTGTGCAGGCAGCAGCGTCTTGCCCGATCCGATGCGCAGGATCACATCGTGCAAAAAGCGTCTGATTTCCTCGGCGTAGGGGGCTTGAAAAGTCAGATTGGCCTCAAACGCCCTGACGCAGGCATCGTAACTTTCGGTCATAGATCACATTCTCCCGCTTGGCCTGCGCGCACGATTGATCTGGTCGCAGAAACTGGCTCGTTCCACGGCGTATGATAATATTCTGAAACGCGTGTAGCGGGGCCATCTGCATGACGTGGCACCCAAATCTGTTCACCGCCGCCTTCCAGCATGTAGCCAGGCTTCGGTGCCTTGCGGCCGGGCGCGCCCAGATCCTGCGGGCCAATCTGGCCAACTAGAACGGCATCCGGCGGCGGGATAGTGCTTTTGACGAATGCACCGCCATCATTCCATTCGTTCAGCACGGCATCGCGGCTTCGCCAAGCGTCCTCGGTTTCGGGCGGGATGGACCTGCTCCAGAAGCCGCCGGGAATCTGGCCTTCGGAACCAACGACACGATACACGGTCATTTTCTCGCCCGCAGCAAAGGTACGCAGTGCCGGACGCGCGCCAAACGTTTTCATACTGTCCAGAAGCACTGAGCGCGGCAGAGATTTCAGGCTGGCAGGTGTTCGTGGGTCGGCGATCAGATCGTCACACCACCGCTCCGCCAACTGGTTCAATCTAAGCAGATTCGCCCCGTCGGCGCGGTTCAGAGGACGCGCGCCAGCTTCGAGAACCTCGATATCGATTGGCCGGGTCATCGTTGATTGCCAGCTGGCATGGCCGGTCATTCTTCTTAGTGCGGCTGTTGCGCGTCTAACGATGATCGATTGTCCGACCTGCGCACGAAACGCGGGTCCCAGAAATTCGTCCAGCCCCTTGCGAATCCGATCAGCAATTTCCTGCGCCGCTTCGTCCAGCTTGACGCGCGACATACCACGTAATTCCTCGATCGTCTGCAGAAGCTCTGCACCGCCACCGAAACGCGCTTGCCATCTGCCAATGTAGCCTGCCATCTGGTCAAGAAGCTCGCCGAACTTCTGGTTTACAAACCCGACCTGCGCAACGACTTCGTCTGCCAGTTTGCGGATAAACCGATAGCCGTTGATCTTCTTCCCGCTGAGGTGCAGCCCTTTGTTGATGTAAATGAGCGCCCTTCCAATCTCGCCTGCATTGCGCCAGATGATCTTGATAGCACCTTTCGCGAGCGAACCGAGCGATGGAACAAGCCCGATCAGGCAGGCGAGAACACCGACCCAGACGCCGATCTCGTTATAGCGCTTGTCCCAGATAAGAAATTTGCCGTTTGCGACAAGATCGCGCAAATCTGCCACCTGATCGACAACCGGGATGGCTGTGACAAGCGCATTGGACACGATCTGGCCCGTGCTCATGTCTTCGTTGAAGTCACCTTGCGCGACCTCCACTATCCATTCCCCGCCGTCGAGGACACCTTGCACGACGCGTGAGAACCAGCCTTTCTCATCCTCGACCGGTTGTTCTTCGATGTAGGCTACAGGCTCGGTTGGATCATCAATGAAAAAGACCTCGACCTCGCCGGAATAATCACCAAGTGGGACATGCACGAAGTCATGTGGTGCGTTCGGTCCGATCGAGAGGACGCCTTCCAGCAGAACCTCGCCGCCCGGACGTCCGTTGTTTGGCTTTTGCACGACATACGTTGCGTCGGTGACCGGATCGCCTTCTGTATACTCGTAGCGAACATGGATCCAGTTGCCTTCGTGGCATCTGGCTGTGCCACCACGAACGGCGTTGCCTGATTGCGATGCCGCCGCGTCCTGCGCCGCGCGAAACTCCATGCTTTCGTCATTCATCGCGAGCGGTCCCGTGATCTATGTTCAACATGCGATCGAGTTCTGAATGAGCTGATCGAATAAATTCGTGGTCGGGCAGAGAAAATACCTGCTGCCATATCGTGCGTAGTGGGTCAGCAAGGAAATACGGCGTGAAAAGTTGCGCCAGTATGGGGTGCGCAATTCGCTTGACAGTTGAAAATCCGGCGGGCTGATGACGTTCGCAGACCTCAACGAACCTGTCGCGCGGAGGTGCCGCGTACTGCGCTCGCTCCAGTTGCTTCGCAACGTTCCAGACGGAGCCACCATCAAGCATCGCGGTGACGGTCGGATCGCGCTGAAGGGCCGACTGAAAGTCGCGTGCACGTAACGAAGGGACGCGTCGCTTGTCTGCGAGAAATCGATCCGCCAGAGGAATGATGCGAGGGTCCAACAAGAAATGGCTACCATAGAACAAGCCGCACGCCGCCACGCGTCCGATGTCGCTGGATTTCTGAAAGCCAAGCGGCCGAAGATGATTAAGCACTACGGTGATCATTCGCGCAACGGGGGCGCTGTCGGAAAGCCCTAGCTGCCGCATTCGCTTAGGTGCCGCTGTTGCAAGTTCCTGACCAAAGTTGACTGCGAAACGCGTTTCAGAAGCCTGATGCAGGGCGTCTTGCAGATCGTCTGATAGCAAAGTCTGGCCATTCGACGTTGCCAGCGCGTCTGGCATTACGAAATGCGTTTCTTTAGAGGTGGGTGCGACAACGGAAAGCAGGGGCGCAGACCTGGCGGGAAACAGCACTGGGTGCGAACGCTCACAAAGGACCGGCAGCAACCTCGGTTCCCAAAATCGGAAATAGAACCATTTGCCACTTTCAGCTTTCAGCCGAACGAACTTTCGGAAGTGCCGCCATAAATCATCAAGCGAAGCAGTGCTGCGGCAAAATATGCCGGCTTCGGGGTGCCACAGCCCAAAAGGTGGCCCTCCTCCGGTGAACAGTCGTCGAACGAAGCGGTTCTCCGGCACAAGCCCTACGATCCACGGTGCGACGTGCCCCATTTCAAGCGCAGCCTCTCCTTTGAAAAGACATCGGTGCTCCAGACCTGACCTTTTCAGAAGATCCGGCAAGTCCTCGATTTTACTGGCATCAAGGATGGCGTAGGTCGAGGGCATCCCCTCGACCCCATCGAAGCCATGGAACAGTGGTTCCTCCAGAACATGCGGTATGTTTCCGCAAGATGCGCCGATACGGCAGACAAGCGGACTTACCTTTTCTAGCTGCTGGATGCGGCAGGCACAGCGTCGATTCGACGACACCTCGGCGTCAGGTACTAGCCAAAAATCGGCGCCTCGTTCAGTCATGCAAAATTAACAATAAGATCCCACATTTCCCAAGTAAGGCGCTGATTTCGCTGTCCTGACCATTATATTTCCTATATAAAACATGGTGTTGAAGGCTGCGAGGGGCGCGTTTCAT
>VAFL01000062.1 GCA_005768755.1 Paracoccus denitrificans | reverse complement strand
CAGTTGTCGTGCCAACGGCAGTGCTGGGTAGCTATGAACGGACAGGATAAACGCTGAAGGCATCTAAGCGTGAAGCCCCCCTCAAAACCAGGTATCCCTTGAGAGCCGTGGAAGACCACCACGTCGATAGGCCGGAGATGTAAGCGCAGCAATGCGTTCAGTTGACCGGTACTAATGGCTCGATAGGCTTGATTTGATCCGGAAGTGGCCAGACCAACCGTTTGCCAAGGCAAACAAACGTCAGACCAGCTTCCAAAAGCATCCTTGGACAACTTCCCGCTGCAACGCGGAACGCTGAGCGTTTCTTATCCGATCTGGTGGACATAGCACGAGCAAAACACCCGATCCCATCCCGAACTCGGCCGTTAAGTGCCGTCGCGCCAATGGTACTGCGTCTCAAGACGTGGGAGAGTAGGTCACCGCCAGATCTGATAAGAAACGCATATCTCTCTAAACGATGAAAAAATCCGCACCATCACAACCAGATCGGTGCAACCGTGCGCCAAAACGCACCTGTCGCGGGGTAGAGCAGCCCGGTAGCTCGTCAGGCTCATAACCTGAAGGTCGTAGGTTCAAATCCTACCCCCGCAACCAAATTCCAAAAATATATCAAATAGATAAGCCGATGGTATCACCATACCACTGGCGCTTCCACGTTTACATCAACGCCACATCAACGTTGACCTGCCTGTGAACTTTCATCCAGCCGGAACCGGAGCCCTTTGGGTTGATACGCCGATTGGCGCAGGTGGAGCAACCGACATCCGGGTGGAGCTTTCAGATGGCGAAGCGTGGGTGTCGGTTGCGATGAACAGGCGCTCGGCGAACGCCTTGGGCGTCTTATAGCCAAGCGCTGAATGTGGCCGCTCCTCGTTGTAATCTGCGGCCCATGCCCGGATCACGGCACGGGCGTGCGGCATGTTCCGGAACATGGTTTCGTTCAAAAGTTCATCGCGCATGCGCCCGTTGAAACTCTCGCCAAAACCGTTCTGCATGGGCTTGCCTGGCGCGATGTAATGCCACTCGATCTTGCGCTTCGTGGCAAAGGTTAAGATCGCGTTACTGGTCAGTTCGGTGCCGTTGTCGCTGACAATCATGCCAGGCTTTCCACGCCTTTCGATCAGGGCCGCCAATTCCCGCGCGACACGGCGCCTCGAGGTCGACGTGTCCGGAATCGCTGCCAGGCATTCCCGGGTCACGTCATCAACCACGTTCAGGATGCGGAACCGCCGGCCGCAGGCGAGCTGGTCATGGACAAAATCCAGCGACCAGCGCGCATTGGGCCGGGCCTCGACCAGGATCGGTGCCCGGGTTCCTTGCGCCTTGCGCCTGGCCCGGCGTTTGCGTACCGTGAGCCCTTCTTCCCGATACAGCCGGTAGACACGGTTGATCCCGGAGGGTTCTCCCTCCCGGCGCAGCAGCACAAATAGCCGCCGATAACCGAACCGGCGGCGTTCATTGGCCAGATCCCGAAGCCGCTGGCGCAGCCCAGTCTCGGGCGGTCGCACGGACCGGTAGCGGATCATCTTGCGGTCCGCTCCAACAATCTGACAGGCCCGCCGTTCCGACAGGCCAAGCCTGGCCCGCAGATGCGCAACGGCTTCGCGCTTGACGGCGGGCCTTACCATTTTTTTGAGAGCAGTTCCTTCATCGCCGCTGCGTCGAGCATCCGCTCCACCAGCAGTTTCTTCAGCTTGGCGTTCTCGTCCTCCAGCGCCTTCAGTCGTTTGGCATCCGAAATCGTCATCCCAACAAACTTCGCTTTCCAGGCATAAAAGGTGCCTTCCGACATCCCATGCTTGCGGCACAGCTCAGCGCACTTCGCGCCCGCCTCATGCTCGGTCAGGATGCCGATGATCTGTTCTTCGCTGTAT
>VAFL01000041.1 GCA_005768755.1 Paracoccus denitrificans | reverse complement strand
GCTGCGTGCCGCGAAATTCCAGCCGCACGCGAGGGTCGAAATCCACCCGATCTGCCCGTTGCAAGCCCGCACCCTCTGGGTGATCCATGAAACGCGCCCTTCGCAGCCTTCAACACCATGTTTTATATGGGAAATATAATGGTCAGGACAGCGAAATCAGCGCCTTACTTGGGAAATGTGGGTTGAGATGGTTCAGCTGGTGATGGAGCGCCTGATTGCGCAGGGTCAGTTACAGGGCGATGCCGGGTTTCTGGCCCGGCATTTCTGCGAATCCGTCCTGCTGCCGCATGCATGGGATTCGCTGTTCGAAATGGGCGAACTGACGGTGACGACAGACAGGCTGCAGGTTCTGGACGCGGCAGTCGATTTTTTCCTGTCGGCGGCAGCGCCGAAAGATGCCGTCAGCCCGCAACCGAGCTGACCGGGTTTACCGCGCGGCGACGGGCAGCTTGCTGGAAGCCTTCATCTCTTTCAGCGACAGGTTCGAACGGATGCTGGTCACGCCCGGAAGCCGCCGCAGGGTACTGTCCACGAAGCTGCTGTAATCATCCAGATCACGCGCCACGACGATCAGCAGAAAATCATCTGCGCCGGTCGTGTTATGGCAGGACAGGATGTTCGGCGTGGTCTGCACGATGCGCTGAAACTCGGCCGTGGCGGCCTGATCATGTTCCGAACAGCGCAGCTGCACGAACGCCATCACACCCAACCCCAGCTTGCGGCGATTCAGATTGGCCTGATAGCCCTCGATGACACCGCTTTCCTCAAGCCGCTTCAGGCGGCGCCAGCAGGGCGTCTCGCTCATACCCAGATGCTCGGACAGTCTGGCATTGGTCATGCGGCCATCATCCTGCAACAGCGACAAGAGCTGGGCATTGACGACATCGATATCAGGCATGGGCAGAAATCCCTTCAAATTCGTCACAACAGAAAAGATATTGCCCCATTATTCGAATATCAGGCCAGGAATGGCAATGGATTTGCCGCTGCACTTCCTATGATCGCCACCGAAACTCAATCAGCACGAGGTCGCGATGAAAGCCGTCATGTTCGAAAAATTTCAGGAAGCCCCGCGGCTGGTCACGGCGAAGGATCCCGCGCCTCAGCCAGATGGGGTCGTGCTGAAGGTCGCCGCCACGGGTGTCTGTCGCAGCGACTGGCACGGATGGATGGGCCATGACGACGATATCGACCTGCCCCATGTGCCGGGACACGAACTGGCGGGCATCGTCGAGGCGGTGGGCAAGGATGTCACGAACTGGAAGGTCGGCGACAAGGTCACGGTGCCCTTCATTTGCGGCTGCGGCAGCTGTTCGGAATGTCACGCGGGTCAGCAGCAGGTCTGCTTGCATCAGGAACAGCCCGGTTTCACCCATTGGGGATCCTTTGCCGAATATGTCGGCATCCATCAGGCCGATCTGAACCTTGTCGCGCTGCCCGACAGTATGGATTTCGCCACGGCGGCCAGCCTTGGTTGTCGCTTTGCTACATCGTTCCGGGCGGTGATCGATCAGGGCAGGGTCAGCGCGGGCCAATGGGTCGCGATCCACGGCTGCGGCGGGGTCGGACTATCGGCCGTGATGATCGCTGCGGCAGCCGGGGCAAATGTCATCGGCGTCGATCTTGATCCGGCGAAACTGAACTTCGCCCGTGAACTGGGGGCCGTCGCGGCGATCGACGGGCGCGAGGCGGACGTGCCCGGCGCCATCCGCGATATCACCCGTGGCGGTGCGCATGTATCGCTTGATGCGCTGGGGCATCCGGTGACGATGACCAATTCGATCCTGTGCCTGCGTCCGCGCGGCAAGCATGTTCAGGTGGGCCTGATGCTGGGCGAACACGCTGCGCCCGCAATCCCGATGCCCAGGATCGTCGGGCAGGAAATCCAGCTTCTGGGCTCTCACGGGATGCAGGCGCATCGCTATGGCGCGATGCTGGACCTGGTCAGCAGCGGCAAGCTGAACCCCGCGCGGCTGGTCGGCGATCGGATCGCCCTGGCAGATGCGCCACAGGCGTTGATGGATATGGACAAGTTCCAATCGGTCGGCGCAACCGTCATCACCCGCTTCTGATCCGCGCAACGCGGCAATCCTGAACCCGCCGATCAGGGTTGCCCGGCCTCGCGCAGGCTCTCGCTCCATTTTCGGATCTCGTCCAGAAACCCGATGGCGGTCAGGCCGGTCGCGGTGATCTGATACTGAACCGAGACGGGGGCGGTATCCAGCACATGCCGGGTGATCAGGCCCTGCGCCTCCAACTGACGCAGGCGTTCGGTGATCATCTTCTTCGACGCGCCGCCAATCATCCGCGCCAGATCGTTAAAGCGCACCGGCCCGTCGCGCAGATGCCACAGGATCGAGCCGGTCCACTTGCCGCCGATGATCCGCATCCCGCGTTCTATCGGGCATGGCTCGGTGCAGACATCATGGGCGATGCGGCGACCCTGCGCATCATGACCTATCCTTGCCTTCATCGGACCCTCCTCATCGCGGCGCCTTTAGGTTACCAAAAGTATACTGGTTGATTTAGGTTTCCGTCCTGCGCATTTCATCGCAAGCCCGCCCCGGGTCAAGGGGCGGCGATGCAACATGACGGACCCAAGGAACCCGACCCATGACAAAAATCCTGATCGTGAACGGAACGCAGCCCTACGACTTCGCGCCCGGGCGGCTGAATGCCACGCTGACCGACCGTGCCAGATCGCTGCTGACATCCCTGGGTCACGAGGTCCGCGTGACCACGATTGATGAGGGCTATGATGTCCAGGCCGAGGTCGACAACCATGTCTGGGCCGACACCGTCATAATGCAGTTTCCGGTCAACTGGATGGGCGCGCCCTGGACGTTCAAGAAATACATGGATGAGGTCTATACCGCGGGCATGGACGGACGCCTGTGTGCCGGGGATGGCCGCCACGCCCGGGATCCCAAGGCCAATTACGGCACGGGCGGCAGCTTGCAGGGTACCAGCTATCTGCTGTCGGCCACGCTGAACGCCCCGGCCGAAGCCTTCGACGATCCCGCCCAGCCATTCTTTTCAGGGCATGTCGCTGGACGATCTGTTGCGCCCCTTGCACCTGAACGCCAGATTCTTCGGCATGACCCCGCTGCCCAGCTTTGCCGCCTTTGACGTGATGAAAAAGCCCGACATCGCCTCGGATCTTGCGCGGTTCGACGCACATCTTCGGGACATCTTTGCGGTTGTTCCGGCCTGACCGCCGCCCCACGCCCCCACACGCAAGAACCAGCGTCATGACCCGGACCGACATCCATCTTTACACCGCCGCCACGATGAACGGCTACAAGCCGGTGATCTTTCTGGAGGAGGCAGGCGTTCCCTATGACCTGACGCTGGTCGATTTCGGACGGCAGGAACAGAAGGCGCCCGACTATCTGAAGCTGAACCCGAACGGCAAGATCCCGACCATCGTGGATCGTGCCGAGGGCCGCGCCATTTTCGAATCCGGCGCGATTCTGTGGCATCTGGCCCAGAAATAGGCTCTGCCTCAATTTGTGTGGCGGAACGGTAGCATTCTCGCCCGCAACAATTCTGGACCGGCGCGACCATACATTGCGCGTTTGAGGGTCTTCAGGCGGTTGATCTGACCTTCTGCCTGGCCGTTGCTCCAAGGCATCTCGATGGCGTTCGTGACCGCGTCCAAGTCCCGGTTCAAGGTACGGGCAAAGCGCACGATGGGCGCCAGGTTGCTTTCAATCGCGTCGTCGATCCATGCAGGGAGCGGGTCTGCCTGGCGACCGCGAATGATACCATTGAACCGCATGGCGAGGCTGCGCATCGTTGCGAAGGCGGGAGAACCGGCCTTGAGCGCGTCGACTTTCCGCACCTGATCCGGGGTGAGCTTTCCGCGGGGTTTAACGCACAGGGCAGCCGCGATGACCGGGGAAATCGCGTGCCCCGTTTCCGGGTCCCGGACTGGCTTAAGTATCGCGTGCTCTACCTTGGGGTCGGTCGCTTGCTGTTCGGCTCTGCGCCAACCCGCCAGCAACCGCTGCAAATGCGTTTGACTCCCCTCGTAACCACGCTCTTGGATCAGACGGAACAGGGCGCTTCCAGTTCGAATGCCGTCCTTCCAGGATTGCCTCAGAAACTTTTCAAAATACCATGGGGAAGTCCGCTTCAAAGCGGCCCGCCTGCGGTCTGGCGGCGTCTCGAACTGCAGCCATTTCGCGATGCTGCGACGCGGAAACCCGGTTCGCCGCCCGATCTCGCTGCAGGAAAGCCCCTGATTTCGGAGCGCATGGATGGTGGTGAAAATCTCTTCCCGAGACGTCCTGTGCGCAAGGCGTGACTTCAGAAGCCTGCCGGCTGCGGTGATATTGTCTGCGTCGGACAGCAGCGCCCTGCCGGTCGCACGGCCGTGGAGGTTCATTTGCTCCTCGATGGCCTGCCGCAGGTTTTGCACGATATGGAACCGGTCAGCGACCTGCTTCGCCTGCGGTGCCCCTTGCCGTGCGGCCTGGGCGTAGAGACCACACCGATCTCTGCTGATCACCTCAAGCTCAGGATGACGCCTCAGCCAGTCGGTGCAGGTGACGACATCTCGATCCTCGAGAATGTCGATCACCACGCGACGCTCCAGATCCACAATGATCGTGCCGTAGGTTTGCGACTTCCGCCAGCTCCAGTCGTCGATCCCGATGACCGTTGGCGCCTCGCCGGCGCCGTGAGCACACTGCTTCAGATGCCTGAGCACCGTGTCATCGCTGACCCCAAGGCCCAAACGATGCAACAACCTCTCGGCAGGTCGTCCGCCGGTCGCATGCCCCAGATGACTGACAATCTCCCCGACACGCGAAGTCCGACGTGCAAATGGATGCGCAATCGAGGCGATCTGGTCCGAGAAAGTCCGGCGTGGGCAAGCGGGTGCCTGACATCGCCAACGGCAAATCGCGAGATCAACCGTTACCTTGTTTCCATGCGCGGGATAATCCTGAAGCCGCCGACGCCGCCAGCCGTGACGTCGGCGTGAATGGAATCCACAGTCTGGGCAGATGCCGTTGGGCGCCAAGACGCCGAATACAAGCCACCCGCCGCGTTCACTTCGCTCCACGCTTTGAACGGCAACATCGATCCCGGGTGACCAGTGCTTCTTCGAACCCACAACTATCCCTCCTGAATTTTCCAGTTTCAGGATAGTTGCGCCACACAAAGTGAGGCAGAGCCCTTAATTGTGAGATGGGAAATCCAACGAAATCAACGGCTGAGCTTTGCCCTTAAATATGAGATTTTGCCTTTAATTCGGGAGTGGACAGAACATGGGGGTCGTCGTCGGTGATCTGGCCTGTGCTAAGGTAAGCTCTTTGTATGGGGGGCTGCCATGGACGTACGGATTACAATCGAAACGACCTTCGACAACGGGGAGAAGCGCACTCATCAGCTTGACGGCATTTCTCGACCATACCGGGTGACCTGCCCAGACGGGATCGGGCTGCGCCTCGAGGATGGGAAAAGGATCCTCGAACAGATCCAGAGGGTAATCCTTTACGATCAGGTCGATGAGATCATTCGAGAAAGCCGCGTATGCCCGGATTGCGCCTCGGTTCGTGCCATTCATGACTATCGCACGCGCGATCTCGACACGCTCTTTGGGCGGGTTCGGGTCAAAGCCGCGCGCATGCGCCGCTGTTCGTGTGATGCCAGGTCAGCGGCGATGCCCGGTGGACCTATTTCTCCGCTGGCCTATTTCTTTCCAGACCGGGCTACCCCGGAGCTGCAACGGCTACATGCGGACCTTGGTTCCCGGCATACCTTTCGCGAAGCGGCGCGGCTGATGAAAAGCTTCCTCCCGCAGATCGCCCGCGAAGTATCGCTCTCCCTGCCGGCGAAGGCGGGCAACGCGGTGTGGCTGTACATTCGCCAGAATGCCCCGGTCCAGCGCCAAAGCCTGCAGGAACTCGAGCCGATCGAGCAGGCGGTTCATATCAGCCGAGTTCCGCCCGATCTCAAACTGACGCAACCAGACGAAGCGCGTGACCGAGCCACCCGCATCTTCGGTCAGAAGGGCATCGAGCCGCGTTCGCATGTCATCGTCCAACTGACCGGCGACCCTGGCATCGACCCGCCGTTCAGCCGCGACAAGCGCATCCGCGCAAAGCCGCTCGATGACCGTGATTCCGGGCAGGATGGTCTGAGCCGCCCGGCACTGCTCGACGAAGCGCCGTGCCAGATCCTCGTTCGACCGGGCAGTTTCGGCCGCGCCTTCAAGCCAGGCCTTCAGGTCCCGGGCGCCCCGCCCGGTGAACATCTTGTAACCGTAGATGGCGCGCAAGGCGGCCAGGTGCTCATGCCGGGTCTCCTCGCGGGCGGCGTAGCCGGCCAATTCGTCGGGCCTTATCCCAAGCTGCGCTGCCAGAAAGCGTGTGACTGCTAACGGAATGACCTCGCCCGGCGCCAGCAACCGCCCGGGATATCGCAGCGCGCATAGTTGCAACGCAAAACCGAAGCGATTGTGGGAACGGCGACGGGCATGGATGAGCTCCAGATCGTCGTCTGCCAGCGTGTAGTGGCGCAGCATCGACGCTTCATCGGTCGGCAGATCGAACAATGCCGCCCGTTGGCGGTCGGTCAGAATGCTGCGTCTTGGCATGGCGATCTTTCAGGAAATCGTGATGGACGACCGTCCGTAAGGGGATCGCTGAGCGGACGCAGTATCGCGTCCGAGCCATACCCAATATTCAAGGGGGAAATCGATTCTCATTTAGATGGTACGGTTATGGTATCATTGAACGGGCCTTTTGCGTTACAATTCTACATGGCTTCAAAATATTTTTCCGAAGGACACCCCCATGTCTGAAACTCGCATTGGATACGCCCGATGTTCGACCGACAAACAGGACCTTGCCGCACAGACGGCATCCCTCCTAAATCTCGGCGTAGTTGCGGACCGCATCTATACCGACCATGGCTTGACTGGGACGAACCGCGAGCGGCCAGGACTGGCGCAGGCCTTGGCAGCCGTGAGAGCCGGCGACACGCTGGTGGTTCCGAAACTTGACCGGCTGGCACGGTCAGTTCCGGATGCTCGCTCTATCGCGGATGAGTTGGCGAAGCGCGGGGTGAGGCTTGCATTGGGAGCGTCGGTCTATGATCCGCACGATCCGATGGGAAAGATGTTCTTCAACATTCTCGCCACCTTCGCTGAATTCGAGGCCGATTTGATCCGCATGCGCACCAAAGAGGGCATGGCTGTTGCCCGCGCAAAGGGGAAGCTGAAGGGCAAGAAGCCTAAGCTGTCGGATCGCCGCCAAACAGAGCTGCGACGCATGTATGACACGGGCGACTACTCCGTCAGCGATCTGGCAGAGCTGTTCGACGTTTCGCGGCCGACAGTCTATCGCGTCCTACAACGGACGCCGAGCGCTGAAGTACCTATCGAAGCACGATAGCTGACCTTCGCTGCGCTCTACATCACCAACTGCTCTGCGGGACTTTTCTGCCGTTCGTAGGAGCCATACAGTCGGAGTAGGATCGTGGACAACGGCTGTTACTAAGGCCGTCTCTGACAAACAGGAAGGATATTTTAT
>VAFL01000061.1 GCA_005768755.1 Paracoccus denitrificans | reverse complement strand
TCAGGCAACGGTCGACGACACCGCCTGGATGAAGGCGATGATTCCGCATCACTCGATTGCGATCCTGACATCCACCCGTGCCGATATCTCGGATCCTCGCGTCCGGGCGCTGGCGGACAGCATCATCGAGGCCCAGACGCTGGAAATCGCGGAGATGAAGGCGCTGATCGCCGATCTGGAAGGCGGGCCAGCGGCGACGCCAGAGGTCGATGGGCGCTGAAGATACGGTACGGCAATCGCGGATTTCGCTGCGCTTGCCGTATTCATCTGCAGGTACAACCATTACAAGGAGCAATCACATGCTGACACGCAGACATTTCATCCGAACGATGACGGCGCTGTTCTCAGCTGCCGCCGCCAGCCCGCTGATGGCCTCTACCTGGCCCGATGCGGCACAAAAGGCCGCCTGGGATGCCGAGGTGGAAGCCGGTGGTCCCAATCCGTGGGGGCTTCACCCGCGCTTCTTGCCGCAGCGGGTCGTTGCGAATGACGGTTTGTTGCCGGGCGATATTCACGTCGATGCCGTGGCCCGATACCTCTACCACATCGAAGAGGGCGGCACGGCGATGCGCTACGGAGTGGCCATCGGTCGGGGCGATCTTTACGAGCCGGGGACCTATACAATCAAGCGCAAGGCCGAATGGCCGCACTGGACCCCGACCCGGAACATGATCCGGCGCGAACCCGAGATCTATGCGCAATATGAAAACGGCATGGAGCCCGGTCCCCGGAACGCGCTGGGTTCGCGGGCGCTCTATCTTTATCTCGGCGAGCGCGACACCTATCTGCGCATTCACGGCACGCCGTTTCCGACCTCGATCGGCAGCAGGGCCAGTTCCGGCTGCGTCCGCATGGTCATGGCCCATATCAACGGGCTCTATCCACGCGTCCAGATCGGCGCGACGGCCCATCTCTATTCGCCGGAGGGCAGCGTGACGGCCATCGGCTGAACGTCTGCCCTCTGAAGATACCGGGTGTCAGGACGTGCGCGCGTTGCAGATATGGTTGCCATTCGCGGCGCGCAGCGGCACCAGCGTCGTTTCGACCGGCCCGGCGTGGTAATACCAATAGCAGTCATCCGCCGGGTCCAGCCGGGCCGTGGTCAGGTCCTGATTGGAGCCGGCGATGGCGACGACCTCGTTCGGGATTGGATAGGGCGAGGCCTCCTCGACGGCGGTGCCGGTCGTTTGCGCCGTGCACCCGGCAAGGACGAACAGCGTCAGGGCGATGACGGCGGTTCTATTCTGCATGGGAAACTCCTTGGGTCGGTGGGTGGTGTCGCGCCGGGGGTGTCACGGCGCGCTGTCTTTGGTAATTCGGCTCTGGATTGCGCGCTCCCGTTCGGGCCAAGTGGATTTGATATAGGTCAGAATGGCGCCGATTTCGGCGTCACCCATGACATCGCCGAAACCGGGCATGTCGCTTTCATACCCATCGCCGACCACGGCGGCGGTGCCGTCACGGACGATCTGTTCCAGAAGCGCGTCGGCGTGATGCCATGTGTGGCCGGTCTCGTCATGCGGGGGGGCCGGATAGCGGCCATTTGCCAGCGGGGTCTGCCAGTCCGGCTGACCCTCCAGATCGGCGCCGTGGCAACTGGCGCAGTTTTCAGCGTAGAGCCGCTGGCCAAGCGCGATCACGGCCTGATCCTGCACGGCTGCCTCCGTCGCCGCGCTGCCGCGCCAGAGGATCAGGATCGCAGCGGCCAGACCGACCGCCGCGATGAGGATGAGTGCGTTGCGCGTCATCTGTTACCCGTCCAGCGGGAAGGCGCGTCCGTCGCCGGCAATGCCACCCCAGGCGATGACCTCGGCGGTGGCCTCGACCCCGCCGCCCATGCCCGGCGAGCCGGCGGGCATCCCCGGCACGGCGATCCCGTTAATGTCGGGGCGCTGTTCCAGAAGCTGCCTTATGGCCGCGAAGGGCACATGGCCCTCGACGATATAGCCGCTGATCCGGGTCGTGTGGCAGGACCACA
>VAFL01000002.1 GCA_005768755.1 Paracoccus denitrificans | reverse complement strand
CTATATCCTGACCAAGGAAGAAGGCGGCCGCCACACCCCGTTCTTCGGCAACTACCGCCCGCAGTTCTACTTCCGCACGACGGACGTGACCGGGACGGTCAAGCTGCCGGAAGGCACGGAAATGGTGATGCCGGGCGACAACCTGAAGTTCGAGGTCGAGCTGATCGCCCCGATCGCGATGGAAGAAAAACTGCGCTTCGCCATCCGCGAAGGCGGCCGCACTGTCGGCGCCGGCGTGGTGTCCAAGATCATCGAATGATCCAAAGCCTTCGGGCCAGGATATCGCGAGAGAAAGCCCGTCCCGAAAGGGGCGGGCTTTTGCGTTGGATGACGGACGGCGCTTTGCGGATTGCCTGCGTCGGATTAGCGTGAGATGATTTATTCTAGGCCTATCGGGTCCAGAACAGCGCTCGTTGATCCGCACGAGCGAGTGCGGAACCATTTATTGAAACACGGAGACATTTAATGCCTGAGCTATTCGAGTTTGTTCCCGGTCGGATCTATAACCGGCGAGAAGATCTGCATGATCGTTTTGGCGGTCAACAGCAGGGCGGCATTATTACACCCAGCCGGCATGATGTTGTCTTCATAATCACCGGAGATGGCGGCGCGGCGTACGGGTATAACGATCGCATTCGGCCCGATGGTGTCATGGAATACTATGGTGAGGGGCAGCGTGGTGACATGCAGCTTGTCCGAGGCAATTTGGCCATCTCGCAGCATCTTGCGGATGAAAAGTCCCTGCTGCTTTTCGAGAAGGAAGCTGAGGGCCTCCGCTTTGTCGGAGCCAAGCGCTATGCAGGTCATCGTGTCGAACGGGGCCAAGATGTCGAAGGTAATATGCGAGACGTGATTGTCTTTCTGCTTGAGGAAGACCAAGATTAGTCAGTTTCAAGGGAAGTCGTGCTTATTGAATGACTTCCCTTGACCCCACCCCTCCCTTGGCGCTATACGCGCCCATCGCGACCGAATCCGTTCTCACACAAGGATTCGCTTGCATCTGACGGGGCCGCCCCCTATAGGGCGGCTTCGCAGTTTTTATACAGGTCCGATGCTGGCGCCGCGTGGTGTGTCGTCAGCCTCTCGACTGGAACCCTCAAAGATCCGAGGGATGACGATGCAAAGTCAGAATATCCGCATTCGGCTGAAGGCGTTCGATTACCGCGTGCTGGACGCCAGCACCCAGGAAATCGTGAACACCGCCAAGCGCACGGGTGCCACGGTTCGCGGGCCGATCCCGCTGCCGAACAAGATCGAGAAATTCACCGTCCTGCGTGGCCCGCACATCGACAAGAAGTCGCGTGACCAGTGGGAAATCCGCACGCACAAGCGCCTGCTGGACATCGTCGATCCGACGCCGCAGACCGTTGACGCGCTGATGAAGCTCGACCTCGCCGCTGGCGTGGATGTCGAGATCAAGGTGTAAGGGGGCGAGAATGCGTACGGGTGTTATCGCCAAGAAGCTGGGCATGACCCGGCTGTTTCTGGAAGACGGCCGCCAGGTTCCGGTGACCGTTCTTCATCTGGACAATCTGCAGGTCATCGACCAGCGGACTGCTGACCGCGACGGTTATGTCGCCGTTCAGCTGGGTGCGGGCGAGGCGAAAGCCAAGCGCGTGTCCGCGCCGCTGCGTGGCCATTTCGCCAAGGCCGGTGTCGCGCCGAAGCGCAAGGTTGCCGAATTCCGCGTCAGCGAAGACAATCTGGTCGCCGTCGGCGAAGAGATCGTTGCTGACCACTATTTCGCTGGCCAATTCGTCGATTCGACCGGCCAGTGCCAGGACCCCGGCAAGGTGTTCAAGGGCAAGAAAATGGCAGGTCACCTGGGTGCCGTCCGCGTCACCACGCAGAACCTGCAGGTCGTCAAGACCGACAGTGACCGTGGCCTGATCATGGTCAAGGGCTCGGTTCCGGGTTCGAAAGGTGGCTGGGTCGTCGTCAAGGACGCCGTCAAGAAAGCCCTTCCCGAAAACCTGATCACCCCGGCTGCGACCCGTTCGAAGCTGAAGGAAGCTCAGCGTATCGCAGAGGAAGCCGCTGCCGCCGCTGCCGCCGAGGAAGAAGCCGCACGCGCCGAAGCTGCACGTCTGGCTGCCGAACAGGAAGCTGCCGCGCTTGCCGAAGCCGAGGCCTCGATCGCTGCCGACAAGGAAGCTGCCGACGCCAACGCCGACAAGACGGAAGAGCTTGATCCGGCGCCCGAGAGCAAGGACGACTCGGCCGAAGGAGAAGATAAATGAAACTCGATGTGATCAAGCTGGACTCCGGCAAGGCCGGGTCGATCGAGCTGGCCGACGAGATTTTCGGGCTTGAACCGCGCGGCGACCTGCTGCAGCGCGTCGTGCGCTGGCAGAACGCCAAGGCGCAGGCCGGTACCCATTCGGTGCTGGGCAAGTCGGAAGTCAGCTACTCGACCAAGAAGATCTATCGTCAGAAAGGCACCGGCGGCGCACGTCACGGTTCCCGCAAGGCGCCGATCTTCCGCAAGGGTGGTGTCTACAAGGGTCCGACCCCGCGCAGCCACGCCTTCGATCTGCCGAAGAAAGTCCGCGCGCTTGGCCTGAAGCACGCCCTGTCTGCGAAAGCCACCGCTGGTGAACTGGTCATCATCGAGGATCTGAACCTCGCCGATGCCAAGACCGCAGCCGTTGCGAAAGCCGTCAAGGAAAACGGTTGGAAGCGCGTGCTGGTCATCGACGGTGCCGAAGTGAACGAAGGCTTCGCCCGCGCCGCCCGTAACCTGGAAGGCGTCGATGTGCTGCCTTCGATGGGTGCCAACGTCTATGACATCCTGCGCCGTGATACGCTCGTCATCACTCGTGCCGGTGTCGAAGCCCTGGAGGCTCGCCTGAAATGAGCGCGAAAGCTGAACATTACGACGTGATCCGCAAGCCGATCATCACCGAGAAGGCGACCATGGCAGGCGAAAGCAATGCCTTCGTTTTCGAAGTGGCGATGGACGCGAACAAGCCGCAGATCAAGGAAGCTGTGGAAAACCTGTTCGACGTCAAGGTCAAGGCAGTCAACACGACAGTGACCAAAGGCAAGCAAAAGCGCTTCCGCGGCCGTCTTGGCGTCCGCTCGGACGTGAAGAAGGCCTATGTCACGCTGGAAGCCGGCAATTCGATCGACGTGTCCACCGGACTGTGATCTAAGGCCGTGATATTGCGGCCTCCGCCTTGTGCGGGGGCCGCGTGAGTTTTTTACGAAACAAAGCAACGGAAGACAGAAAGATGGCACTCAAGTCGTATAAACCGACGACGCCTGGCCAGCGCGGGCTGGTTCTGATCGACCGTTCGGAGCTTTGGAAAGGACGTCCGGTCAAGTCCCTCACCGAGGGCCTGACCAAGAAGGGCGGCCGGAACAACACCGGACGGATCACCATGCGCCGCCAGGGCGGCGGGGCAAAGCGCCTGTATCGCATCGTCGATTTCAAGCGCAACAAGTTCGATGTCGCAGCGACGGTCGAGCGGATCGAATACGATCCCAACCGCACCGCCTTCATCGCACTGGTGAAATATGAAGATGGCACCCAGGCCTATATCCTTGCACCGCAGCGTCTGGCTGTTGGCGACAAGGTGGTTGCCGGTGCGAAGGTTGATGTGAAGCCCGGCAATGCGATGCCCTTCAGCGGCATGCCGATCGGCACGATCGTCCACAATGTTGAACTGAAGCCCGGCAAGGGCGGTCAGATCGCCCGTTCGGCTGGCACCTATGCCCAGTTCGTCGGTCGTGACGGTGGCTATGCCCAGATCCGCCTGTCCTCGGGCGAACTGCGTCTGGTTCGCCAGGAATGCATGGCGACCATCGGTGCGGTTTCGAATGCCGACCATTCGAACCAGAACCTGGGTAAAGCCGGCCGCAATCGCCACAAGGGCATCCGCCCGAGCGTTCGCGGTGTCGCGATGAACCCGATCGACCACCCGCATGGTGGTGGTGAGGGCCGGACCTCGGGTGGCCGCACGCCGGTTACGCCCTGGGGTAAGGACACCAAGGGCAAGAAAACCCGCTCGAACAAGGCGACCGACAAGTATATCTTGCGCTCGCGTCACGTTAAGAAGGGGCGTTAATCCATGGCACGTTCTGTTTGGAAGGGCCCGTTCGTCGACGCATATGTGTTGAAGAAGGCCGAAAAAGCCCGCGATTCGGGCAAGTCGGATGTCATCAAGATCTGGTCGCGTCGTTCGACCATTCTGCCGCAATTCGTCGGCCTGACCTTCGGCGTCTATAACGGCCACAAGCATATCCCGGTCAACGTGACCGAGGAAATGATCGGCCAGAAGTTCGGGGAATACTCGCCGACGCGGACCTATTATGGTCACGCCGCCGACAAGAAAGCGAAAAGGAAGTAATCGTCATGGGTAAGGAAAAGAATCCGCGCCGCGTGGCTGATAACGAGGCCATGGCCAAGACCAAGATGCTTCGCACCTCGCCGCAGAAGCTGAACCTGGTCGCCGGCCTGATCCGCGGCAAGAAGGTCGAAAAGGCGCTCGCCGATCTGACCTTCTCGAAGCGCCGTATCTCGGGCGACGTGAAGAAATGCCTTCAGTCGGCCATCGCGAATGCCGAAAACAACCACAACCTGGACGTCGACAACCTGGTCGTCGCCGAGGCATGGGTCGGCAAGAACCTGGTGATGAAACGGGGCCGTCCGCGCGCCCGTGGCCGGTATGGCAAGATCATGAAGCCGTTCTCGGAAATCACCATCAAGCTGCGCGAGGTCGATCCGGCCGCCGCGGCCGCTGCTGCGGAGGCCAAGAAGGCTGCCCGCAAGCCCGCCAAGGCGACCACCGCAGAGGAGCAAGCGTAATGGGTCAGAAGGTTAACCCCGTAGGGATGCGCCTCCAGGTCAACCGCACCTGGGACAGCCGTTGGTACGCCGACGACAAGGACTATGGCAAACTGTTGCTCGAAGACCTGAAGATCCGGGACTTCGTGAAGAAGGAAGCCAAGCAGGCCGGCATCAGCCGCGTCATCATCGAGCGCCCGCACAAGAAGGCACGCGTGACCATTCACGCTGCCCGTCCGGGTGTGATCATCGGCAAGAAGGGCGCCGATATCGAGGTTCTGCGCAAGAAGCTGGCGCAGTTCACCGATAGCGAGCTGCACCTGAACATCGTCGAAGTCCGCAAGCCGGAACTGGACGCCGCCCTGGTCGCGGAGTCCATCGCGCAGCAGCTGGAGCGTCGGGTTTCGTTCCGCCGCGCGATGAAGCGCGCGGTTCAGAACGCGATGCGCATGGGTGCGCTTGGTATCCGCGTGAACGTCGCCGGCCGTCTGGGCGGTGCCGAGATCGCACGGACCGAATGGTATCGCGAAGGCCGTGTGCCGCTGCACACGCTGCGCGCTGACATCGACTATGCGCTGGCGGAAGCCATGACCCCTTACGGGATCATCGGCATCAAGGTCTGGATCTTCAAAGGCGAGATCATGGAACATGATCCGCAGGCTCGTGACCGCAAGGCGGCCGAGGCTCAGGAAGGTCCGGCGCCGCGTGGTCCGCGTCGCGATCGCGACAGCCGGTAAGGAGTAGGAAACAATGCTGCAACCGAAACGGACGAAGTTCCGCAAACAGCACAAGGGCCGGATTCACGGCGAAGCGAAGGGCGGATATGATCTGAACTTCGGTTCCTTCGCCCTGAAAGCGACCGAGCCCGAGCGCGTCACCGCGCGCCAGATCGAAGCGGCCCGCCGCGCGATCACCCGCCACATGAAGCGTCAGGGCCGGGTCTGGATCCGGATTTTCCCGGATGTTCCGGTTTCGTCGAAGCCGACCGAAGTGCGGATGGGTAAAGGTAAGGGTTCGGTCGATTACTGGGCTGCCCGCGTCCATCCCGGTCGGATCATGTTCGAAATCGACGGCGTCAGCGATGATATCGCCCGCGAAGCCCTGCGCCTTGGCGCAATGAAGCTTCCGGTTCTGACCCGAATCGTCGAGCGTACCGACTGGTAATCTCGCATCTGCTTATGCTGAAATGGAAAACCCCGCCGGAGACGGCGGGGTTTTTCGTTGGAATGACGCTTGTATCGGGTGTTTCAGGCCAGAAACGCGGCGACCGCGTCGGCGACCAGCTTCGGCTCCTCTGCATGTAGCCAGTGGCCGCATTGCGGAAAATAACGCAGCTCTGCCTGCGGGAAATATTCGCGAATGGCGTCGGCATTATGTCCGGGCCGGGCATAATCAGATTCGCCTCCGGCCAAAAACAGTGCAGGTCCGTCGAAAGCCCCCGGCGTCAGACCCTCAGGCCAGCCAGTCAGCAGTTCCATCTGATCGCTTAAGACATCAAGGTTCAGCTTCCAGCGTGGCGGATCTGACTTCAGATCAAGGCTTTGCAAAAGGAACGCGCGCACGCCCGGCTCGTCAACCGTTGCTGCCAGGCGCTTGTCTGCATCGGAGCGAAGTTTCAGCCCGCTGAGATCGAGACCTGACATCGCGTCGATATATTCCTGCTGGCTGTGACGATAGCCGACGGGGGCGATATCCAGCACGCAAAGGCGCCGCACCGCCTCGGGGCGGGACAGTGCCAGCACCATTGATGCCTTCCCGCCCATCGAATGGCCCACAACATCGGCCTGACCGCCATGCGCGGCGATGACCTCGCTCAGATCATCCGCGAGTGCAGGATATGAATGGTCAGCATCATGCGGCGAATCGCCGTGATTGCGCATATCGACCGCAATCACCTTGCGATCACCGTCCAGGCGTCGGGCCACTCCGCCCAGGTTCTTTGCCGATCCGAAAAGACCGTGGACCAGAAGCACTGGCGGCAGGCCGTTTTCTTCGCCGGAAATGAGTGTGTTCAGTTTCATGCGGCCAGCTTAGCCGGGCTGGATTGCCACCGCCAGCCCGTCTATGTAGTGATGCCAAACGGGGGACGCGATGACACCGCTGAATGTAAGAAGCTGGGCCGAGGAAGTTGCCGTGCTGATGGCGACCCGTTTGGGCGGGGCTGGCCGTGGCGAAGCGATCGATCTGGACACCATGCTGCGCCGCCGTGGCGGGGCACTTCCGCGGAATTTGTACAAGAAGGCTGTGATCCTGCGCGACGCTGAACAGGTGACCAATATGCCAAAGATCGCCCGGCAAACGGACTTTCGTGACGCCGCGCAGGCCCATGCCGATCTGGTTGCCTACCTCAAACCCTTTGGCAGGGTGACGTGGATGCAGGAAAAGGCGACGAATTTCGCGGCCTCGGTCGTGTTCGGGCTTCTGGTGCTTGGCATCGTCATCGTCTGGGTTCTGGTCTGGCGGGGGTTTTTATAGGCCGGCTTCTCTTTATCTGATCAATCAGGTATGACGCGCGCTTGAAAAGGAACGCATCATGGCTGCACCGAAGAAGCTGTTCATCAAGACCTACGGCTGTCAGATGAATGTCTATGACAGCTCACGCATGGCCGAGGCCATGGGTGCTGATGGTTATGTCCTGACCGAGGATCAGGCAGAGGCCGATATGGTGCTGCTGAATACCTGCCATATCCGAGAGAAAGCGGCCGAGAAGCTGTATTCGGATCTGGGCCGGTTGAAGCCGCTGAAGGCAGAAAAGCCCGATCTGAAGATCGCCGTCGCGGGTTGCGTTGCCCAGGCCGAGGGCGAGGAAATCGTGAACCGGATGCCCCTGGTCGATCTGGTGGTCGGGCCGCAAAGCTATCACAAGCTGCCAGCCATGGCACGCGGAGAAGGCCCGCGCGTGCTGACCGAATTCCCGGCCGAGGACAAGTTCGATCACCTGCCGCAGTCGCGCGCCACCCGCCGCGCGCCGACGGCCTTCCTGACCGTGCAGGAGGGCTGCGACAAGTTCTGCGCCTTCTGCGTGGTGCCCTATACGCGGGGTGCCGAAGTCAGCCGCCCGGTCGAACGCGTCCTGTCGGAAGCGCGTGACCTGGTCGCGCGCGGTGTGCGCGAGATCACGCTTCTGGGCCAGAATGTGAATGGCTGGCACGGGGCAGGGGCAGACGGCCGCGAATGGCATTTCGGGCGACTGATCCGGGCTGTGGCGGAAATCGAAGGGCTGGACCGTATTCGCTATACGACCAGCCATCCCAACGACATGACCGACGACCTGATCGAGGCGCATGGCAATGAACCCAAGCTGATGCCTTATCTGCACCTGCCCGTGCAGTCAGGCAGCGACAGGGTTCTGAAGGCGATGAACCGCAAACATACTGCGGCGCAATATCTGCGCCTGATCGACCGCATTCGCGCGGCGCGCCCCGATATCATGCTGACATCCGATTTTATCGCCGGTTTCCCCGGCGAGACCGATCAGGATCACCGTGATACGCTGAAACTGATCGAGGATGTGGGTTACGGCACCGCTTTCAGCTTCAAGTACTCGGCGCGCCCTGGCACGCCGGCGGCTGGCCGCGAAGAGGTCCCGTCAGAGGTCGCGGATGCGCGTTTGCAGGAAATGCAGGCCTTGTTGTCGCGCCAGCAGAAAGCCGCGCAGGAAAGCATGATCGGTCGCCGGCTTGGTGTGCTTTTCGAGAAGTCCGGCCGTCAGCAGGGACAAATGATCGGCAAATCCGACTATCTGCATTCGGTCTTCGTCGAGGCCCCTGAAGCGCAGGTGGGCGAATTGGTCGAGGTGGAGATCACGCATTCCGCCGCCAACTCTTTGGCCGGACGGCTTGTCTGATGCCAGTCTGGGCGTGGCTTGGCGGGGCGATCCTGCTGGAGGTGATCGGCACGACCGCGTTGCAGCAATCGGCCCAGTTCACCCGGATACTGCCAACACTTCTGATGGCCGTCTGTTACGGCCTGGCGTTTTATGCACTGTCAGTGGTTGTCCAGTCGATGCCGATGGGGATCGTCTATGCAATCTGGTCGGGTGCAGGGATCGCGCTGATCTCGCTGATCGGGGTCGTGTTCCTCAATCAGCATCTGGACACGGCCGCGTTCATCGGCATTGCGATGATCACCGGCGGCGTGATCGTCATCAACATGTTTTCAGGTGCCGGCCCGCATTAAAGGGGCCGGGCACAGGGATTGTGTTCAACCCGCAGCCTTCGGCGTCGCCGCTGCCTTGGGATCATCCTGACCGGCCTTGCCGGCCAGCGGCATCTTTTCGGAAAAGACCGGCGACGGTGTGACTTTTTCGGTCACCTGCTGTGGCTGGCCCGCAGGTTCCGGTTGATGCGCAGGGGCAGGCGCCGGCGCGGGGGAATGCGTAACAGCCACAGTGCCGGCTGCCTGCGGTGCCTCGGCCTGATGGCCTGCCAAATATGCACGACGGAAAATCAGCAGGTTGTGAAACAGCGTCGTGCGGCCCGTCAGACCGCTGCGCTCCTCTGACGGAAGCGTTTCTGCGCGCAGGTATTCCCAGCCATCCCGGGCCATGAGATTGATCGCATCGGTCAGGGTGGCGGCATAGCGGTCTGCGGGGGTCTTGGCCCCTTTCGTCTTCTCGCTGCGCATCGGCGCGGGCACGGCGGTATATTCATAGAGGGTCAACGACGTATCCTTCTGACAGTTGGTGAAGAATAAAACGGCTGACGCGTCCTTGCCAGCCCGTCTGCGCGAATTTCCGCGTGGATACAGACAAACCGCCGATACCGCCGCAGCGCCCGGTTGCCAGCGGCGCAGCGAGTCCCGGACAGGGGACAAACTGGTCCTGATATTTCAGGCCCGTGCCGGCGAAGCAGGGCGCGGTCAGCCGTTTTTTGTAGTATGGCCAAAGCGAAAACGGATCACCGGTCCAGGCTGCCATTGTGGCTTGCCATGCTGTCCATCAGCCAGACGCCCAGGAACAGCCCGACTTCTGTCTGTATCAGGCAGATCAGAAACTGAAAAAGTAATGACGGGATCAGCAGGATCAGTCCTTTTCCGTTGAACAGAATCGAGGCGTTGGTGAAAAGCATCGCAAGCGGATTGTCCGGCGCATCGATGCCGGACATCCTGAGCGCTAGCCACATCACGAACCAGAGCAACAGGACGTCCGAGGCAAACAGCAGATAGGCCATCGCCCGGCTGTAGGGGCGGCGCATGGCCAAGTCCGGGCGGGCCGGCAGCCGCGCACGCCATATCGCGCCCATGATGGCCGCAGCCAGAACTGGCGCAAGCAGATAAGCCAGCCCGGCCAGCTGGCTTTGGTGAAGGTCATCAGGCAATATCCAGACGCGCCAGATCAGCAACTGAAGGGGCAGGGCGAGGGCCAGAAAAGCCCATGCCAGCCGCCATCGGCTGATTCCGGTCAAAGGCCCAGTTTCTTCGCTACCAGCTCATTCACCGCTGCCGGGTTCGCTTTGCCGCCGGTCGCTTTCAGGACCTGCCCGACAAACCAGCCGGCAAGTTTCGGATTGGCCTTGGCCTTTTCGACCTGTGCAGGATTGGCCGCGATGATTTCATCCACCGCCGCTTCGATCGCACCCAGATCGGTGACCTGCTTCATGCCGCGCGCATCAACGATCTGCGCCGGGTCGCCGCCCTCGCTCCATACGATTTCGAACAGATCCTTTGCGATCTTGCCTGAAATATCGCCACGCCCGATCAGATCAACGATCCCACCCAGCTGATCGGCGCTGACGGGCGACGACTCGATCGTCAATCCTTCCTTGTTCAGCCTGCCAAACAACTCGTTGATCACCCAGTTCGCGGCCATCTTGCCGTCCCGGCCATGCGCGACAGCCTCGAAATAGTTGGCATTTTCCAGCTCGGCCGTCAGAACGCCCGCATCATATTCCGACAGGCCCATATCGCGAACGAAGCGAACCTTCTTGGCATCCGGCAGCTCTGGCATGGAGCTGCCGATCTGATCGACCCAGGCCTGCTCGATTTCCAGCGGAAGAAGATCGGGATCGGGGAAATAACGATAGTCATGCGCTTCTTCCTTTGAACGCATGGAATGGGTCTTGCCGTCGTCGGGATTATACAGCCGGGTTTCCTGAACGATCTTGCCGCCATCCTCGATGATGGCGATCTGGCGACGCGCCTCGTATTCGATCGCCTGCTGGATGAAACGCAACGAGTTCATGTTCTTGATCTCGCAGCGCGTGCCCAGCACGCCGAAATCGCCGGTTTCGATGAACCGTTCGTAATCCCCCGGCCTGCAGACCGATACGTTCACGTCGGCGCGCAGATTGCCGTTCTGCATATTGCCGTCGCAGGTGCCCAGATAACGCATGATCTGGCGCAGCTTGCTGACATAGGCCGCCGCTTCCTCGGGGCCGCGAATGTCGGGGCGGCTGACGATCTCCATCAGCGCGACACCGGTACGGTTGAAGTCGATGAATGACATGTTCGGGTCCATGTCATGGATCGACTTGCCGGCATCCTGTTCCAGATGGATACGTTCGATCCTGACGCGGCGCGCGATGCCGGGGCCCATATCGACGATTATTTCGCCTTCGCCGACGATGGGGTGGTAAAGCTGGCTGATCTGATAGCCCTGCGGCAGATCCGGGTAAAAATAATTCTTGCGGTCGAACGCGCTGAACAGGTTGATGGCAGCCTTCAAGCCCAGCCCGGTCTTCACAGCCTGCGCCACGCAGTATTCGTTGATGACCGGCAGCATGCCGGGCATGGCGGCATCGACGAAGGCCACATTGCTGTTTGGTTCGGCCCCGAAGCTGGTCGATGCGCCCGAAAACAGCTTGGCATTGCTGCTGACCTGCGCATGAACCTCCAGCCCGATCACCAGTTCCCAGTCCGATTGGGCACCGGCGATACGCTTCGGTTCGGGCGCGGTGAATTCGAGATGGTCGAGCATGGCGTCTGTCCTGTCTTGTCGGCCTGTTTTCTATGCCGTGCAGGGATTGCGGGCAAGGGTGCGCGGTGGCGCGGGGCTTACCGGGGCGAAAGACATCCGTCAGGGAACAGACGGGTCGTCATGAGCTGGATGTTCTGCAGTCTATCTCGCGCTCGACGGCGGCGAAACGCATCGCATTCGGCTGGGCGGTTAAATCGCAGCAGCCCACGGCCGCCTGCCTGACGGCTATCCGCGGAGCGCGGGAAGACAGCGCAAGCGCACCACCGCTCGCTTTGCACATAGGTGCCAGACGCGATGAAGGCAGCGGCCCAAGCGGCAACCTTGGGCAAAAACCCGCTCTGCTCGCCAAGTCTTTACCAGATTTCAGTTTGCTTGCGCGCCGGTTTCGACTAGCGGCTTGCCAACGACACTCAACGCGATGGGACATATGTGTGCTTTAATGAAGTTTGCCGCAGGCGCGGTTATCGGTCTTTCACTGGCGGCATGTGACGATGTCGGTCGCTCAGCCGTTGAGGCGCCGACGCTGGCTGCATCAAAGCCCGGACTGGCGGAACGCGCCATTGCCGCGATGCCGGGGTCAGAGCCGCTGCCGGATATGCGTTGGGACGGGCGTCAGAATGACGACGAATGGACCCGCGCCACGCTTGCGGCACTTGACCGCGAGGGCGCGGTTCTCATGTCGCGCGTGCCGTCCGATGTGATGGAATTTTGTCCCGGCTACGCCAAGCAGAACCTGGCGAATCGGCGCGCCTTCTGGGCCGGTCTGCTGTCTGCTGTGGCGCGCCATGAAAGCAGCCACAATGCGAAGGCCAGCGGGGCAGGCGGGCGCTATCTGGGGCTTATGCAGATATCGCCCGCGACGGCGCGCAATTACGGTTGCAGCGGGTCGCTGACCAAAGGAAGCGAAAACATGGCTTGTGCCGTGAAGATCGCCGCCAAGCAGGTTGGGCGGGACAATGCGATCGCGCGGGGCAATGGCGGCTGGCGCGGGGTGGCGCGGGACTGGATGCCGCTGCGCAGTTCCTCGAAACGCGGGCAGATCGCCGCGTGGACACGCAGCCAATCCTATTGCCAGTAAAGGAAAAGGGGCGCCGCGGGCGCCCCTGATCTGTCAGCGAAGTGCGGCAAGGATACGCGCCCAGCTTCGCGCGCCCTTGGCGAAGCTTTCGACATCGTATTTCTCGTTCGGCGAATGGATGCGATCATCGTCGCGGCCAAAGCCGATCAGCATCGCGTCCATGCCAAGGATACGCTTGAAATCCCCGGCAATCGGGATCGACCCGCCCATGCCGATGAACACTGCCTCGCGGCCCCATTCATCTGACAGGGCTTGTTTTGCCGCCTCGAATGCGGGGTCGGACAGGTCCATGACGGCGGCGGGCGAACCGCCATGTTCGTGGAATTCCACCCGGCAATCGGCGGGGATGAAGCTTTCGACATGGGCGCGGAAGGCGGTGCGGATCTTTTCGGGGTCCTGGGTGCCGGTCAGGCGAAAGCTGACCTTTGCGCGCGCCTCGGCCGGCAGCACGGTCTTGAAGCCGTCGCCGGTGTAACCCCCGGTAATGCCGTTGATTTCCGCCGTCGGCTGGTTCCATACCATTTCCAGCGGCATGCGGCCCTTTTCGCCAACAGGGTGTTTCAACCCCACGCGCGACAGGAATTCCTCGGCATCGAAATCCAGCGCCTCCCAGTCGCGGCGCAGCGTGTCGGGCAGTTCCTGCACGCCATCATAGAAGCCGGGCAGGGTGACGCGCCCGTTTTCATCCTTCAGCGCCGCCAGCGCATTGCACAGGATCTGGATCGGGTTGGCGGCAAGGCCCCCGAAACTGCCCGAATGCAGATCCTGATCGGCGGCGTGGACCACGATCTCCTCGCCCACCAGCCCGCGCAACTGGCTGGAAATCGCCGGGCGACCGTCCGAATACAGGCCCGTATCGCAGATCAGCGCCAGCGACTGCGACAACTCGTCACGGTTTTCCTTAAGGAAAGGGATCAGCGAGGGCGAACCGGATTCCTCTTCGCCCTCGAACAGCAACGTCAGCCCCTTTGGCAGTTCGCCATGCACCGCCTTCCAGGCCCGGCATGCCTCGACAAAGGTCATCAGCTGGCCCTTGTCGTCGGCCGCGCCGCGCCCGCGAATGACGCGGCCCGCCGGTGTATCCTCGATCTCCGGATCGAAGGGCGGGCGGTTCCACAAGTTCAGCGGATCGACCGGCTGCACATCGTAATGTCCATAGAAAAGAAGCGTTCTTTCAGTGCCTTGCGGGGAGGATGCAACGACCATCGGATGGCCCGTCGTCTCGCGGATATCAGCGGTAAAACCAAGGTCGCGCAATTCGTCCACCAGCCAGCTTGCGGCGTCAGACACATCCTTGTTATGGGCCGGGTCGGTGGAAATCGAAGGGATGCGCAGAAACCCCAGCA
Organism: Paracoccus denitrificans; assembly: GCA_005768755.1. Lineage (GTDB taxonomy): Bacteria > Pseudomonadota > Alphaproteobacteria > Rhodobacterales > Rhodobacteraceae > Paracoccus > Paracoccus denitrificans_B. The sequence continues at coordinate 376,342 of VAFL01000002.1, read as the reverse complement.
GACGGTCAAGCGCGGCCGGCAATCCGGCATCCAGCCGGTCGAGAACTTGGTCGATTTTGGCGTTGGACATGGCTTTCCTGACTGTTTTTCTTGGGTTAAAAGTGCGGTTTCGTCGCGACAGTTCGGGAATTTTGCCCTGTAACTTTGGGCGTTTGACCCTTATCAATGTCGCAAGAGATTGATCTGACATGATCGCCCCCAGCAAGCAAGGCAAGGGACCCGCGATGGACTATGATGCCGCCCTAGATCAGGCGATCGGCAAGCTTCACGACGAAGGCCGCTATCGGACTTTTATTGATATCGAACGGCGCAAGGGCGCCTATCCGCACGCGGTCTGGACCCGCCCGGACGGCTCCGAGCAGGAGATTACGGTCTGGTGCGGCAATGACTACCTGGGCATGGGCCAGCACCCCGTCGTGCTGGCCGCCATGCACGAAGCGATGGACGCGACCGGCGCCGGCTCTGGCGGGACGCGCAATATCTCGGGCACGACCGTTTACCATAAGCGACTGGAAGCTGAGCTTGCCGACCTGCATGGCAAGGAGGCTGCGCTGGTTTTTTCAAGCGCCTACATCGCCAATGATGCGACCTTGTCGACGCTTCGAAAGCTGTTTCCCGGCCTGATCATCTATTCGGACGAGTTGAACCATGCCTCGATGATCGAAGGCATCAAGCGCTTCGATGGTGCCAAGCGGATTTTCCGTCATAACGATCTGGCCCATCTGCGCGAGTTGCTGGCAGCAGACGATCCGCAGGCGCCGAAACTGATCGCCTTCGAATCGATCTACTCGATGGATGGCGATTTCGGACCTATCGCGGCGGTCTGCGACCTGGCCGAGGAATTCGGTGCACTCACATATCTCGACGAGGTTCATGCCGTGGGGATGTATGGTCCGCGCGGCGGCGGCGTGGCCGAACGCGACGGTCTGACGGGCCGGATCGATATCTTCAACGGCACGCTTGGCAAGGCCTATGGCGTGTTTGGCGGATACATCGCCGCAAGCGCGAAGATGGTTGACGCGATTCGCTCCTATGCGCCTGGCTTCATCTTCACGACATCGCTTCCGCCGGCTGTGGCTGCTGGTGCTGCGGCTTCCATCGCGTTTCTGAAAACGACCGAAGGACAGAAGCTGCGCGACATGCAGCAGCTGCACGCGCGGATCCTGAAGATGCGCCTGAAGGGTCTCGGCATGCCGATCATTGACCATGGCAGCCACATCGTGCCGGTCCATGTCGGCCATCCGGTTCACTGCAAGGCACTGTCGGACATGCTGCTGCGAGATTTTGGAATCTACGTCCAGCCGATCAATTTTCCGACGGTGCCGCGCGGCACGGAAAGGCTGCGGTTCACGCCCTCGCCGGTGCATTCGCCCGATCAGATCGATGGCCTGGTTCACGCCATGGACGCGCTTTGGTCACAGTGCCAACTGAATCGTTCGGTTGCTGTCGCGTAACTTCGGATGCGGGGTGATCGTCTCTCGCCTCTGTGATAACCTTGTCTTAACTAAACTATGCAAAGTTGCGATTCGCGGCTTTCGACGGGCAGGTAAAGTAGGACAGGCGTGATGATCAGGCTGCCGGCAAAGGCTGCGCCACAGCGTGACGATTCGGTATCTTCGGATATCGATGGTGGCGAATTCGAGACGCGTCTCGGCGATTTGATGCGGGGCGAGCGTGCGACCTTGGGAAAATCGCTGCTGGACGTGCAGCGAGAGCTGCGGATCCGCGCGGGCTATATCGCTGCTATCGAGAATTGCGACATTTCCGCCTTCGATGCGCCAAGCTTCATTTCCGGCTACGTGCGGTCCTATGCACGCTATCTGAAGATGGATCCGGACATCGTCTTTGCGCGGTTCTGCGCCGAATCGGGTTTCCAGCCGCCGCACGGCATGTCTCCGGTGGCCTCTGGTCCGAAGCCGCAGCGCCGCCCTTCTGACCCGTCCGAGGCCCTGGCGAACCCGCGCGCGCTGTTCATCCCGCAGCCCGAATCCTTCTGGTCATCGGTCGAGCCGCGGGCCATCGGCTCGGTCATGGTTCTGATCGCGCTTGTCGCGGGGCTTGGCTATGGCGGTTGGTCTGTCCTGCAGGAACTGCAGAAGGTGAACCTGACGCCCGGTGACCACACGCCCGGTATCACGGCGACGCTGGACCCGGTCGAAGGTACGGCGCAACCCGAAGCAGATGAATTGACGGATCTGGCGGTCAACCTGCCGCAGCCCGAAGGGATTGACCGCATCTATCGCCCGCAAGTCCTTGAAGTGCCTGTGTTGACGGCGCGCGACGGACCCATCGCCTCGATCGATCCAGAGCTGCCTTCGCCAGCGGAAGTGGCGGCTGCATCCGCGCCCGATCCCGTGGACCCTGCCGCGAACGGAGCGGCCCAGCCGTCGAATACGCAGCGCCAGCTGGCGCAATCGGGCACCTATGGCCCGCAGCTGCCGGCCGAACAGATGGCCGTGCGCACTCTCGCCTCGGACGCGCCCGAGCTTGAGATTTTGGCGGTCCGTCCCGCATGGGTGCGCGTCACCTCGGCCGATGGGACGGTGCTGCTGGAAAAGACAATGGACGCGGGTGAACGCTTTGCCATGCCAAAACTGGAAGCGGCACCGATCCTGCGCGCGGGCAATTCTGGCGCGGTCTATTTCGCTGTGAACGGCCGAACCTACGGCCCGGCGGCACCCGGCGCACAGGTGGTCAAGAACCTGGAAATGACGCCGGCCAATCTGACCGCACGCTATGCCTTCGCCGACCTGACCAAGGACGAAGATCTGCGGCAGATCATCTCGGTCGCGTCGGCGGATCCGGGCATGATCGCGCCTGATCGTGGCGATGCCCAACCGGTGCCTCTCAGCCAGTGATCGGGGGCCGTCAGGCGCTGGCTGCAAAAAGTTGGAAAGCCAGCGCGGCAGGTGAAGCAATCCGATCAGATGGCTGGGGAATGTCCGTCCTCGGCCATGTCATAAGCATCCAGCATCCGGGCGATCATGCGCGTCAGAGGCCGTGCATATAACGGCAGAATCAACGAGCCGTCGGGTGCCAAGCGCACCATTTCACCAAACCGGGTCGTGATCGGTTCGAAAAGCGTGCGCAGCATTGCTTTATCAAAGCCGAAGCGCGCCTTCATTTCACCCGCGTCGATGCGGAAATCGCACATCAGCGCTTCGATCATGCGGGCGCGCCAAAGATCCTCGGGGCTGAAGGCATGTCCGCGGGTGACAGACAGACCACCCTCGCGGATTGCCTTAACATGCGCGGCCGTGGCAGGCGCGTTCTGCGCGATTCCCTGCGGATAACGCGAAATCGCCGAGGCGCCGATGCCGACAAGCACATCGGCCTGATCGTCCGTATAGCCCTGAAAATTGCGCCGCAGCTTTCCAGCACGCTGCGCTTGCGCCAGGCCGTCCTTCGGCAGCGCGAAATGGTCTATGCCGATCTCTTCATAGCCGTCGGTCATGAACAGCTGGCGCGCAGTCTGGAACAGTCCCAGACGCGCCTCGGTCGAGGGCAGGGCCTCGGTCGGGATAAGGGATTGCCGCCGCGCCATCCACGGAACATGTGCATAGCCGTACAGCGCCACGCGCGACGGTGCCAGCGCCAGCAGCTGCTGAACCGATTCAGCGATGCTTATATTATCCTGATGCGGCAGGCCAAACAGAATATCGGCGTTGATGTTCGTGATCCCGCGCGCGCGCAGCATTTCCACCGCCTGCGCCGTGATCGCAAAGCTCTGCTCGCGGCCGATTGTCTTCTGGATCTCCGGATCGAAATCCTGAATGCCGATGCTGGCGCGCGTCAGTCCTGCCTGGGTCAGGGCGTCCATCCGTGCGGCGTCGATTTCGTTCGGGTCAATCTCGACAGAAAATTCCGCACCGTCCGCCAAAGGAAAGGCGTCGAACACGGCACCGGCCACGCGCGAGATGAAATCAGGTGGCATCAGCGTCGGCGTGCCGCCACCCCAGTGCATCCTGGACAAGCGGATTCCCGGCGCGAGACGCGATTTCAGCAGCGCCAGTTCTGCCAGCAGCGTTTCGGCATAGGCGAGGACCGGATCGTCCGACTTTGTGCCTTGCGTCCGGCAGGCGCAGAACCAGCACAGCCTGCGGCAGAATGGGACATGCAGGTAAAGCGAGATTGTGCTGCCTGCCGGAATGTCAGCCTGCCAGCCAGCAACCTGATCACCACCGACCGTCGGTGTGAACTGGGTCGCAGGCGGATAAGAGGTGTATCGCGGCACGCGCGTGTCAAACAGCCCGAAACGGGCAAGTTGCGATTCGTGTTCCATTTGCATAGGAATAAGCTGCGCACAGGATATGACATTGATGCACATCAAATCCGCCATCAGCGACTGCAGGGTTACGCAATTCCAGGAAAGCTGTGAAAGCTGCCCGATTCGCTATCGTGCGGTCTGCGCCCACTGTGACGCGGATGATCTGGAAAAATTAGAAAAAACGAAGTATTATAAGAACTTCAGCGCCGGGCAGGTGATCTTTTGGGCCGGCGATGAGATGGAGTTCGTTGCGTCGATTATCGACGGCGTCGCCACCCTGACCCAGACACTGGAAGACGGGCGCACGCAGATGGTGGGCCTGTTGATGGCCAGCGATTTCATGGGTCGGCCGGGTCGTCGGGTCGCGGCTTATACGGTGACAGCGATCAGCGATGTTGAGTTGTGCTGCTTCCGCCGCCTTCCGTTCGAACAGATGATGCGCGACAATCCCCGCATTCCGTCGCGGCTGCTGGAGATGACGCTTGACGAACTGGATGCCGCGCGCGAATGGCTGCTTGTGCTTGGCCGGAAAACCGCGCGCGAAAAGATTGCGTCATTCCTGTCGATCATCGCCCGGCGCCAGGCACGGCTGCAGAATGCTGAAGCCACCGGGAAAATGCGGCTGACCCTGCCCCTGACCCGAGAGGCGATGGCGGACTATCTTGGTCTGACGATAGAAACGGTCAGCCGGCAGATGACCGGGTTGAAGCGTGATGGCCTGATCGAGATCGAGGGCAAGCGCGGTGTGACCCTGACCGATTTCGAAAGCCTGTTGCTAGAAAGCGGTGCGGACGGCGATGGCGCGATGATCGCCTGACACTATTGCCAGCGACGGATGTTTTCCCGAATGGCGTCGATGCGCTTTTCTGTGGCGGGATGCGACAGCAGCCAGGCTGGGGCTGCATTGCCACGCCGGCCTGACAGGCGGTTCAATTTCTCGAACAGGGTTATCTGCGGTTCGGCCCCTATCTCTGCCTTGATCAACAGCGCGGTGGCGAACCGGTCCGCTTCGAACTCGTCCGCCTGCGACAACCGGGCGGCAAGCGCCATGATGGCCAGATTGACCAGCCACGGTCCGATGAAGGGCACGAAGCGGCCGATCGTCACGATCAGGACGCTGCGAATGACGTTCTGCCCGGCAAAATCGATCAGCCGGCGCTTGCTGTGACCGTGGGCGACATGGCCAAGCTCATGCGCGACGACGCCTGCGATCTCCTCTGGGGTGACTTCGCCCTTGTCCATCCGGTCGATGAAGCCACGGGTGATGAAAATGCGGCCATCCGGTGCCGCCAACCCGTTCACGATCGGGATTTCGTAGACCTGTGCCTTGATGCGCGGCAAATCCATGGCAGCACCCAGCCGGTCCAGCAGCGGGTTCAGCCGTTGATCGTTCAACGGCGTCGAATTTACCGCCATCTCGCGCTTCAGTCGCCAGACCGAAAAGAACCACATCGCCAGCGAGTAGGCGATTATCAGGATGATGGGCGTGAATTTAAGCATCTGGTGAATCTGGCCTGATGAACGCCGGCAATCAAGTGCATCTGTCCGTCCAGAGAGCGGATATCATCGCAATTTGCTTCCACGAACAGCAAGCGGGCTGTCGCCAGTCTGCTGCTACACGTGGCACCCGGTCAGCCGAGAACGCGCATGGCCTGCGTCAGCCCGTCAAGCGTCAGGGGCATCATGCGATTTTCAAAGACCTCTGCGATCATGCGAATGGATTGCGTATAATGCCAATGCTGGCGCGGAACGGGGTTCAGCCAGACATGATCGGGCCAGGTTTCAATGGCGCGTTTCAGCCACAGCTCCCCCGGTTCGCTGTTCCAGTGTTCGTTTGCCCCGCCGGGCGCGACGATCTCGTAAGGAGACATCGAGGCGTCACCGACAAAGATGCATTTATAGTCGCGACCATACCGGTGCAGGATGTCCCAGGTCGGCGTCGTTTCGGTCCAACGTCGGTGACTATCCTTCCAGACGGCTTCGTAAAGGCAGTTATGGAAGACGAAATGTTCCATATGCTTGAATTCGGCGCGTGCCGCGCTGAAAAGTTCCTCGACGACGCGAACATGGTCATCCATGCTGCCGCCAACATCCAGAAACAACAGTATTTTCACGGCGTTTCTACGCTCTGGCCGGGTCTGAACGTCGATATAACCATGGTCCGCCGTCGCGCGGATCGTCGCCGGCAGATCGAGTTCTTCGGTACTGCCATTGCGCGCCCATTGCCGCAGGCGTTTCAGCGCAACCTTGATATTTCGTGTGCCCAGTTCGACGCCATCGTCAAAATCACGGAACTCGCGCTTGTCCCAGACCTTCGTGGCGCGGCGATGACGGCTGTCATCCTGCCCGATCCGCACGCCTTCGGGGTTGTAGCCATTGGCGCCGAAGGGCGAGGTGCCGGCGGTGCCGATCCATTTATTGCCGCCCTGGTGGCGGCCCTGTTGTTCGGCCAGTCTTTCGCGCAGCTTCTCCATCAGCGCCTCGAAGCTGCCTGTCGCGTCTATTTCGGCCTTTTCGGCATCGCTCAGTAACTTCTCAGCCAGCTTTTCCAGCCAGTCGCGCGGCAGATCGACGCGATCAAGCAGCGCCTCGACCGGAATCTGTTCAACGCCTGAAAACGCCTCGGAAAAGGCGCGGTCAAATCGGTCGATATGACGCTCATCCTTGACAAGCGCCGTGCGGGCAAAGTGATAGAACTCGTCCGGGCTTGGTCCGGTCACACCCTCCGACAGCCCGCCCAGCAGATCGAGGTATTCCCGAAGGCTGACTGGAACGCCATGACGGCGCAGGCTGTCAAGAAAGGGGCGGAACATCAGGTCATGCGGTCGATGATCAGCGTGGCGAAAAGGCCCAGCAACAGGAAGGCCAGCATATGGGCCAATGCCCATTGCACGCGATCCTTGGTATTTCCACCCACGCGCCCGGCGCGCAGCCAGCCAAGGGCAAAGCCGATGATTGCGGCGCAAATGACGATCATTGGCTGCCCCCATCAGTGCTTTCGGTTGGCATGGCGGCGCCGGGATCGTTGCTTTCATCGGGCAGATCGGGCGTCGGGTTTTCCTGCGCGGGCATGGGCGCGGAAGATGGCGCAGCGTTCGCACCTGCGGCGGGGGCAGGGCCCTCGGTGGCGACCGGGCCGGGCTGGCTTAGCCGGTTCTGGTCCCACTCGCCCGAGGCGACCTGGCCGGTCGCATAGCGCATCACGCCCTGACCCTGACGTTTTCCGGCGGCGAAATGGCCCGTATATGTGTCCCCGGTGGCATAGGTCGCGACGCCTTCGCCGTCGATTTCGCCATCTTTCCAGCCGCCTTCATAGATGAAGCCGTCGGGCGTGGTTAGCTTGCCCTGTCCGGCACGCAGCCCGCCCTGGAACTCGCCCGTATATACGGTGCCGTCAGGATAGGTGGCCTGTCCGCGCCCGTCGCGTTCGCCGCTTTTCCACTCGCCATTGTAGACATAGCCGTCGGGATAGGTCATCCGCCCCTGGCCGTCGATGCGGGCCTCGCGGAAGCTGCCCTCGTAGACCATGCCATTGGCATAGGCTGCGCGGCCCTGACCCTGAATGACGCCGGCTTCCCAGTCGCCTTCATAGGTGGCGCCGTCAGGATAGGTGATCAGGCCGCGTCCGTCGGGCTGATCGGCCGCCATCTGCCCTTGATAGACCGATCCGTCGGGATAGGTGATGCGGCCCTCGCCCTGCATCTGCCCGCCAACCCATTGGCCGGTATAGACATAACCGTCGGTGCCGGTGAATGTGCCCTGTCCGTCGCGCTTGTCGTTGCTGAAATGGCCTTCATAGGCATCGCCATTGGCATAGGTCGCGCGGCCCTGGCCTTCGCGTTTGCCGCCACGCATTTCACCCGAATAGCGATCGCCCGATTGCTGCTCCAGCTCGCCCCGGCCCGACATCTGGCCAGCTTCCCAAGTGCCGTCATAAACCAGCCCGTCCGGCATGGTCAGCTTGCCGCGCCCGGCGCGTTGTCCGGCCAGCATCTGCCCTTCATAGGTCGCGCCGTCGGGATAGGTGATCCGGCCCGTCCCTTCCTTGACACCCGCGACCCAGTCGCCGTCATAGCGATAACCGTTCGGCTGGCTCAGCACGCCCTTTCCGTGATGCATGGCGTTCTGGAAGCCACCTTCGTAGCTGGCACCATTGGCATATTCGGCTACGCCGGTCCCGGTAATCTGGCCGTCAACCCAGTCGCCTTCATAGGTACCGCCATCGGCATAGGTGATCTTGCCCTTGCCGTTCGGCTTGCCCTTGGCGAAACTGCCTTCATAGACCGAGCCATTGGGAAATTTCGCCCGTCCCTGGCCGACGATTTCGCCTTCGACCCAATCGCCGACATATTCGTAACCGGACGGCAGCGTATAAGTCCCGCGCCCGTGCTGAAGTCCGTTGCGAAACGTGCCCGTATAGACCCCGCCATCATCATATGGCTTGGTGACCACATTCGCGGTCTGCTGCGTGTTTTCCTGTGCCAAGGCCGGCGTTGCCGCCGCCAGAGCTGCTGCCAGGAGAGCTGCCTTCATGCCCGACTCCGTTCTTTGAGCTTTCGTTTAGCCCATGCTTGGCCGCAGCGCAAAGGCTGCCGTTCCCTCTGGCGGCAGGCTGGGTTATGGCTTGGGCAAGGATAACGAGGGACCGATCATGACTGACAGCATCCGCATCACGCTTGCGCAGCTGAACCCCACGCTTGGCGATCTGGAAGGCAATGCCGCGAAAGCGCGCTCGGCCTGGGAAAAAGGCAAGGCCGCGGGTGCGGCCATCGTCTATCTGCCCGAGATGTTCATTACCGGCTATCAGACGCAGGATCTGGTGCTGAAAAAGGGCTTTGTCGATCACGCTGTCCGGCAAGTCGAGGCGTTGGCACGCGAATGCGCAGACGGACCCGCCCTTGCCATCGGAACACCATGGGCCAATGAGGGCAAACTGTATAACGCCTATTTCATTCTTCAGGGTGGCGCGGTCAGCGCCCGTGTCCTGAAACACGAACTGCCGCATAAAGAGCTTTTCGACGAAATGCGCCTGTTTGATGAAGGACCGATCAGCGGTCCTTACAACATTGGCGGCGTTCGTCTGGGTTCACCGATTTGTGAGGATGCCTGGTGGCCCGATGTGGCCGAGGCGCTGGAGGAATCGGGGGCCGAGATCCTCGTCAGCCCGAATGGCAGTCCGTATTACCGTGGAAAGCTGGATGTGCGCATGGCGCATATGGTCGCCCGCGTCGTCGAAACGCGGTTGCCTTTCGTCTATCTGAACTCGGTCGGCGGACAGGATGACCAGATCTATGATGGCGCCAGCTTTGCCCTGAACCCCGGCAAAGATGGCGGGGCCGAGAAGGTCGTGCAATTTGCCCCGTTCGACGAAGTGATCGACCATATCGATTTTGTCCGGACGCAGGACGGCTGGCGCGCCGAACCCGGCCAGATGGCCGATGTGCCCGATGAATGGGAACAGGATTACCGCGCCATGATGACAGGCCTGCGTGACTATCTGCGCAAGAACGGCTTTCGCAAGGTTGTGCTGGGGCTGTCGGGCGGGATCGATTCGGCGCTTGTCGCGACGATTGCATCGGACGCGGTCGGCCCGGACAATGTGCGCTGCGTGATGCTGCCTTCGGAATACACCTCTCAGGCCAGTCTGGACGATGCGGCCGATTGCGCGAACCGTCTGGGCGTGCGGCTGGACACGGTCAGGATCGACGGCGCGCGCGACGCGGTCGAGGGCGCCCTGGCGCATCTGATGGAGGGCACCAAGCCCGACGTGACCGAGGAGAATATCCAGTCCCGCCTGCGCGGCGTCATGCTGATGGCGCTGTCGAACAAGCATGGCGAGATGCTGCTGACCACCGGCAACAAATCCGAGGTCGCGGTGGGCTATGCCACGATCTACGGCGACATGGCCGGCGGCTATAACCCGATCAAGGATCTGTACAAGACCCGCGTGTTCGAAACCTGCCGCTGGCGCAATGCCAACCATCGCGGCTGGATGATGGGCAAGACCGAAGAGGTCATCCCACCGCAGATCATCACCAAGCCGCCAAGCGCCGAACTGCGCCCGGACCAGAAGGACAGCGATTCGCTGCCGCCTTACGACATTCTCGACCAGATTCTGTATGGGCTGGTCGAAGAGGATCTTTCGCTGAAGGATCTGGTCGCGCGCGGATTTGACGCGGCGACAGTCAAGCGGGTCGAATGGCTGCTGCTGAACAGCGAATGGAAACGCTATCAGGCGGCGCCGGGGCCGAAGGTTTCGCCAAAGGCTTTCTGGCTGGACCGCCGTTATCCGCTGGTGAACCGCTGGCGGGACGAGCTTTAGGCGGGCGAAAGGCGGCTCAGGGCTTGTTTGGCTTTCGCCTGCGGCTTTTGATGCCTGCCTGACCTGCGCGGACGCAGCCATAGGGGTCGCGTTGAAGTTCCTCGGCGAACAGTTCCGGCGACCAGCGGGGCTTCAGTGCCAGAAAGTACTCTCGCTGACTGTCACGCGCATTTCCGGCATCATCGGTGACCTCGAATGTGGTGGCATCAGCGCCGGTAATCGGCTTCAGTGAGTAGAGGTCAATCACCTGTGTCGCATTTCTCGCATAGAACCGGTTGAGCACGGTCAGGCCGTTGGGGTCGACACCTTTCATCAGGGATTTCCGGTCCCATGCATGTGATCTGTCCGCGAAGATGTAGAGATAGCTGCGCAGGTCTTCGTGGATAACCCGGAACGTTGCGGGATCTATCTTGGGGACGATCTCACCAAGGACATAGACATTATTGCGATCCAGCGCGAAGACCTCGGACAGGATGCGAAAGGTCTTCGGATCGGAATTGCGATACAATTTCTGGATCCGGCCATTTTCCGCCAGATAGACACGCTTGCCGTCGCCGGCATAATGCGCTGTATAGCGGTGGCGCAAATCGTCCGAGAATTCCTGCTTCTGATGTTCCCAGGGCGATTCCACCAGCGTGGGGCCGATATCTGACAGCTTCGCTTCGGTTTCCAGAATCCGCTGATGGTCGCGATATGCCTTGCTGAACTCCGGCCAGACAAACTGTGCGAAGTCGGCGGAAATGACCCCGCGCGCAAGCTGGGCGGCCGCCAGCGGCCAATCGGGTTCTGCCGCCCGGGCGATGCGTCCGAAAACCTCCCAATAGCAGTGGATCGACGGTAGGGTCGGGATCAGCACAGGGTAAAGCTGCTGATCGTCCAGAAGCGCGTAAATGGCGGTGTCCGGGCCTTGCTCTTCAAACAGAACGAAGCCCGTCAGCCGATCTGCCACGGGGGCCAGCAGCGCAGCAAGAAAATCGTCCTTCGGCAGCTCCCATTTTTCACGATCTGTATAGGCGTCGTAGCCCGGAAGCGACGCCAGCCGGGATTTGTCCCAGACATGGAATGCGCCAGGATCAACAGGTTCGCCAGCGGCGCGCGCCGCCAAGGGGATCAATCGGGGATTCTGCATGGGGAAACGCCTGTCATTAATCATGTAAGCCATGCCACGGCAGGAGCTTTGCGAGCGGCACGATTTGCCCTATGACGGGCCTAGCCATCGGCACCGGGAACGACCGTATTCAAAAGGCCCAGCCCGTCAATCGGATCGGGCGGCCAGACGCTGCCTTGGTCGCAGTGAAAATGTCGTGGCTCGGCATTCGGCAGGGTCACGATCACGCCCCCCTCGGTCTGGCCTTCAGGGATATGGCGCTCGGCCGAGGACCAGATTTCATAGCTTGTATCCGCGTTCATCAGTGTCACGCTTTCGAAGATCGTCCGGCTGGCCCAGGCGAAAGGATGGTATTCGATCTTGGTCAGGTCACGCAGCATCGTCAGTTCGGGTGCAGTGAAATCCGGTCCGAAAGCATAGGAAACCCTGTTACCACTCAGGCAGAGGCCAAGCTGACGCGTGCCATTGTCCAGCGTGCAATGCAGCAGCAACTCCTCGGAAATGCCACAGGCCTCTGCGGCCTGACCGAAGGCGACATTCGCCTGCATCATTGCAAGTGCAGCTATTCCAAACAGCACGGGACGCATCCATTCCCCCGGAAATACCCGTCTGGCAAGCCTCTTACATCCGCACTGTGGACGCAAGGAGGTTACATAGTCGGAAGAACAAAGGATCGGCAGGTCACGCCGATCTGACGTCGAAACCGTCGCCCGCAGACACGCCTATTCTTCCCGCGTCCGTCAATCGCTGACAGGCGAAGTCTATCCGGTATCCCGAGAACTTGATTAAAATACTAAGATAAGTTATCGAGACGCACACGCTAGCCGTACCGCCAGCGCAAACATCATCACATCGGAGTCGATATGCGACACAGTTTTTGTGTGCGGTGCGCCCTTTTGGGCAGCGTTGCTTTTGTAACCCCCCTTGCTGCGCAGGCGCAGGATGCATCCAGCGTCATCGTGCTGGACACGATCACCCTGCAAAGCAAACGTGACGTTGAAACCGAAACCGCGACACCCGTCACGACGATCGAGCAGTCTGAAATCGACGACCGGCAGGCAAGTACGGTGGCGGAACTGGTCGATACGGTTCCTGGTGTTACGTTGGTTAATGGCGCGACGCCGGGCGGTTCGGGCATCAATATCCGCGGTTTCGGTGCCAATGGCACCTATGGCACCGATCAGATGGTGATGATCCAGGTTGACGGCGCGACCCAAGGGTCCGAGGAACTGTACCGGCTGGGCACCCAGCTTTATACCGATCCCTCGCTTTACAAGACCGTGTCAGTCTCGCGTGGGACGGTCGGATCGTTCGAATACGGCTCTGGCGTTGTCGGCGGGCTGGTGCGGCTGGAAACCAAGGACGCATCCGATTTCACCGGCGGCACGCCCGGATATCGGCTGCGCCAGACGCTGGAGGCGACCTCGAACGGCGACGGGCTGACCTCGTCCACGATCCTCGCCTGGCAGCCAAACGAGGATTTTGAAGTGCTTGCCCAATATGTCTGGCGCAAGCTGGACGAACAGGACGACGGCGACGGCGAGGATGTGGGCGCCGAGCCGTTCAAGCTGCCGTCGTATCTTCTGAAAGCGAAATATACCTTTGGCACCGCAAGGGATCAGTCGGTGACGTTCTCGTATAACGATACCCAAACCAGCGAGAACGACGTGCCTTACGATCAGTTCGGTCTGGGCGGCAGTTCCTTTGGCAACGTGGACCGCGATATCCGCACGCGCACGACCATCCTGGCCTATGAATACGACCCGTCGAACCCGCTGATCCATGTCGAGGCCAATCTCAGTTATGCCGATCAGCAGATCGACAGCACCTATATCGAAGGCAGCTCGCCTTACGGTCCAGCCGCAGCGGCGCTTGGTGATGCCGATCACCGTTATGAAACGGTAAAGCTGACGGTGAAAAACACCTCTCGGTTCCAGACAGGTGCAGCCGAACATGATCTTCGCGTCGGCGCCGAGATCATCCGCAAGAAACGTGCCGAAGCCGCATCCGCGCCCGGCGGCACGGACCGCCGATTTGCGCTGTTCGCGGTGGACGACATTGCGATTGGCGGCTTCACCATCAGCCCCGCACTGCGCTACGAAACTCAGAAGCTGCGCCGCCAGGGTGATGCGACACTCACCAATCTGGACACGTCGTACGAGAACGATGCCGTGATGGGCGGCATCTCGCTGCGCTACGCGTGGTCGAACGGTTTTTCGGCCTTCGCCAGTGCTGCCTATACCGAAAACCTGCCCATTCTGGACGATTTTGACACGGCAGATTACATGGACCGTCCGCAGAAGGCCCGCGTTTATGAGATCGGCGGCGCTTATGATGCCGCAGATGTCATCACCGGTCGCGACGCGCTGAGCCTGAAGGCAAACCTGTATCACACGGATGTCTGGGATGTGACGTCATATTCCGGCGTTGACCAGGTAGAGATGCGCGGGCTGGAGTTGGAAGCGAGCTACAGCGTTGCGAGCGGCTATTATGTCGACATGAATGCCACGATCACCAAGGGCGATGAGGTTGGTGCAGATGGCGAGGAGGTCTATTGGGGCAACGCGCCGGCGGACAGCCTTTACCTGACGCTCGGCAAGCGATGGGGCGATGAGCTGGATCTCAGCTGGGAACTGGTCGCCAATGCCCGCATGGACCGCGTGGGCGAGCTTGAGGAAGAAACGGGCGGCTTCGGTATCCACAATCTGCGTGCGACCTACCGCCCGCAGGCAGGCGTCCTGGAAGGGGCAGAGTTCCGCGTCGGCGTCGAAAATATCTTCGACAAGGAATACCGCCCGCATCTGGCCACGCGCAAAGCGCCGGGTCGCAATGTCAAACTGACCGTTGCCAGAACATTCTGAGCGTTCTGACCTTTCACGTCGAGGGCCGCGCAGAACTGCGCGGCCTTGTTCTTTCCGGTCGCATTTGTGTCCTGCGCCGCCTTGACCGGGCGACACGGACACTTCATATGCCGTTCACGCGGATGGCCGGATGACCGCGGCGAAAGTCGAGGAAAGTCCGGACTCCATAAGGTGACGGTGCCGGGTAACGCCCGGCGGGGGCAACCCCAGGGAAAGCGCCACAGAGAACAGACCGCCCATGTCCGCATGGGTAAGGGTGAAACGGTGGGGTAAGGGCCCACCGGGGCGGTGGCAACACAGCCCGCATGGCAAGCCCCACCGGGAGCAATGCCGAATAGGGACCTCGTGCCGGTAACGGCAGCGCTGCCTTGCGCCAGGGGTCCGGGTTGGCAGCTTGACGCACGCAGTAATGCGCTGCGCAGAGGAATGGTCATCCAGAGGGGCGACCCTTGGACAAAATCCGGCTTACAGGCCATCCGCGTGTTATCTTACCGATCCGTCAAGCCAGCCTCGCGCAGCTTCTGGCGGATATAGCCGGGATTGGCCGCGCTGCTGATCGCCTGTTCGAGCTGATCAGCGGTGCCATGCAGGACTGTGGCAATGATCGGAAGAACCTCGGACGCGGTTCCACCGTGATCGCCGCAGGTCAGGCGGGGCTGCAGAACGTCGTGCAGGATCAGATCCAGCGCCTTGCGGCGATGCGCGTCGCGCTTCAGCACGGCCAGGTCCTGCGGCCCGATCTCGAACTCGAAACCGAAGTTCTTAAATCCGGATTCGACGGGAACGCCCAGAACAAGCTTTCCTTGTTGGCGAAACACGCCAAGTTCCCAGCCGTCGCCTACAAGACGCTCGACCTTCTCAGCCATGGCTGGCCAGGCTGTCGGCCGGCGCTTCTTCACGTCGCGTCATGCCATAATCGCGCAAGACATGCGCCACCCGCAGCCTGTAGTCGGCAAACACGCCGCGACGCCCTTCGGCCTGCGCGGCGCGGTGGGATGCAGTGTTGCGCCATGCCATCACCGCCGCCTCATCCTCGAAAAAGGAAAGCGACAGATAGCGGCCGGGTTGGGTCAGGCTTTCGAACCGCTCGACCGAGATGAAGCCGGGGATCTGTTCCAACTCCGGTTTCAGTGCCGCGGCGATATCAAGATAGCGATCCGGCCGGGCCGGTTCGACTTCGAAAATGACGGCGATCATGCGCCTGCTCCGTGGGGTGCCGATGCGCGCTTCAGGAAGGTTCTGTCCTCACGTAGCAGGAATTTTTCCTTCAGCGCAAATTCATAGTTCTCGCGTCCCAGCGGATCATTCATAAGACGCTGACGATAGGCCTCGTAAGCGGCAAGGCTTTCAATGTGGTAAATGCCATAGGCCAGTGTCGACGATCCCTCATGCGGGGCGAAATAGCCGACAAGATCGGCGCCATTGCGCGGAATGGCCTGTCCCCAGTTTCGGGCATATTGTTCGAAATGCGCTTTCTTGGTCGGATCGATCTGATAGCGGATGATGCAGGTCAGCATAAAAATCTCCTTCTGATGGACAAAGGTAGCGGATTGCGCGCTGCCGACGTTACGATTAGGATCGAAGGATGAAGGAAGGACCTGACATAGCCCGCGTGGCCGCGCTGATCGGCGATCCGGCGCGGGCCAATATGCTTACCGCGCTGATGGAAGGGCGGGCGCTCACTGCGACCGAACTTGCCTATCTGGCGGGGGTGACGCCACAGACGGCCAGCACGCATATCGCGCGTCTTACCGAAGGTGGGCTGATCCGGCAGCGCAAGCAGGGTCGCCACCGCTATGCAGAACTTGCCTCGCCGCAGGTTGCGGCGACGCTGGAAACGCTGATGGGGCTTGCGGCGACGACCGGTCATCTGCGCATGCGGACGGGCCCCCGCGACCACCATCTGCGACGCGCGCGGGTGTGTTACGATCATCTGGCGGGCGAGATGGGAACGCAGATGTTTGACGCCCTGCTTGCCCGCGGATACCTGACGCGCGACGGCGATGACATCGACCTGACCAGCAATGGCCATGCCTTCATGACCGATTTCCTGCAGGACACCCTGGCCGCCAACAGTCGTGCGCCCCGTTGCCTGGAATGTCTGGATTGGAGCGAGCGGCGCTCTCATCTGGCGGGCCGGTTGGGCCGGGCCATCCTTGCAAGGTTGGTCGCGCTGAACTGGGCTGTTCGTGACAAGGACAGCCGCGCGATCCGCTTTACGCCTGCAGGAGAAACGAAGTTTCACGCGCTGTTTTCCGGTTGACACCGGCGTCTGCAACGCTACAAGGCGGCTTCTATGAATTTTCGCGGTGGTCCTTTGGCGCCGCCGCAGCAGGAGCAAGAGCAATGGCGAAGCCGACGACGATCAAGATCCGTCTGAACTCGACGGCCGGGACCGGGCATTTCTATGTCACCAAGAAGAACGCCCGCACGATGACCGAAAAGATGACGGTCAACAAATACGACCCGGTTGTGCGCAAGCATGTCGAATACAAGGAAGGCAAGATCAAGTAAGGATCTTGCGCGGTCGCCTGTTTCAGGCGCGGGCCGACTTCCACCGGAGAAAAAACGGCGTCGCAACTTGCGACGCCGTTTTTCTTTCTTTCGACCGTATTTGCTGGTCGTTCCCTGCGGGTTCCGCCCATCGTCCGGGACATTCGCACAGCCTGCCGCTTACAGCGGCCGACCTGGCACCGTTCTGTTTTGCCAAGGCGTCATAATGACGGCCGCGATGACCAGAAGCGCGGCCAGCACCGTGGGCCACGGCCCGACCTTCGTCCAGAACGTCTTTGGAAGGGGTTCAGGCAGCGACGCGTCGATATGCCCGACCACGCCCAGTGGAAGGCTGGCCGTGACACGACCCAGTGGATCAATCGCGGCGGTGATGCCGGTATTGGCCGCCCGCATAAGCGGCAGGCCCGATTCGATCGCGCGCAACCGTGCCTGAGCGAGGTGCTGATACGGACCCGACCGTGTGCCGAACCATGCGTCATTGGTCGCTTGCAGCAACCATTCTGCGCCCTCTACCGCACGTAGATGTTGGGGAAAGATCGCCTCGTAGCAGATCAGCGGCTGAAAAGGCGGCAGGTCGGTCGCCTGCATGATCTGGGGGCCGGTTCCGGCCGAATAACCGTTCCCAAGCTGGGCCGCGAACGCGCGTATGCCAATCCGCGCCATCTGATCACCCCATGGAATGTATTCCCCGAACGGAACGAGGTGAAACTTGTCATAAATCTGCGCCACCTCGCCGCCGCGGGTGACCTCGATCAGGGAATTATAGTACCGTGCATCGTCATCGCGCTGTATGCCCATCAGCACGGTCGTGCCGGCGGCCTCGCTCAGGACCGGCAGCGCCTCACCTGCAACATTCAGCGGAAAGCTGACAGCCGTTTCGGGCCAGATCACGGCGTCGGGCCGGGGCCCATCTGTGGGGGTGGCGCTTTCATCCAACAGTCGCTGCCAGAAGATCATCGCCCATTCGGGGTCCCATTTCAGTGCCTGTTCGGCATTGGGCTGAACAAGGCGCAGGGTAATCCCGCGCGACTGAACAGGTGTGTCCAGCCTGTTCAATCCGCCGACCCAGGGCGTGGCGATCAGCAGAACGGACAGGACAGCGCCCGGCCACACGCCGCGCAACGCCGGCGCCGCACCGCCCGCAAAGGCCAATGGCAATGTGGCGGCGGTGATTGTCAGGGCCGAAAGACCGACTGGTCCGATAAAGGCAGCCGACTGGGCCACGGGTGTGTCGATCCAGATGTGACCAAGCAGCGCCCAGGGCATTCCGGTAAAGATCCAGCCGCGCAGCCAGTCGGACAAAACCAGACCGGCAGCGAAAGCCAGCCCGGCCCGCGTTCCCTTGCCCGCGATCCTGCCGCAGAGCCATCCCGGAACGGCCCAGAAAAGGCCACCGCCGACGGCCATGAACAGCAGCGCGAAGGGGGCCATCCAGCCGTAAATCTCGGGCTGCACGAAAAACGGCTCAACTATCCAACTGAGTGCAACGACGAAATATCCGGTGCCTGCGAAAAGCGCGGGCCAGACATTTCGGCCGGGTGCGGTGGCCACGCGCCAGATGATGACCGTCAGGGCCAGCAGGCTGACCGGCCACATCCCCCAGGGTGCCTGACCAAGCGCGGCGGCCATGCCCAGCAGAAGATCCAGGACCATCCCACGCCATCCACGGCCCCATCTTGCGGGCCAGTCGGTGCGGAGGGACGCCATTGGCTGGTCAGCCTTCGGTGCTGTCCGAGGGGGCAACCGGATCAACCGGATCAACGGGGGCGGCTTTGCGGCTGCGACGCTTCGGCTTGGGGGGTGCATCTGTGGCGGCCGTATCGCCAGCTTTCGATTCTGCGGAAGCCTCGGCAGTCGCCTCTGCCGGCGCAGCCTTTGCAGGGGTTTTTCGCGGCGCGCGACGGCGTGTCGCCTTCGGCTTTTCTGCGGTCGTGCTTTCGCCGGAGGCGGCCTCGCCAGCAGCAGCACCGTCCACCGTTTCAGCCTTTTCCGGTTCAGCGGCGGACGCCGCCTTTTCGGCCTCGATCGCCTTTTTGCTGCGCCTGCGGCGCACGGGCTTCGGCGCCTCGACAGGCTGCGTCTCTGCCGGCTCGGCAGCAGGATCGGTCTGCGCTGCGGGGTCGGCCACGTCCGCCGCTGTATTGCCATCGGCTGCGGCCTGGGCCTTGCGATCTTCCTCTGCCTGTTTGTCCTGGGCCCGCTTTTCGTCCGCACGCTGCTTCTCGGCCTGTCTTGCGGCCTCGGCTGCGTCGTTCTGTTCCATCACGGCATCTGTCGCAGCAAGTGCTTCGGCGAAGCTTTGCTTTAGGAAATCGGGGACATGGTCGCCCATGCCCTGGACCTGGCGCCCGCCGTCGCGGTTGTCGCCATGGCGGCGGTCATTACGGCGATCCCCGCGCTGTTCACCACGCCCGTCCGTGCGATCGCCGCGGCCATCGCCGCGCTGATCGTTGCGGCCTTCATTGCGTTCATTGTTGGACCGGGTTCCCCGACCTTCGCTGCGCGCATTCTGCTGCGGCGACTGCGACGCGACCGGCGCGCTGTCGGTTTGTCCTTCGTCAGGCGCGACGGAATTCTGGGCCGGTTCCTCACGGCGGTCGTCGCGCCGAGAGCGAGAGCGTGATCGACTGCTGCCCCGACCACCATCACGGCCACCATCGCGGCCACTATCGCGCGGCGCTGATCTGGCCTGTTCCGAAATGGCAAAGCCTTCCGGTGCGTCGGCCCGGGGCAGGGCATGCTTCACCAGATGTTCGATTGCCGTCAGATATTTCTCATCCGCCGGTGTGGCGATGGAATAGGCCGTGCCCTGACGTCCTGCGCGACCAGTGCGTCCGATGCGGTGGACGTAATCCTCGGCATGGCTGGGAAGGTCGAAATTGAAGACATGGCTAACGGCCGGAATGTCCAGACCACGCGCCGCGACGTCTGACGCCACAAGGAAGCGAAGAGACCCGTCGCGAAAGGCATCAAGTGTCCGCATCCGCTGCGACTGGTCCAGGTCGCCATGGATCGGTGCGGCATCAAGTCCGTGCGCTTTCAATGACTTGGCGACGATATCTACTTCAGTCTTGCGGTTGCAGAAGATGATCGCGTTCTTCAACGCATCGCCTTCTGATTCGATCAGAGCGCGCAGCAGTTCGCGTTTTTGCTTGGCGGTCTGGTCCTTGCGGGTCGGCGTGATCTCAACCAGCTTTTGGGTGATCGTTTCCGAGGTCGTGGCCTGACGGGCAACCTCGATCCGTTCCGGCGTGTGCAGGAAGGTGTTGGTGATCCGCTCGATCTCGGGGGCCATCGTGGCGCTGAAGAACAGCGTCTGACGGGTGAACGGTGTCAGCTGGAAGATGCGTTCGATGTCGGGAATGAAGCCCATATCCAGCATCCGGTCGGCCTCGTCCACGACCATCACCTCGACGCCGGTCAGCAGCAGCTTGCCGCGTTCGAAATGATCCAGAAGGCGGCCGGGCGTGGCGATCAGCACGTCGACGCCGCGGTCGATCAGCTTGTCCTGTTCGCCAAAGCTGACGCCGCCAATCAGCAGTGCCTTGGTCAGGCGGGTATATTTCGCATAAATGTCAAAGTTCTCGGCCACCTGTGCGGCCAGTTCACGCGTCGGACACAGCACCAGACTGCGCGGCATGCGCGCCCGCGCGCGGCCGCGAGACAGGCGCGTGATCATCGGCAGTGTGAAGCTGGCGGTCTTTCCCGTGCCGGTCTGGGCGATGCCCAACACATCGCGGCCTTCCAGCGCGGGCGGAATGGCACCCGCCTGAATCGGTGTCGGGTTGTCATAACCGGCTTCGGCGACAGCCTTGAGGACCTTGGGGTCGAGCTTCAGATCAGAAAATTTGGTCATTTGCGTCCATTTGCCGCGCATGTTGCGCAGATGAAAAAAATGGGACGCCGTTCCACGCCCCTCGTTCGTTCGCCGGATGCGAACGCGAATTGCCCTAGCCGAATAAGGCTTACTCGTCAATCTTATCAAGAAAATCGCCGACTGCGCAAAAGGTTGCGGAACAGAATCATATTGGTACCTGTTTGCAGGTGATTGGTTGAAGGATGTGACATGACAGTTTCCCCCGAAGGCGGCCTTACCCCGGTCGAGGCTTTTGCGCTTGTCGGCGTCGTTGGCGTGGGCGCGCAATGGCTTGCCTGGCGATTCCGATTGCCGGGTATCGTGATGATGTTGCTTGCGGGGCTGGTCCTGGGTCCGTTGACGGGAATTCTCGTGCCGTCGCGTGATATCGGTCCGCTGGTTTCGCCGATGATCTCGCTTGCTGTTGCGGTCATCCTGTTTGAAGGCGGCCTGACGCTGAATTTCAAGCAGCTGGAAGGCGCGGCGCCGGGGGTTCGCCGGTTGGTGATCCTGGGCGCGCCGCTGGGATGGCTTCTGTCGTCACTGGCGTTGACCTATATTGCGGGTCTAAGCTGGCAGACCTCGGTCGTGTTCGGCGGTGTGATGATCGTGACCGGACCGACCGTCATCGCGCCTTTGCTGCGCGCTGCCAAGCTGCACAATCGCCCCGCACAGCTTCTGCAATGGGAAGCGATCGTCAACGACGCACTTGGGGCCCTGGTTGCGGTTGTGGCGCTTGTCGTCGTCATGGTCGTTCAACAGCAGTTGAGCCCGGCGAACGCTGTCTGGACAGTCGTTTCCGGAATCGCATTCGCCATGCTGGTGGGCTTTGGTGCCGCGATGCTGGTGGTCACGGCATTCCGCCGCTCGTTGCTGCCGGAATACATGAAAGTGCCGATGCTGTTCGTGCTTGTCCTGGCTGTCTTCGCTGTTTCCGATGCGCTGCTGCACGAATCCGGCCTGTTGGCAGTGACGGTCATGGGCCTGATCATCGCCAACGCCAACCTGCCATCCTACTCCGAGATCTACCGTTTCAAGGAACAGGCCACCACGCTTCTTTTGTCCGGCGTATTCATACTGTTGGCGGCCAATGTTGATCTTCGGACGCTGGAAATGCTGAACTGGCGGTCCGCGACGTTCATCCTGGCGGTGGTGCTGCTGGTGCGCCCGGCGACGGTGCTGCTTTCGCTTCTGGGAACCGCGATTCCCATGAACGAGCGCCTTCTGGTTGCCTTTACAGGTCCGCGCGGTGTCGTGCTTCTGGCGATTTCCGGCATTTTCGCGCAGCGTCTTGTGGATGAGGGGGTGGCCGATGGGGCTGTCCTGCAGCCTTTGGCTTTTGTGTTGGTGATGACGACCGTCGTGCTGCACGGTTTCACGCTCAAGCCGCTGGCGACCAAGCTGGGCCTGACCTCGTCCGAGACGCCCGGCATGATCATCGTCGGCGGCTCGACCTTTACGACGGGGCTTGGAAAGGCGCTTCGCAATGCCGACGTGAACGTGTTGGTGACCGACCCGAACCGCAGCCAGCTGCGCTCTGCCAGAGAGGAAGGGCTGCCCACCTATTACGGTGACATCCTGTCCGAGGCGGCTGATCACGGGGTCGAGTTCATCAGCTTCTCCACGATCTTCGCGGCATCGGATAATGACGCCTATAACACTCTGGTGGCGACGGACCTTGCACCGGAATTCGGACGTGATTCGATCTGGCAGATCTCGCGCGTGAAAGAGGATCAGGCCCGTCATGCACTGCCCAACCAGTTGGGCGGCCAGGCGCTCTCCGGGGGACGCACCCTGGCGCAATATCTGGAATTGCTGGCCGACGGCTGGATATTCCGCACCACGCGCCTGACAGAGGAGTATACGCTTGAAGACTGGCAGCGCGCACGCGAGGGCGCGATTCCGCTTGCGGTCGTTCAGGACGGAAGTGTGCGCCTGCTGCGCCGGGATGAAGAACTGACGCACAAGGCCGGGATGCGCATCGTGTCGATGATGCCGCCCGAGATGGCCGAGAAAATCCGGCGCGAAGCGGAAGAAACGTCCAAACAGCGAGAGCAGGCCCGCGCCGAGGCAAAGGCCGTCCGCAAAGGCGACGGTGAGGGATCGCAACCCGATGGCGCAGAGGATAGCCAAGGGCCTTCATCAAGCGCGGGTGCCGACACGACGCGCGACGCGCCGAAAAGCTGAAAGCCGGGGCAGGGGCGGTTTGTCGGCACCGCCCCGCGCCCGCGCGAATGAACTTGCCAGATTGCCCCAACTTGCCCGATGATCGGGGAGTTAATGGGGGATATCATGCGTTATTTGTTGTGTACGGCCATTTTTATTGCCGCCGGCCCGGCCCTGTCTGACGTGATCGAAATGACGGCCGCGCCCGTCGCGGTCACGCTTTATCCGCAAGGCGCGTCTGTAACGCGCGTCGCTGCGCAGGACGTGCCCGACGGTGTCCATCAGATCGTCATTCCGGGTCTGCCTGCCGGCACCGATCCGAATTCGCTGCGCGTGAATGCGAAGGGCGTGACCTTGGGTGCGTTCAGCCTGCAGACGGCGCGGGCGCTGCCCGAAGCTGTGACCGACCGTGCCGAAGTCACGGCGGCCCGAGACGAGGTTTTCCGGCTGGAGCGTGAAATGCGCGACCGCGACGCAGAGGTAGAGGCGCTGCGCGCCGAAATCGTCGCGGCCGAGGACATGGTGACCTATCTGAAATGGCTCGCGACGTCGGACGGGGCGGCAACCGGGGACGTGGCTGCCTTGACCGACTTCGTCGAGGCGCGCGTGCTGCAGGCCCGACGCAATGCGGTCGACGCCGAAACCCGCGCGCAGGCTGCCGCGCAGGGACGCGCGCAGGATCAGCGGGCGCTGGATGCGGCAAGGCGGCGGCTTGAGGCGCTGGAAAACCCGGCCGAGGGGCAGGTCGCGTTGGTGCTGAATGTCGAAAGTCAGGGCGCCCCGGCAGAGATCGAACTGATCTCTGTCTCTGCCGAAGCGGGTTGGCGCCCGGTTTATGACCTGCGTCTGGCCGAGGAAGACAGGACCCTGTCGCTGGATCGCGGATTGATGGTCAGTCAATGGACGGGCGAGGACTGGACAGGGGTGCGCCTGACGCTGTCCACCGCGCGTCCCAGCGGGCAATCCGCCCCGGCTGAGCTTTCGACCAGGGTGCTGCGTTTTTACGACCCGGAGGCGGGTTATGCTGACGCCGTGGCAGAGCCGGTACGGGCATCCCCCGCGACAGTTGAATCCACCCTGGGCGCAAGTCCAGCCGCAGAACGGGGGCTTTTGCGTGTCCAATCAGCACCGACGCTTGCTTATCACGGTAGCGTCGTCGTCTACGATTACGCGACACCCGTGGATCTGCGCAGTGGCGCTGACGAGTTGCGCCTTTCGCTGGGTCAGGCCCCGTTGCCCGTTGACGCGCTGGTTGCCGAGGCAGTGCCGGCACGCGACAGTTCGGCCTATCTTGTGGTCGACACAACCAATACCCTCGACGAAGTGATCCTGCCGGGACAGGCGACGATTTATGCCGATGGTGGCATGGTGGGCATGACGCAATTACCGCTGATCCCGTCCGGAAAAGAGATGACGCTGGGTTTCGGCGCCATCGACGGCATTGTGCTGGAGCGCCGGACTCCACAGCGTGCCGAGGGTGAGCGCGGAATGATCCGGCGCAACAATGCACTGGAGGAGACGGTGTTTCTTTCGGCGCATAACCTGACCGGACGTGATTACGATCTGCGCCTGATCGATCAGGTGCCGGTATCCGAACAGGAAGATCTTCAGATCAACTGGACCGCCTCGGTTGAGCCGACGGAAACCGATCCCGAAGGAGAACGCGGAATTCTGGTGTGGGAACTGCCGCTTGCAGGTGGTGAGAAACGGGAAATCACGCTGGCAAGCTCGATCCGGTGGCCCGAAGGGATGGTGCTGCAGTAAGCATCAGCTGTCGCGTTTTTTCCAGCGCCGATGGACCCAGAACCATTGGCCGGGCCGTTCCCGGATCTGACGCTCAAGTTCATCGTTCAGCGCCTGCATCATCTCCTCGGGGGTGGTGTGGGCGATGGGTGCGCCGACCTCGACCGAGAAGTGCAGGCCATCCGGCTGGCGAATACCATTGATCGGCACCAACAGGGCGTCGTAGCGCAATGTCAGTTCTGCCGGTGTCAGCACCGTCCGCGAGGTAAGACCGAAAAACCGCAGACGTGCGCCGTCATGGACGAACTGGTCAAAGCCAAGCGCCAGCATTCCGCCGCCGCGCAGGAATTTCAGCATCGCCGCAAAGCCGGACCTGCCGCGTGGGAAGATCGGTTCAGCGATGGCGCGCATGGCGGGGATGTAATGGGCGTTGAAGGCGGGGTTGTTCATCGGCCGATACAGCGCGCCGACCGGCCATTCACGCGCTGCCAGCGCCGCGCGCATCGCATCGTAATTGCCGAAATGTGCGCAGGCGAGAATGACGGGCCTGTCTTGCGCGGCCGCCTCCTCCAGCGCGGCCAGGCCGGGACCGGTCAGCGGATCGGTTTCGCGGATGCGGGCGGTAAATTCCTCTCCCGAATAGATCTCGGCCATGGAACGACCGGCATTGTTCAGCACCTCGCGCGCGATGCGCTTGCGGTCTTCGGGCGTAAGCTCCGGCATGGCGAGTGCCAGATTTTCACGTGCGCGGCGCGACCAGCCAGCAATCGGACCAAGCAGATGGGCGAAGAACCAGCCAGCGACCGGAATGCGGCGCGCATAGGGCAGCAGCCGCGCAACCGCCATGACGCCCAGAAAAGCGGCATTGGCTAGTCGGTCGGTCCATTCGATATCGTCTTCAGTTCTGGCCTTGGCCATGCGCCGCCATCTCCCTTCGGGCCTGCCGGGACTCGCGATACCAGATATAAAGACCCGCCGCCACGATGATGGCCGCGCCAAGCACGGTCCAGCGGTCGGGCAGGACGCCCCAGAACAGCCAGCCCCAAAGCGCCGCCCAGACCAGCCCGGTATAGCCGAAAGGCGCAATCGCCCCTGCCTCTGCCAGCGAAAAGGCATATATCAACAGCGCCTGGGACACCGCCCCGAAGACGCCGATGGCAACAAAGGCCCAGAGATGTTCGGCCTGGATCGGTTGCCAGAAGAACGGCACCACCGCGCTGCTGGCGATGGAGCCGACCAGCACCGTCCAGACAAGCGATGTGGCCAGCGAATCCGTGCGGACAACGCGGGTCAGCAGCGCACCCGCCGCATAGGTGAAGGCGCCGATCAGCGGCAGGATTGCGGCGGCGTCAAAGACGCCCATGCCCGGCCGGATGATGATCATCGCGCCCACCATCGCCGCGCCGATCCCGGCTATGCGCCGCCAACCCACCGGCTCGCCCAGAAACAGCGCCGCGCCAAGCGTGATCAGCACCGGGTTCATGTCCATGATCGCCGTCGCCTCGGCAATGCCGATATGTTGCAGCGCCGTGAAGAATAACGAGACCGAGGCCAGTTGACACAGCGCGCGGCCAAACTGGATCATTGGCTGGCGCGAGCGCAGGCTGGGAAAGAAGCGCGCCCGGTAATACAGCGCCAGTACCGCCAGGTTGCCCATGAACCGCGCCCAGACGACTTGCGCGGGTGCATAGGATTCGCCCAGATACTTGGCAGTCGCGTCCATCAACGTGAAGACGAAGACCGACATCAGCAGGAAGGTGATCCCGCGCGTCTGATCATTGCCATGGGGCAGGGCCCGGCCGTCACGGGCGCGGCCGAAAAGTGCGAAGGATCTTGGAAGAGGACGCATCAGCAGGATGGGCCCGCAACGAAAACAGATCGTTGCGGGCCCTTTTTCACGTTTTCCTTATGGCGGATGGCCGTGATCACAAAAGCCCTGCAGCCGCTTCGGCAACGTTTTCGGCGGTGATCCCGAATTCCTTGTACAGAAGTTCTGCCGGGCCAGAGGCACCGAAGCCTGACATGCCGACGAATCCGGCCTTTTCGTCCGCTCCACCTTCTCCCATCAACAGCCAATCCCAGCCCTGACGCACGCCTGCCTCGACAGCCACGCGTACCGGACCCGCAGGCAGAACCTCGCGCCGATAGGCCTCTGGCTGGGCACGGAACAGTTCCATACAGGGGACAGAGACGACGCGTGTGGGCTTGCCCTTTGCTTCCAGAATCTCACGCGCGTTGACGGCGATTTCGACTTCCGAACCGGTGGCGAGCAGGATGACCTGTGGCTCGGCTGAAGCTTCGCGCAGGACGTAAGCACCCTTGGCTGACAGGTTGTCGGCCGCAGTCTCGCGCAACAGCGGCAGGTTCTGGCGTGACAATGCCATGACCGTGGGCGCATCGGTGGTATCCAGCGCGATCTGCCAGGCCTCGGCGGTCTCGATCAGATCGCAGGGCCGCATCATCAGCGTGTTTGGCGTGGCACGGCAGATGGCCAGGTGTTCCACCGGCTGGTGGGTCGGGCCGTCTTCACCCAGTCCGATGCTGTCATGGGTCATGACATAGATGGGCGCGATTCCCATCAGTGCCGACAGGCGCATCCCGCCGCGGGCGTAATCCGTGAACGTCAGGAATGTGCCACCATACGGGCGGAAGCCGCCATGCAGGAAGATGCCGTTCATCGCAGCGGCCATGCCGTGTTCGCGGATACCAAAGCGGATATAGCGCCCGCCCCGGTTCTGGACATTGAAATCGCCCAGATCGGCGGTCTTGGTCAGGTTCGATCCGGTCAGATCGGCAGAGCCGCCGAACATTTCGGGCAGCTGCGGGTTGATCACCTCCAACACCATTTCCGAAGCTTTGCGTGTCGCGACCTTGGGCTTCGACGCCAGCGCCTGTTCCTTCAGCGCGGCTATGGCCGGTCCCAGTTTCGGGCTGATCTCGTTCGAGATCCGGCGGGCAAATTCACCGCGTTGATCGGCGGGCAGTGCATCGACCCGCTTCTGCCATGCGGCCCGATCTTCGGACCCGCGCTGACCTGCCTTGCGCCATTCGGCAAGGATGTCGTCAGGGATAATGAACTCGGCGTGTTCCCAGCCGAAGTTGTGCCGGGCTGAACCGATTTCCTCTGCCCCGAGCGGAGAGCCGTGAACGCCGGAAGTGTCCTGCTTCTTGGGCGCGCCAAAGCCGATGATGGTCTTGCAATCGACCAGT
This sequence comes from Paracoccus denitrificans, assembly GCA_005768755.1. Classification (GTDB taxonomy): domain Bacteria; phylum Pseudomonadota; class Alphaproteobacteria; order Rhodobacterales; family Rhodobacteraceae; genus Paracoccus; species Paracoccus denitrificans_B. Next base: position 348,295 of record VAFL01000002.1, on the reverse strand, counting down.
GTCGGGCGGCCATCCGATTCCTTTGCCGCCGTCAGAGCGCGGTCGATATCGGCGGCATCGTGGCCGTCGCAGGACAGGACGCGCCAACCCGACGCTTCGAACCGTTCGTGCTGGTTGGTCTTGTCGGCAAGGCTGACACGACCATCGATCGTGATGTTGTTGTTGTCCCACAGCACGATCAGCTTACCCAGTTGCTGGGCGCCGGCAAGCGCGATGGCTTCCTGGCTGATCCCTTCCATGAGGCAGCCGTCGCCTGCGATGACCCATGTGCGGTGGTCGCACAGCTCATCCCCGAACTCGGCTCGGGCGGCCTCTTCGGCGATCGCGAAGCCCGTGGAATTGGCGATACCTTGACCCAGCGGGCCGGTTGTCGTTTCGATCCCTTCGGCATGCCCGTATTCCGGGTGGCCCGCCGTCTTGGACCCGAGTTGGCGGAAATTCTTCAGCTGATCGAGGGTCATGTCCTCGTACCCGGTCAGGTAAAGCAGCGCATAAAGCAGCATCGAGCCATGGCCTGCCGACAGGATGAAGCGGTCACGGTCGAACCAGTTGGGCGCCGAGGCATCGAATTTCAGGTGCTTGGTAAACAGGACCGTGGCCACGTCGGCCATGCCCATGGGCATACCGGGATGGCCGGAATTGGCGGCCTGAACCGCGTCCATCGCCAGGACCCGGATCGAGGTGGCGAGGTTCCAGTGATCGGGGTCAGCCTTGCGCAGGGCTTCGAAATCCATGGCTACATCCTTTGAGAAAGAGTCGCGCTTGTGATATCAGGTGCGGGCAGGGTTTCAAGCATCGCTGGCGTTATTCATCATGAGGGACGGCCAAGAATTGACCCGGCAAGCAGGAGTTTGCTTGACTTCAGGGCCCGAATCCCCCATATGCGCGCTACCGGCAGGGCATCCGCCCTTGGCCGGCGTTATATTTTGAACCAACACCCATATGGGGTGCGCTGTCCGAAGGCGGGAATTATCTTCCCGAACGCCGGCGATGCCGGGGCCGCAGGATGCGGGATACGAAGGAAAGACATATGTTCGCAGTTCTCAAGACGGGCGGCAAACAGTACCGCGTTCAGGCGGGCGACGTGCTGCGCGTGGAAAAATTGGCTGCCAATGCCGGTGACACCGTCCAGTTCAACGAGATCCTGATGGTCGGTTCGACCGTTGGTGCACCGCTGGTTGACGGCGCCGGTGTCCAGGCTGAAGTGATCGAACAGATCAAGGCCGACAAGGTCATCAGCTATATCAAACGGCGCCGCAAGCACAGCTCGCAGCGCACCCGTGGCCACCGCCAGCAGCTGACGCTGTTGCGCGTGACCGACGTGCTGGAAAAAGGCGCCGACAAATCGGGCGTGATGGCCGCCATCGGCGCGCGCACCGCCGGTGCCGCCTACAAGGCTGACAAGCCCGCCGCGGAAAAGAAGGCAGCGCCGAAGAAAGCCGCCCCGAAAAAGGCCGCTGAAGCTGCTGAGGAAGCACCGAAATCCGCAGGCACGCGCCCCGCAAACCTGCTGACCGAGGCCCGTGAGGGTGGCGCGGACGACCTGAAACTGATCTCGGGTGTGGGTCCGAAACTGGAAGAGCTGCTGCACGAAAACGGCGTCTACCACTTCGACCAGATCGCTGCCTGGAAAAAGGCCGAGGTCGAATACATGGACGAACAGCTGTCGTTCCATGGCCGCATCGAGCGGGAAGAATGGATCAAGCAGGCCAAGGATCTGGCCAAAGGCAAGAAGGACTGAAACCATGGCACATAAAAAAGCAGGCGGTTCGTCCCGTAACGGCCGCGACTCCGCTGGCCGCCGCCTTGGCGTGAAGCTGTATGGTGGTCAGGCCGCCATCGCCGGCAATATCATCGTGCGCCAGCGCGGCACCACCTGGTGGCCGGGCGCCAATGTCGGCATGGGCCGCGATCATACCCTGTTCGCGCTGACTGACGGCGAAGTGACCTTCAAGAAGGGCCTGAAGGGTCGCACCTATATTTCGGTGATGCCTGCCAACGCAGTGGCTGCCGAGTAAGCCGATATTAACCCGGTAATGATAGGGGGATCGGCGAAAGTCGGTCCCCCTTCGCGTTTTGGGGCGACGTTTCGCCCCTGTTGGAGGAGACATCATGACAGCACTCGCGCAGGTCGCCGCCTTGCCGGCGAATCAACAGCCGATCATTACGACCGAGCGGCTGGAGCTGCGACCGCTGCGCCGGTCCGACGTCGGGCTGATTGCCCATTACACCGCGGATCGCCGTGTGGCGGAGGGCACGCGTGCCATTCCTCATCCGCTGCCGCCAGGCGCTGCCGAGGCGTTCGTAAGCCGCGCAATGGACCCGAAGCGGGACGAGGATGTCTGGGCCATCGACGGCTCTGCTCATGGGTTGGGAGAGGTGCTTGGCGTCGTGTCGCTGACGCGGCTGGAAGATGATCGATCCGAACTTGGCTTCTGGGTTGGTGCGGGATTCTGGAATACCGGCTTCGCCAGCGAGGCCGTGTCGGGGCTGGTCGCGGTCAACCCTCACGATTCGCGGACGTTGTTTGCAGAAGTCTTTCAGGACAATCCCGGCTCGGCCCGAGTGCTGACCAATTGCGGCTTTGCCTATCTGGGGGACGCGGAAAGCTGGTCAGTCGCCCGCAATTCGCGCGTGCCGACCTGGACTTACCTGCGCCGCATGGGCCGCTGAGGCGAAGTTGCGTGGCCAACCGGCTGCAAGTTGGCACGCATTTGCGGCCAATCGGATAAACATCGCCTTTTGATGATGCTTCTGGGCGTGGCAATTTCCTGACCTGCGTCGTATGTCTTCGGCAGGACCGAATTAGTTTCCGCAGGGAAAGGCGCGTCATGGCGTTGGAGCGTATCCAGATTGCTGATGATGTCATGCTAAGCCGAATGGCTTACGGCATGTGGCGCGTGGCCGATGACACCGACACCAGTCCCCGCCATGTGCAGGCCAAGGTCGAGGCGTGTCTGGCGCAGGGCATCACGACGCTGGATCAGGCCGATATCTATGGCGGCTATACGGCAGAATCGTTGCTGGGTGCTGCGCTGAAGGCAGTGCCGGGATTGCGTGACAGGGTCGAGATCGTCAGCAAATGCGGAATTGTCGCGCCGGCTGGTCGGTATGCTGATGCACGCGTGAAACATTACGATACGTCTGGCGCGCATATCACAGCGGCGGTCGAGGAAAGCCTGCGTGATCTGGGCACCGACCGGATCGACCTGTTGCTGATCCATCGCCCCGACCCGATGATGGATGCAGGCGATACCGGGCGTGCGCTTGATCGGCTTGTTGAATCGGGCAAGGTGCTGGCGGTCGGCGTGTCGAATTTCCTGCGCGCAGATACCGAGCTGTTGCAGGATGCGATGTCGCAGCCGCTTGCGGTCAACCAGATCGAGCTTTCCCTTGGCGCGCCCGATTTCTTCGCCAATGGCGAGTTGGCGTTTATCCAGCGCCAGGGGATGGTGCCGATGGCCTGGTCGCCGCTGGCGGGTGGGTCGCTGTTTGCCGGCGCGCAGCCCGAACTGGTTGCGACCCTGCGCGAGATGGCTGCGGCCAAGGGCTGCGATATGGCGGCGCTGGCAGTGGCCTGGTTGCTGGCACATCCGGCTGGCATCCTGCCGGTCATGGGCACGAATACCTTGTCACGGATCGAGGCGCTGACCGAGGCATTTCGCGTCGAACTGGATCGCGAGGAGTGGTTCATTCTTTATCAGGCGGCAATTGGTCACGAGGTTCCATGACCAGCTTCACCCCCGATCACGCCCATGCCCGTGAATTTCGCGACGCGCTTGGCAATTTCGCCACCGGTGTGACCGTCGTGACGATCCCTGGGACGAACGGACCGGAAGGCGTGACCGCGAACAGTTTTGCGTCCCTGTCGCTGGCACCGCCACTGGTGCTGTGGTCGCCGGGCAAATTCTCGCGCCGGCACGATAATTTCGCGCGCGCGCCGCGTTTCAGCGTGCATGTGCTGGCCGAGGATCAGAAGCATCTGGCCGACCGATTCACGCGCGGCGGGGCGCAATTCGAAGGTCTGGACTACCGGCTTTCGCCCGCGGGCGTGGCCCATATCCCGGGCGTGCTCAGCCGCTTTGATTGCGTGCAGGAGGCCGCCCATGATGCTGGCGACCACACGCTTGTCATTGGCCGCGTCGAACATGTCGAGACGGTCGAAGGGCGCCCGCTTGTCTTTGCGCAGGGGCAATGGGGCGGGCACCGCCCGGATTAGCCCCTACAATCCGTAGATGGTGCCGAATTTCGCTTCCAGATAATCCAGCAGCGGCCCGGCCGAGACGGGGGCACCGCTGGCCTGTTCGATCAGCGACACGGGTGCGATCAGGCTGCCGTGGCGGTGAATATTCTCGCGCAGCCACTCGACTGCGGGGGTCGCATCGCCAGCCGCAAGTGCTTCGTCCAGATCGGGCAGGGCCGCGCGCATCGCCTCGTTCAGGCAGCCCGCGTAGACATTGCCAAGTGCATAGGTCGGGAAATAACCGAACAGGCCCACCGACCAATGCACGTCCTGCAAGACCCCGTTCGATGGCTTGTCCACGGCCACGCCGAAGTCCTTCAGGAAGCGGGCGTTCCATGCCTCTTCCAGATCTGCGGCGTCCAGCCTTCCCGCGATCAGGTCGCGTTCCAGATCGAAGCGCATCATGATGTGCAGGTTATACTGGACCTCATCGGATTCGGTGCGGATATAACCCGGTGCCACCCGATTCACGCTGGCATAGAAGTCGTCGGCATTGCCGATATTCAGACCATCGAAGGCATCGGACATCCGGTCGAACAGCCAGCCGGTGAAGGCGCGGGACCGACCGATCTGGTTTTCGCTGATGCGTGACTGCGATTCGTGGACACCAAGCGATACCCCCCGGCCCAGTGCCGTGAAGGCGTAATCGCTGTCGATGCCCAGTTCGTAATTCGAATGCCCGACCTCGTGAATGGTGGAGTAAAGGCAATTGAACGGGTCGGCGGTCACCACCCGCGTGGTGATCCGGCTGTCCTGCCAGCGGCCCGAACTGAACGGATGCACGGCAAGATCCATGCGCCCACGCGTCCAGTCGTAACCGAAGGCGGTGGCGCATTGCCGGGCAAGACGCAGCTGCGTCTCGGCCGGGAATTGCCCGTCCAGTTGTGTTGGCTGGCGGTCCGCACCCATCACGTCATCGCGCAACTGCACCAGACGAGGGCGCAATTCGGCAAAGATATTGCCGATGCTTGCCGCCGTGGCGCCGGGTTCGTAATCGTCCAGAAGCGCGTCATAGGCGTCGCCGCCGTCGGCAATTGCAGTTGCCTCTTCGCGCTTCAGCATCAGGATTTCGGACAGGGTGGGCAGGAAGGCCGCGACGTCTTCGGTGCTGCGCGCCTCGGCCCAGATCCCCTGCGCCAATGATGTGGCGCGCGCCAGTTCCGTGGCCAGTCTGGCCGGGATGCGGGTCTGGCGGCGATAGTCGCGCCCGATCAGTTCCAGCATCCGCGCGTCTTCGGCATCCTCGACCTCGGATTCTGCCCCGTCCAGCCATTCACCGATGCGCGGATCGGTGCGCCGTTCATGCAGCACCGCCTCCATTGCGGCCATTTCCTCGGCCCGCTGTTCAGTCGCGCCGCGCGGCATGACCGTTTCCTGATCCCATCCAAGGCGTTCTGCCACGGAAGACAGCGCTTCGGTCGTACGCTGGAAATCCGTCAGGGCGTCAAAATCGCTCATTTCACCGTTCCACGAATCGAGGTTTCAAAGGGATAGCGCGCATGATGGCGCGCCCGCAGGATCAGGACGAACAGCAGAACCGCACCAAGCTGGTGGGTCAGCGCCAGATGCATCGGCGAGGCGTGGATCACATTCATGATCCCCAGCAGGACCTGCAGGGCCAAGGCGACAATCATCGCCGTGAAGGCCCCGCGCGTCACTGGATGGGGCGAGCGGCGCGCCCGCATCCAGACCACCACACCGAAGATCGCCAACAGATAGCCGACCATGCGATGCACGAACTGCACAAGGGCGGGGTTCTCGAACAGGTTGCGCCAGCCAAGGGCGGGGTCCCAGATCGCGGCCGGGATCCATTCCCCGCCCATCGTCGGCCAGCCGGTATATTGGCGGCCAGCGTCGATGCCGGCGACAAGCGCGCCGATCAGGATCTGGACAAAGGCCAGATGCATAACGCCTGTGGACATGGAAAACAGCTTGGCCTCTCCGGCGCGGCGGGCGCGCAGCAGCTCGGCCTCGGACCGTGACAATTGCATCGCATACCAGGCGATCAGCCCCAAAATCGCGAAGGCGAGGCCCAGATGTACCGCCAACCGGTAACTGGCGACCGAGGTCAGCGTCGTTGTTGCCACGCCGGAATGGACCATCCACCAACCGATTGCGCCCTGCAGACCGCCCAGGACGCCAAGCCCCAGCAGGCGCGGCGTCCAGCCGTTCGGGATGCGCTTCGTGGCCCAGAAGAACAGGAAGCCAAGCCCCCAGACCAGACCGACCAGCCGGCCCAGCAGGCGATGCGACCATTCCCACCAATAGATGCGCTTGAACCCCGCCAAATCCATATCTGCATTTTCCTGCGCATATTGCGGGATCTGCTTGTAGGCGTCGAATTCAGCCTGCCATGCGGCATCGTCCATCGGCGGCAGGACGCCCGTCACCGGCTTCCATTCGACGATAGACAGTCCCGATCCGGTCAACCGCGTGGCCCCGCCAAGCGCAATCATGGCGGCGACCATGACGAAGATTACGATCAGCCAGGCCCGGATGGCGCGGCGCGCACCTTTTGGACCTGCATCTATCAGCCCGCCGCCGGTGGGCGTTGCGCGGGGTGTGTCCTCGTTGACCTCCTGAAAGATCGCACGTTTGGCCATTGGGGTGGCTCCTGCTCGGCTGCCTGAATTGCTGGCAGAGGCTTAGCCCGTGCGGGCAGGGGCGTCCAGCCGATCAGTTTGACGGCACCGCATCGGACTGCTCCATTGGTTGGACGTCCTGGGTGTCCTCGGCCGTCCACTCGCCGATCAGACAGCCAGCTTCAGCGTCGAACTGCGTGCCATAGCCGGTCTCAGCCAGCTGATCGGGCAGTTCGAAGTCGGCACAGACCCGCCAGTGACGGTCGTCAATCTGGCTGAAGGCGTAAGCGTCGCCGGTATATGGGTCATTCGTCGGAAAATCGGCCGGGCAGATTTCGCTGTTTTCCAGTGTATCCGGTATTCGTCCGACCTCGGAAATGCGGCACTCGACATGCCGGTTGATCGCCATCAGGTCGCCATACCGTTCCGAGTCGCGATTTTCCTGCCGTGCACGGATCGGTCCGCCGCCGATCATCAGCCCGGCTACCACCGCAACAGCCACACAGGCCAGGATCGCGCTGACCGCAAGACCGCGCTGATTCGCCTTTGCGTCCGGGCCCGTGTCTTCGTCCAACTCGTCGCGGTAATAGGCGAAGACCAGTCCGGCGACGACCGCGACGATCACGGCCTTGATGGCGAATCGCAGCGTCATCTCGCCGTTCAGCAGGGAAAACAGCGTCACCACCAGATCGCCAAGCAGGCTGACCGTCGCGATCAGCAGCGTGACCGAGGCCACCCATTTGCGCACCAGCGACCTGCGCCGACCCTGATCGGCCGCGCTCTTGCGCTGGATCGCCCGGTTCAGCAGCAGAAATACCGGCGTGAAGGCGATCAACGCGGCAATCGGCCACCGCATTCCGGCACGGACATAGCGCAGGTTCTGGCCCTGTTCAGGCAGCAGCATATCGGTCAGCAGAAACCCAAGGACGACAAGATGAACCGCGACCGCCCCAAGCGAGATGAACACAAGGCCATAGATAAGCGCCTCGCGTGCCGAAACATACGGCCGGGGTCGCGGCACTGGCGGCAGTCCGTCAGACCGGATCCAGCCGCGAAGTGCATCTTCGCGTTCCTTTTCGGACCAGCCGGCATCTTGCAGGGCTGCGTCGATTTCTGCGGGGCTGCGGCCTGCTTCAAGGGCGCTGCGGACGAATTCGGCAAGGTGCTCGGATGGGCGCATCGGGTGTCCTTTTTCCGGATCAGCGCAAAACAGGCATCAATTCGCAAGCGGAAAAAATTTGGGTCATGGGTGTCTTTTCCCCCTTGCGCACCCCGGCGCCCTGACCTAAATCACCCCTCACCGGCGGCCAAGGCGGTCGGACAGAAGCTGATGCGGGCGTAGCTCAGGGGTAGAGCATAACCTTGCCAAGGTTAGGGTCGTGAGTTCGAATCTCATCGCCCGCTCCAGCTTTCAGATGCAAGAACCGGGCCGATGCCCGGTTTTTTGCTTTTCGGATGTGTATCATTATCTGTCAGTCTGAATGCTGGTCGCAGAAGCGGCCATGCAATTTTTCAGGCGATGATTTCGATGGCAAGCGCGTGGATACGGGGCACGATATCGCCAAGGGTGCGGTGGATCAGGCGATGCCGCTCGATCCGGCTGAGACTGTTCAGGGCAGGGGCGGCGATACGGACCCGGAAATGCGACTGTCCGCCGTCCTGCCAGCCGGCATGGCCGCGATGCTGTTCCGATTCGTCAATGATCTCCAGCCTGGTTGGCGACAGGTCTTGCAGTCTTTCGCGCATCTGATCGGCAATCATCGCACCCCCCTTTCATCCGGTCGCGAATAGATTAGACTGTTGGCCCCGACGAGAACAAGGCATCTCCATGACTCACGACGACCCTTTCGGATTCGATCTTTCCGCAAAAACCGACAAGAAGCGCCGCTCGAAGGGTCGTCGCGGGATGACTGGTGCGTTCGAGACGTCGACCCGCGTCTGCGACAAGGAAGGCTGTGATGAGGCGGGCCAGTATCGGGCGCCCAAATCACCGCGCGCACTGGATGAGTATTACTGGTTCTGCAAGGACCATGTGCGGGAATACAATCTCAACTGGAACTATTTTCAGGGGCAGTCCGAAGAAGAGTTTCAGGAATTTCTGGACAACGCGACCGTGTGGGAGCGTCCGACAAAGCCCTTCGGAAAGGCCACCCAGGAACAGCAGGCATGGGCGCGCCATGGCGTCAACGACCCGCTGGAGATCTTGGGCGCCAATGGCACAGACCCTGCTGTCCGCGAGGCATCGCTGCGCCGCAAGCTGCCCCCGACAGAGCGCCGCGCGCTGGATATCCTCGAGGCCAAGGATGGCTGGACCAAGGCGGAAATTCGCAAGCAATACAAGTCGCTGGTGAAGGTCCTTCATCCAGACATGAACGGTGGCGACCGCTCGGACGAGGACCGTCTGGCCGAGGTGGTCTGGGCTTGGGACCAGATCAAGGAAAGCAGACACTTCCGCGATTGATCTGCTATTCGTCGGTCATGCCGTCGTCGGGGTGACCTTCGCGCGACAGCATGACCGCCACCGGGCGCAGCCAGGGAATATGGGCGCAGACGATCATGATCGCGACCATGATCGGCACAGCCAGAAACATCCCCGGAATGCCCCAGATCGCGCCCCAGAAGGCCAGTGACAGAATGATGCCGAAGCTGGAAAGCCGCAGCGTCTGCCCCAGAAGCATCGGGTCCAGGACATTGCCGATGACGAACTGCACAGCGGTGCAGGCCGCGCCGACGATCAGTGTCGTGCCAATATCGGCGGTCAGGACATAGGCCACGGCGACGGCAATCACCGTGGCGATGATCGACCCGACAGAAGGCAGGAAGTTCAGCATGAACGTCAGCATTGCAATCGCACCTGCCAATGGCAGCCCGGCAAACTTGAAAATGCCGAAGACGCAGATCGCGGTTGCCGCGCTGACCAGTGTTTTCACAATCAGATAACGGTTCACCCGACGCATGATCGAGGTCATGATCTGGCGCACGCGGCCGGCAGCTTCGCGGTCGCCGCTCAACAGGCTGTCGATCTTCAGGGGAAACCATACGCGTTCGGCGAACATGAAGCCCACGAACAGGATGATAAGCACCGCTGCCGAAAGCAGGTTCGATGCACCACCCGCGGCGGTTCGCATCCAGCCCGTCAGGTTGATATTGCGAAGGAACGTGTCGACGGTCTGCTGCGCCTCGGGGCCAAGCCATTCCAGCAGCGAGGGCAGGGCGGCCTGAAACTGTTCGGCATAGGAAATTGCAGTCGTCACGACCTCATTGATCTGGCTGACCACGGTCGCCGATGCCCACAGAAGCCCCGCTGCGATCAGCAGAAGCGCGATGGTCGTCGCCAGCCAGTTCGGCACGCGCTGGCGCGCAATTGCGCCAATCGCGTCCGAGGTCAGCGAGAAGATGATGATCGCAATCGCCAGACAGATCAGGATGAACCGGGCCTGAACCAACAGAAACATCAGCAATGCGAAGGCGATTATTCCCAGAAAGCCGGTTTGCAGCCTATCGCGAAGCAGTTGATTCTGTTGCTCCAACTTCATCCTCTTCAGCAGGTGGTTTGAGGTCAGGATTCGGGGGTATCTTCCACGACATCCTCACCCTGATCGGCGATGCGTGCAACGGAAACCACTGTTTCGCCATTCGTGGTGTTGAACACCCTGACCCCACCTGCCGAACGCGACCGGAAACTGATCCCCGCGACCGGCACCCGGATCGACTGGCCGGTCGAAGTCGCCAGCATGATCTGGTCATCGCCCTCGACCGGGAACGAGGCAACCAGATCGCCGCCACGCAGCCCCTTGTCCATCGCCATCACGCCCTGACCGCCGCGCCCGCGCAGCGGATAGCCGAAGCTGGAACTGATCTTGCCTGATCCCTTGGCGGTGATGGTCAGGATCAGGTCTTCGGCGGCCGACATCTCGGCATAGCGTTCCTGGGTGATCGCGGTTTCGGCCACGGTCTCCTCGTCCTCGTCCGGCTCTGCACCGTCATCCAGTGCACCGGCAACGGCACGGCGCATCTTCAGATAGGCCGCGCGTTCTGCCGGGTCTGCCTCGAAATGGCGGATCACGGACATCGAGACAACATGATCGTCCTTGCCCAGCCGGATACCGCGAACGCCGGTCGAATCGCGCCCCTTGAAGACGCGCACATCAGTCGCGGCAAAGCGGATCGCGCGCCCCTTGGCGGTGACCAGCATCACGTCGTCATCGCCGGTCGCCAGTCGCACACCGATCAGACGGGTGTCTTGCGGCAGCTTCATGGCGATTTTGCCGTTCGATTTGATATTGGTGAAATCGGACAGGGCGTTGCGGCGGACTTCGCCGCCATCGGTGGCAAAGATGACCTGATAATTGTCCCATTCCGCTTCGGGCGCATCCATCGGCAGCAGCGCCGCGATCGAGGTGCCGTTGTCGATGGGCAGCGTGTTGACCAGGGCCTTGCCGCGCGCGGTCCGCCCGCCAAGCGGCAATCGCCACGTCTTCAGGCGGTAGACCATGCCGTCGGTGGTGAAGAACAACAGTTCCGTATGCGTATTTGCGACGAACAGCGTGGTGACGACATCATCTTCCTTGGTCGCCATCCCCGACAGGCCCTTGCCGCCGCGTTTCTGGGCGCGGAATTCGGCAAGTGCGGTGCGCTTGATATACCCGCCCGAGGTGATGGTGACGACCATATCCTCGCGCTCGATCAGATCCTCGTCGTCCATGTCGCCGGACCAGTCGGTGATCTCGGTGCGACGCGGCACGGCGAACAGTGTTTTCACCTCGGTCAGTTCGTCGGCGATGATGGCCATGATCCGCTCGCGGCTGGCGAGGATGGCCAGGTATTCGCGGATCGCGTCTGCCAGCGTCTGCAATTCTGCCGTGATTTCCTGCACGCCCAACTGCGTCAACCGCTGAAGGCGCAGATCCAGAATGGCGCGGGCCTGGGTTTCAGACAGGTTATAGGTGCCGTCGTCATTGACCGGGTGGCGCGGATCGTCGATCAGCTTCAGGTATTCAAGGATCGAATGCGCGGGCCAGCGGCGTGCCATCAGACGCTCGCGCGCCTCGGCCGCGTCGGCCGAGGACCGGATGGTCTGCACGACCTCATCCACGTTCGACACCGCAACGGCCAGACCGCACAGGATATGACTGCGCTCGCGCGCCTTGCGCAACTCGAAGGCCGTGCGACGCGCAACGACTTCTTCGCGGAACTGAATGAAATAGGTCAGGAAGTCGCGAAGGGTCAGCTGTTCGGGACGGCCGCCGTTCAGCGCCAGCATGTTTGCCCCGAAGGTCGTCTGCATCGGCGTGAAGCGGAACAGCTGGTTCAGCACGACCTCGGCCGTCGCATCGCGCTTCAACTCGACCACGACGCGGACGCCGTGGCGGTCGGATTCGTCCTGGACGTGGGCAATGCCCTCGATTCGCTTTTCCTTGGCAAGTTCGGCGATCTTTTCGATCATCGTGGCCTTGTTGACCTGATAGGGGATTTCCTCGATCACGATCGCATAACGACCGTTGCGGACTTCCTCGATCTTCGTCTTGGCCCGCAGAATGACCGAACCGCGACCCTCCAGATAGGCCTTTCGGATGCCCGAACGGCCCAGAATGGTGGCGCCGGTTGGAAAGTCGGGACCGGGCACGATTTCCATCAACCGTTCGACCGACAGGTCGGGATTTTCGATCAGAGCCAGCGTGGCGTCGACGACCTCGCCCAGATTGTGGGGCGGAATATTCGTGGCCATGCCGACAGCGATGCCGCCTGCACCGTTGACCAGCATATTGGGAAAGCGCGCCGGCAGCACAGTCGGCTCGCGGTCCTTGCCGTCATAGTTGTCCTGAAAATCGACGGTTTCCTTGTCGATATCGGCCAGCAGATAGTCCGCGGGCTTGGCCATGCGCACTTCGGTATAACGCATCGCCGCCGGCGGGTCGCCGTCCATGGACCCGAAGTTGCCCTGTCCGTCCAGAAGCGGCAGCGACATGGAAAAATCCTGCGCCATCCGCACAAGCGCATCATAGATCGCACCGTCGCCATGGGGGTGATACTTACCCATGACGTCGCCCACCGGACGGGCCGATTTGCGATAGGGCTTGTCATGTGTGTTGCCGGTTTCGTGCATCGCATAAAGAATGCGGCGGTGAACCGGCTTCAATCCGTCGCGCAGATCGGGGATGGCGCGGCTGACGATAACCGACATCGCATAGTCGAGATAGCTTGACCGCATCTCGTCCGTGATGTCGATCTGCGGCCCGTCGTGGTGCATGACTTCGCGGGCCGGTGCCTCGCCGTCGTCACCGTTGATTCCGGCACCGGTTTCCAACTCGTCTTCGGGGGTATCTGCCACGTCTCACGCCTCAATATCTTGTTGTGGCGTGGTATAGCACCTACGCGGGCTTGGGTGCAACGACGCTAGGCGTTGATGCCGCGCCCAAATGCCGAACGCAGCCACATCCCGGTCAGCACGGCCGACAGGATGGCATTCCAGGCGGCCATGGTAAGGCCGAGGAAGTACCATTGCGGCTGATCGCAACGCACCACCGGGGCGGCTTGCAGCTGTGCCATCAGGTCCTGTGTCGACATCGCGCCGATATCGCCAAGTCCGCCCGTGCAGGCGGCGGGACCCTCCCACCAGCCCAGTTCTACCCCGGCGTGAAAGATCGCGAAGGCGGTCGCCAGACCTGCCGCCAGCACACCCAGCCAACGCAGCACGCGGCTGTCGATGAAGAAGATCAACGCGCCGATGATGGCTGCAGCCAGATGCGGCCAGCGTTGCAGGATGCACAACTCGCAAGGGACATAGCCCAGCCATTGGAAGAACAGCGCCGCCAGAAGCAGCGCGGCCGATCCTGCGCCGGCAAGAATGGCAAGTTGTCTGGCTGAAATCATCGTCTTTTCCGTCCCTTAACGAAGCGCGCGGAATGTCCGTCGCCAGTCGGGCGGTGTCAATGCGGTTTCCAGCGGATCACGCGATAGAGATAGATCGCGATCACCGTGACAACGATCACCTTGGACACCGGGTCGATCACGCCGGAAACCAGTTCGAACCGGTCCTGAAGTACCATGCCTGCAACCGTCAGAAGCACCGTCCAGATCAGGCTTCCGGCGATCGTCAGCAGCAAGAACTTGCTGAAGGCCATTCTGGCGATCCCTGCAGGAACCGAAATCAACGTGCGGATCGCGGGCAGCATGCGCCCGAAAAAGACGGCCGCCCCCCCGTGACGATCGAACCAGCCCACCGCGCCATCGATATCGGACGGCGACATCGTCAGTACGCGCCCCCAGCGTGCTGCCCATCGTTTCAGCCGCTCTGCACCGAACATGCGGCCAACGAAATACCAGAAACTCGTTCCCAGGACCGAGCCTGCGGTGCCGGCGGCGATCGTCAGTATCAGGTTCATCTGCCCTTCGCCGACCAGAAAGCCCGCCAGCGGCATGATCACTTCGGATGGAATGGGCGGAAACAGGTTTTCCGCCAGCATCAGCAGAAAAACACCCGGATACCCCCAGGCCTCGATAACCGAGACAACCCAATCAAACATCCATCGCACTCCGACCTGATTTGTAACCATCTCGCGCGGCTTGCCGGAACCGTCAAGCCCGCTTAGGGTTGATGACTGCGACAGCAAGGGCGCCGGCGGATTGGCGCGGAATATTTGGCGGGAGAAAGCAACACATGCAATGGCGCGGACGGCAAGGCAGCCGCAATGTCGAAGATCGGCGCAGGATGGGATCAAGCGGTGCTGGCGGCATCGGCGTGGTCGGCATGCTGGCGGTACTGGCATTCGGATATTTCTTCGGTATCGACATCTCGCCCCTGGTTCAGCAGACAAGCCAGACCACAACCGGCGAACCGCGTGAACTGACCGAGGAAGAACAGCAGATGGGGGAATTCGCGGGCGTCATGCTGCGCGAGACGGAGACCGTCTTTGGCGAGGTTGTGCCCGCAGCCACCAACAGCGCCTATGTCGAGCCGCAGATGGTGCTTTATTCCGGCGGTACGCAGTCGGGCTGCGGCGGTGCATCGGCCCAGATGGGCCCGTTCTACTGCCCGCTGGACCAGAAGATCTATCTGGACACCGACTTTTTCAAAGTCATGGACAGCCGCATGGGCGCGGGCGGCGATCTTGCCGCGGCCTATGTGATCGCCCACGAGGTCGGCCACCATGTCCAGAACCAGCTTGGCATCTTGCCGAAGGTCACCCAGGCGCGTCAGCAGTCCAGCCAGGAAGATTCGAACTATCTTTCCGTGCTGACCGAATTGCAGGCGGATTGTTTCGCCGGCATGTGGGCGCGCGGCTCTGCGCGGGACCTGTCCATCACCGGTGAAGATATCACCGAGGCGATGGACGCTGCTGCCGCCGTGGGCGACGACGCGCTGATGGAAAGTGCCGGTCGCGCGGTCGTCCCTGACGCATTCACGCATGGCTCATCTGCTGATCGGCAGAAATGGTTCATGCGCGGCTATGAAGGCGGGCAACTGTCGTCCTGCGACACCTTTTCAGAGGCTGGACTTTAGTCGCTGAACGCCCCGCCTGGCCCGCGACCAATCAGCGCGGCAGGCGGGGCCCCCGATCCTTTTCCATCGTCGCCCATTCTGGCCACCAGCCCAGCTTTTCCAACGCCAGAAGGATCAGGCCGGCGGCCAGGATCGCAAAGACCAGCTTGACCATCTTCATACTTGGCGGCTTTCGTGCCCATCTCGACGCCCGGATCAGCCAAGTCATGTTGTTCATCGTGCTACCTTCGGTTATTTCTGCCGCGCCCCATCAACTCCGGATCTGAATTGCCGAAACGTTCCGAAACCCGCAAACTGCCCTACTCGGCCCATCAGATGTATGATCTGGTTGCCGATGTCGAACGCTATCCCGAATTCCTTCCGTGGAACAGCGCCGCCCGCATCAGGTCGCGCCAGACGATGCCGGACGGGTCCGAGGTGATCGAGGCCGATCTGGTGATTTCCTTCAAGGTCTTTCGGGAACGTTTTGGCAGCCGGGTCACCCTTTGGCCTGAAAAGATGAAGATCGACACTGATTACCTGGACGGTCCGTTTCGCTATCTGCATTCGGGCTGGACCTTCCGCGACCTGCCCGAAGGCGGCTGCGAGGTGGATTTCTTCGTCGATTTCGAATTCAAGAACGCGATTCTGGGCAAGCTGATCGGTGTCGTATTCGACGAAGCCATGGGCCGAATCGTCCGCGCATTCGAGGCTCGGGCGAATGCGCTTTACGGCGATCAGCGCACAGGGCAGGCGTGATCGGCAGGCAATCGAACTGATACGCCAGGTCACAGTCCCCTGTTGCACTTTCCGTCCAGATATCGGACGCTCTGCCTATCTGACCAACAGGGGAGAACGAAATGAATTTCGTCAAGACCGTGACAGCGGCATTCGCATTCGCCACCATCGCCGGCACAGCCAGCGCGCAGGAAGAAACCTTCATCACCATCGGCACCGGTGGCCAGACGGGCGTTTATTACGTCGTCGGCCAGTCGATCTGCCGGCTGGTGAACCGCGACACCGCGAACACCGGTATCAAGTGCACAGCGCCCTCGACCGGTGCGTCTGTTGCCAACGTGAACGCCATCAAGGCCGGCGATATGACGATGGGTATCGCGCAATCCGACATTCAGTATCACGCCTATAACGGGACCTCGCCGGAATTCGAAGGCGACAAGAAGGTTGAAAAGCTGCGCTCGGTCTTTTCGGTCTATCCCGAGCCGTTCACCGTCGTTGCCCGCCAGGACGCCAATGTCGCGAGCTTTGACGATCTGCGCGGCAAGCGCGTGAACGTCGGCAGCCCGGGTTCAGGCCAGCTGGCGACCATGCAGGTCGTGCTGGATGCCAAGGGCTGGACGATGGACGATTTCTCGCTGGCATCGCAGCTTCAACCCAGCGAGCAGTCTGCCGCTTTGGGCGACAACAACGTTGATGCGATCATCTACACTGCCGGTCATCCGAACGGCTCGATCCAGGAAGCCACGTCCACCATCGCGGCCAACCTGGTGCCGGTCGAAGGGCCTGAAATCGACAAGCTGGTCGAGGAAAATCCCTATTACGCCAAGGCGGTCATTCCGGGCGGCATGTATGCCGGCACCGACAATGACGTGAACACGTTCGGTGTGAAGGCCACGTTCGTGACCTCGGCCGATGTGCCGGACGAGATCGTTTATGAAGTCGTCAAGGCGGTTTTCGACAACTTCGACCGTTTCAAGGGCCTGCACCCGGCTTTCGCCAATCTTGAGCCCGAGTCGATGATCAGCGAAGGCAACTCTGCCCCGCTGCACCCCGGCGCCGAGAAATACTTCAAAGAGCAGGGCTGGATTCAGTAATCTGAATCGCAACTTTTCCAGTGTCTGGAATACATGAAATGCGGCTCCGCTCTTGCAGCGGGGCCGCTTTTTTATGACAGTCTAAGAACATAGCGAACAGGACGCCGGGCAAAACCGGACAAGATCAGGGATTTGAACATGAACAGTGATGACGATCCAGGACGTGGCACGGGGGGCAGGGCGGACGCCCGGACGCGTGACCGCGATCAGATGGAGGCGGCTGCGGTCGAAAACGAGGCGTCTGGCGCGGCTGGGTTAAGCCAGTCCGAACTGGATGAGCTGGTCGCGTCGTCCGACACGGGGGCGCGAACGCCGGCTGGTTGGGTCGGCAGGACAATCCTGATCGTGGCGCTTTGCTGGTCGGTGTTCCAGCTTTGGATCGCATCGCCGCTGCCGTTCATGTTCGAGTTCGGCATCCTGGGCGAGACCGAGCAGCGTTCGTTCCATCTCGCCTTCGCGATGCTGCTGGCCTATCTCGCCTATCCGGCCGTTCGCTCTCCCTTCCAGCTGGTCCTGGCGGTGGCGGTTCCGGTTCTGCTGACGCTGCTGTTCATCAACGGCGGACCGGCCGGCTCTGCCTGGTGGATCGCGCTGCTTGGTGCGGCCGTCGTGGCCGCGATTTTGCTTGGCAGCCCGAAAAACTGGGTGCCGCCCTGGGAATGGGCGATGGCGCTGGCTGGCGCTGCCACTTCGCTTTACATCTATTTCAACTATGCGCAGATCAGCACGCGCGTCGGTGCCCCGATCACACTGGATCTGGTCGTCGCTGTGGCCGGTATCCTGCTGCTGCTGGAGGCGACGCGCCGCGCGCTTGGCCCGGCATTGATGATCGTAGCGTCGCTGTTTCTTGTCTATACCTTCCTCGGGCCATACATGCCCGCGCTGATCGCCCATAAGGGAAATTCGCTGGCCGAGGTCGCGAACCACCAATGGATCACCACGCAAGGTGTTTTCGGTATCGCGCTTGGCGTTTCGACGAAGTTTGTTTTCCTGTTCGTCCTTTTCGGCGCGCTGCTGGATAAGGCAGGCGCGGGGAACTACTTCATTCAGGTCGCTTTCTCTCTCATGGGACATATGCGCGGCGGACCTGCGAAAGCTGCTGTTGTCAGTTCGGCCATGACCGGTCTGATCTCCGGCTCATCGATCGCCAACGTCGTGACCACCGGCACGTTTACCATTCCGCTGATGAAGAAGGTGGGCTTCAGTTCCGAAAAGGCAGGCGCGGTCGAGGTCGCATCCTCGGTCAACGGGCAGATCATGCCGCCGGTCATGGGTGCTGCGGCCTTCCTGATGGTCGAATATGTCGGCATCCCCTATTTCGACGTGGTGAAGGCGGCCGTCATTCCGGCGACCATTTCCTATATCGCCCTTGTCTATATCGTCCATCTGGAGGCGATGAAGACCGGCATGAAGGGCCTTCCGCGCGCCTATGAGCCGGGTCCGCTAATGCGTCGCATCGTGGGGTTTGTCTTTGGCGTGATGGCCATCTGCATCCTGTCGATGCTGGTCTATTACGGCATGGGCTGGATTCGTCCGACCTTTGGCGCCAACGCCAACTATGTCATCTTCGGGCTTCTGTTCGCGGCCTACGTGGCGCTGCTGTGGGTCGGCTCGCGAGAGGAGCCTTTGAAGCTGGACGATCCCAATGCCGAGGTGAAGGAGCTTCCTTTGCCCGGCCCGACGGTGCGTTCCGGCCTGTACTATATCCTGCCGGTCGTCGTGCTTGTGTGGGCGCTGATGGTCGACCGCCTGTCGCCCGGCCTGTCCGCTTTCTGGGCAACAGCATTCATGATCTTCATCCTGCTGACGCAGCGACCGCTCATGATGATGATGCGCGGGCAGGACTATAGCGGAAACGCCACCTTTGGACGCAGCTTCATGGCGGGTGTTTCGGATCTGATCGACGGCATGATCTCGGGCGCGCGCAACATGATCGGCATCGGCATCGCCACCGCGACCGCCGGCATCATCGTGGGGGCCGTCAGCCAGACCGGTGTCGGTTCCGCGCTGGCGGATGTGGTCGAGGTTCTGTCGGGCGGCAATCTGCTGGCGATCCTGTTCCTGACCGCAATCCTGTCGCTGATCCTGGGTATGGGCCTGCCAACCACGGCGAACTATATTGTCGTGTCAGCGCTGCTGGCGCCGGTGATCGTGACGCTTGGGCAGCAGAACGGGCTGATCGTGCCGTTGATCGCGGTTCATCTGTTCGTCTTCTATTTCGGCATCATGGCCGATGTGACGCCGCCTGTCGGGCTTGCATCCTTCGCCGCTGCCGCCGTGTCAGGTGGCGATCCGATCAAGACTGGTGTCGTGGCGTTCTTCTACAGCCTGCGCACCGCGGCGCTGCCCTTCCTGTTCATCTTCAACACCGACCTGTTGTTGATCGATGTCGGTTGGATGCATGGGGTATTCGTCTTCGTCACCGCGACCGTCGCCATGTTGTTGTTCGCAGCTGCCACGCAGGGCTGGTTCCTGACACGCAGCAATATCGTCGAAACGGTCCTTCTGCTTCTGGTTGCTTTCACCATCTTCCGTCCGGGCTTCTGGATGGACA
The DNA here is from genome assembly GCA_005768755.1 of Paracoccus denitrificans. Taxonomy (GTDB): domain Bacteria; phylum Pseudomonadota; class Alphaproteobacteria; order Rhodobacterales; family Rhodobacteraceae; genus Paracoccus; species Paracoccus denitrificans_B. The sequence continues at coordinate 328,602 of VAFL01000002.1, read as the reverse complement.
TGATCGCGCCGCCCTGGGACGACCGCCCGCCGGCCGAACTGGTGCAAGCCCTGGGCGAAGCACCCGTCGGAGAACCGTTCCGTCTGGTCATTTCCGGACTGGATGAGGTCGGAGATCCGCGCGAGTTCCGCGCACAGATGGAGGTGCCTCCTGGCGCGACCGGTGAAGAACGGCTGGCCGCACTTGGGATCGAGACACTGCAGAACGGCGATGCCCTGATGATCGACAACGTCACGCTCGACAGCCCGGCGGCAAAGGCTGGTCTCGATTGGGATCAGACGGTCCTGCTGGTGCGCGCGCCCGCTGAAGCGCCGTCCAAATACTGGATGTACGTTCCAGCCTTCTTGCTTCTGGCGCTTGTGGTCTGGATGCAGCGGCGCCGGATCGGACCCGGCGATGCCAGCCCCGTCACGCGCGCCGCAGCAGCCTGAGAAAGGAGTGGAGCATGTATAACTCGATCCTACTGCCCATTGACGTCCAGCATGATGCCAGCTGGAAAAAGGCGATACCGGTGGCCATGCAGCTGCTGAACGACGGCGGTGAACTGCACGTCCTGGGCATTGTGCACGATGTCGGCAATGCATGGGTCGCCAGCTATCTGCCGCGCGGATACGAGAAGAAGGCGCTTGCCGGGATGAAGGCAAGCCTCGGCGAACTGATCGAGCGGGAACTGCCGGGGGACAAGCGCATCAAGTCGCATGTCGGCCATGGTCACGTGACCGAGACCGTGCTGGAAATGGCTGACAAGGTCGGCGCTGACCTGATCGTCATGGCATCACGCGCCCCTGACGAGATGCGCACCTTTCGTGTCGGCAGTCAGGCCGACCGGGTCGTGCGCCACTCTCCGATCAGTGTGATGATTCTGCGCTGACAGTTGGTAGACGGAAATCACAAAGGGCGGCATGGCCGCCCTTTTTCATGCCTGCGCTCTGGTCACAGTTCGGTCTGCGGGGCGGCCCCGGCCTGACCGTCCTGACTGTCGCGCGGCCTGCGCCACGGATCAAGCGGACGCAGGGGATCGTCCCGGTTCGGCGTTGCCTCATCGCCCGGAAGCAGGCGCTGCAGTTCTTCCAGTGGTGGGGGCGGGGGGGCGTCGGCGCGGCGGCGGATGATGATGTCACCATTTTCCAGTCGCTCGGGCCGTTCGTAATTGCCCATATCGTCGATCAATCCCGAGATTTCGTTCAACGCCGGGGCAAAATCGTTCATCGTATCCGCCAACTCGTCGCCAAGCGCATTCAAATGCGGTTGCAAGCGGTTGAACAGCTGGTTCATTGCGCCGTCGAGTTCGGATTCCAGATCGCCAAGCGGGTCGTCGGAATTGCCTGGTGCCTGACTGGTCGATGGATCATCGGCACGTGGCATCTGCCAGTCCTGCGCCAAGCCGGGCAGCGCGATTGCCGCCGAAATCAACAGTCCTGCAAGGGGTTTCATGATCATGGCGAAGCTTCCCTTCATCGGTTTGCAAACCAACGGGCACGAAAGCGGCGCGGTTCCACCAATTACGCGCGACCGGGCTGACGACCCTGACGAAAACGCTGCCATGCATCGTTGATCGCACGTGTGCGCGCTTCTGCCAGTCGGATCGCTTCCTTGGGCAGCCCTGCAGCGATTGCGAGGTCGGGATGGTTTTCTCGGATCAGCGCACGCCATCGCAGCCGCGCTTCTTCAAGCGTGGCGTCGGGCGCTATGCCAAGGATCTTGCTGGGCGCACATGTGGCCGACGGGTCATGACGCTCCATGATCATGGTTGCGGCCTCTGGCGAAATCCCGAAGATGTCGGCAATCTCTTCAAGCATTTCGCGCTCTGCCGTGTGCATGGCGCCATCGGCGGTCGCCACGATGACAAGCCCTTCGACGACATTTTCCAGCACCGGGTCAGCGGGCGGAAACATCTTTGCGATCCGTCGTGCCCATGCGTCGTAGCCGGCGGAATGCTGGCGAGCGAGGTCAAACACACGGCCGGCGTTTTTCTCCTCACTCCGGGGGATCGTGAAGACGCGGCGGAAGGCGGCAACCTCGGCCCGATCCACGCGGCCATCGGCCTTGGCCAGCTTCGCGCCAAGTGCAATCACGGCAATGGTGAAAGCTACGGATTTTTCAGGCGGCGTGGACGGGCGTTGCGCGCCCAGAAATACCGCCATGCGATCCGCAATGCGCCGCCAGAAGCTGCGCGGTCGGGGAAGTTCTGGGGCAGGGGCGGCGTTGGCATCCAGCATGCTGCAGATGCTAACTGGATTTTTCTGCGGGCGCTAGGGATAGCCGAGACTGCCCAGAAGGATCAGTGCCTGCCCAAGCCAGTACGCAGGCCAAAGCAGCAGCGAAAGCAGGCGCTGCCGCCCCGGATCGCGGGCGACGAATAGTCGCAGCGCCAGCAGCAGGTCAGAAATGACGAACAGCGCAGCACCAATTATGGCAAGCCGATTTTCGTATGGCAGGGTCAACGCGCGTGCAGCCATGAACGTGATGATCCAGATATAGATCCTCACCCCGAACTTCAGCGCGAATGTGCGTGGCAACAGCCAGAATTCGGTCGAAATCGCAAGCGCGACCAGCGGTAGCACCCACAAGATCCGCATGGCATTCTCGGACGTATACATCCAGTCGGCATAGCTCAGATGCCCAAGCGCAAAGGCCGCAATCGCATATTCCAGCGTGTGATTACCGCGCCGCGTGATCAGGTAATCGCCCAAGGCGCACAGGGCGAGCCCGACGGTGACGTGCAAGGGCGCCGCGGCGAGAAGCCCGCCCAATGACAGAAGGACAACCGAGCAGGTCTTGGCGAAAACCGCAGCCGGTGCCGGCACTTCTGCTGCGGCGCCGCGGCACAGGTAAAGTGACGCCAGGCAAGCACCGGCAGCAAGACAGGCGAACAGGGCGAAGTCGGGCGTCATGGCACCAGATGCTTACCCATCAGCACAAGGTCGTGCCATTGCCCGAACTTGAATCCGGCGTCGGGGATGCGGCCCCATTCGCCATAGCCATGGCGCCGGTGAAAGGCGATCGACGCGGTATTCGATCCGGTCACGCCACCTATCATCAGGCGCGCGCCCCGCGCTTGCGCGTGATCTTCCACCTGTTTCAGCAACGCGCCGCCAAGCCCGCGCCCGCGCGCAGCTTCGGCGGTATAGATCGTATGTTCCATCGAGTGGGCATATCCGCCGCCATTGCGGAACTGGCCATAGGCCGCGAACCCCAGAACCCGGTCGTTCTCGACCCAGACGAAACAGCCATGCCCGGCGCTTTGCCTGGCGGCCATGTAATCGCGAATATCGGCGTCGCTGCGCGGGGTCGGCCAGAATGTGATCGCGGTGTCGCGGACAACAGGATTCCAGATCGCGCCGATAGCGGGGGCATCTTCGGCGTTTGCGTCGCGGATCACAGTGTGACCTTGCCATGCGGGGTCGAGATATGGGCCCGCATGCCGGGATCGCCCTGGCTGGTCCTGATGCGGGGATCGGTCAGCGGAAGTTTCAGCCGCTCGGTATGGCTGAGATCAAGGGCGAGCAGTCGAAAGCCGTGATCTGGCATGGCATCGGCGGGATGCCCGCTGTCGCCCCAGTCGATTCGCAGCGGGTCAAGGCCGCCGAAGGCAGACACACCCGTGTCGGGGATGGTGATCCGCCAGCGCAGATCGCCACGCGCGGCTTCCATGACTGAACTGTGCTCAGGCGCTTTAAGTCGCGGCATACGGCAGACCCAGCCGACAGGGCGCGGCGGTCCGTTGAAATCGTCCAGGCCGAACCAGCGGGGATAGGGCGGGATCTGGCCATGTGGGTCGGTGGCGATCAATTCGATATATTCGCGCACGCCAAGTCGCCACAGCCGGTTATGCGTGCCCATGAAAGCGTGCTTGCCACCCTGTTCGGGTGCAGCTTGCAGCAGCCCCGACAACCACGCCTCGCCTTCCGCCAGATCGGTGCTGGCAATGACGAGGTGGTCGAACTCCGGCATCGGTGCGGCCATGTCAGCCTCGATGCGCGCCGTCAGCCAATGTCGCGACGAATGCCAGAACTTCGTCCACTGGCCGGCCCTCGGCGATTTTCTTGACGATGGCGCTGCCGACGACGGCGCCATCTGCGACGGCGGCGATGGACTGCGCGGCCTCGGGCGTGGAAATGCCGAAGCCTACGACGACCGGCAGACCGGCGGCCTTGCGGATGCGGGCGACTTCCGGTCCGACCGATCCGGCATCCGCCGAGGCACCGCCCGTGACGCCTGTCACCGCGACGTAATAGACAAAGCCAGACGTGTTCGCGACGACGGCCGGAATGCGCAGGTCATCGGTCGTAGGCGTCGCCAGCCGGATGAAGTTCAACCCGGCCTTCTGCGCTGGAATACAAAGTTCTGCGTCCTCCTCGGGCGGCAGGTCGACGACGATCATGCCGTCGATCCCCGCATCAACCGCATCTGCAAGGAACTGATCCACCCCGCCCTTGCGCGCGTAGATGGGGTTGTAATAGCCCATCAGCACGATGGGCGTCTGGTCGTCGTTCCTGCGGAACTCCTTGACCATTTCCAGCGTGCGGGTAACGCTGCCGCCTGCGGCAAGCGCACGGTGACCGGCGGCCTCGACTGTCGGACCGTCGGCCATCGGATCGGTGAAGGGCATACCCAATTCTATGATATCGACACCGGCACCGGGCAGGCCCGCCAGAATTTCGGCCGAGGTCTCGCGATCGGGGTCCGAGGCCATGATATAGGCAACGAAAGCCTTGCGGTTATCGGCCTTCAGCCGTGCGAAAGTGGCGTCGATTCGGCTCATGTCAGTCTCCCGTCGTTGCCAAGGGCCTAGCGCGTGGGCGGGCCGGGATCAATGCGGGGATTGGCGCCGAAGCGCGCCCGGCGTAGGAATGGCAAAACAACGGAGATAGTCATGACCAGCCCGATGCCTGTCCGCGCCGATTTCCCCGAAGGCTTCCTGTTCGGCGTCTCGACCGCCGCTTATCAGATCGAGGGCAGCAGCTTCGGCGGGGCCGGGCCATCGCATTGGGACACGTTCGCGGCGACGCCCGGCAATGTCACCAACGCCCAGGACGGCAGCGTCGCCTGCGACCATTATCACCGTTGGGAAAGCGATCTGGATCTTATCCGCGACGGAAATTTCGACGCCTATCGCTTCTCGACCAGCTGGTCGCGGGTCGCACCCGATGGGGTGACGATCAACACCGACGGGCTGGATTTCTATGACCGTCTGGTCGATGGGATGCTGGCGCGCGGTCTCACCCCGTCGCTGACACTGTATCACTGGGACCTGCCGGCTGCGCTGGCGATGAAAGGTGGCTGGACCAATCGCGATACAGCGGTAGCGTTTGCCGAATACGCCCGTGCGGTCATGGCCCGCATCGGTGACCGCGTGGCGATGACCGCAACCCTGAACGAGCCGTGGTGCATCGCGTGGCTGTCGCATTTCCTGGGCATCCATGCACCGGGCCTGCGCGATATCCGTGCAGCGGCCCATGCCATGCACCATACGCTTCTGGCACATGGCCTGGCGGTCGAGGCCCTGCGCGACGAAGGACATGACAATCTGGGCATCGTGCTGAATTTCGAAACGGCCCATCCCGCCAGCCGCAGTGCCGATGACATGGCCGCCGCCGCCCGGCAGGACGCGATCTATAACCGCTGGTTTCTGGAGGCAGTGACAGGTGCGGGATACCCCGAACTGGCGCTTGCAGGGTTGGCGGCGCATATGCCTGCCGGCTGGGAAAAGGATATGATCCATATCCAGGCGCCGATCGACTGGCTGGGCATCAACCACTACACCCGCACCATCCACCGCGCCGCGCCCGGACCATGGCCGGGGACGGATACCGTGGCGGGGCCGCTGCCGAAGACGCAGCTTGGCTGGGAAATCCGTCCGGATGGCCTTTACGAATTCCTCACGCGTGTCGGTCAGCAGGCACCTGGCCTGCCCATCTATGTCACCGAAAACGGCATGGCCTGGGATGACCGGGTGCTTGACGGTCAGGTGCACGACGATATCCGCCAGGCTTATATTCGCGACCATCTGGCGGCGGCCAGACGGGCCATCGAAGACGGGGTAAATCTGCGCGGCTTCTTCCAATGGTCGCTGCTGGACAATTACGAATGGTCGCATGGCTACGGCCCGCGCTTCGGGATCGTGCATGTGGATTACGACACCCAACAGCGCACGCCCAAGGGTTCCTATCATATGCTGAAGGACGCGCTCAGTCGGTAAGGTCGCGGACGATACGCTCGAAAAGGCGCACCGACGGAGCGATCAGATCGTCCGGGAAGTCATAGTCTTCGGCGTGAAGAGGGGCGTGGTTTTCGCCTGCACCCAAAAGGATCATGGCCGTTCTGGCGCGACTTGCAAAGCGGCCGAAATCCTCGGACGCCCGCATCGGCAGACCTTCGGCGGTGATGTCGATCCCCACGGCTTCGGCGGCTCGCCCCATGATCGCGGCGGCTTCCGGGTGGTTGATGGATGCGGCGAACTCGTCTTCCCATTCGAACTCGGCATCAAGGTCGTGAAGGGCGGCGGCTTCGCGCACGATCTGCATTGCAGCGTTGCGCAAATCCGCCATCGCCTCGTCGCGTTGGCTGCGTAGCGTGACCCAGATCTCGGCTGCGGCGGGGGTGATGCCGAACGCGGGCTCTCCCATGGTCAGATGCGTGATGGTCACCAGCCGAAAATCCGGATCTGTCTGCGTGCCGTTCACAAGGGCGAGCAGGGCGGGAATGATGACCGCCAGCGCGAGCGAGGGCGTCCGCGCCTTTTCAGGTTCCGACGCGTGCGAGGTGGCACCCACCAGGCGCGCGCGCATCCCGACCGAGGCGCAGTTAACCGCGCCGGTTCCCAGCATGGCGCGCCCTTGCGCCAACCCCGGAAAATTGTGAATGGCAAAGCCGTAATCGAAAGCCGGAAGGCGCGGATCGGCCAGCATCGCGGCGGCACCGGCGCCGTTTTCTTCGGCCGGCTGGAACAAAAGCCAAACGGTGCCGCGCCGTGGCGGCACCCGCGCCAGCAACCGGCCCAGACCCGTGACCCCCGCCATATGGCCGTCATGACCGCAGAGATGCGAGATCCCGTCCAAGCCGGAACGGTACGCGGCCCCTTCAGCTTCCAGAATTGGCAGCGCATCAAGCTCGGCCCGGAACATCACCGATGGTCCGGCCTCCTGTCCCTGAAAGGCCGCCAGGACCCCGGTGCCCCCGATGCCTGTCAGCACCTCGTCGGCGCCAAGATCGCGCATGATCCCCGCCAGCCGCTGCGCCGTGCCATGTTCCTGCCCGGAAAGTTCGGGCGCATGATGAATTTCCCGGCGCAGCGCCGTCAGTTCGGTGATATCGGCATTTGTCAGCATGAATTAGGCATGACACGGGCGCGGCTGCGCGGCAAGATGGCATCATGACACAGAAACTCGACCAAGCCTTCGCCCGGATCGACGCAGCCAATGCCGAGGATCCCAACCTTGAGAACGGCCAGGCGGCCGAACTGCTTTACGGACAGCGCATGACTGAGGAACAGCGCGCGCTGTATCCAGATGCGTCCGAACCCCTGCAGATCGCCTGTCGCGGACAGCATATCGAACGCTGGAAGCTGCCGCGCCAGGATTTTGCCATGGACCGCAAGGGCTATCTGCAGTGGCGCGCCGAGCAGGGGCGCCGTCATGCCGCGCGTGTGGCAGAAATCATGCACGACGTGGGCTATGACGCGGCAGATGCCGATCACGCCGAAAAAATGCTACGCAAGGAAGGCATCAAGCGCGACGACGAAGTGCAGGCGATGGAGGATGTCGCCGTGTTCACCTTCATGCGTCATTACATGGCACCCTTTTCCGAAACCCAGACCGAGGAGGAAATGGACCGCATCGTTCGGCTGACCGCGCGCAAGATGTCAGCCATGGCACGGGCGCGCGCGCTGGAGGTGTTTGAAATCCCCGAACCACTCGCTACATATTTCCGCGACGGGGCCTGAACGCCCGCGGCGTCGGGATGCAAGCAAGATGAGGGAGCAGGGTGATGGATGATCCCTACAAGGCCCTTGGCGTGTCGAAGACCGCCACGGCTGACGAAATCAAGAAGGCCTATCGCAGGATCGCCAAGACCGATCACCCGGATCTGAACCCGGAACCGGCCGCAGGCGAAAGGTTCAAGGCAGCGTCTGCCGCCTATGATCTTCTGAAAGACCCTGAGCAGCGGGCCCGTTTCGACGCCGGGGAAATCGACGCGCAGGGCCAGGAACGCCCGCAACAACAATACTATCGCGATTTTGCCGAACGCGGCGACAATCCCTATCGCCAGCAATCATCGGCCGGATACGGCGATTTTTCGGATGTATTCGAGGATCTGTTCGGTGGCCGACGTGGCGGCGGTGACCCGCGCGGCTTTGGTGGCGATTTCGGCGGTGGCGACGAATTTCAGGGTTTCCGGCGCAACGGCGGGACGCGGCAGCGTTTCGACATGCGCGGGCAGGATCTGCGCTACGATCTCGATATCGACTTCATGACGGCCGCAAAGGGCGGAACGACGCGCATCACGCTGCCCGATGGGAATTCACTGGACGTGAAGATCCCGGAGGGCGCAAGCGACGGCCAGAGCATCCGCCTGCGCGGCAAGGGCGGCGAAGGTTACGGCGAAGGTGGTCGCGGGGATGCCTATCTGAACCTGCATGTGGGCGACAATCCCGACTGGACGCGCGACGGCGATGACGTGACCATTACCCTGCCGATTTCCCTGGACGAGGCGGTTCTGGGTGCCAAGGTCGAGGTGCCGACGCTTTCAGGCAAGGTGGCCATGAGCCTGCCCAAGGGCGCCACGACCGGCCAGCGGTTGCGGCTGAAGGGCAAGGGCATCAATGGTGGCAACCAATATGTGAAGCTGAAGGTGGTCATGCCGCCGGAAGTCGATGACGACCTTGCGGAGTTCATGGAGAAATGGCGCAAGGATCATGCCTATGATCCGCGTCAGGGGATGGGGGGCTGATATGGCGCGCTATACTGCCGAGGAATTGATCGAAGCGATCGAGGAGCTGACCGCCCCGCGCCTGGCACGATATGTGAAGTTGCGCATGGTTGTGCCGGTGATGTCCGATGCCGGCGAAAGTTACCGCGAGATCGACCGGGCGCGGGTTCAGCTTTTGTGCAATCTGACGGAAGATTACGGGCTGGATGGCGATGCGCTGTCACTGATGATGAACACCCTGGATGAGGTGCACGGCCTGCGCGGCGAACTGCGCGCCCTGATGTCCGCACTGGCCGAGGAAACGGACGACACCCGGCAGCGCGTCACCTTGCGCATCCGCCAGATCCGCCGTCCGACCTGACGGCATACGCCACGTCAAGGCGGCGGCACCGTTAGAGGTTTTGTTTCAGCAGCCGCTGTTTCTGGCGGTTCCAATCGCGCTTGGCCGAGGTTTCGCGCTTGTCGGCCACCTTCTTGCCCTTGCCGACGCCGATCTTCAGCTTCACCAGCCCGCGATGGTTGAAATACATCACCAGCGGCACCAGCGTCATGCCTTCGCGCCCGACGGCCGCCCAAAGCCGCGAAAGTTCCTTCTTGGACACCAGCAGCTTGCGGCGGCGGCGTTCCTCATGCCCGAAGACGCCCGCCTGCAGGTAGGTGGCGATATAGGCATTTATCAGCCACAGCTCGCCGTTTTCGACGCTGGCATAGCTTTCGGCAATATTCGACTGGCCGGTTCGAAGCGATTTCACCTCGGACCCGGTCAGCATGATGCCGACCTCCAGATCGCTTTCGATGAAGTAATCGAAACGTGCACGCCGGTTCTCGGCGATTATTTTATAGTTCGGATCGTCTTTTTTCTGGGCCATGGTCGGGATGAGATAGGGGCAGGGCGGCGCGAAGTAAAGATCGGGCCGTGAGGCGTGTTATCCGATGGGGATTGCTGACGCCGCCCGTGCGAAGAAAGCGAAAACAGTTGCAATGACAGAAATGACCGGACTGCGGCTGGACCACCCTGAAGCGCTGCTTTTGTTCGAACTGCTGTCGCGTCGACCTCCGGGACCCGCGATATCCGTTCATCCCACCGGCTGACGGAGCTTCTGCAACAGCCCGTTACATCCTGCGCTGACATCGCGCCAGGTCGCCTTGAACCCGTCCTTTGCGCCGAAATAGGGATCGGCGACCGATTGGCCCTCTCGGCCGCGCACATGGTCCAGCATCAGCGACAGTACAGCCTTGCCGTCGCCCGGATCGATGCGGGTAAGATCGTCGAAATTCTCGGCATCCATGGCGATGATATGGTCGAAGCGGTGGAAATCCTGCGGTTGCACCTGCCGTGCACGCAGATCCGAAATATCGCAGCCATTGCGCGCCGCCTCCGCCTGCGCCCGGCTGTCGGGCGGCTGGCCCACATGCCAGCTACCTGTGCCGGCGGAATCTGTGGCAACGGTCAGCCCTGCCCGCGCGGCGGCGTCGCGCATCGCGCCTTCGGCCATGGGCGAGCGGCAGATATTGCCAAGACAGACGAACAGGACGGAAGGCGGCATTGCGTCAGCTCCGGTCGGGGTGGCGTTTCGGTCAGCGTGGCATCCCGCGACAGCCCCGTCAAATCATGGGGATCGCGACGGCGAAGGCGTGCATTTCGATTGCCCTGCGTCTGAGCGGGCGTTACAGGAAGGTCCGCAGGACGATGCGGGAGGCGCAGATGACCGATGATCCGCAGTTGCTGGTTACGACCGCCTGGCTGGCGGCCCGGCTGGATGACGACAACATCCGTATTCTGGATGCCAGTTGGCACATGCCCGCGACCCGGCGCAACGCGCGCGCCGAATATGACGCGCAGCATCTGCCGGGCGCGATCTTCTTCGATATCGACGCGCTGGCGGACCCCGACAGCGATCTGCCGCATATGGCCCCGCCCGCCGACTTCTTCGCCGAAAGGCTGGGCGCGATGGGCGTCGGCGACCGCCATCAGGTCGTGGTCTACGATCATGCGGCGACCCGCAGCGCGGCGCGGGCCTGGTGGACGTTCCGGCTGATGGGCTTTGCCAATGTGGCCGTCCTGGACGGGGGCCTGGGCAAATGGCTGGCCGAGGATCGGGCCGTCACCGACAGACCCACGCGCCACGCGGCAGTGATCACGCGCGCACGGCGCGACGACGCGCTGCTGCGCGACCGGGGACAGGTTGCGGCGGCGTCCCAGTTGCGCACCCATGAAATCATTGATGCGCGCGCGGGCGCGCGTTTCCGCGGCGAAGCGCCCGAGCCGCGCGAGGGGTTGCGTTCGGGCCATATGCCCGGTGCGAAGAATCTGCCATTCGACCGCCTTTATAATGATGATGGCACGATGAAATCGACCGAGGCCCTGCGCGCGCTGTTTGCCGCCGCCTTTGTCGACATGTCGCGGCCTGCGATCACGACCTGTGGGTCGGGGATCACAGCCGCCTCGCTTTCGTTGGCCCTGGAACTTCTGGGCCATCGCAATCACGCGCTTTATGACGGTTCCTGGACCGAATGGGGCGCCCATCCTGACAGCAAGATCGCAACCGGAGACGCATGATGCTGGGCAATCTGAAGCCGCAAGCCCCTGACAAGATCCTGGCCCTGATGGGCGAATTCAAGGCCGACACAAGGCAGGGCAAGATCGACCTTGGCGTGGGCGTTTACAAGGACGCGACGGGGCTGACGCCGGTCATGCGCGCAGTCAAGGCGGCCGAACAGAAAATCTGGGAAAGTCAGGACAGCAAGTCCTATACCGGCCTTGCAGGGACGGAAGAATACCGCGACGCCATGGCTTCGCTGGTGCTGGGTGATGTGGCCGCGGGTCGCGTTGCCTCGGCCGGGACTGTCGGTGGAACCGGCGCAATTCGGCAGGCGCTGGAACTGATCCGCATGGCAAATCCCGACGCGGTGATCCATGTGTCCGACCCGACCTGGCCGAACCATGTCTCGATTCTGAACTTCATGGGTCAGGCCTATGAAATGTATCCATATTTCGATAACGCCACACGTGGCGTCGCGTTCGAGGCGATGCTGGAGGGGATAGGCCGGGCGAAAAAGGGCGATGTCGTGTTGCTGCATGGCTGCTGCCATAACCCGACCGGCGCCAACCCGACGGCGGAACAATGGGACGCCATCGCAGCCGTTCTGGAAAAGACGGGGGCGATCCCGTTGATAGATCTGGCTTATCAGGGCTTTGGCGATGGGCTGGAAGAAGACGCTGCTGCCACCCGGATGATCGCCATGCGCCTTCCAGAAGTGCTGATCGCTGCGTCATGCAGCAAGAACTTCGGGATTTATCGCGAACGCACCGGCATTCTGATGGCACTGACCGGCGACACGAAGGCGCGCGACATGTCGCAGGGCGCCATGGCATACCTGAACCGGCAGAATTACAGCTTTCCGCCCGATCACGGTGCGCGGATCGTGTCCACAATTTTGGGCGATGCCGCGCTGACCAAGGAATGGAAGACAGAGTTGGAAGAGGTCCGCCAGTCGATGCTGGGCCTGCGCAGACAACTGGCGGAAGAGCTTCGCAACCTGACCGGCACCGACAAGTTCGATTTCATCGCTGACCACCGCGGCATGTTCTCTCGCCTTGGTGCAACACCGGAACAGGTCGAGGCGATGAAACAGGAATCCGCCATCTACATGATCGGCGATTCGCGGCTGAACATCGCCGGACTTAACCGCGACAGCGTGCCGGTGCTGGCCCGCGCCATCGTCGAGGCCGGGGTCTGATACTGGTTGACGTCGAATCCCCTGATCTGCAGGGCGCGCGAGAGTGACAAGAAGGGGGGCCGTCGGCCCCCCTTTTTCGACGGTGTTCTGATTGCCGGACGCGTATACGCCGTTGCGGGTCCCGGCGGGCTGGTCAGCGCACCGGATACAATGCGCCACCTACCGCGACCGACCATCGATACGGGCATTGTTAGCAAGTTGCAGGGCGCTACTGCTGCGTCTTTTGAACATGCGACTCTATATAGTCGCGCAGTTCCTCAATCTCGATGCGGGCCTCATCCAGCGCAGCACGGTTCTGGGACAGCTCGCTGCTGGCAAATGCCAGCCTTTCATGCAGCGCAGCTTCTCGGTCGCGCGCTTCGGTCTGGGCCAGATCGCGGGCGGCTTCAGCCGCGTGCAGATCGGCTGCCAGCTGGTTGTGGCGGGCAAATTCCACCCGCCCGGGCCGCGTCAGCCGGCCAATCAGCCAGCATGAAAACCACCCGAGCACGAATGCCGCGAACAGAATCACAGCCGTGGCAATGATGAAATCGTCGCGGGTCATTGGTCGTCCTCCGGGGTATCGTCATCGTTTTGTTGGGCCGAGGGCTCCTCGCCGGGTCGGAAGGCAGGCCGAGGGGTGTCGGGTGTGGCGTCCAGAACGACAGCCGGGGGTTCGATCTTGGGCGGGGATGCAAGCAGGTCCGTATTCAACGGAGAGGCGGGGATGTCGGGTTCGCGCGGCGGAACGGAATCAATGGCTGCCAGAAGCGCTTCGGTCGCCGCTTCTGCGGTCGGGGTCTTGCCGCTGACGGTCGGGGCGACGGCCATCGGCATCTGCACGGGATCGGGCGACAACAGTGTCATTTCAATCCTGCGGTTGGCGTCGCGGCCTTCCTGCGTATCATTCTCGGCAATGGGTCGCGTCTCGCCGTAACCTTCGGCGATCATGTTGCCGACCGGCAACCCGGCTTCGCGCAGCGCATTCAGCACAGCCTCGGCACGGCCAAGCGAAAGCTCCATATTCAGATCGTCGCTGCCCTGCGCATCGGTATGGCCGGCAATCTCGATCTGGAAATCGGCGCATTCGTCCATGATCGGAGCCAGTTCCTGAAGGACGGGATCAATGTCGCCCGCGATGCGGGCACCGCCCGGTTCGAAGCCGATTTCCGATTCCAGCATGACCGTGTTCAGCCGGTCGACGCAGGTTGTCCCGTCGGGCCGTTCGATCTCGGGGTCAAGGCGGCGGTCATAGCTGATCGACAGCGCATAATCTGCCCCTGCGCCCAGTCGTGTCGCCAGCGCAGCGACGGCTTTCTCGGTCGCGAGCGGGTCGCCGCTGACGCCAGATACGCTGATCGATTGCTGCGTGACTTCAAGTCTGCCACGGTCCACGGCGCCCATGGCGTCCAGACCCGCCAATACGCGCAAGGCCCAGCCTTCAGGAATATCGGGGTTAAGTTTCAGTTCGCCCTCGATCGGGCCAAGCTGGGCGCGTGCCAGCGACTGAACGGTCTGGCGCATGGTTTCATCGGGGATGACGCCCTCGATGGTCGCGGTTGGTGCGCCGCCGGTTTCGGCGCGGAAATGTGGCGGGCCTGCCTGTGGCGCGGCCTCGGCCCGTTGCAGGTTCAGCGCGAAGCTGGCAGGCAGGGCGGCAGACAGCGTTTCTTCCTGCAGGGCAATTTCTTCGTCGGAGGTGTCAGCGGGCAGGGTGATCCGCACGGCGCCGTCGACAATATCCAGCGTGCCTTGCCCAACCGCGCCAATGGCCAGAATGACGGCCTTCTCCCAGTCCGGCGGGGCACCTATCCCAAGATCGCAGGCGGAAGCATCTGCCGGAACGCCGGCCTGCGCCGCCGCGGCCAGAATTCTGTCGCGGCTTTCAGCCGTTTCCGCTGCACAGACCACCAGCCGAGGCGTGCCACCTGCGTGATCCAGACGAAGGTGATAGGGCGCAATGACCGGCAGCGGGGCCGATATCTGCAACGTCACCACGACGCCGTCAGGTTGCGCCGCCTTCAAGCTGGCCTCGATCGCTGTCTTTTCCGCGGCAGAGACGGCATTGGCTGTGACACTGACCGCACCCGGCGTGACCGAAACGGTGCCCTGTTCAAGCCGTTCGGCAGCACGCAGCCCGAAATCCAGCGCCGGACGCCAGTCAGCAGGTGGCGGGAAGGCGGCTGTGCCGGTCAGGTCGGTGATCTCTGTCCCGGCGCGCGACAGCCGGCTGACCATTTTATCGCGGTCGGTGCGTTCCGGCAGCAGGCCGATCATGGACAGCGTCGGACCCTGGCGCATCATTTCAAGCGAGAAATCAGGCGGCTCCAGCATATCGCGCACCTCGACCGCCATGCGATCATCGATGCGGCGGTCGTCGATCAGTGCGGATACCGCACTCAGGGCCCGGAAACGCGCCACCTCGTCAGGTGCCGTGCCGCTTAGCCGAATGACCAGCCCGTCCGCCGTCACCCGCGCCCATCCGAAACCCTCGCCGGCAAGGGTGGCGCGCACGTCCGACAAACTGCGGGTTTCGACTTCACGCGCGATGCGGGTCGCAGCCTCCCAGCTGCCGGCGCCAGCGACCGCCAGTGCCAGAACTGTCAGCACAGTTCTTGCAACGCGCCCGCGCGACGCCGCCGCGGTATCGGATTTTTGCAGTTCGTCCATAGGCTTGAGTTAGTCAGCTATGATGCAGTTGTAAATTGAGACAGTCTACACGATCCCGGCAAGCACAAGGAAAAAAGCAAGGATCAGCCCGGCATCGCGGTTCGACCGGAACAGCATCAGCTGTATTTCCGAATCGTCCAAGTCAAGCTTCAGCAACTGCCAGACCAGATGTGCAGCGAACCCTGCCAGCCCGATCATCGCAATCGCCCAGGACGCGCCAGTCGCACCGGTGGCTGAAATCGCAAGTGCCAGCAATGCCAGCGACAATGCACCAAAGGCCATCAGCCATTTGCGGGTATCACGGCCGAACAGCCGCGCCGTGGACTTCACGCCGATCAATGCGTCGAATTCATAGTCCTGATGGGCGTAGATCGTGTCATAGAACACTGTCCAGGCAATGCCGCCGAACCAGGCGACAATGGGTGCCCCGTCAAGCCCGCCGCGATGCGCCGCATATGCAAGCATCACGCCCCAGTTGAAGGCGATGCCCAGAAAGACCTGCGGCCACCATGTGAAGCGCTTTGCAAAGGGATAGACCGCCACCGGCACCAGGCTGAGAACGCCCAACCAGATCGCGGCGCCGCCAAGTGTCAGCAGCATGCAAAGACCTATCAGCGCCTGCAACGCCATCCAGACAACGGCACCGCGCACGGAAACCTGTCCGGATGGGATTGGTCGCTTGGCCGTGCGGTCAACCGATCCGTCGATATCGCGATCGGTGATGTCATTCCACGTGCAGCCTGCGCCGCGCATGGCAACAGCACCGATCGCGCAGGCAATGGCGATCCAAAGGTCGAACCATCGTGGTCCGCTGGCCATCATCGCCAGCCCGATACCCCACCAGCAGGGCAGCAACAACAACCACGTCCCAATCGGCCGGTCGATCCGGCTTAGCCTCAGCCAGGGACGCCAATGCGGCGGGGCGGCATTGTCGACCCAGTTTCCGCTGACCGCATCGCGCACGGCATCTGGTATTTGCAGGGCGGGTTTCATAGGACTGTCCCATGTCGAAAGTCAGGCTTTACATAGATCACCCGCTTGGCCCTGGGCAAGCCGTCCCGCTGAATGCGGATCAGGCGCATTACCTCTCGGGGGTGATGCGCCTCAAGCCGGACGATGTGATCGAGATTTTCAACGGCCGTGACGGGGCGTTCGATGCAGTGATTGTGGCCGCATCGAAGCGCGGCGGCGAGATGCGCGTGCAAAGCCAGGTCGCCCCGCAGCGCGATCCCCCCGATCTCTGGCTGCTTTTTGCGCCGATCAAGAAAGCGCGGACCGACTTCATTGTTGAAAAGGCGGCAGAGCTTGGCGTGGCCCGCATACTGCCCGTGCAGACCGACTTCACGAATTCCGAACGCATCCGGCAGGACAGGCTGCAGGCCCATGCAATCGAAGCGGCCGAGCAATGCGGCGGCACCTATGTGCCAGAGGTCACAGAGCTTTCACCATTGTCGCGGCTGCTGGACAACTGGCCGGTTCAGCGCCGCATTCTCTGGGCCGACGAATCGCGTGTTGGGCCGGCCGATGCGCTGTCAGGCCTTGCCCGGGGCGAATGGGCCGTACTGATTGGACCGGAGGGGGGATTTTCGCCCGCTGAACAGAAACGGCTGCGTGACGCTGCGTTCGTTCACCCGATCAGCCTTGGACCGCGCATTTTGCGGGCAGATACGGCCGTCGTGGCGGCATTGGCGCTGTTTCAGGCGCATTTGGGGGACTGGTGATGCCGCAATGCAGCGTTAGCGTTCACGAAAGTGTCGTGAATGTTGTGCTTGATGTGACGTTCTCGTGAATAAAATATAGATAAAACGGCTATTTATGCCTGTCCTGCATATCGGCTTTGCGGCAAATGGGGATGGTTGCAGACGCAGCACAACCCTATTTTGGGCTCACTTGATGAAACGCGCCGATCCTGGCGTCGACTGAAGTGAGGATATGACAATGACCATGATGACCCTGAATGCGACCAACGGCCCCGTCGCGCGTATCGCAGAAGCCCTGCGCGTCTGGAAACACCGCCGCGCCACCCGCGCCGAACTGCTGCGCCTGTCCGAGCGTGAGCTTAGCGACATCGGCATGAGCCGCGCCGATATCGACACGGTGGTTGCCCAAAGTGTCTAAGCACCGCGCAAAGGCGCGCCCTGATCGAACCCCGGCCCAGCAGGAATGCGGCCGGGGTTTTTCTTTGGCGGGTGCGCAACTGGTGTCGTTCCCGGGTGGGCCATGCGCGCCTCATCTGGTTATTGACTGCGCCAATGCCTTAATGAGCATGTGAGTTCGCCGTCCCGGTCTGAACCAATTGTGACAGCGCGGCGTTACCGGCTGAAGAGAATGAGGTATAGCGATGGCCAATCATGCGATATTCGACCGTCCGATGGATGACCCGATCCCCAAGGGGTTCGAGCAGGCCATCTTCGGAATGGGCTGCTACTGGGGCGTGGAAAAGCTGTTCTGGGAAGTGGAAGGCGTCTGGATGACGCAAGTAGGCTTTGCCGGCGGAACGGTTCCCAATCCGACCTATGAACAGGTCTGCAACGGTGGCACCGGCCACGCCGAGGTTGTGCATGTCGTGTTTGATCCGGCCCGTCTCAGCTATGAACATCTGCTGAAACTGTTCTGGGAAAACCACGATCCGACGCAGGGCGATCGCCAGCATAATGATGTGGGTGATCAATACCGCTCGATGATCATGTATTATACCGACACACAGCAGCATCTGGCAGAGGCGTCGAAAGTCGATTACGACAACCGCCTTGCTGTCGCCGGCAAGGACAAGATCACGACGCAGATCCTGCCGGTCAGCAATTTCTATCCGGCGCAGGAAGAAGACCACCAGCAGTACCTTCACAAGGTGCCGGATGGATATTGCAACATGCGCGGCACCGGTGTTCAGGCGTCGATGCCCGAAGGACATGAGTTGCCCTGATGCTGACATGGACCGCCCTGACCCAGACCCACGGACGCGAGGCCGCCGAGACCTTGGCTGAACTTTGTGATGATCTGACCCCCGAGCCGGTCGGATCTGGTGTGTTCGAGATCGAGGACGGATCAAATCGGTGGGAAGTCGGCGTCTATTTCACCGATCCGCCAGATGAGATCGGCCTTGCGCTGCTGGCCGCTGCACAGGGTGCGAATCCCTTTGTCATCAGTGAGTTGCCCGAGGTGGACTGGGTCGCCCATGTGCGGCGGGAACTGACCCCGGTCGAGGCAGGACGGTTCTTCGTCTATGGCGCGCACGATGCCGAAAAGGTGCCCGCGACTGCCGAGCCGCTGCTGATCGAGGCGGCGATGGCTTTTGGCACCGGGCATCACAATACCACAAAAGGCTGCCTCGAGGCGTTGGACAGGCTTGTCGGCAGTGGCTGGCAAGCCCACCGCGTCGCCGATATCGGCTGCGGCACTGCGGTTTTGGCGATGGCGGCGGCACGCGTCTGGCCGGGAACGGTGCTCGCATCGGATATTGACCCGGTTGCGGTGGATGTTGCCGCGGCCAACGTGATCGCCAACGGGCTGGACGGGCGCGTCGTCTGTTTCGAGGCGATGGGTTTCGATCATCCGATGCTGGATGACGCGGCACCCTTTGATCTGGTTTTCGCCAATATTCTCAAGCAACCGCTGATCGATCTCGCGCCGGACATGAAACGCCATGTCGGCCCGGGCGGACGCGCGATCCTGTCGGGCATCCTGACCACGCAGGCGGAAGAGGTTCTGGCCGCCTACGATGCGGCTGACTTCGACCTGGAGCGTCGCGATGACATCGGCGAGTGGTCAACCCTTGTGATGATCCGTCGCTGAATGAGGCTTTGACCGACGGGGGCCTAGCAGATCAGCGGCTTTGCGTTCTTCAGGTGACGGCGCGTCAGCTCGCGTGCGTCGCGTCCCTTCATGGACAGGCGCGCGGTTTCGCGCGTGATGTCCGGATCGGTAAAAAGATCTGGAAACAGCGCCCTGATCTCTCGGCGGGCCGCCGGTCCGACCGATATCATTGCCTGCGGACCGGTGAACAGGGATTCTGTCCAGCAGCCGTTTGAAAAGACCAGTTCGTGCCGGTCGAACAGCAGGTGGAAATAGTCAATTCCATCCGGTGCCGGCGCGACCGCGATGCCCGGCATGCCGCACAGATGCTTGGCTGCGACCAGTGCGTCCGTGACCCCCGTCAGCCGCTTTACAATTTGCGACGATACAAGGATGCGATGCTGGGGCGAGACGGTCAGGTCGCTTGCCGGAATGCCAGGCGCCAGCGCATCCTTCTTCAGACGGATCGGGCGCAGATTGGGTGAAAGATCCAGCAACCGGGCGGACAGGTGACGTTGTCCGATCCAGCCAAGCGGACGCAGGCCGCGATCGCGCGTCACGATCAGATCGCCCGCGCGCAGCGTCTCGACCGGGCGCGGACCATTTGCCGTTTCGATCATGGTTCCCGCGGCAAAGCAGATACTGCTGAGATAGCTTGGCGGGATGCTGGTTTCAGCCATCTGAATCGAACTGGGTCTCTGCGGCCCAATAAAGTCGTAAACATGGCTGGGGTCGAATTCCGGGACCGTTGGGATTCTCGGGACGATCATGACCGTGGTCCGATCGCCGATTTCGACCATCCCGCTCGAAGAGCCGGTGGCCGTCTGCGGAAAGAAAACGAGATATCCTTCGCCGGTTGTCTGATCAACGATCGCACCAACCCTGTTGATACTGAAGGTCAGCGCAGTCCCTTCGGCCAGGGTCACACCGCCAAGGTTCGTATCTTTCAGAAGTCGCTGGCCCAAAACCTGGGTAAACGCCCCCTGATCGAAGCGGCTGTTGGTGTCGTCCAGATAAATGATTTCTTCCTTGGCGGTCGCGAAGGAAATGTTGGCCTGACCTTGAAATGGCAAGTTATTTGTCGCGTCGATTGGCGTGGAAAACGTATAGGTCTTGATCAGATAAGCCATGTCAGGTGTCGTTCCGCATCGACGCAAGTTGGTTAACACAACCTATAGATGATTAATAAATCGTTAACTCATCTTCCTGCTCGGATATCCGTCTGTCTTTTACCTGCATGGCGCGTTAGCCTTGCCCCGAACCGATTACAAAGAATGAGGAGCGTTCCGATGCGTTTGATCTGGCTTGGACATGGCAGCTGGCGGTTGGAGATCGAGGATGCAGTGATCCTGATCGACCCGTGGTTGCAGGGAAATCCGGCTTTCCCAGACGAACGCCGCGATGAAGCACTGCAAGGTGCGACCCATATCCTGATGACCCATGGTCACGGCGATCACGCCTCGGAAATCATCGGCATCGCAAACGAACTTAACCTGCCGCTGGCTGGCATGGTTGAACTGATGAACATATTCGGTGCGAAGGGTCTGGAATGCACCGGTTTCAACAAGGGCGGTACCATTGATATGGGCGGGGCCAAGGTGACGATGGTCGCGGCCGCGCATTCATCATCTTTCGATGCGGGGGGTGAAATCGCCGTCTACTCCGGCGGAGAGGTCGGCTTCATGATCGAAGGCGACGGCAAAACCATCTACTTCTCGGGCGATACGGATATCATGGCCGATATGGATTGGATGGGCGATCTGCATAAGCCCGATATCGGCATCCTGTCGGTCGGTGGTCATTTCACAATGGACCCCGCCCGCGCCGCTTACGCGGCCAAACGCTGGTTCAATTTTGAGACCATCGTCTGCTCTCACTACAGGACGTTTGATCTCTTGAAGCCGGACATGGCCCCGCTGCAGGCGCTGGATTGCAAGCTGATCGAACCTGAAGTGATGGTGCCTTTCACACCCTGACCGGGGGAAGCCCGCGCTTGCAGCGCCCCGCAGGCGCGGATAAACCCGCCGCAAGGTTAAAGGAGCATCCATGTCCATCACGGAAGACGAGGCGCGCAAGGTCGCCCATCTGGCGCGGATCGCGGTCGAGGAGGAGCATCTTCCCGCGCTTGCCGGTGAATTGAACAATATCCTGCACTTCATGGAACAGCTGAACGAGGTTGACGTCGAGGGGGTCGAGCCGATGACCGGCGTCACGCCCATGCGTCTGAAGCGTCGCGAGGATGTCGTCACCGATGGTGGCTATCCCGAAAAGATCCTCGCAAATGCGCCCGACGCGCGCGAGGGTTTCTTTGCCGTGCCGAAGGTGGTGGAATGAGCGATCTGAACAAGCTGACCATCGCCGATGCCCGCGATGCATTGCGCGCTGGAAAATTGTCGTCCGTCGAACTGACAGAGGCTTGCCTTGCTGCAATCGAGGGCGCGGGCACGCTGAATGCTTTCGTTCACCAGACCCCGGACCTGGCGCGAGAAATGGCGAAGGCCGCCGATCACCGGATCAAGGCGGGCGACGCTGCCCCGATGACGGGCGTCCCGATTGGCGTCAAGGATCTGTTCTGCATGCGGGGCGTGCCCACGCAGGCGGCAAGCAATATTCTGGAAGGCTTCCGGCCCGAATACGAATCCACTGTGACCCAGAACCTCTGGGATGCGGGCGCGGTCATGTTGGGCAAGCTGAACATGGACGAATTCGCCATGGGCTCGTCCAACGAAACAAGCGCATACGGTAATGCGGTGAACCCTTGGAAGGTCGACGACCGGCAGTTGACGCCGGGCGGGTCTTCAGGTGGCTCGGCTGCGGCCGTCGCGGCCGATCTGTGTCTGGCCGCGACCGGCACCGATACAGGCGGCTCGATCCGCCAGCCTGCGGCCTTTACGGGCACAGTGGGGTTGAAGCCCACCTATGGCCGGGTCAGCCGTTGGGGCACGATCGCCTTCGCCTCCAGCCTTGATCAGGCCGGACCGATGACGAAATCGGTGCGCGATGCGGCGATCATGCTGGGGGCAATGGCGTCGGTCGACGCCAAGGATTCGACCAGTGCCGATATTCCGGTGCCGGATTTCGAGGCCGCGCTGACCGGTGACATCCGCGGCAAGAAGATCGGCATCCCGCGCGAATACCGCATGGACGGCATGCCGGCTGAAATCGACGCGCTGTGGCAGAAGGGCGCCGAGATGCTGCGCGACGCAGGCGCCGAGATCGTCGATATCAGCTTGCCGCATACGAAATACGCGCTGCCTGCCTATTACGTGATCGCCCCTGCCGAGGCCTCGTCTAACCTGGCCCGCTATGATGGGGTGCGCTATGGCCGCCGGGCCAAGCTGGGGCAGGGCGACGGCATCGTCGAGATGTATGAAAAGACCCGCGCCGAAGGCTTCGGCCCCGAGGTCAAGCGCCGCCTGATGATCGGCACCTATGTGCTGTCGGCAGGTTTTTATGACGCCTATTACAACCGCGCCCGCAAGGTGCGCGCATTGATCAAGCAGGATTTCGATCAGGCCTATGCGTCGGGGGTGGACGCCATCCTGACGCCTGCAACCCCGTCAGCCGCTTTCGGTCTGGGCGACATGGCGGGCAAGGACCCGGTCGAGATGTATCTGCTGGACGTTTTCACCGTGACCGTGAACCTTGCCGGACTGCCGGGGATCTCGGTGCCTGCGGGGCTGGATGCGCAGGGCTTGCCACTGGGTCTGCAGCTGATCGGACGCCCGTTCGAGGAGGGCGATCTGTTAAATCACGCCTATGCTCTTGAACGAGCGGCAGGTTTTGGCGCAAAACCGGATCATTGGTGGTAAACGAAACCCCGTAAGGAGGGCGCGCGATGAGGAAAGTGCTTTTGGGACTGGCTTGCGTTGCGGGTCTTTCAGCTTGTGCGGATGGGACGGGGCAGGTGCTTGACCCGCGCTATCGGTTCGACGCGGACCGGCCGTATGATGAATACCGCGCCGCGCGTGAAATGGCGCTGACCGGGAACGGGGCGATTCCGCAGACGGTGCCGAAGGCGCGCCCCTTCGCCGCACCGACGCCCGAAGAGATTGCCAGCCCCGTCGCCTATCAGCGTTACTGGCAGCAGCGCGCGGCAGCGACCTCTGGTGGCGCCGTTCCGGCGGGACGCGGATATTACGATCCTGATACCGGCCGCACCCTGCCGTCGAATACTGTGCCGGTCAGCCGCAGCGCGACGGCCGCGCCCGCCACCGTTCCGCCCGCCCATGTAAATGACAGCCCCGACACTGACGCGCTCAGCCGCTATGCCGGCACGCAGCGTCATGCGCCGGGTACGGCCGCCTATAACCGCAGTGGTGGCAGCGATGCCGTCGCGGCGCGGGCCTGTGCACGCCATCCGAACGCGGATGCGGCGCAGCTGATGTTCCTGTCCTCGGGCGGGCCGCAGCAGGATCCGATGGGGATGGACCCTGACGGCGACGGTTATGTCTGTGGCTGGGACCCCACGCATTACCGCGTCGACCGGTTGTGACGGCGCGCAGGGATAACGGCAGTCCATGAACCTGGCTTCGCCGAACCACGGTGAACGACGCGGCGCGGCGCGGCCTTCGCTGATCGTGATCCACTATACAGGGATGGCGGATGCCGCATCGGCCCGTGACAGGCTTTGCGATCCCACGGCAGAGGTTAGCGCCCATTGGCTGATCCATGAGGATGGTCGGGCAGAGCCGCTTGTTGCGGAAGATCGCCGTGCCTGGCACGCGGGCGCCGGCGCGTGGCGGGGACTGGATGACGTGAACTCGCGGTCTATCGGGATCGAAATCGCAAATCCCGGTGACCGTCCCTTCCTTGCTGCGCAGATGGACGCGCTGGAGCAGCTGCTACGCCGAATCATGACGGAATGGTCGATCGGACCCGAAGCGGTGATCGGGCATTCGGACATGGCGCCGGGTCGGAAGTTCGATCCCGGCCCGCGTTTCGACTGGGCGCGGTTGGCCCGCCAGGGATTGGCTGTTCATTCCGCCGCGACGGGCGACGACCGACCGCTTGATGCCAGTCTGTCCCGCATCGGTTATCCCGAGGCCGAGACGGCAACGCGGCTTGCCGCATTCCGGCTTCGCTTCCGGCCGGGCGTCACCGGACCAGAGGACGAAACCGATCGGCGTATCGCCGATGCGGCCGCAACGGCCTTCGCGGCGCAGACCTGACCCCCTTGCCCAATCGACAGGCAGTCGATAAGGGCCGGTGATGGAACTCGCACGTTATCGCCCGCATGTGATTGCGACCTTGTCGCTGGGTCTGCCGCTTGTCGGCGGACATCTTGCGCGCATGGCCATTGGCATCAGCGATACCGTCATGGTGGGCTGGTACGGCGTCGATGCGCTGGCGGCACTTGTTCTGGCGACGTCCTATCTGTTCATCCTGATGATGCTTGGCGCCGGCTATGGCATCGGGATGCTGGGTCTTCTCGCCTCGGCCCATGCGCGCGGTGACACGACCGAGATCCGCCGTGCGACCCGCATGGCGCTGTGGCTGTCGACGATACATGCCGTCGTCATCATGCCGGGCCTGTGGTTTTCCAAGCCCATCCTTCTGGCCCTCGGGCAAGAGCAGATCGTGGCGCAGCTGTCTCAGGATTACCTGCGCATCGCCGGCTGGGGCACCGGGCTGACGCTTTGGGCGATGGTGCTGAATTCCTATCTCGCGTCCATGGAGCGGACGCAGGTTGTGCTGTGGATCACGCTTGCGGGCTTGCCGCTGAATATTCTGCTGAACTGGGCATTGATCTTCGGCAATCTGGGCATGCCAGAGTTGGGCGTTCGTGGCGCGGCAATTGCGTCTGTGGTGACGCAGGGGCTGACATTGCTGGCGATCATTGCCTATGCGCTGTGGTTGCCCATGACCCGGCCAATCGCGCTGTTTCAGCGTTTCTGGCGACCCGACTGGCCGGCCATGCGTGCCATCTTCTGGCTGGGCCTGCCCGTCGGCGTGACGCTCGTTGCCGAAATCGGGATGTTCGTTGGCAGCAATATCATGATGGGATGGTTCGGGACGCGTGCGCTTGCCGCACATGGAATTGCCCTGCAACTGGCCTCGATCAGCTTCATGTTCCAGCTGGGGATGTCGAACGCGGCGACGATCCGTGCGGGACAGGCGCGTGGTCGGGGCGATCTGGTTATGATGCGGGAAGGTGCCAGTACGGTGATCTGGATTTCGGTCGTCTTCGGCGTGGCGACCAGCCTTCTGTTCATCCTCGCGCCCGAGCCGCTGGTTGCCATGTATCTGAGTCCTGACAATCCTGATTCTGCGGCCATCCTGTCGCTTGCCGTCGTGTTGATGTTCTGGGCCGCTCTGTTCCAACTGGCCGATGCGCTGCAAGTGCAGGGCCTGGGCCTTTTGCGCGGCGTACAGGATACGCGCGTTCCCGCCATTCTGGCCGCAATCAGCTATTGGGTGATCGGGCTTCCATCGGGTTATGTGCTGGCATTCGTGGCCGGGATGGGCCCGGCAGGACTTTGGGCCGGGTTGCTGATCGGGCTAAGTGCGGCAGCCGTGATGATGCTGATGCGCTTCTACCGCGGACTGACGCGCGGGGACTGGACCAGACCCGAGCAGCCGGGCTAATCTTTGCCTGACACCTGATCCGAAAGGACCGACATGCGCCCCGTCTTCGTGCAGTTCCGCTGCGCCCCCGGCCAGACATATGCTGTTGCTGACGAAATCTACGACCGCGAGATCGTGTCGGAATTGTATTCGACATCGGGTGATTACGACCTGATGGCCAAGATCTACGTGCCAGAGAATGCCGATGTCGGTCACTGGCTGAACGAGAACCTGTTCACCATCCCCGGTATCCAGCGCACGTTGACCACAATGACCTTCAAGGCGTTCTGAGCGGTCTTTCACTTTGCGCCCCGAACGCTTAGGTTCCCGCCCAAGCGAAAGAGGTGGCCATGTCGTTCTTTTCCAAGCTGCGCGAGCGGCTGACAAAATCATCTTCCAAGATCGGGCAGGGTCTGGACGATCTTGTCGGCGACGGCACGGCAGAACCTGAGGCCGCGCCCGCGCCGACGCGGCCCACCGAGGTCAGGACGCCAGAGTCCCCCGTCTCGCCTGCAGCCGAAAGATCTGCGCCGCAATCGGTGCCCGAACCGGCGCGTCCTGTCGACGTGCCGCAAATGCCTGTGCCGGATGCACGGCCGGTCGCTGCACCCACCCCGGCAGATGCGACAGACAACGCAAAGCGTCCCGGCCTGATGGGCCGCATCTTCGGGGCCGGGGCGGCAAGCCCGGCCGAGCCGAAGCGGGAACTTGATGACGCTATGCTGGAGGATCTGGAAGACACGCTCGTGGCTGCCGACATGGGTGTCGATACCGCCCTGCGCGTGACCGCCAATATTGCCGAGGGGCGGATGGGGCGACGTGTCTCTGCCACCGAACTCAAGACGCTTCTGGCGACCGAGATCACCAGGATCATGACCCCGGTTGCCAGGCCGCTGCCGCTTTATCCCAGAAAGCCGCAGGTGGTTCTGGTGGTGGGGGTCAACGGTTCGGGAAAGACAACGACGATCGGGAAGCTTGCCAGCCAGTTCAAGGCGGCCGGCAAATCTGTGGTGATCGCGGCCGGTGATACCTTCCGGGCCGCGGCGGTCGAGCAATTGCAGGTCTGGGGACAACGCGCCGGCGTTCCGGTGATGACCGCGCCCGAAGGGTCGGACCCCGCCAGCCTTGCCTTTGACGCCATGACACGGGCCGAGGCCGAGGGCGCCGATCTGTTGATGATCGACACGGCCGGCCGTCTTCAGAACCGCGCAGACCTGATGGAGGAGCTGGCCAAGATCGTGCGCGTCATTCGCAAGAAGGACCCTTCCGCGCCGCATAACACGTTGCTGGTTCTGGACGCAACGACAGGTCAGAACGCGCTCAGCCAGGTCGAGACATTCCAGAAGCTTGCCGATGTGTCGGGTCTGGTGATGACCAAGCTGGACGGCACGGCGCGCGGGGGCGTGTTGGTGGCGCTTGCAGACAGGTTCGGCCTGCCCATCCATGCCATCGGGGTCGGTGAACAGATCGACGATCTCGATGCGTTCGAACCTGATGAGTTCGCTCGCGCGCTCGTGGGGTTGTAGTGGCGCACCGCGTCCCTGCGGTTGCAGCATTCGGACTGGTTGCGCTTGGCCCGGCGCTGCTGCTGATCTGGGGCGCTGCCAATGGCGGATGGACCCTGTGGGCTGGCTTTGTGTGGATGGCCGTGGCGACGCCCATGGCCGATACGCTGATCGCCAGGGGCTTTGGCGATGCCGATGATGGCGCTGGGTTCAGGGGGGCCGAATTCCTGCTGGTCGTGCTGGCGGTCGTCCATCTGGCGCTGCTGGTCAGCGCATTGCATGCCCTGGCCAATGACTGGCTGACCGGCTGGCAGCGTGTGGCGCTGTTTCTGGGCGTGGGCATGTGGCTCGGTCAGGTCTCGAACTCTTTCGCGCATGAGCTGATTCATCGTGGCAAGCGCGGGCTGTTCCGCCTGGGCGCTGCCGTCTATGTCAGCTTGCTGTTCGGTCATCATGTCAGTGCGCATCGGTTGGTCCATCACGTTCATGTTGCAACAGACAGCGATCCTAATTCGGCACGGTTGGGCGAAAGCTTCTGGCGGTTTTTCCCGCGCGCATGGCTTGGCGCCTTCCGGGCCGGTCTGGTGGCAGAGCGGAAGCGGGCGGATCGGACAGGCCGGATCAACCCCTATGTGATATGGATCGGCGGGGCTGGCCTTTGTCTGACGCTGGTGCTGGTGCTTTTCGGCGTGCGGGCGATGGTCGATTATCTGGCGCTGTGCGCTTATGCGCAGATGCAACTGATGTTGTCCGACTATGTTCAGCATTACGGTCTTCGCCGCCGCTGCGCGGATGGCCGGACAGAGCCGATCGGCCCCCGCCACAGTTGGGATGCGCCACATCCCCTTTCATCGCTGGCGATGGTGAATGCGCCACGCCATTCTGATCACCATCTCAACCCGGCCCGCGTTTATCCGGCCTTGCGGCTGGGTCCGGACGATCGGCCGATGCTGCCTTATTCCCTGCCGGTCATGGGGGCATTGGCGATGGTGCCACCTGTCTGGCGGCGGGTGATGGATCGCCGCGTGGCGCGGATGATGGCGGTTGAGGAAAGACAAGCCGCGACCGTGCTGCACTAGCCGGCGGCAACCAGTTCGGTCTGATCGACCAGGAAATGCGCGCCGAAGGGAATTGCGAAGGCGCCCACAGTGCGCGCATGTCGACCAAGCGTGCCTTCCATCACAGGCGGCAGGTGCATCCCCGAGAAATCGAAGCCGGGCAGGGCGGCCGTGATCCGGGCGACCAGATCTGTGCGGATGTCAGGCGGCATCCAGCCGTCGATCACCACCGCCCCCAGATCCAGCACCGCGCAGCTTGCGGCAATGGCATGGGCCGCACTGGCCGAGGCCTGTACCAGCCAGCGTTCCAAAAGCTCGGCAGGCACATCGCCGAAACTTTCCTCGGTCAGGATCTGGCCGTCCGGCAGCCAGTGTTCCAGCGTGCTGATCGAGGCAAGCTCGATCAGTTGACGGGGCTTGCCGGTCCAGCCGATGGGCATCGAACCGATTGCCCCGGCATTGCCGCCCGGCCCGTCATACAGCCGGTTGTCCAGCACCAGCCCGCCGCCGATGAAGTAACCAAAATAAAGATGCAGAAAATCGGCAGGCAGATTGCCGGTGC
The DNA here is from genome assembly GCA_005768755.1 of Paracoccus denitrificans. Lineage (GTDB taxonomy): Bacteria > Pseudomonadota > Alphaproteobacteria > Rhodobacterales > Rhodobacteraceae > Paracoccus > Paracoccus denitrificans_B. The sequence continues at coordinate 299,797 of VAFL01000002.1, read as the reverse complement.
CGAACATCAGCTCTGCCCCGCAGGCGGCGGTCGCATCGTTCCGGGTATAGACTGGCAGCCCGGACTGGCTGGCGATCCGTTCGGCCAGATGAAGGTCGCGCCAGCCTGCCATATCCGCCGGCGCCATATTGATCAGCGCGCCCCAATTCCACATCTCGGACGGGATGGCGATGCCGATCCCGATGGCGCGGCTGCCTGCCGTGCCCATCATCAGTCTGGCCACCGCATCCAGGATGAAATCGGCGACCGGCGTCGGGGCCGGGTGGGCGTAGGTTTGTGAAAACCCGTCCCTGATCGCACCGGTCATGTCGCCCAGAACGACCTCGGCGCTGCGCCGGCCCAGCTTGACCCCGATGAACATCGCGCCGTCCGGGTTCAGCGTGAACGGGATCGAGGGTTGTCCCACACGTCCGCGCTGCGGCGCGCCGCCGATGATCAGCGACTCTGCCTCCAGCTTGCGGATGATGACAGATACGCCTTGCGCAGAAAGACCGGTCCGGGCCGCGATCTCTGCACGGGAGAGTGCGCCGAAGCGATGCAGAAGTGTAATGACCAACCGTTCATTGCGCGCGCGCATGCTGGTTTTGTTGCTGCCGCGCAAAAGCGGTTCGGCCGAATCGGGCAAACTCCCCTCCCGTTGTTTCCCTTGCAGCCAGTTTCAGCGAGAAGTCCCGAATAAATCAACTGAAATGATTTATTGACAGTCCCGGATTTGCAGCCCATCGTTTGGCCATGCGTATCCATGGGAGGATCAAATGCGCTTCAACACCAAATTCGCTTTGCTGGCCGGCGTGGCTGCCCTGACTTTTGCCGGAACGGCGCAGGCGCAGGACACGGTTGGCGCCTGTCTGATCACCAAGACCGACACCAACCCCTTCTTCGCCAAGATGAAGGAAGGCGCGATTGCTGCCGCCGAAGAAAACGGGATCGAACTTTCGACCTATGCCGGCAAGATCGACGGCGACGTCGAAACCCAGGTCGCCGCGATCGAGACCTGCATGGCGTCGGGCGCGAAGGGCATCCTGATCACGCCGTCCGACAGCCGCGCACTTGCACCGGCTATCGAGCAGGCCCGTGGTGCCGGCGCGCTTGTGATCGCGCTCGACACCCCGTTCGAGCCGGCCGAGACCGCCGACGCGACCTTTGCCACAGACAACTTCAAGGCGGGCGAACTGATCGGCCAATGGGCCGCAGCGACGCTGGGTGATGCGGCGGCGGACGCGAAAATCGCCTTCCTCGACCTGAACCCATCGCAGGTTTCGGTCGATTACCTGCGCGACCAGGGCTTCATGCAGGGCTTCGGCATAGACATCAAGGAACCGACCAGGATCGGGGACGAAGATGATGCCCGCATCGTAGGCCATGACGTCACCGACGGCAACGAAGACGGCGGCCGCACGGCGATGGAAAACCTGTTGCAGCAGAACCCGGACATCAACGTTGTCTACACCATCAACGAACCCGCAGCCGCCGGCGCTTACGAGGCGCTGAAGGCCATGGGCAAGGACAGCCAGGCGACCATCGTGTCCATCGACGGCGGCTGTCCGGGCGTGCAGAACGTCAAGGACGGCGTGATCGGTGCAACCTCGATGCAATTCCCGCTGCTGATGGCATCGGAAGGGATCAAGGCGATCAAGGCCTTTGCCGACAGCGGCGAAAAGCCGACCAATTCGGAAGGGCTTGATTTCTTCAATACCGGCGTCACGCTGGTGACTGACAATCCGGTCGATGGGATCGAGTCGATCACCTCGGAAGAGGCCCTGACCCAGTGCTGGGGCTGATCTGACAATAGACCGGCGGCGCTGCGCCGCCGGTTGCTCGCACCGTTCATGGGGGGTACCACGGTGACGGAAACCGAACAGCCGCCGCGCACGCGGCAGGATTTCGAAAACACATTGGATCAAAGCGACAAGCGCGTCGCCAGTTTCGAGGCGAAGCATACCGGCTTCATGGATCGCGCCCAGCATTTCCTGCACGGGAACCCGACCATGGTGCCGGTGATCGTGCTGATGATCTCGCTGCTGATCTTCGGGGTGATCGCCAACAACTTCTTCTCGGCCTTCAACCTGTCGCTGATCATGCAGCAGGTGTCGATCATCGGGATGCTGGCTGCCGCGCAATCACTGGTCATCATCACTGCCGGGATCGACCTGTCCGTGGCCGCGATCATGGTTCTCTGCTCGGTCATCGCGGGCAAGCTGGCGGTCGACATGGGCGTGCCGTCGATCATCGCGCTGCCGCTTTCCTTCATCCTTGGTGCGGCTTGTGGCTGGCTGAACGGCTTTTTGATCACCCGCGTCAGGCTGCCGCCCTTCATCACCACGCTCGGCACCTGGAACGTCTTCTACGCGCTGATCCTGTATTTTTCGGGCGCGCAGTCGATCCGGGGCGCGGATATCGACACCAACGCGCCCTTCCTGAAATTCTTCGGCAACTCGATCCCCATCGGCGGGGCGCAGATCACCTATGGCTCGATCCTGATGATCCTGATCTTCGTGGTGCTGTGGTTCATGCTGAACAAGACCGCATGGGGCCGCCACGTCTATGCCGTGGGCGACGACAAGGACGCCGCCGAACTGGCCGGCATCCAGACCAACAAGGTGCTGCTGTCGGTCTACGTTCTGGCGGGGTTCATCTGCGCGATTGCAGGCTGGGCGTCCATCGGGCGCGTCGGCTCGATCTCTCCGCAAAGCTTCTATGAGGGCAACCTTTCCTCGATCACCGCTGTCGTCATTGGGGGCATTTCGCTGTTTGGCGGACGCGGCTCGATCATGGGGGCCTTGTTCGGGGCGCTCATCGTCGGCGTCTTTCAGTCGGGCTTGAGATTGGCTGGCGTGGACGTGCTGTGGCAGGTCTTCGCGACCGGCTGGCTCATCATTCTCGCGGTCGCCATCGACCAATGGATCAGAAAGGTTTCGGCATGAGCACCCCTGTCCTGAAAGCGCGCGGACTGGTCAAGCGTTACGGTCGCGTCACGGCGCTGGATAATGCCGATTTCGACCTCTATCCGGGCGAGATACTTGCCGTGATCGGCGATAACGGGGCCGGCAAGTCCAGCCTCATCAAGGCGATTTCCGGCGCGGTCCAGCCCGATGAAGGCGTGATCGAACTGGACGGCAAGCCGGTCAACTTCGGCTCGCCCATGGAAGGCCGGCAAGCGGGGATCGAGACGGTTTACCAGAACCTTGCCCTGTCGCCGGCGCTGTCCATCGCCGACAACATGTTCATGGGCCGAGAGATCCGCAAGGAAGGCTTTGCGGGCAAATGGCTGAAGCAACTCGACCAGGCAAAGATGCGCCAGATCGCGCGCGACAAGCTGTCGGAACTGGGGCTGATGACGATCCAGAACATTGATCAGCCGGTCGAAACGCTATCAGGTGGTCAGCGTCAGGGCGTGGCGGTCGCGCGCGCGGCGGCCTTCGGGTCCAAGGTGGTGATCCTTGACGAACCCACGGCGGCGCTTGGCGTCAAGGAAAGCCGCAAGGTGCTGGAACTGATCCTTGATGTCAAATCGCGCGGGCTGCCGATCGTGCTGATTTCGCACAACATGCCACATGTGTTCGAGGTCGCAGACCGCATCCATGTCCACCGCCTTGGCCGCCGCCACGCAGTGATCCGGCCCGGCGATTATACCATGTCCGACGCAGTGGCCTTCATGACCGGTGCCAAGGAGCCACCGCCCGAGGCCGCATGAGCGTGACGATCACGCGCGCTGAACTGCTGGAACGGCTGGGCGCACTGCCTGCGGGGCGACGGAATATCGTCGCCATCGCGGGGGCGCCTGCATCGGGGAAAAGCACGCTGGCCGAGGGATTGGCCAGCGATCTGCCGGGCGCCGCAGTGCTGCCGATGGACGGATTTCACTATGACGACGCTGTGCTGGCTGAATGGGGGCTGCGTCCACGCAAAGGCTCTCCGCCCACGTTTGACGTTGACGGGCTGGCGCATATGCTGGCCCGGCTGGCTGCCGATGATGGCCGCCCGGTGGCGGTGCCGGTCTTTGATCGCAAGCTGGAAATCTCGCGTGCAGGGGCCCGGATCATCGGGCCTGACGTGCGGCTGATCCTGTGTGAGGGCAATTATCTGCTTTTGGATGATCCCGCCTGGGCACCGCTTTTGCCACATTTCGATCTTACGGTCATGCTCGAAACACCACTGCCGGAAATAGAGGCGCGTCTGCTGGCGCGCTGGCAAGGACAGCCCGATGGCGGGACCAAGGTCGCAGACAATGACCTGCCAAACGCGCGTCTGGTCGTTGAACAAAGCCGCGCAGCCGATCTGGTTCTGAACGGGACGGGCTGATCACCTCTGCCCAAAAAGCAGGCGTATGCCCCCTGGTTCGTTTTCCGGTCGGGCGGCATCGAGCTGCGGACATTTTTACCAATTGATAAAATTCTCTTCTGTGCCATCCTGACGAAAGCAAACGCTTCATCGGAGCCGCATCCTGATCAACGCGCCATATATGACTGGATTTGCGGGCGCAGTTCAGACAGCCGCCAGGGCCGGGCGCGCGGTGTTTCACGCGCCAGGGCGTTCAGCGGGTAGGCCGTGGTCAGGGGGTCAGCATGCGGCGATACAATATTTCCGTGAAGGACAGCCCCTCAGCGATCGGATCGCGTCCGTCACCCAGAACTGCGCGGACCTGCGGCGCGAAGTCGGCATAATGTTGCGTCAATGCCCAGATGGAAAAGATCAGGTGATGCGGATCGGACGGGGCCAGTCTGCCTTCTGCCATCCAGCGCGCGATAAGCGCCGCCTTTTCATCGACAAGCCCGCGCAGCGATCCACCCAGAACACTGCCGATGTGATGGGCCCCGCTCAGCACCTCTCCGGCGAACAGGCGGCTTTCGCGCGCGTGACTTTTGCTCATCCGCAGTTTGGCGCGGACATAGGCAAGCATCTCCTCGACCGGCTGGCCCTGCGGGTCGATGGCGCGCAGCGGCTTCAGCCAGTCTTCCAGCGCAGTTTCCAGAAGCGCCAGATACACGGCCTCTTTCGAGGGGTAGTAATAAAGCAGGTTCGGTTTCGACAGATTGGCGGCGCTGGCGACCTGATCCAGCGTTGCACCCCGAAAACCATGGGCAGAAAACACATCCAGTGCCGCGGCAAGGATCGCCTGCGTATTGCGCTTTCGAATGCGGCTTTGTGGGGCGGGCTTGGTCATCGGGCCGGGCAGGTTGACAAGTTACGAAGCGCAGTTAGCGTGAATGTGCGGGCAAGGTCAAAGCCTTGGCTGCGCGGCCATGGACGGGGGTAGGGCATGGAAGGCGACAATATCCGGATTGACGGCGCGCGGCTGTGGGACAGCCTGATGGAAATGGCGAAGATCGGCCCCGGCGTCGCGGGCGGCAATAATCGCCAGACCCTGACCGATGCCGATGCCGAAGGCCGCCGCCTGTTCCAGACCTGGTGCGAAGATGTAGGCATGACCATGGCCGTTGATCGCATGGGCAACATGTTCATGCGCCATGAAGGCACCGATCCCGACGCCGATCCCGTCTATATCGGCAGCCATCTGGATACCCAGCCGACGGGCGGCAAATACGACGGCGTGCTGGGCGTGCTGTCGGGGCTGGAGGTGATCCGCAGCGTCCGCGACATGGGCCTGAAGACCCGCCGCCCCATCGTCGTCACCAACTGGACAAATGAGGAAGGCACACGTTTCGCACCCGCCATGCTGGCATCCGGCGTTTATGCCGGTGTGCATGATGAGGATTTCGCCAATAGCCGCGAGGATGCCGAGGGCAAGAAATTCGGTGATGAACTGGATCGCATCGGCTGGCGCGGGACCGAGGATGTCGGCGGCCGCCCGATGCATGCCATGTTCGAATATCACATTGAACAGGGGCCTATTCTGGAGGCCGAGAACAAGCAGATCGGCGTTGTGACACACGGGCAGGGGCTTTGGTGGTTGCAGGTGACGCTGACCGGCAAGGACGCGCATACCGGCTCTACCCCGATGAACATGCGGGTGAATGCGGGCCTCGGCATGGCGAGGATCATCGAGGCCGTGCACCGCATTGCGATGGACCACCAGCCCGATGCCGTGGGCGCCGTCGGCCAGGCGAATGTCTATCCGAACAGCCGCAACGTGATCCCTGGCAAGGCGGTCTTCACGATCGACTTCCGCTCACCCCAATTGGACAAGCTGAACGCCATGCGCGCCCGGCTGGAACAGGAAGCCCCGAAGATCGCCGAAGATCTCGGCCTTGGCATCGAGATCGAGCCGGTCGGCCATTTCGACCCCGTGACCTTTGATGAGGGGCTGGTCGGGATCGTGCGAGACGCGGCCGAAAGCCTTGGCTACAGCCACATGAATATCGTCTCGGGCGCCGGGCATGACGCCTGCTGGATCAACCGCGTGGCGCCGACGGTGATGATCATGTGCCCCTGTGTTGATGGGTTGAGCCATAACGAAGCCGAGGAGATTAGCCCGGAGTGGGCGAGCGCGGGGGCGGATGTGCTGCTTCATGCGGTGCTGGAAGCGGCGGAGGTGGTGAGGTGAGGAAGGGCGCATGATTGGCAGATCGACCGTCAGCTACCTGCTCTTTATGACGCTCGGCGCGGGCCTACCGGCCACGGCTCACGCCCAGGAGGTGTTCAAGGGCATCGGCAGCGGCTTCTGTCACGAGTTTCTTGAAATGCGCGACTTGCCCGAGACCGAGTCCGCCTTCGCGAGTTGGGTTTATGGCTTCTTTACCGGGTCGAACCTCGCTTTCTACTCAACTGCCAACCAGACAATGCGTGACCTTTCCGGGCCAGAGCTTACACCCGCCGCGTTGATGGAACGCGTCTCTGCCGACTGCGAGGCCGATCCGAAGCAACAGATGCTGACGGTTCTCGCCCCGATTTATGCCGATCTGCCGTTCCACGAACTGCAAAATTGACGAAAGTAGCCAGGGAAAACCTATGACCACAGTCATCAAGAACGGAACCATCGTCACCGCCGACCTGACCTTTAAGGCAGATGTGCTGATCGAGGGCGGCAAGATCACCGCGATTGGCGAGAACCTGTCGGGCGATGAACAGCTGGACGCGACGGGCTGCTATGTCATGCCGGGCGGGATCGATCCGCATACCCATCTGGAAATGCCCTTCATGGGAACCTATTCCGCCGACGACTTCGAATCCGGCACCCGCGCGGCGCTGGCGGGCGGCACGACGATGGTGGTGGATTTCGCGCTGCCCTCACCCCAGCAGGGGCTGCTGGATGCGTTGCAGATGTGGGACAACAAGTCCGGGCGCGCGCATTGCGATTACAGCTATCACATGGCGATCACCTGGTGGGGCGAGCAGGTCTTCAATGAAATGGAAGAGGTGGTGAAGCGCGGCATCACCAGCTTCAAGCATTTCATGGCCTATAAGGGCGCATTGATGGTGAATGATGACGAATTGTTCGCCAGCTTCCGCCGCGTGGGCGATCTGGGCGGCATCGCGCTTGTCCATGCCGAAAACGGCGATGTTGTCGCCGAACTCTCGGCCCGCCTGCTGGCCGAGGGCAATACCGGGCCCGAGGCGCATGCTTACAGTCGCCCGCCGCAGGTCGAGGGCGAGGCCACCAACCGCGCCATCATGGTCGCCGATATGGCGGGCGTGCCGCTCTATGTCGTGCATACCTCATGCGAGGACAGCCACGAGGCCATCCGCCGCGCCCGCCAGCAGGGCAAGCGCGTCTGGGGAGAGCCGCTGATCCAGCACCTGACGCTGGACGAAAGCGAGTATCTCAACCCCGACTGGGACCATGCCGCGCGCCGTGTCATGTCGCCTCCCTTCCGCAACAAGCTGCATCAGGACAGCCTGTGGGCCGGGCTGCAATCGGGCTCGCTGTCGGTCGTGGCCACCGATCACTGCGCCTTCACGACAGAACAGAAGCGCACGGGCGTGGGCGATTTCACCAAGATCCCGAACGGCACCGGCGGACTGGAGGACCGGATGCCGATGCTGTGGACACATGGAGTGAATACGGGCCGGCTGACGCCAAATGAATTCGTGGCCGTCACCTCAACCAATATCGCCAAGATCCTGAATATGTATCCGAAGAAGGGCGCGGTTCTGGTCGGCGCGGACGCCGATCTGGTGGTGTGGGACCCGCAGGCGGAAAAGACCATCGGCGCCGACAGCCAGCAATCCGCCATCGACTATAATGTGTTCGAGGGCCAGCATGTGAAGGGGCTGCCGCGATATACGCTGACCCGCGGCGTGGTCGCCGTGACCGAGGGCCGCGTGGACAGTCGCGAGGGCCACGGCGAATTCGTGGCGCGCGAACCGCAGGGTAACGTCAACCGCGCGCTGTCGCAATGGAAGGAACTGACCGCGCCACGGCCGGTCGAACGGTCGGGCATTCCGGCGACAGGTGTATAATTGTGATCGACGAGGCGCGGGACAGCCAGATGCCGCCAAAACCGCGCCCCAGGGAAGGCCGCCGCTTCGCCTGTCAGCTTGGCATCACCCTGTGCCTGGGGATTGTTATCTTCAGCGCCGCCAATCTGGTCTTGGGTCTTCTGCAACCAACCGAAATCGACGGCGGTAGGGGCGCGGTGGTGGTCTATGCCGGGTTGGTGCTCATGTTCGGCGGGGTGTTTGCTGCACTTACCGGGCTTGTCGGCTATTTTCCGGCGCGCATGATCTGGATCTTTGTGACTGGCCGGCTGCGCGGGATCAAGTTCGGCGAACTCGGCGCGGCATTGATCGCCGTGCCGCCGGTGGCAATCCTGCTCAGCCTGCTGGCCACCGTCATGGTCGCGGTTTGGGGCAGTGCCGTCTCGGGCGAGACTGGGTCGATCTTTCGACAACTGGTCGTGACCGCGCCGGCACTATCTGGCTTGGCGGCGAAGTTAACTATTCCCTTCATGATCGGCGGATGGATCAGCGCGCTGATCCTCTACCGTTCAAATCGTGATGCAACATCGGTGGATTGATGCAAGGCCCTATAATTGAAGCGCGAAACATCGACCTGACCTTCCAGACCGCCGATGGCCCGGTCCATGCGCTGAAAGGCGTGGATCTGACGATCGATCAGGGCGATTTCGTCAGCTTCATCGGCCCTTCCGGCTGCGGCAAGACCACGCTGCTGCGCGCCATCGCCGCCCTGGAGACCCCGACCGGCGGCACGCTGACCGTCAACGGCATGGCCCCGGATGAGGCGCGCCGCGCACGCGCCTACGGCTACGTCTTTCAGGCGCCGGGTCTTTACCCTTGGCGGACGATTGCCAGGAATATCGCCCTGCCGCTGGAGATCATGGGGTTTTCCAAACCCGACCGCGCCGAACGCGTTGCCCGGGTGCTGGAACTGGTCGATCTCAAAGGCTTTGGCGGCAAATATCCCTGGCAGCTTTCGGGTGGGATGCAGCAGCGCGCCAGCATCGCGCGCGCGCTCAGCTTCGATGCCGATATATTGCTGATGGACGAACCCTTCGGGGCGCTTGACGAAATCGTCCGCGACAGGTTGAACGAGGCGCTGCTGGATTTGTGGGCGCGTACGGGCAAGACAATCGCCTTTGTCACCCACTCGATCCCCGAGGCGGTGTACCTGTCCACCAAGATTGTCGTCATGTCGCCGCGCCCCGGCCGCATCACCCGCGTCATCGAAAGCACATTGCCGCGCGAGCGCCCGTTGGAAATACGTGACACACCGGAATTCATCGCCATCGCCCATGAGGTCCGCGAGGGCCTGCGCGAGGGGCACAGCTATGAATAGTGTTCTTCAAGATCGGGTGGTGGCGTGAACAGGATCCTGCCCGTGCTGACGGTTCTGCTGGCGATCATCGTTGTCTGGTATGTCGCGACCTATGGGCTGAACAGCAACTGGGCCATGCAGCAATTGACGCGCGAGGGCGTCGAGCCGACTTTTGCCGCCGTGTTCCATAATACCATGGCGCAGGAACGTCCCGTCCTGCCCGCGCCGCATCAGGTGGCGGTCGGGCTGTGGGATGGGCTTGCGGGGCAGAAGATCACCTCGAAGCGCAGCCTTGTCTGGCATGGCTGGGTGACGCTGTCGGCGACGCTGGCGGGGTTTGCCATCGGGACGCTGGCGGGCGTTCTGCTGGCGGTCGGGATCGTGCATAGCCGTGCTATGGATCAGTCGGTCATGCCCTGGGCCGTGGCCAGCCAGACGGTGCCGATCCTGGCCATTGCGCCGATGGTGATTGTGGTGATGGCCAGTGTCGGGGTGACGGGGCTGCTGCCAAAGGCGATCATCTCGGCGTGGTTGTCGTTCTTTCCTGTGCTGGTCGGCACGGTGAAGGGGCTGCGCACGCCCGATCAGATGCAACTGGATCAGATGAGGTCGTGGAATGCGTCCGCCAATCAGGTGTTCTGGCGCCTGCGGCTGCCATCCGCCATGCCCTATCTGTTCGCCAGCCTGAAGGTCGCCATCGCCGCCAGCCTTGTCGGCGCAATCGTGGGCGAGTTGCCTGCGGGGGCCACGGCGGGACTGGGCGCGCGGCTGCTGTCGGGCAGCTATTACGGGCAGACGGTGCAGATCTGGTCGGCGCTGTTCACCGCAGCCGCGCTTGCAGGCATCCTTGTGCTGATCGTCGGCTGGATCGAGCGGGTGACGCTGAAACGCATGGGTCTGGTGCGATGATGGCGGCGCTGCCCATTCTTGCGGTCTGGTTGGGAAGCTGGGGGCTGAATGCCTGGCTTTCGCGGTTCGATACGCGTCTGACGCGGGTGCTGGTGGCGCTGATCTTCGGTGCATCCATCCTGATCCTGTGGGAGATGATCGTGCGCGCCTATGACGTGCCCGCCGTCATCCTGCCCGCGCCCAGCCAGATCGCTGCCAGCTTTGCCAGCAATACCCGGACGCTGTGGATCGACTTTGTCCAGACCATCCTGAAAGGCGCACTGTCGGGCTGGCTGATCGGGGCGGCGGCGGCCATCGGCACCGCCATCGCCATCGACCGCAGCCCGTTCCTGCAAAGGGGCCTGCTGCCGATTGGCAATTTCGTCGCGGCCCTGCCCATTGTCGGCATCGCGCCGATTCTGGTGATGTGGTTCGGTTTTGACTGGCAGTCGAAGGCGGCGGTTGTCGTCGTCATGGTGTTTTTCCCGATCCTCGTGAACACCATCGCCGGGCTGGCAGCGACCGACGCGCTGCAACGCGACCTGATCGCGACGTGGAGCGCAGGTTATTGGCAATCGCTGTGGAAACTGCGCCTGCCCGCAGCGCTGCCCTTCATCTTCAACGGGCTGAAAATTTCGACCACACTGGCGCTGATCGGCGCTATCGTTGCCGAGTTTTTCGGCAGTCCGACGCGCGGTATGGGATTTCGCATCTCGACCGCGGTGGGACAGTTGGACATGCCCCTCGTCTGGGCTGAAATTGTCGTGGCGGCACTGGCGGGATCGGCCTTTTACGGCATCGTCGCGCTGATCGAGGCGCGGCTGACCTTCTGGCATCCAAGCCAGCGGAGATAACAACCGGGGCCATGAGCCCACAAAACAGGGAGCTAGAAATGAAATATCTTCTGACCGGCCTTGCAGCGGCCTTGCTGCCGGTGACGGCCTTTGCAGCGGATGACGTGACCTTGCAGCTTAAATGGGTCACGCAGGCGCAGTTCGCGGGTTATTACGTCGCGCTCGACAAGGGCTTCTATGAAGCGCAGGATCTGAACGTTACCATCAAGCCGGGCGGCCCCGATATTGCGCCGCCACAGGTGATGGCGGGCGGCGGGGCCGATGTGATGGTTGACTGGATGCCGTCGGCGCTGGCAGCGCGCGAGAAAGGCCTGGCCCTCGTGAATATCGCGCAGCCCTTCAAAAGTTCGGGCATGATGCTGACCTGCCGCAAGGATAGCGGCGTGGCGACACCTGCGGATTTCAAGGGCAAGACGCTTGGTGTCTGGTTTGGTGGCAACGAATATCCCTTCCTCAGCTGGATGGGGACGCTTGGTCTGCCGACCGAAGGCGGCGCGGACGGGGTCGAGGTTCTGAAGCAGGGCTTCAACGTCGATCCGCTGTTGCAGCAGCAGGCCGCGTGTATCAGCACCATGACCTATAACGAATACTGGCAGCTGATCGACGCCGGCATGACGCCCGAGGAGTTGCTGACCTTCAAATACGAAGACGAAGGCGTGGCGACGCTGGAAGACGGGCTGTATGTGATGGAGGAAAATCTGTCCGATCCGGCCTTTGTCGACAAGATGGCGCGCTTCGTGAAGGCCAGCATGGAAGGCTGGAAATATGCCGAGGAACACCCGGACGAGGCCGCCGAGATCGTTCTGGAAAATGACGAGACAGGTGCCCAGACCGAAGAACATCAGAAGCGCATGATGTCCGAGGTCGCCAAGCTGACGGCAGGTTCGAACGGCGCACTAGATCCGGCTGATGCCGAACGCACCGTCAAGATCCTGATGGCGGGCGGATCGGACCCGGTGATTTCCAAGGAACCGGAAGGGGCGTGGAGTTCGGTCGTGACCGATCAGGCACTTGCCGAATAACCCCCTGCGCCGGGCCTTTGGGTCCGGCGCTTTTTCAACGGAGAAGTGCTATGCCGAAAGCCTATTGGATTGCCCATGTGACCGTGACCAATCCCGACCCCTACAAGCTGTATGCAGAAGGCGCGTCCGAGGCCTTTCGCGAATTTGGCGCCCGCGTGCTGGCCCGTGGCGGGGCTGCCCAGCAGTTGGAGGGCGAGGGCCATCCCCGCAACGTGGTGATCGAGTTCGACAGCATGGAGGACGCGCTTGCCTGCTATAACTCGGACACCTATCAGAACGCCCGCAAGCATCGGCTGGGCAACGGGATTGCGAATATCACCTTTGTCGAGGGCGTCGAGTAGCAAGGCCGACAGTGAGACCGTGACGTGATCGCCGTTCTGTCAGTCCGGCCTTCTGGGGAACACCCTGCGTCACCGATGTTTCTGTCGCGCCCCATCGCGTGCCGACCCGGCGGCACCCACCCGCACAACATTGCTGTCAGTTGCTCAGTTGGGTGACGCCGGGCCGCATGACCGGTGGAGGTCGGTCTGATCGGTCAGAATTTCGCCTGCAGTTTCAGGTTCACGCTGCGCGGCTCTCCGTAGAAGTTGAAGACCGACGTGCCGCCGACGCGTTCGTAATATTCCTTGTCGAACAGGTTGTTGACCGTCATCGTCGCCGTTACGGTGTCGGTGATGTCATAGCTGGCCATGGCATCGAACACCGCATAGCCGGGTGCTTCGATGGTGGTAGCGGTGCCGCCGCGACGCGAGACGTTCTTGAAGTCGCTGAAGACCTTCACGCCGCCGCCGACCTGCCATTTTGCCCAGCCGGCGCGCTGGAAGCGATATTTCGACCAGAATTGCAGCATGTGCTGGGGTGAATAGAATTCAGACCCGTTGGCATAGGTCGTGTTTTCAAAGTCCGTATCGGTATAGGTATAACCGCCGATCAGTTCCCAACCCGGCAGCGGTGAACCGCTCAACTCAAGCTCAAAGCCGCGCACGCGCGCCTCGCCCTGGGCAAGGTAATAGCCGGAATTGTCGACATCGGAAATGGCCCGGTTCTCGTCCTTCAGATCGAAATATGCGGCAGAGCCGTACAGCCCCGGACGCAGTTCAGATTTCACGCCGATTTCAAACTGCCGGCCTGTTCTGGGGTCGATGACATCGCCCGAGGCGTTGGTTTCGGTCTGCGGCTGGAAGATCTCGGTATAGCTGGCATAGACCGAGGTATTGGCCCCGACCTCCTGAATGATGCCGACATAAGGGGTGAATTCGCTGTCGACCTCGACCGTGTCTGTGACTTCGGACCCGTCGGCAAGAGTGGTCGTTGTGACGGTGCCATCATACCAGCTGAAACGGCCACCCGCGATGGCGGTCAGCGTTGCCGTCGGTTTGATACGCCATTGCGCATAAACACCGGTCTGTTCAACTTCGGCTTCCGCTTTGGTCGAATAGCTGACATCCGGCCGCGCCACGGAACTGTCCCAGTCGTCCAGATCGAAGGTGCCCGCAATAAGCCCCGTGCCGTTATAGGTCGTGCTGTCGTTGCTGCGGTGATCGATCCCGAGGATCAGGTTGTTTTCCATCCCGCCAAGCTGAAACGGCTTGCTGATATGGGCATCAAGCGACAGCGCATTCTGTTCGAAGTCACGATAAAGCCAGCGCATTCCGCTGACAGTATTGTCGGATGCGGCGGCGCTGGCGGCGTATCCATACAGGAAGTTTACGTCGACCGTCGAATAAAGCGCCGACAGCTTGAAGTGACCGCCATCGGCAAAACGGTGTTCCAGTTCGGCGATATAGTCCGTGACCTCGTTATCGAAGGTGTTCCAGTCCGCGCCGGTATAGGAATCGCTGGATATGTCCAGAAGCGAGCCATCGTCATAGGTCGGCAGCCCGTTGAAGGGGGTTATATCGCGCTGGCGGTGATTGATCGAGAACGTCGCCGTCGTGTCAGGGGTCAGATCGGCGGCGATCGTGCCATACAGCACTTTGGTCTTGTTATCGACGCCGTCGACCCAGCTGTTCTTGTCGCCATAGGCGCCGACGATCCGCCCGCGCACCGTGCCGCTTTCGTTCAATGCGCCGGTCCAATCGGCCTCGACCCGGCCCATATCCCATGATCCGACCTGCGTATTGACGGTGAAGGCACGTTCTGCCTGCGCCTGTTTCAGCCGCATGTTGATTGCACCCGCGGGTTCACCCGTGCCGGTGAACAACCCCGATGGTCCGCGCAGGATCTCGATGTGGTCAACCGTCGCCATATCGGCCTGTGTGCCGTAAATGCTGCTGAGCGGGGTCGGGAGCCCGTTCAGGTAGAGCGAGTCATATTCGAACCCGCGCGCCGCCAGAGATGAGCGTCCGTCGTCATTGCTCAGCACGATGACGCCGGGCGTCTTGCGCAAAGCCGTATCAAGCGAGGTGAAATTGCCGTCTTCCAGTCGCTCTCGGGTCACGACAGTCGTCGATTGCGGAACCTCGCGCAGCGAACGCGCATCCTTGTCACCGACGCTGATATCGTCCGAGGCATAGCTGTCCGTGCCTTCGGTTTCATAGGTCGCGTAAAGCGTGACCTCATCGAGCACGATGGTATCGCTTTCCTGCGCGTTCGCCTGCAGGGCAAGCAAGATGGCGCTGCTGGCCAGCAGAGCAAACCGGGGGGTGGGGCGGGAAAGTGCGGACATGGCGACCTCGTGTTGATTTTCCGACGGTTAAAGTCGGTTATTCCCATCACGCGGAAGGGTCAACGCAAAAAGGCGTCTATTGTCAGATGGCCCGTTTCACCGTTCTGCAGTTGCACAAAATCAGGCCCTGCGACAAAAGGATGCATATCGCCCAACTGGCAGATGACAGATCCCCCGATCGGACGGCTTGAGGGGCTAGGACGAGCGAAGCTGCATTTCGCTCAGACGAGTACTGGCGTCTTCACAGACCGCGCGCAGATGGCCCACAAGTTTTCCCGCGCTGTCGACCCATGGTCGGTCGACGGGATGAAGTGCCGAGACGACGAATTTCGCGTCAGTCATCAGCGGGCGCAGGATGGCGCGTTCGCCAGCATGCGACATTGCGGTCAGCGGGTTGACGATCGTTACGCCCAGACCCTGCACGACCATCTCACATGCGGCATTTGCCGACTGGATGATGACGGGAATGCGCCGCGATACACCCGCATCCTGGAACATTCGGTCGATAACGATCCGGTAGGGGTCATTGGGGCCAAGCGAAACGAACGCATGCCCGTCGAAATCCTGAAGTGTCAGAGGCCCATGCTGGGCGGCAAGAGGATGTCCAAGCGGAATAAGACAGACCTGCTGGAACGTCCCGATATGGATCACCTCGGTCGTGGGATCATTATATTCACCCTCGATCAAGCCCAGATCGAAATTGAACCCGGAGATCGGCGATTGATTCCGCGGATCGCCACTGTCGATCTCAACGGCGACGCCGGGTGCCTCGCGTTGCAGTCTGCACACCGCCTGCGGCAGCAGGCTTTGCGCAAAAGTCGGCAAGGTCGATATCTGCAGAATTTCACCATCTGCGGCCCGCATCCGGTGCAGCGATGTATTGATGTGATCCAGTCCGGCATAGGCCTGTTCAATTGCGTGATATAACTTCAGCGCCCTGGCGGTGGGGTGCAGTCTTTGACGTCGACGCTCGAACAGGGTGAACCCGACGGTCGATTCCAGTCGCAAGATTTCACGCGTAACGGTGGGCTGTGAAGAACCAAGCGCCGCTGCGGCCGCAGTGACGGTTTCGAATTTCATCACCGCGCGGAACACGTCGACTTGCCGCAGGTTCAGGCTGCCAACCATCAGATGCACCAAATTTATGCAGTTTACGCAGGTAGTCATATCGGTAATGAATGAAGTTAGACAGCATTTTCTGTATACCGACGTCACGGCGCAAGCTTAGCATCCATGCAAACAGGAACCGTTAAGAGCAGATGCAGAAAGCCATGATTGCGCCAGGCAGAAGTCCTTCTTCCGCACTGAACGATGCTGGGAATGAAGGACTTCGGCATCTTCTTGATGCCGCAGAGCGTGATATCCTGCCAGATCAGGTGGCCGCCTGTGCTTGCCTGTATGACAGAAGCATTTTGTCGAACGATCCAGGCACTTTTGACCGGCAGACTGTCTGGCACCATCAGGGTGATCGCTTGATCTATCCGGCGTCTGTCTGCAAGCTGTTCTACCTTGCGGCGATCGCGGCGGCCGAGGAACGTGGAGAAATCGCGCTTGATGACGAAGACCACCGGGCCGTGCATGCAATGATCGCGACCTCATCCAATGATGCGACGACCTATCTGCTTGGTCGGCTGACCGGCGCGTTCGACGGTCCCCGACTGTCGCCAGACGCATTGGATGGCTGGATAGGTCAGAGGCAGGCCGTGATGGGCTGGCTGAACAGGCTGGGGACACCGGCATTTGACGGCATTCACCTTAGCCATTCGACTTATGAAGACAGTCCCTATGGCCGGGCCAAGCAGGCGCGGGAAATTCAGATCGGAAACAGGTTGTCGGCACGCGCCTGCGCAGCGATGATGCATGAAATACTGCGCGGCGCGATGCCCAAAAGGGACTGGATGGCATCGCATCTGTCGCGCGACTGGCAACGCGACGCCGAAGCTGGCAGCGATGGAAATCAGGTGTCAGGCTTTCTGGCCGAGGGGATACCTGCGGATTTCAAAACCTGGTCGAAGGCCGGGCATACATCTTGGACGCGTCATGACGTGATCCATGCAGAGGCACCGGACGGCCGGGCCTGCACGATCGCGGTCATGACCGAAGGAAACGCGGCCGCCAGGAACATGCGGACGCTGCCTGCGTTCGCGCGGGCATTCATTCGCCACGCATTTGCCTTGCCCACCAAAATTGCGACAAGCTGAGAACATAAGAAGCAAACAGGAAGGTACCAATGACCAAAGAACTCGAACCGTTTTCCATCAGCCGCCGCCGGATCCTTGCTGCAATGCTGGCCAGCACTGCCGTGGCCGTGACAGGATTTTCGCCAGTCGCAGCGCGCGCGCAGGACGCGGCGACACCGGTCCCGGGCGGCAAGTTGCGCCTGGTTGCCCCGTATGGATCGGCGCTGCAAAGCCTGGACCCCCATGCTACCTATGAATCGCAGGATATGGCCGTTTCGAAAGCGTTCCATCGGTCACTTTATGTCTGGGATTCGGCATCGAATTCGGTGGTCCCCGATCTTGCCGCCGAGGTGCAGCAAAGCGAGGACGGCAAGACCTTCACCTACCGCCTTCACGACAACATCTTTTTCCATAACGGCCGCCAGGTCACCGCAGATGATGTGATCTGGTCCTTCACCCGCATTCTGTCGCCGGGCAGCAGCCTTTCGGGCATTCCCGCCCTTAGCGGCATCGTCGGCGCAAGGGATTTCCTTGATGGAAATGCCGACCAGATCGAGGGCCTGAAGAAGATCGACGACCTGAGCCTGTCGATCACGTTCGAAGGGTTCGTCGAGCCGGGCTATCTGCTGTTCGACGCGGTGACCGCGATCCTGCCGAAAGAAGCCATCGAGGGCGGCGACTTCCTGTCAAACCCGGTTGGTTGCGGCCCCTTCGTCTTTGCAGAACATATCGAAGGTTCGCGCATTTCAGGCACGAAATTCGATAAATACTATAAAGAAGGCAAGCCCTACGCTGACGAGATCGAATTCACGATCACCGACGACTATTCGGCGCTTGATCTCGCGTTCCGCGCGGGCGAACTGGATGCCACGGTTCTGGGTGAAAGCGCCTATGTCCTTTATACCCAAGACCCGGAGCTTTCTAAGGGCCTGATCGAAATTGCCGAGATGTTCACCCGGCATATGGGCCTTAACCTGGAAGTAGAGCCTTTCGGCGATGTGCGCGTGCGCCAAGCGATCAATTATGCAATTGACCGCGACATCATCATTGAAAAGCTGTTGAAAAACAAGGCATTCAAGGCCGTGGGCTGGTTGCCGACACCGTCGTCCGGATTCGATCCTGATCGTCAGCCTTATCCGTTTGATCCTGAAAAGGCCAAGGCGCTTCTGGATGAAGCCGGCCTTTCCGATGGCTTTTCCTTTGAGGCATGGGTGACCGATTCAACCGCATCACTTGGCGTTTTGCAGGCCATGACGCCGTATCTGGCGGCTGTTGGGATAACGGCGACGCCAAAAGTCGTTGAAGCCGGTGTGCTGGTTGACGCGATCAACAGCGGTGAAGCAACGGCGTGGTTCCGGTCGAACGGCACAGGCCCCGATCCGATCTCGGCGCTGCGCAGTTTTGACAGCCGGCAGCCGCGCTCGAAAAACCGTGCCGCCTACAAGGACCCGGCATTCGATGCGCTTCTGGATGAGGCGCTTGGAACGACCGACCCAGAAAAGCGGCTGGAACTGATCCGCCAGGCCGATGGCCACATCTTCGAACAGGCGCCCGTCTGGTTCCATAACTACAACAAGGCGGTTCTGGCCACGCAACCCTGGACGCATGGCATAGATGGCAACGTGACTGAAATCGCCATCATCGAGGTCGATTCCGTCTGGCTGAGCGAGGACGCACCGTCTCGGTAAGGGGAACGGGGCCAGAGGTTCTGGCCCCTTTTTTCGCATGCCCCCGGTCGTCAAAGGAATTTCATGCTGCAACTTCTGGTTCGGCGGCTTGCCCAGGCCGCGCTGACAGTCTTTATCGTGATCACGCTGGTTTTTGTGCTGTTCAGCGTCATTCCGGGCACCTACGCCTCATCGCTGCAGGCAGACAAGCGCGACGTTTCCGCCGAAGTGCTTGAGCGGCTGGAGGAGGAGCTGGGGCTGAACGATCCCCTGCCGATCCGGTTCGCGCATTATGTCGGCGATCTGGCGCAGGGTGATCTGGGAACATCCTATGCGACGAGACGCCCGGTAAGCGACATGCTGTCCGGCCGGATCTGGGCATCATTCAAGCTGGCATGTGCTGCGATATTCTTCGCGATCTGTGTCGGGCTGCCACTGGGGTTTATCGCTGCGATCCGACAGGGAAGCTGGATAGATACGGCGGCAATGTCCTTTGCCGTGTCCGGTCTGTCGATACCCGGCTTCTGGGCTGGCCTTCTACTGATGTATGTCTTCTCGCTGAAGTTGCATATGCTGCCCACCTTCGGTTACGGGTCGGGCGGGCTGTCGCATCTGATCCTGCCGGCGATAACGCTGGGGATCGCGCCAATGGCACTGCTGGCCCGGACGACGCGCGCAGCTGTCCTGGAAACGTTGAACGCGGATTTCATCCGCACGGCCCGGTCAAAGGGCATGTCCGAACGGCGGCTGGTGACACGCCACCTTGCGCGCAATGCCTTTGTGCTGGTGCTGACCACCATCGGGCTGCAGTTCGGTTCGATGCTTGGCGGATCGGTCGTGGTCGAGAAGCTGTTCGCCTGGCCCGGTGTCGGCTCTCTTCTGATCGACTCGGTCGGGTTGCGCGATATCCCCGCAGTGCAGGGGACAATTCTGGTGATTGTCCTGTTCTTTCTTCTCATCAATACGCTGGTCGACCTTGCTTATCTGATCGTCGATCCGCGCATTCGCTATCATTGAGGGCGGGGTCATGAAGGCCGGACCAAATCTGTATATAGGCGGCGGCATCATCCTTCTGGTGGTGTTGCTGGCCGTCTTCGCGCCGCTGATTGCACCCTATCATCCTGTAACCTCGGCCAACCTGATGTATGCAGAGGAACCGCCGAATGCGCAGTTCTGGCTGGGGACCGACGAACAGGGCAGGGATATCTTTTCGCGCATCGCATATGGCGCACGGATATCGCTGTTCATCGGGCTTGCCGTTCAGGTGATGAATACGGCAATCGGCATTTCTCTGGGCCTTTCTGCCGGCTATTTCGGCGGCTGGTGGGACGAGTTCGTGCAGGGGCTGACCAGCCTGATGCTGTCGATCCCGACGATTGTCTTTGCGCTTGCCCTGATGGCAGTCCTTGGTCCTGGGCTGCTTAGTCTTCTGATCGCGCTTGGCCTGACCGACTGGGCCTATAGCTGCCGGATTTCGCGTGCCCAGGTGCTGACACAAAAATCGCTGAATTACGTGCAATCCGCCCGCATCATCGGCTTCGGCCCGATCCACGTCATGTTCCGCGAACTGCTGCCAAACATCGCGGGGCCGCTGATTGTCGTGGCCACGATGGGGGTCGGTTCGGCAATCATTGCCGAAGCGTCGCTGTCGTTTCTTGGACTGGGCGTCATACCGCCCAATCCCAGTTGGGGCGGTATGCTGTCTTCGGCGCGCGAACAGCTGATGATCGCACCCTGGGTCGCAATATTTCCGGGATTGGCGCTTTTCGTGACGGTGCTGGGCTTCAACCTGCTGGGTGACGGGTTGCGTGATTATCTGGATCCACATGGCAGGGCGCGCAGATGAGCGAACACATGCTGGACGTCCGTGACCTGAGCGTATCGCTTATGGGCGACGGGCCACCGATCAACGCGGTCGACAACGTCAGCTTTTCGATCGGCCGCGGCGAGGTGTTCGGGCTGGTTGGCGAAAGTGGATGCGGCAAAAGCCTGTGCGCGCTGGCGATTGCAGGATTGCTGCGCCACCCGATGCGCCTGACCGGCGGGCAGATCATGCTTGGTGACACGGATCTTGCCGCAATATCCAGGCGCCAGATGCGGAAGATGCGCGGTGACGACGTCTCGATGATCTTCCAGGAACCCATGACCGCCCTCAATCCGCTGATGACGGTGGGCGATCAGATCGGCGAAATGTTTGTGTTGCATCGCGGACTCAGCAGAAGGGACGCACGCAAGAAGGCAATCGAGGCGTTGGATCAGGTCCGCGTTTCCAGTCCCGAACGTCGCATCAACGCGTATCCTCACCAGCTGTCAGGCGGCATGCGCCAGCGCGTGATGATTGCAATTGCCCTGGCTTGTGACCCGAAGCTGCTGATCGCAGATGAACCGACGACAGCGCTGGATGTGACGATTCAGGCTGAAATCGTCGAACTTGTACTGGAACTGTGTCGTGCAAAGGGCACGGCCGTCATGATGATCTCGCACGATCTTGGTCTGGTGGCCCGGATCTGCAACCGCGTCGCGGTGATGTATGCGGGCCAGATCGTGGAACAGCGCAACGCGGCCGAGGTCTTTAACCATCCCGCACATCCCTACACGCTTGGCCTTGTGGGGGCGCTGCCGCGGCTGGGACGGCGCCTTGAACATGGACAGCAAAGACTGACCGAGATTTCGGGTGTCGTGCCGGCCCTGCATGAATTCCCGCATGGTTGCCGCTTCGCTGCCCGATGCCCGCGCGTGACAGCGGAATGTGAAGCCGGGCCGGTGCCCGTCACCCAACTGGAAAAGGGCGGCATCGTCCGTTGTCTGCACCATGTCTGAAAATCCGCACCATCCGCCCGCGCCGTCGCACCGTGATGCGCTTCTGTCGATCGAAGGGCTGAAGGTCCACTATCCTGTGCGCCAGGGATGGCGGGGCACCCAGTCCGCCGTAAAAGCGGTTGACGGCGTGGACCTGAACCTGCGCAGCGGCGAATGTCTTGGCCTTGTCGGTGAAAGCGGCTGCGGAAAATCGACAATCGCGCAGGCGATCCTTGGGCTGGTGCCCGCGACGGCGGGACGGATCAGCGTGGACGGTCATGAAATCACCGGACCGGGCAGCGCAGATCCGATGAGACTGGCCCGGTCGGCGCAGATGGTTTTTCAGGATCCCATGTCGTCGCTGAACCCTCGACAGACGATCCGCGAGATCCTTTCCGGTCCCCTTAGGCTGCATGGCATGGGCAATCGCGATCAGCGTGAAGTCCGGTTGCAGGAAATGTTGCGCCTGGTTGGCATGAAGCCGGACGCCGCGGATCGCAGACCGGATGAATTCTCGGGTGGACAGCGCCAGCGCCTGTGCATCGCCCGCGCGCTGATCCTGCAGCCCAAGCTGGTCATCTGTGATGAGCCGGTTTCGGCGCTTGACGTCTCGATCCGGGCGCAGATCATCAATCTTCTGCTGGATCTGAAACGCGAGCTGGGAATCGCCTTGCTGCTGATCTCTCATGATCTCGGCGTTGTCGAACATATGAGTGACCGCATCAACGTCATGTATCTGGGCCGTATCGTGGAAGACGGCGACTGGCAGCAAATATTCGCCAACCCCGCCCATCCCTATACGCGCGCCCTGATTTCCGCGATCCCCGATCCGCTGCACCATGAAAAGGCGCCGCAGCGTCTGCGCGGTGAAATCCCCAGCCCACTGAACCCGCCGCCCGGCTGCGCCTTCCATCCACGTTGCCCCGTGGCCGTGGATCGCTGCCGGACGGGTGCGAATCCCGACTTTACCACCATCGGCCCCAATCATCGCGGGCGCTGCCATCTGATTGAAGCGGAACTTCTGAATGCGTGACACCGATCCTTCCTCAACATCTACTGCGCAGGTCAGCCAGGAACTGACGATCTATGTCCGGGCAGGGGATGATAATGACGCACCGCATCGCGGAACCCTGCAGATCGGTGACTGGTCGGTCCCATGCGCTGTCGGTCGCTCGGGGGTTGTCGCGCCTGCATTGAAGCGCGAAGGCGACGGCGCGACGCCAGCCGGGCGGTTCCCCTTGCGCTACGGATTTTATGAACCCGATGCGTTCGACGATGCCGTGATGGCCGGGCTGGCCTTTCCGTTCAAGCCAAAGCCTGACAGCTACGCCTGGATCGAGGACCCGGAAAGCCCTGATTACAACCGCATGCGCGCATTGCAGGATGGCGAGCAGCCGCAAGCGCGCGCAGCCGAATTGTTCGATCTTTTCGTGCCTTTGGGATGGAACGACGCGGTGCCGGTCGCGGCAGGCGGCAGTGCGATCTTTCTGCATGCCGCGCGCGCCGATATGTCCGGCACGGCAGGATGTGTGGCTGTCGCGCGTGATCAACTGATGAACCTCGCAACCCGCCTGCGACCGGGGATGGTGATCGATATTTCCTCTGCTGCGGTTGCGGCCCAACCACTCAAATCCGACGAGACGATTGAGACGGTGACATTTCACGGCCTGCAGCCGGGCCCGCGCGTCATTGTGACCGGTGGTGTTCACGGAAACGAGGTCTGCGGACCCAGGGCAATTACCCGCATGATTGCGGAACTGCGTTCTGCGCAACGGAAAATCCGGTCCGGCTCGGTGACCTTTGTTCCCGTTGTCAACGGCCTGGCCTTTCGACACGACCGGCGCGAAGGCGACCGCAATCTGAACCGCTCGTTGCGGGAATATCCCGTTCCGCTGGCAAACGAGGATCGGGTGGCGAATGTGCTTTGTCCGTTGCTGCGCGCCCATGACGTGCTGATCGACCTGCACTCCTTCGCGTCGAAGGGGCCGCCCTTCGCATTGTTCGGGCCCGAGGAAGGCACCGATCTGGAGCCGCGCGTAAACCGCAAGACGGAAGCCGCGCTTATCCAGGCCATAGGTTTGCCCTTTGCTGTCTATGGCTGGATGCCTGCGCATCTGCGCTCACTTAACCGGCAGGGGCGCTCCGATGAGATCGGGGTTGCCATCGGCACCACAGAATACATGCGCCACAGCGGCGGGGCCGCCATTACCGTGGAATGTGGCGAGCATAAGGACCCCGCGTCAGTCTCTATCGCCTATTCGGTCATCGTCGATTGCCTGACAGCACTTGGTGTCATTGAAGGTGCGCCGAGGCAGGGATCAAAATCGACAAGGATATTGAGGATCACCGACGCCGTTCTTGCCGAATCCGACGACGACAGGTTGATCGCGAACTTCACCACGGGCCAGGAAGTGAAGGAGGGGGAGATCATTGGCTTGCGCGCAAATGGCGACCCCATCACGGCAGCACATGACGGTGCAATCATCTTTGCAAGCGGCAAGATCAGGGCAGGGACAGAAATGTGCTTCCTTTGCCGCGCCGAGCCTGAGGTGTAGGACGGAACTGGGTGGCATGGCAAGGAACGTGCTTTAGCGGGGCCATGCGCGGCGGCCCGGCAAGGGCTGCCTTGGGAAACCCGGCCGGGTTTCCCGTCCTGTGTAGCGTTGCTGCGGTCGCGGGTTATCCAACCTGTTCATCGTGAAATCCGGACATCGCGGTTTCACGCGCGGGCGGCGTTTTCCTGATCACAGGCTTGCGGCTTGCGGCAGCAGCCAGACGCCGCTTTCGGGCGCTTTTCCAACCACCAGTTTGCAGCCATAGGCCTGTGACAGAAGTTCATCCGTCAACACGTTTGCAGGCGGGCCAGCGGCAAGCATGCTTCCGTTTCGTAAAAGCAGCACATGATCGGCGAACATCGCCGTCAGATTCAGGTCATGCATGACGGCGACGACACCACCGCCACGGCGCGCGTAATCCGATGCAAGCCGCATGACTGTCAACTGATGCGCGATATCCAGGCTGCTGACAGGCTCGTCAAGCAGCAGCCAGTTCGGCCCGCCCTCCGTAACCGGGTGCCAGACCTGCGCCAGCGCACGCGCAAGCTGAACACGCTGCTGCTCTCCGCCCGACATTTCCTGGTAAAGGCGCCCCGCATGCGCGGGCAGATCGACCGCTGCCAGTGCCGCGCGGATCAGATCGTCAGCGCTGTTTCTGCCGCGATGCGAGGTCAGGCCGATGCGGATGATTTCGGTTGCCGTAAACGGAAAGGCCAGCGAAATTTGCTGCGACAGCACAGCCCTTTTCATCGCCAATGCATCAGGCGACAGGGTGGAAATGTCATGCTCGCCAAGTGTGATCGCGCCCGCGTAGGGTGCAAGCTCTCCGGTCAGGGCGCGCAGAAGTGTCGTCTTGCCAGAGCCGTTTGGTCCGATGATCGCGGTCAGTTGCCCAGGTTGCGCGGTCACATTCAATTCGTGCAGGATCTGGGATCGGCCCAGACGGACGGTCAGGTTACGTGCGCGCAGGCTCATCCGTCCAGCAGCCTGCGGTTGGACAGCAGAACCCACATGAAGAACGGGCCACCGATCAGTGCGGTGATGATGCCGATGGGCAGTTCGGCGGGGGCCGCGACGCTGCGGCTGATCATGTCTGCGAAGATAAGCACCGACGCGCCAAGCAGTGCCGAATTGATCAGCATCCATCGGTGGTCCGGGCCGGCGATAAGGCGCAGCAGATGCGGCACGACGATGCCGACAAAACCGATGCCGCCGGAAACCGCGACTGCGGCACCCGTTGCCGCAGCAGTGACAAGGATCGCAGCCGTCTTGACCCGCTGGACGCGGATGCCGACATGTGCGGCCCCGGCCTCTCCCAGTGCCAACGCGTTCAGGCCGGTTGCCAGTGCGGGCGCAAGGCAAAGCGACAGCGCAATCACCGGACCCGCCACGATCAGCTTGGTCCAGCTTGACCCCGCCAGTGACCCCAGGCTCCAGAATGTCAGGTCGCGCAGCTGCTGATCGTCAGCGCGATAGATCAGCAGACCCGACAGGGCGAAGATCATCGCCGCCAGCGCAATCCCCGCCAGCAGCATTGTCGCGACCGAGGTGCGGCCCTGCCGCGTGGCAATTGCGTAAAGCGTCAGCATCGCCAGCCAGCTGCCAGCGAAGGCAGCGAACGGCACCAGATACCAGCCCGCGAACGCGATGGGGACCGTCCCGCCCAGAACGATCGCAGCGATTGCACCAAACGAGGCCCCCGCGCTAACCCCCAGCAGACCGGGATCGGCCAGCGGGTTGCGAAACAGCCCCTGCATGATCGCGCCTGATACTGCCAGTGCCGCCCCGACTAGAATTCCGGTCAGAAGGCGGGGCAGGCGAATATCCATCAGGATCACCCGATCCGTCGTGGCGATGTCGCGGCCAGCCAGCCAGTCTGCCAGAATAGCCGGGGCCGAGATACCGGACGCGCCATGACCCAGAGAAAGCAGCGACATCACCAGCAACAGGCCGGCCAGCCACAACGACAGAACCCGGCCCAGATGGCGGCGGTCGCCCGACAGTCGTCCGTCCACCTCGACCGCCACCATCAGTGCGTCCCGTAGATCGCGTTATGCAGATCCAACGCGGCCTTGCCGGTCCGTGGGCCGAAGCCCAGCAGATACAAACCGTCCATGCGAATGATCGCATGATTGCGGGCGGCGGGCGTCGTCGACACCGCGGGCAGGGCGAGCAATTCTTCATCCGCCATGTCGTGGCTGCTGGTTGCCGCGCCCCGGTTCATCATCAGGATCACATCGGGTGCAGCGGCGGTAATGGCTTCATCCGTCAACGGCTTATAGCCCTGCAGGCCCTCGACCGCATTCACGGCACCGGCCATCTGAATAATCGCGTCCGCCTCGGTCCCCTGACCGGATGCCATGACCCGGCCACCCTGCAGCGAAAGGATGAACAGGACGCGCTTTTTTTCGACATTCTCGACGCTGGCGGCAAGCGTCGCCAGATCCGCCTCAATCGCCGCGATTGGGCCGTCGGCGGCATCTGGGACACCAAGCGTTTCGGCGACGTCGCGTATCTTCTGCTTCACGCCTTCGCCGTTCGCTTCGGCCGTAACCGTTTCGAATGGAATGCCCGCGTCCTGAAGCACCTCAATCGCTTCGGGCGGCCCTGCGCCTTCCTCGGACAGGATCAGGTCAGGTTTGACCGACAAGACGCCTTCCGGCGACAGCGCGCGCATGTAGCCGACATCGGGCAGCGCTTCTGCCTCGGCCGGGAAGCTGGAGGTCGTGTCGCGCGCGATCAGCCGATCCTGCTGGCCAAGCGCATAGATGATCTCGGTGATCGAGCCACCGATGGCCAGCACACGACTTGCATCGGGATGGGGCGCGGCGGTTGCAGGCGTCCCCAGCGAAAGCGCAGCAATGGCCGCCGCCAGCGGCGCCCGGAGGAGATAGGCAATACCGGACATCACTTTCCCCCGGCCCCCGGCAGGCCAGCGACCAGTGCCGACCACGCGTCCGGATCACCGCCCTTTTCGGGCCGCATTCCGAAGCATTGAAAGATAAGCTCGCCATCTTCGTCGAAGGCTTCGACCGAGATTGCAGCGCCGCGCTTTGTCGGTTTGTCGACCAGCCAAACCTCGGCCACATGATCGCCGCGCAGATGCAGGTTGAAGCGTTCGTCCAGCACGTTCAACCATGGACCCATCGGCTTTATGGTCTGCATGGGGCCAGAGTGGATTTCGATACAGCCGGCATTGCCGACGAAGAACATCACACCCTGACCGCTTGCCTGCACCTGATCCAACAGGGCAGGGACGGCCTCGACATCCAACTGCTTTGCCATCGGCTCGCCGGCCAGGCGGTAAGCGCCTAGGCGGTTCATCTTCAGCCGACGCACCAACGTATTGAACTGATGCGTATCGGTCATCTTGACCCATTCATCGCGCAAGGTGTCCGCGCGATCCTGGGCGATCCGGGCGCCTTCGGGTTCGGGGCGGGGCTGGAAGTCTGACAGGCTTTCCTGATCAGGCAGCGCCAGTTGATCGCACAATGAAGCCCAGGCGGTCAGATCCGATCCCTCACGCAGATGCACCTTGTGAATGGCGTCACCCGCCGCGTCATAGACCTGCACCGACCGGCGCACGCCGTCCTTGGTTTCGGCTTCAACCGCATAGGCGTGGACCCAATGTCTGGGGAACATGCGCATGTCGATGTCATGGCCAAGCGTCATCGCTGCATGGTCGCCGTCGTGAAAATCCGTGTAGGTGCCGATCTTCTCGATCACGCAGGACCGGTTGCGGGTCAGGGCCATGACCTCGCCCAATGTCTCGATTGCGGGGATCAGCCGTCCCAGTGTCGGGTCAATCCGAATGACGCCATGGCCAAGATCGGCCTCAGCCAATGCCGCCTCCGGGATGCCCAGTTGATTCGCCAGGTCGTAAGGTCGCACGGTAGCGTCGCGCTTGAGTTGGCGAAGTTTGGCCGGCGTTAGATCGTTCATTGATTATCTCCCGAATGAAACCGACCGGCCGGGGAACATCGGCCGGTCGATTACTTGAGTGTTTTAGTACGAAATAAATCCCGACGCAACAAGCCACCCTTGTCCCGATCCATGTCGACAACTCACGACGCGGCGCTTCAGCAAGCCGCAGGCCTTTATGGTCATCAGTGGAACAATTCAGAACATGCAGCACGGGCCTGGATTAGCTACCACGCCAGTGAAGACCGGCTAGATAAGGTCGTGGATCACGCGACCATCCAATACGGTCATCACACAACGCGTATCACGAAGGATATCAGCCGGTGCGCTGGCAAGCAGGTCGCGATCGAACACCGCTATATCTGCTAACATGCCCGGCTCAAGCCGGCCCTTCGCGTCCTCTGTCCCCTGTGAATAGGCGCCAAACTCTGTATAGGCGCGCAACGCCTCTTCCGGGGTAAGGCATTCTGAGGCGTCCATGACCGTGCCTTTGACGGTCTGGCGGGTCATCATGGCGTGCAGGTTCGCGAATGGGTTCGGATCACAGACCGGCGCATCGCTGCCGGTCGATGGTCGAAGACCCGCGCGTGTCCATGTCCCGATCGGGTAAGAGCGCAGGCCCCGCTCTCTTCCCAGGGTTTCGATATATGTATCGCCGAAATTATGGATGAAAGCCTGTTGGGGCGCTGGCAGGATACCTGCCGCCAGCATCCGCTGGTTGATCTGGTCGTCGACATATCCGCAATGTTCGATGCGGTGACGGCGGCGCTGATCGGATGCTTCGGGCTGGACGTCCTCGTATGCGCAGATCAGCTGCTCGATGGCTGCGTCGCCGATGGCGTGGCAGACCATGGTATAGCCCATTTCGGTATAACGGCGGACCAGATTGGAAAGCTGGTTGTCGGTCAGAATCTGGATGCCGCGGTTCTGGGGCTGTCCGTCATATGGTTGCTTCATCCACGCCGTTCGCCCCCCGGCAGAGCCGTCAAGAAACAGCTTCACGCCGCCGATCCGGAACATGTCATTGCCGCTGCCCGTGACCAGTCCGGCATCATGGCAGGCTTCGACGATGGACCGGCCGGGGTCGCCCAGAAGCGTGCCCCAGACACGGACAAGCAGCCGTCCGGTCCGCTCTGCACTCTGAAAGGCGCGCATCTCGGCCATGCCGGCAGTCAGGCCGATGGCTGCGTCCATACATGAGGTGATGCCGTAGGCCGCAAGCAACCGCCCTGCGTCGGCAATGGCGCGATCAAGGTCTCCCGCATCGGGGGCCTTCTGCGCGGCATGGATCAACGGGATCGCATTTTCGGCGATGAATCCGGTCAGCGCACCGTCCGTGCGCCCGATGACCCCGCCCTCGGGATCGGGTGTGTCGGGCGTCAGGCCGGCCAGTTCGAGGGCGCGGGAATTGACCATCATCACATGCAGGCAGGCGCGTGTCAGCGCCAGCGGATGATCGGGCAGGGCCTCGTCCAGCTCCTCCAGCAAGGGCATGCGGCTGTCGGGATAGCGTGTCTGGTCGAAACCATTCGCAAGGATCCACTCTCCCTTCGGCGTTTCAGCCGCACGGGCGCGCAGGGCATCCAGCAACGCCACCCGGGTTGGCGCGGCCTCGGGTGAGGCATCAATATCGGCCAGCCGCAGACCGGTCGGGATCAGGTGCAGATGTGCGTCGTTCAGGCCGGGCATGGCGAAGCGTCCGCCAAGATCAACCAGGCGCGCGTCAGGGCCGGCAAGATCAAGCATCGCCTCTGTCGTGCCGCGCGCCAGAATGCGGTTGCCCGCAACCGCCACGGCCTCGACCAACGGGGTGCCGAAGCCCGGCCATATCTGCCCGTTGAAAAGCACCAGATCGGCGCGCAGCATTGTGGTCATCGGCTGTTGTCCCAGCTGGCCAGAGATTGCGAAGATTTGGAAGCCCCGCGCGCCGAGGTCAACCCGTTGCCGTATCGGGGCGATAATCAAGTTCCCGCGCCGGTGTGTCATTGCGAACCGCGTTCAGCGCTGCCAGAAAAGCCTGCGCTGCCGCAGCATGGCGGGCGCCCTGCCGGGTCACGATATGGACGGCGACGCGGGCGGGCGGTTCGGGTGCGTCGATCTGCCAAAGATCACCCCGGCGCAGATCCTCGGCGGCGACATGGACGGGCAGCGCACCAATCCCCAACCCGGCGGTGATCATCCTGCGCACCTCGTGCAGGCTGGACGACATGCCGCGCGGATGCAGTGACAGCCCGATCCGGTCGCGCATCTCGCGCACCCGGCGCAGCGAACCATCGCGGGTTTCGGTCTGGAAGCAGACAGAGGTATGACCGGCCCATTCTTCGGGGGACAGTGTTCTGCGGCCATAGGCAGGATGCCCGCGCCCGCAAAACAGGGCAAAATATTCGTGGTAAAGTGGTCTGCAGTCCAACCCGGCGGTGCTTCCGGCGGTCAGGCAGATCCCTGCGACCGCACGCCCTTGCCGCACCCAGGCCAGCACTTCGTCACTCGCCATCACCGGCAGCGCGAAATCGACGGCAGGATGACGGCGCGCGAAACCTGCCAGCACCGCGTCGAAATGAGGCGAGACGACATGGCTGGCCATGGCCAGCGTCAATGTCCCGCTGAGTGTTTCGGACCGTGCCTGCAGCGTGTTGGGCAATTCGGTGATGGCGCCGAAGATGCGACCCGCCTGTTCCTGCAACTGCAACCCTGCCTGCGTGACCCTGAAATGCCGAGAGCCACGGTCAATCAGCCGGACCTGCAAGACATCTTCCAACCGTTTGAGCGAGGCCGAGACGCTGGGTTGCGTGACGCCAAGCGCATTGGCGGCGCCGGTGATGCTGCGCTGTTCGATGATGACCAGAAAGGTCCGCAACAGGTTCCAGTCGAGTTGCCAGGGAAAGCGTTGTCCGGGGTAGTCCATAAATTTCAACGATGGATTGCATAGATCATTATTTGTTTGAACTATGATCTGTCACCGCGCAAGCTTGCGCGACAAGAAACACCATAATTGCACAACATCGGAGGAATTCATGGCCATTCTGACCCGCAGTCTGACCGCAGTTGCCGCAGCCGCCACCCTGACGCTGGCACTTGGCGCAACCCTCGCAGCGGCCGAGGATCTGGATACCATCAAGGAAGCGGGCAAGATCCGCATCGCCATGTCCGGCGCCTATCCGCCCTTCAACTTCGTCAATGATCAGAATGAAGTCGTCGGATTCGATCCGTCCATCGGCAAGGCGATCGCTGAAAAGATGGGGGTCGAGGCGGAAATCGTCACCACGGCCTGGGACGGGATCATCGGCGGCCTGCTGGCCAACAAATACGATGCCGTCGTCGGCTCGATGTCGATTACCGAAGAACGCGCCGAGGTGGTCGATTTCGTCGGGCCCTATTACAGCACCCATCGCGGCATTTTCGTGACCGAGGATTCGCCGCTGACCAACGTCGCGGACCTGGAAGGTGCCGATGTCACGCTGGGGGTCACGCTGGGGGAAACGCATGACCAATGGGCACGCGATCAGGGCTATGACATCAAGACCTACAAGGGCCTGCCGGAATTGCTGATGGAGTTGAACAGCGGTCGCGTCGACGGGATCGTGAATGACACCATTCCGGTGATGATCGCCATCAAGGAAGGTCAACAGCAGTTGCGCACGCTGGAAGGGCTGGATGCCGAAAAGGTCGATGCGGGCATCGCCATCCGCAAGGACAACCCCGAACTGAAGGCGGCCATGCAGGCGGCGCTTGACGAGATCATGGAAGACGGCACCTACATGGAAATCGCCAATGAATGGGTGGGCGGCGACATTCGCTGACCCCTTCGGCTGACGGGGGCCATTTCCGCGCCCGTCAGCCCGCCCCGGCATCCCACACGAGGATCTTGATGAAGACCGAATACGGCCAGCTGTCCTGGCAGGAAATCCGTGACTGCGACAAGGACCGGGTGGTCATCCTGAACGTCTCGGCGACCGAGGATCACGGGCCCCACATGCCGCTGGACACGGACACCGTCATCGGGATGGCCATCGCACGCGGCGTGGCCGAACGCATTTCCGATCAGGTGCTGGTCATGCCGCCCGTGGCATATGGGTTCAACGAACATCACAAGGATTTTCCGGGCGTCATCTGGATCAAGCCCGAAACCCTGATCGCCTTCATTACGGATATCACGGAATCGCTGGCACATCACGGTTTTCGGCGTATCCTTCTGCTGAACTCTCACGGATCAAATCATTCAGTGCTTGACCTAGCGGCGCGCAAGACGGTGATCCACTCGGACGTGATCTGTGTCTCTGCATCGTGGTGGAACCTGATCCCCGACGAGATCGCCCGCATCCGCCGCTCGGATACCGGCGGCATTGCCCATGCCTGCGAAATGGAGACCGCGATCTACATGCATCTTCATCCCGAACTGGTCGATCTGTCGCGGGCACAGACGCAGAACATCCACGATCCGGGCAGCCGCTTCTTCAACCTCGATCTGGCGGGGGGCGGCGGCGGCGCGATGCTGATGCGATGGTGGTCCCAGATCTCACCGGACGGAACGATGGGCGACCCGACGCTTGCCACGCCTGAAACCGGCGCCGCGTTTCTTGATGCGGCGATCAGCCGCTGCACCGAACTGGTGGCCGAAATGCGCGCCCTGCCCATCTTGCCGCGGCGCGATCATCATGGCGGAGCGGCCTGATGGATACAGCGCTGATCAAGCAGGTTTTTCCGTTCTTCCTGGAGGCAGCCTGGGTTACCATCCAGCTTTCCATCCTGACCACATTGCTGGGCCTGATCCTTGGCGCGCTCGTGACCTCGGCCAGGCTTTCGCGATCCGGCATGCTGCGCTTTCTGGGCGCGGCTTATGTCAGCGTGATTCGCGGCACGCCTGCGCTGATTCAGTTGTTCCTGCTGTATTTTGGCGGCCCGCAGATCGGCATTCAGCTTAGCGCGTTCTGGGCTGGTGTCATCGGACTGGGCGTCAATATCGGTGCCTATATGGCCGAGACGATGCGTGGCGCGATCATTTCGGTCGACAAGGGCCAGACAGAGGCCGCCCGCGCCATCGGACTGTCGCGATGGCAGACCATGCGGCAGGTGGTGCTGCCGCAGGCGATGCGGATGATGATCCGCCCGCTTGGCGTCAATATCAACGCGCTGATCAAGGGCACGGCGCTTGTCGCGCCGATCTCCGTGGTCGAGCTGACTTATACCGCGCAGCGCTATATCGGTTCGACCTATCGCCCGTTCGAGATGTTTCTGCTGGCGGGCGTGCTTTACCTGATCATCATTTTCGCCGTCAGCCGGTTGATCGGCTGGCTTGACCGCCGCGCGCAGATCGACTGAGGGGGGAACAGCATGGGTCTTGATTTTTCCGTCGTGCCGCAATTCTGGGATGTGCTGTTGCTGGGCATGTGCTGGACCATCGCGCTGACCGTTCTGGCCGGAATTCTGTCCTTCGTCGCGGGTATCGCCCTGGCGCTGATCGCGCTGTATGCGCCCGCTGTGATCCGCTGGCCGATGCGCGGGTTTGAATGGCTGTTTCTGGGCACGCCGCTGCTGTTGCAACTGTTCCTGATCTATTTCGGGCTGATCCAGATCGGCATCGACCTTCCGGCCTTCGTTGCAGGGGTGATCGGGCTGGGACTGCATTTCGCGGTCTATAATTCCGAACTGATCCAGTCCTCGATCCTAGCCGTGGACAGGGGCCAGAGTGAGGCCGCGCGCACCATCGGGCTGTCGCGCTGGCAGGCGCTGCGCCACGTCATCGTGCCGCAGGCCGTGCGCGCGGTCATTCCGCCCATTGGCAACAACATGATCGCGCTTCTGAAGGATTCCGCACTTGTGTCGGTGATCGGGGTGGCCGAACTGACGCTTGGCGCGCAACAGGCGATCAGCCGGACCTACCGTCCGTTCGAATTCTATCTGGTGGCGGCGGTGCTTTACTATCTCATCAACCTCATGATGGAGGCCGCGCAGCGTCGGATCGAACGCCGGATCTCGGCCTCGCGATAAGGGAAGAAGATGACTGACAAACCCATGCTGGAAATCCGCAACGCCGCCAAAAGCTTTGGCTCGCTGGAAGTTCTGAAGGACATCAGCCTGACCGTGAACCGGGGCGAGATCGTGGGGATCATCGGGCCGTCGGGTTCGGGAAAATCGACGCTGCTGCGCGCCATCAACGAACTGGACCCGCTGACAGGAGGCGAGATCTGGCTGGAGGGAGAGCAGATCAACCGCAATCTTCCACCGCGCGAATATGAGCGCCATATCAACCGCGTGCGCCAGAACATCGGTATGGTGTTCCAGCACTTCAACCTGTTTCCGCATCTGACGGCGCGCGGCAATGTCACTCTTGGCCCGCGCCTTCTGAAAGGCCTGACCGAGGCCGAGGCCAACAAGCTGGCGGAAGAACAGCTGGATCATGTCGGAATGCTGGAACGCATCGACTTTTACCCCAGCCGGCTGTCTGGCGGCCAGAAGCAGCGCGTGGCCATCGCGCGCGCGCTGGCGATGAAGCCCAAGGTCATGCTGTTTGACGAGGCGACATCCGCGCTTGACCCCGAACTGGTGGATGAGGTGAACGCGGTCATGAAGCGTCTTGCGCAGGAACATATGACGATGGTGATCGTCACCCATGAAATGGGCTTCGCAGCCGAGGTCTGCGACCGTGTGCTGTTCATGGACAAGGGCGTGGTGGTGGAACAGGGACCGCCCGACGTGATCTTCCGCAACCCGACCAGTGAACGCACCCGCAACTTCCTGCGCAAACATCTTCAAGGGCAGTCATGAGCCATCTTTTCTATCAATCCCGCCTGACCCGCCCGACACTCGACCGGGCCGAGGGGATTTATCTGTGGGACACTGACGGCAAGCGCTATCTGGACGGATCGTCGGGGGCCATGGTCAGCAATATCGGCCATTCGAACCCCCGTGTTCTGGCGGCGATGCGCGAGCAGATGGACCGGTCGACCTTCGGGTACCGGCTGCATTTCCAGAACCAGCCGGCCGAGGATCTGGCCGCGACTGCCGCCGCGATGATGCCTGCCGGGCTGGACCGGGTTTTCTTCGTCTCGGGCGGGTCAGAGGCCACCGAAAGCGCCATCAAGCTGGCGCGGCAATATGCCCTGACGCAAGGCCGCGACAAGGCGTGGAAAGTCATTTCGCGTTTTCCGTCCTATCACGGCTCGACCCTGGGGGCGCTGGCGATGACCGGCATGGACAGCTTCACCGGGCCCTTTGCGCCGATGATGCGGCCCATGCCAAAGATCCCCGCGCCGACCTGCTATCTGGATCGCGACAACCTGTCCGATCACGATCGCGGGTTGAAATATGCCGAAATGCTGCGCGACCGCATCATCCAGGAAGGCCCCGAGACGGTTCTGGCCTTCATCATGGAACCGGTGGGCGGCGCCTCGACCGGGGCGCTTGTCGCGCCCGACGGCTATTATGCCCGCATTCGCGATATCTGCGACGAGTTCGGCATCCTGTTGATCTATGATGAGGTGATGACCGGGGCGGGGCGCACCGGGCATTTCGTCGCCAGCCAGCATTGGGATGTGATCCCTGATATCGTCGCCATGTCGAAAGGCTTCGCCGCGGGCTATGTTCCGCTTGGGGCGACCATCGCGCAGGCGGATATTGTCGAGGCCGTGCTGGACGCGGGCGGCTTCCTGCACGGCCATACCTATGCCGGCAACCCGCTGGCCTGCGCGGCGGGCGTCGCGGTCCTGCGTGAGTTGACGGAAAAGGATCTGATCGGCAATGCCGCGCGGATGGGCGCTGTTCTGCAATCCCGCCTGCGCGGGCTGATGGACCGCTATCCCTTCGTCGGTGACGTGCGCGGCCTTGGCCTTTTGCAGGCGTTTGAACTGGTCAGCGACCGCACAACGATGGAGCCGCTGCCGGCCCCGCTGAACGCCTATCTGCGGCTGGTGGATCTGGCGTATGAACGCGGCCTGATCATCTATTCGCGGCGCACGCGCGGCGGCACGCATGGCGATCATTTCATGGTCTGCCCGCCGCTGATCACCACCGAACCCCAGATCGACGAGATCATGGGGATGCTGACCGACAGTCTTGATACATTCGCCGCCGAAGCGGGGCTTCCGGTCAGCGAGATGGCATGATCCCGGCCGCCGATATTCTGCGTGCGGTTGATGCGCTTTTCGATGAGCAGGTCGCGTTTCTGGCCGAGCTGACTGCGCAGCCGTCATTGCGCGGACAGGAACAGGCCGCGCAGGGGCTGATGGCCGATGCCTTCGCGGATGCCGGCATGGTGGTTGATCGCTGGCAGATCGACCTGGACAACATCCGTGACCTGCCCGGCTTTTCGCCGGTCATCGGTGATTACCAGGATGCGCAGAATGTCGTCGGCTCTCACCATCCGCGCCATACCAGGGGCCGCAGTCTGATCCTGAACGGTCATATCGACGTGGTGCCGACGGGACCAGCTTCGCTATGGACCAGTCCACCCTTCGCGCCGCGCATCGAAAATGGCTGGATGTATGGGCGCGGTGCAGGCGACATGAAGGCGGGGCTGGCGGCCAATCTTTACGCCCTGCGCGCCCTGCATCATCTTGGCCTGCAACCTGCAGCGCCCCTGCATCTGCAATCCGTGGTCGAGGAAGAATGCACCGGCAATGGCGCGCTTGCCTGCTTGCAGCGCGGTTATCGCGCCGATGCCGTGCTGATCCCGGAACCTTTTGCCGAAACGCTCGTATCGGCGCAGGTCGGCGTCTTGTGGTTTCAGGTCCGGCTGGCCGGGCTGCCCACGCATGTGGCCTATGCGGGCGAAGGTGCGAACGCGATCGAGGCGGCGCTGCCGATCTTTGCCGCCCTTCACCGGCTGGAGGCGCGCTGGAACGCGCCGGCCCGGCGCAGCCCGGATTTCGCCCAACACGATCACGCGCTGAACCTGAATATCGGCCGGATCGAGGGCGGCGACTGGACAAGCTCGGTGCCTGCATGGTGCGTTTTCGATGTGCGCATGGGCGTCTTTCCGGGTCAGCCGCTGGACGAGGCGCGCGCCGAAATCGCGCAGGCCGTGACCGAAGGCGCGGCAGAAGCGGCATTCCTGCGCCAGCACCCGCCCGAGATCGTCTGGCACGGCTTCGCCGCCGAAGGATATGCGCTGTCGCAAGACCGCTCGGACATGGCAGGCGCGGCCATTGGCGCATTGGAAACCGCCCATCGCGCGGTCACTGGTAAGGCGCTGCTGCGACAGCCGATCACCGCCACCACGGATGCACGCTTCTTCGGCCTTTACGGGGACACGCCTGCTTTGGTCTATGGGCCGCGCGCCGAAGCGATTCACGGTTTTGACGAACGGGTCGAACTGGACTCCATGCGACGGGTGACGCAGGCGACGGCCCTGTTCATCGCAGATTGGTGCGGTCTGGAAGGCGCCTGAAGGGGCGATTGCCGCAGCTTGCCGGGCAGGGTATCTGACGGTCAGACTGCGCAGGAAGGACAGATCATGCAACCAGCCTGGGCCATCGGCCTGATGACCGGAACCGTACTGGACGGGAACATCGACATTGCCCTTCTGCGCACCGATGGGCAGACCATAGCCGAATTCGGCCCCTATGAACTGGCCCCTTATCCGACCGATATCCGCCCGCTGATCCGCGAGACATTCGAGGCCGCGCGGACCTGGAACTTCACCGGCCCCGAGCCCGCAATCTTCCGGCAGGCCGAGATCGCGCTGACCGCCGCCCAGTCAGAGGCCGTGATCCGCTTTCTTGATCGCCACCAGTTCAGCGCATCCGACATTGCCGCTGTGGGGTTCCATGGCCAGACTGTCCTGCATCAGGGGCCGAAAGACAGCATGCCAGGCCACACGCGCCAGCTTGGCGACGGCGAAATGATGGCCGGGCTGACCGGTATCGACGTGGTGTATGACTTCCGCTCGGCCGATGTTGCGGCAGGCGGGCAGGGCGCACCGCTTGCGCCTGTCTATCACCGGGCAATGCTGGAAAAGATCGGGGCGGGGCCGGATACCGCCATCCTCAATCTGGGTGGTGTGGGCAATATCTCGATGTTTGATGGCACCGAGATGATGGCCTTCGATACCGGCCCCGCGAATGCACCGGTCAATGACTGGGTCCGCGCCCATACCGGGGCCGAGATGGATCTGGATGGCATGATCGCGTCGCGCGGAACCGTCGATGAAGCGCGGCTGGCGCGGCTGCTTGAACATCCCTACCTGTCAGCCCCGTTCCCCAAGTCGCTGGACCGCTTTGATTTTCCGTCAGGCATGGCGGACGGCCTTGAACTGGAAGATGGTGCCGCCACTTTGACGGCGTTTTCAGCCGCTGCGGTCGGCCGCGCATTGGATCTTCTGCCGGTTCGGGCACGTCGGATTGTGGTCAGCGGGGGCGGGCGCAGGAACCCACAGCTCATGCGCGAACTTGCCCGGCGCACCGGGGCACGGATCGTCCTGGCCGAAGACGTCGGCCTTCGCGGCGACGCGGTTGAGGCCGAATGCTTTGCATTCCTGGCGATGCGCACGCTGGCAGGGTTACCGCTGAGTTTTCCTGGCACGACAGGCGTTCCGGCACCTCAGACGGGCGGGCGCATCGCGCGCCATCCTGCCAGAATTTGAAAACCCCACCCGCGCGCGCGGATGGGGCATTATCTGTCAGGTCAGGCCGACGCTTTATGGCCGATCCTGCACGATCTAGGCGTATTTCCCGCCAAGCTTGCGCGATGTCCATTCGGTGGCCGCCTGAATCACGTAATACAGCGCCGGAATGATGAACAGCCCGATCAGGGTTGCACCCAGCATCCCGCCGATGATCGTGATGCCGACAGAATTCTGCGCACCTGCGCCCGCACCATGGGAATGCGCCAGCGGCAACACGCCGAAGATGAAGGCAAGCGCCGTCATCAGCACGGCGCGGAAGCGCGCCTCTGCCCCTGTGCGTGCGGCATCGAAAGGTGACATGCCTTCCTCGCGCCGCTCTTTCGAGAATTCGACGATCAGGATCGCGTTCTTGGCCGCAAGCCCGATCAGAAGCACCAGGGCGATCTGGACGTAAAGGCTCATCTGCAGGCCGGTAATGACCAGCCCGACCGCTGCCCCGAAAGCTGCCGCACCCAGCGACAGAAGGATCGCGACGGGCAAGGCAAAGCTTTCATAAAGCGCCACCAGGAACAGATAGGCGAAGATCAGCGACATGACATAGGTGATATAGGCATTACCGCCGCCCGCTTCCTCCTGATAGGACAGGCCGGCCCAGGCAATGTCATAGCCCTCTGGCAGGGTTTCGGACGCGACCTGCTCAATCGCCGCCATCGCGGCGCCGGAACTTTGCCCGGCAGCCGGCTGCCCGTTGATCGATGCAGAAACCTGCTGATTGAAACGAGTCAGAACATAGGGACCCAGAACCGTAGAGGTGGAGGCGACGGTGCGCAGCGGCACCATGGCACCGTTATCGCTGCGAACATAAAGCGCCATCAGGTCATCCACGTCAGAGCGATATTCCCCATCCGCAGCGATCTGAACCTGATAATTCCGCCCGCCGGTGGTGAAATCGTTGATATAGGCCGAGCCGAAGGATGAACCGATGGCCGAATAGATCGCCGAGGGGCTGAGGCCAAGTCTTTCGGCCCGGACCCGGTCGATATTCAGATAGACCTGCGGCACATCCGCGCTGAAGGTCGAGGAAAGTCCACCGACGACCGGGTCCTGATTGGCGCTGGCAAGGAAAGAACGCAAGGTCTGCGCAAGCTCTGCCGGGGGCTGGCCCTCCAGCGCGCGCAACCGAAGGTCCAGTCCGCCGACCGCGCCCACACCCGGGATCGGCGGCGGCGTAAAGGCCGCGATATTCGCGCCGGGGATCTGGCTGAATCGCTGGTTCAGCGAGCCGACGATATGTCCCAGATGGGTCTCCTCGGTCTGCCGTTCTTCCCAGGGTGTCAGCGCCGCGACGGCCATGCCGCCATTGGGTGACAATGTTCCCTGAAGAATACTGAAGCCCGCAACCGAGATGACTTCCGAGACGCCGGGCGTCTGTTCCAGTTCCTCGTTTACGATGTCGATGATTTCCTGCGTGCGCTCCAAAGATGCGGCGTCGGGCAGCTGGATGTTGACGAAAAGCGCGCCCTGATCCTCGTCCGGCAGGAAGGTACTGGGCACCGACGTGAACAGGAAGACAGCGCCTGCCGCGCAGGCGGCCAGAATGGCAATCGGAATGGGCCAGAAGCGCAGCAGGAAGCCCACGATCTTGCCATAGGTGTCGCGCAGCCAGTTCAGCAGCGCCTCAACCCATGCCAGCGGACCGCGGCGTTTTCCCTTTTTGGGCGCTTTCAGCATGATCGCCGACATTGCCGGGCTGAGTGTCAGCGCGACAATCGCGGACATGACCAGGCCAGCCGAAATCGTGACGGCGAACTGCCGGAACAACTGGCCGTTGATGCCGGGCAGGAACGCCGTCGGTACAACCACGGCCAGCAGAACGAAGGTCGTGGAAATGATCGGTCCGGTGATCTGTCCCATTGCCTTTTTCGCAGCGTCTGCGACGGGCGTTTCAGGGTGTTCCTCAAGGATGTGCTGAACGTTTTCAACCACCAGAATGGCATCATCCACGACCAGCCCGATGGCCAGCACAAGCGCCAGCAACGAGATCATGTTCAGCGAATATCCCATCATCAGAAGGACGGCCATCGCCCCAAGCAACGAGACGGGGATCGAGACGCCGGCAACGATGGTTGCACGCCAGTCCTGCAGGAACAGGAAGATGACGACCATGACGATGATGAAGGCCTCGACCAGGATCTGCAGGATCAGGTCGATGCTGGAACTGACGAACAACGTGGAATCGTAGATCGGTTTATAGACCAGGTCCTGCGGGAAGCTGTCGGCGCTGTCGTCAAGCATGGCCAGAACCGCCTCGCGCGTCTCCAGCGCGTTCGCGCCGGGTGCGAGGTTGATCTGAACCATCGTCGCATTCTGGTCACCAACCATGGCTTGCGCGGCATAGGACTGGGCGCCAAGTTCGACCCGCGCCACATCGCCCAGCCTGACGATGCTGCCATCCGAGCCCGTGCGCACGATCAGGCGGGAAAATTCCTCAGGCTCGGCCAGCCGTCCCTGCGAAACGACCGAGAACTGAACGTCCGTGCCTTCGGGCGCAGGCGGCGCCCCGATCTCGCCCAGGGCGGCCTGCACGTTCTGGGTGCTGATGGCGGCCGACACTTCGTCAGCGGTGATACCAAGTGCCACCATCTTGGGCGTATCCAGCCACACGCGCATCGCGTATTCCGATGTCCCCACCGATGATGCGTCACCCACGCCAGGTATTCGCACGATCTCATCGATCAGGCGCGTGCTGACGTAATTGGCGACGGCCAGGTCATCCATCCGGCCATCCTCGGAATAAAAACCCAGCGCCAGAAGAAAGTCTGGGGAACTGGCCCGAACTGATACGCCCTGCTGCTGCACCTCGCTTGGAAGGCTTGCCATGGCCAACTGCACGCGGTTCTGCACATTGACCTGTGCCTGATCGGAATCGGTGCCGATATCGAAGGTGATCGCCAGCGAATACTGCCCGGCATTGGAACTGGTCGAGGACATGTAGGTCATGTCATCGACACCATTGACGGCGGATTCGATAGGTCCGCCGATCACGTCCGAGATCGTCTCGGCGCTGGCACCGGGGTAGGAGGTGGTGACGTTGACAGTTGGCGGCGTGATGTTCGGATATTGCTGGATCGGCAACGCAAGAAGCGCGATGACGCCCACGATCGAGATCAGGATCGAAATGACAAGGGCAAAGCGGATACGGCTGATGAAAAAGTTCGAGATCATTGCGCTTCGCCGTTCTGATCTGCCGTTTCGTCCTGCGCATTGTCGACCGCAGCGTCTTGCGCGCCCGCATCGGACGCCCCGTCACCTGCGCCAGCTGTATCGTCCGCGCCCTGTTCAGGCGCGGCTTGCGCAGCGCCGTCTTGTGCAGGGGTGTCGGGTGCGACCGTCATGCCATTTTGCAGCCGCTGGACACCCTCGACAACCACGGTCTCGCCACCAGACAATCCTTCGGTGACGGCCCAGCCGGTATCCACGCGCGCGCCGGTCGAAATCCGCGTTTGCGTGACGGTGTTATCCGGCCCGACGACAAAGACATATCGACC
This sequence comes from Paracoccus denitrificans, assembly GCA_005768755.1. Lineage (GTDB taxonomy): Bacteria > Pseudomonadota > Alphaproteobacteria > Rhodobacterales > Rhodobacteraceae > Paracoccus > Paracoccus denitrificans_B. Next base: position 257,458 of record VAFL01000002.1, on the reverse strand, counting down.
TTCACGGTCCTGCAACACGGCGGTCTGCGGCACGACTGGAAGTTCGGTCAGGTCCTTTTCGGCGATCATCATCGTCACGAACTGACCGGGCAGAAGCAGTGCCTCGGGGTTTTCATAGACAATGCGAATGGCCACGCTGCCAGTCGCCGGATCGACCTGATTGTCGATGTATTCCAGTGTGCCGGTCTGTGGATATGGCGTGCCGTTTGAAAGAGCGAGGCTGAAATTCACATTTTCAGCGCCACCTTCGGCCATATCGCTTTGCTGAAGATCCAGCAGTTCTTGTTCTGGGATCGAAAAGACGACCCGGATCGGATCAAGCTGGACGATTTCCGCAAGCGATCCGGCCGAAGGTCCGACGAAATTGCCCTTAGTAATCAATGCCTGACCGATCTTTCCTGTGATCGGGCTGGTGATGGTAGTATAGCCTTGATTGATCTGCGCAAGTTCGACGCCTGCCTGCGCCGCCTGCACGTTGGCTTCGGCGACCTGAAAATCCGCCCGCGCCTGTTCGAGATTTACCTGCGCCGTGGCGTTGCGGTTGACCAGTTCCTGCTGCCGGTTTGCCTCGCTTTCAGCGCGCACCAGCTGCGCCTCGGCCTGTGCAAGCGTCGCCTCGGCCGATGTGACCTCTGCCTCGTACTGGTTCGGTTCTATCCTGAACAGTTCGTCACCTGTCTGAACGATCGCACCGGGTGCAAACAGGACTTCTTCGATGAACCCCTGGATGCGGGCCTGGATCTGCACGCTTTCGATCGCCTCGACGCTGGCGGTAAAGCTTTCCGGCGCGTCGATGGGCATCACTTCGATCTGATGGGTGACGACGGCGGGCGGTGGTTGCTGCGCGGCTTCCTGCGACAATACGGGTGCTGCGCCCGACAGTATGGTGATGCCAGCAATGACTTTGGTCAGGATAATTGATTTCGGGTATGCGGGCATCGGCCACTCCTGGGAAGAAATTCTTGTGCAGAAACAGGTTCCATCAACTGTGACGGGCATAGTAACGAGTTATCCAGTGGCCGCAATTGCCGCGGGGCATGGAACGGGAAGCACGGTATGCGGCTATCCAGCGCGGTCGGTACAACCGCGCAGCATGGGGCGTCGACTAAAGCGCAGCCAGACGCAAAATCCGCGCGCGGCGACAGCGCATTTGTAACATGCCGAAAGGGTTCACCTTTTCACGCTAAAAGGCGCTGAAAATCAGCGCCTTAGCGTGGGTGAGTTCAGGGATCAGGCTTGTTCCGGCCTAGAAAGGGATCTCGTCGTCGAAATCCGGGCGACCGCCGCCCCCCTGATTGCCGCCGCCTGACGGACTGCTGTCATAGCCGCCGTCGCCATAGCCGCCACCGCTGCCATAGCCGCCACCCGATCCGCCACGGTTCCCGCCGCCGTCACCGCGACCGTCCAGCAGCGTGAGATTGCCCGAAAAGGGGCGCAATACGACCTCGGTCGTGTAGCGGTCCTGGCCCGACTGGTCCTGCCATTTCCGCGTCTCCAGCTGTCCCTCAAGGTACACCTTGCTGCCCTTGCGCAGATATTGCTCGGCGATGCGGCCAAGCGGCTCGGAAAAGATGGCAACGGAATGCCACTGCGTCCGCTCCTGCCGTTCGCCCGAGTTGCGGTCCTTCCACTGCTCCGAGGTGGCAATGCGCAGGTTCACCACCTTGCCGCCATTCTGGAACGTCCGGACTTCCGGGTCCTGCCCCAGATTGCCGATGAGGATCACCTTGTTGACGCTGCCTGCCATGTCATACCTTTCCGTATAATAGTCGGGACGGTCTAGCGCGGCACGGCCCCACCGGGCAAGCCCGATCCTGTATCCGGTGTCGGGTTTCCAGCCCCGAACCGCGGGACTGGCTTCGGCGGAAAATCGCCGATCAGAACTTGCGCGGGAACTCGATTTCAAAGCTTGTGGCGAATTGAACGAATTCGCGTATAGTCTGACTGAATAATAACAAGTCACGGGTAGGGACATGATCGGCAGAGCTTTCAATCGCCTCGGCGTAGCAATGAAGATCGGGGCGATTGCGGCCTGCGTCAGTGCGACCGCACTGCCAGGGCCTGCAGCGGCGGATGGACTTAATCTGAAGGCTGTCAGCGAGCGTAATCGCGCCGCGCAATTCAGCCGCCAGAAACAGCTGATGGATTCGCGGCTGGCCAGCCAGTACCAGCAATCCAAACGGTTGCGCCCCACAGGCCGTCAGGTCGTCAACGTGACTACGATGGAACTGTCGCCGACGATTTCGACCAAGGCCTATTCGGGGCGGCGGTCTGCTTACATGCCGCATGCGCAGGCCCTGGCCCGCAAATATGGCATCCCTGAGGCGCTGTTCTTGCGATTGGTCAACCAGGAGTCCGGATGGAATCCCAACGCACGCTCGCACAAGGGTGCAATGGGGTTGGCGCAGCTGATGCCAGGGACGGCTGCGAAACTGGGTGTGAATGCAAGCGATCCGGTGCAGAACCTGGAAGGCGGCGCGCGTTACCTGCGCATGATGTACAACCAGTTCGGCGATTGGCGGCTGGCGCTGGCGGCTTATAACGCCGGTCCGGGGGCTGTGCAGAAATATGGCGGCATTCCGCCCTATCGCGAAACGCGCAACTATGTGCGGATCATCGCGGGCGGCTGATCTGGCTGCCATCGCGGAAGGAAAAAGGGGCCTGATTGGCCCCTTTGTCGTTTCTGATTTGTGACTGAATTACAGTGTGCTCAGCCGCGACGGAATGATGCGCGTATATTTCGTGCCCTCGACCGCTGCGCCCGCCATGATGCCGGTCTCGCCGAAAATCATCGCGACGACGGGGTGTTCGCGGGTGATGGAGTCGGTGCCATAGCTTAGTCCTTCTTCGGGCAGGGCATAGAATGCACCCGCGCCTGCTACCCAACCCGGTGCGGCACGAAAATCGCCTAGCGCCTTCTCGGTCTGGAAAACAAGCACTTGCGCGTATTGACGCGCGCCGGCCTGAAACCCGACCGAGGCCTGCGTTGCAGAGTAATAATCCACTGTCTGGCCGCGCACCCGCAAGGCGCCTTCGCCGTAGGAGCCGCTGAGGCCCAGACCGGCCTGCGTCATCACCGGGATGACCAGCACGCCATTGGCGTTTTCCAGCATCGGCCCGGCATTGGGATATTTGCTGACCAGTTCGTTCAGCGTGCCATTGACGCGCCCTTCCAGAACCTGCGTGGCATTGGTGCTGGTCCCGTTATTGCATGCGGCCAGCGTGAAAACCGCTGCGCCTGCAACAAAACCGCGACGTGTCAGAACGTGATTTGTCAAAACCTTGTGGCTGCCCATGATGAAACCCCTATAATTTGGGGGTAGAATAGCGAAATCGCGCCGATCAGGCCAGAGATTCGGCAACCTCAGGGGCGAAATAGGTCAGGATTCCGTCGCATCCGGCACGTCGAAACGCCAGCAGGCTTTCGAACATCACATCGCGTGACAACCAACCCTGCCGGATCGCGCCCTCGATCATGGCGTATTCACCGCTGACCTGATAGGCGAAGGTCGGCACGCCGAAGCGGTCGCGGACGTCCCGGCAGATATCCAGATAGGGCATGCCCGGTTTGACCATGACCATATCGGCCCCCTCGGAAAGGTCGCGGGCAACGCAACGCAATGCCTCCTCGCGATTGGCTGGGTTGATCTGGTACGTCTTCTTGTCCCCGACCAGCCGTCCCGATGCGCCAACCGCATCACGAAACGGGCCGTAAAAGCCCGATGCGTATTTCGCCGCATAGGACATGATCGCCACATCCTGATGGCCGTTCTTTTCAAGCGCGCTGCGCAATGCGGCGATCCGGCCGTCCATCATGTCGGAAGGGCCAAGGATGTCTGCACCGGCTTCGGCCTGAACGAGGGCCATCTTTACAAGTGCCTCGACCGTTTCGTCGTTGACGATGACGCCATCACGCACGATCCCGTCATGTCCATTGGCGTTATAGGGATCCAGCGCGATGTCGGTCATGATCAGCAGATCGGGTGCCACGTCCCTGACGGCGCGGATGGCCTGATTGCCGATATTATCGGGGTCCCAGGCGCGCTCGCAGGTCTCGGTGCGCAGCGCCTGATCAGAGTGGGGGAAGATGCAGATCGCCGGAATGCCAAGGCTTGCCGCGCGTTCCGCCGCGCGCTTCACACCTTCGACGGTGTAGCGGTGTACACCGGGCATCGACGCAATCTCGGCATCTGCGCCAGCCACCTCGGTCACGAAAACCGGCCAGATCAGATCCCGGATCGACAGTCCGGATTCGGCCACCATATCGCGGATGGCGGGCACACGGCGCAAGCGGCGTGGCCGTGACATCGGGAACGGGGCGAGGATCGGGTTCGGCGGCATTGGCATTCGTCCTTTTCCTTGTTTGGCCGCTGTTCTAAAGTCGCCGCGGTGCCCCGGCAAGCGGGCAGACCCGACACAGGCCCTTCCGCGTGATTCTTTCCGAAGTCCTTTCGATACTTGATGCAAGATCCTTTGCTTCGCCATGGTTCTGGCTGTTATTGGTGTGGGTCTGGACCCTGGCAGGGCGCGGCGTACTTGGCGTTCCAAATGACGTTCTGGCCGCTGCCGGCCGTTCATTGCGCAAGCCCGAAGGGGCCGACCCCGAACACGCCCATCTTCTGCTGGACTGGCTGTCGCTGCAATTGCCGCGCTGGCAATTGGGTTCATGGATGGGTGCGGCATTGGCGGGGGCAGGGGCGTTTGTGCTCAGTTCTCTGGCTGTGCTGGGCTTTCGTTATCAACTCGAAATGGCGCAGGCCCTGACCCTGCTGGCCGCGCCGTTTGCATTGCTGATGGTGATGAAGCTGCGTCTTGCCAGACAGTTGGAATGGGTTGTGCAGGCCGCACGCTATGGCCAGCCGCCACGCGAAGCCGCCATCGAAGGGATGCGGCGGATCAATCGCTATCGCCTGCAACATACCATCGTTTCGCTCCTGTCGGTGACAATCACCGCATTCTGGGCCGCCCGCTGGATCGCGCTGCATCCTCACGGGCTGTGACCTTGACCCCGCCGCGCGGCGCTTTATCTGGACCTCATGGCTGACATCATCACTCTTTCCGGCGCCCCTGAGGGCTATGACGCGGCACTGCTGGCGCGCGAGGCCGAGCGCGGCCCCGTCATTCACATTGCCCGCGATGATCGCCGGGCCGAGGCGATGCGCGAGAGCCTGCGTTTCCTTGCACCGGGGCTGACGGTTCTGGATTTCCCTGCATGGGACACGACACCTTATGACCGCGTCTCGCCTGCTGCCGAGGTGATGGCCACGCGCATGGCGACGCTGGCCGCGCTGGCGCACAATGCGGTGCCGGGAAAGTTCGTGCTGCTGACAACGCTGAACGCCGCCATTCAGCGCGTACCGCCCCGCGCCACAGTGGCAGCGGCAAGTTTCACCGCCCGCGTTGGCAGCCGAATTGACGAAAAGGGCCTCAGGGCATGGCTGGTCCGGATGGGGTTTTCGCAGGCCCCGACCGTCACCGAGCCCGGAGATTACGCGATCCGAGGCGGTATCATCGACATCTGGCCGCCCGGGCCATCCGGTCCGGTCCGTCTGGACCTGTTCGGCGACGTACTGGATTCGGCACGCCGTTTCGATCCCGCAACGCAACGCAGCCGGGACAAGCTGGACCGGCTTGAACTGGTTCCGATGTCGGAAGTGATCCTGGACGAGGACGCCATTACACGGTTTCGCACGACATACCGTGCCGAATATGGCGGCGGGTCGAACGATCCCCTTTACGAAGCGGTCAGTGCCGGGCGCAAGCTGGCTGGCGTCGAGCATTGGCTGCCATGGTTCTATGAAGACCTCGACAGCATTTTCGACTATCTGCCGTCCGCATCGGTCATGCTGGACGATCGCACCCAGCAGGTGATGGACGCCCGCTGGGAAATGATTGCCGAGCAATATGCGGCGCGCCGCGAGGCGGCGACAAAGCGCGGTGCGGAAAGTGTCTATCGCCCCGTCGCACCCGATGCAATGTTCGCGTCCGACGCCGGATGGCAGGCCTGGCTTTCCGGGCGCCGCGTGTTGCGGCTGTCGGTCAACGCCGCGCCGCCCGGTCCTGGTGTGCTGGATGCCGGCGGCAGGGTCGGTCGCAACTTCGCGCCCGAACGTCAATCCGAACAACTGGACCTTTTTGGCGCGCTTGCCGCCCATCTGAAAGAGCTGCGCAAGACGCACCGCGTCGTGATCGCGTCATTCAGTGATGGGGCGCGCGAACGCCTGCGCGGTCTTATTTCTGATGAGGGCGTGGAAGGGGCCACCGACATTTCGCGGCTTTCCGACCTGTCAGATCAACCCGGTGCTTTCGGTCTGGCCGTCTGGCCGCTGGATGAAGGGTTTGTCGCCGACGGAACTGCGCTTGGCAAAATCGCGGTGATCTCGGAACAGGATGTGCTGGGCGACCGCCTGATCCGGGGCGCGCGCAAACGCCGCCGGGCCGAGAATTTCCTGAAAGACACGACCGCGCTAAGCCCCGGCGACCTGGTTGTCCATGTCGAACACGGCATCGGTCGCTATACCGGACTGGAAACCATCCGCGCGGCCGGGGTCCCGCATGACTGCGTGGCACTTGAATATGCGGGCGGCGACAGGCTGTATCTGCCGGTCGAGAATATCGAACTGCTGTCGCGCTATGGCCATGAAGAAGGACTGCTCGACCGTCTGGGCGGCGGCGCCTGGCAGGCGCGCAAGGCCCGACTGAAGGAACGCATCCGCCTGATCGCTGACCGGCTGATGCGGGTGGCGGCGGAACGCCTGCTGCGCACCGCGCCGGTGCTGGAACCTGAACATCACGACTGGGAAGCGTTCTCTGCCCGCTTTCCTTATACTGAAACCGATGACCAGATGGGCGCCATCGACGATGTGATGGCGGATCTGGCGGCAGGCCGACCCATGGATCGGCTGATCGTCGGCGATGTGGGCTTCGGCAAGACCGAGGTGGCGATGCGCGCCGCCTTCATCGCGGCCTCGCAGGGTAAGCAGGTCGCGGTGATCGCGCCGACGACCTTGCTGGCCCGCCAGCATGCCCGCAGCTTTGCCGAACGTTTTCGCGGCACGCCACTGAACGTGCGGCCGCTGTCGCGCTTTGTCAGCGCAAAGGACGCGGCAGCAACGCGCGCCGGGCTGGCCGATGGCACCGTCGATATCGTTGTCGGCACCCATGCAGTTCTGGCGAAGGCGGTGCGTTTCAAGAACCTCGGCCTGCTGGTGATTGATGAGGAACAGCATTTCGGCGTCGGCCACAAGGAACGCCTGAAGGAGTTGCGCAGCGACGTGCACGTGCTGACCATGACCGCCACGCCTATCCCGCGCACTCTGCAACTGTCGCTGTCAGGTGTCCGGGACCTGTCGATCATCGGCACGCCGCCGGTGGACCGGCTGGCCATCCGCACCTATGTCAGCGAGTTCGATACAGTCACCATCCGCGAGGCGCTGCTGCGCGAGAAATATCGTGGCGGGCAAAGTTTCTTCGTCGTTCCCCGCATCGCCGATCTGCCGGAAATCGAGGATTGGCTGCGCGAAAATGTCCCCGAGGTCAGCTTCATCGTCGCCCATGGCCAGATGGCGGCGGGCGATCTGGATCAGCGGATGAACGCATTTTACGACGGGCAGGCCGATGTGCTACTGGCGACGACGATCGTGGAAAGCGGTCTGGATATCCCGACCGCGAATACGATGATTGTCTGGCGGGCCGATATCTATGGCCTCGCTCAGCTTTACCAGATCCGGGGCAGGGTGGGCCGGTCGCGGACGCGGGCCTATTGCTATCTGACGACCAAACCACGCAGCCCGGTGACGCCGCAGGCCGAGCGGCGGTTGAAATTTCTGGGCAATATCGACGGGCTGGGGGCGGGCTTCAACCTTGCCTCGCAGGATCTGGACCTGCGCGGCGCGGGCAACCTGCTGGGCGAGGAACAGTCCGGCCATATCAAGGAAGTCGGCTTCGAACTTTATCAGGCGATGCTGGAAGAAACGATCGCCAAGCTGAAATCGGGCGAGCTGGAAGGCACGCCAGAAGACGAATGGGCACCGCAGCTGAACCTGGGCGTGCCGGTGACGATCCCGGAAAGCTATATCCCCGATCTGGACGTCCGCCTGGGGCTTTATCGGCGCCTGGCCGATATTTCATCGAAGGTGGAAATGGAGGGCTTTGCCGCTGAACTGATAGACCGTTTCGGTCCCGTCCCGCGTGAAGTCTCGACCCTGATGAATGTGATCCGCATCAAGGCGATGGCCAAGCGAGCGAATATCGCCAAGCTCGATGCCGGGCCGAAGGGCGTAACCGTGCAGTTCCACGGCGACAAGTTCCCGAACCCCGCTGGACTGGTTGAATTCCTGACCGATCAGCGCGGGCAGGCCAAAGTCACCGATAACAAGATCGTAATTCGCAGGGATTGGTCTACCGACGCCGAACGGATCAAGGGCGCATACGGGATCGCGCGCGATCTGGCGGCCAAGGCGAAGGAAAAGTCCTGAACCGCCGATCAGTCGGTGCGTGATTTACCGGCCGTGATTGCTGTCAAACGGCATTGACGACCGGTGCAATCCGATGTTCAGCTAAAGGCAAATGCCTGAAAAAAAAGGGGGCGAAATTGCTTTCGCCCCCTTTTCGATTTTTCAGCGATCCTTGGGATCGACTTCGTCGATATTACGGCCTTCGATTTCGACCTCGGTCTTGCGGACCGTGTCCTCGACATGTTCGACATGCGACTCGCGGGTCTTGGCAAGCTCGATCTCTTCGACGACGCGCGCGTCTTTGTCGACAACCACTTCCTCGCCGCGCTCGCGTGCTTCGATCACCTTCTCCTCGAAGGCCCCTGCGCCTGCGTCACGGTCGACCGGGTTGCGCTTGATTTCAACGCGCTCTGACGTCAGTTCGACATCTTCCGATACCGGAACCTCGCGCACGTAAGAGCGAACGCGGACTGTTCCGAGATCGACGTCGCGCTTGCCGATGTTCAGCCGTTCTTCAACGACGTCAATTTTTTCGGCATTGGGGTCGATGTCACGCTCGACAGCGGGATCAAGGGCCGGGTCGCGACGTGTCGACGCGTCGACTGCGGCATCACCCGCCACATAGCCGCCAAGCGGGCCGGTATATGCGGCTTCGTTCCAGCCGTCGTCGCGCCATTCGGTTTCCCGGGCGTCAAGATCGACCGAACCTTCCTGATCGAGGATTTCCATCGACTGGGCAACCAGATGCTCTGGCACGTTGGTTGCCGTCACCAGATATCCGCCGCGGCTAAGACCTTCGGCATAGGCCGCGCGGTCATCGTCCGGGAAGAAGAAATCGCCGAGTGCTTCGAAAAACCCGCGGCTTTCCGGTTCGGCATGACGAACTTCGCCATAGCCGGGATTTTCCTCGCCGTGAAGAACAACATCGGTAGCACCGATTTCACGCAGTGCCGCCGCGGCGCGGTCGGCTTCCTGGCGGCTGTCGAACATCGCGGACAACGTGCGGCCGGTATTTTCATAGTTCATCGTCTTGCTCCTTGGAAAAACTGGCGTCAGTGCGTGTTTCCTTGTCGATCGAACCATCGGGTTTCAGACGGGTTTCGACCGCGCGCTGACGCCGCAGGCTTACAGGAACCTCGACCGTATCGGTGGTCTCGGTGCGGATGAGATGCACTTCTTCAACAAGAACGAGCTCGGTCCGAATTACGGCCCGCTCCTCTAAAATCGGAATGATGGTGACATTGCCTTCCTCGCGGACCCGAGGCGCTTCGGCGACGACCTCATCACGGGGAACGCGTTGAACAGTTATCTCTGAACGCAGCAAGTCCGTCGACAACAGTTCTTCGTGCGTGTCGGTGATCGTCTCAAGCCGAACCCCGCCGTGATCCACAACCCGCTTGCGGATCGTGGCGACTTCCTCGGCAATCTCAATCGTAGGATTGTCAAGGTCGGCCTCGGCAATCCTGGCAGTCTTGCCATGATCGATATTCACCTTCTTGTCGGCCCCTTCCGGCATCGACAACACTCCCCACCCGATTGCATCGCCAGAAAACACATCGGGTCGCGTGCAGTTCGGCTGATATAGATTAACGGAACAATTGCCCGGGTGAGGTCGCGGATTTTTTTCCTGCAATGACCTTGGCTTGCGGAATGTCGTGCGACCAAGAACGCCCAAAGATTAACATTATTTAACCCGGATAAGCCGGTTATTGTGAAAGGCGAAGATGCAAAAAAGGGGCGCTTTGAAGCGCCCCTTTACAATCTTCATCTAAATGTCGCGTTACCGTCAGTCGGCGGTCAGCAGTGGCGGCTTCGCCTTTCCGCCAAGCCGCGGCGCATCGGGACCGGTGATGTCGAAGACAGGCTTGTCATCTTCGATCCGAACCTTGACCACGCCACCTTTCGCCAGCCGCCCGAACAACAGTTCCTCTGCCAGCGGTTTCTTGATCGTTTCCTGAATAACGCGGCCAAGCGGGCGGGCACCCATCTTGTCGTCATAGCCTTTTTCGGCCAACCAGTTCGCGGCTTCGTCCGAAAGTTCGATATGAACGTTGCGGTCGATCAATTGCGCCTCAAGCTGCAGAACGAATTTCTCGACCACCTGCACGATAACGTCACGCGAGAGCGGCGCGAAGCTGATGACCGCGTCCAGACGGTTGCGGAACTCGGGCGTGAACGTCCGTTCGATCGCGGCGGTATCCTCGCCCTCGCGGCGTTCGCGGCCGAAACCGATTGCCGCCTTGGCCTGATCGGCGGCACCCGCGTTCGAGGTCATGATCAGCACGACATTGCGGAAGTCCACTGTCCGGCCGTTATGGTCGGTCAGCTTGCCGTGATCCATGACCTGCAGCAGGATGTTGTAGACATCCGGATGCGCCTTCTCGATTTCGTCCAGAAGCAGAACGCAATGAGGATGCTGGTCGACACCATCGGTCAGCAACCCGCCCTGATCGAAACCGACATAGCCCGGAGGCGCGCCGATCAGCCGTGATACCGCGTGCTTTTCCATATATTCGGACATGTCGAAGCGCAGCAGTTCGACACCCAGCGTATCGGCCAATTGCTTGGCAACCTCGGTCTTGCCGACGCCGGTAGGGCCGGCGAAAAGATAGTTGCCGATCGGCTTTTCGGGTTCGCGCAGGCCCGCGCGCGCCAGCTTGATCGCCGAAGACAGCGCATCGATGGCCGCGTCCTGCCCGAAGACCACACGTTTCAGCGTCCGGTCGAGATCGCGCAGCACCTCGGCATCGTCCTTCGACACGTTCTTCGGAGGGATGCGGGCGATCTTTGCCACCACGGCCTCGATCTCCTTGGGCGAGATGGTCTTGCGCCGCTTCGATTCCGCGACCAGATGCTGGGCGGCCCCTGCCTCGTCAATGACATCGATCGCCGAATCCGGCAGTTTGCGATCATTGATGTAACGTGCCGCGAGTTCCACCGCCGTCTTGATGGCGTCGTTGGTATAGCGCAGCTCGTGATGGGCTTCGAAATGCGGCTTCAAGCCCATCAGGATCTTGATTGAATCCGGCACCGAAGGTTCGTTCACGTCGATTTTCTGGAAGCGCCGCGACAGTGCCCGGTCCTTTTCGAAATGCTGACGAAACTCTTTGTAGGTCGTGGACCCCATGCAGCGCAGCTTGCCACCTGACAGCGCAGGTTTCAGCAGATTGCTGGCATCCATGGCCCCGCCAGAGGTCGCGCCCGCCCCGATGACGGTGTGGATCTCGTCAATGAACAGGATCGCGTCGTCGTGGTTTTCCAACTCCTTCACGACGGCTTTCAGCCGTTCCTCGAAATCGCCGCGATAGCGGGTGCCGGCCAGCAGTGCGCCCATATCCAGCGAATAGATCGTGGCACCGGCCAGAACATCGGGGATCTCTCCTTCAACGATTTTCTTGGCCAGGCCTTCCGCGATGGCAGTCTTGCCCACGCCGGGATCGCCCACCAGCAGCGGGTTGTTCTTGCGCCGGCGGCACAATACCTGGATGCAGCGCTCGACCTCCAGATCGCGGCCGATCAGGGGATCAACCTCACCCACGATGGCCTTCGCGTTCAGGTCCACGCAGTATTTTTCCAGCGCAGTTTCTTCTTTCTGGCCCTGGGGCGCAGCTGCTTCATCCTGCTGGCTTTCGGCGCCGGTGACAGGACGAGCTTCGTTGAAATCGGGGTTCTTGGCGACGCCATGGGCGATGAAGTTCACCGCATCGTAACGCGTCATGTCCAATTCCTGCAGGAAATACGCGGCATGAGATTCGCGTTCGGCGAAGATCGCGACCAGCACATTGGCGCCGGTCACTTCGGCCCGGCCCGAGGATTGAACATGGATGGCCGCGCGCTGGATCACCCGCTGGAATGCAGCAGTCGGCACCGCTTCCGAGCCGTCGACATCGGTGATCAGCGTCGACAGGTCGTCGTCGATGAAATCGTTAAGGTTCTGACGCAGCTCGGCCACGTCGACATTGCAGGCGCGCATCACGCGCAGGGCATCCGGCTCGTCAATCAGGGCGAGCAGCAGATGTTCGAGGGTCGCAAGCTCGTGCCGGCGTTCATTGGCGAGCGCGAGGGCTGCGTGGATGGCCTGTTCCAGCGAGTTGGTAAAAGAAGGCACTTGCGTCTCCTGTCAGTCTGTCCGGCGGTTTGGACCGGAAGGCCCACCTGCACAGACTGTCATCATAGTCTTAAGGATTGGTGGATTTCGCCGCGTTTCAAGTCAATTCTGCGCGTGCACGATGAAATCATCCGTGAGTGATTGCAATTTGGGCGCATCGGCCGGGGGTTTCAAGGCCATGTGCGCGGCGCTAGAAATTGTCCTTCATGGCACGCAGCTTTGCGAAGGCTTCTGCCGCCGTGTCTGCGCCGATACCGGACGCCAGCGCCGAGGCACGCAGGAAGGGGTTGGTTCTTCTTTCCTCGGCCAGCGTCGCGGGTGCGCAGGGACGTTCGGCTGTGGCCACGGCATCAAGGCGGGCGCGCAGTTCAGCGTTGTCGCTGTCCACGCTGAGCGCGAAGGCCCCGTTGCCGGCACAGTAATCGTGGCCCGAACAGATCAGCGTTTCGGCGGGCAGGGCGTTCAGGCGCTGCAGGCTGTCCCACATCATGGCTGCATCGCCTTCGAACAGGCGGCCACAACCAAGCGCCATCAGGCTGTCGCCGGTGAATGCGGCTTCTGCGCCCGGAACGTAAAAGGCGACATGGCCGACGGTATGGCCCGACACATCGATGACCTGCGTCGAAAGCCCCGCTGCCGTGATTGTGTCATCCGGCGATACGGCCCGATCCAGCGACGGCAGCCGGTGCGCATCCGCACTTGCCCCGGTCACGCTTGCCCCGGTCGCCGCCAGCAGCGCAGGCACGGCACCGATATGATCGTCGTGATGATGGGTCAGCAGGATCTGATCCAGCTGCCAGCCACGTTCACTAAGCGCGGCAAGGATCGGCGCGGCCTCGGGCGCGTCGAACAGCGCGGTCTGCCCGTTGGCGTGCAAGAGATAGGCGTAATTGTCGCGCAGACAGCGAACGGTGACGATTTCGGTGTCGGACATTGCAACCTCCTGTCGTTTCCGGGCAGTCTGGACGCTGTAGGCTGCCACCGCAACCCGGACCCCGACGCAACACAATGCACCACGACGTGATCGACCTGCGCCGCTTCTACTACACCCGTGCCCTTGGCCGGGTGGCGCAGCGCATTCTGCGCGACCGGCTGGTGACCAACTGGCCCCCCCCGACGACGACGGGGATGACGGTCATGGGGTACGGGTTCGCGGTGCCGCTGCTGCGTCCCTATCTCGATCATGCACGGCGGGTCAGCGGGCTGATGCCGGGGCCGCAGGGCGTGATGGCATGGCCTGCGGGCGGGGCCAATCATTCGGTCCTGTGTGACGAAACCGCATGGCCACTTGAGACCGGCAGTGTCGACCGGCTGGTGATGTTGCACGGGCTGGAGGCATCGGACCATCCCGCCGCTCTACTGGCCGAGGCATGGCGCGTGCTGGGGCCTGGGGGGCGCATGGTGGTGATGGTCCCGAACCGGGCAGGCCTTTGGGCACGGACCGATACGACGCCCTTCGGTTTCGGGCGCAGCTTCACCGCCGGGCAGCTGGAACGCCAGGCCGAGGCGGCGGGATTCGTGGCCGAACGGACCGGTGCCGCGATCTATATCCCGCCATCCGACCGTCGCTTCTGGCTGCGCAGTGCTGTCTGGTGGGAAAAGACCGGCGCGCGGATCGCCTCGATGCTGGTGGCTGGCGTGATCTGGTCAGAGTTTTCCAAGCAGACACCGGCGCCAGTGGGGCCGGGACGGCGCGTGACCGTGCCCAGCCCGCTGGACGTGCTGGAGGGAATCGCGCGCCCGCGCCCGGCACGCGGGCCGGTTGTCGACGGAATCGGCCGGCGCAGCCGCCGGGAAGGTTCGGATCAGTAGCACAGACGGTCCGGCATCGCCTTGACGAAGGGTACCGCAGGCCACCGGCATGCACCCGTCGGCGACAGAACGCCTGTATTTACCCGCTGTCACAGCGGTGCAGGCGTCAAAGACGCGCATGCACCCGCCGAAGGTGTAAAAACCGCGCTATAACGCGTCTCAAGGCGGTTGCGGGTGCGGAAAACAATTGCTAGAGACGCCCCGAGATAACGGGCCGGTGATACCCCGGCCCCAGGACACGCTGCGCCCCGCGACCGACCGTTCCCGAAGGACGGCCAGCCGGCGGGGTTACGCGCTAACCGGAAGGATGACCGTGGCCAATTCTGCTTCGATTTCCGCCTCGATTGCCGGGCGTTACGCGCAGGCACTTTTCGATATCGTCAAGGAATCCGGAGAGATCGACCAGCTTTCCAGCCAGGTCGCCGACCTGGGCGCCGCACTGGCCGACAGTCAGGACCTGCGGGATCTGATCAATTCGCCGATCTTCACGCGCAGCCAGCAGCAGGGCGCCATCAAGGCATTGGCTGACAAGATGGGTCTGGCCGCTCCTTTGGCCAATACGCTGGCGCTCATGGCGCAGAATCGCCGCCTGTTTGCCGTTCCGCAACTGGTTGCACGCCTTGAGACGCTGATCGCGGATGCGCGCGGCGAAGTGACCGCTGATGTCGTCAGTGCCGTCGCGTTGAGTGATGAACAAAAGCAGCGTCTGACCGCCACGCTGGCCGAGAAATCGGGCAAAACGGTCAAATTGAACACGCGCGTCGATGAAAGTCTTATCGGCGGCATGATTGTCAAGCTGGGCTCGCAGATGATCGACAGTTCGGTCAAATCCAAGCTCGCTTCCCTTCAGAATGCTATGAAAGAGGTCGGATAATGGGAATCCAGGCTGCCGAAATTTCGGCGATCCTCAAGGATCAGATCAAGAACTTCGGACAGGACGCCGAAGTGGCCGAAGTTGGCCAGGTGCTGTCCGTCGGCGACGGGATTGCCCGCATCTACGGTCTGGACAAGGTCCAGGCCGGCGAGATGGTCGAATTCCCCGGCGGTATCCGCGGGATGGTTCTGAACCTCGAAACCGACAACGTCGGCGTCGTGATCTTCGGCGACGACCGTTCCATCAAGGAAGGCGACACCGTCAAGCGGACCGGCGCCATCGTGGAAGTGCCGGTCGGCAAGGGCCTTCTGGGCCGTGTCGTCGACGCGCTTGGCAACCCGATCGACGGCAAGGGCCCGCTGCAGGATGTGACCCAGGCCATCGCCGACGTGAAAGCGCCGGGCATCATGCCGCGCAAATCGGTGCATGAACCGATGGCGACCGGCCTGAAGTCGGTTGACGCCATGATCCCGGTCGGCCGTGGTCAGCGCGAGCTGATCATCGGTGACCGCCAGACCGGCAAGACCGCGATCGCGCTTGACACGATCCTGAACCAGAAGAACTACAATGGCCGTGAAGAAGACGGCATGAAGTCGCTTTACTGCATCTATGTCGCCGTTGGACAGAAACGTTCGACCGTGGCGCAGCTGGTGCAGAAGCTGGAAGAAACCGGCGCGATGGAATATTCCATTGTGGTCGCGGCAACCGCTTCGGACCCTGCGCCGATGCAGTATCTGGCCCCCTATTCGGCGACCGCCATGGGCGAGTATTTCCGCGACAACGGCATGGACGCGCTGATGATTTATGACGACCTGTCCAAGCAGGCCGTTGCGTATCGTCAGATGTCGCTGCTGCTGCGCCGTCCGCCGGGACGCGAAGCCTATCCGGGCGATGTTTTCTATCTGCATTCGCGCCTGCTGGAGCGTTCGGCCAAGCTGAACGAGAACTACGGCGGCGGTTCGCTGACCGCGCTGCCGATCATCGAAACCCAGGCGGGCGACGTGTCGGCCTATATTCCGACCAACGTGATCTCGATCACCGATGGCCAGATCTTCCTGGAAACCGACCTGTTCTTCCAGGGTATCCGCCCGGCTGTGAACACCGGTCTGTCAGTGTCGCGCGTTGGTTCGTCCGCGCAGACCAAGGCGATGAAATCGGTCGCCGGTCCGGTCAAGCTGGAACTGGCGCAGTATCGCGAGATGGCGGCTTTTGCGCAGTTCGGTTCCGACCTTGATGCCGCGACCCAGAAGCTGCTGAACCGTGGCGCGCGCCTGACCGAGCTGATGAAGCAGCCGCAATACCAGCCGCTGACCAACGCCGAGATCGTGATCGTCATCTACGCCGGCACCAAAGGCTATGTCGATGACGTGCCGGTCCGCGACGTCGTGGCTTGGGAACAGGGGCTGATCCAGTTCCTGCGTAACCAGAAGCAGGATCTGCTGGACGATATCACCACGAATGACCGTAAGGTCTCGGGCGATCTGGAAGATGCGATCAAGGCTGCTCTGGACGCTTACAACAAAACCCGCGCCTGAGAGGAGGGATAGATGCCCAGCCTCAAGGATCTTAAAAACCGGATCAACAGCGTCAAATCGACGCGGAAGATCACCAAGGCGATGCAAATGGTCGCCGCAGCCAAGCTGCGGCGCGCCGAGGAGGCTGCCCAGGCCGCCCGCCCCTATGCCGACCGCATGAATGCGGTCATGGCGGGGCTTGCGGAAAAGGCATCCGGTTCGGAAAGCGCGCCGAGATTGCTGGCCGGCACAGGTGACGACAAGCGTCACCTGCTGGTCGTGCTGACCTCGGAACGCGGGCTTGCGGGGGGCTTCAACTCCTCCATCGTCAAGCTGGCGCGCCAGACGGCGGTGAAGCTTCGCGGCGAAGGCAAGGATGTCACAATCCTGACCGTCGGCAAGAAGGGCCGCGAGCAGCTGAAGCGCGAATACAGTCAGCAATTCGTGAACCATGTCGACATGTCCGAGGTGAAGCGCCTTGGCTATGAACATGCCCGCGACATTGCCGATGACGTATTGGAACGCTTCGAAACCGGCGATTTCGATGTGGCGACGCTGTTCTATAACCGGTTTGAATCGGTCATCAGCCAGGTCCCGACCGCGCGCCAGATCATTCCGGCCGTGATCGAAACAGCCGAGGATCAGGAGATCGCGGATTCGGTTTCGGCCGAATACGATTACGAGCCCGGCGAGGAGGTCATTCTGGCCGAATTGCTGCCGCGCGCCGTCGCCACGCAGATCTTCACTGCGCTGCTGGAAAACGCGGCCTCTGAACAGGGCGCCCGCATGACCGCCATGGATAACGCCACGCGCAACGCTGGCGACATGATCGACCGCCTGACCACGGAATACAACCGTTCGCGTCAGGCTGCGATCACCAAGGAACTCATCGAAATCATTTCGGGCGCCGAGGCGCTCTGACCGGAAGGAACAGACACATGGCAGAGGCCAAAGGAAAAGGTAAGATCACCCAGGTCATCGGCGCCGTCGTTGACGTGCAGTTCGATGGTGAGTTGCCTGCGATCTTGAACGCGCTTGAAACCGAGAACAATGGCAAGCGTCTGGTACTGGAAGTTGCCCAGCATCTGGGTGAAAACACAGTCCGCACCATCGCCATGGACGCCAGCGAAGGTCTGGTCCGTGGCACCGAAGTGACAGATACCGGCGCGCCTATTCAGGTACCGGTGGGCGATGTGACGCTTGGCCGCATCCTGAACGTCGTGGGCGAGCCTGTGGACGAAGGCGAGGCCCTGAACGTTACCGAAACCCGTGCCATCCACCAGCCGGCACCGGATTTCGCGTCGCAGGCGACCAGTTCGGAAATTCTGGTTACCGGCATCAAGGTCATCGACCTGCTGGCACCCTATTCGAAGGGCGGCAAGATCGGCCTGTTCGGCGGCGCAGGCGTCGGCAAGACGGTTCTGATCATGGAACTGATCAACAACATCGCGAAAGTGCACTCGGGTTATTCGGTGTTCGCGGGTGTTGGCGAACGGACCCGTGAGGGCAACGACCTGTACCACGAGATGGTGGAATCGGGCGTCATCAAGCCGGACAATCTGGCGGAATCGCAGGTGGCACTGGTCTACGGCCAGATGAACGAACCCCCGGGCGCGCGGATGCGCGTGGCGCTGACCGGCCTGACGCTGGCGGAACAGTTCCGCGACGCGACCGGCACCGACGTTCTGTTCTTCGTCGACAACATCTTCCGCTTCACTCAGGCCGGTTCGGAAGTGTCGGCACTGCTGGGCCGTATCCCCTCGGCCGTGGGTTACCAGCCGACGCTGGCCACCGACATGGGCGCGATGCAGGAACGCATCACCTCGACCAAGAACGGCTCGATTACCTCGATCCAGGCCGTTTACGTTCCGGCCGATGACCTTACCGACCCGGCGCCTGCGACGACCTTCGCCCACCTTGACGCCACGACCGTTCTGTCGCGCGCGATTTCGGAACTGGGCATCTATCCGGCCGTGGACCCGCTGGATTCGACCAGCCGGATCCTTGACCCGGCAATCGTCGGCGAGGAACATTATCAGGTTGCCCGTGACGTTCAGGGTATCTTGCAGAAGTACAAGTCGTTGCAGGACATCATTGCCATTCTGGGCATGGACGAACTGTCAGAGGAAGACAAACTGACCGTGGCCCGCGCCCGGAAGATCCAGCGTTTCCTGTCGCAGCCTTTCGACGTGGCCAAGGTCTTCACCGGCTCGGATGGGGTTCAGGTGGACCTGCAAGACACCATCACCTCGTTCAAGGCGGTTGTCGACGGCGAATACGATCACCTGCCGGAGGCCGCTTTCTACATGGTTGGCGGGATCGAGGATGTAAAAGCCAAGGCATCGAAACTGGCCGCAGAAGCGGCGTAAGGAGACGAGATGGCCGACACGATGCAGTTCGACCTGGTTGCACCGGAACGGAACCTAATGTCCGTTTCCGTGCGCGAGGTCCGCTTGCCGGGCGCGGACGGGGACCTGTCGGCGATGCCGGGCCACGCGCCCGCCATCGTCAACCTGCGCCCTGGTCTGGTTACGGTTGTCGACGACAAGGGGGGCGAGCATCAGTTCGCCATATCGGGCGGCTTTGCCGAGATCAACAACAGCTCCATCTCGCTTTTGGCCGAGATCGGCCGCAAGCGTGACGAGATGACGCAGGATGTCTTTGACGAGATGATGCGGTCGGCGGTGCGCAAGAAGCAGGCAGCCGAAGCGCGCAGCGAAAAGCAGGACGTTGCAGAGAATGCCGTGACGGCTGCTGTCAAGTTGCTGGCCGATATGGAAGCGTTGGGCACACATATCGGGCTTGACCCCAACTCCTCCAGCGTTCCGCGCTGAGCACGGCTTGCAGTAAAATTCGAAGGCCCCGGCGATTGTCGGGGCTTTTATTTTATTTGCAATGACTTACACTATTTCCCCTGGTGTGAGGGGACCATGAAGCGTCTGAATCATTACGCAGTCGGGATTCTGCAGGGGTCCGAGATGCTTTTCTCGGACTTTGAGGCCGGAGGTCTGATGTGGACCGGTTCCGGCCAGCGAGAGCATCGTGTCCCGGTGGTCTTCGATCAGCCTTTTCGCGATCTGCCCGTCGTCCATATCGGCCTGACCATGTGGGATATAGAGCGTGGTGAGAATCAGCGGGTCGATCTGCGCACCGAAACAGTCTCTCGCACGGGTTTCAGCATCATATTCGCGACCTGGGGCAACACCCATATCGCGCGCGTCCGTGCCGACTGGCTGGCCATTGGTCCGGTCGAGTACGAAGAAGACTTCGATCTTTGATCAGTTGTCCAGCATTGCCAGGATCTTTGCGGCTTCAATGCTGCAGGGGCTAAGTGAGGTGCGGTCCTCGCCCGGAAAAAACCGGGCCCGCGTGGCCGTCGGCATTGGCGCTGGCGTCGGTGTCAGCACGCGCGGCCCCAGTTTCTCCGCTTCGGCCTTCCAGCTTTCGGCAAGTGCCATCTGCGCCGACTTGCTGGCCCCGTAGGCGCCAAAGAAACGCTGCCCACCGCGAGGATCGTCGGGGATGATGGCAACGCCATGACGCGCGCGCAGCAACGGCTCCAGCAGGCCGATGAGGTTCTGAGTTGCCGTCGCATTGGTTGCCAGGGACTTCGCCCAATCCTTGCCGTCGACATGACCTGCGGGGGACAGTGGCGCGGCATGAATGGCTGTATGCACCCAGACATCCAGGCCACCCCAGCGTTGCGCGATGGCGCCGGCCAGCTGCATCATTGCGGCAGGCTCGTTGATGTCCATCGGTGCCAGTGTGGATGACTGACCACCTGCGGCACGGATACGGTCATCCAGTTCTTCCAAAGCACCCGTCGTGCGCGCCACTGCGATAACATGATGGTCGCCGCGCGCCCCGATAGCCTCGGCCAGTGCCGCGCCCAGCCCGCGCGAAGCGCCCGTTACAAGAACGATCTTTGGGTTTTCCTGATCCATGCGCGATGCTGTGGCATAGGCAATGGTAAAGCGCAAGCTGCGACGAAACATTGACTTTCTTCGCGGATGCGGCAAAATCGCGCGTGAAGAATTTCCAAGAAAGGGGCAGTCTAATGACACTCACGCAGGCGGCACTTCCGACCCGCACGATCCTGACAAATGCGATGCTGGTTCTGGCCGGGACGGTCATTCTGGCCTTGTCCGCGCAGATCGCGGTGCCGATGTTCCCGGTGCCGATGACGCTGCAGACGCTGGCGATTTCGTTGATCGGTTTGACCTATGGCTCTCGTCTGGCGGCGGTCACGCTGATTGCCTATCTGGCCGAGGGTGCGATGGGATTGCCGGTCTTTTCCAACTTCGCCAACGGTGCCGCGCTGTCCGGGCCGACGGCTGGTTTTCTTTTCGGTTTTGTCGGCATGGCCTGGCTGACCGGCTGGATGGTGGAACGCGGCTTTGACCGTGGCTTTGGCCGTCTTTTCGTGGCCGCCTTCGTTCCGGCACTGCTGCTTTTCGTGCCGGGTGTTGTTGCGCTGAAGCTGGTGACCGGCATGGATTGGCAGGCAGCAGTCGCGGCCGGCATGGTGCCGTTTCTGATCGGGGCCGTGGTGAAGGCAGTGATTGCAGCAATGGCCGTCAAAGGCGGTTGGGCGCTTCTGGATCGCCGCTGAACCTGTCCAATAAGCTGAAGAATTGCGCCGCCCGTTTCGGGCGGCGTTTTTCTTTGTCTTGCGGGAAGAAACCCGGAACTGAAAAAGGCCCCGGAAATCTCCGGGGCCTTTGTTCGCGCTGATCGGAATAGCTCAGCGTTTTTCGACGTCGACATAGTCGCGCTTGGTGGCGCCGACATAAAGCTGACGCGGGCGGCCGATCTTGTTCTGCGGGTCAGACAGCATTTCCTTCCACTGCGAAATCCAGCCGACGGTGCGCGACAGCGCAAAGATCGGCGTGAACATCGACGTCGGGAAGCCCATCGCCGAAAGAATGATGCCGGAATAGAAGTCGACGTTCGGATAGAGCTTCTTCTCGATGAAGTACTCGTCCTGCAGCGCGATCTTTTCCAGTTCCTTGGCGACCTGAAGGGTCGGGTTGTTTTGGATGCCCAGCAACTCCAGAACCTCGTCAGCCGATTCCTTCATGACCTTCGCGCGTGGATCGAAATTCTTGTAGACCCGGTGACCGAAGCCCATCAGTTTGAAGGGATCATTCTTGTCCTTTGCGCGGGCGATGAATTCCGGGATCCGGTCAACAGTGCCGATTTCCTGCAGCATTTCCAGCGCGGCCTGGTTTGCGCCGCCATGCGCAGGCCCCCACAGGCAGGCGATGCCTGCAGCGATACAAGCGAACGGGTTCGCGCCCGACGACCCCGCCAGACGCACGGTCGAGGTCGAGGCATTCTGCTCGTGATCGGCATGCAGCGTGAAGATCCGGTCCATTGCCTTTGCCAGCGCGGGGTCGACCTTGTATTCCTCGGCCGGAACAGCAAAGCACATGTGCAGGAAGTTGGACGCATAATCGAGGTTATTGCGCGGATACACGAAGGGCTGACCGATCGAGTATTTGTAGGCCATGGCCGCAATCGTCGGCAATTTGGCGATCAGCCGGATTGCGGCGACTTCGCGTTGCCACGGGTCGCCGATATCCGTCGAATCGTGGTAAAATGCCGACATCGCACCAACCACGCCGACCATGGTCGCCATGGGGTGGGCGTCGCGGCGGAAGCCACGGAAGAAGTTGTTCATCTGCTCGTGAACCATCGTATGACGGGTCACGCGGTTTTCGAAATCTTCAAGCTCGGTCTTGTTCGGCAGCTCGCCGTAAAGCAGCAGATAGCAGACTTCGAGATAGTGCGAATCTTCGGCCAGTTGCTCGATCGGGTAGCCGCGATACCACAACTCGCCCTTGTCACCGTCAATGAAGGTGATCGCCGATTCGCAGGCCGCAGTCGAAGTGAAGCCCGGATCATAGGTGAACACGTCGCCCTGACCATAGAGTTTGCGGATATCCAGGACCTCTGGTCCTGCGGTTGGCGTCAGGACGGGAAGTTCGATATCCTTGCCGAAGACAGACAGGACAGCGGGTTTGTTGTCAGCCATTCCGGTTTCCTTAGCTTTGGCCGATGCCAGGTGGCGTCGGGCGTGGGGGCGGGCTTTCAGCCCGCTTGATCTTGCAGCCGCGCCAGGGCCTCATCACGGCCAAGCGCAAGCATCATGTCGAACACGCTGGGGGTCGAGGTTTTCCCGGCCAGTGCCGCACGCAGCGGTGCTGCGACCTTGCCCAGGCCGATCCCGTGCTTCTCGGCGACAGCCTTGGCGGCCTGCTCCAGCTCTTCACGCGACCAGCTATCATGCTGCAGCGCGGCAGTCAATTCAGACAGCATACCACGGGATACCGTATCAAGGTTGGCCTCGGCCTTTTCATCAGGCTGAACTGGCCGTTCGATCAACGCAAAATGGGCCTGATCCAGCAAGGCGGGAAGAGTTTTGGCCTTTTCTTTCAGCACCGCCAGGATCGGCTTCAGCCGGGAAATCTGGGTGTCGTCCAAGGCGGGGCGATCTGTTGCTGCCAGAAAGTCGCCAAGCGCCGTCAGCAGCTTTTCGTCGTCCATTTGCGCAATATGCCATCCGGAAACATGTTCGAGTTTCTTGAAGTCCAGACGCGCAGGTGCGCGTCCTATGCCGTTGAGATCAAACCATTCCCTGGCTTGCGTGTCGGTGAAAAGCTCGTCATCGCCATGCGCCCAGCCCAAGCGCGCAAGATAGTTGCGCATCGCCTCGGGCGGATAGCCAAGTGCCGCGTATTCGTGCAGTCCGACCGCACCGTGACGTTTCGAAAGTTTCTTGCCATCCGTGCCGTGGATCAGGGGGATATGGGCGAAGATTGGGCGGGTCCAGCCCATCGCGTCATAGATCTGCGCCTGCCGCGCTGCGTTGGTCAGGTGATCGTCGCCGCGGATGACATGGGTCACGCCCATATCGTGGTCGTCGACGACGACGGCATGCATATAGGTCGGCGTGCCGTCGCTGCGCAGCAGCACCATGTCGTCAAGTTGGTCGTTGCGGAAGGTCACATCGCCCTGAACGGCATCCGCTATCACCGTCTCGCCCTCGCGCGGGGCACGCAGGCGGACCGCATAGGGGGCGTTCTGCAATGTGTCGTTGTCGCGCCAGGGTGACTGGAAGGGCTGGTTTGGATTGGCCTCGCGCCAGGCGCTGATATCTTCCGGCGTCGCATAGCAGCGATAGGCGTGACCGTTTTCCAGCATGTCGCGGGCGACCTCGGCGTGGCGATCGGCGCGCTGAAACTGGCTGACCGGTTCGCCATCCCAGTCGAGACCAAGCCAGTTCAACCCGTCCAGTATCGCCTCGGTCGCTTCGGGGGTCGAGCGGGCGCGGTCGGTATCTTCGATGCGCAGCAGGAACTTGCCGCCACGACCACGGGCATACAACCAGTTAAAAAGCGCCGTCCGCGCACCGCCGATATGCAGATATCCGGTCGGCGACGGCGCGAATCGGGTGACAAAAGGGGTGACGGGATCGGTCATGTCGGGGCCTTTCGGAAGGATTGGCGTGCCCTTGTGGGCGTTAACCATTTCTCAACGCGTCTGCATCTAATCTGGGTGCGAGGGATAGCGAAGGGGCTGGCAAAGAACAATGGCGTCGGACGTGACGGCACAGGTTGCAGGGGCAGGTGGCCTGCGTCGCGGTCTGGACAGCCTTCGCAAAATCTTCGCGCCAGCGGAGGCCGGTCCGAGCAGGAGCAAACAGCGCATGCGCGCGGCCGAGCGCGCGGGGCTGTTGCCTTGGGCGCCGTGCCATATGGCGTTGGGGATCGGGACCTGGTTCATCTTGCCCGCACAGCCAGGCACCTTCGCCTATGTCATCACGGCTGTCGTGCTTGCGCTCGGACTGCTGCTGTGGTGCGTCCGCACGAACCGACAAATCGCCACAACCCTTCGGTTGTTCGGGTTTGCGGTAATCTTCATGGCACTTGGCTTCGGATTATGCGGTCTGCGCGCGGTGCGGGTCGATGCGCCGGTGCTGGCGTTTCGATATTACGGTACGATCGAGGGCAGGGTGACAGAGATTGACCGTTCGGCCCGCGACCGGATCAGGCTGACGTTGGACCAGCCCCGGATGGAGCGGATGGCGCCCGAACGCATCCCCCGCAAGATCAGGATTTCATTGCCGGACGGCGTCACGGATGTTCCGCCGCCCGGCACGCGGGTCATGCTGACCGGGCATTTGGGGCCGCCGCCGGGGCCATCTGAACCCGGCGGATTCGATTTTCGCCGTGCCGCGTGGTTCGAAAGCCTTGGTGCCATCGGATATACGCGCAACCCGGTCATGGTCGCTGCCCCGCCAGTGCGCGGTGGTGCTTTGCGGCTTCACCGTCTGCGGATGAGCCTGTCGGCCGCCATGCAGGAACGTATCGGCGGGCAGGCGGGTGCCGTCGCCGCGGCTTTGATGACCGGTGATCGCAGTGGGATTTCCGAAGCCACTAACCAGATGATGCGCGATTCCAACCTGTTCCACATCATTTCGATCTCCGGTCTGCATATGGGGATGCTTGCGGGCTGCGTCTATGCTGCCGTCCGCTTGCTGGCGGTGGCGATCCAGGCGATCAGCGGGCGCGGCATTATGTTGCCCGCCCATAAGCTGGCAGCATTTTTCGCGATCGTGACCGCTGCGGCTTATCTGTGGCTGTCGGGTGGCGGCGTGGCGACCGAACGTGCCTTCCTTATGGTCGCTGTGATGCTGGGCGCAATCCTGGCCGACAGGCGCGCGCTGTCTTTGCGGACGGTGGCCCTGGCTGCCGTCATCATCCTGTCGCTCGCGCCGGAAGCGCTGCTGAGTCCGGGTTTTCAGATGAGCTTTGCGGCTACTGTCGCGCTGATCCTGATTTATCCCGGCTGGCAAAGGGTGGGTGGCCATCTGCCGTTTTTTCTGCGCCCTGTGGTGATGCTGGTGCTGACGTCACTGGTTGCCGGTCTGGCGACCTCGCCCATTGCAGCTGCACATTTCGGTCGAATGGCGCATTACGGGGTCCTGGCCAACCTGCTGGTTGTCCCGGCAACCGGCATACTGATCATGCCCATGGGGCCGATCGCGGCACTGCTTGCGCTGCTCGGGCTGGAGGAACCGGCGCTTTGGGTCATGGGACTGGGCACAAGATGGATGCTGTTCATCGGAAACTGGATCGCGGGACTTGATGGCGCGGTCAGCCATATCGTCCAGCCAGGGCCGCTGGTTCTGCCGCTGCTTGGCGGGGGTGCCGTGCTGGCAGTGCTGTCTTCATCGGGCGACAAGCGCCTTTGGCGCAATCTGCGGATGCTGGGGGGGATGGCCATGGTTTTGTCGGCATGTCTGCTTTGGATGACCACGCAACGGCCTTTGGTGCTTATTTCCGGTCAGGGCGACGCCGTAGGTCTGATGGGGCCGGACGGGCGTGTACCTTCCAAGCAGAAGGGCGGTGCGTTTAACGTTTCGGAATGGTTGGAAAAGGATGGCGATGGTGCCCCCCAGGCAAAGGCTGCCGCGCGACCGGGATGGGCGGGCCCCGTCAAGGCAAGGCGGTCGACGATTGCCGGGGTTGACATCCTGCATGTGACCGGAAAGGGGGCGCCCGAATTGGCTGGCGCGGCGTGCAGGGCGGGTCTGGTGATCGTAACGGATCAGAAGATCGAAGGGGTAGGCGACACCTGCCGGGTTCTGGACCTGCATGTCTTGCGCGGCAGTGGTGCCCAGGCGGCGTTTGCCGGGGAAGGCGGGCTGCGATGGGTCAGCGTGGCAGAGGTCAGCGGGGACCGGCCTTGGTCACGCTGATCTTCGACACAGCCGCGATCAAACCTGACCGTCGAAAGCCAGCCATAGGCCCCGCGACCTGTGCCAGCGCGGATATCGGCGATCCAGGCCGGCGGTGGCGGCAGAAGATCGGCAATCGGGGCGAAGATCTCGGCCGGACGGCCGGCCGATTGCCAGCGCGCTGCCGTGGCGCTGGCATGTTCGGCATAGATCTTCAGCGCCGGATCATCGGTCATGCGACTTCGGCAAAGACCTTGTTCAATGCCGTTTCCAGTTTCTCGAACATCTCGTCCATCTGACCCTCCGTCAGGATGAAGGGCGGGCACAGTACAATGGATTGGCCGAGCGGGCGGCAGATCAGCCCGTTATCCGTACAGGTATTGGCGATGCGTTCCGAAACGGACAGTTTTCCGTCGAAAGGCGTTTTCGTCGCCGGGTCCAGGCAGGCTTCAAGCGCCCACATGTAACCTACGCCGCGCAGTTCCCCGATATTGTTGGACCGCGCCATGATATCGCGCAGCCCTGCCTCCATCCGAGGCGACAGGCGGTTGACGTTGTCGGCCAGCCCTTCATTCATCACAACGTCGATGGCCTTCAGCGCGATTGCGCAGCCGACAGGGTGGCCCGAGGCCGTGAAGCCATGGGGAAATTCCTCGATCGCTTCGGCAGCGGCATCTAGGCGGTCGGCCAGTTCCGGACCAAGGATCACCGCACCCATTGGAAAGAACCCGGCCGTGATGTTCTTCGATGAAATGATCGCATCCGGCGTGAAATCATAGGTTTCTGCGCCCCATGTGTTGCCGGTGCGCCCAAAGCCGCAGATCACCTCATCCGAAATCAGCGGAATATTGTGTTTTTTCAGAACCTTCTGCATGGCCTGGAAATAGCCTTTGGATGGCGGAATGACACCGCCCGCACCCATCACGGGCTCAGCAAAAAAGCCGGCGATGGTGTCGGCACCTTCGCGGGCGATGACGTCCTCCAGCTCCTGCGCCAGACGGGCAGTGAACTGCTCCTCGGTCTCACCAGGTTTGCCCTCGCGCCAGTAATGCGGGCAGGTCAGGTGGATGAAGCCATCCAGCGGCAGGCCGAAAACCTCGTTATAAGGCTTACCGGTCATCGAGGCGGAAACGACTGTCACGCCATGATAGGCATTCTTGCGGGTCAGGATCTTGCGGCGCTGCGGCTGGCCTTCGGCGCCGCCAAGAAACCAAAGCATTTTCACCATGGTATCATTGGCTTCCGAGCCAGAGTTCGTGTAAAATACCTTGCCGCGCGAGAAGGGAGAGACTTCAATCAGCTTTTCCGACAGCATCACGGTCTGGTCGGACATGCGGCCGAAAAACGCGTGATAGCCGGGGAAGCGTTCGTATTGCGCCTTGGCGGCGTCGATAAGGCCCTTGTGGTCAAAGCCTGCGACCATGTTCCACAGGCCGGAGTTCGCGTCCAAATAACGTTTGCCATTCGTGTCAACGATATAGGGGCCTTCGCCATGGGTCACGACCACGGTGCCGCGCTCATGCACGCTCGGCAGGTCGGTGAAGCCGTAGAAGCTGAATTCGTCGGCGCGCTTTTCCCAGCTTTGCGTTTGGGCCATGCTGTTCTCCTGTAAAGATTTGGCAGCAGGCTATCGTTGCGAAGGCGGCTCGGCAATGGGGGTCGCGGATTGGCCAATGTCATCCTCGTCCGGGCGCCTGGCGCCGATGATGGCGCCGGGTGCGGCGATGCTGACGGTCACGAAGCTGACGAATAGAAGCAGATACCACGACCCGATCTTGGCAAAACTGACCAGTTGCGTCTCTGTCTGACCGGCATACAGCCAGGTTCCGGTGTGGGTGCCGATATTTTCCGCGACCCACAGGAAAATGCTGGCCAGGAAAGCTGAAAGCACCATCGGCATCCGATACCATCCGCGCGGGCGGAACCAGATCCAGGTGCGCCCATAGATCAGCACGGTGGCCGCAAACAGCAGCCAACGGATATCGGGCAGGTAGTGATGGGCGAAGAAATTGACGTAGATCGCCACCGCCAGCAGCACCGTCACCCAGAATGGCGGATAAGGGACGTAACGCATGTCGAAGTTGCGGATGGCGCGGGCAATGAACGACCCGACCGACGCATACATGAAGCCCGAAAACAGTGGCACACCGGCAATCCGGAAAATCGCGTCTTCGGGATAGGACCATGATCCGGCATAGGTCTTGAACAGTTCCATTGCCGTGCCGGTGACGTGGAACAGAAGAATGACCCGCGCCTCGGCCCAGCTTTCCATCTTCAGCGCGAGGAACAGGATCTGAACCGACAAAGCGAACACGAACAGCGCGTCATAGCGGTTCAGCGCCCAATCGGGTTGCCAAACAGCTTTGCTGAGCAGGATTGCAATCAATAACAGCCCGCCAAACAGGGCCGACCAGCCCATCTTCAGCGTGAACATGACCAGATCGCGCGCCGGTTCTGGCAGACGCGCACGCGCCCAATCGCCCAGACGATGTTCCAGACGGCGGGTTTGCCCCGCCATCCGGTCTTTTTCGGTCAGCGACCGACCGGGCTGGTCGGGGTCGTTCACATGCCCTCGTAAAGCGGGAAGCGGGCGCAGAGCGCGGTGACTTCGGCCTTTACCTTTTCCTCCGCTTCGCTGTTGCCGTCTTCGCCATTGGCGGCGAGTCCGTCGACAACCTCGACGATCCAGCGGGCGATCTGGCGGAATTCGTCTTCCTTGAAGCCGCGCGTGGTGCCGGCGGGCGCGCCAAGGCGAATTCCCGAAGTTACAAAGGGCTTTTCGGGATCGAATGGCACGCCGTTCTTGTTGCAGGTGATATGGGCGCGACCCAATGCGGCCTCGGCTGCCTTGCCGGTCACGCCTTTCGGGCGCAGATCGGCAAGGCAAAGATGGTTATCGGTGCCGCCGGACACGATGTCGATGCCGCCCTTCATCAACTCATCCGCCATAGCGCGGGCGTTCTTCACGACCTGCGCAGCGTAATCCTTGAAACTGGGATCCAGTGCCTCTTTGAATGCAACCGCCTTGGCCGCGATCACATGCATCAGCGGTCCACCCTGAAGGCCGGGGAAGACAGCCGAATTGATCTTCTTCGCGATGTCCGCATCATTTGTCAGGATGATGCCACCGCGCGGACCGCGCAGCGATTTGTGGGTCGTGGTCGTTACGACATGAGCATGAGGCAGCGGCGAGGGATGCTGGCCGCCAGCCACGAGGCCCGCGATATGGGCCATGTCGACCATCAGATAGGCTCCGACCTCATCCGCGATCTTGCGGAAGGCTTCCCAGTCCCAGACGCGGCTATAAGCCGTGCCGCCCGCAACAATCAGTTTCGGCTTATGTTCCAGTGCTTTGGCGCGGATATCTTCCATGTCCAGCAACTGATCCTGCTGCCGCACCCCGTAGCTGACGACATTGAACCACTTGCCCGACATATTGACGGGGCTGCCATGCGTCAGGTGACCGCCCGAATTCAGATCCAGACCCATGAAGGTGTCGCCCGGCTGCAGCAGCGCCAGAAACACCGCCTGATTCATCTGGCTGCCGGAATTCGGCTGGACGTTGGCGAATTCTGCGCCAAACAGTTCCTTCGCCCGGTCGATGGCCAGATTCTCGACGATATCGACATATTGGCAGCCGCCGTAATAGCGCTTGCCCGGATAGCCCTCGGCATATTTGTTGGTCAGTACGCTGCCCTGCGCTTCCAGAACTGCGCGGCTGACGATGTTTTCGGACGCAATCAATTCGATCTCGTCGCGCTGGCGGCCCAGTTCCTGACCGATGGCGCGGCTGATATCGGGATCGGCGGCAGAGAGGGTTTCGGTGAAGAATTTATCGCGGCTCATGGGCGGCTCCTTCATGGCGGGGATGGCGGTCGTGTAGCGGCTTTTTCCGCATCCGCAAAGCCCCAGACGCGCGTTTGCGGCTGGACAAGGCAATCGACCTTGCCATGATGCCGCCATGAGGATGCATTTCATTGCCAGCGAGACCGAAACCGCGCAATCGGCGCTTGCCGAACTGTCGGCACGTTACGGACAGCCAACCCGGCGCGAAGCCGATGTCATCGTGGCGCTTGGCGGCGATGGCCTGATGCTCAGTGTGATGCATCAGAACAAGGGCCTGCCGATCTATGGCATGAATCGCGGCACCGTCGGTTTCATGATGAACGATTATGTCAGCGAGGATCTGCCCGACGCGATAGCCGCTGCCGAGGAAACTGCGATCAACCCGCTGGCGATGACCGCGACCACGGCCGACGGACGCGACTATGCAGCGCTTGCGATCAACGAAGTCAGCCTGCTGCGCGCAGGCCCGCAGGCTGCGAAACTGCGCATTTCGGTTAATGACAGGTTACGCATGGATGAACTGATCTGCGACGGTGCACTTCTGTCTACGCCGGCGGGATCAACTGCCTACAACTACAGTGCCAACGGGCCGATCCTGCCGATCGGATCGGACGTGCTGGCGTTGACGGCGATTGCTGCCTTCCGGCCCCGGCGTTGGCGTGGCGCGATCCTGCCGCAGTCGGCGGTCGTGCGGTTCGACGTGTTGGAGCCGGAAAAGCGCCCCGTCATGGCCGATGCCGATTCGCGCGGCGTGGATTCGGTGCTGTCTGTCGAAATCCGGTCCGAGCCGAAGATCCGTCACCGGTTGCTGTTCAATCCCGGCCACGGCCTGGAGGAACGCCTGACGCGTGAACAATTCGTGTGAACCGTCTGAAGAACAGGGGTTTATAACCCTGCCTCACGGTCGCCGCCACTATGCCAGCGGCTCACGGATGCGGATTGGCGCGCGGACTGTGTCAACGCGCCATGAGGATGGGAATGCTGGCTTTTCCCAGCATGTTGCGCGTGGCCCCGCCAAGGATGGCCTGCCGGAAGCGGGAATGGCCGTAAGCGCCCATGACGATCAGGTCGGCACCGACTTCCTCGGCCCGCCGGTCGATGATGTCGCTGATCAGCGTCTGGGTGCGCGCCAGAACCGCGACATCGACAGCGATACCGTGCCGGTCCAGCATCTGCGCCAGTGCCGCACCCGGATCGGCCCCTTCCGGTCCATCGGGCGAGGGGTCGATGACGGTGATTTCAACGGCCTTTGCCGCCGCGAGCAGCGGCATCGCGCGGCGAACTGCAGTCATCGCTTCTTCTGACTGGTTCCAGGCGACGATGATTTGCTGGCCGAAATCTGCCGGCAGTCCGCCATCAGGAACGATCAGTACGGGGGCCGAGCCTTCGAACAGCGCGGCCTCGGTCACGGCGACGGCATCGGGTGAAACATCGTCGCCATAGGGCCGGGTCAGAACGACAAGATCGGAATAGCGTGCCCGCATGCCGATCAGCGTCGTCAGACCGCCGACCTGCGCCACGGCACTTTCGACAGACCACCGGATATCCTCGCGCCCAAGCCTGTCGCGAACGCTGGCTTCCAGATCCTCGGCTGCGGCCATGGCGCGGTCTATCGTTTCCTGGAACACATAGGCAGAAGCGCCTGCGTAATAATAGCCGGCCTGGCTGTGATCGACGCCCAGACAGAACACTTCCAGATGGCCATCTTCGCGTCTTGTAACGTCAATCGCGGCCTCAAGCTGGGTTTGCTGATCCTTTGTGGTCACGACCGTAAGTATCGTCTTGTAGCCCATGTGATGTCCTTTCCCGGCGCACGAATGGGCGGGGAAGTGCGCAAGCCCCGTTGGTCCAGCCCATGATCTCAGGCTGCGATCATAGTGCGGTTTCGTCAATAAAATTTGACCCAGATCAAAGCGGATGCCGGCACCGCCTTCTAACGTTGCGGGGTGCGAACAGCGCTCGGGGTGCCGCGACAGGTGCGATTCGGGTCACGTCGCGCATGCAAAAAGGACGGACCCTATGTCGGATTACATCAAGCTGATCGTATTGGGCCTGATCACGATCATGGCCGCGATCGCGGCCAATTACGGTCGCGATCTTGCCTATACGGTCAACATGGCCATCGTGATGCTGTTTGCCGCGAGTTTCTTTATCTATTACCTGCGTCACACTGATGAGCCACATCCGGTTATAGACGAAAACAGCTATCAGGACGGCGTTGTCCGGGCGGGCGTCATTGCCACCGTCTTCTGGGGCGTCGTGGGCTTTCTGGTCGGCGTCACCATTGCCGCGCAACTGGCCTGGCCGGCGCTGAACTTCTCGGATGCGCTGTCGGGATACACCAACTTCGGCAAGCTGCGCCCGCTGCACACATCGGCGGTGATCTTCGCATTTGGTGGCAACGCGCTGATCGCCACCTCGTTCTATGTCGTGCAGCGGACAAGTGCGGCGCGGCTTTGGGGTGGCAACCTCGCATGGTTCGTCTTCTGGGGTTACCAGCTTTTCATCGTTCTGGCTGCGACCGGCTATATCTTCGGGGCCACCCAGTCCAAGGAATATGCCGAGCCGGAATGGTATGTGGACTGGTGGCTGACCGCCGTCTGGGTGGCTTATCTGCTGGTTTTCCTTGGCACGATCATGAAACGCCGAGAGCCCCATATCTATGTGGCGAACTGGTTCTATCTGTCCTTCATCGTCACCATCGCGATGCTGCATATCGTGAACAATACGGCGATCCCGGTCAGCATGTTCGGGTCAAAGTCCGTCCAGCTTTTCGCAGGCGTTCAGGATGCCATGACACAATGGTGGTATGGCCATAACGCCGTGGGCTTTTTCCTGACCGCCGGTTTCCTGGGGATGATGTATTACTTCATCCCCAAACAGGCAGAGCGGCCCGTCTACAGCTACAAGCTGTCAATCATCCATTTCTGGGCGCTGATCTTCCTTTATATCTGGGCCGGTCCGCACCACCTGCATTACACCGCACTTCCAGACTGGGCGACGACGCTTGGCATGGTCTTTTCGGTCATCCTGTGGATGCCCAGCTGGGGCGGGATGATCAACGGGCTGATGACGTTGTCGGGTGCCTGGAACAAGCTGCGTACCGATCCGATCATTCGCATGATGGTCGTCGCCGTGGGCTTTTACGGCATGGCGACGTTCGAGGGGCCGATGATGTCGATCAAGGCCGTTAACTCGCTCAGCCATTATACCGACTGGACGATCGGGCATGTCCATTCCGGCGCGCTTGGCTGGAACGGGATGATCACCTTTGGCGCGCTTTACTATCTGGTGCCGCGGCTTTGGGGGCGTCAGCAGCTTTACAGCCTGCAACTGGTCAGCTGGCACTTCTGGCTGGCGACGATCGGGCTGGTTCTTTACGCGGCCTCGATGTGGGTCTCTGGCATCATGGAAGGCCTGATGTGGCGCGAGGTTGACGCGCAAGGCTTCCTTGTCAACGCGTTCGCGGACACCGTCGCTGCCAAATACGCCATGAACGTCGTGCGTTTTCTGGGCGGGGCGCTGTATCTCAGCGGCGGTCTGATCATGGCCTACAATCTGTGGGCGACTGTGGCCCGGCAGCCCAAGGCGCAGCCGTCCACCATCGCCATTCCGGCCGAATAAGGGGGCCGCGACATGAAAATCCTGGAAAAACACAAGATCCTTGAAAAGAACGCCACGCTTTTGCTGGTCTTTTCGTTTCTGGTCGTGACCGTCGGGGGCGTGGTCGAGATCGCGCCGCTCTTCTATATCGACAACACCATCGAGAAGGTCGAAGGGATGCGTCCCTACACGCCCCTGGAACTGACTGGCCGCGACGTCTATGTCCGCGAGGGCTGCTATGTCTGCCACAGCCAGATGATCCGCCCGATGCGTGACGAGGTCGAACGCTATGGCCATTACAGCCTGGCGGCGGAATCAATGTACGATCATCCCTTCCAATGGGGGTCCAAACGGACCGGGCCTGATCTGGCGCGCGTCGGCGGTCGCTATTCGGATGAATGGCATATCGATCACCTGCGCAATCCGCGCGCAGTCGTGCCTGAATCGATCATGCCGGCTTACGGCTTTCTGGAAAGCCGTATGATTTCGGGCGAATATATCCATGACCGGCTGGAAACCGATGCGATGGTCGGCGTGCCCTACAGCGACGACATGATCGCCGCGGGATTGGAAGACTTCCGCGCCCAGGCTGATCCGGATGCAGATGCCTCTGGCATGGAAGAACGCTATCCCGGTGCGCAGCAGCGCAATTTTGACCGACAGCCCGGCATTTCGGAAATGGACGCGCTGATCGCCTATCTTCAGGTCCTGGGCACGATGGTCGATTTCTCGACCTTCGAGCCGGACCCGAACCGTTAGGGGGCGCGTGATGGATATCTATAGCCTGATGCGCGAATTTGCCGATAGCTGGGCATTGCTGGCGCTTTTCGTGATCTTCATTGGGGTGATCCTGTTCGTTTTTCGCCCCGGCGCGCGCGCTGCGCAGGACGATGCTGCGCGCAGCATCTTCCGCAATGAGACGCGGCCGGCGCCACAAGACCCCGAGAAGGAGCAGCAGTGATGGCCGATGACGAAAAGGACAAGAAAGACAACGGCGCATCCGGGGCCGAGGACCATGATAGCCCGCAGAACCCCGAAAACCAGATAGACCTGGGGCGGATCGCGGCGGATGATAGTCACAAGGCGGACATTCTTGCCCATCCCCCCGGAGAGCAGGAAGACAAGGCCGCCCACGCACCCAGGCGCGCCGGGCCGCGTACCGGCAAGGCGCGTGCCAGCAAGATGGTGACCGAAGTCGCCTCGACCGGGCATGATTGGGACGGGATCACCGAATACGACAACCCGATGCCGCGTTGGTGGCTGTGGAGTTTCTATGCCACAATCGTCTGGGGCGTGATCTATACGATCTTCTATCCCGCCTGGCCGCTGATCAACGGGGCCACGCAAGGTTTGCTGCACACCAGCTACCGCAAGGAACTGGCCGCAGAGATACAGACCTATGACGAGGCAAATGCGCCGATACAGGCGCGCCTGATCGACGCCGACCTGAATGCCATTGCGGCTGATCCTGATCTGTCGAACTACGCGATGAATGCCGGCCGGGCGGTCTTCGCAACCTGGTGCGCGCAATGTCACGGTTCGGGCGCGGGCGGTGCAAAGGGCTATCCGAACCTTCTGGATAATGACTGGCTGTGGGGCGGGACGCTGGACGATATCCACACGACCGTTACCCACGGTATCCGCAGTCCCGATGACGATGATGCGCGCTATTCCGAGATGCCGCGTTTCGGGACCGACGAATTGCTGGATCGCAATCAGATCGACCAGGTCGTGGAACATGTGCTGGCGATCTCGGGGCAGGACCACGACGCTGCGCTGGCAGCCGAGGGTGCCACAGTCTTCGCGGACAACTGCGTCGCCTGTCACGCCGAGGACGGAACCGGGGACAGGACGCAGGGCGCACCCGA
The DNA here is from genome assembly GCA_005768755.1 of Paracoccus denitrificans. Lineage (GTDB taxonomy): Bacteria > Pseudomonadota > Alphaproteobacteria > Rhodobacterales > Rhodobacteraceae > Paracoccus > Paracoccus denitrificans_B. The sequence goes on along the minus strand of VAFL01000002.1, from coordinate 221,632 downwards.
CTTGACCGATGCGGTCTGGCTTTACGGTTCCGATCCCGCCTCGATCCGGCAATCGGTCAATGATGCGCGGTTCGGCGTCATGCCCAACTGGTCGCCGCGCCTGACCGAGGACGACATCCGCGCGGTGTCTTACTATGTCCACAGCCTTGGCGGTGGTGAATGAAATCGCGAATTCCGGCGGCATGTTCCGTCGGGATGGCGCCGGCCCCTCGTCCTGTTCGCGCGTTTCCTGAGGGGCCGGCTTCCCATTTTTTTCCGGGGGCGCGCGGCTGACGCAATCGACCTGCGGCATCGCGAAATCCCGGATCAGTGATACATAATTTCTGCATCTGTTGATGCAGGTCAAGGACCGGCTCGTCAGCGCAGCTACAACCGCGCATACGAGAAACAGGAGCCAGACGATGTCCAGCCCGGATGCCGATCCCCCAACCCTTTACGCCGCGCGAGAGCCGATCTTTCCGCGTGCGGTTCACGGCCGGTTCCGGCGTCTGAAATGGATGGTCATGGCGCTGACGCTGGCGATCTATTACATCACGCCGTGGCTACGCTGGGACAGGGGGCCCGGCATGCCCGATCAGGCCGTTCTGGTCGATCTGGCGCACCGACGCTTCTTCTTCTTCTGGATCGAGATCTGGCCGCATGAATTCTATTTCGTGGCGGGCCTTCTGGTCATGGCGGGCTTGGGGCTTTTCCTGTTCACCTCGGCGCTTGGTCGGGTCTGGTGCGGTTATGCCTGCCCGCAGACCGTCTGGACCGATCTTTTCGTTCATGTCGAACGCTGGATCGAAGGCGATCGCAACGCCCAGATCCGACTGTGGCGGTCGAAATGGGACGGCCACAAGATCAGGCTTCGGCTGACGAAATGGTCGATCTGGTTGCTGATCGCGCTGTTCACAGGTGGCGCATGGGTCTTCTATTTCACCGATGCGCCCACGCTTCTTGCCAATCTTTTGCGCGGTCAGGCGCATCCGGTCGCCTACTTCACGATCGTCGTGCTGACCGCGACGACCTTCGTCTTTGGCGGTTTCATGCGCGAACAGATCTGCATCTACGCCTGTCCCTGGCCGCGGATTCAGGGCGCAATGATGGACGAGGATACGCTGACCGTCGCCTATCGCGAGTGGCGCGGAGAGCCGCGCGGAAAGATCCGGAAGGGCGAGGCGACCAAATCCGACAGCCCGCCGGGTCAAAAGGGTGATTGCATCGACTGCTTTGCCTGCGTGAATGTCTGTCCGATGGGCATCGACATCCGCGATGGGCAGCAGCTGGAATGCATCACCTGTGCGCTGTGCATCGACGCCTGCGACGAAATCATGGACCGCATCGGCAAGCCGCGCGGTCTGATAGATTACATGGCCCTGAAGGACGAGACGGCCGAACGCATCGGCAATGAAGGCAAGTCGCTGATCCGCCACGTCCTCCGACCGCGGACATTGCTTTATTTCGGCCTCTGGTCGCTGATCGGCGTCGGGCTGGTGGTGGCGCTGTTCATGCGCTCGCCTTTCGATCTGAACGTCACGCCCGTGCGCAATCCGCTGTACGTCACGCTATCGGACGGCGCCATCCGCAACACTTACGAGTTGCGGCTGCGCAACAAGCAGCACGAGGTTACGTCCTTTACCGTCGGCGCGACCGCCCGCGATGGGACGCCGCTCTCCGATACCGTGCTGCGCTTAGAAGGTGCCAAGGCCGCGACCGTCGACGTTCCGGCCGACCAGACGGCAGCGCTTCGCGTCTATCTGACCGCTGCGCCGGGATCGGCACTGGGCGGCGTGGCGTCCACCGATATCGAACTGGTCGTAAGCGATGCCGGCGGTCAGCAATCGACAGTCGCAACTGTCTTTCATGGAAAGGATTAGTCCATGCCCGGGCTCAGCATGACACCGCTGACGATCAGCCTTTTGATCGTGCTGGCCGTCGCGGCCGTGTTCATCGCGCCGTTTCTGGTGTTCGCCAGCCACAAGCCGTTGACCGGTCGGGGCATGCTTTTGGTCTTTACCTCGCTGTTCGGCATCATCATCGGGGTGAATGTCGTCATGGCAGTGACCGCCGTGCGCAGCTTCCCTGGCGTCGAAGTGGCCAATTCCTATGTCGCATCGCAGGAATTCGACCGCGATCGGGCTGCGCAACAGGCGCTTGGCTGGCACGCCGAGCCGATCTATGAGCGCGGACGGCTGACCGTGAAGATCGCGGATGCGCAGGGACTGCCTGCGCCCGTGCAGTCGCTGCGCGTCACTGTCAGCAGACCGACCCAGAAGCGCGACGATGTGACGCCTGACATGCGCTACATGGGCGGGCTGTGGGGCGCGGACCTGACGCTGGCGCCCGGCGCATGGGTGCTTCATCTGGAGGCAGAGGCACCTGACGGCACGGTGTTCCGGCAGCGACTGGCCGATTATCCTGGCAGCCGGGTCAGGGGATAATATGGCGGATCTGAGCGCAGATGACCAATACGCGCCAAGGCTGAGCGCGTGCCCGGCATGTGATGCGGCGCCGCTGGCCGGACGGGTTGCCGACGCGTCTTTGCGCCCCGCGGATATCGTCCTGTCGCTGCCCGGTGCGCATTGCGCAACCTGCATTGCAGATGTCGAAAGGGCCCTGATCGCGCAGCCGGGCGTGCGCGCAGCCCGCGTGAACCTGACATTGCGCAGGGTCATGATCGACGCACCTGGCCGCAGCGCCGACAGCTTCATTCCGGTCCTCGACGCCATCGGCTACGAGGCGCATGAACTGGACGCTTCGGCGCTCGGCTCGAGCGCGGCAGAGCGACAGGGTCGCGATATCCTCATGCGGATCGGCGTGGCCGGCTTTGCGATGATGAACATCATGATCCTGTCCGTCGCCGTCTGGTCGGGTGCCACGGGACCGACGCGCGACATGTTCCACTGGATTTCTGCTGTCATCGCGCTTCCGACGGTCATCTTCGCCGGCAAACCTTTCTTCGCCAGCGCATGGAGCAGTCTGAGGGCAGGCCGTCTTGGGATGGACGTTCCGGTTTCTCTGGCGCTGATCCTCGCGACGGCGATTTCGCTGTTCGAGACGTTCAAGTCGGGTCATCACGCCTATTTCGACGCGGCCGTGATGCTGTGCTTCTTTCTGCTGGTCGGGCGCTACCTCGATTTCCGCAGCCGCGCCGTGGCGCGGTCCGCCGCCGAGGAACTGACCGCGCTGGAAGTGCCGCGTGCGGTGCTGTTGCACGACGGGACCGAGCGTGTCGTGGGTGTTGCTGATCTGGTGCCCGGCGATGTGATCCGGGTCCGTCCAGGTGCCAGGGTCGCCGCGGACGGGCAGGTGATCGCGGGCATGTCCGAGATCGACCGATCGCTGCTGACCGGCGAAAGCCTGCCAGTGCAGGCGGGACCCGGTGCCGTGCTTTCGGCAGGTGAGGTCAATCTGACCGGGCCGCTGGATCTGCGCGTCACTGCGGCGGGGCGCGACAGCTCTCTGTCGCGGCTGGCAGGGCTTGTCGCCAGCGCCGAGGCGTCGCGCGGGCGATACGCTTCGCTGGCCGAACGCGCTGCGCGGACATATTCGCCTGCGGTTCACCTGTTGGCAATCACAAGCCTGATCGGCTGGCTTTATGCGACGGGCGACTGGCGGCTGGCGCTGAACGTGGCGGCGGCGGTCCTGATCATCACATGCCCTTGTGCGCTTGGTCTTGCCGTCCCTGCTGTCGTGACGGCAGCATCGGGCAAGCTGTTCAGACGCGGGTTGTTGATCAAGGACGGCACCGCGCTGGAGCGGCTGGCACAGGTCGATTGCGTGGTCTTCGACAAAACGGGGACGCTGACCATGGGCAAGCCCGAACTGATCGGTCTTCACGATCTGCCAACGAACCTGCGCGGCATCGCACTTGCACTTGCCGATGCCTCGGCCCACCCGCTGTCACGCGCCCTTGCGACCACGCTGCGGGCCGATGGCTGTCAGCCCGCACTGATAGAGCAGCCTCACGAAGTCCCGGGCTTTGGGGTCGAGGGAATCTGGAACGGGCGAAGGGTCCGCCTGGGCCGCCCGGATTGGACGGGTGTCAATGTAGCCCCTGACGCCGACGGACCGGTCACCGTTCTTTCGGTCGACGGTCATGCGCCGATCATGCTTCATTTTGCCGATGCATTGCGGCCGGGCGCTGCGGAATGTGTGAAATCGATGCGCGCGCAGGGGCTGCGGGTCATGATCCTTTCGGGCGACACGCAATCAGCGGTCGCGCGGACCGCGGCAGAGCTTGGCGTGACAGAGTACCGGGCCGGTGTTACCCCGCAGGAAAAGGAAGCCGAAATGGTGGCCTTGGCAAATTCCGGGGCGAAGGTGCTGATGGTCGGTGACGGGCTGAACGATACGGCTGCACTTGCTCGTGCCCACGCCTCGATCTCGCCAGCGACCGGGCTGGATGCCGCGCGGGTGGCGTCAGACATCGTACTGATGGGACAAGACCTGTCGCCAGTGGCCGCGGCGCTTGATATGGCGCGCAGGGCACGGCGCCGGATCAAGCAGAATTTCGCAATCTCCATTGCCTATAACCTGGTTGCGGTGCCCTTTGCCCTTGCCGGTTTCGCCACGCCGCTGATGGCTGCGCTGGCAATGTCGCTAAGCTCGCTGACGGTGACGCTCAATGCGCTGAGGCTGCGGTGATGGATGTTCTGTTCATCCTGATACCAGTGTCGATCCTGCTGGGGGCGGGGGGCCTTGGGGCATTTCTGTGGTCGCTGAAATCCCGCCAATATGACGATCCGAAGGGCGATGCAGAACGTGTGCTGTCGTCCGAGTGGGACGATCACCCGAAACCACCTGTCTCAGATCAGAAAAGCGATCCCTGAGGGTCGGTGGCCGGTCGCACTGGCAAGGTCCCGTCGGCGAATTGGATCAGCAGCTGCTGCGCCTTTTCGGCCGCGTCAGCCGATGTCAGGACATGCCCCTTGTCGTCATGGATCACGGCGAAACCACGCGCCAGCGTCTGCTGATAGCCAAGTGAGATGCGCATCCGGTCCAGCCGCTCCATCGCTTCATTGCGCTGCGTGATGCCGCGCGCAAAGGCGACAGCCAGGCGATCGGATAGCGGAACCAGCCGCTCACGCCCATCGGCGGTCTTGCGACGCGCATCCGCCAGCACGCGGTCGCGGCCATTTTGCAGGCGTTGCGTCAGCGCATCAAGCCTGTCGCGACGGCGCGCGTTCGGTGCCGCGGCCGATTGGCGCAGCCGCGCTGTGGCGCCGGCAAGCCGTTCATCCGCCCGCTGCGTCTGGCGCAGCAGCATTGCGGGCGTCATCCGTAAGCCTGCCAGTTGGTCGCGTCGCCGATGCAACAGATTGCGCAATCCCGGCTCCAGCGCACCCCCGCGAAAGTCCAACCGCTGCCGCGCGCCTTCGGTCAATGCCTGCGGGCGGCCAAGCGCACGGGCCAGATCCACCAGCCGCTGTGCCATGCGTTCCTGTCGCTGAGCCATTGCCTGCGTCATGCGCAGCCGCGCCTGCTGCAATTGCAGGCCCAGCTCTCGACGCACGGGCACGGCCATTTCGGCGGCCGCGGTCGGCGTCGGGGCGCGGCGATCGGCGGCAAAGTCGATCAGCGTCGTATCGGTTTCGTGCCCGACTGCCGAGATCAGCGGGATGGTGCTGTCGGCAGCGGCGCGGACAACGATTTCCTCGTTGAAGCCCCACAAATCCTCCAGACTGCCGCCGCCGCGCGCCACGATCAGCAGATCGGGGCGCGCAATAGGGCCGGCCGGCGGCAAGGCGTTGAAGCCACGAATGGCGGCAGCGACCTCGGTCGCGCTTGCGGCACCCTGAACGGCAACCGGCCAGATCACGACATGGGTCGGGAAACGATCGCGCAGCCTGTGCAGGATGTCGCGGATCACCGCACCCGAGGGCGAGGTGACAACACCGATCACACGCGGCAGGAAAGGCAGTTGCTGCTTGCGATCCGCATCAAACAGCCCCTCTGCCGCCAGCGCCTTGCGCCGCTTTTCCAACATCGCCATCAGTGCGCCGGCGCCTGCCGGCTCCAGCCCGTCGACGATCAACTGGTATTTGGACTGGCCAGGAAAGGTCGTCAGCTTGCCGGTGGCAATGACCTCCATCCCTTCCTCGGGCTTCTGGGTCAGCCGCGCGGCCTGACCTTTCCAGCTGACCGCCGCGATGACCGCGCGATCGTCTTTCAGATCGAAATAGAGATGCCCGGACGACGGCCGAGACACGCGCCCGATTTCGCCGCGCACGCGGACACGGCCGAATTCGCCCTCGATCACACGTTTGACAGCGCCCGAGATTTCGGAAACCGAAAGCGGCGGATTGTTATTGCCGGGGCCGTCGCCGTCAGGCGTATCGTCTTCAAAAAGGTCCATGCCGCCGTTGTAACGCGGCGCGTTGCGGCCCGCTATATGGAATTGAGGATCTAATCGCCGCCGCAACCGCCGCCATCACCGCCAACGTCGTAAATACCCGAGTCGGAATTGTCGCCACGACGTGACATCGCAAATTCCCCGTCGCCCAATCCGCCGCTGAAGGCATAAAACAGCCCGCCGGCGAGTATGAGCAGACCGAAGAAATGGAAGCCGCCGATAAAGGTAACAATCCCAACGCCGGAGGCGACAACGCCTGCAAGCGATGCCCGGGCACGTGTGACAGCCTGTAGCGACTGCGACGGCCAGAACGGCTGCGATGGTTCAAAATCGAATTCGATTTCGATCATTTCCAAAGTCTGTGCATAGGCCGCATCGTCTGCGGGCTTTGGCCTGCCTTTGATGTGGCGCAGTTCTCTGCCGAACATCCTTTGCGAATATTCGCGCCAGGCCAAAGTGTCGGCAAGGTGCAGATGCCAGACCTGATCGATGGGCCGCGACGGCGCAAGCACCTGGTCAGAAATCGCGACGAGGTACAGGAAGCGGCGATATTCGGTCAGCAATCGCGCGGTGTAACCCGGACGGACATCAAACGTGTCGGTGACGAGTGCCGACAGATCACCCTGATCCGACATGGTGATTGGTGTCGCTTGCAAGCGTTGCCAGAGTTCGGGATTGCGCAAGGACGCCTCGCTTGACCGTTCACATAGTCAATAACCCATGCGTGAATGGCCCGAAACCCCTTGGGGACTGCCGCGAAATCACTTGCTCGCACGCGTTAATCAATATTAATGATTGGTTAATATGTTTGTTTTGTATGTCGTGATTGCCAATGAAGATACTTTATCTTTCTGTCGGGTTCGTACTGGCGACGGGGTTTATTGATCCAGCCGCTGCGCAGGACTGCGATCCCAACTATGATGGAGTTTGCGTTCCGGTCGCATCCGATGTCGATTGCGCAAGCGGCAGCGGCAATGGGCCTGCTTATGTCCAGGGGCCAGTCTATGTGGTTGGCAACGACATTTACGACCTTGATCGGGACGGCGATGGCGTCGCTTGCGAGAAGTGACGCTGCCTTGCGCTGATGGCGGTCCATGCCTAAGAAACGGCAGGGCAGAAACCGCAGGAACAGCGCATGAATATCCTGATACTTGGTGGCGGCGGGCGGGAACACGCGCTTGCCTGGGCGATCCGGCAGAACCCGAAATGTGACCGGCTGATCGTGGCGCCGGGAAATCCGGGGATCGGGGCGGTCGCGGAATGCGCAGATCTGGACATCATGTCGCGTGCCGCTGTCTGTGAGTTCGCGCAGGAAAATGCGGTCGACCTGGTCGTCATCGGACCCGAGGCCCCGCTGGCTGCAGGCGTTGCCGATGCGCTGCGCGATGCCGGCCTGCTGGTGTTCGGCCCATCGCAGGCGGCCGCCCAGCTAGAGGCATCGAAAGCCTTCACCAAGGAAATCTGCGATGCCTGCGGTGCGCCAACTGCGGCATGGGCGCGCTTTGCCGATGCGCAGGGTGCGCATGATTACGTCGATGCCCAGGGCGCGCCGATTGTCGTCAAGGCCGACGGGCTGGCGGCTGGCAAAGGCGTGGTCGTTGCCGAAACGCTGGAACAGGCGCATGACGCCGTCGATATGATCTTCGGCGGTGCTTTCGGGGCATCCGGCGCCGAAGTCGTGATCGAGGAGTTCATGGAGGGCGAGGAAGCCAGCTTCTTCATTCTGTCGGACGGCGTGAACTGCCTGCCCATGGGCACCGCGCAGGACCACAAGCGCGTGGGTGAGGGTGATACCGGCCCGAACACTGGCGGCATGGGGGCCTATTCCCCCGCGCCGGTTCTGACGAGCGACATTCAGGCGCAGGTCATGGACCAGATGATCCGCCCCACCGTGGCCGAAATGGCGCGGCGCGGCACCCCCTTTCAGGGCGTGATCTTTGCCGGACTGATGATCCGGGACGGGCAGGCGCGGCTGGTCGAGTACAACGTCCGTTTCGGCGATCCTGAATGTCAGGTGCTGATGATGCGGCTGGGTGCGCAGGCACTGGATCTGATCCATGCCTGTGCCGAAGGGCGTCTGAACGAAGTCAGCGCCAATTGGGCCGACGATCACGCACTGACAGTGGTGATGGCGACAGAAGGCTATCCGGGCGATTATGCGAAAGGAAGCCGGATCAAGGGGTTGGACAATCTGCCCGAGGACAGTTTCAACATGATCTTCCACGCCGGGACCGACATGAAGGACGGGGCGCTTGTTGCGTCTGGGGGGCGCGTCCTGGCGGCAACAGGGCGCGGTGATACGCTTGGGCAAGCGCGTGACCGCGCTTACGCGTTGGTGGATGGCGTTGACTGGCAGGAAGGATTCTATCGCCGCGACATTGGCTGGCGCGCGCTTTAGGCGCCGCTAGAAATCCACCTTCACGCCGGGCAGGTTCAGAATGGTGATCAGTTCGCGCAACTCTTGCCGGGCGGCGATATTGGACATGTTCAGCTGCTCGGTCCCGACATCTTTCAGATCAAGCAGTGTCAGCCCGCGCGGAAAAAGTTCCCGAAAAACGACCCGCTCGGCAAATCCCGGCGCAACGCGGAAACCGATACGCTTCGACAGCTGCGTCAGCGCGTTACCGACCTTGCGCTTGTTATGCATCGCTTGCGTGCCCAGACGGTTGCGCAGAACGATCCAGTCGATCGGCCCGGCCCCTGCCGCCTGACGACCCTGCCGCGCGCCCCAGACCATTTCCGCATAGATCGACGGCCCCAGCACCTTGCCATCGGGCGACATCCGCGCCAGCAGATCGAAGTCGATGAAGCTGTCATTCATGGGCGTGATCAGCGTGTCCGCCAGCATATGCGCCATCTGTGCCAGACGGGTATGCGATCCGGGGCAGTCCAGCAGAATGAAGTCGTGGTCTTCCTCCAGCACGGCCATCGACTGCGAAAGGGGGTCGGTGTCATTGGGGCTTTTGGCGTCAATGGTGCCAAGCGTGGGGCTGGGCAGGTCCAACCCCTCTTTGCTGGTGAAATGGGCACGGTTCTCCAGGTAACGCCCGAAGCTGCGCTGCCGGATATCCAGATCCAGCGCCGCGACACGGTGGCCCATGCGCGCCAGCGCCGTCGCCACATGCATCGAGGTCGTGGACTTCCCCGACCCGCCCTTTTCGTTTCCGACGACGATGATATGCGCCATGAGGTTCTTCTGCAGTTGCTAGGTCGCGGGACCATATGCCCAGATGGCGGGCTTGGAAAGCCGATCAATCTTGCGCATTCCGGTCGGGATTGAGTTGAATTTGACCGGCTTATCGCCCTATTTGTGGAACATGCTGACGCAAAAGATGAAATATGCGCTGAAGGCACTGATCGTGCTTGCCGATGAATTCGGTGACGCGGCGGCGCCCTTGCAGATTGAAGAGATTGCCCGCCGCTCTGGCGCGCCCAAGCGGTTCCTGGAACATATTCTTCTGGACCTGCGCAAGGAAGGCGTTCTGGCGTCGGTTCGCGGCCGATCAGGCGGCTATCGTCTGGCGCGTGATCCATCGACGGTCCGGCTGGAGGCGCTGCTTCGCCGGATCGACGGGCCGCTTGCGCCGCTGCCCTGCCTTTCGCGCACCGCCTATCAGCGATGTGAAGACTGCACGAACGAGGCTGACTGCCGCCTGCGCCGCGTCTTTGCCGAGGTGTTCTGGTCCTATTTGCTGCTTCTCGAATCGCTTACACTGGCTGATCTGGTCGGAGGAAATGGGCAGGACATACTGCGCATGGCAGCAGGCGAATAGATAATGCATTGAATTCAATAAAATAATTATTCTGAAAAATTTTTGTTGAAAAATACGACAAACTCGGTCGAGATAGTGGTGTCAGAAGGGCTGACGCATTCGACGAGGAGTTTGGCGATGACCATGCTGAACAGGCTGGCCAGCTTTGCCGATGCGACGATCCGCGCCGTTGGGGGCGAGACGCGTCGTTATGCGGTGCATCTGGTCGATACGCATACAGGGCGCCTTTATTGCGTGGGGGGTGCGCCTCTGACCATTTTCACCTGCGATCCGGATGAGGTCAGCGATGAGCTGATGCGCAACCGCGACCCGCGTCACTGGGGCGTGCTGGTTGAACAACGTCTGCCGAAGGAGATCTGAGATGACCGCATTGTTTTTTCCAATCTTTGGCCACTATACGTCAATCCCCGAAGGTTTCGCGCTGCCGGAACCTGATGCGCCGACGCGCGACCTGGGTTGGGCTGCTGTACTGGTCGGCACTTCAGGCACAGCACAGGGGCCGGTCTTGCGCCGCTTCCGCGACGGTCGCGTGACCGTGGATGCGGCCGGACGACATGTCACCGGGACGCCGGTCGGCGGGACAGCGCCGCGTGGCTGGTGGGGGATGCTGGGTCACACGAATTGAGTTCCACCCCGATGTTGCCGCGTCGATGGAAGGTGCGCCGCCCCAAAAGGGGCGGCGTTGCCTTGCTGCCGCGCGCCGGTGACTGCGCTTTTCTTGGCCCCAATCTGGTGGCAGTCTCGCAGCAGAATATCGGAATATCGTGCGAGGACGAAGATGTACGACCCAAAGGGGAATGGTCGGGATAAATCAGCGTCCTCGGTCCGCTTCACAGACGTCGCGCCGCCTTCACATCTGCGACACATCGTTCATCGCTTTCTGGAGATTCGAACCACTGGGCCGCTGGCAGAAGATTACCGTTTCCACGCCCTGCCGGATGCCTGCACCTATGCTGTCTTTGATCAGATCAATCCCTCGGTAACAGGCATTACGCGCCTGTGCGCGACGTCCGAGGAGTTCAATCTTGGGCGCGTTTTTCACTTCGTCAACATTCGATTCTATCCTGGCGTATGGCAACACGCAGGCGCGCCGACCGTCTATGGACAACTGAAAGCGCCCTATGAAGGCAAGATGGCGCTGATCCCTTTGAACGAAGACCTGCGCCGCAGCGATGCACCCCGCAAGCAGAAGCTGCTGACTGGCTTTGTCGAGGGGTTGGCACAGGCGGGGCATGTGGCGGGGAACAGGATTACCGAAAAGATCCTGCGCCATATCGACGACATTCGTTCGGTATCCGACATGGCCGCGCTTTGCGGCTTGTCGGCAAGGCAACTTCAGCGCGTCTTGTTGCATTCTACCGGCTTCAGGCCGCATGACTTCCTGAAAGTGCTTCGTCTGCAGCTTTCGCTGAGTGACGAGCCATCGCTGTCTTACGCCGATCAATCGCATTTCATTCACAGCTTCCGCAAAGCAACGGGATATACGCCCGGCCGCTATGCGCGAAAGTTCGATGTCTGAAATCTACAATACCGACCCCATTCCGCCTGCTAGCAAAAGCGCTCAGACCTATTTTGCAGGAGAGAGAGATGGCAGGAATGAACGCGGTCGGCTGGTTCGATATTTTTGTGGATGATCTGGACCGGGCAGCAAAGTTTTATCAGGCTGTGCTGGACTGCACGCTTGAACCGCTTCCTGATCCGGGCGGCGAAAGCCAGATGCTCAGCTTCCCGACGGATATGGGCGCTTATGGTGCGGGCGGTGCGCTGTCAAAGTCAGCGCGCGCCAAGCCGGGGCAGGGCGGCACGGTCGTCTATTTTTCGTCCGAGGATTGCGCGGTCGAGGAGGGCCGCGTTGCAGAAGCAGGCGGGACGGTCATCCGGCCGAAATTCTCGATCGGAGAGTTCGGCTTTGTCACGCTTTGCATCGACACCGAAGGGAATATGTTCGGCATCAGTTCAATGAAGTGATGCCATCTTGCAAAAGAAAAACGCCGCCCGGATGGGCGGCGTTTCATTATCTGGAATGTGGGGGCGATCAGAAGCCCAGACCGGCGTATTTGTTCTTGAACTTCGACACGCGTCCGCCGGTATCCATCAGCTTCGCCGAGCCGCCGGTCCATGCCGGGTGCGAGGTCGGGTCGATATCCAGCGACATGGTGTCGCCTTCCGAACCCCAGGTTGAACGCACCTGATAAGTGGTGCCGTCCGTCATCTTGACCGAGATCATGTGGTAGTCGGGATGAATTTCGCTTTTCATGACGAAGGTCCTCAGGCGTTGGCGTCGGCCTTGGCGGCCTTCGGCTTGTAGTTGGTGACTTCGGCGATACGCGCAGATTTGCCGCGACGGTCGCGCAGGTAATACAGCTTGGCGCGGCGAACGCGGCCACGGCGAACCACGGCGATCGAATCGATGTTGGTGGCGTAAAGCGGGAACACGCGTTCCACGCCTTCACCGAAGGAGATCTTGCGAACGGTGAAGCTTGCGCCGATGCCGTTGCCGCCTTTGCGGCTGATGCAGACGCCTTCATAGTTCTGCACGCGGGTCCGCGTGCCTTCGGTCACTTTGTAGCCGACGCGAATGGTGTCGCCGGCTTTGAAATCCGGAATATCCTTGCCGAGTTCGGCAATCTGCTCTGCTTCGAGCTGTGCGATCAGGTTCATCGCTGTTCATCCTTGTCATGCGCAGGGTGGTTCCCCGCTTGGTGTGATGCGCCCGAGAGCTGTGCGTCCTTTGCCGGGTCATTCGCGATCTTGTCGCGATATGCCCGCCACAGGTCGGGGCGGCGTTCCTTTGTCAGCCTTTCGGCTTCTGCGCGTCGCCAAGCAGCAATGGCCGCGTGATTGCCGGACATGACGACATCCGGTATCCTGCGGCCTTCCCACTCGGCGGGGCGAGTATATTGCGGGTGCTCAAGCAAACCGTCCGAAAAGGACTCTTCAGCCAGCGATGCCTGATTCCCGACGACGCGCGGTATAAGCCGAACCGTCGCATCAATCAAGACCTGAGCGGCCAGTTCACCACCCGTCAGAACATAGTCCCCGATGCTGATCTCCTCGACGGCATGCGCATCCAGAACCCGCTGATCGACACCTTCGAAACGGCCGCAGATCAGCGTCACGCCGGGGCCTTCTGCAAGCGCCCGCGCGCGCATTTGCGTCAGCGGCTTGCCGCGCGGTGACAGATAGATGACGGGCAGGGCCGGGCCAGCCTCGCGCAGGGCGGAATCCATCACATCGGCACGGATCACCATGCCGGCGCCGCCGCCCGCGGGCGTGTCGTCGACATTGCGGTGCCTGCCTTTGCCGTAGGGCCGAAGCGGTATGGTCCGAAGGTTCCACAATCCTTCTGCCAGGGCGCGACCGGTCAGCGACAATCCCAGAACGCCCGGAAAGGCTTCGGGAAACAAGGTAATGATATTGGCGGTCCACGCGCCTTTGATCTGCGGTTCGGCAATCAGCTCGCGCGGTCGGTTTGAGGCCTGGATCGACATCCGGCCATGTGACTTTCCCGGCAGTGTCATTCGTCCGAACCGGGCGGATCGACGATGATGCGACCGGCCGACAGGTCCACGGTTGGCACGACTTGCCGTGTGAACGGCAGCAGCAAGCTTTGCGCGCCGGTCACTTCCAGGATATCACCCGCGCCGTGATCATAGATCGCCTTGACCCGGCCCAGCACGACGCCGCCGGTGTCAAGAACGTCCAGACCGATCAGATCGGCGTGATAGAATTCATCATCAGGCAACACCGGCAGCGCGTCGCGTGGCGCCCAAAGGGTGACGCCGCGAAGGGATTCGGCTTCTTCACGGGTGCTGACACCGGACAGGCGCGCGCCGATGCCGCCCGTGACAGCCCGCGTGAGGGTCACTGTAAAGGTGCGAGCGTTGTCTTCCGTAGTCAGTGGTCCATAACTGGCGATATCCTCCGCCTCGGTCGTGAAGCTTTTCAGCCGCACTTCCCCATGGACGCCAAATGCGCCTGCAATTGCGCCGACGCAGATCTTTTCGGTCATGATAAAACGCTCTCCGCGATTACCGGCCCGAAGCTGTGCGCACCGGGTGGCGGGCATTGTCTGGTTCGGGGCCAGCGACGGAAGTGACTGCCAGCGCTGCAGCGACCTGCTTGCAGGCCGCCATCCTGGCCGCCCCAAAAAACGGGCCGCTGTTGCCTCTGATCAGACCGGCCCGCCGCGGTGGCGGCGGGCCGGGTCAATATCATTCCGAAGCGGCTTCTTCGGCGGGGGCCTCGGCCGGGGCGGCGGCTGCGGCGGCCTTGTCGGCGCGGGCCTTGGCGCGTTCCTGGGCTTTCTTGCCCGGCTCGGCCTTTTTCATGTTCTTGCGCTCGGCCTTGTCCTTGACGCCGGCGGCTTCCAGGAAGCGGGCGACGCGGTCGGTCGGCTCGGCGCCCTGGCCCAGCCAGTACTGAACGCGCTCGACATCCATCTTGACGCGATCTTCGCTGTCTTTGGCCAGCAGCGGGTTATACGTGCCCAGCTTCTCGATGAAGCGGCCGTCGCGCGGCATGCGCGAATCGGTCGCGACGATGGCGTAGAACGGACGCTTTTTCGAGCCGCCACGGGCCAGACGAATTTTCATTGCCATTGGGTTTTCTCCTTTGAAATGGCGGTATTAAGGCGCATATCTGATGCGTCTACGATTGAAAGATCTCGTGATGGCGGATCACTTCCGCGATGACGAAATTCAGGAATTTGCGCGCGAATTCCGGGTCGAGATCGGCCTCGCGCGCGAGGCGTTCCAGCCGCTCGATCTGTTGCGCTTCACGCGCCGGATCGGACGGAGGAAGGTCGTGTTCGGCCTTCAGACGGCCGACGCTTTGGGTGTGCTTGAACCTTTCGGCAAGCGTATAGACAAGGATCGCGTCCAGCCGGTCGATGCTGGCGCGGTGACCTTTCAGCAGGTCGGCGGCGCGGGTCACGGGATCGGTCATTTCGCCACCAAAACCATGTGCGCAGGGCGTACATACCCCGTGCATACCGCGTGCATATCCTGTCGGGACATCAGACAGCTCCTTTCGGGTGGCGGAAGACCAGAGCGCGCTTGTCGAATTTGGGTTGAGCTGCCGCCGCGTCGGGCACCGCGCCAAGCCGTTCGGCGAGTGCGATCGACCGGGCATTGTCCGCGTCTATGTAGCTGACGATGTCGGACCAGCCGAGTTTGCCGCGGGCAAAGTCGCGGGCGGCAAAGGCGGCCTCGTAGGCATAGCCTTTGCCTTCGCCCTCGGGTGTCCAAAGGGTCCAGCCGATCTCGGGTTCCGGCCAGTCGGCTGGGTGCCACGGCCCCGCCATGCCAAGGGGCGCATCATCGTCCTTTAGCGTGAAGACAAAGCTGCCATAGCCGCGCATTGCCCAATGGCCGATCACATGGCCAAAGCTGCGCCATGCGTGGCCGAGGGTGATATCGGCACCGCCGCCGCAATACTGCGCGCGGGATGTCATGTAGAAATCGCGCCAGATGGGCCAGTCGCTGCCTTTGGGCGCACGAAGGGTCAGGCGTTCGGTTTCCAGCATGGGGGTGCCCGCAAGTTCGATCATGCAGCCACCTGCGGGTGACGGTAGATCATGCACGGGGTGCCACGGACTTGAAAATTGTCCGACTCGATCGTCGCGCCAAGCCGTTCGGCCAGTCGGCGAGATCGGGCGTTGCCGCGTGCGATCAGCGAGATCAGCGGGCCAAGCCCGAAATGACGGGTGGCGTGATCGCGGGCGGCAAAGGCTGCCTCATACGCGAGGCCCTTGCCCTCGAAGCCTTCATAGATGTGCCAACCCAGTTCAGGTTCCGGCCAGTCAAGGTTATAGCCGATGCCCGCGCGCCCTGCGACGTCGCCTGTTGCCTTGTCTTCGAGCACCCACCAGCCGAAGCCGCGATTGATCCAATGGCCGATGGCGGCATTCAGCACGTTCCAGCTTTGCCACGCCTCGAGCTTGCCGCCGACGAATTCGGTACGGTCTGACATCCCGAAGGCCACAATGGCATCGAGGTCGTCCAAGCGTGGTTCCCGCAGGAACAGACGCTCGGTTTCCAGAACCGGAATATCGACGGACAGGCTGGGCATCACTTCTTCCCGAACAGCCCCGAAAGCCCGCCCGGCAGGCCTGCGCCGCCAAGCTGGCCGCCCAGACCGCGCGGGTCCTGCAGCATCTTGGTCGCCTCGGCCATTTTCGCGGGATCGGCATTGGCCATGTCGGGCAGGCCACCGCCCTTGCCCATCATGGCGCGCATGGCCTGTTTCAGCATCCCGCCCTTCATCTTGCCGAGCTTCTTCATGGTGTCGGCCATCTGCTTCTGCATTTTCAGCAGGCGGTTCAACTCGGACACTTCCAGACCGGCGCCTGCCGCGATCCGCTTCTTGCGGGATGCCTGCAGCAGGTCGGGATTGGCGCGTTCCTTCTTGGTCATGGAATTGATCAGCGCGATCTGGCGGCGGATCATGGTGTCGTCCATGCCGGCTTCTTCCGCCTGTTTGGCCATCTTCTGCATGCCCGGCATCATCTGCATGATGCTGCCCATGCCGCCCATCTTCTGCATCTGTTCAAGCTGGCTGCGAAGGTCGTTCATGTTGAACATGCCCTTCTGGAAGCGCTTCATCATGCGCTCGGCCTGTTCGACCTCCAGCACCTGCTGGGCCTTTTCGACAAGGGCCACGATATCGCCCATGCCAAGGATGCGGCCCGCGACGCGTTCGGCGTCGAAGGTTTCCAGCGCATCCATCTTTTCGCCCAAGCCCACGAACCGGATCGGCTTACCGGTGACGGCGCGCATCGACAGCGCCGCGCCGCCGCGCCCGTCGCCGTCCATCCGGGTCAGCACGACGCCGGAAATGCCGACCTTGCCGTCGAATTCGGTGGCCACGTTCACGGCGTCCTGACCTGTCAGGCCATCGACGACCAGCAGGGTTTCGCGCGGGTTGGCAACATCGCGGACGGCCTGCACCTCGTCCATCAGGACTTCGTCGATATGCAGACGGCCTGCCGTGTCCAGCATGTAGATATCATAGCCGCCAAGGGTCGCCTGCTGTTTCGCGCGTTTGGCGATCTGGACGGCGGTTTCGCCCTTGACGATGGGCAGGGTATCGACGCCGATCTGGGTGCCGAGGATGGCAAGCTGTTCCATGGCGGCCGGGCGGTTGGTGTCAAGCGAGGCCATCAGCACGCGCTTGTGTTCCCGGTCCTTCAGGCGCTTGGCCAGCTTCGCCGTTGTCGTGGTTTTCCCTGAGCCCTGCAGCCCGACCATCAGGATCGGGGCCGGCGGATTGTCGATCTTCAGTGCCTCGGGTGCGCCGTCGCCCTGCAGCGTCCTGATCAGTTCGTCATGGACGATCTTCACGACCTGCTGGCCCGGCGTCACCGATTTGGTGACCGCAGCACCCGTGGCCTTGCCGGTTACCGATTTCACGAAGCTGCGCGCGACCGGCAGCGAAACATCGGCTTCCAGAAGGGCGGTGCGCACCTCGCGCATGGCGGCGGTGACGTCGTCTTCTGTCAGGGCGCCCTGTTTCGTCAGCCGGTCGAAGACGCCACCAAGGCGATCTGACAGATTCTCGAACATGCGGGCCTCCTTAAGGTCCAGTCGGGTTTCGCGCGGGTGCGTCAAAGCACGAATGCCCCCGTGGGCGCAACGCGCTGACGGGGGGCGATCCCCGCGCAGGTCGGGGACCGGAAGGGGAAACCTTCCGGGGGTTGGCAGTGCAGATACGGGGCAAGACCCGTAAAGTCAAGCTTCGGCCGGTATTAACACCATCTTCAGTCCTGCGCGCTAGGGTGATCCCGAATCGAGAGGGGATCATGCGCGAGCAGGTGGTCATCAATGCTGTCCCGCTGATTGGCGAGCTTGTGACGCCCGCCATGATGCAGGTCAGTCGCATGATGCCGGAACTGGAGCTGATCTATCGCAGCGAAATCGGCTTTGCCGATCTGTCGGGCGGCTGCACGATCGCATTGCGCGCCGGTGCCGAACCCTGCGGCGAACGCAATGCCGTCCGCTGGCTTGGCCGGTTGGGCGTGGCCCTTGTTGCCACGCGGGATTACATCAACCGGATGGGGGTTCCGCATTGTCCCGAGGACATGGCTGATCACCTGATGGTTTCCAACGATTTCGGGGATGACAGCGCGCCATGGTTCCGCTGGTTGCGCGCGAATACCAGCCGGCAGCAGGTGGTGTTTCGCACCAATGATGAAACCGTGATGCGCCGGGCCGTGAATTCAGGCCGCTGCGCGGGGTTCCTTCCGATTTCCAGCCTGATCTGGTCCCCCGAACTGATCGAGCTTATGCCCGCGCGCGACGAATGGGCGGCCCCGCTTTGGCTGGTGCATGATCGCGGTGCTAGCGAGACATGCCGCAATGTCGGGCGCGAACTGGCCTCGATCGTCGTGCGGCAGCTGTCGTGATGGGGCAGGGTATGGCAGCACCGTTGATCGGCGAGGTGCCACGCCGCATGGCGGTATCGCGGAGAGCTTCGCCCGGTTCAGAAACTGCGCCGCGCGCGCAATGCGGCCGTGATGGTGCCATCATCCAGATAATCGAGTTCGCCGCCGATCGGAACACCCTGGGCAAGGCCGGTGATGCTGATGCCCTGCGGCAACGCGTCGGCGATGTAATGGGCCGTGGTCTGTCCGTCGACCGTGGCGCTGAGCGCCAGAATGACCTCATGGACCTGCTCGTCTGCGATGCGCGACAGAAGGCGGGGAATGCCCAGATCCTCGGGCCCGATATCGTCAAGTGCCGACAATGTGCCGCCAAGTACGTGATAACGGCCACGAAAGGCGCGGCCGCGTTCCAGCGCCCACAGGTCGGCCACATCCTGCACGACACAGATCTCTCCGGTCTGGCGGGCCGGATCGGCGCAAATCGGGCAGATCTCGCTTTCGGCGATATTGCCGCAGCGTGCGCAGGGACGCGCATTTTCCGCGACGCGCGCCATGAGGTCCGACAATTGCGCCATCTGGCCGGGCTTGCGGCCAATCAGCGTCAGCACGATGCGCCGCGCGGATCGCGGACCAAGTCCCGGCAGCCGTGCAAGCGCGCCGATCAGCGCCTGGATATCGTCGCTGCCCTCGGTCATCGGGGATCAGAAGGGAAGCTTCATGTCGGGCGGCAGGCCAAGGTCCTGGCTGATACGCGACATTTCCGATTGCGCACGATCCTGCGCGCGACGCTGCGCATCCTTGATCGCGGCAAGGATCAGATCCTCGACCACTTCCTTTTCAGAGGCAACGAAGATCGACGGGTCGATATCAAGGGCGGTCAGTTCCCCCTTGGCGGTGGCGGTAGCCTTGACCAGACCGGCACCAGCTTCGCCCACGACCGTGATCTTGGCCAGACCGTCCTGCATCTCGACCATCTTGGCCTGCATGTCCTTCGCGGCAGCCATCATCTTGGCCATGTCGCCAATGCCGCCCAGTCCCTTGAACATCGTCTACTCCTCGTCCTCGAAGGGGTCCCATTCTTCTGCTTCGGCCACCGGGCCTGCGCCGCTGTCATGTATGGCGGCAGCCTCGCCGGACAAGGGTTCCGCTTCGGGCTTGGCCACTTCGACGCGGCGCGCGGCGATCAGGCGCGCACCGGGAAAAGCGGCAAGGGCGGCCTGTACGGTGGGGTGTGCGCCTGCCCTTTGCAGGGCCTCTGCTTCCGCTTCGGCGCGGCGTTCGGCGATGGTGGGACCGCCGCCGGTATTGACGACGCTGACCGCCCAACGCTGCCCGCCGGTCCAGCCGCGCAGCCGCTCTGCCAGGCGCGAGGCCAGGTCGCGCGGCGCATCCGGTGTGGGTTCGAATTCGATCCGGCCGGGACTGTACCGGGCCAGCCGCAGGTGGCTTTCCACCAGGATCAGCAACGGCATGTCGCGCATGCGCCGGATCAGATCCAGCACGGAATCGAAATCCGGGAAAGCCGCGATCAGCGAGGCGGACGCAGCAGCAAGCGCTGTCGCCTGACCGCCTGTGCCGATGGGCCCGCGCATGGCCTGCCCGCCGGGTCCAGCCGGGGCGGCCGCGGACACGCCACTGCCGGGCGCAGACGCCCGAACGCCATCCCCGCCGCCACCACCACCACCGGCAGGCCGGGCAAATTCGCCGGCTGTCTGGGCTGCCTGGATCTTGCGGATCAGCGCCTCGGGATCGGGCAGATCGGCGGCATGGGTCAGTCGGATGATCGCCATTTCAGCGGCCATCATTGCATTCGGCGCCGCCGAAACCTCTTCCAGCGACTTCAGCAGCATCTGCCACATGCGGGTCATGACGCGCATGGGCAGCCTGGCCGAAAGATCGGCCCCGCGGACCCGTTCATCGGGCGAAATCGTCGGATCTTCCGATGCTTCGGGCGTGATCTTGACGATCGATATCCAATGCGTGATTTCGGCCAGATCGCGCAGGACGGCGATGGGATCGGCACCGTCGGCATATTGGGCCTGCAACTCGGCCAGGGCCTGTGCCGCATCGCCGCGCAGGATCATCTCGAACAGGTCGATCACACGCCCACGATCAGCGAGGCCCAGCATCGCCCGCACCTGCGGGGCGGTGGTTTCACCGGCGCCGTGGCTTATGGCCTGATCCAGAAGCGATGTGGCGTCGCGGGCCGAGCCTTCGGCGGCCCGCGTGATCAGCGCCAGCGCATCATCCGTGATCTCGGCCTGTTCGGCGCGCGCTATCCTGCGCAGCAGATCGATCATCACCTCCGGCTCGATCCGGCGCAGATCGAAGCGTTGGCAGCGCGACAGCACGGTCACGGGAACCTTGCGGATCTCGGTCGTGGCGAAGATGAATTTCACATGAGGTGGCGGCTCTTCCAGCGTCTTCAAAAGCGCGTTGAAGGCACTTGTCGACAGCATGTGAACTTCGTCGATGATGTAGATCTTGTAGCGCGCCGAGGCGGCGCGATAGTGAACCGATTCAATGATTTCGCGAATATCGTTGACGCCGGTTCGGCTGGCAGCATCCATTTCCAGCACATCGACATGGCGACCCTCGGAGATGGCGACGCAATGTTCGCATTGGCCGCATGGCTCGGTCGTGGGGCCACCCTGTCCATCGGGGCCGACACAGTTCAGGCCCTTGGCAATGATGCGTGCCGTCGTCGTCTTGCCGGTTCCGCGAATCCCGGTCATGATGAAAGCCTGCGCGATGCGCGACGCCGCGAAGGCGTTTTTCAGCGTCCGCACCATGGCGTCCTGCCCGACCAGGTCGGAGAAGGTCTCGGGCCGGTATTTCCGCGCCAGCACCTGATAATTCTGTTCGCTTTCGGTCATCTCGCCTCGCCTGGGTCGCGACACCTTAGCGGCGGGGCTTCGCCGCGACAACCAGACAGATGGCGGCGCTGCCGGCCCGGCGCGGGCAGACCAGTGCCTTGCTGCGATCACGCATTGACTGGCGCGGAAACGACTGAAACGGGGAAGGGTGAGAGGCTGAACGACGACCCGAACGGAATTCGTTGCGGCTGCTTCCTTCCGGACCTGACCGGGTTGGCGAGGCGTTCGCCCGTGTCAACCTCTCGATCCTGTAGATATGTGGCTTCCGCCCGGGATGCAAGCCGTTGTGCAATTGCGGCGGAAATTCGGCGGAATCCAGCCAGTTCAAAGTGGTTACAGCCGAAGTGTCAGGCGCTGAAACCCGTCAATGGTCATTTCGCTGGCTTCGACCTGAAGCGGGCAGGCGGCAAGATCGGCGTTGGGCGCTGTGTCGAACCAGACCTTTGTCCCGGGCGTGGCCGACAGGCGGAGAAACGGGCCGGGATGGGCGCTTCCCCAGCGACCCTTGCGCAGGAACTGGGCAATGATGTCGCGCACACGCATCTGTCCCGCGGGTGGCAGCAGACAGCGGTTGTTGCGCGTCACACCCGCATAGATCGACCCGCCGGTCATGCGATAACTGTTGGTGAGCAGCACGAAACGATCTTCCGGGCGCAGCGGACGTCCCTGATGCTGAATGCGCCTGACCCGCCCCCCGAGGTGAAGACGCTGACCGGACGCGTCGAAACAGGGCGGGCGGTGCAGGTCGATGGAATAATCCAGCCCGCCGATCATGTCGAAGTGAAAGCCGGGAAAATCGGCATCCAGAAGGGGGCGTGCATCGCCTGCGGCCCCGGTGTCCGGCAGATGTGCGAAGATCGAGGCCGCGCGTTCCAGCCAATCGGCGACCTCTGCGCCACTGACGTCGATTGCGGTGACGTGATTGGTAAACGGGTAAAGCGCCGACAGATCGCTGCGGCTGATCTCGCCCGCAGGGATATGGACGAAATGGTCCGGTCCGCCGCGCCCGCCGGTGCGGAACGGTGCCAGAGCGACCAGCACCGGCAACGTGCAATGGGGCAGATGCTGCGCAAGATGGCTGCGCAGGGCGGCCTCGGTCAGTCGCAGGCCGGCATCTGCGCCCAGCAAGGCGAAATGGCTGGAAAGCGGGCTGGCGATCTGGCCGACGGGGGCGTGAAAACTGGCGCTGCGCGGCTGCGCGATGGCCATCAGCCTGGCGTCACAATCATCTTCGGTGGCCGGCAATGCCTCGGCTGCGCGGCAATCGACCTGCCAGTCGCCGGGGCGTCCGCAAAGTCGCAGGGTGATGGCAGCAAGATGAGATCCGCCGAAGCCCGCCTTCACGATCGCGGCGCGGGTCGCGGTCGCGGGGAAGACCATGACTTCATGTGTGTGGCCCGCAATCACCGCATCGACGCCGTGCAGTTCGGCAATCGCGCCTGCCGCGTTCTCGGCCCGGATCGTATCGGTGACGCCGACGCCACCATGACTGAGCGCGACGATCAGATCCGCGCCGCGCGCCCTCAGCGACGACACCGCGCGCCGGCTGGCCGACATGATGTCCTCGGTCGTCATGTCCGCCGACAGACCCGCCTCCCATTCGACGGTCTGCGGGGGCAGGACGCCGAACACCCCGATCGTGATGTCGTGTCCTGTCCCGTCATCGGACAGCATCTGGCGCCGCAGCAGCGCCGTTTCCGTCCAGATCGGCGCGCCGTCCATCAGGCCCGCATTGGACAGGACCAGCGGATATTCTGCGTCGCCCGTGACACGGCGCAGAAACGCCACCCCATGCGCGAAGTCGTGATTGCCAAGCGTCGCTATGTCATAGCCCAGCAGGTTAAGCGCCGATATCGCCGGGTGGACGTCATGGGGGCGCAGCCCGGCGCTGGCCAGTTCATCGCCAAGCGGGCTGCCATCAAGAAGGTCACCGTTGTCGCACAGCAGGATATTGTGCTGGGCCGCACGTTCTGCCGCGATCAGGGGCGCCAGCCGTGCCAGACCGCCGCGCCGGGATTGCGCGCCAAGGTTCATATGCAGGTCTGTGGTGGCAAGGATGCGCAACGTGATTGTGACCGCAGCAGCGACGCCGACCTTTTCTGCTGCGCCGTCCGCGCATGCCACACCCTGTGGCGGGGAACTTCCGTCTGGCATCGCGTCCCTGTCAACCCCGGCCGTCTTCTCACGGTCTTGTGATGACTAAGGCGAAAGTCCGTAGAAAATGCAACCAATGATTGTGAAACGGAAATTGGACAAACATGGAACCTTGCGAAGGAAAACGTTGTTCACTACCTCCTAATCGCCTTTTGACTGCTTCGGTCGGTCATGAAATTTTCCACGCGAATCGACAAATCCCTTCCAGCCGAGCAACTTTTTGATTCAGTTGCCGATTTCGACCGGATCGAGCGCATGCTGATCCGGCGGGGTGTGGCTGTCAGCCGGGCCGATGACATGCAGGACGGCACGCGGGGATGGAACCTGGCCTTCGACTGGCGCGGTCAGCGACGCGCATTGCGGCTGGTTCTGGTTCAGTTCGACCGGCCCGAGAAAATTGCGTTGAAAGGCGAATCGTCCTCGTTTGAGTTGCGCCTTGACATGTCTGTCGTGGCGCTTGCCCGGAACAGGTCGCGCCTGATTTTCGAACTGGACGTCAAACCGCGCAACATGCGGGCGCGGCTGGTGCTTCAGACCGCGAAGCTGGGCAAGGCGCAGATCGACCGAAAGCTGGAGGCGAAGGTGGCTGGGTTTGTCGACGACGTGACCAGCTGAAGCAGCTGGCCGGGCCTGTCCTTGGGCGCGGTCTGGCTGCGGGTCAAATGCGGGTTGCGGCCCAATTAAAAACCCGGGCCCCCGCATCCGGTAACAGACGCTGCTGCCGGTTTGCGTCTTTCCAATCGACAGCGGGTGCATGAAACCTGCTATGGCGAAGGGGTGTTGGGGCGGCATCGTCCTGCCCGAAACTGACTGGCGCCACCGGGCCGTCCGCCGCACTGTGCAGGGACGTTTTCGTCAAGATGCGACGGCGCAGTTGCGCGACGAACCGGCAGACGTCGGGATCGTCCCGCGCCCATATGACAGCCCCGCGCCGATATGCGGGCTTTCAGCGTTGAACGCCGTTCCTTCGCGATCAGCTGGTTCGCTGGCGCAATTGTTCGGCGCGCAGCGGATCGGCGGGATAAACCCCCAGGACATTCGTCATTGACGTGAAATAGCTCAGCTCGTCCAGAGCGAGGCGTACATTCTCATCCTCGGGATGGCCCTCGATATCGGCATAGAACTGGGTCGCGGTGAAAACACCGTCGACCATATAGCTTTCCAGCTTGGTCATGTTGACGCCATTGGTCGCGAAACCGCCCATCGCCTTGTAAAGCGCGGCCGGAATGTTGCGGACCCGGAAGACGAAGGTTGTCACCATGGTGTCGCCCCGGCGGGTGTTGTCCGCCTCGCGCGACATGATGAGGAAACGGGTCGTGTTGTGGGCGTGATCCTCAATGTGGCGCGCCAGGATGTTCAGCCCGTGGATCTCGGCGGCGAGATCGGAGGCCAGAACGCCCGAGGTCAGATCGCCGCTTTCGGCCAGTTCCGCCGCGGCACCGGCGCTGTCAGCTGCGGATTCGCCCGTGATTCCATAGCGCGACAGGAAGGCCGCCGATTGGGGCAGCAGCACCAGATGGGCGCGGACCTTCTTGATCTGTTCGATCTCGACGCCTGGCATGGCCATCAGGCTGATATGGACGCGCACGAAGGCTTCGTCGACGATGTGCAGGCCGGATTCGGGCAGCAGGCGGTGAATATCCGCCACGCGGCCATATGTGGTGTTCTCGACGGGCAGCATCGCCAGATCCGCCTGGCCGCTGCGCACGGCGTCGATCACATCCTCGAATGTGCGGCAGGGCAGCGGCTCCATTTCGGGGCGGGCATTGCGGCAGGCCTCGTGGCTATAAGCGCCAAGTTCCCCCTGAAAGGCGATGCGGTTGGTTTTTGTGGCCATTATCGTATCATCAAGGCAAGAGATTGCTATCCACGGCGTCAACTATACCTTGAACCGGGGGAAAGAAAGCGGATAGATACCGCCAGAATTTTGAACACTACCTAGCGGGGACGGCAAATGTTCAACACCATGACCATCACCAAGGCAGCCAGTGCGCTGATCGGTTCGCTGCTGACGCTGCTTTTGCTGTTCTGGGCCGGGACCGCCCTGTTTCATGTCGGACCCGCTGAAGGCGCCCATGGCGACGAGCCGGCGGTTCAGGCCTATTCGATCCCGGTCGAATCCACTGGCGGCGGCGAGGCCGAGGAAGAGGTTCAGATCGACTTTGCCGCGCTGATGGAAGCGGCGGACCCGGCCAAGGGTGAAAAAGTCTTCGCGAAATGCAAGGCCTGCCACAAGCTGGACGGCACCGACGGCACCGGCCCGCATCTGAACGGTGTCGTGGGTCGCCCCGTCGCCAGCGCCAGCGGCTTCAATTACGACGATGCCATGCGCGAACATGCGGCCGTGGCGCCGGAATGGACGCCTGACGCGCTGCAGGAATTCCTGGCTGATCCGAAAGGTGTCGTGCCCGGCACGAAGATGACCTTTGCCGGGCTGCCCAAGCCCGAAGACCGCGCCGATCTGGTCGCCTATCTGCAAGCCAACCCGTAAGATCGGACATCGGAATGAACTCTGCGCCCGGTCCGTGATGGCCGGGCGCTTTGCATTTTTCGATCACGATTCCGGTGGTATCGAAATCGCGGATTGATCCCGGCGCGCCGCCTGTCCTAGCTTTGATGCAACCAAATCGCGAAGGACCGTCATGAACCTAAACGTCCGCATTGCCGCCGCCCTTCTGCCGCTGTCCTTCCTTGCCGGCCCGCTTTTGGCGCAGGACGCCCCGGCTGCCACCGAAGCAACTGAGGCGCCGGCAGCCGCGGCTGGCGATCCGGCGACGCAGGACACCACCATCGCGCATGGTATCGGCATTTTCGGGCCGCCCGAACTTCCTGCCGATTTCCCCCATCTGCGCTACGTCAACCCGGACGCCCCGAAAGGTGGCGAGATCTCGGTGGCGATGCCGGGCGGATTTGATGGATATAATCCGTTCACGGTGAAGGGGCGGGCGGATATCTTTTCCTCGATCGGGCTTGAATCGCTGATGATCGGGACGATGGACGAGGTCGGGACCGCCTATTGCCTGATCTGCGAGACGATCGAATATCCTGAAAGCCGCGACTGGGTGATTTTTCACCTGCGGCCCGAGGCGGCCTTTTCCGACGGCACGCCCATCACGGCCGAGGACGTCATGTTCTCGTACGAGACCTTTCGCGACAAGGGCCTTTCGTCCTTCCGGGCGGTGCTGGCGCAATCCACGAAAGGCGCCGAGATCATTGACGATCACACGATCCGCTTCGAGTTCATGCCGGATTATCCGCGCCGCGACGTGATTCAGGGTGCGGGCGGGATGACGGTGCTGTCGAAAAAGGATTTCGAGGAGAACGACCGCGATCTTGCCAACCCGATGTCAAAGCCGATCCTGGGATCAGGCCCCTATGTGTTCGAAAGCGCCGATATCGGCCGGACCTCGGTCTACAAACGCAATCCCGATTATTGGGGCAATGACCTGCCGATCAACATCGGACGCAACAATTTCGACCGCATCCGGGCCGAATATTTCGCCGATAGCGAAGCCGCGTTTGAGGCATTCAAGGCTGGCGAATACACGATCCGGCACGAGAATTCCTCGGTCCAGTGGGCGACGGGTTACAACTTCCCGAACCTGACCAATGGTCATGTCATCAAGACGACGATCCAGAACCAGAACAAGGCGCCCGCGCAAGGCTTCTTCATCAACATGCGGCGCGAGAAGTTCAAGGACCCCCGCGTTCGCCAGGCCCTTGGCCTGCTGTTCAACTTCAAATGGTCGAATGAACAGCTGTTCTATGGGTTGTATACGCGCACCGATTCCTTCTGGGACAACACCGAACTGAAGGCCACCGGCAAGCCCGAAGGGGCCGAGCTTGCCCTGCTGGAGCCGTTGGCAGACCAGCTTCCCGAAGGTATCCTGACCAATGAGGCGGTGGTGCAGCCCGAAGGCAGCGACCGCCAGCTTGACCGGGCCAGTCTGCGCAGCGCGGCCGGCCTTCTGGACGAAGCCGGATGGGTTCCGGGCAGCGACGGAATGCGGCGCAACGAGGCGGGCGAAGTGCTGCGCGTCGAGTTCATGAATGACAGCCCGACATTCGACCGGGTCATCAACCCTTTCATCGAAAACCTGCGTGCGGTCGGCGTCGATGCGGTCATGGCACGGGTCGACGATACCGAATACGAAACCCGGCGTTACGAATTCGACTATGACATCATCGTCGGTCACGCCCAGACCGCCGAGATCGCGGGCGACGGGCTGTCGCAGGTCTTCGGATCGCAGGGCGTCGATGATGTCTTCAACCCCTCGGGCGTGACCAGTCCAGCCATCGACAGCCTGATCCGCACCGCGATCTCGGCCGACAGCTACGATGATATGGCGGTCGCCACGCGCGCCCTGGACCGGGTATTGCGCGCGATGTATCCATGGGTGCCGAACTGGTATAATCCCGAACAGTTCCTAGCCTATTATGATCAGTATGACTGGCCAGAGACGCTGCCGCCTTACCTGTCGGAAACGCTCAATGCGCCTTGGTATCTTGATATCGCGTGGTATAACGCCGAAAAGGCTGAAAAGCTGAAACAGGCCGGGATCTTGCGTTAACCGGTCGGAAACGCGCAGGCAGAAGACCTGACGACAAGAAGGGCAGGGCATGGCAGCCTATATTCTACGGCGCTTGGCTTTGGTCATACCGACGCTGCTCGGGATCATGCTGGTGAACTTCGCCCTGATCCAGTTCGTGCCGGGTGGCCCGATCCAGCAGGTGATCGCCCGCGTCCAGGGCGAGGGCAACACCATGGCAG
Organism: Paracoccus denitrificans; assembly: GCA_005768755.1. GTDB lineage: Bacteria > Pseudomonadota > Alphaproteobacteria > Rhodobacterales > Rhodobacteraceae > Paracoccus > Paracoccus denitrificans_B. The sequence goes on along the minus strand of VAFL01000002.1, from coordinate 193,338 downwards.
AAGTTGCCGGCGGGGGCGGCGAAGGCGGTATCCAGTATGCCGGCGCGCAGGGCATCCCGCCCGAACTTCTGGCCGAGCTGGAGCTGGAGATGGGCTTTGCCGAAATCGTGTGCGAGCCGGGATTTGACGGAACACCCAGCCTGGCGGCCGAAGAATGCCGCAAGGAACCGATCGGCGCCGTGCGCCGCTTCGGCATCATGATCGGCAAATACCTGCGCTTCGATTTCGGCGAAAGCTGGTTCCGGTCGAATTCCGTAACGACGGAAATCGCGCGCACGCTGCCTGTGTCGATCACATTGGGGCTGTGGACGACGCTTCTTGCCTATCTCGTCTCGATCCCGCTGGGCATCCGCAAGGCCGTGAAGGCGGGCACGCCGTTCGATACCTGGACGTCGGGGATCATCGTCGTGGCCTACGCGATCCCGTCCTTCCTGTTCGCCGTTCTGCTGATGACGTTGTTTGCCGGCGGCACCTACTGGAAGATATTCCCGCTGCGCGGCTTGACCAGTTCCAATTTCGATCAGCTGTCGCTGCTGGGCCAGATCAAGGACTACCTGTGGCATATCACGCTGCCAGTGCTGGCAATGGCGATTTCTGGCTTTGCCACGCTGACGCTGCTGACCAAGAACAGCTTCCTTGATGAAATCAACAAGCAATATGTCATGACGGCCCGTGCCAAGGGCCTGACCGAGCGTCGTGTGCTTTACGGTCATGTCTTCCGCAACGCCATGCTGATCATCATCGCGGGTCTGCCGGGCATGTTGCTTTCCATTCTGTTCGGCTCCTCGATCCTGATCGAGACGATCTTCTCGCTTGACGGGCTGGGGCGGCTTGGCTTTGACGCGGTGGTGCAGCGCGATTACCCGCTGGTGTTCGGGACGCTGTTCATCTTCGGGCTGCTGGGCCTGGTGATCGGCATCATCTCGGATCTGATGTATGTTCTGGTTGATCCGCGCATCGATTTCGAAAAGAGGGCGGGCTGAAATGGCGATGTCGGAACTGAACCGCCGACGGTGGCGCAACTTCCGCGCCAACAAGCGCGCCTATTGGTCACTGATCCTTTTCACGATCCTGTTCGTGATCTCGCTGGGTGCCGAACTGATCGCGAACAACAAGCCGATCATCGCCAAGTACCGGGGCGAACTTTATTTTCCCGTCTTCCAGTTCTACCCCGAAACAACCTTCGGCGGCGATTTCCTGACCGAGGCGCTGTACCGGCTGCCCGACACCCAGTGCCTGATCATTTCCGGCGGCCGGGAAGAATGCTGGGATGAAGATCCGGCCGCCTATGTCGCATCGGTGCGCGATGGCAGCGCCGGCGTGCCAGAGGATGAACAGGGCTGGATGATCTGGCCGATCATCCCGTTTCACTATCTGGATACCGACCAGGTGGGCGAGGCGCCAAGCGCCCCGGACAGCCGCCACTGGCTGGGCACCGACAACACGACACGCGATGTGCTGGCGCGTACGATCTACGGGTTCCGCGCCTCGGTCGTGTTCACGCTGGTGGTGACGGCCGTCGCTTCGGTCATCGGGATCGCGATGGGGGCCATTCAGGGCTATTTCGGCGGGCGCACGGACATCATTCTGCAACGCGTGCTGGAAATCTGGCAGAATACGCCGGTCCTTTACGTCATCATCATCATGTTCGCCGTCTTCGGGCGAAGTTTCTGGCTGCTGGTGCTGATCATGATCATTTTCGGCTGGCCGGCACTTGTGGGCGTTGTCCGGGCCGAGTTCCTGCGGGCGCGCAATTTCGAATATGTCCGTGCGGCGCGCGCGCTTGGCGTCAGCGACCGCAAGATCATGTTCCGTCATATCCTGCCGAACGCGATGGTCGCGACCCTGACCATGCTGCCGTTCATCGTGACCGGCACCGTCTCCACGCTGGCGGCGCTGGATTATCTGGGTTACGGGCTGCCCAGTTCTGCGCCCAGCCTGGGCGAGTTGGCGCTGATCGCCAAGCAGCACCTGAACGCGCCCTGGTTGGCCTTCACCGCGTTCTTCACCTTTGCCATCATGCTGTCGCTTCTGGTCTTCATCTTTGAAGGCATCCGCGATGCGTTCGACCCCCGGAAGACCTTCAAATGAGCACTGTCGTCACCGATCCAGCACCGGTGGTGCATCCCTCGCCCGCATTGTCCGAGGTGGTGCTGGACATTCGTGACCTGAAGATCAGCTTCAGTCAGGACGGTCAGCTTATCCCGGCGGTGCGTGGGGTCAGCTTCCAGATCGGCCGCGGCGAGACGGTGGCACTGGTCGGCGAATCGGGGTCGGGCAAGTCGGTGACGGCGCTGTCCACGGTGCAGCTTCTTGGCGATGCCGCGCATCTGGACGGGGCAATCAGCTATGAGGGCGAGGAACTTGTGGGCGCGACGCCCGCGAAGTTGCGCGCTATTCGCGGCAATGACATCAGCTTCATCTTTCAGGAACCGATGACCTCGCTCAACCCGCTGCACACGCTGGAAAAGCAGCTGTCCGAAAGCATCCGGCTGCATCAGGGGCTGAAGGGCGCCGCCGTGCGTGCCCGTATACTGGAACTGCTGACCCGCGTTGGCATTCGGGACCCGGAAACCCGACTGGCGGATTATCCGCATCAACTGTCCGGCGGGCAGCGCCAGCGGGTGATGATCGCAATGGCGCTGGCAAACGGACCGGAACTTCTGATCGCGGATGAACCGACGACCGCGCTGGATGTGACCATTCAGGCGCAGATACTGGATCTTCTGGCCGAGCTGAAGCGCGAGGAGGGGCTGTCGATGCTGTTCATCAGCCACGATCTGGGCCTTGTGCGGCGGATTGCCGATCGAGTCTGCGTGATGAAGGACGGCGTCATCGTCGAACAAGGCCCGGTCGAAGCGATTTTCACCGATCCGCGCCATCCATATACCCGCAAGCTGCTTCAGGCAGAGCCGACGGGCCGCGCCGATCCGGTGCCGGAAGGTGCCAAGACACTGGTCGAGACGCGGGATCTGAAGATCTGGTTTCCGATCAAGCGCGGGCTTCTGCGCCGCGTCGTCGGCCATGTGAAGGCCGTGAATGGCGCCACCCTGTCCGTACGCGAGGGCGAGACGCTGGGGATCGTGGGCGAATCCGGGTCCGGCAAGACGACGCTGGCGTTGGCGGTCATGCGGCTGATCGAAAGCGACGGGCCGATCCTGTATCTTGGTCAGGATATCTCGGGCTGGCGGGCGCGTCAGTTGCGCCGGCTGCGCCGCGACATGCAGATCGTCTTTCAGGACCCTTACGGCAGCCTGTCGCCCCGCATGACCGTCGAACAGATCATCGCCGAGGGGCTGGGCGTGCACGGGGTCGAACCCGGCCGCAACCGACGCGAGATGGTGGCCGAAATCATGCAGGAAGTCGGCCTGCCGCCCGAGGCGATGCATCGCTATCCGCATGAATTTTCTGGCGGGCAACGTCAGCGCATCGCGATTGCGCGGGCGATGATCCTGCGCCCCAAGGTCGTGGTGCTGGACGAACCGACAAGTGCACTGGATATGACCGTGCAGGTCCAGATCGTCGAATTGCTGCGCAAGCTGCAACGCGATCACGGTCTGGCCTTCCTGTTCATCAGTCATGACCTGCGCGTCGTTCGCGCGATGGCCCACAAGATGATGGTCATGCGCGCTGGCGAGGTGGTCGAACAGGGGCCGGTCGATCAGATCTTTGACGCACCGGCAACAGATTATACCCGCACCCTGATGGATGCCGCTTTTCGCGATTACGGGCCGTGAAGATCCTGCTGGTCCATCAGAATTTTCCCGGCCAGTTCCTGCATCTTGCGCCGGCACTTGCCGCGCGTGGCCACGAGGTGCTGGCCCTGACGGACCAGAAGAACGACCGCAAAAGCCCTGTGCCGGTGGTTAAATACAAGACGCCTGACAAGATCACCTGCAACCAGCCCTTCGCCTCGGCATACGCCGAACATTGTGAGCGTGGCTATATGGCGGCACGCGGGGCGCGGGCGCTGCGTGACCGGCACAACTATACGCCGCATGTGATTTTCGGGCATTCCGGCTGGGGCGAGACACTGTTTCTGAAAGAAATCTGGCCCGATGCGAAGCTGCTGGTCTATGCCGAACTGCTGTATCGCACGCGCGGCCATGACATCGGGTTCGATGCCGAGGTGACGCATGATCTCGATTGGTCGCGCTTCAACAGCGTGGCGCGCAATGCGCATCTGGCGATGGGTATCCTGCAATGCGATGCGGCGCTGTCGCCGACGCGTTATCAGGCCGGCAGTTTTCCGGCCGAACTGCAATCCAAGATCACCACCATCCACGACGGAATTGACACCGATGTGATGCAGCCCGATCCAGGGGCCAGCTTCACTTTGCCGAACGGAAAGACGCTGCGGGCGGGCGACGAGGTGCTGACATACGTGTCCCGCTCGCTCGAGCCGTATCGCGGGTTTCACGTCCTGATGCGCGCGTTGCCGCAGGTGATGGCCGCCCGGCCCGACGCGCAGGTGGTCCTGATCGGTGCCGAGGGGACCAGCTATGGCGGCAAGCCGCGCGACGCCGAAAGCTGGAAGGCCAAACTTCTGGCCGAATTGGACGGCAAGCTGGATCTGGACCGGCTGCATTTTCTGGGCCGCGTGCCTTACGGCGATTACCGGCGCGTGATCCAGGTCGGTCGTGTCCACTGCTATCTCAGCTACCCGTTCGTGCTGAGCTGGTCACTGACCGAGGCGCTGTCCGCCGGGGCCTATGTCATAGGGTCCGATACAGAACCCGTGCGTGAGCTGATCCGCGACGGAGAGAATGGCCGCCTGGTGCCGTTCTTCGACCGCGAGGCATTGGCGGCAGCATTGATCCGTGGCCTGTCCGGCGACCCCGACGCGCCGCGTCTGCGGGCAGCGGCGCGCCAGACGATCCTGAACGGCTATGACCTGCATCGCGACAGCCTGCCGAAGCTGATCGACTGGGTCGAGCGTTTCGCGCCGCATTAAGCCGCTTTCCCGGCCCTAACCGGGCAGCGTAATCGTCGCCGACAGGCCACCCAGATCGCCGTCGCGGCCAAGCTGGAACCTGCCACCGTTCAGTGCGGCCAGATCGGCGACGATCGCCAGTCCAAGCCCGGCGCCCGGGCCGCGCTCGTCCAGCCTGGTGCCGCGCGCCAGGGCGCGCGCAAAATCCGCATCAGCCATGCCCGGCCCGTCATCGGCAACGCTCAGCCGGGTTTCGTCACCATGTCGCCCGGCCCGTATGGCAATCGTGCTGCGCGCCCATTTCGCGGCATTTTCAAGAAGGTTACCCAGAATTTCCTGCGCGTCCTCCTGCTCGACCGGCAGTGTCAGCCCCGGCGGTGCATCGCGGGTCACCGTGATGCCACGATCCTGAAGCTGGCGGTTCAGAACCAGAAGGATGTCGTCAATCACCGGTGTCAGCGGTGTGACCTGACCCAGCACACGCAGGCCACTGGCGGTGCGCGCGCGTTTGAGATGCCATCCGATCTGGCGATCCATTCGGGCGATGACGGCCTGTCCCGGATCGTCGGGCGCCAAATCGCCTTGCAGGGCCATGAGCGGCGTTTTCAGCGCATGTGCGAGATTGCCGATCTGTTCGCGGCTGCGCGCCAGCTGGGCACGGTTCTGGGCCAGCAGCGCGTTCATTTCATCTGCGACGGGCTGCAACTCTGACACATCGGGGCGGGGCAGAAGCGTGGCGCGTCCCTCGCGCACGGCGCGCAGATCCGCGCCCATTTTGTCCAGCGACGCCAGCCCCGCCGTTACCTGCAACAGGACCGCCAACGCCAGCCCGACACCCAGCACCGCCAGCGCCATCGCAAGCGGGCGACGAACGGCGGCCAGTGCTGCATCGATTTCCGCCTGCGGCGCCGTGACGATGACCGTCAGATTCTCGGCACTGCCGGGCACGGTGAAGGCGCGTTGCGTGACCCGCAGGGCTGCGCCATCCGGGCCGGCGGCAGCGGGACCAGCCAAATCGGTGGTCAATGTCAGATCCAGCGGCGTATCAAACAGGGATTCGGACAGTGCGAATGGCGTGCCATCGGCCGAGACCTGCCAATACCAGCCCGAAAGCGGGCGGCTGAAGCGCGGGTCGCTGGGGCCGTCGTCAAGTTGTGCAAGGCCCGAGGCATCGGCCACGGTGCCGACAGTAAGCGCGTCGGCCACGGCGGCCATTTCGGCATCGAAGCGGTCGGTCACGAAGCGGTTGAGAACGCTGCCGATAACCAGGTTTGCCATCACAAGGGCGGCTGTCAGCCACAAAGCCGACAGCCACAAAAGCCGGCCCCGGATAGAGTTCCAGCCGGTCATTCAGGGGTGACCTGCTGGTCGTTCAGCACATACCCCTCGCCGCGCCGGGTCTCGATCACGCCGTCGCCGACTTTCTTGCGCAGCCGCCCGATCACCACCTCGATCGATTTGAAATCGCGGTCGGCATTGGCGTCATACAGGTGATCGGCGAGTTCGGTGCGCGACACGACGCGCCGCTTGTGGTGCATCAGATAGGCGAGGATTCGTTGTTCGAAGGCCGTCAGTTTCAGGGGCAGGCCGTCGCGGGTGACGACGCCAAGCTGCGTGTCCAGCATCAACGACCCGGCCCTGATCGTCGGTTGCGCGTGGCCGGCCGCGCGGCGCACCAGCGTCTGCGCGCGTATCACCACCTCGTCCAGACGAAAGGGTTTGACGGCATAGTCATCGGCACCGGCGCGAAACCCCGCCACCTTGTCGGCCCATTCTCCGCGCGCGGTCAGGATCAGCACGGGCATGGTAATCCCTGCCGCGCGCCAGCTTTCCAGCACCTCGATGCCGGGCATTTCGGGCAGGCCCAGATCCAGCACGGCGATATCATAGCTTTCCGTGGCACCCAGGAATTCGCCTTGTGCACCATCGGCGGCGCAATCGGTGACGAAACCCGCATCGCGCAATGCGCCGGACAACTGCGCGGTAAGGGTCGGATCATCCTCAACGATCAGGCAGCGCATCGGATCTCTCCTTGTTGTCGTGCGTATGCGTCGCGCGCGCCTGCGTCAGTCCGCGCCCACGTATATCCAGAACTCGCCCGGTTTCGCCGTCCAGCCGGGCGCGCAGGACATTGCCTTGTGAAGAAAGCAGCACAAGCTCGTGCACGATGTTGACGCCGCGCGCGAATTCGTAAGGTTCCGGCTGATCGATTCTGGCCGCAAGCAGGCGCCCTTCGAAACGCTCGGCCACGATTTTCGCCGCTTCGTGAAGCGGAAGCAGTTTCGACACAGCCGGTTGATCGGCCATGAGGGCGATGGGAAACAGCAGGAAAACAAGGGCTGAACGGATCATACTGTCACAATAGGCACATTTACGTAAATGAAAACCAAATGGGTTGTTAGTGATCGGTTCGCCATGGCGTTGCTAGGAAGGTGACATTCGGGGGCAGAAGATCGATTGCCCCTGTGAGATTTGAAAGGAAGACAGAATGAGCAGCAAACTGAAAACCTCCGTTCTTGCATTCGCCATGATGGGTGTCCTGGGGGGCGGTCTGGCCGTCGCGCAGACCGCGCCTGCGCCAGCTGCGCCCGAAACGCAGACCGAACAGCCCGGCGCGACACCGGCCGATGTCCAGGTCCCGGACCTGCTGCAAGGTGACGCGTTCTCGGACGTTGAAGGCCGCACGGGTCGACGCGGTGGGGCGTTCTTCGAGGGCACCATTGTCGAATCCGGCAAGGATTTCGACGCCATGGTCAATGCCGAAGGCGACGTTGTCGGCATGCGCACAGCGCCCGGTTCGGCCCTGCCGCAGGCGGTCATTGACGCGCTGCTTCCCGAAGCCGCCCGCAGCAACGCCATCCTGTCAGAGATCACCGAACTGAACGCCATTGGCAGCCGTGACGGTGCGGTGATGATCGGTGGACAGGACGCCTCGGGTGATGATGTTCGCATCGCGTTCGACGCGGATGGCGAGCTGGTGCAGTTTGCGCGCGGCGAACACGGCAAGCACGGCATGGGCGACCATGGCAAGCGCGGCATGGGTGATCGTGACGGTCGCGGCCCGGGCGGCGACAAGGGCGACAAGGCACAGCGCGAAGCCGGCCCCCGTGGTGACGGCCCCCGTGGTGATGGCGCACGTGAGGGGGGTCGCGATGGCGATGGCCCGCGCGGTGACGGTGACCGCGCCCCTCGTGAGGGTGCAGAGCGGGAGGGCGGACCCCGCGGCAATGCACCGCGCGACGCCGGCCAGCCCCCTGCACCGCCGGTTGACGAGGCTGCGCTGCGCTCGGCCGTGGAAGGTGCGGGCTACACCGAACTGGGCGACATGACCCCCGGCGATCGCGGTATTGCGATCGAGGCAATGAACCCGCAGGGCGAGGAAGTCGTGGTGACCGTCACCCCATCGGGTGAGGTGGTACGCGAAACCGCTCGGTAAGGCTGGTGCATGCCCGCGTGCGGTCCAGCAGCGACACAGCGCGGGTAATCGGGCGCGGCCTTCGGGCCGCGTCCTCTCCGTATCAGGCGGGCTGTTGCAACGCCGTCAGCACCATCTGCAAGGCATGCGCGACAGATGCCGCACGCACCCGGTCGCGCCCGATGGCGCCGAACTCGACCGTTTCTGTCCGCGTGCCATCGGCGCAGGCCAGCCCAAAACAGACGCGCCCCTCGGGCTTGTGCTCGGACCCGCCGGGCCCTGCAATTCCGGTCGTCGCGACGGCCAGCCCGGCAGCTGAACCGGCAAGCGCGCCCGCCGCCATCTCTGCCGCCACTTCCTCGCTGACGGCGCCTTTGCTTGCCAGTGTTTCGGGACGGACCCCCAGCATGTCCTGCTTGGCAGCATTGGAATAGGTCACGAAACCGCGATCGACGACATCGGAAGAGCCGGGCACATCGGTCAGTGCCGCCACGATCAGCCCGCCGGTGCAACTTTCGGCCGTGGCGATCATAAGACCGCGCGCGCGCAAGGCGTCCAGAACCTGTGCGGCCACGCTCATGCGAGCAGGCCGTGATACAGGCCGGCGCAGATCATGACGCAGATCCCTGCGAAGACCCCGGCCCACAGATCGTCCATCATCACCCCCATCGTGCCGCCCTCGCGGTCGGCGCGCCCGATGATCGAGGGCTTCCAGATGTCGAAAAGCCGGAAGAACAGGAAGGCGGCAAGCCAGCCCGGCCAGGGAAACTCGGTCGAGGGAAGGCCCGCATGCCAGAAACCGTAAGAGGGGAAGCACAGCGCCAGCCATTGGCCGGCGACCTCGTCGATGACGATCTCTGACCGGTCGGGGTCTTCCATGCCGACGGTGTAGCGATGAACGGACCAGAACCCGACGCCCGCAACCACCAGCGTCGCCGCCGCGAGCAGGGGGAAACTTCCGATCCAGTGAATCACGACACCAAGCGCCACTGCCACCGCAGAGCCCCAGGTGCCAGGCGCGGGGCGCATGTTGCCGGCGCCGAACCAGGTCACAATCAGTCTGTCCATCTGCTAGTCCTTGATCAGCGTGGCGGTGGCGATGGCGGCGATACCTTCGGACCGGCCGGTAAAGCCAAGCCGCTCTGACGTGGTGGCCTTGACCGAAACGCGGTCAGCCCCGATTCCCATGATCGCTGCCAGCCGGTCCTGCATGGTCTGTGCATGTGGGCCGATCTTCGGCGCTTCACAGATCAGCGTCACATCGGCGTTGCCAAGGCGGAAGCCGTGATTGCGGGCAAGGTCAGCGGCGTGGGCAAGGAAAATCGTGCTGTCGGCGCCTTTCCACTGCGGATCGGATGGCGGGAAATGACGCCCGATATCGCCCATCGCAAGCGCGCCATAAATCGCGTCGGACAGCGCATGCATTCCGACATCGGCGTCGGAATGTCCTTTCAAGGCATGCGTGTGGTCGATGCGCACCCCGCAAAGTGTCACATGGTCGCCGTCTTCGAAGGCATGCACGTCGAAACCATTGCCAAGGCGGATGTCCATTTCGGCCCCCAGAATGCGACGGGCGCGGTCGAAATCCGGCCCGTAGGTGAGTTTCAGATTGTCTTCCGCGCCGGGCGTGATGGCAACCTCATGCCCGGCGCGACGGGCCAGTTCCACATCATCCGCAGCCCCGTCAGGAAACGCCCGGTGAGCGTAGAGGATTGCGTCCAGCCGGAACCCCTGCGGGGTCTGGGCACGAAACAACCCCTCTCGTGGTTGCATGGCGCTGACATGCCCGGCCTCGCCCCGCCAAAGCGCGTCGGTCACGGGCAAGCCGGGGGCGGCGGCGGTCGCGCCGCTTTCCAATGCCGCGACCACGCCCGTGATGACATCGGCAGGTACAAGCGGGCGCGCACCGTCGTGAATAAGGACATGGCTGAACCCGCTGCCTTCCAGCGTCTCAAGGCCCGCGCGCACGCTTTCCGAGCGGCTTTCGCCACCTGCGACCAGCACGACGGGTCCGGCGATTTCGGTCAGGCCCCGCTCCATATCCTCGGGCGACAGAACGACGACGATACGCGGAAAGCCGGCAAATGCCGCGATGCTGCGTGCCAGTACCGAAGCCCCGCCAAGGTCACGCCATTGCTTGGCCAGCCCGCCCATACGGGTGCCGCGTCCGGCAGCGGTGACAATGACGGCAATGTGGGACAAATCCTTCATGGCCACGGTCTATTGCAGCGGCGCTTCGCGCGCAATCGGCTGCGGCCGGTGCCGATGGGATGGAATATGCCGACATCACCTGCGTCATCGTGACCGCCGCATCTGGTTTCGGCCGCGGCCATATCACCGATGGCGACGCGCTTGATCCTTATATCCCGCCTGATAAGCACCCGGCCCGTGAATTGATGCTGTTTATTGCGGCGTCCACAGGCTAGACAGGTTGCGCCTTGGATTGGACGCGCATGAAGGATCACTGCCATGACTGAACTTTCACCCTCGGACGCCGCAAAGGATGCCGCCGCCCGCGCCGCTGTCATGCTGGTCGAGGACGGGATGCGCCTGGGACTTGGCACCGGATCGACCGCTGTTTTCATGGTTCGCCGTCTGGCCGAGCGGGTGCAGGCCGAGGGGCTGAAGCTGCGCCTTGCCGCGACCAGCAAGGAGACCGCCGATCTTGCCGAAAGCCTTGGCCTGAAAATCGAGACGCTTGACGATATCGGCTGGCTGGACCTGACGCTTGACGGCGCAGACGAACTTGACCCGGACCTGAACCTGATCAAGGGCGGTGGTGCGGCGCTGTTGCGCGAAAAGATCGTGGCATGCGCCTCGGACAGGATGGTTGTCATCGCCGACGGCAGCAAGGTCGTCGAGGTGCTGGGCGCGTTTCATCTGCCGGTCGAGGTGATTCCCTTCGGCTGGCAGACCACGAAGGAACTGATCACACGCGTCCTGGACGAGCTTGATCTGTCGGGTCGGCCGATCCTTCTGCGCAAGCGCGACGATTTGCCGCTGCAGACGGACGAGGGGAACTACATCCTTGATCTGTCGCTGGAGGAGATTCACGAACCGGCGCGCCTTTCGGCGCGGCTGAATGCGCTTCCCGGCGTCGTCGAGAACGGATTGTTTCTGGGGATCTGCGATCTGGCCATCATCGGCAAGCCCGATGGCGACGTGGTGGAACTGCGCCCCGAGGAGGCCGAGGAATGAGCTTCGATTACGACCTGTTCGTGATCGGCGGCGGCTCGGGCGGGGTGCGCGCGGCACGTATCGCGGCGACGCATGGCGCGCGGGTCGCCTTGGCCGAGGAAAGCCGCATGGGTGGCACCTGCGTGATCCGGGGCTGCGTGCCGAAAAAGCTGATGATCTTTGCGTCCACCGCGCCGGCATCCGCTGCCGAGGCACGCGGCTATGGTTGGTTGGACGCGCATGCCGGGGCTTTTTCCTGGGACGCCTTCAAGGGCAAGCTGGACGAGGAACTGAACCGGCTGGAGCGCGCCTATACCAGCGGCGTCGAGGCCGCGGGCGGGGTGATTTTCCATCAACGTGCGCGCCTGACTGGCCCCCATGATGTCGAACTGGCCGATGGCAACAGGATCAGCGCGAAACACATCCTGATCGCTGCGGGGGGGCGTCCACATCTTCCGGGAATTCCCGGCGAGGAACTTGGTCTGATTTCGGACGACCTGTTCCTGATGCCGGAACTTCCCGGTCGGGTGCTGATCGTCGGCGGCGGTTTCATTGCCTGCGAATTCGCCACGATCCTGTGCGGTCTGGGCGTCGAAACCGTGCTGGCTTATCGCGGGGATCAGGTGCTGCGTGGTTTTGACGTCGATTTGCGCCAGATGGCGACGGACCAGCTGTCCGAAATCGGCGTCGATGTGCGATTGGAATGCACGCCCGCGCGTCTGGAAAAAGACGCAGGCGCAGTCCGCGTCCACTTTGCCGACGGAACCGAGGACAGCTTTGACAAGGTGATCTTCGCGACCGGGCGCGCGCCCTACACCAAGGGGCTGGGACTGGAATCGGCAGGCGTCGCCTTGGGGGAAAACGGCAAGATCATCGTCGATCAGTGGTCACAGACGAACGTGCCCTCGATCTTCGCGGTGGGCGATGTGACAGACCGCGTGAACCTGACCCCTGTGGCCATCCGCGAAGGACACAGCTTCGCCGATACCGTTTTCGGTGGCAGCCCGCGGTTCATGGATCACGACCTGGTTGCCAGCGCCGTCTACCTTCGCCCGCATGAGATCGGCACCATCGGCATGACCGAGGACGAAGCCATCGCGCGCGGTGGGGTGGAGGTCTACGATTCGCGCTTCCGGCCGATGCGATCACTGTTTGCCGGATCAGAGGCACGGGTGATGATGAAGCTGATGGTGGATGAGGAAACGCGCCAGGTGCTGGGTTGCCAGATATTCGGCCCCGAGGCGGGTGAAATGATCCAGATGGTGGCAATTCCGATCACGATGGGCGCAACGAAGGAACAGTTCGACCAGGCGGTTGCGGTTCATCCGACGCTGGCCGAGGAGCTGGTCACAATGCGCATGCCGACCCGGCGCCACGACCGCCCGGAAGGCTGACAGCGCCAGGACGAACTGGGTAGCGCGCGGGCGCCGGCCGGGCGGTAGAGCTTGACTTTCCCCGCCCGACCCCCAGTTTCAGGCACAACGACGAAAGACGAAACAGGAAGAGGCAGATCAATGGCACAAGGCCCCTGGGGTGGCGGCAGTAGCGGAAATGGTGGCGGTGACGACAAGGGCGGCAAGGAGCCGCCGCGCGGCGGACAGCGCCCCTGGGGTCAGGGCGGAGATCAGGGCGGACGCGACCGGCCAGAGCCACCGCGCAGGCCCGGCCAGCGTCCGCAGGGCGAACGGCCCGAGATCGAAGACCTGATGCGCAAGGGTCAGGACAGGCTGCGCGTGCTGATGGGCGGGCGCGGCGGTTCGAACGGCAATGGCACTGGTCCGCGCCGTCCAGGCGGCGGCGGTTTCCGCTTCGACCGCCGGACCTTCGTAATCGGAGGTCTTGTGGTGGTCGCGGTCTGGGCTTTTGCCAGCTTCTATACCGTCAGACCCGAGGAGCGTTCGGTCGAGTTCCTGTTCGGTCGCGCCGTCGGCACCGGTGATCCCGGTCTGAACTTCGCGCCCTGGCCGGTTGTGACGAAGGAAATCGTTCAGGTAACCGGCGAACGCGTGACCGATGTCGGCACTGGGCAGGTCGATACGACACGCAATGCCGGCGGAGAGATCACCGCGACAGACAGTGGACTGATGCTGACCCGCGATCAGAATATCGTTGATCTGCAATACCAGGTCGTCTGGAACATTTCGGACGCCGAGAAATTTCTGTTCAACCTGGCCGACCCGTCGGGCACGATGCGCGCGGTTGCGGAATCCTCGATGCGCGACATTATCGCGCGTTCGGAGCTGTCGCCGATCCTGAACCGGGATCTCGGCTCTATCGCCGAGGATCTGAAACTGGCCGTGCAGCAGACGATGAACAGCTATCAGTCAGGCATCAATGTGGTTCGCGTCAACCTTAACCGCGCCGACCCGCCGGCTGAAGTGATCGACAGTTTCCGTGCCGTGAACGCCGCGCAGCAGCGCCGCGATACGCTGGAAAAACAGGCCGACGCCTATGCCAACCGGGTGCTGGCGGCCGCGCGCGGTGAAGCCGCCGCATTGGTCGAGGAGGCCGAGGCCTACCGCGCCCAGGCGGTCAACGACGCGCAAGGTGAATCGGCGCGTTTCAATTCGGTCTATGCGGAATATGCCAAGGCGCCAGAGGTGACCCGCAAGCGTATGTATCTGGAGACGATGGAAAAAGTACTGGGTAACGTCGACAAGGTGATCATAGATCAGGGCGCGGGCGAGGGCGTGGTTCCCTATCTGCCGCTGGATCAGCTGCGCCGCCAAGGCACGGCTGCGCTTGAGGCAGAACCAGCGGCCGAGCCGGCGACGGATGCAGCTGCTGCGCCGGATACCGCGACGGATACTGCGACTGGGGGGGCAAACTGATGGCGCGCGCGAACCTGATTGCCACGCTGGCCATTCCGGCGTTGATCGTTGCGGGTGTCGTTGCGGCGACCTCGCTTTACATCGTCGATGAACGGGAAAAGGCCCTTGTGCTGCGGCTTGGCCGCGTGGTCGATGTCAAGGAAACCCCTGGTCTGGGGATCAAGATGCCGATTCTTGATGATGTCGTGCATTACGATGACCGGATGCTGGGTCTGCAAACCACCCCGCTGGAGATCAACCCGCTGGATGAGCGCCGCCTGATCGTCGACGCCTTCGCGCGGTGGCGGATCACGGATGTCGTGCGCTTCCGTCAGGCGGTCGGCACCGGCGGCACCGAAACAGCGATGGGCCGTCTTGACCCGATCGTGCGCGCAGCCATCCGCGAGGTGCTGGGTCTGGTCCCCTCGACCGCGATCCTGTCTGATGACCGGACCTCTTTGATGAACCGCATCAGGGACGAGGCGCGGGCCAATTCGGAAGGGCTTGGGGTCGAGATCATCGACGTGCGCCTGACCCGCACCGACCTTCCGGTGCAGAACCTGACGGAAACCTATGATCGGATGCGGGCAGAACGCGAACGCGAAGCCGCCGACGAGATTGCACGCGGTGGCGAAGCGGCGCGGCGCGTGCGCGCGGCAGCAGACCGGACCGTGGTCGAACTGACCTCGGACGCGCGCCGCAACTCGGAGATCATCCGGGGTGAGGCTGACGCGACGCGAAACGCGATCTATGCCGATGCCTATCAGCGTGATCCCGAATTCTTTGCCTTCACACGGTCGCTTTCCGCTTACGAGCGTGCGTTGCAAGCCGGTAATTCGCAGCTGGTCGTTCCACCCGATGGCGATTTCTTTGCCTATCTGGGCCGTGATGGGGCGGCAGGTGCTTCGCCTGCCACACCACTGGACGATCTGCCGGACGACCTGAATTATTCGACGCTTCCTGACGATCCGGCTGCGGCAAGCACGCCGACCGATCCGATCCAGCCGGAAAGTGCCGTCGTGCCGAGGCCGATCGAGATGCCGTGGGATACCGAACCGGGCGCCGCGATGGGCGATTCAAGCACGCAAGCAGCCCCCATGCGGCCCTTGGAAGGCGACGAACCTGCCGAACCCACCGGTTCCGCACCCGTCGATGATGCAGCAGGCGAACCAGCGGATGACGCATCTGCGCCGGCGGCGCAGACTGAAGCGCCGGCGCCCACCGATGCAGACGCCGCGACCGCCGCGCCTGATGACACCGTTGCACCTGACGACGACGCAGAGGTTGGTGGGGAACCGCTGGTGACGCCGGAACCTGCCCCGGCAAACTGACCTGAACCTGAAGGGGCGGCCATGGTCGCCCCTTTTCCATTTCGCACCACAGCAGAAGCGCCCGCACTCAAGTCACGATGAGTTCATCGCTCATGAGCGTGATTTATTTGCAACGACCGCCCATCTGACATTTGTTGCCTTCTGCAAAGCGGCCTTTGACCGCGCAAAAAATCCCTCGCGCTAAAATGGAAAGGATCATTGGATGCGCAAATCCGTAACACGTTTCATGGCCTCTGCTTCGATTGCGGCGCTGACCCTGGGCGCGCTGCCCGTGTCGGCCCAGGAAGCGGCAACGCCCGCCAACCCGGCGGCTGCAAACAGCACCGAAGCGCCGTTGACCGCGCCTGATAGCCCCGCCCGTCGCCAGCAGGTGATGCCGGACAGCTTTGCCGATCTGGTCGAAAAAGTTTCGCCTGCCGTGGTCAATATCAACACGACTTCGGTAATCGAACAGCCAAGCAGCCCCGCTTTCCCCGAGGGTAGTCCGTTCTCCGACCTGTTCCGCGAATTCGGCATGCCATCGCCCGAACAGGGCAATCCGTTCGGTCAGCAAGGTTCGCCACAGCGCGCCAATGCGCTCGGCTCGGGCTTCGTGATCTCGGATGATGGGTTCATCGTCACGAACAATCACGTCATCGAAGGCGCTGACGAGATCGAGATCGAGTTCAAGGACGGCGCCCGCCGCAGCGCCGAGGTGGTCGGCACCGACAAGCAGACCGATATCGCGCTTTTGAAAGTCGATGCTACGGATCTGCCGTTCGTGGGCTTCGGCGACAGCGACGTGGCCCGTGTGGGCGATTGGGTTCTGGCGCTTGGCAATCCGCTGGGGCAGGGCTTTTCGGCGTCCACCGGCATCGTTTCGGCGCGCGGTCGGGCACTGACCGGGACTTACGACGACTTCATTCAGACCGACGCCTCGATCAACCGCGGCAACTCGGGTGGGCCCTTGTTCAACATGGATGGCGAGGTGATCGGCGTGAACACGGCGATCCTGTCGCCCAATGGCGGCTCGATCGGGATCGGCTTTTCCATGGCATCGAACGTGGTCACCAACGTCGTCGATCAGCTTCGCGAATTTGGCGAGACGCGGCGTGGTTGGCTGGGCGTGAAGATCCAGCGCGTCACACCGGAAATCGCGGAATCGCTGGGTCTGGAAAATGATCGCGGTGCAATGGTGACCGATGTCTTCGACGGACCCGCCCAGGAGGCAGGCATCCGCCCCGGCGATGTCATCGTCGATTTCGGCGGCAACGAGATCGAGGATGACCGCGATCTGATCGCCCGTGTGGCCCAGGCCCCGATTGGCGAAGAGGTCGACGTGACGGTGCTGCGCGAAGGCCAGACCGAAGACGTCGCCGTTACCCTTGGCCGGCGCGAGACAGCAGAAGGAACCGCCAGCGAAGACGGCGATCAGCCAGCGGCCAGCGGCGGTAGCGATCAGCTGTTGGGCATGAGCCTGCAGGTGCTGACGCCGGAACTGGCGGGGCAGCTTGGTCTTGACGAAGGTCAGGAAGGCGTCGTCATCAGCGAGGTTGAGGCCGATTCCGACGCGGCGGACAAGGGCCTGGCGACGGGCGATGTCATCACCGAGGCCAACCAGCAGCCCATTGCTTCGGTCGAGGATCTTGAAACCCAGATCACGGCAGTACGCGAAGCGGGTCGCAAATCCATCCTTCTGATGCTGCGCCGCGGCGGCGAGCCGCAATTCGCGGCGATCTCTGTCGCGGAATAGGCCGGGGCTTGAAACAGCGGGGGGCGGGGCTTCGGTCCCGCCCTTTTCTTTGTCCCGCGAATGACCTATTTCCGCCGCAAACGACAGGAGCACGCCATGGCCAGGATCACTTATATCGAGCATAACGGCACCGCGCATGAGGTCGAGGTCAAGCCAGGCATGACCGTGATGGAAGGCGCGCGCGATAACGGCATCCCCGGGATCGAGGCCGATTGCGGCGGTGCCTGCGCCTGTTCGACCTGCCATGTTTATGTCGCGCCCGACTGGGTCGACCGGTTGCCCGCCAAAGACCCGATGGAAGAAGACATGCTGGATTTTGCCTGGGAACCCGATCCGTCACGGTCGCGGCTGACCTGCCAGATCAGGGTGACCGACGAATTGGACGGGCTGGTCGTCAACATGCCCGAAAAGCAGATCTGATGCGGTTACTGGCGGTCGTGGCAATTACTCTGCTGCCGCAAACCGCCCTGTCGGCCGAGGACGCAAGCGGCCTTCAGGTTGATGCCGCATACAAGTCCCCGGTAGAATCCAATCCACTCGACCGCCCGGCATGGCGGAATGTGGAATTTTGGCTGAAGCGCGAAAAGCGGAGCGACGGGATCGTGTCGCGCCTGTCCACATCAAGACGCTGGGATCTTACATCCGACGAGGGCGGATTTTATTACGGTGACAGGCCGGAACTTGCCGATGTGAATCGGGACGGCGAGACGGACGTGGTCGCGATTCAATATGTTCCGGAAGACGGCTGGCGCATGGTCGTATTCAGCGTGTCGATGGGCGAAATTGGCGTTCTTTCCAGCGCAGAATATGACCCGGCTGTGAACGAGGCCATTCTTCTGGGGGTCGCCGATCTGGCGGCAAATGGCGACCAGTATATTGCAGTCATCAAGCGGCAAGAGGGGGTGAGCGGCCTGTCTCTCTATTCCTTCGACGGAGATGCGCCGGTCATGTTCGGTCCATTCGCTGGCTATGACGCCGGGCCGCAGGGGGCGTTGCCCTATATCCGTCGCTGTGGTGATCAGAGTGTCTTTCTGGTCGAAAGATCCGCCGATCATACTGTGGCCGCGGTCGGCAAGCGCGCAGGCGACACGGAACTGCAGGTCTGGAACTCTGACATCCCGGCAACACAGGCAGGTTTCGCGAAAGCAGCGGCGTGCGGCTAACCACCAGCCGCTGCTGCGCAATCGATAACGGTTGCGGTCAGCCTTAACTGGCGGTACCCGAACCGTGCTTGCGCAGGAATGCGCTGCTTTTCAAGGAGAATATCCCATGTCCGACCTGGTTCTGACCGTCACCTGCCCAACCCGTCGCGGGATTGTCGCGGCGATTTCGGGCTTTCTGGCGCAGAACGGCTGCAACATTACCGACTCGGCGCAGTTCGACGACATGGAATCGGGGCGCTTCTTCATGCGGGTCAGTTTTCGCGACATGGAGGGGCAGGGGATTGACGCGTTGCGCACCGGCTTTCGCAGCGTCGCCGACAGCTTCGGTATGGAGGCCGCGATCCATGATGCGGCCGCGCGGATGAAAGTGCTGCTGATGGTGTCGAGCTTTGGCCATTGCCTGAACGACATCCTGTATCGCTGGCGCATCGGTGCCTTGCCGATTGATATCGTGGGTGTGGTATCGAACCACCTGACGTATCAGAAGCTGGTGGTGAACCACGATATTCCGTTCCACCACATCAAGGTCACCAGGGACAGCAAGCCCGAGGCCGAGGCGCGGTTGCTGGACGTCATCACCGACACCGGGGCCGAGCTGGTCGTTCTGGCGCGCTATATGCAGATCCTGTCGGATCGGCTGTGTTCAGAAATGTCGGGTCGGATCATCAATATTCACCATTCCTTCCTGCCCAGCTTCAAGGGCGCGAACCCCTATAAGCAGGCCTATGAGCGTGGGGTGAAGCTGATCGGGGCGACGGCGCATTACGTCACCGCCGATCTCGACGAAGGACCGATCATCGAACA
The DNA here is from genome assembly GCA_005768755.1 of Paracoccus denitrificans. GTDB lineage: Bacteria > Pseudomonadota > Alphaproteobacteria > Rhodobacterales > Rhodobacteraceae > Paracoccus > Paracoccus denitrificans_B. The sequence goes on along the minus strand of VAFL01000002.1, from coordinate 173,973 downwards.
GGATACGGTGCGGGTGACCCATGCCCAGTCAGCCGAGGATTACGTCAGCCTTGGTCGCGATGTTGAAGCGCAGGTGCTGGCACGTGCGATACACGCCCATATCCATCGTCGCGTATTTCCGAACGGCTCGCGTACGGTGGTCTTCCCGGCCTCGCCCGGCAGCTATGCGTCAGAACGCATGGGGTAGATGCAGGTTGTGACGCCGCACGCCCATCAACTTGGGCAATGACGAACGCACCGCCTTTGTGCTTATCATCCATCAGGGTTTGTGGTGCAGGTTGGTTTATCGATGCGACGTATTCTGATCGCCCTGACGGTTGTGACCATGTCGCCCCCGGTACAGGCGGAACCCTTATGGCAAGAGGGCTGCTTCTACCGTGAATACAGCGCACGCCATCTGGCCGATCATCCGCAGCAGCAGGTCACCGCACTGGCCGTCAGGCTGACCGGCGGCCCGCCGTCGCAGGAAGGCGCGGCGATAATGGATATTTTCGCGCGGGTCAGGCCAATTGCCGGGCACAGCCTTTATGCGGAGCTGGAAAATGGCGCATCAAACCGCGCAAGGCTGAGCTGTTCGGTCGAGGCAGCCGGTTCGTTGGGCATGCCGTCCCGGCCGGTGACGATGTGTGGCAATCCGAATGCGTGTTCGCTGGATGAATGGGTCCGCCTGACCGAGTTGGGTGCGGATCATGCCGTGATCGAGGACGGCAGCTATCAGGGCGCGGGAAGTGTTCCCTTTCCCATCGGCGATGACCCGACCGTCTATATCGGAGAAGAAGTCGAATGCGGTTTTGGCGATGCGGCCTGCAATGCCGCCAACCCGTCGGTCAGATACCGTATGGAGCGCGCCGACCCGAAGGTCTGCGCGGCGATTTTCGATGGCGTCGGGCCAACGACCGGCTGCGGTTCCTAGACCGCCATCCGGCCACTGTTGATCGCAGGCGTGTCGGTTTTGCCGGTCTTGCTGCCAGCCGCGCGGCGGCGCAACGGCGGCGGGGTGTCGCCGCCCGCATTCTCGTCGATGAAGTCCAGCACGATGGGGCGAATATTCAGGCGCCAGCTTTTGCCTGCAAAAATGCCGTAATGGCCGGCGCCCGGTTCCAGATGCTGCTGCTTCTTGTCGTCGGCAAGGCCCGTGCACAGATCCAGCGCGGCCACGCATTGGCCGGGGGCGGAAATATCATCATTCGCCCCCTCGACCGTGAAGATCGCCACATCCTTGATCTTGCCCAGATCGACGGGCTTTCCGTTCACCGTGAACCGGTTTTCGGCAATTTCGAGGCCCTTGAAGATACGCTCGACCGTTGAAAGATAGAATTCCGCCGTCATGTCCATGACGGCAAGGTACTCATCGTAGAATTTATTGTGCCTGTCGCCCTCTGAGCCTTCGCCGCGCGCCTCGGCGATGATCTTGTCAACAAAGGCCTGAAAATGGGTGTCGGCATTCATCGCGATGAAAGAGGAAAGCTGGGCCAGGCCCGGATAGACCATCCGACCCGCGCCTTTGTATTTGAAGCCGACCTGCTGGATGACCATGTATTCCAGCTCACCCATCGTGTGGCTGTTGCCGAAATCGGTCACTTCGGTTGCGGCTGCGGATGGGTCGATCGGGCCACCGATAAGCGTCAGCGTGCGCGGCTGTGCCTTCGGGTCTGCTTCGGCCAGAAGCGCCGTTGCGGCGAGTGCCAGGGGGGCCGGCTGACAGACTGCGATCACGTTCAGGTCGGGGCCAAGATGGCGCATGAACTCGACCAGGTAATCGGTGTAATCCTCGATGTCGAACTTGCCTTTGGACACCGGGATGTTGCGGGCATTGTGCCAGTCGGTGACGTAGACTTCCGCATCCGGCAGAAGTGACGTCACGGTCGAGCGCAGCAGCGTCGCATAATGCCCCGACATGGGTGCGATCAGCAGTATCTTGCGCGCAAGCGGTTCGCGGCGCGCAACCCGGAAATGCAGCAGATCGCCGAAATCGCGCTTCAGAACAGGCTCGACATAGACGATATGGTCCTGCCCGTCGGGGCCGGTAATGGCGGGGATGTTCCAGTCCGGCTTGATGACCATGCGGGCGAAACTGCGTTCAGTCACCCGTCCCCACGCGCTCATCAATCGGAACATCGGATGGGGGACCATCGCGAACATCGGATAAGACGCCATCGCCCGTGCAGAAGCACCAAGCCATTCGTTGGTGTTCCGAATGGTTTCCATCGCGTCGTAATTGATCAGCCCTTTAAGAGGTTGCTTGCCCATCTGTATCCTGCCGCTTCTGTTATCGCGATTATGCTTCCGTCTGGAAACTGCCCCTTTTTCAAAGCCCGTCTGGCGGCTAAGATAAATATGAATCTAGGGGGGATATCGGGTCATGGCAAGCAAGGACACAGGGAAATCTCCGACGCGTGGCGGGAATGCTGCATCGCAGAAAGCAAAAGGCAGGACGTCCGCAACTGCTGCGGCAGCAACTGATCCGTCGCTGGCGGACAAGTCTGCGACCGCCGCGCCGCGTGCCAGCAAGCCCGCTGCCAAGACGGCAGCGAAAGCCGCCCCTCGCACCAAAAAGGCGGGTGCTGCACCTGTGAAGACGACCGGCAAGGCACCGGGCGGCAAGGCCAGGTCTGCCGCTGCAAAGGCGACGGGCGGCGCGAAGACAGCGCGCAAGCCCGCAAGAAAAGCGAACGATTCAGATGCGAGGCCCGCAGAAGCGGATGCACCGAAGAAGAAGCTGAATATCGCGGCCGACGATCTTGCCCGCGATGCCGCGCGCGCGCAGCCGGCGCCATCAGCCCCGCAAGACGAAGCGGGGCAGGGCGAGGCGGGGCAGGGCGAGGCAGGTCGCAACCGGGCGACGGGCCAGTTTGCCGAAAACCTGGAGCGAATCGAATCCCTGACCAAGCGGCTGACTTCGGCATTGTCGCGCCGCCCGCGTCACGATCCTGGCGTGGAAGGGCCGGGTGCGGATCTCATGGTGAATGCAAGCGTGGCTGCCGCCAAGCTTTGGGCGGAACAGCCCGCGCGCATTCTGGAACAGCAGGTCAAGTTCTGGGGCGCAACTTTTGCGCGCTTTGCCGAAATGCAGTCTCAACTGGCCAAGGGCAAACTGACCGCACCGCCCGATGACCAGCCAGAGACCGACAAGCGCTTCAAAAACCCGCTATGGCAAAGCCACCCCTACTTCAATCTGGTCAAATCGCAGTATCAGATCAATGCACAGGCAATGCGCGACGCCGCCGCAGGGCTGGAAATGGGCAGTGACGTCGATCAGCACCGGCTGAACTGGCTGACCAATCAGGTCATCGACATGTTTGCGCCAACCAATTTTTTCGCGACCAACCCCGATGCCATCGAGCGGGCACTTGATACCGAAGGCGAAAGCCTGGTGAAAGGGCTTGAGAACCTGGTCCGCGACGTCGAAACCAATGGCGGCGAGCTTGTCGTGTCGCTGGCGGATCGCAATGCCTTCGCGGTGGGCGAGAATATCGGCACCGCCGAGGGGCGCGTCGTCCGGCAGGAACCGCTTTACGAACTGATCCAGTTCTCGCCTTCGACCGACCAGGTGCACGCGACGCCCATCGTGATCTTCCCGCCATGGATCAACAAGTTCTACATTCTGGATCTGAAGCCTGAAAACAGCATGATCCGCTGGATTGTCGATCAGGGCTATACGTTGTTCGTGGTGTCGTGGAAGAACCCTGACGTCAGTTATGCCGAGACCAGCCTGGAAGACTATGTCAGTGCCTATCTGTCGGTCATGGACGCGATCGAGGAAATCACTGCCCAGCCAAAGGTGAATGCTGTCGGCTATTGCATCGGCGGCACGACGCTGACGCTGACGCTGGGGCTTATGGCGCAGCGGGGCGATGACCGGGTCGAATCCGCCACCTTCTTCACCACGCTGACCGATTTCAGTGAACAGGGGGAATTCACCCCCTTCCTGCAAGAAGATTTCGTCGAGGGGATCGCGGCCGAGGTCGGTCGGGCGGGAATTTTCGCGTCCCAGCTGATGACCCGCACGATGAGCTTTCTGCGCGCCAATGATCTGGTCTGGGGGCCTGCCATCCGATCATATATGATGGGCGAAGCGCCGCCGGCCTTCGATCTGCTTTACTGGAACGGCGATGCGACCAATCTTCCCGGCAAGATGACGGTGGACTACCTTCGGGGCCTGTGCCAGCAGAACCTGCTGATCGAGGACGGGTTTCCGGTCCACGGCCACAATGTGTCTGTCCGCGATATCAAGCTTCCGCTCTGCGCCATCGGATGCGAGACTGACCACATCGCGCCCTGGAAATACAGCTGGCGCGGCGTGGCGCAGATGGCATCCGACGACAAGCGCTTCATCCTGTCGGAATCGGGTCATATCGCGGGGATCGTCAATCCGCCGTCGAAGAAGAAATATGGCCACTATACCGGCGCGCAGGATTTTGCGAACGGACCGGATGCCTGGCGCGATGCTTCAGAGTTCACGGCCGGAAGCTGGTGGCCGACATGGGAGGCGTGGCTGGCAGAACGCTCGGGCGATATGGTGCCGGCACGCGTTCCCGAAGATGGCTTCGGCCCCGCGCCTGGCAGCTATGTCCACGAACGCCACTGACCGCGCGGTCCTCTGAACGACGCGGTCGGTCGTAATTTTTTTGCTGCAGTGCAGAAATTGCAGTTGCAATGCTGCGCCGCAGCATCTATATGGGTGTCACTGAACTTAAACCGGCAGCCTTCCTCCCCCCGGCTGCATCGATCAGGAGATATAACATGGCCAAGGCCCCCGATTTCACCAAAACGATGCAAGACATGATGTCGAACTTCCCGGTTGACACCTCGTCGATGCAGGACGCCTTCAAAAGCCAGTCGGCGCTGAATGAAAAACTGTCGAAAGTGGCCCTGTCGGCTGCTGAACGTTCGACCGAGATCTCGGCCCAGTGGGCCAAGGACACCATCGCCCGCGTTGGCGAGCTGACCACCAAGAAAGACGATGCCTCGGCCTACGCCAAAGCGTTCACCGATTTCGCGTCGGCTTCGGCTGAAACCGCTGCCGAGCATATGTCGGCTTTCGCTGAAGTTGCGAAGAAACTGCAGATGGAAACCGTCGACCTGATGATGGCTGCCGGCAAGGACATGGCCGACGACGCCCAGAAGACCGCTGAAAAAGCCACCAAGCAGGCTCAGGACGCAGTCAAGAAAGCCACCACGGCAACCAAAGCCTGATCCGGCTTTCTCATTGACTGGAAGAGGGGTGGCGCGTTGCGCCGCCCCTTTTTCTTTGCATTCGCGGCGAATTGGACGCAGAATGCTGCAAATGCACTGATGAGGTAGCCTGATGGCCACGACCGACGCCGCGCCGTTGTTGATCAAACGATATGCCAGCCGGCGGCTCTACAATACCGAAACCAGCGATTACGTCACGCTTGAGGATATCGCCCGTTTCATCCGCGAGGGTCGGGAGGTCAAGATCGTCGACCTGAAGACCGGCGACGAGTTGACGCGTCAGTATCTGCTGCAGATCATCGCCGAACATGAAAGCCGCGGTGAAAGCGTGCTGCCCGTCGATGTGCTGACCGAATTGGTGCGGAGCTATACCAGTCAGGCACAGACTGTCGTTCCGCAATTTCTGGCGGCCAGCTTCGAAATGCTGCGCGAGGGTCAGTCGAAGATCATGGAAAACATGACAGCCATGTCGAACGGTCCCATGCAATCCATGCCTGGCTTTGATCAGCTGCAGCGTCAGCAGAAGGCTTTTCTGAAGGCGATGATGGGCGGTTGGCGGGGTGGCTCCTCCGGTCCCGCACCGGAGGACGGCGAAACCGCCGAAAACGACAAGGGCGACATGGATGAAATCCGCCGCCAGCTTGCCGCGTTGCAGGACCGCATTTCCAAACTCTAAGCCTTGCGGAGCGTTAGCGAAGCAGCTAACTACCGCGGCACGGACAGTTGGCCGAGTGGTCGAAGGCGCACGCCTGGAAAGTGTGTAGGCGGGGAACCGTCTCGAGGGTTCGAATCCCTCACTGTCCGCCACTTGCATATTGCAAACCCGAAAACAGGTCCCTCGCGGGGCCTTTTTCTTTATGTGCCAAAGGGGTTTGCAGGGACCATCCGCCCTTCGGAGACTGGCCGGCTGCGCGTGGTCGGTCTCCGAACGCCAACCGTCTCTTTCCACCCGCCTTTCGCTCTCGGCAAGACGGCTTCAAAAAATCCATGGATTTCAATTAACTGACGGGATCACGTCGCGCCCCCGTTCCGCTGGTTCCGGCTTGTTGCAAAGTAGACGGATGCGCGACCCGGCGGCGTAGTCGTTGGTATGTTTTGGGAGTTTTGCGCGAAGTCTCCGATGACAAACGCAGTTTCGGCCCCTATTGCAGGCGATGGCAGAGGCCAAAGAGGCCGGACTGGATGAGAAGACCGTGCAGGACGCGCTAACCTTCATCGACTGGCAGGACTAGCGCCATGTTGGTCATAACACCGCAAGCAAAGGCGCTGCTGCGAAAAGAAAGGCGGCGCGAACGCGGTTCTATACTCGGCAAGCTGGACGAGGGCCGCATTGATCTGCTGGTGAGGGAATTGGCCCGCGTGATCCGGCTGGCCTTAGACGCGGGCGACAACGGCACGCTGTTCGGATTGGAAGGGCCTCTGCGGGCGGGGATCAGGTACTATCTTTGCCGCCGAGGCTGGGGATGGGAAAGGGCCGATCTGGCAGCCTGCGACCTGATTTGACGAAGCATTCCGAACCGTTCACGCGATAAGGCCGCATAGGGAGGAGGGGCTACCCGAACAGGTAACACATGCGGGAGCGCTCCATTGAACGCACCTGCCGAGCGCCACGGCTGCGGAATGCTTCTGCCAGACGGACACTACAAGTTTTGCAGTCGCCTTTGCCAGCTTGCGCATAATTCCCGTGTATCGCGTCTTGAAGTGGCGTCTTCCGACAAGATGTTTGAACTGGCCGTGAGGCGGCTATGATCGACACAGACGGCGGCCATTGCGGATTTTGCGGTGAACCGCTGCCAGAGCGCTGTAACCTGCGCCGCAAATATTGTGACGGCAAATGTCGCCAGTCGTTCTACACCGCGAAGAACTGGGCCGATGTCACCTATTGCAGCCGCAACTGTTCTGATCGGTCCCAAAATGACACGGCCAAGACGCGGTGCACCTGTCGCCAGCGTGAAAAAGCCTATCGGGGGCATGGGCCGTTCTGCTGGCATGACTTTTATGCGGAGAGCCGACGTATCGCGCGTGTGCCATGTCCGCCGAACCGTATTCAAGCCGCATCGCGTGCAGCAACTGACCTGTTCGCGCGCCTGTATGGGTAAGCGGTGGTACAAAAGAGGGCGGCGCGTCAAAGCTGGCGATTGTTACCCCAGACGTTACCCCTGCGCTAAACTGCCTGCCAAGGCGCTGGCCTATCTTGGTGTAAGCTGCTGATTTTATTGGTGGAGCCAAGGGGAGTCGAACCCCTGACCTCTTGAATGCCATTCAAGCGCTCTACCAACTGAGCTATGGCCCCACCGGAGGTCTGGCAAGGCGCGTCGCGCTGTTGCCGTGGGGCGTCGTATAGGGGCAGCGGCAGGGGGGCGCAAGCGGAAAAACATGACTTTCTTGCGTCCATCCTGAAAAAAGAAAAGCGGGGCTGGATGGCCCCGCTTTTCGTTATTTTTCGCGGTGTTCGCTGATCAGCGGTCGCGACCGAGCGCGTTGTCCAGACTGATCGGGCCTGGCCCGGCAAACACGATGTACAGGAAGACGAAGCAAAAAAGAATCGCCGCGTCACCACCGTTCAGCGCAGGGAAGGGGCTTTGGGGGGCGTGTACGGTCCAGTAGGCGACGGCCATCAGACCTGACAGGATGAACGCCACCGGACGCGAGAACAGGCCCAGGACCAGCAGTGCACCGCCAATCAGTTCCAGCATCCCGGCGATCCAGAATTTCGACATCACGGCCGGGTTGGCCATCTCGCTGGCGGGATAGCCAAGGATCTTCTGGGTTCCATGCACCATGAAGACAAGTGCGGCAATGATCCGCAGAACGCTGAGCATTTGCGGGGCGAGGGAGGAGAGAGATTTCAAGTTTTTTCTGCCTTGGTCAGTTATATCCGATATGCAATCGGCGGGTTTGTCCCGCCGCTGCAGGGATCAGTCTTCGTCATCGCTGGCGACGTCGGCGATTTCATCCAGCGAGACGTCATCGTCGCTGTCGTCATCTTCCAGCAGATCGTCGTCGATGTCGCCGCTGTCATCATCGTCAAGATCGTCTTCGACCAGATCGTCGTCCTGATCGTCATCTTTGGATGCCGTTTTCTCAGACACCAAAGAGCGGCCGCGTCCTTGGGTCAGACTTTCCAGCGTGAATTCCGTCCCGCAGGCGGGGCAGGTCATCGGGTCGTTTTGCAGGTCATAGAAACGGGCTCCGCAATGCGGGCAGAGGCGTTTCGTGCCCCATTCCTCTTTGGGCATGGTAATCTCCTTACGCCGGGCTTAGGTAAATCCGCGTCCCCCTGCCACAAGCCCACCATGCTGTAAAGGCCAATAAACAGGCAATGTCCGAGCAGATCCAGATTGACGGCATCGCGGTTTCCGTGCGGCGCAATGCGCGGGCGCGGCGCATGACGCTTCGGGTGCCGCGGTCGGGCGGTGGCGTTGTGCTGACGCTGCCGATGCGCGCCAGCCTGTCGGCGGGGCGCGATTTTGTCATTTCCAAGGCCGACTGGCTGCAGAAAACCGTGGCCGCGATGCCGGGGCCGCAAGTGGTGAGCGATGGCGTGACGCTGCCGGTGGCGGGGCAGGGCGTCCTGTTGCGCGCGCTTCCGCTGCGGCAGATGCAACTGGACGGCGATGTGCTGAGCGTGCCACAGGGCAAACCCTTCGGGCCGACCGTCCAGGCTTGGCTGAAGCACCGTGCCCATGTCGCACTTCGAGAGGCGGTCGATCGCCATGCCGCCAATCTTGGCCGAAAGCCCCGTGCGCTCAGCCTGCGCGACACCCGGTCGCGATGGGGTAGTTGCACCTCAGACGGGCGCCTGATGTTTTCCTGGCGGCTGGCGATGGCGCCGCCTTTGGTGCTGGATTACGTTGCGGCCCATGAGGTTGCCCATCTGGCACATATGGATCACTCGGCGCGCTTTTGGGCCGCGGTTGAGGCGCTGATGCCGGGCCACGCCCCGTACCGGGACTGGTTGCGGACGCATGGCGCCGAACTGCAGGCCTGGCGTTTCAAGGATTGACGCGGACCTGGCTTGTGATCACAAATCCCGAATGACCGTTGCCAGACCTGCCGAACTTGCCGCCCATGAACGGCTGTACCGCTTGCTTCGCGGCCGCATTCTTGTGGGTGAGTTGCCGCCGGGCCAGCCGCTGACATTGCGCGGGATCGCGGCGGAATACGGGGTGTCGATAACACCGGCGAGAGAGGCCGTGCGCCGGCTTGCTGCCGAAGGTGCGCTGACACTGTCGGCATCGGGCCGCGTCACCACACCAGAACTGTCGGTTGAACGGATCGAGGAGCTGGCAGCATTACGCGCCCTGATCGAGCCGGAACTTGCGTCCCGCGCCCTTCCACGTGCCCATTTCGCACTGATCGACCGGCTCAGCGCAGTCAATGGCGCGATCGCGGATGCCGTGATGCGTCATGACGCCGTGGGCTATATCCGCAGCAATCTGGATTTTCACCGGATGCTTTACCTGCGTGCGCAGGCGCCGGCGATGCTGGCCATTCTTGAAACGGTCTGGCTTCAGTTGGGGCCGACCATGCGTGCGCTTTACGGCCGGGTGCAGCGAAATGAACCGCCGCGCCATCACCGCCTTATCATTGCCGCGCTGAAGGCAGGGGACGAACCCGGTCTGCGTCTGGCGATCCGCGCCGATGTCACCCATGGCCTGCGTCATCTTGCGGCGGATGCCGCCCCCCGTTGACGTTTGGGGGGGCAGGGGGCTATCGCAGGAACGAACAAGCGGAAGAAAACGATGAATCTCTTTGCCGACATGCGTATGGCTGTGACCGACGCACTCGAACAGATGATGACCGCGGGTGAACTGCCTGCCGGACTGGACCTGAAGAATGTCACGGTCGAGCCGCCCCGAGACGCGGCCCATGGCGATATGGCGACGAATGCGGCGATGGTGCTTGCAAAGCCCGCCGGCATGAAACCTCGGGATATCGCAGAGAAGCTGGCCGCGAAACTGACCGCCGATCCGCGCATCACCGCCGCTGATGTGGCAGGTCCTGGCTTTTTGAACCTGCGTCTGGACCCGTCGGTGTGGCTGGGCGTCGTGTCGGGCGCACTTGGTGCGTCCGAAAGCTATGGCCGCTCGACCATGGGGCAGGGGACACGGGTGAATGTCGAATTCGTGTCGGCCAACCCGACCGGCCCGATGCATGTCGGCCATACGCGCGGGGCCGTCTTCGGCGATGCGCTGTCCAATCTGCTTGATGTGGCCGGCTATGACGTCACGCGGGAATATTACATCAACGATGGTGGTGCCCAGGTCGATGTGCTGGCGCGCTCTGCCTTCGAACGTTACCGCGAGGCCAATGGGCTGGCACCGGAGATCCGCGAGGGTCTTTATCCCGGCGACTACCTGATCCCGGTGGGCGAGGCGCTGAAGGCGAAATACGGCGATTCGCTTCTGGACAAACCTGAAGAGAATTGGCTGGACGATGTCCGCGAATTTGCAACCGACGCCATGCTGGCCATGATCCGCGAGGATCTTGCGCTGCTGAACGTGACGATGGATGTGTATTCGTCGGAAAAGGCGCTGTACGGATCGGGCCGGATCGAAGCCGCGATTGACCGGCTGCGCAGTGCAGGCCTGATCTACGAAGGTACACTGGAACCACCGAAAGGGAAGTTGCCTGACGATTGGGAAGCACGCGAACAGACCCTGTTCCGTTCGACTGCCTACGGCGATGATCAGGATCGGGCGGTGCAGAAGTCTGATGGCGCCTGGACTTATTTCGCGCCCGATATCGCGTATCACTGGGACAAGATCGACCGGGGTTTCGATCAGCTTGTCGATATCTTCGGGGCTGATCACGGTGGCTATGTCAAGCGGATGAACGCGGCCGTTGCGGCGCTGTCCAACGGACGGGTTCCGCTGGATGTCAAGCTGATCCAGCTGGTCAAGCTGTACAAGGACGGCGAGCCTTTCAAGATGTCGAAGCGGGCGGGCACATTCGTCACCCTGCGCGATGTCGTGGAGCAGGCGGGGCGCGACGTGACGCGTTTCCATATGCTGACGCGCAAGAACGATGCGCCACTGGATTTCGACTTTGACAAGGTGCTGGAACAGTCAAAGGACAACCCGGTCTGGTATGTACAGTATGCCAGTGCGCGGGTCCATTCGGTGATGTCGAAAGCGGCCGAGCTTGGGGTCGACGTCTCGGATGCGTCGCTTTCGCAGGCAGATCTTTCCCTGATCGATCATCCGGCAGAAATGGAACTGGTCAGAAAGCTTGCAGAATATCCGCGTCTGATCGAAGCAGCCGCCGCCGCGCACGAGCCGCATCGCGTCGCATTTTACCTGTTCGACGTTGCGGGCAGCCTGCATTCACTGTGGAATCGCGGCAAGGAAGAGCCATCATTGCGCTTCGTGCAGGAAGACGACCTGACGGCTACGGCAGCGAAAATTGCAATGATTCGCGCGGTTGGCGTTGTCATTTCGTCAGGGCTTGCTATTCTTGGTGTGACTCCGGCCAAGGAAATGCGCTGACAAAAGGTGCCCTGGCCGGAATCGGGCAGTTATCAACAGCCGGGCACCCGGCAGGCAGGCATCTTATGGCAGTTACCGATTTCGGCACCCGCCGATTCGCGGATTCCGCGCCTCGTCAGGCGCGGCAATACCCCTATCAACATCAGGCTCAGGACGATTATGACGAGGATAATGGCTGGTACGACGACGACCAGCATTATGCCGAGGATCATGACGAAGGTCTGGGTGCGCGCCTAGGCCGTCTGACACATTATCTGGGCGCGGTCGTTTCGGTCATCCTGCTGGTTGGGTTGGTCGTCTGGGGCTACAAACTGGTCGCGCGCGACGTGTCGGGCGTGCCCGTGATCCGCGCCGTTCAGGGCGAGGCGCGCACCGCCCCCGACGAGCCGGGCGGAGAACTGGCGCGCAACGGCGGACTTTCCGTCAATGAAGTGGCGGCCGGTGTCGACGTCCCTCCAAGTGCCGAAATCGCCATCGCTCCGGCGCCGACCGGACTTCAGGATGACGACGTGGCTATGGGCGAACTTGCTGATGTCACTGCGATAGCCGAATTGGCCGGTGACGTTGCGCCGGCAGCGCCAGATAGCCCGGTGGTCGCGATTTCCGATGCCGATGCGGCAGCCGGTCTGGCGGCCGGGTTGACCACCGATCTTGGCGCACTGGATATCGTTTCGGCCGACGATCCGGCAGCGGCCGAAATGGCGGCGACCGAGGCCGAGGCACCTGTCCCGACCGTTCAGGCGGCACGTCCCATGCGTCGTCCGGCAGAAATCGCCGCGCGTGCGCAGGCTGCACCCGCAGAGCAAACGCCCGCCGCAGAAAGCGCGGTCGAGGCCGCTGTCGCCGAAGCCGTTTCAGAAGCGCCGGAAGCTGCACCAGTCGAACAGGCAAGCGTCGCATCCGGCTCGCCTCTGGTGCAGATCGGGGCATTTGATTCCGATGCCATCGCAAATGGTGAGTGGGGCCGGATTTCGGGCCGCTTCTCATCGCTGTTTGCTGGCAAGCAGCCCGTCGTTCAAAGCACCGAACGCAATGGCCGCACGTTCTATCGACTTCGTGTCGCCGGATTCGAATCCCGAGACGATGCCCGCCGTTTCTGTGCCGCGCTGATCGCCGAAGGAACTGACTGCTACCCCGCCGCCGCGCAATGACGGCAGCGGCAATATTCGGGCTGCGTGGCACCGATCTTCTACCGGCCGAGCGGGATTTCTTCCGCTCGGCCGATCCATGGGGGTTCATCCTTTTTGCCCGCAATATCGACAGCCCTGATCAACTGCGTCGTCTGACAAGCGATTTGCGTGATGCGGTCGGACGAGATGCAATCATAACGATAGATCAGGAGGGCGGTCGGGTGCAGCGGATGCGGGCACCCCATTGGGCCGAATGGTCGCCACCGCTGGATGACGCGCAGCTTGGCCCGCAGGCGATGCAACTTCGTTATCATCTGATCGGCCAGGAACTTCGCGCCGTCGGCATCGACAGCAATTGCGCGCCGACCCTGGATATCGCATCGAATGCGACGCATCCCTTCTTGCAGAACCGCTGCCTTGGCCGTTCGGTCGACGAAGTCGTGACGCGTGGCCGTGCCGCCGCAAACGGGCTGCTGGCAGCGGGTGTCGTGCCGATCATGAAACACATGCCCGGCCACGGTCGCGCGGTGGCCGATAGCCACAAGGAAACACCCATCGTGACCACGCCGCATGCCGAATTGTCGCGGACCGACTTTGCCGTCTTCCGTGCGCTGAACGATCTGCCCATGGCGATGAGTGCGCATATCCGCTTTTCCGATCTGGACGATAAGCCGGCGACGGCGTCGCAGCGGATGATCGGGGTGATCCGCGATGAGATCGGATTTGACGGTCTGCTGATGAGCGACGATATTTCCATGAATGGGCTGAGCGGCACGATCGCTGCGCGAAGCGCGGCCACGATCGCAGCAGGGGTCGACCTGATCCTGCATTGCCACGCCGAGATGTCCGAGATGGAGGACGTGGTGACCCATGCAGGCGCCATGACAGCCGATGCGGTCCGGCGTGGCAACCTCGCGCTTGGCTTTCGGCGCGCAGGCGAGGCAAGACGCGCCGCCGATCTGCTGGACGAATATCGCGCGCTTGGCGGTCAGGTTGACTGGCCAGTCGCTTGACAGAAGGACGGCCAAGGTCGAACCTGCGCATTGACCCAGCGAGGCGAGCTTGATCGATAACGTCACACCCCTGCGCCCCGTGCGCACCCAACAGCTGCCGTCCGAGTTAACTCGCGCTGTCGAGGAGCGTCGCGCCGAGGAAGCGCTGATCGTCGATATCGACGGCTTTGAGGGACCGCTTGACCTGCTGCTGACCATGGCGCGGGTTCAGAAGGTCGATCTGATGCAGGTCTCGATCCTGCAACTGGCCGAGCAGTATCTGTCTTTCGTCGAACAGGCCCGCCAGCTTCGAATAGAACTGGCTGCGGATTATCTGGTCATGGCGGCGTGGTTGGCCTTTCTGAAATCACGCCTGCTGCTGCCACCCGATCCAGAGGACGAAGGCCCCTCGGCCGAGGATCTGGCCGCACATCTGGCCTTTCAACTGGAACGGCTGGATGCGATGCGGCAGGCATCGGCCAGGCTGATGGGTCGTGACCGCCTTGGCCAAAGCCGCTTCGTGCGCGGCCAGCCCGAGCAGATTGCCCGAAAGCGCAACGTCACATACGAGGTCGGACTGATCGACCTGATGCGTGCCTATGCCCGGCTGAAGACGAAGGACGAGTTTCGTCCTTATGCATTTGACCGCAAGGATGTCTTCACGATGGAACAGGCGCTTGAACGGGTCCGCCATCTGATCGGTTTCGCGGGCGAATGGACCATGCTGGCCGAATTTCTGCCAGATGGCTGGGGGGGCGGCGAAAGGGGCCGCTCTGCCACAGCGGCGACTTTCGCCGCGACGCTGGAACTGGCGCGACAGGGGCGGCTTGAAATTCAGCAGGCCGAAAGCTTTGCCCCCATTGCCATTCGCCTGCGCAAAACCGGCCAAAGCAGACCGAAAAGCAGTAGCCAGACAGAATGAACGAAGACGTCGAATTTCCGCCGCCCCCACTTGAGGAGCAGGAGCGTATGGTCGAGGCCATGCTTTTCGCGTCGGCCCAGCCAGTCTCGCTGCGCGACCTGGCGGACCGGTTGCCGAAAGGTGCTGACGTCGCCGAAGCTGTGGCGCATCTGCGCCGCCGTTACGAAGGGCGCGGGGTCGAACTGACACGTGTTGGCGACGGGTTCGCGTTTCGCACGGCGGCTGACCTGTCTTTCCTGATGCAGACCGAAACGATCGAGACGCGGCGCCTGTCACGGGCCGCAACCGAGACGCTGGCCATCGTTGCCTATCACCAGCCCGTCACCCGCGCCGAGATCGAAGAAATCCGCGGCGTTGCGACCTCGCGCGGGACTCTGGACCAGCTGATCGAACTGGATTGGATCAGGGTCGGGCGACGGCGCATGACCCCGGGACGGCCGGTCACATTTGTCGTGACCGAAGAGTTTCTGGATCATTTCGGCCTGGAAACGGCCCGTGACCTTCCGGGCCTCAGCGAATTGCGCGCAGCCGGGCTGCTGGACAACCGCCCGCCATCGGATTTGGCGGTGCAGCTTGTCCGTGACGACGAAGATGACGATATAGGTGATGAAACCCGGCCGGGCGACCTGTTCGGCGAGGAGGAGCAGATATGAACATGAACCAGTTCGGCACGGCCTTCGGCCGTCATTTGATGCGCGCCGCGACCCGCGCGGCTATGGCTGTCGGTATCACGAAGGGCATCGGCTATCTTGCCCGTCGTGGGAAGGACCCGGCCAAGATGACCGAAGCAGAAAGGCGCGAGGCGCAGAAAATGACGAAAAACTCTCGTCAGGCGATCAAGCGCGCCCGCCAGGCGGCCAGGATCACCCGCCGTATGCGCTGAACTGCTTGGCCAGTTTCAGCCCCTGACCCTGATAATTCGAGGCGATGTCCTGGCCGTAAAGCCGGTCGGGACGCGCCAGCATTCTTTCGTAAACCAGCCGACCGACGACCTGGCCGTGTTCCAGCGCGAAAGGGGCTTCGTGGCAGCGGACTTCCAGCACGCCCCGCGAACCTGTCCCGCTTGGGCCGATCCCGAATCCCGGATCAAAGAAGCCGGCGTAATGCACCCGGAATTCACCCACCATTGCCAGATAGGGCGCCATTTCGGCGGCGTAATCGGGCGGTATCGCCACGGATTCGCGGCTGACAAGGATGTAGAACGCGCCCGGATCAAGGATCAGGCGGCCATCGGTCGAATGCAGAGCATCCCAGAATTCGCGCGGGTCATAGGCGCCGATTCGATCCAGATCGACGACGCCGCTATGGGGCTTGGCGCGATAACCGACCGGATCGCCTGCCTCGGGACGCAGATCGACCGAAAAGCCAAGGCCCTGATCGATCAGCGCAGGTCCGGCCACCAATGGCGTTTCGGCATGCAGTGCGCGCAACCCCGGATCGTCCAGAACGGCTTGGCCTTCGCGCAGCCGTAGCTGATTCAGGCGCATCCCCGGCCTGACAAGGACCGAGAAGCTGCGTGGGCAGATCTCTGCATAAAGCGGGCCAGCATAGGCTTCCGGCAGGCGGTCGAATTCGGTCCCGTCATCGGTGATCAGACGGGTGAGAAGGTCCAGCCGTCCGGTCGAGCTTTTGGCATTGGCAACCGCTGTGATGCCCTGGGGCAGGTGCAGACGCTCCATCAGGGGGATCAGGTAGACACAACCCTTTTCAAGCACGGCGCCGTTCGTCAGGTCCATGCTGTGCATCTCAAAATCGGGCAGGCGGTCCTCGATCCGCCGGTCGCGGCCCGGCAGGAAAGATGCACGCAGCCGCCAGGCCTGAGTGCCCAGCCTCAGGTCCAGACTTGCCGGTTGTATCTGGGCATCGGTGATCGGAGGGCTTGCCGTTATTGCGCCGCTTTCAATCAACTGCCGCAATCTGCTGTCAGGAAGAACGCCGCTCATTTCGTGCCCCGGATATGCGAACGCCCACCCCTGATGAGGTGGGCGTTTCGGTAATGGTCGGGCCGGAGAGATTCGAACTCTCGGCCTTCCGCCCCCCAGACGGACGCGCTAACCAGACTGCGCCACGGCCCGACGCATGCCGTATAGGGCGAAGCGCGGTCGGGACACAAGGGGCAACCGCAACTTTCAAAGTCTTGCAAAGTGTCTTTTATGCCTGCAAGCCGCGCCGTGCCTGCGTCAGCTTGTTCAGAAACACGACAGCCTGATCGGCCGAAATTGCCGGATACTCGTGCAGATCCGTGCAGATCGCTCCCAGACGGCCCAGCCAGTCGACCGAGACAGGGGCTTCGGCCCTATCCGCGGGCGATTCGGGGCGGGCTTCAAGATCGGGAAACAGTGGCAGCGACGCAGAGGATGGCACCTTGCGCTTGCGCGGCGAAGTTGCCGGTTCGCCAGTGTGGTCTGATGATCCGCCGGTTGTATCGGCGAAATCGCCGCCCAACCGTTCGGCGCCGCGCGCTTTCAGTTTCGCACCACGATCTGCCTGCATCTGCTTCTTTGCCTCTCGGATCGACACACTTTCCTCGCGCAGCAACTCACACAAGCCGGCTGCCAGTTTCACATCATCCGGGCGGTAATAGCGCCGACCGTCGCGGCGCTTGACCGGCGAGAACAGGGGGAATTGCGTTTCCCAGTAGCGCAACACGTGCGGCGCAACACCGACCAGTTGCGAAACTTCGCCAATGGATCGGAATGCCTCGGCCGCTTTTTTCATGTCAGGACTTGTTGCCGTCCGCGACGCGATCCTTCATCAGGTGCGAGGGTCGAAAGCTCAGCACCCGCCGCGGCGTAATCGGAACTTCTTCGCCCGTCTTGGGATTTCGGCCAATGCGTTCGTTTTTGTCCCGAACCGAGAAGGTCCCGAAAGACGAGATCTTGACCTGCTCACCCTTCACGAGCGCGTCCGAAATATGCGTCAGGACGCTTTCCACCAACTGGCCGGATTCGTGGCGTGACAATCCAACCTCGCGAAAGACGGCTTCGGCCAGATCCATGCGTGTCAGGGTCGTGTCACTCATCAGTCACCTCGTTAGATGCGGGTCAGATTGCGTTCATCAAATTCCCGAGTCAACCAATCAGCGCCTGATCCGTTCCCTGTTTCGTCTCAATAATCCGCGTGATCAGCGACTTGCTGCCCATCTCATGCCGGGTGCCTTCGGCCTTTGGGGCGCGCATCTTGCGGCAGACGGGCTTTCGTTTTGTTTGTGGGCAGGATAGATGGCGCGGTCAGGAAAGGATTCCGCCCATGTCCAGCAACAGCGCAACCATGCCCGCCGAAGTCGCGCGCCGCCGCACCTTTGCCATTATCAGCCACCCCGATGCCGGCAAGACCACCCTGACCGAAAAATTTCTTCTGTTCGGTGGCGCCATTCAGATGGCCGGTCAGGTCCGTGCCAAGGGCGAGGCGCGGCGCACGCGCTCCGACTTCATGAAGATGGAACAGGATCGAGGGATTTCGGTCTCTGCCTCGGCCATGTCGTTTGACTTTGGCAATTACCGCTTCAACCTTGTGGATACGCCCGGCCACAGCGATTTTTCGGAAGACACCTATCGCACGCTGACTGCTGTGGATGCCGCGATCATGGTCATCGACGGGGCAAAGGGGGTGGAAAGCCAGACCCGGAAACTGTTCGAGGTCTGCCGCCTGCGCGATCTGCCGATCCTGACCTTCTGTAACAAGATGGACCGCGAAAGCCGCGACACGTTCGAGATCATAGACGAAATTCAGGAAAACCTGGCCATTGATGTCGCACCTGCCAGCTGGCCCATCGGGACGGGGCGCGACTTCATCGGGGCTTACGACCTGCTGAACGATCGGCTGGAAATCATGGACCGGGCCGACCGTAACAAGGTTGCGGAAACCGTAAAGATCTCGGGTATCGACGACCCGAAGCTGGCCGATCACATCCCGCCCGAGCAGCTTGCAAAGCTGCGCGAAGAGATCGAGATGGCGCGTGAACTTCTGCCTGCTTTCGACCGTCAGTCATTCCTGGAAGGGCACCTGACGCCGATCTGGTTTGGCTCTGCCATCAACAGCTTCGGTGTGCGCGAACTGATGGACGGTATCGCCAGTTTCGGCCCCGAACCGCAACCACAGGACGCCGCCGACCGCGAGATAGGGCCCGAAGAGCGACCGGTCACGGGTTTCGTATTCAAGGTTCAGGCCAATATGGACCCCAAACACCGCGATCGCGTGGCCTTCGTGCGACTTGCCTCGGGGCATTTCGAACGGGGCATGAAATTGCTGCATGTGCGGTCGAAAAAGCCGATGGCGATCAGCAATCCGGTCCTGTTTCTGGCTGCCGACCGCGAACTTGCCGAAGAAGCCTGGGCCGGCGACATCATCGGCATCCCGAACCACGGCCAATTGCGCATCGGCGATGCTTTGACCGAAGGCGAGGCGTTGCGGTTCACGGGCATTCCGTCTTTTGCGCCCGAATTGCTGCAGTCTGTTCGCGCGACCGATCCGATGAAGGCCAAGCATCTGGAAAAAGCGCTGATGCAATTCGCCGAGGAAGGGGCCGCAAAAGTCTTCAAGCCGCAGATCGGATCCGGCTTTATCGTCGGCGTCGTCGGCGCGCTGCAGTTCGAGGTGCTGGCCAGCCGGATCGAACTGGAATATGGCATCCCCGTCCGTTTCGAGGGATCGCAATTCACCAGTGCGCGCTGGCTTTCCGGCCCGAAGGAGAAGGTCGAGGCCTTCGCAAATGCCAACAAGCAGCATATGGCCAGCGATCACGATGGCGATCTGGTCTATCTGACGCGGCTGCAATGGGATATCGACCGCGTCACCCGCGACCATCCCGATCTTAAGCTGACGGCCACCAAGGAGATGATGGCCTAGACCCGCAGCGCCAGGCGGGCCCGCGCTGCCACGTCGGGCCCGCGCATCTTTGCCAGCGTTTCAATCAGCAGCAGGTCCAGCCCCGACGGGTCCGGCGCGGGTCCGGGCGCTGGCGGGTTTGAAAACAGGCGCGAATGACCGGGAAAGTGGTCGTTGCGGATTTCCGCGTTTGCGGCGGCGTAGTGGTTGCGGATCAGGGCGACGGTTGCAGCGTCCAACAGGTCACCGCTGCCTGTTGCGGCCGGATGACCTGACGCCACCATGACGCGGTTGATTTGTTGCAACCGCTCGACCGGTGGAAGGCGCAGGTAAAGACCTGTCAGTTGCGCCGAGGGTGAAAGATTGCGTTGGACAGACGCAACGGGCAGATCGGGCCTTCCAATCGCATGAAAGACATCGCTGCAGATGTCGCCGCCTTTCAGCTGCCGCGGATCGAAAACACGAAACTGCCGACGATGGCCGTTCGCCGCGCACCAGTCGGTCCATGCGCGCAGCGCGGGCCTGTAATCGCCCATGCCCCAGAACTCTGCATGAGGGCGCAGAAATTCGTCCAGGCTGCATTTGTTGCCCCATTTGACCAGCTGCTTGTACCAGCCTTCCAGAAATGCCTCTTGCGGGCGCAGATAGCCGATGACATCGACGCCGTCCCATCGACCTTCGGCGAAAACAGAGAAGACATGTTCCGGGTTGCAAGCAGCAAAACCTTCTGCCGACACGATAACATCGCGCCCCTCCTGCCGTGACAGCCAATCCGTGAAATCGCCCCGAAGCGGCCCGATCGGCGCACGTTTCGAAATGGCCCGCACGATCGAGCCGCAACTGTCACCGCGACTGGCATAATAGGCCAGTCCATGCGACGCCAGCAGCTTGCCATTGCCGGCACAGAATGCCTGCAGCGCGGTGGTGCCGGTCTTGGGCAAGCCGATGTGAAGATGAAGCCTTGCCATGATGACCTGCCGGTTGAACGCCGATCATTCTAGGCGTGTCAGGCGCGCTGCCAACCCGAGAAGGCGCTTGAAGTGGACCGGCGGCGGACCCATCTTGCGGCAGGGGCGCGCCAATGCGTCCGAACATGTCTGGACTGGATGCGCGATGCGGACTGCTGCAATGTTGCTTGGTGTGATTGGCGGAATGATCGCCATGCTGATCGGGTTTTTCAGTTATGGCTATACCGAGCTTGCCAGCAGCCACGCGGCCTTTGCCGAGACCTTCGGCGGCGTCGACAATGCCGAGCTGATCCGCACCGCCAGCTTCCTGGCGCCGCTGCTTGCGATCGCGGGCGGCGCGATTGCGATTTCGCGGGCGCTGTGGGGCGGGCTGCTGCTGCTGGCGGCGGCAGGGCTGATCTACTACGCCTTCGGCTTTGGTGTCTTCACCATGTTCCCCATCGGCTTCTGCGCGACCGCAGGCGGTCTGGCCATTGCAGCCGGAAAGCCGGACGAACCGAAGGCGCATTTCTGAGCCATCAGAGCTTCTTTTCGAAGAAAAGATCGGGATAGGGGTCAGGGTTGAACCGCGGGATCTCGGTCCAGCCGTGCTTGCGGTAATAGGCGCAGGCTTCGCTCAGGACGCTGTTCGTGTCCAGTCGCAGGGTGTCGATGCCAAGGCTGCGGGCCTGGTCTTCCAGCGCGTGCATCAGGCGATGCGTCAGCCCCATGCCGCGCGCGGCGGGTGCGATCCACATGCGCTTGATCTCGGCATAGCCCTTGTCCGTCCCCTTCAGACCGGCGCAGCCGATGGGCAGGCCGTCCACTTCCATCAGCAGGAAGGCACCGCGCGGCGGGGTCATGTCGGTCTGATCCGGGTCGCAGGACAGCGCGACGTCGAAACCGCGTTCGAAACGCTGCGACAGCTCTGCATAGAAGGCTTTCAGGCAGGTCTGCGCGCGCCGGTCAGAGGGTGCGACGACCTCGATTTTGAGGCGGTCTATGCCGAAGGCTGTAGCGACAAGATCCATCGCATCGAGCAGCGCACCGGGTCGGGGGTGGCGGGCGAGGACGGAAGCCGCCTGCGCATCGCCGAGCCGTTCATATTCGCGAAACGCCCTTTGCCCGTCTGCGGTCAGGCTGGCCACGCGGCGACGGTTGTCAGCTTCGCTGGCCGTGGTGATCACGAGGCCCTCATCCTCGAGCCCGCGCAGGTAGCGGCTGAGAAGGCCGGAATCGAGGCGCAGATAGCTGCGGATCTGGTCCAGCTCTGTCATGCCGTGGCCAATGGCGTTCAGCACGCGGGCCGGCCCCAGCGGACGCCCGAGGCCGAGATATGAGGTGTCGAGCGCGCCCGACTGGGCGGTGACGGCGCGGTAGAAGCGGCGGGTGCGGGCGATCTGTTCGGTGGTCATCTGAAACCTTGAAAAAATTTACCTGACTTTAGTCAGATAAATTTGACGGGGCAAGATCGCTGTTTCCGTGAGAAGCTGAAAATGTTCTGCCTCGGCCAAAAATCGACCGCAGATCAGGAGGGTACGGGAGGAACCCGTGGCGTGGTCCGATGCCGGGGGCGCCTGCGCTTGTTGTCGGAATGGAGGGATCAGATGAGATCAGGTTTAATGGCGGCGGCCCTGGCGGGCGGCCTTGCGACAGGGGCCGCGGCGCAAACCTGTCAGGAGGTGCGCTTCAATCCCGGCGAATCCGGTGCTTTCATCGACGGCATCGTGCAGCCCGAGCAGCAGAACTGCTATTCGATGTCGGTTCGCAAGGGGCAGGACGTTTATATCGGCCGGGTCGGGGGCGACAAAAATGTCGCGATCTCGGTGATTGATGTAGGCGATGCGCGCGAGAGCTTCGAGTTTGCCGCGCCGTCATCGAGGGTCGAGTTTCTGGTGTTCCAACTGTCCCGGTCGGCGACACCGGCCGATTATTCCCTGCTTATCAAGGTGCCATAGGTCGAAATGCAAACGGGGGCCGCGAAGGCCCCCGTCTGGTGTCTGTCTTGCCGGTCGTCAGGCCAGCATGCCCATCGGGTTTTCCAGATGCTTGACGATGGCTTCCAGAAGCTGCGCGCCAAGGGCGCCGTCGATCACCCTGTGATCGACCGAAAGCGTCATCGACATGACGTTGCGGATCACCACTTCGCCGTTTTCGACAACCGGGGTCTGGATGCCCGAGCCGACGGCGAGGATCGCGCCGTGGGGCGGGTTGATGACCGCGTCGAAATTCTCGATCCCGAACATGCCGAGGTTCGAAATCGCGAAGCTGCCGCCCTGATATTCATGCGGGGCCAGCTTCTTGTTCTTGGCGCGGTTGGCCAGGTCCTTCATCTCGGCCGAGAGGGTCGACAGCGTTTTCTGCTGCGCGTCCTTCAGGACCGGGGTGAACAATCCGCCTTCGATGGCGACGGCCACGGCCACATCGGAAGGCTTCAGCTTCAGGATCCGATCGCCGGCCCAGACGGCGTTGGCGTCCGGGACCTCTTGCAGGGCAAGCGCGCAGGCCTTGATGATGAAGTCGTTGACGGACAGCTTCACGCCGCGATCTTCAAGCTGCTTGTTCAGCGTGGCGCGGAACTTCATCAGCTCGTCCAGCTTGGCCGACCGGCGCAGGTAGAAATGCGGGATGGTTGACTTGGCCTCGCCCAGGCGGGCGGCGATGGTGCGGCGCATGCCGTCGAGCGCGACTTCTTCCGTCTCGCGGTCGGCATACATCTTGAGGATGGTTTCCGTCGAGGGACCGGCAGGTGCTGCCGCAGCAGCAGCTGGTGCAGCTTTTGGTGCATCGCCCGCGGCAGCGGCCGCTGGTTTCGCACCGGGCTTGGCGTCTTCGACATCGGCCTTCACGATACGCCCATGCGGGCCGGAGCCTTTCAGCGAGGACAGATCCAGCCCCTTTTCCGCCGCGATGCGCCGGGCGAGGGGGGATGCGAAGACCCGGTTGCCGTCGCCCGATTTCGGCGCGGGCGCGGCCTTGGCGGGGGCGGCATCCTTGCCGGTATCGGCTTTCGGCGCTTCGGCCTTGGCGTCTTCCTTCGGTGCTTCGGCCTTGGCCGCGCCACCGCCCGAGGATGCGCCGATGTCGTCGGCGCTTTCGCCTTCTTCCAGCAGCACGGCGATGGGGGTGTTCACCTTCACCCCCTGCGCGCCTTCCTCGATCAGGATCTTGCCGATGGTGCCTTCATCGACGGCTTCGAATTCCATCGTCGCCTTGTCGGTTTCGATCTCGGCCAGAATGTCGCCGGACGACACGGTATCGCCTTCCTTGACCAGCCATTTGGCCAGCGTGCCTTCCTCCATCGTCGGAGAAAGCGCGGGCATCAGGATTTCTGTGGGCATCTCGCTTGCTCCTTACTTGTAGGTGACTTTCTTGACCGCCTCGATCACCTCGGCGGCAGAGGTCAGCGCATGTTTCTCGAGGTTGGCGGCATAGGGCATGGGCACGTCCTTGCCGGTGCAGTTGATGACCGGCGCGTCAAGATAATCGAACGCGTTTTCCATCACATAGGCAGAAATGTGGTTGCCGATGGAGCCGACCGGGAAGCCTTCCTCGACCGTGACCAGGCGGTTCGTGCGCTGCACCGATTCGATGATGCTGTCGTAATCGAGCGGGCGCAGCGTGCGCAGGTCGATGACTTCCGCGTCGATGCCTTCCTCGGCCAGCTTGTCGGCGGCTTCCAGGGCGTGGGACATGCCGATGCCGAAGCTGACGATGGTCACGTCCTTGCCTTGCCGTGCGATGCGGGCCTTGCCGAAGGGGATGGTGAAGTCTTCGACATCCGGGACTTCGAAGCTGCGGCCGTACAGAACCTCGTTTTCAAGGAAGATCACCGGGTTAGGGTCGCGGATGGCGGTTTTCAGAAGACCCTTCGCGTCGGCGGCAGAGTAGGGCATCACCACCTTCAGGCCGGGAATGGCCGAATACCATGCCGCGTAATCCTGGCTGTGCTGCGCCCCCACACGGGCGGCCGCACCGTTCGGACCCCGGAACACCATCGGCGCACCCATCTGGCCGCCGGACATGTACAGCGTCTTGGCGGCAGAGTTGATGATGTGGTCGATTGCCTGCATGGCAAAGTTGAAGGTCATGAATTCGACAATCGGACGCAGACCGCCAAAGGCCGCGCCAGTGCCGATCCCGGCAAAGCCGATTTCGGAAATCGGCGTGTCGACGACGCGCTTGGGGCCGTATTTCTCCAGCAGTCCCTGGCTGATCTTGTAGGCGCCCTGATATTCGCCGACTTCTTCGCCCATCAGGAAGACGGTGTCGTCGCGGGCCATTTCCTCGTCCATGGCTTCGCGCAAAGCTTCGCGCACTGTCATGGATTTCATCTTGGTGCCTTCGGGCCAGTCGGGCGAGCGGTCGGGCTGTGGCGTCTTCACGTTCGCGACGGCAGATGTCGTCTCGCCCGTCTCGTCCTTCGAATTTTCGCCCTTGCCCTGTTCGGCAGGCGGTTCGTCGGACGATGCGCCCGTCGCGGCAGAGGAGGAGGCGATGTCGTCGGCGCTTTCGCCTTCTTCGATCATCACCGCGATGGGGGTGTTGACCTTGACGCCCTGGGTGCCTTCCTCGATCAGGATCTTGCCGAGGATGCCTTCATCCACGGCTTCGAATTCCATCGTCGCCTTGTCGGTTTCGATCTCGGCGATGATGTCACCCGAAGATACGGTGTCGCCTTCCTTTTTCAGCCATTTCGCCAGCGTCCCCTCTTCCATGGTCGGGGACAGGGCGGGCATGAGGATTTCGGTAGCCATTCTTGATCCCTCCCTTACGCTTCTTCCTGGGGTGCCACTTCGGCGTAGATATCGGTCCACAGCTCATCCAGCGCCGGTTCCGGGCTTTCCTTCGAAAACTCGGCGGCATCGTTCACGATCTGCTTGATTTCCTTGTCGATGGCCTTCAGGTCATCTTCGGATGCATGCTTGCCCTGCAGCAGCAATTCACGCACGTTCTCGATCGGGTCGCGTTCGTCGCGCATCTTCTGCACTTCCTCGCGCGTCCGGTATTTCGCCGGGTCCGACATCGAATGGCCGCGATAACGATAGGTCATCACTTCAAGGATATAGGGACCCTTGCCCGCGCGGCAGTGGGCGACGGCTTTCTCGCCTGCGGCCTTCACGGCCAGCACGTCCATGCCGTCCACCTGTTCGCCGGGAATGCCGAAGGCCTCGCCGCGCCCGAAAAGCGTGGTCGACTTGGTCGAGCGCTTGACCGACATGCCCATTGCATACTGGTTGTTTTCAATGACGAAAATCACCGGAAGGTCCCAAAGTTCGGCCATGTTGTAGGTTTCATAGACCTGACCCTGGTTCGCCGCACCGTCACCGAAATAGGTGAAGGTCACGCGGCCGTTTTCCAGATACTTGTCGGCAAAGGCCAACCCGGCCCCCAGCGGCACCTGTGCCGCGACGATGCCATGGCCGCCATAGAAATGCTTCTCTTTCGAGAACATGTGCATGGAGCCGCCCTTGCCCTTGGAATAACCGCCCTCGCGGCCGGTCAGTTCGGCCATCACGCCGTTCGGGTCCATGCCGCAGGCCAGCATGTGGCCGTGGTCGCGATAAGACGTAATGCGCTTGTCGCCCTCTTCGGCTGCGGCTTCCAGACCGACGACGACGGCTTCCTGCCCTATATAAAGGTGGCAGAAACCACCGATCAGGCCCATGCCGTAAAGCTGGCCGGCCTTTTCCTCGAATCGGCGGATCAGAAGCATGTCCTTGTAGTATTTCAGCAGCTCGTCCTTCGAGACATTCGGCTTGGCGCTGGATTTCGCGCTGGCTGTGTCCTTGGACGCTGCTGGTGTCGCTGCGGCACTTTTGGTGGCTGCGGGTTTCCTGGCCATGCGGGTTCCTCCTGCAAGCTGGCGGGATAGTTCAGCGTTAAACTATCCGTAGCGCATCGCCAAAGGGGCTGCAATCCGCGATCTTGACCTAGCGTATGATGACCTCGTCGGGGCGAATAAGGCCCAGCACCTCGCGCGCGCGTTCGTCAAGCAGGTCGATATCCAGGTATTCGTCGGATAACCGATGGGTGAGGTTCTTCATCGCGTCGACTTCTGCCTGCAACTCTTCGCGCTCGGCCATCAGTTCCTTTGTCTCTTCCTGCAACTGGATACGGCGCATGACGCCGGACGGACCCTGAATGGCCGCGAAGGCGAAATAGACGCTGGCCAGAACGGCCAGAAAGACGATCACGATCGCAGAAAGCGACAGGCGCTGTGACATGGACTGCCCCGAAGTTGCGGCCTTCTCTGGGCCATTTCGTTCATATTCGCATGAAAGCCGCGGCGGGGAAAGGCGGTCAGACGCGCTGACAGCAGTAAATCGCGGCAGCATGTTTGGCGCGAAAGCGCCGAAAATGGGGAATGACGCCGGCAATATAGGCGAAATTCGGCCGATAACGTCCCGATTTTCTGATCGTGCTTGCCTGGGCGTTGTCGCTTCGCGGGCTGCGTGGTTTCATTTTAAACGGGGAATGGGAGTTCGGGGACCCATGGATATTCATATTGCTGCTGCTGCTCTGGTGCGATCGGATGGCGCAACGCTGCTGGTGCGCAAGCGTGGGACAAATGCTTTCATGCAGCCCGGCGGCAAAATAGACAGCGGAGAGGCGCCCCTGGTGGCGCTTTACCGCGAGCTGGCCGAGGAGCTGGCCTTATCGCCGGGCGACGGATCAGCCGCGACCTATATCGGCAGGTTCGAAGCTGTCGCCGCCAATGAGGAGGGGCGTCGCGTCATCGCCGAGTTGTATCGGTTGGAAACCGAAGGTGACTTCATCGCGCAATCCGAGATCGAAGAGGCGCGCTGGATCCTGCCAGAGGAGACCGCGGAATTCATCCTTGCGCCACTGACGCGCGACCACGTTCTGCCGGCGATCTGGGGCGTCGAGGTCGCCTGACCGCACGCAGTTACTGCCGGACATCGGGATCCAGCACGTCTTGCGCCCGCGCGAATGCGTCGGCGTTAAACATTGTATAGCTGCGATCTGCGCCCGTCAGGCTGATGCGATACGCTGCCAGTTTTCGTTGGCGTAACGATGGGCGTGCAGAAATCCCAGGCGCATGATCCAGCGGCCCGGCCATTTCAGGATGCCCGTGGCGTCAAAGCTGGTGGTGCGGCGAACGCGGGTGTGGCCGTTTGCCAATGGCTCCAGCGTGATTTCGTCCGCGACATGGCCGATGAAGGCCTGCCCCCAATAGTCACTGTCGATCAGCCGATAGGCGAAGCGGCTGTTTGGTTCAGCGCCTTCGATGACCTGATCCATGAAGCCGCGCGTCGTGATGCAGCGCCGAATGCTGCCGACCCCGCCATCGCCTTCGATGATCGAACAGGACACGGCCTTGGGCAGTCCGAAGCGAAAAGCCAGCGGGATGCGCTTGTCCATCGTGGCATTCAGGAACAGCGGATAGATGTTTTCGGGCGGGGCGTCGATATCGACGGTGGATACCAGTTTCATGGCACAGCTCCTCTCGCCAGATGGAATGATGTTGACCGACCCTAGGGCCAAACCCGCGCGGCGTCCAGAAAATACGCCTGATCGGCCGTCGTGTCGGCGGGCGGGGCGGCGCCGACCTTGACGTCTGACATGGCCGGTCTTTGCGGCAGTCAGCCGCAAGCCCAGTCGAAAATCATGTTCTGGAAATCAAGCTGCGCGTTTCCGCCGCCGAAGTTGAACCCGCCCAGATATTCCTCGAACTCGACATAGAACGGGCCGATGCCTTCCGGCACTGCCTGAACGGGCCGCATCGTGCCGCCAAGATGATTGATCTGGTGGCCCTGGGCCCAGTCATGCTCCCGATAGTTCTCGGCACCTGGCTTGTCGTTCAGCCAGTAGAAGAAGCTTTGATAGCCCGATCCATCCTCGGCTGACGCCCAGCTTTCCATTGGAACCTTGCCGGCATTCGGGTCCTGCGCGCGCGGCACCAGTTTCAGCGCGCGGTTGAACGGCAGAAGCGCACAGTTTGCGATCTGATCGGCCAGCATCGCATGTTCGCCCCCCAGGGCCGCCATCGAACCAAGATGGTCGGTTTTCTGCGGCAAGGGCGAGTAATTCATGGAGTTCCGTGCTGCTGCGCCGCCTTCCGAAAGCCAGCGGGGCGGTGGAACGTCGTCCAGACGCGGGCTGTTGACCGGCGCCGGCGGGCGGGTGAAGGGCGCGTCGAATTCCTGCCGGGTCAGCAGGATCACCGCGTAGTTGCAGTAAAGGATGTCCTGCATGCGATGCAGGCGGGGATGCTGGCGCTGAAACGCCTGCCAGAAGGGCAGCAAGGCGGGATCAGCGGGGGCGTCTTTGCTTGCCAGTGCAGCCTCGACGGCCCGGTTGGTGACGGGGCCGCCATCATTGTGGTCTGCCGCCGTCCCGAAGAAGCTGATCGCAACGATGTCGGGACCGTGGCAGCGAAATTCCTCGGGGAGGAGCAGCGTGAAACCGTGCTGCAACGGATATCCCGTGGCAGGGTCCAGAGGCCATTCCTCGGGCGTGATGCCGGGCGGCAGTCCGAAGCACCAGCCGTCGTGGCGGCTCTGTCCGTCAGGTTCTGTCGCAGACTCGGCCAGGACGTAAAGATCATATGCCTTCTCAGGTGGTTGCATGGAAAATGTCCTATTGATTAACGGTCAACAAATCTGCCAACACCAACCCCATGACGCGCGCGGAATCCAGCATGTCATTAACCCCGATCCATTCGTCGGGCTGATGGGCCATTTCCAGCACGCCGGGCCCGTAGGCGATGCAGTTATGCAGCTTGCCGATGCGGTCGATATGCTTCTGGTCATAGGTGCCGGGGCTGACGACATAGCCGGCCTGTATGCCCAGCACGCGTTCAATCGCGGCGGCGGTGGTGCGCACCACGGGCGCGTCGCGGTCGGTCATCGAGGGGATGACCTCGAACAGGTCGCGAATTTCATAGCGGAAATTCGGGCGGCGGGCGCGGATGCGTTCCATCAGGGCGGTGATCTCGGCCTTCACCTCGGACAGGTCTTCCTCGATCAGGAAGCGGCGGTCGATGGTGATGCGGCAGCGGTCGGGGACGCAAGGGGCGGGCAGGCCGGTGAAATCGGGGCCGAGATCCGGCTCTCCGCCATGTATGGAATTGATGTTCAGCGTCGAGGAGCGAGCGCCGTCGGGGATGACCGGCATTTCGGTGCGCTTGCCGGCCAGAAGCGGCCAAAGCGTCTGCTCCATCTCCTCCAGCACGGCGCCCATGTGGCGGATGGCGCTGTCGCCCAAGAACGGCATCGAGCCGTGGGCGATGCGGCCATGGGTCTCGATCTCGGCCCACCAGACGCCGCGATGACCAAGGCAGATGCGGTCCTTGTGCAGCGGTTCGGGAATGATGACGTGCTGGACGTCGTCATAATGACCATGTTCGGCCAGATAAGCGACACCGCCGTAGCCGCCGGTTTCCTCGTCCGCTGTGGCCGAAATTTCAATGCGGCCCGCGAAATCGGGGCAGATTTCCGCGAAGGTCTCGGCCGCGATAATTGATGCCGCCAGCCCGCCCTTCATGTCGCAGGCGCCGCGGCCATAGATGCGGTCTTCGTCGGGCGCATGTTCGGCGGCGAAAGGGTCACGTGTCCAGCCGTGACCAACTTCCACGACATCGTGATGGCTGTTGAAATGCACGCATTCCCCTGATCGCGTCCCGTTTTTGCGCGCGATCAGGTTCCAGCGCGGATAACGTGCGCTGTCGCCGGGCGTGCCAGCGGCCCGGACCAGTTCGCAGGCAAATCCTTTGGGCGCCAGTCGCGCCTCCAGATATTCGCATATATCGCGGTAATGCTGTCCCGGCGGGTTCAGCGTCGGGATGCGGATCAGGTCCTGCGTCAGCCTGATCAGATCGTCGCGGCGAGAGAGAATTGCGGTGTTCAGATCTTCCATGGCCGCGACTGTGACCCGAGTGGGGATCGCTGTCCAGAAGGCTCGATTTATCGGAACGGGTATTGTATGCCCCGCGTTAGAGCCTAAAGTTTTGTTAACCGAGTATTAGGGGAAAGTTCGATGGCATCGCTCGACCAGCAAATGACCGAAGCACAGAAGCAAATCACGCTGACACAACAGAAGATGGCCGAGGTGACGAGCCGGCTTGATCAGGCTGCTGCGCGCGCGGATGTGGCCGAACCCGGCATTGATATCGCAAATGCCACGCTGGCCGATGTCCATTCCCATACCGAGGCGATGAATGCCAATATCGCCGAGCTGATCATGGGGCTGGACGATGTGACCGCCGGCTTTTCCAAGGACTTCGATCAGATGCGGTCGAAAACCGGGTGGGAGAAGTTTGTCGGAATTTTTGCCGGCGGCAAGTCCGAGGCCATGCGGCAGGAGCGTCTGCGCACCGCCTCGATCGACGACAAGCTGCAGGATCTGATCTCCAAATCCGACGTCATCACGCGCTTGCTGCAAGGGCAGCTTGACGAGTTGAACACGCAGAAAAATCAGGTCGAAACCAACCTGACGGGAACCCTGGACGAGCGCGAGGCGACCGTCGCCACGCTGGAATCCCTGCGCGAACGGATCGCCGCCATGGACCCGCAACTGATCGAGCTTGAAAACAAGGTTGCCAGCACGACCGATCCCAGCGACCGCACCCGGCTGGAGACCGAGCTGGCGAATGCGAACAAGGAACATAACGCGCTTGTGCAGGACGAACAGGTCGCACTGGCGAAGTCGCAGACCCTGGAACGCTACATCGAGGCTGGCAAGACCTGGGTTGATTCTTTGCAGAATCAGGCGGCCACCCAGATGGTGTTGATCAACAAGCTGCAGACGGATACCAAGCAGCGCGTGGTTCTGTACGATGCGCTGACCAAATCGCTGAAAACCGCGCAGCAGCAGGATGTGGCCCACCGTATCAACGAGATCGGCGTGAAAACCGATCAGGAAGCGCAGGCCCAGATGGCCGCCATCGGCACCGCCACCAACGACCGCATGGCCGACATGCTGGAAGCGCACGGCGATCACATGGTCTTTGCCCGCAAGGTGCTGGAAGAAAAGGCCAAGGCGGACGAACGTTTCGCGCGGCGTTTCAGCGAGATCGTAAAGAAACACGACAGCAATCTTTATGGCGGCTGAGCGCAGGACCTTCGTGTCTGGGCGTTAAACCCCGACGCATGATCGCCCTGACGAAAGCGATGAGCTGAGAGTGATGCCCGAACCTTCCCCCGAAGCGGTCCCTGATCTTCCTGTGACCCAGTGGGATCGCCGGCGGTTGGGGTGGGTGGCGCTTGCCTGTGCTGCCGCATCGGGTCTTTTGGCGGGTCTGTGGCAGCGCTGGCAGGGCGACGGGCTGGCCGAGGCCGTGTTTGTTGGGCTGTCGGCGGCCTGTTTCGGGCCGCTGCTTGTTGCGGGATTGTGGTTTCTGGTGGTGTTTGTCGCGAATGCGGTCATCGGGGTGTTGTTTTCAGCGCCCGTCCTGATCGCGACACTGATCGGGTTCGTGTTGCATTTTCCGCGCCGCTGGATGCTGGCTTTGGCCGCGATGAATGAGAGGGGAGATATGATGAGCGCGCGCGTATCCACGTTTCTTGCGAAGCCGATCTTGTGGTGTCAGAAACCGGCTGGGCCGGCGAGGGATCAGCGATGAGTGACGACCGCACCGGCACGCTTGACGCCGATCACCGCCAGATCGAGGATGATCTGATCGCGCGGCGCTATTTCGAGAAGTTGCGCCTGATTTCCGCAACGCTGCCGGCAGTCTTGAACGAGATGGTGCGCGACAGGCTGTTCACGCAGACCGAAGTTGATGTGATCGGGTCCTATCTGCTTGCGATGGTCCGCTCGGCCGATGCGCTGTCGATGAAGTACCTTGTGTCGGGACGGGTCGAGGGGCCGTTGCGCAAGTTCCTGACAATCGATGTCCACGAATCCGGCTATCCCATCTGGTCAGAGCTGGCGCAGATGGCGGCGGATGCGGCGCAGGCAAGCGATCACCTGGCGCGCAGTGCCGATACTCAGCAGATCAGGGATGACATGATCCGCCAGATCGTCGGCGACCTGACCATCCCGACGCGGCTGCAATATGCCATGTCGCAACGCCTGTATTACGAGACGCTGGCCAAGGGGGGGCTGTTCTGGCCGCAGATGCATCCGAACGCCTATTGGCTGTCGGATGCGGGCAATCGGCGCCGCTGGCTGATTCATTGGGCCGTCTATGACAGCCAACTGAATCTTCCGGTCGTCTACCTGATGGATTGCGACGACTCGGGCCGCCGGCCGCTTGCCGATGACAATAAGCGCTGGCCAGAGGTGCAGGCCCATCTGATGGCGCAATCGGTGACGACCTTGCAACTGCTGACCATTGCACAGGGGTTCGACCGCGACTTTGACAAGCTTCACCCGTTCCGGCTGCGCCGGATGCTGATGGGGCCAATCTATTCGCAGCAGTTCACCACGCAGGAAGGGCCGATCCGCAACGTGCTGGACAATGCCCGCGCACCTTCGGGCGAGGATTGGGCAGTTGCGCTGACTATCGAAGACCTGCAGGCTGAACGCGCGACGATGGAGACCACCGGATTTTTCGGCGTCGCGGAGCGGCAGATATTCAAGCTTGATCCGCTGGGTCTCGGCGGGGCGGGGCAGGGCGCAAGCGCTGTCGAGCGGGCGCTTGTCCTGCCGGCGCGGCCCTATCAGTCGCTGGCCGAGCTGGACCCGCCGGGTTTTCGCAAGATCCGCAAGTATGTCCCGCTGCCCGGCGGCCGCGTGACGGCCTATCGCTGATGGCGGGTGATCCTCAGATCCTTTGGCGTCGGCTGGATGTTCCCGGCCATGAGGCCTGCCGGTTGCTGCACGAGGGCGATTTTCCCGGGCTCAGCGGCGTTGCGGTCTGGGCTGATCCCAAGGGCCCGGCGCATCTCAGCTATCTTGTTACCTGCGATGCCGGATGGATTACACGATCTGTCCGGGTGCAGGGTCGGGTCGGCGCCGACGAATTGAGTTTGTCGATCCACCGGCACGACAGTGGTGAATGGCGTCTGAACGGCGAGGCGCTTGCCGAATTTCACGGTTTGCAGGATATCGATCTGGGCTTCAGCCCCGCCACCAACACACTGCCGATCCGGCGATTGCGCCAACAGGGCGCAGATACTGCGGATCTGGCGGCGGTCTGGCTCGACCCGTCTGACGGAAAGCTGAAGCGGCTGCCGCAGCGCTATCGCCGGACGGGCGGCAGCTGGCACTATTCTTCGGTTGGATTTGACGCCGAACTGACCGTCGATGCCGATGGATTTGTTACCGATTACCCCGGATTGTGGATTAAAGAGGACTGAATGGACGCTCGTAACGAAATGGAACTGCCCGAGGGCGAAATCCGTGCCCATTATGCACAGGCCCTGTCGCTGCTCAGCGGATTTGACCATGCACCCCGGTTGGGGAAGGCAGGCGCGCCTGCCGCCCGGCCCGAACGCTCGCCAGGCATTCCGCGCACGACGCGCTTTCGTTCGACCACGCCGGGGCTGGCCGGGCGTTCGACCCAGCGTGCCGATGGCATCCAGATCATAGACAGGATCGAAAGCGTGGGCGGTGACGATCTGCCATCGCCGGCCGCCGCGACCGTGGCCCGCGTGTTGCGCCGTGCCATTGCCATTTCGCTGGCCGTCGTAGACGAGGTTTCCGCCCGTTCAGGCGCGGCAGAGCTGAAACGCGCCAATCTGGAAGGTCGTCTTCCGGCCGAGAAACGTGGCGAATTCGCCGAGTTGCTGGCAGTTGAATCGCTGGCCGCGCTGTCGGTCTTTGGCAATGCGACGGCGTTCCTTCTGGCCGAACATGCCGGTCCCGAACAGGTCGAGGCGATAACGGCCGATGAGATTTTGACCGACAACCCCTCGACCGCGCTGCAGGGCGCGCTGTGGGAACTGGATCAGAACCTCGCCCGTGCGGCGAATGACGACAAGACCCTGATCACCACTGTGCTTGCCTATGCCGAGGCCCTGTCGGCCGCCGTGCAGGCGCGTGCAGACGCCGCCCCCCGCACCGGCGCATTCACCGGCGGAAGCTGGCGCGTGGCCGCCGATGATTTCCCCATCGCAGGCTATGCCCCCGCGACCAAGGCGCGCGGCAAGCCCGTGCAGCTGGCCTTCAAGACGCCCGAGGAAGTCGTCGGCAACGCCATCGCCAAGCACCAGATGATGCGCCTGTCGCGAATGCTGGTCGCTTACGATTTCGACCGCCGCATGAACCCGTTCGTGGAACTGGGCGGGTTCATCTATACCTTCCTCGGCGACGGCAAGCCCGGCACCGGCAAGACGACGCTGATCCAGATGATGGCCGGCCTGCTGAACGATTACTGCACCGTCGCGGGCTATCCCTTCCGCTATGCGAACCTCAGCATCGACAATGTCGACAGTTATCAGGGTAAATCGGGCCAGAACGCGCGCGCCTTTATCAATAACGTGATCGACCCCGGCGTGATCGGGTTCGGCACAATCGACGATATCGACCAGATCGCCGGCAAGCGTGGCGACAAGCAGTCCTCCAGCGGCCAGCAGGAAATCACCGCCGTGCTGATGGAGGCGTTTGCAGGCGCCAGCACCATCGTGCGCGGCAATGCGACATTCGGTATGTTCTCGAACTATGCCGAATCCATCGACGACGCGCTGCGCCAGCGGGCAGGCGCGCGCTTCCTGATCGACGGGCCGAAGACGCAGGCCGATTATATCGACATCCTCGCCCTGCTTCTGGGCAAGCGCCACCAGATCCCGGTCGGCGATCACGACCTGATGAAGGCGCAGGTGATCAAAACGGCCGTCGCCGACAGTCTGGAAAAGCACAACCAGCCGCAGGAAGCCGGGCTTGCCAAGGTCTGGTCCGACGTCACCGCCGAAACCGGACCGCTGGACACGCTGGCCGAATTCGGCACCTATCTTCACGCGATCAGCGTCGCGGACGAACGTTTCACCGGCCGCGCCATCAAGAACATCACCGACGCGATCAAGGCGCGCTCGATGGATTTCGACATGCCGGATGAGTGGTTCACCTCGCCCGAACCCTTCATGCACCAGCCCTATGAGAAGAAGCTGGAAATGATCGAGGCCCTGCGCCAGCCGATCACAAAGGAAATGATCGCCCAGGAAATCAACCGCTATGCCGACAGCGAATGGCGCTATGCCGACAGCAGCGACGAGACGGCGATCGAGGAGGCGGTGCGCAACATGGAACGCATGGCCGAGGCGCAGAAGCGGTATCGGGGTGAGGCAGTATGATTTGCGCAAACTGTGGAAAAAACATCAGCCGATACAGAATGGTAGGCTCGACCTGCGGTGATTGTTATCAAGTCGTGGCTGCCCGCGAGCGTGAAATCGAGGAAGCGAAAACAATTGCACAAAGAGACGAGGCCGAGCGGCAAGCGGCAACAGATGTCGATGTCGCGAAGGTTATTCTGACAACTGAAGCAGCCTCCAATATCGACGTCATCGAAAGAATTGAGATCGTCACTGCCGAATGCGCTTACGGGCTTAACCTCTTCAAAGATCTTTTCGCTGGTGTGCGTGACGTGGTCGGCGGTCGCTCCAAAGCTGTGCAGGCCGCAATGCGCGATGCCCGAAAGACGACACTGATGGAACTCAAACGGGAGGCTCATGCAGTAGGGGCGAATGCGGTGATTGGAGTTGACCTCGACTATGTCGAGTTATCCGCTGCAGGTAACATGGTCATGCTGGTAGCATCCGGAACAGCGGTGAGGGCGAATCTGCAATGATCTCGATGCCTGCATATGCACCGGACACAATGCTAGGGTGACCTCATGAAACGTCTCATCGAAAAAGGCCTGATGTTCGGGAACATGATCCGGGTGGACAGCCCGGCATGGGTGTCGCGCTATAACCGGGCGCTGAAGCTGGTCACGGGCAAGGAGACCGCGCTGAGCGAGTTTCATGTCGATCTGGCGGGATACTCGCCCGAGATCGGGGACGAGATCGGGGATATGGATTACCTGAACCCCGAAGGCGCGCATCGCCAGTTCATCTTGCTGACGACCGAACAGAAGACCGCACCGCTGCTAAATGCCGATCTGTCGGTCCTGCGTGAGTTGCTCAAGCAGTTCATCCATGACAATGAAAGCCAGTTGTTCAGCCTGACCGCGCGCGATGCCGTCGTGGGCGAGATGGACGATATGGTCTGGCAGGTGCGCAATCCCGGCGATCTCATGCAGATCAACCGAATTCGCATCAGTGCCGATACAACCGGCAATCATGTCGCGGGTGCGGACAGGCTGACCGCGCTGATCGACCGCTTCCGCAAGGAACCGGACGCCTGGTATGACGATGTGCTGATCGCGCGGATGATCGAGCAGGCCAAGGAAACCGGCGATGTGATCCGCAACCCGATCCACCTTGACGCGGGCGAATATGAAGTACCGGATTTCTGGACCTCGCTGTTCGGCGGCGTCTATGTGTTCCGCAGTCCGCGTGAAAAGGCGATGATCTTCACGGATCCGGCCATTTTCACCGACCCGCAACATGACACCGATCTGCCCGGTGTGAAGATGATCGCGCTGCAGGATACCAATGCCGTCGCCATGTGGTTGGCGCGCAATGCCTTGGCGGAACCCATCATTACCGCCAAGGGCGCGGATGGGGCGGCGATCCTGCGCCAGAAGATCGACTTCATTCTTGTCGACGCCGCCACGAAACTGGGGATAGATGCCGGCGACGGCACACGATCTGCGCTGCGCCGGGCCGCGGCCCGCATGGGCGCGGGCCTGCCGGACGAGGTGCGCGGCCTGTCCGCCCTGCTGCGCTATGCCGAGGACGGCGGCGCCTGGCCGGTCATCGACAGCGCCAGCCCGGCCTATTTCTATGCCATCCGCGCCAGTGCCGGCCCGGCCCGCGATCTGGTCAATCAGATGCTGACCGAACTGGCGCCGCATGATGTGCGTGCGCTGTTCATCATGCACAAGCCCTTGTTCTACAAGCGTTACCAGACCTGGGATGACGGCAAGAAGGAATATGTCGCGAACCAGCTGGCGCGCGAATACCAGATTGACAAGCAGGGCACCCGCGACGCCCTGTTCGGGCCCGAACCCGGCATGGTCGAGCCCGCCGCCCCGACGACAGAGCCAGCCGCAGGTCCCTGGGGCAGGGCGCGCAGCGACCACGGCACGCGGTTGACCGAAACCGCCGATATCTGGCGCGGCGCCAAGGTCGCGCCGCAGCAGGACAGGCAGCCCGATCGGGGCCGAAGCCAGACCTTCCGCGGACCATGGGGTAACTGATGCTGGTTCTTTTGCGCCTGATGGTCTTCCTGTTTCTGATCGAGGCGATCTTCTATCTTCTTCTGTCGATCTACCTGCGTTCGACCAAGAAGGAAGCCTTGGAAAACGAATGGGACCGCCGGCACCCGGATCTCGTGGGCGACAGCCCGGAACGAAGAACCTTCGTACGGCGTTCGATGGTTGGATTTCAGAAGACGCTCAAAGCCCGGTTGGTCGGGCTGGTCTTTATCGTGCCGACGATCCTTATCGGAGTGATCGCCTGGTATGTGAACGTGCAGTAAGGAGATGCATCGCATGCATTATGTAAAAGTCGTCCTGGGCGTATTGCTGGGGGTCACCGTGTTCCTGTTCCTGGATTACGCGCTGCCCAGCAAGAACACGCTGCGCGTCACGAATACCTACAACCGGCTGACCGATATCGGCGCCAACGCCATGTTTTACGCTGCCAACGACACCGGCACCGTCGAAAACGCAGCCGGTCAGCGCGACATCCGCTTCATCGAGGCGGTGCGGCCGAACGACAAGGTTTTCGTTTACCGCAACGAGGACACTGGATGGATCTGGCCGCCCTACTTCAAATATGACAGCTCGAACCTGCAGGCAGAGGCGACGAATTTCCGCTCGGACGCGGCCAATCCGCAGTGGGTCAGCGTGACCGGCTATGGCTGGCGGATTCCGATGTTCTCGATCTATCCGAATGCGATTTCGATGAAGGTGGTGTCTGGCCCGAATGACTCGCCGTTGAACTGGCCTGCGATGCTGATCCTTGCCGTTCTGGGCGGGTTGCTGACGTTGCTCTGGCGGATGTGGAACCAGTTCCGGCAACGCACCATCGATCCTGCCGCTCGCCGCGTGTCCAAGGCGGTCGACGATGCGGATGCGCGCGCGGACGCCGCGATGGATCGTGTGTCGACCGAGTTCAACGAGGCCCGCGAAGGATTTACCGGCTGGTTGGACACCTGGAAGGGCAAGCCGCGAAAGTAAGCCTGCCCTTGCCCGGCGGCCAACGTTTCGGCTAGTTTGAGCGTCTGAATCGCAAGGGAAAATCATGGCGACTACTGCTTCGCGAAATCCGGGAACGGAATTGACGCCGGAATGGTTCGATCAGATCCGCATCAATACGCCTGCCGTCGAGCGACGGGCGGCGACGCTGCCGGCGCGGCGCTCGATCAAGAAGGACTATCAGGCGGCCTGGCTGCTGAATGCGGTGCGTTGCATCGATCTGACGACACTGGCTGGCGACGATACCGAGGATCGCGTCGCAAGATTGTGCGCCAAGGCGCGCCAGCCCATTGCGCCGGACCTGCTGAGGGCGATGGGCGTCGAAGGTCTGACCACAGGTGCCGTCTGCGTCTATCCCACCATGGTCGGGGCGGCAAAACGCGCGCTAGGCAACTCCGGCGTGCCGGTGGCCAGTGTCGCCACCGGGTTTCCGGCCGGGCTGATGCCGCTGGACCTGCGTCTTGCCGAGATCCGCTACGCCGTCGATCAGGGCGCGGATGAAATCGACATCGTCATCACCCGCGCCCATGTGCTGCAGGGCAACTGGACAGCGCTTTATGACGAAATGCGCGTCATGCGCGAGGCCTGCGGGACCGCGAAGATGAAGGCGATCCTGGCCACCGGCGATCTGAAGTCGCTGGAAAATGTCGCGCGTGCCAGCCATGTCGCCATGCAGGCGGGTTCCGACTGGATCAAGACCTCGACGGGCAAGGAAGGCGTCAATGCGACCCTTCCGGTCAGCTTGGTCATGTGTCGCGCCATCCGTGACTATCAGGACCAGACCGGCCACAAGGTCGGCTTCAAGCCTGCGGGTGGACTGAAAACCGCCAAGGACGCGATCAGCTGGCAAGTGCTCATGCGAGAGGAGTTGGGCCGCGACTGGCTGTCGCCCGACCTTTTCCGCATAGGCGCCAGCTCTCTTCTGGGTGATCTGGAACGCCAGATCAGTCATCACGTCACCGGCCGCTATGCTGCGGCCCATCGCCTGACCATGGCCTGAGGATAATATGCCGACTGTGAGCGACATCATGGAGACGATGGAATACGGCCCTTCGGTCGAGGATTCGGGCGCGGTGCGCGACTGGCTGAAAAAGCAAGGCAGGTTCGGCCATTTCATTGACGGAGCCTTCACCAAGCCGGGCGAGACATTCGCCAGCCGCGACCCTTCGACCGGCGATCTGTTGGCCGAGGTGACGCAAGGCTCTGCCGAAGATGTGGCGGCGGCGGTCAGGGCGGCGCGCAAGGCGCAACCGAAATGGGCCGGTCTTTCGGGTTATGACCGCGCGCAATACCTCTATGCCATCGCCCGCACGATCCAGAAGCGAGAACGCTTCCTGTCGGTGCTGGAATCGCTGGACAACGGCAAGCCGATCCGTGAAAGCCGCGATGCCGATATTCCGCTGGTGGTGCGGCATTTCTATCATCACGCCGGCTGGGCCGAAATCATGGCCGAAGAATTCCCGGCCCATACCGCCATCGGCGTGGCGGGCCAGATCATCCCCTGGAACTTCCCGCTGCTGATGCTGGCCTGGAAGATCGCGCCGGCTATTGCTGCCGGCAATGCGGTGGTGCTGAAACCGGCAGAGTATACCTCGCTGACGGCGCTGGCTTTTGCGGAAATCTGTCAGGAAGTCGGGTTGCCGAAAGGCGTCGTCAACATCGTCACTGGCGACGGCGCGACGGGCGCGGCGATTGTCGCGTCGGATGTGGACAAGATTGCTTTTACCGGTTCAACTGAGGTCGGGCGCGCCATTCGCGCTGCGACCGCCGGGACGGGCAAGCGGCTGACGCTGGAACTGGGCGGAAAGTCCCCCTTCATCGTGATGGAGGATGCCGATCTGGATGCCGCCGTGGAAGGCGTCGTCGATTCCATCTGGTTCAATCAGGGGCAGGTCTGCTGCGCAGGTTCCCGCATTCTGGTGGCCGAGGCGGTGGCCGACCGCTTCGAGGGCCTGTTGCAGCGCCGCATGAAGACGCTGCGATTGGGACCGCCCCTGGATAAATCGACCGATGTCGGCGCCATTGTCGATCCGGTCCAGAAGGACCGGATTATCGGCATCATCCGTCAGGCGGTTGAGGCCGGGGCCGATCTGATCGGCGGGCAGGCGGGCGAGGCCTGCTATGTCGCACCGGGCTATCTGCGTGAAGTATCGCCCGCAAACCCTGTCTGGACCGAAGAAATTTTTGGGCCCATCGCCACGCTGACCACCTTCCGGACCGCCGATGAGGCCATCAGTCTGGCGAATAATTCCCGCTACGGTCTGGCTGCGCAGATCTGGTCGGAAAGCGCCACCGTGGCCACGGATCTGGCCGCGCAGGTGAAATCCGGTGTGGTCTGGATCAATGGCGCCAACATGTTCGACGCGGCCGCGCCCTTCGGGGGAATGCGCGAATCCGGTTACGGCCGCGAGGGCGGGCGCGCGGGCCTTCTGGATTATCTGGCGGGGCCGACGGTGAAGCCGGCCAAGGAAAGCACCATCGGCGCGCTGACGGTGATGAATGAGGGCAGCGGCCCGGCGGGCGGCATGAACCGGACCGAGAAGCTGTATATCGGCGGCGCGCAGAAGCGCCCCGATGGCGGGGCCAGCTATCGCGCGGCCTCGGGCGATCTGGTGCCCTTCGGCAATCGCAAGGATATCCGCAATGCGGTCGAGGCTGCGAAGAAGGCCGGAAAATGGGCCTCCATGGGCGGTCACGCCCGCGCGCAGGTTCTGTATTTCATTGCCGAGAACCTTTCGCTGCGACGCGATGAGATGGCGAAGAAGCACGGCGTCAAAGCGGTAGATGCCGCGATCCGGCGGCTGTTCCATTATGCGGCCTGGGCCGACAAGTTCGACGGGCTGAACGTCCAGACCAAGCCCGGCTACCTGGTCAATGTGATCCCGGAACCCTTCGGGGTGGTGGGGGTGGTCTGCCCGAATGATGCGCCGCTTCTGGGCCTCGTCAGCCTTGTCGCGCCCGCGATTGCCATGGGCAACTCTGTTGTGGTGATACCGGCGCAGGACGATCCGGTGGCGGCATTCGATCTTGCGCAGGTATTCGACACCTCGGACCTGCCGGGTGGCGTGGTCAATATCGTATCGGGCCCGAAGGACGAACTGGCCAAGGTGCTTGCCCAGCATGATGACGTCGCCGCGCTGTGGTTTTGTGGTGCCGACGGGACTGACGCGGTGGAAAAGGCATCCACCGGCAACCTCAAGCCGGTCTGGATAGTCGCCAATCGCGATTGGGCGGGCACGCAGGGTCAAGGACGCAGCTTCCTTGACCATGCAGTGCAGTGGAAAACCGTCTGGCTGCCGTACGGGGCCTTGCCCGCTGGCACGGGGTCGGTCGCGTATTGACCGTTATTCCGCCTTTTTCATAGGCGGAATGATATTGCCGTCATCATCGATTTCATCGGTGATGACGGT
This sequence comes from Paracoccus denitrificans, assembly GCA_005768755.1. Lineage (GTDB taxonomy): Bacteria > Pseudomonadota > Alphaproteobacteria > Rhodobacterales > Rhodobacteraceae > Paracoccus > Paracoccus denitrificans_B. The sequence continues at coordinate 131,847 of VAFL01000002.1, read as the reverse complement.
GAAATTCAGCAGTCGGTGCAGCCCGAAGCTGGAGATCAGCGCGACATCGGTCGCGTCGCGTCCATATCCGACCGGCAGGCGGCCGATCCGGCGCATGTTGTTGCGCGGGTCGAAATCCCACCAGCGGCCCGACAGATAAACCTGAACAGAGGCGGCGAAATCCATCGGATCGGGTGGGGCAGGTATGCCGAAGTCGCCAAGATAGCCGTTCACATAACGCGCCGGAATGTTCAGCGCGCGGCAAAAGGCGATCGACAGATGTGCGAAGTCGCGGCAAACCCCTTTGCCCTGTTCAAAAGCATCGTGGGCGGTGCGCGTCGCGTCGGCATCCTGATAGTTGAACTTGATGTGGTTGTGGACCCAATCCATGACCGTCTGCACCCTGTTCCAGCCAGGCGCAACATTGCCGAACAGATCCCAGGCGGGACCCATCAGCAGATCGGAATCGCAATAGCGCGAGGGCAGCAGGAACTGCAGCACATCATCGGGCAGGGCCTGTATCGGCATTTCCTGCGCGTCTTCAAACGCTGCTTCCGGAAGGCCGCTATCGGTTATCGTGGCAATCTGGCGCATCCTGAACTTGCCCGCGGGCGCTGACAGCCTGCGGCAGAAATTGCCGAAATCATCCACAAAAGTGGAAAAGGCGACGCCCGGCTCGGTCGAGAACTCCTCGATACCCTGCAAATCCAGCTGTCGCTCGGGCCGCACGGACATTTGCAGCAGCAGCGAAAGCGGGGCGTCACCCTCGATCGTTATGTCGTAACCGTAGCGGATCCGCATCATGCGATCGTCAGATCGAGTGTGATTTCGGTATTCAGCAGCTTCGAGATCGGGCAATTGTCCTTGGCGCCGTTTGCTGCCTGTTCGATGGCCGATTTGTCACCCTGACCCGATACGGTCGAGGTCAGCGCAGCCTTCTTGACCGCGAAACCATCGCCTTCCTTGTCCAGCGATATGGCCGACGTCGTCTCGATCGTCACGTCAGTCACGCCTGCATCGCCAAGCGCCTTGGACAGCGCCATCGAGAAGCACGACGCATGTGCCGCCCCAATCAGTTCTTCGGGATTGGTGCCCGGCTGATCTTCGAAACGCGTCGCAAAGCCGTAGGGCTGCGATTTCAGCGCGCCAGACTGGGTCGAGACCTCGCCCTTGCCGTCCTTGATCGCACCTTGCCATTTTGCGGAGCCTGTCTTGGTAATCATGTCGTCCTCCTGTATCTGCCCAGTCAACGCGCCAGGACAGCGCGTGGTTCACCGAATCGAAAAATGTTAGCCAAGGTAGGGGTCGAATTGCCTGTTTATGAGCTTGCGGCAATCGGTGCGGCTATTTCCTGGGCACTGACCGGATTGATGGTTGCCCCTCCGCTGAACCGGCTGGGGGCATTTGCCTTCAATTTCTATCGGCAAAGCTTCACAACACTGGTTCTGGCGCTGATCGTGGTGTTCGGCGGGCTGTGGCACGGGTCGCAATGGTCGCATGTGGCACCGCTGGTCCTGTCCGGGTTCATCGGCATCTTTCTGGGCGATACGCTGCTATTCGCCGCGATCGCGCGGCTCGGGCCGCGCCGGGCAGGGGCGCTTTTTGCGTTGAATGCGCCTTTGGCGGCAATTCTCGGCTGGGCGATACTGGGTGAAACGCTGCGCCCGATTGCATGGGGCGGGGTCTTTCTGTGCGCGGCCGGCGTGGGGCTGGCCGTGCTGGGCCGTCCAGGGCGCAGCGGCAACCACAGTTTTGAGGAAGTCCGCGGCAATATCGCCATCGGTATTCTGCTGGGTGTGATCGCAGCGATGGCGCAGGCGGTCGGTTCCTTGATCGCGCGCCCTGTGATGGCAGAAGGTTTCGATCCGTTCACGGGTAGCCTTGTCCGCGTCGCCACCGCGGCCGTGTGTCTTGGTCTGTTGTCAGCGATGCCCTTGCGCATCGTGAAACCGAAGGGAAAGCTTAACGGTTCGCAATTCATGCTGCTGGCCGGGTCGGGCATTCTGGCCATGGTGATCGGCATGTCGCTGCTGCTGTTTGCCCTTCAGGGCGGCAAGGTGGGCATCGTATCGACCCTGTCCGCGCTATCACCGGTTTTCATCCTGCCCGGCCTGTGGATCATCACCGGTGCGCGCCCAAGTGCGACAAGCTGGGCAGGTGCGCTGATCGCGGTGATCGGGATGGCGCTGATTTTCCTGCGATAACGCGGCTGTGTCGCGTACTTTCCCATGCGATCTGCTAGGACGTGGGCAGGCTGATTACCGTATGAAAGGACACAACATGCGTCACACCGGATTCCTGATTGCCGCGACTGTCGTCGCCATGACCGGCACTGCCTTTGCCCAGACTTCGGCACCCGCCTTAGATAATGTGGAGGACGTTATGTCCTCGCAACCCGTGCCGGATGACGCAGCCCCTTCGACGCTTGCCAATATCGACGCGATGAACAGAATGCACGGCGACATGATGATCGACTATTCGGGCGATGCCGATATCGATTTCATGCGCGGCATGATCCCGCATCATCAGGGTGCCGTTGCCATGGCGCGGATCGCGCTGGAACATGGCGACGATCCCGAGGTGAAGAAACTGGCCGAGGAAGTCATCGCCGCACAAGAGGCAGAGATCGCGCTGATGCAGGCGTGGTTGGAACGGAACGATCCCGAATACAAGCCCGCCGCGCATGACGGGATGGACATGCCCGCCGACGCCCCTGCCGCCGAAGCCGGGGCAGATCCCCATGCCGGCCACTAGATCGGCCGGCACTGCATGCACCGGGCATCATCGCCCGGTGCAAAGCCTGTCCCATTCCGACATCGCATAGCGGTCGGTCATGCCTGCAACGTAATCCAGCACGATCCGTGCCCGTTCGGTCTCTGTTGCCGCAAGTGCCTCGGGGCGCCAATGCTCGGGCAGCGTTTCGGGGTTGGACATGAACAGCGGAAACAGATCGTTCAGCATCCCCGTGACCAGCTTGCGTTCATCCACGACTGACGGGGCGCGATACATGCGCGTGAACAGGAAGGACTTGATCGCCTTCAGGTTCTGATACAGCGGCTTCGAGAAGCGGATGATCGGCCCGTCCATATTGCGGATTTCATCCACAGATTTCGGTTGCAACGACGCAAGACGGTTCTGCGCTACCGCGATCACGTCCTCGACCATGACGCCAAAAACGCGGCGCAGCGCCTCGTGCCGGCGGCGATCTTCATCCAGACCGGGATGGCGGGCATCGACTTCGGCGAAGGCGGGGCCGACCACGGGCAGTTCGGCCAGGTCGGCCTCGGTGAACAGTTCGGCGCGCAGCCCGTCATGCAGGTCGTGGTGATTATAGGCGATGTCATCGGCCACGGCCGCGACCTGCGCCTCGGCACTGGCATTTGTGTGCAGCTCAAGATCCCACTGTGCGTTCACTTCGGACAATGCATAGGGCAGTGGGGGCACAACCGGGCCGTTATGCTTGGCGATGCCTTCCAGTGCTTCCCATGTCAGGTTCAGCCCGTCGAAACCAGCGTAATGGCGTTCCAGCCGGGTGACGATGCGCAGCGCCTGCGCGTTGTGATCGAAGCCGCCATAAGGTTTCATCAGCGCCGCCAGCGCATCTTCGCCGGTGTGGCCGAAAGGCGGGTGACCAAGATCGTGGGCTAGGGCAACAGCCTCGGCCAGGTCTGTGTTCAGATCCAATGCCCCGGCGATGGTGCGCGCGACCTGTGCCACCTCGATCGTGTGGGTCAGGCGGGTGCGGAAATAATCGCCGCGATACGCATCACCTTCCTGTTCGACAAAGACCTGGGTCTTGTGCTTCAGCCGGCGGAAGGCCGACGAATGGATGATCCGGTCGCGGTCGCGCTGCCACGGAGAGCGGAAGCTGGACAGGCTTTCGGGATGAAGCCGGCCACGGCTGGCATCAGGTTGGCAGGCATAGGGCGCGGTCATGCGGGTTCCTTGCAGCGATACGGGGCGAACCCTATATTCCACAAAGCAACTGCGAAACGGGAACGCCCCATGAACCTGCCTCCTTCCGTGACCGAACGCGCCTTTCAGCGCCTGGCCGAGATCAATGACGGTGCCGAAGCGCCGCAGGCGCTGCGTGTCGCTGTCGAAGGCGGCGGCTGTTCGGGATTTCAGTATGATATCCGGCTGGATGCTGCGGCCGACGATGACCTGATCCTTGAAGGGCAGGGCCAACGGGTGCTGGTCGATCCCGTCTCATTGCCGTTTCTGGCCGGTGCGGTGATCGATTTCGCCGATGAACTGATCGGCGCGCGTTTTACCATCGAAAATCCAAATGCCGCGTCAAGCTGCGGGTGCGGCACCTCTTTTTCGATCTGATCTATTCGCAGGGCTCCGGCGCCGCTTGATTGGTCCGGCTGCGCGTCGGTGCGCGTTCGGTCGTTTCGCGCAGCCTGTCCATCTGACGCCCGACGCGATCATCCGGGCGTTGTTCTGGCTTGGCGAAGTTCAGGCGATCATCGTTATCGCGTTTCAGAAGCGGGCTGCTCCACGTTACATCATCGCGCTTCAGAAGCGGATCGTATCGGGTCAGCGGTTCAGTGCGCAGGGGACGTACATTCGGACCCCCCGAAGTTGCGGGCAACTGGCAAATAACCTGAGCACCGACGCCGGTGATCCTTGGCGTCCCGTCTACATTGGCGATTTCGATGGCATGGCCGTGCAACGCGGCCTCGCCCGCTGAAAAATGCAGAAGCTCCGGCCATGTGTCCCATTCAGCGTCAGCGCCGAACAGCGCATCATTCCCCTGCCATTCGCTGCCGGTGCCGATGCTGACCTTCCAATCCCCGGGTGGCACGCGCAGACGCAGAACATCGCCGCCGCGCAGGAACCCTGCCATCGCGGGCGCTTCGGTGTCTGGCGCGGTCAGCACGACGACGTAATCGGCACCAAACGGGCCGGTGACCTGCAGGGGCAGCGTGGCGGGCAGGGGGCTGCGCTTCCACAAAAAACCGGTCGGCGGAACGTCTTGCTGCGCTGCGCCCGCGTCAGGAACAGCTGAAAACAGGATCATCAGGATAAGCAGGATACCGCGCAAGCCAATCGCCTTTCGGGATCATGATAACCCGCCGCCATCATCTTGCCAATTGCCACCGCCCGGCACATGATGCCGGCCATGAAAATCGCAAGCTTCAATATCAACGGTATCAAGGCGCGGATCGAAGCGCTGAGCGCCTGGCTGACCGAGGCACAACCCGATCTTGTCGTGCTGCAGGAAATCAAATCCATCGATGACGGCTTTCCGGCCCAGCATTTCGAAGACATGGGCTATAATGTCGAAACCCACGGTCAGAAAGGTTTCAACGGCGTCGCGATCCTGTCGAAGCTGCCGATCGAGGATGTGACACGCGGCTTGCCCGGCGACGATGGCGATGAACAGGCGCGCTATATCGAAGCGACAGTCGTCGGTGATCGTGCGGTGCGTATTGCCGGCCTTTATCTGCCCAATGGTAATCCCGCCCCGGGTCCGAAATACGACTACAAGCTGGCCTGGATGGAACGGCTGCGACTGCGCGCGGCCGAATTGCTGAAGACCGAAATGCCCGTTGTCATGCTGGGCGATTACAATATCATCCCGCAGCCCCGCGATGCGGCCGAACCAGGCGAATGGCTGAAAGATGCGCTGTTTCTGCCCGACAGCCGTGCCGCGTTTTGCCGCATTGCAGCACAGGGCTGGACCGATGCCTTGCGGATCAGCGACCCATTCGGGACACGCGGCCCCTTCACCTTCTGGGATTTTCAGGGCGGCGCGTGGCGGCGTGATAACGGCATTCGTATCGATCATCTGATGCTGTCGCCCCAAGCCGCTGACATCATGACCGAAAGTGGCGTCGACAGGGATGTGCGCGCGGGCGATAAGCCGTCAGATCATGTTCCGGTCTGGGTCGAATTGACGGCATAGGGGAACCCTTTGCCCGGTGGCATTGCGTCATCTCGCGTTTACAAGTCTTAATTGATCGGTAATGTTCTTCGCAGTTGCAGAAACTCGGGGGTGCGCCATGCGCAACATTCGCAAGATCCTGATCGCCAATCGCGGCGAAATTGCCATTCGCGTCATGCGGGCCGCCAACGAGTTGGGCAAAAAGACGGTTGCCGTCTATGCCGAGGAAGACAAGCTTGGCCTGCACCGTTTCAAGGCGGATGAGGCCTATCGCATAGGCGAGGGGCTGGGGCCGGTCGCGGCTTACCTTTCCATCGACGAGATCATTCGCGTCGCCAAGGAATCCGCTGCTGATGCCATTCATCCCGGCTATGGATTGCTGTCGGAAAATCCCGAACTGGTCGATGCCTGCGCACGCGAGGGCATCATCTTCATCGGACCCAAGGCCGAAACGATGCGCGCGCTTGGCGACAAGGCAAGTGCGCGCCGGGTGGCGATCAGCGCAGGTGTCCCCGTCATCCCCGCGACCGAGGTGCTGGGCGACGACTTCGAAGCCATCAGGACCGAAGCCGCAGAGATCGGCTATCCGCTGATGCTGAAAGCCTCATGGGGGGGCGGCGGCCGGGGGATGCGCCCGATCAATGCCGAGGGCGAACTGGTTGAAAAGGTCCGCGAGGGCCGGCGCGAGGCCGAGGCCGCGTTCGGCAATGGCGAGGGATATCTGGAAAAGATGATCCTGCGCGCCCGGCATGTCGAAGTGCAGTTGCTGGGTGACACGCATGGCGGTCTTTACCATCTGTATGAACGCGATTGCACCGTGCAGCGCCGCAACCAGAAGGTCGTCGAACGCGCCCCCGCACCCTATCTGACAGACGAGCAGCGCGCCGAGGTGTGCGGGCTGGCGCTGAAAATCGGGCAGGCCGTTGGCTATCAGAACGCCGGCACGGTCGAGTTCCTGATGGATATGGACTCGGGCAATTTCTATTTCATCGAGGTCAATCCCCGCGTTCAGGTCGAACATACGGTGACAGAAGAAGTGACTGGTATCGACATCGTCCAGGCCCAGATCATGATTGCGGAAGGCGCAACACTGGCGAAGGCCACCGGCACGGCGACGCAGGAGGACGTGACGCTGTCAGGCCACGCTGTCCAATGCCGCGTCACGACCGAAGATCCGCAGAACAACTTCATTCCGGACTATGGCCGGATCACGGCTTACCGCAGCGCCACGGGCATGGGCATCCGTCTGGATGGCGGCACGGCTTATGCGGGTGGCGTGATCACGCGCTATTACGATTCCCTTCTGGTCAAAGTTACCGCATGGGCGCAGACGCCGGAAAAGGCCATCGCACGGATGGACAGGGCGCTGCGCGAATTCCGGGTCCGAGGTGTCAGTACGAATATCGACTTTGTCATCAACCTGCTGAAGCATCCGACATTCCTGAACGACACATACACAACGAAATTCATCGACACGACGCCGGAACTGTTCGAATTCCGCGCCCGGCGTGACCGCGCAACGAAGATCCTGACCTATCTGGCGGATATCACGGTCAACGGACATCCGGAAACTGCCGGCCGCGCCGCGCCGCCCGCGCAGGCCCATCCCCCGATCGCGCCGCAGCCCCATGTCAGCCCGCCGCCGGCCGGAACGCGACAGCTCCTTGAAAAGGAAGGTGCAAAGGGTGTGGCCGATTGGGTTGGCGCGCAGTCAAGGCTTCTGGTGACCGACACGGCCATGCGGGACGGGCACCAATCGCTTCTGGCGACGCGGATGCGCTCGATCGACATGATCCGGGTGGCGCCGGCATATGCGGCCAATCTGCCGCAACTGTTCAGCGTCGAATGTTGGGGTGGGGCGACGTTCGATGTGGCCTACCGCTTTTTGCAGGAATGTCCGTGGCAGCGGCTGCGCGATATCCGTGCGGCAATGCCGAACCTGCTGACGCAGATGCTGCTGCGTGCCTCGAACGGCGTTGGATATACCAATTATCCCGACAATGTGGTTCAGGCATTTGTCAAACAGGCGGCCGAAACGGGCATCGACGTGTTCCGCGTTTTCGACAGTCTGAACTGGGTCGAAAACATGCGCGTTGCCATGGATGCGGTGATTGACAGTGGCAAGATCTGCGAGGCGGCGATCTGCTATACCGGTGATATTCAAGACCCGAACCGCGCGAAATATGACCTGCAATACTATGTTTCCATGGGAAAAGAGCTGCGCGATTCCGGTGCCCATATCCTTGGGTTGAAGGATATGGCGGGGCTTTTGAAGCCCGGTGCCGCAGGCAAGCTGGTCAAGGCATTGAAGGAAGAGGTCGGCTTGCCGATCCATTTCCACACCCATGACACGTCGGGCATGGGTGGCGCGTCATATCTTGCCGCCGCCGCAGCCGGCGTTGATATCGTCGACGGCGCCATGGATGCGCTGTCGGGCAACACCAGCCAACCGACGCTGGGGTCCGTGGTGGAGGCTTTGGCGGGTGACGACCGCGATACCGGGCTGGATATCGCCGCGATCCGCGAGATTTCGAACTATTGGGAACGCGTGCGCGAGGATTACCGCGCCTTTGAATCCGGCCTTCAGGCCCCGGCATCCGAAGTCTACCTGCATGAAATGCCGGGTGGCCAGTTCACGAACCTGAAGGCACAGGCGCGATCGCTGGGGCTGGAAGATCGCTGGCACGAGGTCGCGCAGGCTTATGCCGATGTGAACCAGATGTTCGGCGATATCGTGAAGGTCACGCCGTCGTCCAAGGTTGTGGGCGATATGGCGTTGATGATGGTCAGCCAGAACCTGACCCGCGCGCAGGTCGAAGACCCGGCCGTCGATGTGGTCTTCCCCGACAGTGTGGTCGATATGATGAAAGGCAATCTTGGTCAGCCGCCCGGCGGCTGGCCCGAGGCCTTGCAGAAGAAGATCCTCAAGGGCGAGCCCGCGTCGACCACGCGCCCGGGCGCCACCATGGCCCCCGTCGATCTGGAGGCCGCGCGCGCCGATTTGTCCGACCAGCTGGAAGGCAAGGTCATCGATGACGAGGATCTTAACGGCTATCTGATGTATCCGAAGGTCTTCCTTGACTATATGGGCCGGCACCGGGTCTACGGCCCCGTCAGGACGTTGCCGACACGCAACTTCTTCTACGGAATGGAGCCCGGCGACGAAATCGCTTGTGAGATTGACCCCGGCAAGACGCTGGAAATTCGCCTGCAGGCGCTCAGCGAAACCGACGAGAAGGGCGAGGTGAAGGTTTTCTTCGAACTGAACGGCCAGCCCCGCAACATTCGTGTGCCCAATCGCGCAGAAGGCGCCGCCAGCGCATCCCGGCCCAAGGCCGATCCGTCCAATCCCGGCCATATCGGCGCGCCGATGCCCGGGGTTGCTGCGACAGTTGCCGTGTCGCAGGGTCAGAAGGTCAATGCCGGAGACCTTCTGCTGACCATCGAGGCGATGAAGATGGAAACAGGCATCCATGCCGATCATGACGGAACGGTGAAGGCCGTTCTTGTTGCGCCCGGCCAGCAGATTGACGCCAAGGATCTGCTGATCGAACTGGAGCAGTGATGTCGGAACCGGATCGGCGGTAGCAGATGGTCTATGAGCACCCGCTGCCCCTGACCAAACCCGCAGTCCCTTCGCGGTTGGCCCAGCCCGATCTGGATTGGGCTGACCGCAGCAGCGCCTGTGCCCAAAGCGATCATGTCAACGCAGCCCACCTTGCCGAAATTGCAGAAGGTCTGTTTGAATTGAAGGCGATCAACAGCGCGACCGCATCCGGCTGAGCACAAGGTTCAAAGCGATTCCAGCCAGGCGATCAGGGCGGCGCGATCCTTGGTCGGCAGCCCGACCACGGTGTCGCGCGCGGCCTGCGCCTCGCCGCCATGCCACAGGATCGCCTCCAGCAGGGTGCGGGCGCGGCCGTCATGCAGATAGCTTTCGACGCCGGTCACCTGAGCGTTCAGCGATATTCCCCAAAGCGGTGCCGTGCGCCATTCGCGTCCATTGGCCCGCCATTCCGGTCGGTGATCTGCCAGACCTTCGCCCATGTCATGAAGCAGCATGTCAGTATAGGGCCAGATCAGCTGAAAGCTCTGCTCTGGCTGGCCGTTCAGGCGGTGAGTGACGAATTTCGCGTTATGGCAGGCGATACAGCCGGTCTTATAGGCGATTTCCTTGCCGCGCAGGACCTGCTGGTCGGCCAGATTGCGGCGTTCCGGCACGGCGAGGTTGCGCGAATAGAAGATGATCAGATCAAGGGCTTCCTGATCTACCTCCAACCCGTCGCGAATTCCCGCTTCCTGCCCGGCGGGCGCGGTCAGGCAGTCGCGCTGCGCGGCGCTGCATTCGCCCGAAGGGCCTGGAAACATGGGCGTCGACAGCCCCATATCGCCGGCAAAGGCGCTGGCGGACTGTTCGTGGATCGTGGGATTGCCGGCCTTGTGCCCAAAGCGACCCAGCATTGCCTGGTCGAATTCCTGCGACCAGACAATCTGCGGGCGCCCCGAAATACCGTCGCCGTCGGTATCTTCGGGATCTGCAAGCGCAAGGATGTCATCCACCGGCACGGCCTCCAGCAGGCCAAGGCCGATCATTTGCGGGGCGACGCGCGGCGATATCATCAACCCGTCATGCGGCGGCCCGTAGGCAGGGTTCTCAATCGCATAGTCCGGGGCACGCAGATTGACAACTTCCCCATCGGCAAGCGTGACCGGGATTTCCGTCCAGCTTACCCCCAGCTTCCCCTCGGCAGCAAATCCAGCCAGTGACAGGTCCTGCAACTGCCCGCCATAGACCGGGTCGGGACTGGTCGGGATGTAATCCGGAATGGACGGTATTGGATCGCCGCCGGGGATGGACAGGCGCAGAAATGCGGATACGCGGCTGTCATCCGGGCCGTCGGGCATGTGGCCGCGCCCATCCTTTATATGGCAGTTCTGGCAAGCGCGCGCATTATAAAGCGGTCCCAGCCCGTCACTGCCTTTGGTCGATGACGGTGCACCAATCCAGAGCTTGCGGAAAATCCCGTTGCCCAGCTTGAAGCCCATCTCGCTGGTGAAGGGCATATTGGGAGAAAACTGGGAAAACGCTTCGGGCGTTGCGATATAGCGCGTGGTTGCCGCGCCGGCGGGGTTCTGTTCGAAGTTTTCCGGCCCGCTGAAATTCGTGGTTGGCGCGGTCACCTGTGCCACGCGCGCCGCGTCTTCCATATCGCGGGGCATGATATCCAGATGGCGTTCCGACTGCCATTCCGCCGTCGGTTCATTCACACGATCATCTGCCGGGGCCGGAAGGGTGTGAACAGCGGTCAACAAGATCGCAATCGCACCTGTGCCCCCGAAACTGGCAGGCACGAGGGAACGGCGGATTTTCATGGAAGACAAAACACTCGACCAGACTGCGGGCAGGGTGCAGGTGGCATCGGGCGGGCGGCGCCTGCCGCCCGTCGATAGATCATTCGGCTTCGCTGGCCGGCTTGGCGTTCAGCAGGCCGTAGTTCTGCGCACCGATCTGATCGTGCAGGGCAAGCTGGGTCTCCAGGAAATCGATATGTCCTTCCTCGTCCGAGATCAGATCCTCGAACAGGATTTTCGAGACGTAGTCGCCCACTTTTTCACAATGGTCGCGCGCCTCGATATACAGATTGCGGGCATCATGTTCACCCGCAAGATCGGCTTCCATCGTCTCCTTGATGTTTTCACCAATGCGCAGCGGATCCAGCTTCTGCAGGTTCGGGTGCCCTTCAAGGAAGATGATCCGCTGGATCAGCCGATCCGCGTGGTTCATTTCCTCGATCGATTCGGCGCGGGATTTGTCGGCGATCTTGCCGTAGCCCCAATCCTCCTGCAGGCGATAATGCAGCCAGTACTGGCTGACTGCCGTCAATTCCGACCTTAGAGCTGCGTTTAGGTAGTCAATTACCTTTGCGTCACCCTTCATTCCAAGTCCTTTCCTGTCGGCCTGCGACCTTTCGACGCAGACCTGTCAACACCGCCGGCACGGGTTGACCCTTACCAACGGCGAACCCGTCCGCTGCACGCATCTGCGCAACGAACAACTTCATGCACCCACCGCAATCCGCGCGCTTTCCAAGCGCGTGATAGATCCTGCCGGGCGTGACGATGGTATCAGGGTCTGCCGCCCGCATCCAGCCGACAGCGGCACGAATATCGTGGTCCGTGATCTGGTTGCAGTGGCAGACAATCATGACAGAAATCCTTGGTTATCTGGGGCTTGAGGGGTCTTACTGGAAGACGGCATTTGGGTTGTCGAGGCTGTCAGAGCCTTCGAATTCGATGCTGTTCAGGCCCAGCACGGCCACGGCGCGTTCGATGCCCTGGGTCTGTTTCACAAGCGCGTCGATGGCGGCGGTGATCGTGGCCTCACCCTCGGCATTGCCGGGCGCAAGCATCTGATCATAAGCTGTTCCAGCCTCGGCTGTGTCGCGCAGATTGGTCAAGGCGGCCATTGTCGCGTCAAGATCGGCTTTCAGCGCTTCATCGACGCCTGCATCCTTTTCGGCAACAAGTTCGGACAGCGACGGACCGGTGACTTCGCTGCCATCGGTGCGCGTATAGTGACCCAGATAGACGTTCTGGATGCCCAGCCCGTCATAGTAATGGCTGAAATGGGTCTGATCAGAGAAGCAGTCATGTTCTTCTTCGGGATCGTTCAGCATCAGGCCCAGCTTCATCCGTTCGCCCGCCTGTTCGCCGTAAGACAGGCTGCCCATGCCGGTCAGCATCGCGTTCAGGCCGGCTTGCGCATCGCTGGTGACCTGCTGCCGGGCTGAACCGCCAACGGCCCAGTTTGCAACCATTTCTTCCAGATCGCTGACCAGCAGATCGGCGGCGGCAACCAGATATGCGGCGCGGCGATCGCAATTCCCGCCGGTGCATTCGTCGCCCTCTGCGTAATCGGTGTAGGGTCGGGCACCCGCCCCCGGGCCGGTCCCGTTCAGATCCTGACCCCAAAGCAGAAATTCAATCGCGTGATAGCCCGAAGCGACATTGGCCTCGATCCCGCCGGCTTCGTGCAGGGCACGGATCGTATCGGGCGAAATGGTGGACGCGTCCAGCGTTTCGGTCCCAAGTTCCAGCGAGGGGGTTGCGATCACGTTCAACTGCGCCAGCTCGTTATCCTCGGCCGAGGGCGTGTCGTCGGCGACGTAATCGATCAGCCCCTCGTCCAGCGGCCAGGCATTCACCCGCCCTTCCCAGTCATCGACAATCGCATTGCCGAACCGGAAAGCCTCTGTCTGCTGGTAAGGGACACGGGCAGCCGTCCATGCCTTGCGCGCCGCCGTCAGGGTCTCTTCCGATGGGCTTTCGACCAACGCAGTGATGGCGCTGCGCAGTGACTCTGCAGTGGTCAGGCTGTCACCATAGGCTGCTTCGGCGATATTGGCATAATTGACGACAACCTCGTCAGGCGTTGCTGCGAAGGCTGTGGGGGCCAGCATTACCAGCGATATGGCGGTCAGGGATTTGCGCAACGTGAACGCTCCTCGAGAGATGTCGGCATACCCTAGTGTTTTTATCGGAAGGGCGTTGGTTGTCAAACCATTTTAGTCAGATTTGACCGCTGCGACACCTTGCCCCGGCTCATATCTTCGGGGGCGGGTGGCAGTCAGGGGTGGGTCATGCGCAATCGCGCCCTGCGCGTCGTCCCTGTCGCATCGGTGACGGTCAGTTCGGAAATACCGGGAACAGCTTCGATAACGGTCATCGGCTCGGGCGTGGCTATGGCGGCTGGCGCGCCGTTCAAAAGCCAGGTGTAGGGTGGCACACCGCCGCGCAACCGCACCGGGATGCTGTCGGATGAAAGTTCCAGTTCTGCCCCGTCCGGGGGGAAGACGATGGTCAGCGGATCGGCGATGCCGGTCATTGTCATGATCCGCGGCGCGGCGGGCCGGCTGATTGCGCCGGCCGGGGCAAACTGGCGCAAGGGCTGCGGCAATTGCGGGTTTGCAACGATCAGCGTTTCAGGCGGCGGTGGTGGCAATGCCTTTCGGCGCGTGCCCAGCATGTCGAACAGATCGAACAGGACCGGCGCCGCCAGATCGCCGCCGAAGGCGCCGGGAACAGGCGTGCCATCAGCCCGACCCAGCCAGACACCAGCGACGAAGCGTCCGTCATAGCCCACCGCCAGCGCATCGCGGTGGCCATAGCTGGTTCCCGTCTTATAGGCGACACGTCCCGCCGGCCGGCCCTGTGGCGGCGGCAATCGCGACAGGATCGATCCGATTTGCCAGGCGGCGGCACGGCTGACCACCCGCGATTGCGCATGGGCCTTACCACTTGGCGGAACATCATGCAGCGCCACCGTGTGGCCCCCGTTTGCCAATGCGGCATAACCTGCCACCAGATCATGCAGCGACACACCGCCACCGCCCAGAACGAGTGCGAGGCCCGGCGTGCCGCCCTGCACCTTGATCCGCATCCCCGCGCGGCGCAGGCCGGCCATGATCCGGGCCGGTCCAAGCGCATCGGCGACACGCACCACCGGGATGTTCAGCGATTCCTGCAGGGCGCGACGGATGGTCACCGTGCCACGGAAATGACGATCGAAGTTCTGCGGTTGCCAGCGCCCGAAGATGGCCGCGCGATCCTCGATCAGCGTTTCAGGATGGATCAGTCCATCGTCAAATCCGAGCGCGTAGACAAAGGGCTTCAGCGTCGATCCCGGAGAGCGCAGCGCCCGTGTCATATCGACGAATCCGTCGCGGGGCGTGTCGCCATAACTCGCTGTCCCGATCTCGGCCAGGATTTCGCCGGTGCCGTGATCGGCCAGAATCGCGGCTGCGGACACGCGGTCAGATTGTCCCTTGACCGCGCGCATGATCAACGCCTCGGCTGCGCGCTGCAGCTGCGGGTCAATGGTGGTTTCTATGCGCGGCGCACCGGGATTTTCGCGGTGCAGGCGCTCGGCCAGCAGCGCCGCATGGTTCGGAAAGGCCCGCCGCGCCGTGGGCATCGGGGCAGAGCGGGCCAGTTCGGCTGCTTCGGCATCGATAATGCCTGCCGCCTCGGCCCGATCAAGGACACGGTTGCGCGCAATCTCTGCGGTTTCGCGGCGCGCGGAAATGTCCGGCCGCCGTGCTTCCGGCGCTTGGGGCAATGCCACCAGAAGCGCGCTTTCTGCCGGCGTCAGGCGCGTCGGCTCCTTGCCGAACCACATCAGCGAAGCTGCCCGCACGCCTTCGGTATTTCCGCCATATGGTGCCAGTCGCAGATACAGCGACAGAACGCCTTCCTTGCCGATGCGTCGTTCAAGGGCCATGGCAAGTCTGGCCTGGCGCATCTTGCCGCCCCATTCAGCTGTCGTCCCGCGTTCCAGCAGGCGTGCGGTCTGCATGGACAGCGTGGACGCGCCCGAGACTACGCGGCCATGGCGCACCGCTTGCGCGGCTGCGCGCAGCACGGCGCGGGGGTCGACGCCGGCATGATCCGTGAAACGCTGATCCTCCCAGGCAATCAGCATCTTCTGGAAGCGCGCATCGACGCCAGCCGCCGGTGGGGCCAACCGCCAAAGGCCGTCCTCGACCTGAAAGGCGCGCAGCAGACTGCCATCGCGGGCCAGCACTTCGGTGCCGGTCTGCACCGCAAGCATCGGCAGCGGCGTCGCATCAATCCAGCGCCAGAAGGCCGTTCGTGCCCCGTCCGCTGCCGCGCCAATCAACCCGAGCACAATCGCCGCGGCGATGATCCGTCGCCCGGCACGCCGGGCGGGATCGGGCCGCGTGCGATCAAGGTGCGATCGAAACCGTCGCACTGTCGGTCCAGCCCCGGCGTTCCGGACGATAGAAATCCGAGACGGTGGCCGCCGGATGGTGGAACTGTCCCGGCGTGACGGCGCGCAGCCGATAAGCAAGCTGGAACGAACTGTCCTGGCTCCATTCCACCGAGGCCGCAAAGCGATCAGAACGGAACTCTGTCATCTCGGTCGTCACACCTCCCTGCAACCAGTTCAGGCCAGAGATCTCGCCGGCTTCGATCAGGTTCGGGTTGTCGATTTCGAACCCGGCGGGCAGCGGATCAGTCACGATCAGGCGTCCGCCTTCGGCTGAATAGGGACGGACTTCCAGCACTGCGACCATGCGCTGACCCTGCGTGACCTGTGCCGGGTTCAGCGGTTGCCCTTCAGGGGTGAAGTAACGCCGTGAAATCGCATAGGCCGTGCCGCCCCCTGCAACCGGTTCATCGGGCACGGCAGTCGCCGAGATCGTGACATCGACGGGGCGGTTGCCCGCGTTGGCCAAAGGCACTGACAGGGGTGCGGATGCATCACCAAGATCGGCGACCGGGCCGGACAGGGGCGCACCGCCAAGGGTAATGCCCTGGCTGGGATCATTACCCGCAACAAGCGCCTGCCCGGCAAGAACCGTCCACATTGCCTCCTGCGTGGACAGCGCACCATTTTCGCGCGTGGCAATCTGGCGCGCCATATCCGAGGCGAGGCGCGCAGGGTCGATCCGCTGAGAGCCAGCCTCGGATGCAAGCGCCAGCACCGCCGCGCGGTCACGCAGAAGCGTGCCGAAATCGCGGCGCAGGCCAGGCCGGTCCGCGCTTTCTTCCAGCAGGTTCTGGGCATGGGCGAACATGCGGTCGGCACGGGGCTGGTCGCCAAGGAATGCCAGCGCCGCACCAAGCTGTGCAGCCGCCATGGGTGTTGCGAAACTGTTGCGCCCGGTATCGGCGTAATAGCGCAGGTCGCTGACCACCGCGGCGCGTTCGCGGGCCAGCACATATGACGCATAGGCCATGGCCGAGGCTTCATCGGGGTCCGCATATTCCGCATCAGTCGACGAATTCAGCCGGTTCTGAAGATTGCTGAGCGCACGGCGAAAGTTGGCATCCGGCACATCATGACCGGCGGCACGCGCCCGCGACAGAAAGTCGGTCACATAGGCATCCAGCCACCGCTCTCCGCTGCCGGCATTCCACATGCCGAACCCGCCCGAGGTATTTTGCCGGGTCAAAATCTGTTCGATTGCCTCGTCAATGCCGCGCGGTAACTCACCCGGCAGGGGCGGGGCGTTGTCGGGTAGCAGATTGCCCACGTAAAGCTGCGGCATCGCGGCCGAGGTCAGCTGCTCTGTGCAGCCATAGGGGTAATTGCGCAACAGGGTCAGCGCGGCCGGAATATCCAGCAGCGCATAGACCCCGACCGAGGCCGTCAACCGGCCCGATCCGGGCGTGAAGCGGCCCAGTTCGGACAGGTTCGGGCTAAGGCTCTGGCCCGGCGCAAGGGTGATGCGCATCGCCCGTGTAACCGGCTCGTCATTGACCAGAACCGGGATCTGCAGGTCTTTCGTCACGGTGCGCCCGTCAGGCAAGGTGGCGGAAACGCGCAATGCGGCTGGCCCCTCTGTCGGCGGTGCGGACAGCGACAGGCCAAGCGGCACGCGCTCGCCCTCGGTCAGGGACACCGTGGCGGGCAGATCGGCGGTGCCAATCGCCGGACCGTCGCCCAGGGGCGACACGGAAAGAGAAACATCGCCCGCCGGACCCGAGACATGGGTCAGTGCGATCTGTGCCTCGGCCACGTCGCCTGGTGCCAGGAAGGCGGGTGCCGTCACCGTCATCACGACGGGATCGCGCACCAGCATGGTGCGGTCGGCCTGACCCACCGCGTGCTTGGTCCAGGCAACGGCCATCAGCCGCACTTCGCCGTTGAAATCGGGCAGGGGCACCGAAACTGTGGCCTTGCCGGATGCGTCCAGCGTGACGGGACCAGAGAACCAGGACATCAGCTTTTCGGTCGGCGGCGGGGCGGCGGTCCCGACAGCGGCCGTATCCCCGCCCGAACGGATCGCGCCGTCTGACGCGCCCGACGCCAGAATGAGCCGACCGTAGAGGTCGCGCATGCCGACGCCCAGCCGACGCTGGCCGAAATAGTGATCGGTGGCCGACGGCGGTTCATAGCGCGTCAGGTTAAGAATGCCCTGGTCCACGGCCCATATGGTCGCATTCACGGTCTCGCCCTCGGCAGCGCCGGTGACAGAAAGTGTCACCTCGGCCGTCTGACGTGGATCGATCTGCTCGGGTGCCTCGATACTGGCTTGCAACCTGCGCTCGCCCGGATCGACGGCGGCAGGGGCCAGGCCCAGGGTGCGCATCGGGGCGTGGCCGGCATCTTCGCCCACGGGCCGGATGGCGCTGACTGCCACGTAGACGCCCGCGCCCCATTCATCGGTGACAGGCAGTTCGACCGTGTTGACCCCTGCTGTTGTTTCAACCGATTGCATGGCGATCAGCCGGTTTGACATGACCGAAACCAGGGCGGCACCGGCCGAGGGTGCTTCGAAGGTCACGGTCGCGGTCTCTCCGGCGCGATAGGCAGGTTTGTCCAGCGTCACACGCAATCTGTCGGGGGTTTCCTCGGCGCTGCTTGCCGCACCCCATCCGGCATAGAACAGGATCGAGCTTTCGGCCCCGTTCGGCGCCGTCAGCACAAATTCGTACTCGCCCCATTCCACATTCGTGGTCACGGTGGCCGGGCCGGTGTTGTCAAGCGCAGCATTGCCGCTGTCGACCGTGGTTCGATTGGTAATTACTTCCCACTGCCAGTCGCCATCGATGGAATACCACTGATAATCGGACTGGATACGGTTCAGCTGCCAGTCATAGGTGCCGTCAACCGGCAGCAGATCATCGTCAACGGCGATCACGGTGAAAGACGCCTCGCCGTTTTCAGGCACGGTGAGGTCTTCGAAATTCGGGTTGATCCCCACCGTAACATCGGCGGGCAGGATCAATGCCGTATCGCTGCGTTCGACCGGCCGACCGGCACCTTCCAGGATGTCCAGCCGAACCGTCAGGTTCCAGGGCCGCGTCGTCTGCGCCAGTGCTGGCGGAAGGTTCGCCTGAAGATGATAAACGCCATCAGCATCCGTGGTGCCAGCCAGCATCCCCGCGCCCTCGGGCTGGGTTTCGTCGTGGCGGCCAAAGACGTATCCTTCCCATTCGGGCAGGCTGCGTGCGGGGCTGAGCGTCAGTTCCCCCTCGACCGGCAGATCGGCCGCCGGCGCGCCATACAGCCATCGCGCGCTGATATCGGCAGCAATTTCCTGCGTCGCGGGCTGTGGCGTGTCGGGCAGGTCCAGGTCGAAATCAATCCGTTCCGGCAGGAAGTCCTCGACCAGCATGCGCATCGTCGCAAGGGCCGGGCCGTCTTCTTCGACGCGCAGGTCGATCTGCCAGCTTCCGCGCGGCGCCGTCGCGGGCACCGGGAAATCCAGGACATAGCCCCCGTCGGGTGCCGGGGTCGGCATCAGTTTTGTGTATTCAGCGCCATCAGGACGGATCACGGTCGCAGAAAGCGGCAGCCCCTCGATTGCTTCGGACAAACCGTCACGGGCAAGGATCGTGGCATGGGCGGTTTCGCCCGCCCGGTATGCGCCGCGATCGAGCGTCGCGAAAAGATCGACGGGCGGCGCAGGCGGATTGCCTTCGACGCCACGGTCGGACAGATCGAATTCGGGGTCCATCAGCGACAGGATGCTGAAATCGGCAATCGTGTCGCCGTCCATCCGTGAGGCAGTGATCAGCGCGGGTTCGGCCGAAGCACGCCCGCGCGTGAGACCGGCATCAAAATGTGCGAAGCCCTGTTCGTCAGTGACGACCGTGCCAAGTATCGCGTTCCCGCGCGAGATCAGTTCGACTTTGACGCCCGCGCGCGCCTGCGCGTCAGAAAGACCCCGCACGGCAACGGTCAGACCATCGGTGCCCGAATAACTGGACAGACCCAGATCGGAAACCATGAACCATTGCGTCGCGGCCGGAGTGTCATCCTGGCTGGTATCGGGCACGGCGGCGGAAAGGGCATAAACGCCGGGCTGCAGGGGTCCGGCCTCACCACGCAGATCAAGGCGCGTCGCGACCTCGGCATTGACAGGATGCGCGCCGCCACCGGCGGGCGGGGCAACGGTCGCGAAGCCTTCCCAGATCTGGGTGCCAAGCTCTGTCGTGAACTCATTGGCGCGCCAGCCATCCAGAGGCGTGCCGAACATCTGGTCGCGCAACGCCTGCACAAGGTTGCGATCGGACATGCGATACAGTGTCAGTTCAGCCTCGGCGGCATTCACGGAATAAAGCGTCAGCCCCAGATCGCCCGATGCGGGTAGCACATAGGCACGGCCCGGAAAGCGCACCATCGGATCGCGATCGGGGATGTACGACGTCAGTTCGACATCGCGCGTCAGCGTGTCGCCATCAGCGGACGGCAGGCCTGCACGCATGGTGACCGTGACGTCAGCGCCGCGTTCCATCCCGGTGATGCAAAGCTCGCTGCCATTGGGTTCCAGTCCGAACGTCTGATCCGGCAGCGAGACGAACGGCCGAAGATCGGCGTTGCGCGACAGATTGTCAGAGAAATAGACGCACATGCGCGGCTCGGGACCAGAGGCGCGCACTTCCTGATCCTGTACGCGGAAACCGTAATTGCCGACGAATTCGTCCAACGCTCCGGCAATTTCAGGCGCGGCCTGCGGTCCGCTGCGCAGGGCTTGCAGGCCATCGCGGCCGCGCTGCTGCTTTTCCGCAGCGCGTGCCCATACCAGCAAGCTCATCGCCCCGTCACCCGGATCGCGCAGCCATGCATTGGTTGCTGCGGCCAATGCCAGCCGCTGCATTTCGCTGCTATTGTCTGAATTGGCGGCGGCATTCGTGTAAAGCGCTGAAAGCTGCAGCCAGTCGATGGCGGAATCCGTTGTCGCGGTCAGTGCGCCCTGCGCGCGGATCGCGGTGTCGCTGGCCGTGCCGGCCCATTCATTAACGGTCTGGCGCAGTTCATCATCGGTAGCGCCGTAGCCGGGATAGGTCTGTCCAAGCCGCGCGGCAAGATCGTAGGCGGCCGCGATATCCGATTCGCGCAACCAGCTGTGATCTTCGGCCAGGCGTGCCTGGGCGCGGCTGATGGTCGCTGGATCAGTGTTGCGAACCTCGCCCGACAGCGCGCCTGCGAAGGGCACCGGCGCGCCAGGATTGGCCTTCGGGAAGCAGGCACGCGCACCGGCATTATAGGTCAGCGCGGTGCAGGCGCTGTTGGCCAGGCAGGCCTCGATACAGGCGGATTGGTTGATCTCGAATATCGGGCCAAGATCGCCGCCGGGCAGGTCGAAGCCATCCTGCAACGGCAACCTGCGCTCAGGTATGGCGTCTTGGGCGATCGCCCCACCGATGGTTGCCGAAATGATAAGACAGGCACCGAGACCGGCGGAAACGAACTTGCGCATAAGACCAACCTGCAAGAAAAAACAAATGACATGAACAGGCTGCCAGAGAAACGCCGTTTGGGCAATCTGGAATTTGGTGTGCAGCCGTCAGTCAATCGCCGCAACTGGCATAAGATGACCGCCCTGGTGCCGCCATCGGCTTGACCTGGCGGCGTTGGTGCCGGAAATTGACCTGAATCTGAAGGAGATCACCATGAAAACGCGCGCCGCAGTCGCACTTGAAGCCGGCAAGCCGCTGGAAGTGATGGAGGTGAACCTTGAAGGTCCCAAGGCGGGCGAGGTTCTGATCGAGATCAAGGCGACCGGGATCTGCCATACCGATGACTTCACGCGCTCGGGCGCTGATCCAGAAGGTCTTTTCCCGGCAATTCTGGGCCATGAAGGCGCCGGTGTGGTGGTCGAAGTCGGCGCCGGCGTCACGACGGTGAAACCGGGTGATCATGTGATCCCGCTTTACACGCCCGAATGCCGGCAATGCGCGTCCTGCCTGTCAGGCAAGACCAACCTTTGCACTGCGATCCGCGCCACGCAGGGGCAGGGTCTCATGCCGGATGGAACCAGCCGGTTTTCCATGCTGGATGGCACGCCGATCCATCACTACATGGGTTGCTCGACCTTTTCGAACTACACCGTGTTGCCCGAAATCGCGGTCGCCAAGGTCCGCCCCGACGCGCCTTTCGACAAGATCTGCTACATCGGCTGCGGGGTGACGACAGGCATTGGCGCGGTCATCAATACCGCCAAGGTCGAGATCGGGGCCAAGGCGGTGGTCTTTGGCCTTGGCGGGATCGGACTGAATGTCATTCAGGGCCTGCGGCTGGCCGGTGCCGACATGATCATCGGGGTCGATCTGAATGATGACAAGAAGCCCATGGCCGAACATTTTGGCATGACTCATTTCATCAATCCAAAGAACGTCGAAAACGTCGTGCAGGAGATCGTCAATCTGACGAAAACCCCCTTCGACCAGATCGGCGGGGCCGATTACAGCTTTGACTGCACGGGCAACGTCAAGGTGATGCGCGATGCGCTGGAATGCACACATCGCGGCTGGGGTGTCTCGGTCGTCATCGGGGTGGCCCCTGCAGGCGCGGAAATCAGTACGCGACCTTTCCAGCTTGTGACTGGAAGGGTCTGGAAAGGTTCTGCTTTCGGCGGCGCACGTGGCCGGACCGATGTGCCGCGCATCGTCGATTGGTACATGGACGGCAAGATCGAAATTGACCCCATGATCACCCACACATTGAAGCTGGACGAGATCAACAAGGGTTTCGACCTGATGCATTCGGGCGAATCCATCCGCTCGGTCGTGCTGTATTGATCATGGCCTCGGCAAAGCGTGTCCCTGTCGTGATCCGTCCGGCGGTGGCGGCCGATCACGATCAGATCTGGTCGATCCTGGAACCTGTTTACCGCGCCGGCGAAACCTATTGCATCGACCGTGATATCGGCCGCGACGACGCGTTGGCAGATTGGTTCGCGGCCCCATTCCGCGTCTTCGTGGCCGAACGTGACGGCACCGTGCTGGGCACCAGCCATGTCGGGCGGAACCGTCCGGGTGGCGCATCCCACGTCGCCAATGCCAGCTTTGCCACCGCGCCCGCCGCGCGTGGGCAGGGGGTGGCCGCGTCGTTGGTGAGCCATGCGAAGGACTGGGCCCGGATGCAGGGGTTCAGGGCCATGCAGTTCAACTTCGTCGTCGCAACCAATGACGACGCGGTGCACAGCTGGAAAAAGGCCGGTTTCGATGTCGTTGGCCGGCTGCCGGGGGCCTTCCTGCACCCGCAGCAGGGATATGTGGATGCGCTCGTCATGTATGTCGATCTGACGAAGGATGGCGAAGATGTCGCTTGAAACGCTAAGCGAGAACCGCAGTTTTGGCGGCGTGCAGGGCGTCTATCGCCATGCCTCGGAATCGACCGGCACCGACATGACTTTCGCGGTGTATCTGCCGCCCGCCGCCCAAAAGGGGCCTGTGCCTGTGCTGTGGTATCTGTCCGGCCTGACTTGCACCCATGAAAATGCGATGACCAAGGCGGGCGCGCAGGAACATGCTGCGCGCGAAGGCATCGCGCTGATTTTCCCCGACACCTCGCCACGGGGCGAGGGCGTGGCAGATGACGAGGCCTACGATCTGGGGCAGGGGGCGGGTTTCTACGTCGATGCCACCGAAGAGCCCTGGGCAAAGCATTTCCGTATGTGGGACTACATCACGCGCGATCTGCCCGGCGTGGTTTTTGAAAACTTCCCGCTGCGCGCTGATGCGCAGGGCGTGACTGGCCACTCGATGGGTGGTCACGGCGCACTGACCATCGCGATGACGCTGCCGGACACTTATCGCAGCGTGTCGGCCTTTGCCCCGATTGCCAATACCAGCGAGTCAGACTGGGGCACCAAGCAGCTGCACGCCTATCTGGGCGAGAACCGCGAAAATTGGTTGCGCCACGATGCCTCGGTCCTGATGCGCGAGCGGGGTTATCCGGGTGATGTGCTGATCGATCAGGGCACGTCGGATCAGTTTCTGGATCTGCTGCGCCCTGAAACGCTGGCCGAAGCGATGGCTGCGCGTCGCCAGCCTTCCGTCATGCGGATGCAAAAAGGCTATGATCACAGTTATTTCTTCGTGCGGACCTTCATGGCCGATCACATCCGCTGGCATGCCGAGCGACTGCGATAGATCGATTTCAGCCTGAAAAAGGCAATATCGTTTCAAAATTGGCTTGTATACGGCTTGTATGCGACCGGGCCTTCGGTCCATCTTGCGCGGCAGCGGCCGGGCGGGATCGACTCGGCCAACAAGATAATGTGGGAGGAAAATGATGAGCTTCATTCGCACCGGACTTGCCGCGCTTGCGGCGTCCACCCTGCTGTCCGTCGCGGCCCATGCCGAGACGCTGCGCTTGTCCCATAACGTGGGCGATACAACGACCTGGCAGAAAGGGGCCGAGAAATTCGGCGAACTTCTGTCTGAAAAAACCGAAGGCGGCTATGACGTGCGGGTTTTCCCGAATGCGCAGCTGTCTGGCGGTGATCAGATGAAACAGGCCGAAATGGTCGGGCGCGGCGCGCTGGATCTCGTTGTGACCTCGGCCATCAACGTCACGCCGCTGGTGCCGGAAATGGCCGTCTTCTCTCTGCCTTACATGTATGAGAACTACGATCAGGTCGACGCCACGACGCAGGGCGATGCCGTCAAGCCGCTGGAGGCCATTCTGGCCGAGAAGGGGATCAAGGTTCTCGCCTGGGGCGAAAATGGCTTCCGCGAACTGACCAATAACACGAAGCCGGTGAAGTCGCCCGCCGACATGGCAGGCATGAACGTGCGTGTGGCCGGGCCGATGTATATCGACGTGATGAATGCGCTTGGTGCCAATCCCCAGCAGATGCAGTGGTCCGAGACCCTGACAGCGCTTCAGCAGGGCGTGGTCGACGGTCAGGAAAACCCGATCGGCGCGGTGATCATCCCGCAGCAGGTCTATGAGATGCAGAAATATCTGACGACCTGGCATTATTCCTATGATCCGCTGTTCCTCGGCATCTCGATGGAGAAATGGGACGGGCTGGATGCCGAAACGCAGGCCGAATTCCAGGAGGCCGCGACCGAGGCAATGGCTTATCAGCGCCAGATCAGCCGCGAAGGCACAGCCGAAGGTGTCGATTTCCTGAAGGAAAACGGCATGGAAATCTATGAACCGACACCCGAGGAACTGGCCGTCTTCCGCGAGGCGACCAAGCCCGCCTTCGACACCTGGGCCGAGAAGGTCGGCCCGGATCTGGTGAAGTCCTTTCAGGACGCTGTCGCTGCGGTACAATAAGTTCAGCGCAGCAAGAACAGACGCGGCGGGCGTCAGCGCCCGCCGCCGCAATTTGCGGGGGGCCGATGCGCTTCATTCTGAACGAGGCTGAAAAGATCATCTGCGCCGTGATCTTTCTGGGCATGACCACTGTGGGTTTCGCCAATGTCTGCGCCCGCTACCTGACCCATTATTCGCTGGCCTCGACCGAAGAGCTGCTGACCTATGGCTTCCTGCTGCTGACCGTCTTCGGCGCCGCAATCGCCGCACGGCGCGGCGAGCATCTGGCAGTGACGCTGCTGACCGACAAGCTGCCGCGCAATCTGCGCCGCGCGGTATTCGTTCTTGCGGTCGGCCTGACCGTGTTCCTGCTGGCCATGTCGGCCTGGTTTTCCTGGCAGGCCCTGGTCAACCTGTTCAACAACGGCATGAAATCCTATGCGCTGCAGGTCCCGGCCTGGTATTATCAGGCGGGCGTGCCCTTCGGTTTCGCGCTGATCATCATCCGCTATCTGCAATACGCGATGCAGGTGCTGCGCGACCCCGATCACGCCCCCGATGAGGTGCCCGATGTCTGATCTGCTGGCCCAGATTCCCGCCGGCACGCAGATGGTTCTGGCCTTCTTCCTGCTGATGGCCATTGGCGTGCCGGTGGCATTTTCGCTGGGACTTTCGGCGCTTTACGCGATGTGGCTGATCGGCTTCGGATTCGATCTGGCGGGCGACCTGATCGCTGCGGGGATCGCGAAATATT
Source organism: Paracoccus denitrificans (assembly GCA_005768755.1). GTDB lineage: Bacteria > Pseudomonadota > Alphaproteobacteria > Rhodobacterales > Rhodobacteraceae > Paracoccus > Paracoccus denitrificans_B. The sequence goes on along the minus strand of VAFL01000002.1, from coordinate 106,191 downwards.
CGCTGCTGGCCATCCCGTTCTTCATCCTTGCAGGTTCGCTGATGGGATCGCTGGGGATCGCGGAACGGATGATCCGCTTCTTCCGGGTGCTGATCGGCAACCTGCCGGGCGGGATGGGTGTTGTCGGCACCGTCGTCTGCCTGTTCTGGGGCGCGGTATCGGGGTCTGGCCCGGCCTCGGTCGCCGCGATAGGCCCGATGCTGATCCGCGCGATGGAAGAAGACGGCTATTCCCGCAGTTTTGCCGCCGGACTGGTCGCGACAGGGGCAGCGTTTTCCATCGTCATCCCGCCCTCCATCGGGCTGGTGATATACGGTGTCATCGCCGAGACGTCGATTTCCGATCTGTTTATCGCGGCCATCATTCCCGGCATTTTCATGGGGCTGATGATGCTGGCTGTTCTGCCTTTTGCCCGTCGGGGTCAGGGACGCGCGGCATTGGACCGGATCAGCCCCGATCCTTATGCGGGGTTGCCATACCTGACACGGCTTGGCCGCAGTTTTCTGGACAGCTTCTGGGGGCTGATGACGCCCGCTGTCATCCTGGGCGGAATCTATTCCGGCATCTTCACCCCGACCGAGGCTGCCCTGGTCGCCACGGTCTATGCACTGGCCGTAGGCGGCATCATCTACCGAACGCTGACGGTGCGGGGGCTTTACGAATCCCTTGCCGATGCGGCGGCGTCATCCGCTGTGGTGATGATGGTCGTGGCCTATGCCAGCCTGTTTGGCTGGGTCGTCACGGTCGAGGATCTGGTCGGCAGCTACTCGTCGGCGCTTCTGGGGCTGTCCGATCAGGGCTGGGTGATCCTGATCGTCATCATGCTGATCCTGCTGATCGCGGGCATGTTCATGGATGCGGTGACGGTGATGTTCATCTCGCTTCCGATCTTCATGCCGGTGGTCCACGAACTCGGCTGGTCGCCGGTCTGGTTCGGGGTTTTGCTTATGGTCAATCTTGCCATCGGGCTGATCACGCCGCCCGTGGGGATCAATCTTTATGTCGCGGCGAATGTCACGAAACTGTCGATCGAGAAGGTTGCGCGCGGCGCGCTGCCCTTCCTGCTGGCCAGCCTTGTCGGGCTGTTCGTGGTCGCGGTATTTCCCGAGATGTCATTGTTCCTTGTCCGACTGATAGGAGGCTGATGTGTCGACTGCGATTGTCACCGGCGCGGCGCGCGGTATCGGACTTGCCACCACGAAACTGTTTCTGGCCGAAGGCCGGCGCGTCGCCATGATCGACCGCGATGCGGATGAGCTGGCCGTCGCTGCCGCCGGCTTGACGAATGTGCTGCCCATTGCCTGCGACGTCTCGGACGAGGCGCAGGTCAAAGCCATGATTGCTGAGGTCGCGGCCGATTTCGGCAGCATCGACGCGCTTGTGAACAATGCCGGTGTCGCCGACTTCCGCCCGATGGGGGATACCGACATGCAGGTCTGGCGGCACGTCATGGCGGTCAATCTGGACGGGGTGTTCCTGGTCTCGCAAACTGCCATTCCGCATATGACGCGGGGCAGGGGCGCCATCGTCAACATCGCCTCGATCAGCGGTCTTCGTGCCTCGACGCTCAGGGTGGCTTACGGCACATCGAAGGCCGCAGTGATCCACCTGACCCGCCAACAGGCGGCGGAACTGGGCGAGATCGGCATCCGCGCCAATTGCGTGGCCCCCGGTCCGGTCGATACGAAACTGGCGCTGGCGGTCCACAGCCCCGCCATCCGTGCCGCCTATCACGATGCCATCCCGCTGAACCGCTACGGTCGGGAAGACGAGATTGCCGAGGTGATCGTGTTCCTGTGTTCCGAAAAGGCCAGCTATGTGACTGGCCAGACCATTGCCGCCGATGGCGGTTTCGATGCCACCGGCGTGGGGCTTCCGGCCCTGCGCAACCCCTGAACCTATCGGAGGAAGACCATGTCCATGACCCGCCGCGCGCTTTTGGCGCTGACCGCCGCAACGCTTGCTGTCCCCGCCTTTGCACAGGAATGGCCGACCGGCCCGGTCCATGTCTATGTCGGCTTCCCCGCCGGCTCCTCGCCTGATCTGTTGGCGAGGATCATCACCGAACCGCTGGCCGAGAGACTGGGCCAGCCCGTGGTCGTCGAAAACAAGCCCGGCGCGGGCGGTGTCATCGGCATCCAGCAGATGCTGGCCAATGCCGAAGGCGGCCATGCCATCGGCACCTCGATCAACGGGCCGCTGACCACGTCGCCGCGCCTCGTGCCGGATCTGGGCTATGATGTCGCGGCCGATATCGCGCCGGTGGCGCTTGTCGCGACCTCGCCTTTGGTACTGGCAGTGAATGCCGAAAGCCCGGCTGCCGATCTTCAGGGCTTTGTCGATCTGGCGAAGGCAGAGCCGGGCGCGCTGAGCTATGGCTCTGTCGGGCAGGGATCGGGCGCACATCTGACGGCGGAGCTGTTCAATTCCGAAGCCGGGATCGAGATGCTGCACGTTCCCTTCACCGCCTATGCCGAGGTCACAACCTCGATCATGGGCCAGGAGATTGACGCGGGTTTCATGGCCCCTTCGGCTGCGCTTCCCCATGTCGAGGGTGGCAAAATGCGGATGCTGGGCGTTACCTCGGCCGAGCCATTCGCCCAGATCCCCGACGTGCCGGTGATTGCCGGTAACGCGGGCCTTCCTGCCGATTTCAAGGCCGAGCTTTGGAACGCCTTCATTGCCCCCGCCGGCACCGATGCGACGGTGATCGAGCGCCTGAACACCGAAATCAACGCCGTCCTCGCCGATGAGGCGGTGCAGCAGAAGCTGCTGGAGATGGGCTGGCAGGCGGGGGGCGGGACGCCTGACGATCTGGCTGGCCGCATCACCGATGATACGGCGATGTGGGGCGCGGTGATCGACAAGGTCGAGGCGGCGAAGTAAAGCACGACGCATGAAACGGGACTGGACGGATATCCTCAGCGGGGCCGCGCTGGCGCTGCTGGGGCTGAGTGTGGCGCTTTATGCCGCGTCGCGGCTGGATTTCGGCACGCCGCGCAATATGGGGCCTGGCTTCTTTCCGGTCTCGCTGGGGGTGCTGCTGGCGCTTCTTGGCGCGGTGATTGCGCTGCCCGCCTGGATGCGCGGCGGTGATCCGGTCCGGATCCGCTGGTCCGATGCCGCCGCGGTGATGGCTGCGATCCTGATCTTCGGTCTTGGTACCGCATATCTGGGCTTGGTAGCTGCCTGCTTCGCTGCCGTTCTGGCAGCCTCTCTGCCCGCGCCCCATCCGGGCTGGCGTTGGCGTGTTGTGGTGGCCTGCGCCATCACCGGCCTGGTCTATGTGGTCTTTATCCTTGGCCTGCGTATGGGGCTGCCTGTCTGGCCGAGGCTTTCATGACTGCAACCGAGGGAATTGCTTACGGTCTGGGCGTGGCGCTGCAACCTGCGGTGCTGGTCTATTGTCTGCTGGGTGTGACGCTTGGCACCTTCATCGGCGTTCTGCCGGGGATTGGGGCGATGGCGGCGATTTCGCTGCTGCTGCCGATCACCTTCTATATCACGCCAGAGGCGGCGCTGATCATGTTGGCCGGGGTCTATTACGGGGCGCAATATGGCGGTGCGGTGGCCTCGATCCTGCTGCGCCTGCCAGGCACGCCGCAATCTGCGGTGACGACGCTGGACGGCTATCCCATGGCGCAGCAGGGTCGCGCGGGCGTGGCGCTGTTCGTGTCGATGGTGTCGTCCTTCGTCGGTTCCATTCTGGGTATCGTCGTGCTGGTGGTGCTGGCTGGCTGGCTGTCGCGCGCGGCGATGGCGTTTGGGGCTGCGGATTATGCGGCGATGATGATCCTTGGCCTGGTCGCGGCTTCGACCATCGGGTCCGAACGCCCGACCAAGGGGTTCGCCATGGTCACGCTGGGGCTGATCCTGGGCTGCGTCGGCACGGATGTGAATTCCGGCGCGCAACGCCTGACCTTCGGCATGACGGAACTGATGGACGGGATCAATCTTGTGGCCCTTGCCATGGGCCTGTTCGGCGTGGCCGAGGTGATTGGAAATATCCGCAATGCCGAACGTCAGGCCGCACCCGAGCGGGTCAGTTTCCGCCAGATGATGCCCACCCGTGACGACCTGAGGCGCATGCCCGGTCCCACCCTGCGCGGCACTGGCATCGGCAGTTTCTTCGGCGCGCTGCCCGGCACCGGATCGACACTGTCGTCCTTCCTGGCCTACGCCGTTGAAAGCCGGTTCGCCCGTCAGCCAGAGCGTTTTGGCAAGGGCGCCGTCGAAGGCGTGGCCGGGCCTGAGGCCGCGAACAATGCCGCCGCCATCACCGCCTTCGTACCCACGCTGACCCTTGGCATCCCCGGCGATCCGATCATGGCGCTGATGCTGGGTGCGCTTGTCATTCACGGCATTCAGCCCGGTCCGGACATGATTGCTTCTCATCCCGAGATGTTCTGGGGCCTCGTGGTCAGTTTCGGCATCGGCAATCTGCTGCTGCTGATCCTGAACATGCCGCTGATCGGAATCTGGGTGTCGATGCTGCGCATTCCGTTTCGTTATCTTTACCCGGCGATCCTGATCTTCGTCTGCCTCGGCGTCTATTCGGTGCGCGGGCTGACCTTCGATATCCTCGCCGTCGCGGCAATCGGCATTCTGGGCTATCTGCTGGCACTGGCGCGCTACAGCCCGGCGCTGCTTTTGCTGGGCTTCGTTCTGGGCCCGTTGATCGAGACGAACCTGCGCCGCGCGATGCTGATCTCTCGGGGGGATCCGATGGTGTTTCTGGAACGTCCCATCGCCTGCGGCTTTACCATTGCCACGCTGGCGCTGATCCTTCTGTCCATCTGGCAGGTCTGGCGTCGCAAACGCCACGATTAAGCGCGCTTGACCGAATCGAAATTCGCCGTTATCCATCTTTTGGAACGGTCCAAATTGAGCATTCCGGGGGGATTGATGATGAAATGGGGTTTGATCGGGGCCAGCAATATTGCCGAAAGCCGGATGATTCAGGCATTTCGCGGCAATGGGCAGGATATCATTTCCGTGCAGAGCGGTGGGCAAAGCCGCGCGAATGATTTCGCGGCCAAGAACGATATTGCGCATGCCACCACCGATCTGGCCGAGTTGCTGGCACAGCCGGGACTGGATGCGGTCTATATCTCCTCGACCAATGAAAAACATTTCGAACAGGCGATGGCCGCCATCGCTGCTGGCAAACATGTTCTGTGTGAAAAGCCGCTCAGCATGAATGTCGCCGATGCGGTGACCATGGTGACGGCGGCGGCGGATGCGGGCGTGGTCTTCGGCACCAATCACCACCTGCGCAATGCGGGCAGCCACCGCGCCATTCGCGACGCGATCCGCCAAGGTGACATCGGCGAGGTCCTGAGTGCGCGGGTGTTTCACGCTGTCTTTCTGCGCGCCGCACTGCAAGGCTGGCGGGTCGACAATCCGGGTGCGGGCGGGGGCGTCATTCTGGATATCGTCGTCCATGACGCCGATACGGTGCGCTTCCATCTTGACGAAGACCCAGCCGAGGTCGTGGCCATGTCAAGCGATGCCCGCTGGGGCAATGGTGTCGAGGATAGCGTGATGTCCGTCTGGACCATGCCGTCGGGGGTGCAGGTGCAGACCCATGAAAGTTTTACGCATGCCCATGCCGGGACGGGTATCGAAATCCACGGCACTGAAGGCTCTATCGTCGCGCGCGGTGTCATGACCCAGAACCCCGGTGGCGAGGTGCTGTTGCGCAAGGGCGATGCGGTAACCCCGATCGCCTTTGAACAGGAAGACCTTTATTTGCGTGGCGCCCGCGCCTTTGGCGAAGCGGTGGCGGGCAAGGGCCGGCCTGCGGCAGACGGACGCGACGGCATAGCCTCGCTCGCCGTGGCGTTGGCAGTGGCAAGGGCTGCAAAGAGCGGCCGGCGCGTGGCCGTCGATTACGGGGAAAAGTAATGTCGAAGATCGTTTCCGCGGCCGATGCCGCCGCGCGCATTCCTGATGACGCGGTGATTACGGTCTCGTCCTCCTCGGCGCTTGGCTGCCCGGACGCGGTGTTGAAGGCCATAGGCGAACGGTTTGACGAGGATGGCCATCCGCGCAACCTGACCACGCTGCATCCGATTGCGGCAGGCGACATGTACGGTGTGAAGGGGGTCGACCATATTGCCAAGGACGGTCTTATTACTCGGATTCTGGCCGGGTCATATCCGTCTGGCCCGTCCTCGCTGGAAATGCCGGACATCTGGAAGATGGTCGTGGAAAACCGGGTCGCGGCCTATAACGTGCCCTCGGGGATCATGTTCGACATGAACCGCGATGCCGGTGCGCGTCGGCCCGGCGTGCTGACGCAGGTGGGACTGGACACCTTTGCCGATCCGATCCGCGAAGGCTGCGCGATGAACGACCGCGCGGCGGCGCAGCCCATCGTTCAGCGGCGTGAGTTTGACGGCCAGACCTGGCTGCATTTCCCGAACGTCATTCCCAATGTTGCCATCATCCGCGCCACCACGGCGGACGAACATGGCAACCTGACCTATGAACATGAAGGCGCCTATCTGGGCGGGCTGGAACAGGCGATCACCACGCGCAATCATGGCGGGCTGGTCATCGCCCAGGTCAAGCGCGTGACGGCGCGCGGATCGCTGCGCCCGCATGACGTGCATGTGCCCGGCCATTTGGTTGATCTGATCGTCGTGGCCGAGGATCAGCGCCAGACCACGGAGACCGATTATGACCCGGCAATCTCGGGGCAGGTGATGCGGCCCTGGGACAGCTTTTCCTTGGCCGAATACGGCGTCGAAAAGATCATCGCCCGCCGCGCCGCGATGGAGTTGCGTCGCGGCCAGACAGCGAATCTGGGCTTCGGAATTTCCGCGATGGTCCCGCGCATCCTGCTTGAAGCGGGGCATCCAGATGCGGTGACCTGGGCCATCGAACAGGGCGCCGTGGGCGGCATGCCGTTGACCGGCTTTGCCTTCGGCTGTGCGTCGAACGCCGACGCCTATGTGCCATCGCCGCAGCAGTTCACCTTCTTTCAGGGCGGCGGGTTCGATCTGTCCTTCCTGTCCTTCCTGGAGGTCGATGTGGAAGGCAATGTGAACGTCTCAAAACTTGGCAAAAAGCCTTATCTGACAGCGGGTTGCGGCGGATTTGTCGACATCACGGCGAATGCGCCGGAAATCGTCTTTTCGGGCTTCTTCGAAGCCGGGGCCGATTTGGAGCTGACGGAAACCGGGCTGCGGGTCCGCAAGCCCGGCAAGTTCACCAAGATGGTCGAGGCGGTGGAACATGTCACCTTCTCGGGTCGGCGCGCGGTCGAGACGGGGCAGAAGGTCCTGTATGTGACCGAGCGCTGCGTGATCCGGCTGACCAAAGACGGGCTGGTCGCAACCGAAATCATGCCGGGGATCGAGGCAGAGCGCGACATCGTCCAGGCCTCGCAAGGCCGGGTGAAGGTGGCCGAAAACGCGACGGAAATGCCACTGGCACTACTGTCGCAGGCAGGGATGGAGCTTTCATTATGAGCGCCTCGCTTGATCTGAGCGTTGAGGGCGGCATCGCCACGCTGTCGCTGAACAACCCTGATCGGCTGAACGCTTTTACGCCCGATATGCTGACCCAGCTTGAAACGCATTGCGCCATGCTGGAGCGCGACCCGGATATCCGCTGCGTGATCCTGCGCGGCGAAGGGGCGCGGGCCTTCTGTGCGGGCGCCGATATCAAGGCGTGGGCGCCGCTGTCGCCTTTCGATTTCGCGCGACATTGGGTGCGCGAGGGGCATCGGATATTTGATCGCCTGGCGCGGTTGTCGAAGCCGGTGATCGGCGTGATCCATGCCCATGCCTTTGGCGGCGGGCTGGAACTGGCGGCATGCTGCGATATTCGGGTGATGGCGCCCGGTGCCACGCTGGCCTTGCCGGAAAGCCAGGTTGGCATCGTGCCGGGCTGGTCGGGCACGCAGCGTCTGGCGCGACTGCTGCCCGAAACGATGTTGAAGGAAATGGCTATCTTCGGCCGCCGCATCGGTGCCGAACGTGCCTTGAATTGCGGATTCGTGGCCGAGGTCGCGGATGACCCGCTGGCCGCCGCGCAGGACATTGCGGCAAAGCTGCTGACCACCTCTCCCCGCGCGACAGAAGTAACAAAATACATGATCCATGCCGGGGCGGGCGAAGACCGCGCGGCCCTGATCGAGGCGCTTGGATCGGGCATGATCGGCGCCACAGACGACAAGGCCGAAGGCGTCGCTGCCTTTGCCGAGAAACGCAAACCCGCCTTCCCGGGGACATGACATGACCGAAATGACCGTAATCGCCGCCAGCGGCGCAACCCTTCCCGACGCGTTTAATGGCCGCCACCTGATTGGCGGTGAATGGCAGGACAGCGCGGATGGCCAGACATTCGAACGCGTTTCGCCCTCGCATGGGGTTGTCGTCAGCACCTCGGCCAGGGGCGGGCGCGCGGAAACCGAAGCCGCGATCGCGGCGGCGCGCAACGCATTCGACGAAGGCAGCTGGCGCGAAACCTCCGGCAAGGACCGCGCGGCGATCCTGAACCGTGTGGCCGATCTGATCGACGCCAACCGCGAACGCATCGCGGTGCTTGAGGTGCTGGAATCCGGCAAGCCGATCGCCCAGGCGCGGGGGGAGATCGAGGGCGCCGCCGATTTGTGGCGCTATGCCGCCGCGCTGGCGCGGATGGTCCATGGCGAAAGCCACAACAATCTTGGCCCGGACATGCTGGGTGTCGTGGTCAAGGAACCGATTGGGGTGGCCGGCATCATCACGCCCTGGAACTTCCCCTTCCTGATCGTCAGCCAAAAACTGCCCTTCGCCCTGGCGGCGGGTTGCACGGCTGTGGTGAAGCCTTCGGAAATGACGCCCTCGACCACGGTGATCCTTGGCGAATTGCTGATCGAGGCCGGGCTGCCGGCAGGCGTCGCCAATATCGTTCTGGGCTACGGCGATCCGGTCGGCGAGATCCTGTCGACCGATCCGCGCGTCGATATGGTCAGCTTTACCGGCTCGACCGGGGTGGGCAAGCGTATCGTCGCGGCGGCATCGGGCACGCTGAAAAAGGTGTCGCTGGAACTGGGCGGCAAGAACCCGCAGGTGATTTTCCCCGATGCCGATCTTGATGCGGCGGCGGATGCGATTGCATTCGGCGTCTATTTCAACATGGGCGAATGCTGCAATTCCGGCAGCCGGATCATCGTGCATGAGGACGTGGCCGATGAACTGCTTGCCAAGGTCACGGCGCTTTCGGCCAGGGTGCCCTTCGGCGATCCGCTGGATGACCGCACTCAGGTCGGCGCAATCATCTCGGACGCGCATCGCGACAAGATCGACAGCTATGTCCGCGATGCCGAACAGGCCGGTGCAAGGGTGCTGATTGGCGGGGCCGATCTGGCGGTGCCGGGGCTGGACGGGCGCTTCTATGGCCCGACCGTGGTTGCAGGCGTGACGCCGGACATGCCCATCGCGCGCGAGGAAGTTTTCGGCCCGGTCCTGTCGGTGCTGACATTCGCCGATGAAGACGACGCCATCGCACTGGCCAACAACGCCGCATACGGCCTGTCCGCAGGTGTGTGGAGCACGGATATCCACACCTGCCTGAACTTTGCCCGCAAGGTGCAGGCCGGCACAGTCTGGACCAATACCTGGATGGACGGCTTTGCCGAAATGCCCTTTGGCGGCGTCAAGGAAAGCGGCCAGGGGCGTGAACTGGGCCGTTACGGGCTGGAGGAATATCTGGAAGTGAAAACAATACAGTTGCGCGTCGCGAAGGGCCGGGCAAACTGGGTGCGTGACAGCTAACAGGCAAACTGTTAGCGATAAAGGATAACGCAATAGGGGAGGAAAACCATGCGTTTGAAACTGAAACTGGCAACCACCGCCGCAATGGCGCTTGGGCTGACGGCAAGCGTTGCGATGGCCGAGGATGTCGAAGTCCTGCACTGGTGGACAGCCGGCGGTGAGGCTGCGGCACTGAACGTGCTGAAGGAAGATCTGGCGGGCAAGGATATCGGTTGGCAGGATATGCCGGTCGCTGGTGGCGGTGGCGAAGCCGCGATGACCGCGCTGCGCGCCCGTGTCACGGCGGGCGACGCGCCGACAGCCGTGCAAATGCTGGGCTTCGACATTCTTGACTGGGTTGAACAGGGCGATGTTCTGGCCGACCTGAACGAGGCCGCCACGGCTGAAAACTGGGATGCGGTCATTCCGGCGGCCATCCAGAAATTCTCAAAGCCGAACGGCAACTGGATTGCGGCACCCGTGAACGTCCATTCGACCAACTGGGTCTGGGCAAACAAGGCCGTGCTGGACGAACTGGGAATTGCCCAGCCGACCAACTGGGATGAATTTATCGCAGCCCTTCAGGCCGTGAAGGATTCGGGCAAGGTCGCGCTTGCCCATGGCGGTCAGCCCTGGCAGGAAGCGACGATCTTCGACAGTGCCGTGCTGGCGTCGGGGGGACCGGAATTCTATCAGAAGTCGATGATCGATCTGGACCCAGAGGCGCTGAACTCGCCCGAGATGGTCGCCGCTTTCGACAAGATGGAACAGCTGCGCGGGTTCGTTGACGACAACTTCTCGGGCCGCGACTGGAACCTCGCCTCGGCCATGGTCATCAATGGCGAGGCTGCCTTCCAGATCATGGGTGACTGGGCCAAGGGCGAATTCCTGCGTGCCGAAAAGGTGCCGGGCACCGACTTCCTGTGCTTCCGCGTGCCGGGTACGGAAGGTGTCGTGACCTTCAACAGCGACCAGTTCGTGATGTTCAAGCAGGACAGCCCCGAAGCGCAGGCCGCCCAGATCGAAATGGCAAAGGCCGCAGAATCACCTGCCTTCCAGGCAGCCTTCAACCAGGTCAAGGGTTCGGTCCCGGCCCGGACCGACGTGTCGGACGAAGGCTTTGACGATTGCGCCAAGCAGGGCATGAAAGACCTTGCTGCCGCAGCGGAAGGCGGCACGCTGCTGGGGTCGATGGGCCACGGTCACGCCAACCCTGCGGCGGTGAAAAACGCGATGTATGACGTCATCACCGCGCATTTCAACGGCGAATATGACAGCGCCACAGCCGCCGAAGAGCTGGCAAACGCTGTCGAAGGCGCGATGTAATCGCATCGGAGCGGCGGCGGGGCCGACCCTGCCGCCGCAATCCAGACTGACGCCGAAAATCCGAGGGGGGAGTTTTCATGGCCGGGTCCACCCGCGCGCCACAGGACATGCGCACCACATTGCAGAACTGGTTGCCGAAGCTGGTTCTTTCGCCCTCGCTGGCGGCAATGATGGTCTTTGTCTATGGCTTCATCGTCTATACGATCTATCTGTCCTTCACGAACAGCAAGATGCTGCCCAGCTATGATCTGGTCGGTTTTGACAACTACGCGCGCCTGTTCGGCCTGTCGGCATGGACCACGGCGCTGATCAACCTCGCCATCTTCGCGTCGCTTTACATTGTCATCTGCATCGCGATCGGGCTGCTGCTGGCGATCTTTCTGGACCAGAAGATCCGGGGCGAGGGGCTGCTGCGCCCGATCTATCTGTACCCGATGGCGCTGTCCTTCATCGTGACGGGGACCGCGTGGAAATGGCTGCTGGACCCCGGCATCGGGCTGGAAAACACCATGCATATGTGGGGTTGGGAAAGCTTCAAATTCGGCTGGATCAAGGACCGCGACTACGCGATCTATACGCTGGTGATTGCGGCTGTCTGGCAATCGTCCGGCTTCGTCATGGCGATGTTTCTGGCCGGGCTTCGCGGCATCGACAACGAAATGCTGAAGGCCGCCCAGATTGACGGTGCGTCGAACTGGAACCTGTACCGCCGCATCGTGATCCCGCTGCTGCGGCCTGCGTTCCTCTCGGCCTTCGTGATCCTCGCCCACCTTGCCATCAAGTCCTATGACCTTGTGATCGCGCTGACAGGCGGCGGACCGGGCAGGGCGACCGAGTTACCCGCGACCTTCATGTATTCCTACACCTTCACCCGCAACCAGATGGGCGTGGGTGCGGCATCCGCGGTCATCATGCTGATGGGCATTGCCGCAATCATGGTGCCCTACGTCTATGCTGAACTGAAGGAGCCGAAGTGATGTCCGGGGGCGCTCAGGACCAGGCCGTCCGCACAGGCCGCATCACCCGCACCTTCATCTATGTGGTGCTGATCTTCTTCGCGCTGTTCTATCTGCTGCCCTTCTTCATCATGCTGATCAACTCGATCAAGCCGTTGGAGGAGATCACGGGCGGCAACATGATGTCGCTGCCACGCGAAGTCACCTTCGAGCCCTGGAAATCTGCATGGTCGACCGCCCAGATCGGGGTCGAGGCCACGGGGCTCAAGCCATATTTCATGAACTCGATCCTGATGGTGGTGCCGGCTGTGGCCATATCGACCATCCTTGGGGCGATGAACGGTTATATCCTGACCAAATGGAAATTCCGTGGATCGGATATCCTGTTCGGACTGATGCTGTTTTCATGCTTCATCCCGTTCCAGATCGTGTTGATCCCGATGGCTGCGATCCTTGGCAAACTGGGGCTGTCGCAAACCGTTCCGGGCCTGATCCTTGTCCATGTGGTCTACGGCATCGGCTTCTCGACGCTGTATTTCCGCAATTATTACGCCGCCTTTCCGACGGAACTGGTGCGGGCCGCCATGATGGACGGCGCGGGCTTCTTCCGCATCTTCTGGCGCATCATGCTGCCGGTTTCGGGGCCGATCATGGTCGTCTGCGTGATCTGGCAATTCACCAATATCTGGAATGACTTCCTGTTTGGCGCTGCATTTGCCGGGGGCAACCCGCCGATGACGGTTGCGCTCAATAACCTCGTGAACAGCTCGACCGGCGTCAAAGCCTATAACGTCGACTTCGCCGGCGCGATCCTGGCCGCGCTGCCGACGCTTCTCGTCTATATCGTGGCCGGCCGCTACTTCGTGCGCGGGCTGATGGCCGGTTCTGTGAAAGGATAACGCGATGCCGTTTCTTGACATCGATAACGTCACCAAATCCTACGGGAATGTGGAGGTGCTGCACCGCGTCGATATCGGCGTGGAGGAGGGCGAGTTCCTGGTTCTTGTCGGCCCGTCCGGCTGTGGCAAGTCCACGCTGCTGAACATGATCGCGGGGCTGGAAAACATCACCGGCGGCACGATCTCGATCAAGGACCGGGTGGTCAATGACGTCCACCCGTCGAAGCGCAATATCGCCATGGTGTTCCAAAGCTATGCGCTTTACCCCAACATGACCGTGGGCCAGAACATCACCTTCGGGATGGAGATGCACGGCATTCCCAAGCCCGAGCGTGAGAAGAAGCTGGCCGAGGTCGCGAAGCTTTTGCAGATCGAGCAGTTGCTGGCCAGGAAGCCCGGCCAACTGTCGGGCGGCCAGCGTCAGCGCGTCGCCATGGGCCGGGCGCTGACCCGTGACCCGGATGTGTTCCTGTTCGACGAGCCGCTGTCGAACCTCGATGCAAAGTTGCGCGTGGACATGCGGACTGAGATCAAGAAGCTGCATCAACGGCTGAAAAGCACCATCGTCTACGTCACCCATGACCAGATCGAGGCGCTGACCCTGTCCACCCGGATCGCGGTCATGAACAAGGGCTATGTCCAGCAGCTTGGCACCCCGAAGGAGGTCTATGACCAGCCGGCGAACATGTTCGTGGCCAGCTTCATGGGCAGCCCGTCCATGAACCTGCTGCCTGCGACACTGCGCGAGGTGGACGGCGGGCTGGCAGCCGAACTGACCGGGGCCGATGGCCAGCAGATCACGCTGAACCTGTCGCAGAACGGCCCGAACCTGCGCAGCTATCTTGGCAAGCCGGTCATCCTGGGCATCCGGCCAGAGGCGATCACCGATGCCGATGGCGTCGACCGCAACGCGAAGAACACCCAGCCGCTGCGGAACATGGTCCATGTCACCGAACCGGCCGGATCGGATACGTTTGTCGAAACCACGCTGTCGGGCAAGGGCTGCATCGCCCGGATGCGCGCGGATGTGGATGTCCATGCCGGCCAGCCCTTCGATTTCGTCGTGAACATGGACAAGGCTGTGGTCTTCGATCCCGAAACCGAAGACCGGATCGTGGACTGATGGATGCCGATCTGATCATTATCGGTTCGGGCATGGGGGGCGCGACGCTCGCGGCCGCCCTTGCCCCATTCGGCAAGCGCATCCTGATCCTCGAGGCGGGCGAGCGGATGGTTGACAGCCCCGAGGCAGTTGATGGTTACGCCATCCACGGACGCGGGCATTACCGGCCACAGGAAACCTGGCTGGACGGGCAGGGCCAGCCCTTCAGCCCCGGCAATTTCTACTATGTCGGGGGCAATTCGAAATTCTACGGGGCGGTGCTGCTGCGCTATCGCGAAAGCGATTTCAGCCCGATCCGGCATATGGGCGGCACGACGCCGGGCTGGCCAATTAGCTATGCCGAGATGGAACCGTGGTATCAGGCCGCCGAGGAGATGTATCAGGTCCGCGGTCGGCTTGGCGACGACCCGACCGAGCCCGCGCATTCCGGCAATTACCCCTTCCCACCGATACCCGATGAACCCGAGGTCGCCGAACTGCGCCGCCGTCTGAAGGGGATTGGCCTCAACCCGTCCTACCTGCCGCTCGGGGTGGATATCGAGCGTTGGTTGGAACGTGCCAAAATTGGATGGGACGGCTATCCGAATACGGTTGGCGGCAAGATGGACGCCGAGACGATCGGGATTGCCGAGGCATTGCGACACCCGAACGTGACGCTGCTGACCGGCACGCGGGCCACACGGCTGGAATGCGCGGCGGATGGGCGGATCTTGGCGGTACAAGTGACCGGCCCCGATGGCGAGCGTCGGCTGCAGGCACCGCTGTTTGCGCTTGCGACGGGGGCGGTGAACTCTGCCGCGCTGCTGTTGCGCTCGGCGGATGAGGCGCATCCGAACGGGCTGGCCAACGGCTCTGACCAGTTGGGTCGGAACTTCATGAACCACAACTGTTCCGCCGTGCTGGCCATCCACCCGTTCCGGCGGAACAGGACGGTCTACCAGAAGACGCTGATGGTGAATGATTTCTACGAATCCGGCGGGCCAGATGGTGAACCGCTCGGCAATATCCAGATGCTGGGGCGTGTCACTGGGCCGATCCTGAAAGCCGGGTCGGGGCTACCCCTGCCGATTGCGAATGCGATTTCGTCCCGCGCGCTGGATCTTTACGCCATGTCCGAGGATCTGCCGGACCCCGAAAGCCGCGTGAGCCTGAGGGGCGACCAGATCGTGCTGGACTGGAAACGTTCGAACTGGGCCGCGCATGAGGCGCTTGTCGCGAAGCTGAAGGCAGCGCTGCGCAAGGCAGGCTATCCCATCGTGCTGTCAAAACCCTTCGACCGCCGCACACCCAGCCATCAATGCGGCACGGCCAAGATGGGTCACGATCCGAAGGCCAGCGTGGTCGATACTCACAACCGCAGCCATGACCACCCGAACCTGTTCATCACTGATGCCAGCGCGCTGCCGACCTCGGCCGCCGTGAACCCTGCGCTGACCATCGCGGCACTCTCCTTGCGCGCGGCTGACCACATTCGCAGGAAGGACTGGGGATGAGCGTTGCGCTGATTACGGGCGGCCAGCAGGGCATCGGGCTGGGTATCGCGCAGGCGCTGAAAGCGGCGGGTTGGCGGCTTGCCATTGCTGCCGAACAGGCGCCTGCTGCGAGCGCGTATGCCATGCAGGAACTCAGGTCCGATGCACGCTATTACCAGCACGACCTGACACAGATCGATGCGGTCCCTGCGCTGCTCGATGCGGTCGAAGCCGATCTCGGCCCGATAACCACGCTGATCTGCAATGCCGGGGTTCCGGCGCGGATCAGGGGTGACATGCTCAACATGCTGCCCGAGAATTTCGACTGGACCATGGGCATCAACCTGCGCGGCAATTTCTTCCTGGCCCAGCAGGTGGCGCGGCGCATGCTGGCCCTGCCGTCCGACCCCTATCGCAGCATGGTCTTCGTGACCTCGGTCAGCGCCGAAATGGCCTCGCCCGAGCGCGCGGAATACTGCATCTCCAAGGCCGGTGCCTCGATGATGGCAAAACTGTTCGCAGCAAGGCTGGCAGCCGATGGGATCGGCGTGTTCGAGCTGCGCCCCGGCATCATCGCCACGCCGATGACTGCGGGCGTATCTGCCAAATACGATGCGCTGATCGAGGGCGGACTGGTCCCCGCCGCCCGCTGGGGACAGCCCGGTGATATTGGTCGCGCTGTCCTGCCGCTGGTCAGGGGCGATATGGCATTTTCGACGGGCAGCGTCATCGCCGTGGATGGCGGCCTGTCCATCCCGAGACTGTGAAGGAGGCCCCGATGGCCGAAGGTTACGATTTCATCATCATCGGCGGCGGCAGCGCGGGTTGCGTGCTGGCCAACCGCCTGACCGAAGACTCCGACGCGCGTGTCCTGCTGGTCGAGGCCGGCGGCCGCCCGCGCCACCCGTTCTACGCCATGCCCGCAGGCTTTGCGAAGATGACCAAAGGCATCGGAAGCTGGGGATGGGAGACGGTGCCGCAAAAGCACATGATGGACCGGGTGGTCCGCTTCACGCAGGCACGGGTGCTTGGCGGCGGCTCCAGCATCAATGCGCAGATCTATACGCGCGGCAATGCGCTCGATTACGACGAATGGCGTCAGATGGGCTGCGATGGCTGGTCTTATGAGGACGTGCTGCCCTATTTCCGCAAGTCCGAGGATAACGACACCCATAACAACCGCTGGCACGGGCAGGGCGGGCCTTTGGGCGTGTCGAAACCCGCCGCCCCCCTGCCGATCTGCGAGGCTTATTTCAAGGCCGGACGCGAATTGGGCATCCCGACCAATCACGACATGACCGGTGAAGATCAGGAAGGGCTGGGCTATTATCAACTGACCCAGAAACACGCGCGGCGCTCGTCAACCTCGGTTGCGTTCCTCGACCCGGCGCGCAGCCGTCCGAACCTGACGGTGACGTCGGGCGCGCAGGTGCTGGGGATTGTGGTCGAAAACGGGCGTGCGACCGGCATCCGCGTCGCCGAAGGCAGCGGCGAAAAACGGATCGCTGCGGATGCCGAGGTGATCCTGTCATCCGGGGCCATCGGCTCGCCCCGCTTGCTGATGCTGTCGGGGATCGGGCCTGCGGATCATCTGCAACAGGTCGGCATCGATGTGGTCTGCGATCAGCCGGGCGTGGGCTCGGACCTGCAGGATCATCTGGACCTGTTCGTCATCGCCGAATGCACCGGCCCGCATACCTATGACCGCTATGCCAAGCCGCATTATTCGGTTCTGGCCGGGCTGCAATATCTGCTGACCCGCAAGGGGCCGGTGGCCAGCAGCCTGTTTGAAACCGGCGGCTTCTGGTATGCCGAGGAAGGCGCGCGTTCGCCCGATATCCAGTTCCACCTGGGCCTCGGTTCCGGGATCGAGGCGGGCGTGGCCGCAATGCCCAATGGTGGCGTCACCCTGAATTCGGCGTACCTACGGCCACGTTCGCGCGGCACCGTGCGCCTGGCAAGCAACGATCCAAAGGCTGCGCCGCTGATCGACCCGAATTATTGGGCAGATCCGCATGACCGCGAGATGTCGATCAAGGGGCTGAAACTGGCGCAGGAAATCATGCGGCAGGATGCGCTAAAGCCCTTCGTGCTGCGCGAGGTCCTGCCGGGACCCGAGGTGCGCACGGATGAAGACTATTTCGAACATGCCTGCGCCAATGCCAAGACCGACCACCATCCCGCCGGGACCTGCCGGATGGGGGCAGACGCTGCGGCGGTCGTCGATACCAGGCTGCGGTTCAACGGCATCGACGGCCTGCGCGTCGTCGATGCCTCGATCATGCCGAGGCTGGTCTCGTCGAACACCAATGCACCCACGATCATGATCGCCGAAAAAGCCGCCGACATGATCAAGGAGGATGCAAGATGATCCGCCATATCGTCCTGATACGTTTCCGGGAGGACGTGCCCGAAGCGCGCATCGCGGAAATTTTCGCCGATCTGCACGGCATCCGCGACGTGCTGCCGGGGGTGCTTTCCATCACCTCGGGGCGCAGCGAAAGCCCCGAACAGATCGAGCGCGGCTTCCTGCATGGATTTGTCGCTGATTTCACCGATTGGGACGCGCTTGCCGACTATCAGGCCCATCCCGACCACCGCCGCGTAGGTGACGCGATGATCGCGAATGCCGTGGGTGGTCTGGACGGCATTCTTGTTTTCGACCTTGCTGTGAAGGAGTAATTGATGCTGAATCTGCCCACCTATGATGGCACGCTTGCCCCCTTCACCAGCACCCGCGAACCACTTGTGCCGCGCGCGCCCGGGCGCGATTGGACGCGCGTGGCCTTTGCCGCCGCCCATGTCGTCAGCGATCCGCTGAGCGAACGGAACCCATGGACCGACCGCCCGGCGGTTGACTGGGATTCCACGCTGAATTTTCGCCGCAGCCTGTGGGATCAGGGGCTTGGTCTGGCCGAGGCGATGGATACCGCGCAGCGCGGCATGGGTGTCGATTGGGAGACCGCGCGGGAGTTGATCGCGCGCACGATGAAGGACGCCAAGGCCCATCCGCTGAAACCCCGCGTCGCCTGCGGGGCGGGGACCGATCACAAGACGCTTGCGGAATTGCCCGATCTGGACAGCATCATCGCCGCCTATGAGCATCAGATGGAGGCAATCGAAGCGGAAGGCGGGCAGCTTATCCTGATGGCCACCCGCGCCATGCCTGCGATCAACGCTACGCCCGAGGATTACCGCCGCGTCTATGACCGACTGCTGACGCAGGCAAAGGATCCGGTGGTTCTGCATTGGCTGGGCGACATGTTCGACCCGGCGCTGAAAGGCTATTGGGGCCATACCGACATTGCCGCCGCCTCGGACGCGGTTCTTGAACTGATTGCGGCGCATCAGGACAAGGTGGACGGCATCAAGATCTCTCTTCTCGATCAGGCGCATGAGGAGGATTTCCGCGCCCGCCTGCCGGACGGCGTGAAGCTGTATACCGGCGACGACTTCAACTATGCGGCGCTGATCGCGGGCGACGGAACGCACCACTCCCACGCGCTTCTGGGCGCCTTCACCGCCATTGCCCCCGCCGCCGCGCAGGCGCTGGAGGCGCTGGCAGATGGCGACCGCGCGACCTATGACGCGCTGATGAACCCGACGATCCCCCTGTCGCGAGAGATATTTCGGGCGCCGACGCAATTCTACAAGGCGGGCATCGCCTTCCTGTCCTGGCTGAACGGCAAGCAGCCCGCCTTCATCATGCCCGCAGGTTTCCAGTCCACGCGGTCCATCACCCATTATGCTGAGGTTTACCGTCTGGCCTCTGACGCGGGCCTTCTGTCCAACCCCGATCTGGCCGAGGCGCGGATGCGCAACCTTCTGGCCGTCTACGGCATCGGGGCATGACGCGAAGGCCGACCATTCTGGATGTCGCCAAGGCGGCGGGGGTATCGAAATCCACCGTCTCGCTTGTGCTGCAGGGCAGCGAACTGGTCCGAGAGGAGACGGCGATTTCTGTCCGCGACGCCATGGCGCGGGTGGGTTATGTCTATAACCGTGCGGCGGCCAACCTGCGCTCGGCGCAAACCGGGTTGATCGGGCTGGTCATCAATGATCTGCGCAACCCGTTCTTCACCGAACTGGCCGCGACCATGCAGATGCGGCTGGCCGAACATGGCTATGCCACGGTCATCGGAAATTCGGATGAAGATCCGCGGCGTCAGGCGCAACTGGTGCAATCCATGATCGAACACGGGGTCGCGGGGCTGGTCGTCTCGCCCACATTTGGCGATCCCGGCCCGATCCTGGGGCAGGTCGCGGCGGCGGGCATTCCGGCCCTGCAAGTGCTGCGCCGCATCGAGGGCAGTGAGGGCGTGATGCCATTCGCCTCGTTCGATTACAGCGCCGGAAGCGCCGCGGCGACGCGGCATCTGCTGGGGACAGGCGCGACCCGGATCGCCTTTCTGGGCGGACGTGCCGAGCGGCCGATCACGGTGGAACGTGCATCGGGTTATCTGCGCGAAATGGCCGCCGCCGGGCTGGCGCCGCGCCTGATCCATGGCCCGATCACCCGGACCGAGGGGCGCGCGGCGGCCGATGCCCTGCCTGATGACGTGCAGGCGGTGTTGTGTTTCAACGATCTGGTGGCGCTTGGGCTGATGAACGGGCTGGCGAGAACGGGCCGTCAGGTCGGGCGCGATATCCGGCTGGTCGGGTTCGACGGGATCGCGGAATGCGCCGAGGTGTGGCCCGCACTTTCATCGGTCAGTTGCGACATCGCGCATTTTGGCGAAGATATGGCAGGCCGGCTTCTGCGCTGGCTTGACGATGACACAGCTCGCCCGCCCGAAATTCGCGCGCCCGTCACACTGATCGCGCGCGCCTCCAGCCTTGGGATGGATTGATGGACGATACCGCCTTTCTGCGCCGCCTGTTCGATGTCGCGGTTGAAACCGCCGATCCGATGCGCTTCATCGCGCCCAATCTGCCGCCAAAGCCTGAAGGGCGGCTGGTGTTCGTGGGCGCGGGAAAGGCATCGGCGCGGATGGCCGAGGCGGTCGAGGCGGCGCTTGGTCCCTGCGAGGGGCTGGTCATCACGCGCTATGGCTATGGCCGCCCGACAAAGGGAATAGAGATCGCGCTTGCCGCCCATCCGGTGCCGGATCAGGCCGGCGTCGATGCGACCACGCGGATGCTTGCCTTGCTGGAAGGGCTTGGCCCTGACGACCTGGTGGTGATGCTGATTTCCGGCGGCGCATCGGCGCTGCTGTGTGCGCCTGCGGGCGATATGACATTGGCCGAAAAACAGGCCGTGAACGCAGCGCTTTTGGCTTCGGGTGCGCCGATCGATCAAATGAACGTGCTGCGCAAGCATCTTAGCCGGGTGAAAGGCGGGCAACTTGCCGCTGCCGCCGCGCCTGCGCAGGTGCTGGCGCTGATGATTTCCGACGTGCCGGGCGACGATCCGGCGATGATCGGATCGGGTCCGACGGTCGGTGATGCCTCGACCCCCGCCGATGCTCTGGCGATTGTTGATCGCTGGAATATCGCGCTGCCGGACAGTGCCAGGGGCGTGCTGGCCGGGCAAACCGGTGTGATCGGTCCTGGTGATCCGCGCTTGTCTGGCGTGGAAAACCGGATTGTCGCAGCCCCCGCGCAATCGCTGCAGGCCGCGGCCGATCTGGCCCGCGAAGAAGGGTTCGAGGTGCGCATTCTTGGTGACGATCTGGGTGGCGAGGCGCGCGAGATCGCGGGTGAACACGCCGCCCTCGCGCTGGCGACACAGGCCAGCCTGACGCCCGCAGACCCGCCGGTGATCCTGATGTCGGGGGGAGAGCTGACCGTGACCCGCAACGGCGGCGGGGTGGGCGGTCCCAATGCCGAATATGCGCTGGCGCTGGCTTTGGCACTGGATGGCGCGCCGGGCATCCGCGCGATTGCCTGCGATACCGATGGCGTAGATGGCGCGGCCGAAGTCGCGGGTGCACAAATTGGCCCGGACACGTTGGCCCGCGCCCAGCAATCCCGCCTAAACCCGGCGGCGGCGCTGGCGGATAATGACGCGCACAGCTTCTTCGGTGCCATCGCCCATCAGGTCGTGACTGGTCCGACGCTGACCAATGTGAACGATTTCCGCGCCATCCTCATTCGCCCGGCATAGGGGCGGTGCCGCGCTGCGAGGGGGGCGCGCGCAGCGGCCCCGACAGGCCGCGGATCGCGACATAGAAGCTGGGCACCAGAAAGATGCCGATGAAGGTCGCGGCAATCATCCCACCCATGACCCCGATCCCGATGGAGTTCTGCGCAGCCGCCCCCGCGCCGCGCGCTGTCGCCAGCGGCAGAACCCCAAGGATGAAGGCCAGTGAGGTCATCAGGATCGGGCGCAAGCGCAGCCGCGCGGCCTCGGTCGCGGCGGCGATGGTGCTGCGCCCCTCCAACTCCAGCACGCGGGCGAATTCCACGATCAGGATCGCGTTTTTCGCGGCCAGTCCGATGGTCGTCAGGATGCCGACCTTGAAATAGACATCGTTCGACTGTCCGAAGATCAGCGCTGCAGCGACCGCGCCCAGAATGCCGACCGGCACCGACAGGATCACCGCCACCGGCACCGTCCAGCTTTCATAGATCGCTGCCAGCGACAGGAACACGACAAGCGCCGACAGCGCGTAAAGGAAAGGCGCCTGATTGCCCGATTGTTGTTCCTGATAGGCAAGACCAGTCCATGCGACGCCGAAACCGCCCGGCAGGTCAGACACAAGTTCCTCCATCGCGTCCATCGCCTGGCCGGAACTGGTGCCCGGCGCTTCCTCGCCCGAGATCGAGATCGCGTCCGATCCTTCGAACCGCTGCAATCGCGGCGCGACCGGCACCCAGCGATAAGAAGAAAACGCACTGAACGGCACCATCTCGCCTGCGGAATTGCGGGCATACCACGCCTCGAGATCCTCGGGCTGCATCCGATATCCGGCCTCGCCCTGGATGATCACCGGGCGAAGCGTGGCGCCCATGGCGAAGTCATTCACCTCTCGGCCCGAGAAGATGACAGCCAGCATTCCGTTGACATCGTTAAGGTTCAGGCCAAGCGCCTCGGCGCGCTGCGCATCGATGTCCAGCCGCAGGGCGGCATCGTCCTCGTCGCCGCGACCCTGCACGTTCTGCAGACGCGGATCTTCCTCGGTGATGGTTTCAAGGCTGGATGAGGCTTCTCGCAGTCCTTCGATCCCCTGTCCTGTCTGGTCGATCACGAACATCTCGAACCCGGCCTGATTGCCCAAGCCCTGAATGGGGGGCGGCTGGGTGAAACTGACCCGGCCGGCGCGTTCCCCTGAAAAGCGCTCATTGGCCCGCTGTGCGATGGCCGATGCCGATTGGTCGGGATCGCTGCGCAGATCGAAATCCTTCAGTTTGACGAACAGGGTCGCGCGGCTTTGACCGCTTCCCGAAACGCCGAAGCCGATGGCGCCGAACAGTGATTCCACGCCCGGTTCCTCGTTCAGCAAATACGCCTCGATCTTTTCGACTACCGCTTCCGTCTGTTGCGCGGTTGATCCTTCGGACAGGTTGATCCGGGCCATCAGGACGCCCTGATCCTCGGTCGGCAGGAAGGTCGAATTCATCCGCGTGAACAGTTGCCAGACACCCAGACAGATCAGCAGCAGCACCAGCAGCGCCAGGAAGGGGCGGCGCACGGTCCGGGCGATGACGCTGGCATAGCCGTCAGCCATACGGTCGAAATTGCGGTTGAACCAGCGGGTCAATCCAAAGCCTTCGCCGCCATGATGGGGACGAAGCATGCTTGCGGTCTGGGACGGGGTCAGGATCAGCGCGGCAGCCAGCGACAGACCCATTGCCGTGATGATGGTGACCGAGAACTGGCGGTACACCACCCCAGTCGATCCGGCCATGAAGGCCATGGGCAAAAACACCGCCGACAGAACGGCGGCGATGCCGATCAGCGCGCCAGAAATCTGTCGCATGGATTTTTCCGTGGCCGCGACCGGGCCGACATGATCCTCGCGCATGACGCGTTCGACGTTTTCGACAACGACGATGGCGTCGTCGACCAGAAGTCCGATCGCCAGCACCATCGCGAACATCGTCAGCGTGTTGATCGAATAGCCAAGGACCCCCAACACCGCGAAGGTGCCCAGCAGGACCACCGGAACGACGATCACCGGGATGAAGGTTGCCCGCCAGCTTTGCAGGAAAATCAGGATCACCGCGACGACCAGAACGATGGCCTCGATCAAGGTGTGATAGACTTTCTCGATCGACAGTTCGACAAAGGGAGAGGTATCGTAGGCCACGCGCAGATCGACGCCCTCGGGCAGCGCATTGCCAAGTCCATCCAGAACAGCCCGCACACCCTGCGCGGTTTCAACGGCGTTTGCGCCCGTTTCCAGATTGACGCCGAAGCCCGCGGCGTTCATCCCGTTGAAGCGGCTGTCCGAGCCATAGCGTTCCTGCCCGATCTCGATGTCGGCGACATCGCCCAGCCAGACGGACGCACCATCTTCGCCTGTTTTCAAGAGGATACGGCGAAAATCCTCGACACTCGTCAACTGGCTTTGTGCGGTGATGGTCGAGGTGAATTGCTGGCCTTGGCTGACCGGCTGACTGCCAAGCGAGCCGACCGAGACGGTCGAATTCTGTGAGGATACGGCCGATGTGATATCCGTGGGCAGCAGGCTGTACTGGGCCAGACGGAACGGATCAAGCCAGACCCGCATCGCATAGCCCGAGCCGAAGACGTTGATCTCTCCCACGCCCTGGACGCGTTTGACCGGGCCTTCGACGATCTCCTCCAGCATATTGCCCAACTCGACGGTAGAGTAACGCCCGTCTGTCGAGACGAGCGATCCGACCATCAGGATGGATGAGGTTGAACGCGTGACCGACACCCCGTCCGACTGCACGGGACTCGGCAGACGCGATTCCACGCTGCGCACCTTTGACTGCACATCGTTCAGTGCATCAGTGGGGTCGACACTGTCATCAAAGGTCAGCGTCAGCGATGATCGGCCCTGCGACGAACTGGATTCGAAATACAAAAGGCCATCGATTCCGGTCAGTGAATCCTCGATGGGCGTGGTGACAGAATTCTGGACCGCTTCGGCGGTGGCACCGGAATAGCTGGCACTGATGCGGATCGTGGTCGGTGCGATATCGGGATACTGCGATACCGGCAGCCCCAGCAGGCTGTATATCCCGGCCAGCATGGTGACGATGGCAAGTACCCAGGCAAAGACTGGCCGGTGGATGAAAAATTGCCCCATGCTCAACCGCCAGTCGCTGTCGCGCCAGATTGCGGGACGGTCTGGCCGGCGGGCGGATCGGCCGCTGCGGTGGTCGGCGGAACAGTGTCTGAACGGGTCGTCGAACTTTCCGCCTGTTGGCCGGCATCACGCCGGTACGATGCGGCACCGCCATCGGGCGCTGCGCGCGAAGCGTCGCGCACGACCCCGTTCTCATCTATGGCAACCGGCACTGTGGTGACTTCGGCGCCGTCTTGCAGATTGCTCAACCCGTCGAGGATCAACGCATCGCCGTCCACCAACCCGTCCGTCACCATCCAGGCGTTCTCATGCGTGCCGACCTCGGTCAGCAGGACTTCTACCGCCTTGCCATCGCGGACGACAAAGGCAGTCAGATCGCCACTTGCAGCGCGACTGGTGGCACGCTGCGGAACAAGAAAGGCGTTGATCTGACCGATGGTCAGCGTGACGCGGACGAACTGGCCCGGCAGGATCTGGCGATCGGGATTGGGAAACTGGACACGGATCGGGATGGTGCCGGTGGTCGCCGATACCTCGGTTCCCGGCGCAAGGATGCGGCCGGGCTGGGCATAGATCTGCCCGGTTTCAAGGGTCAGTTGCGCCACGCCGTCGCTTTCGAACCTTTGCATGTTGCCGTCGGCAATGCTGCGTTGATTGCGCAAAATTCGGGCGCGAGATTCCGAAACATCGACGTAGATCGGATCCACCTGCGCGACCTCGGTCAGCGCATCTGCCTGGCCTTCGCTGACCGTATCGCCTACGCTGAAGGGGGTGATGGCCGCGATCCCCCGGATCGGGCTGCGGATTTCAGTGCGGCGCAGCGCCAACTCGGCCAGATCGCGTTCCAACTCGGCCGATCCGACGGCGGCTTTCGCGGCGGCCAAAAGGACGACGGCAGATTCCAGTTCCGCCTGTGTGACACCGGAACCGCTGAGCTTGCGATAGCGATCAACTGTCGCCTGCGCGCCTTCCAGCGCCGCATGGGCCGACGTGACGGCGACTTCGCGTGCGGCCAGTTCGACCGCAAGGGTCTCATCCTCCAGCCGGAACAATGTTGTGCCGGCCTCGACCAATGCACCGGCCTCGTATGGGATTTCGGTGATTTCGCCGCCGACCTTCGGGCGGACGGCGGCCATCTGGTATGCGACCGCGCGGCCCGGCAGTTCGACGGTGACCGGCACGTCAGCGCGTTCGACCGTCATCACGCCGACCTCTGTTTGCCCCGAAGGGCCGCCGCGCGATTGTGCAACGGCGGGCAACGACAGACAGGGCAACAGGATCAGGAAGGCAAGGCTGTGCGAGAGGCGACGGAGGGATAAGTTCTTCATGCTGACTATGGCTGGCAAGTTTGGCGTGATTGTCGGGGACAGCCGCCGGATCGGCAAGCCGCAAATAGGCCTTCCTACCATAGAGCGAGGAAGCCAAACGAAAGGTAAACGATGTTTGAATGCCCGCCCGGCCTTTGGGGGGGCGGGCGGCAGGGTGCGACTCAGCCCAGTTTCACATGACCGATCTGCTTTTTTTCGGCCTCATCCAGGGCTTCGGGATATCCGGCATCGGCATAGCGGATGACGCCAAGCGAGGTATCATTGGTCAGCGCATGATCAAGCCGGGTATCCGCAGTTGCTGTGCCATCAGCGACCACGGTGACGCCGGCCGAAGTCATGTATCCGGCATAGCCGCCGCCGCCCGAATGCACCGCCACCAGATCCGCCCCGGACGCGCAAAGTGTCATCGCATCCAGTAGCGGCCAGTCCGCGATGGCGTCGGACCCGTCGCGCATGTTTTCTGTCATGATGTTCGGATGCGCCATCGCGCCCGCATCCAGATGATCGCGTGAAAAGGCGACGGGACCAGCCAGTTCACCGTCGGCCACCATCCTGTTGACGGCGCGCGCCAGGGCCGTGCGCTCGCCGTGGCCCAGCCATGCGATGCGGGCGGGCAATCCCTCGAACGGGACGTTTTCGCGGGCCAGCCTGATCCAGTTGGTGACAATCCTGTTGTCAGGAAACATCTGCAACACCAGATCGTCAATCTTCGCGATATCCCCGGCCTCACCTGACAGGGCCATCCAGCGGAAGGGCCCGATTGCGCGGGCAAACAGCGGTCGCAGGTAGGCTTCGGTGAAGATTGGGATATCGAAGGCGTTTTCCACCCCGCCCAGCTTAGCCTGCGTGCGTATCAGGTTGCCATTGTCAAAGACCTCGGCACCCGCCGCCTGAAATTCCAGCATGGCGGTGACATGTCGGGCGATGGATTTGCGGCCTTCCTCGATCAGTTCATCCGGGTTCTGGTCGCGCAGGCGAGCGACACGGTCCAGATCGTAACCCACCGGTACATAGCCATAAACCAGATCATGAGCACTGGTTTGATCGGTCACGATATCGGGCACGATGCCGCGCGCGGCGATTTCGGGATAGATTTCGGCGGCATTGCCTATCAGCCCGACCGACAGGGCGCGACCTTCCGCTTTCGCCTGGTCGATCATTGCGATTGCGGCATCCAGATCGGGGGCGATTTCGTCCAGAAAGCCGATGGCTTTGCGCATTTCGGCGCGATTTGGGTCAATATCGACGCACAGGATCGCCGCCCCCGCCATCCGCCCCGCCAAAGGCTGTGCGCCGCCCATGCCGCCAAGTCCGGCGGTCAGGATGAAGCGGCCCTTCAGGCTGCCGCCGAAGCGGCGTTCGGCGATACGCATGAAGATCTCGTAGGTGCCCTGAATGACACCCTGGCTGCCGATATATTGCCAGGCCCCTGCGGTCAGCCCGCCCCAGCAGATCAGACCCTTGCGTTCGAGGTCATAAAAAACCTCGGCCTTGGCCCATTGTCCGACGATATTGCAATTGGCCATGATGACCATTGGCGCCGCGGCTGACGTCTTCAGCAGCCCCACCGGCTTGCCGGATTGAATGATCAGTGTCTGATCCTCGTCCATTTCCAGCAGGGTGCGGACGATGGCGTCATGGGCCGGCCAGTTGCGCGCGGCCTTGCCAAGTGCGGCATAGACGATCAGCTTTTCGGGCGCCTCACCCACGGCGAGGACGTTTTCCATCAGGCGCAGCAGCCCTTCGGCACGCCATGATCTTGCGCGGCGTTGGGGGCCGCCCGGGATCGGAAAGTCTGGATGGCGGGGGTTAGGGCTTGGCATTGACGCCCTCCAGCGCATAGCGGGCAAGATCGATTCCCATTGCGCGCTCGCAGGGCGGATAGACCGATGGGTCCAGCACGCTGGCGCTTAGTGGAATGACTGACTTCGGCACATGCAGGATGTGCACCTTCATGCCGGTCTGCAATTGCCCCACCGAAAGCGGTTCCGCCTTTTCCGATAGGGTTGTGATCACGTCGGGAAAGCTGGCGATCCGCTTACCGGCCGCGTCGTCGATGGCCATGTATTCGTTCATGACATGCAGGGTCAGGGCCGTTTCTCCGCGCCCGATGGTGACGGTGCCGATATCGAAGGCCTCGGGCGTATAGACGACATTCTTCGCGGTAATCTCGCCCGAGGCGAGGATGACGCCGCCGGTCTTGTCCACGATGGCGTCGATCACGGCGGCAGGGCCTTTGGGCTCCGCCGCAAGGATCGCATGGCCCAGATCCAGCGCCATGGAAATCCCGCCGAGCGCCGCGTTCTGCGCGACATAAGCCGCCGGCAGCGGGTTGCGGGCGGATGCGATGAAGCCGCCTGACATATCCGCCGCCGTGCGCAGGATGGGCGAGATCCTCGCCGTGGCACCTTCGACCACCAGTTCGATATAGCGGTTCTGTTTGCGGTTGCCGCCAACGGCGGTCTGGATCATCGGCTGCGGGCTGCCCGCCATGCCGATCGAGCCCATGTCGCCGGTCGGATGGGCGCGTATATCGCCCACTGCATCGACCACCTTGCAGCCCAGAACTGACGCCGGAAGCCAGCCGTTCAGGGTCGAGGATTTACCATTCTGCCCGACCATCAACCCGGCCACGGGGACGCCAAGCGATTCGTTCAGAAGCTGCACGGCCTTGACATAATCAACGCCGCGCATCTCCCACGGGGTGGTCGAGGCGGGGGCGCCGATGGCCGCGGCGGTGGCGATGAAATCATCCTCGTCCAGCTCGTCCACGCTGACCAGTTCGGGCGCACCTGCGCCGACGGCGGCATAGCCCAGCTTGCGGCCGTGATCGGCCCAGCCCCCGCCACCCGCTGCATAGACCGAACCACCTCGAACGGCGGGTTCGACATCACTTTCGGTCAGGATTCGGCGCATCTCAGTCTCCTTCTTGATCCAGTGCGATCACGGTTTCGGCCATGACCTCGGCCCCAAGCGCGATATCGGCAATCTCGGTCCATTCTTCCGCACAATGCGAGCGACCATCCTTCGAAGGCACGAAGATCATCGCGGCGGGTGCGATCTGCGCCATATACGCCGCGTCATGGCCTGCGCCCGACACCATTCGGCGATGGCTGGCGCCGACTTTGCCCGCTGCCTCTTCCAGCCTGGCCACAACAGCTTCATCCATCGGCCTGGGGGGATTGTCCGACAAAAGCCGCGTTTCGACGCGGATACCGGGGGGCAGGTCCGCGGCGCGGGTCTGGGTCCAGCGGACAAAATCCTCCATCTGCGCGCGTACAGATGACCTTGCGTCGATCAGCATCCGCACCCGGCCCGGCACGACATTGGCCGCCCCCGGTTCTATGGAAAATTCGCCCACCGTGGCGGTGAAATGTTCAGGTCCGCTGGCACGACGCTTCGCCTCGGTGTCGATATCGCTGACAAGGGCCGCCGCCGCGACAAGGGCGTCGGCGCGGGCGTTCATCGGTGTGGTGCCGGCATGGTCGGGCTGGCCCGTCAGCACCACTTCGATCCGCTCGATCCCGGCGATGTCGGTCACGATGCCCAGGTCGGTGCCGCTGCTTTCCAGCACGGTGCCCTGTTCGATATGCAGTTCCAGAAAGGCGCGGATATCGCTGCGCGCCCTCATTCGGTCGGGCGCGCCGCCGACGTCGCGCATCGCCTGCGCCAAGGTCCGCCCTTCGAATGTCAGATCCAGCCACGCATCCGGCAGCACCCCGGTCAGCGTGCGCGAGCCGATGCAGGACACCCCGAAGACCGACACCTCTTCGGCCAGAAAATCCACCACGGCAAGATCGTGGCGCAGCCGGATGCCCTGTTCGTTCAGCATCCGCGCGACCTCAAGCGCCACGATCACGCCTGCCACCCCGTCAAATCGCCCGCCATCGGGCACGGTGTCGGAATGGCTGCCGATCATGATGACGCCCGCACCCGGATCGCTGCCCTTCAGCGTGCCGATCAGATTGCCGCCGGGATCCATGGCGATGTCCAGCCCGGCCTGCGTGAAACGGTCGCGCAGCCAGACCCGCCCTTCGTCGAACCGCGCCGAGAACGCACGCCGTGTCCAGGGCCGGTCCGGATCCGTGATCTTCGACATCGCATCCAGATCGGCGCCGATGCGATCGGCATTGACGCGCAGATTACGCATGGATCGATCCCCTTGGTCCAAGGGGACGGGGCGGGCGGATGAACCGCCCGTTGCCGGCGCGTGCCAGCACATCCTTTCCGTCGAAAACCTGCTGACCGCGCAGCCAGGTTCCGGCGACCGACCAGGGAAGTTCGATCCCGTCATAAGGGGACCAGCCGGCGACGGAGTGGCGGCTGGCCCTGGCGTCATAGACCTGGGGCACGGGCTCCAGAACCGTCATGTCGGCATCACGGCCCAGGGCGATTCCGCCCTTGCGGTCCTCGATGCGGAAATGGCGCGCGGGATTTTCCGCCATCAGCTTTGCGGCCCAGGTCACCGGCAGGCCGCGTTCCAGCGCGCCTTTCACGAAAAGCGGGACCATCACCTCCAGCCCCGGCACGCCGGATGCGTTTTTCAGCATATCCGGGTTTGTCTTGCGGTCTTCGGACCAACTGACGTGGTCGGTCGATACCATGGAGACATTGCCGAGCGCCACCTGCCGCCACAGCTTTTCGACCTCGGCGCGGGGTCGGATGGGCGGGTTGATCTTGGCCTTTCCGCCCAGACGGGCGACATCATGTTCTTCATCCAGTGTCAGGTAATGTATGCAACATTCGATCGTCGCTGCGTCGCCGTGGTCGCGATACGTCTGCGCGATCTCATAGCCGCGCCCGAGCGAGCAATGCACGACATGGGCAGGACATCCCGTGGCATGGCCGGTTTCGTAAATCTGCAGCAGCGCAAGGATTTCCGTCATCGGCGGGCGCGACATCCCATGCGCGCGCCAGTCGGTGATGCCGGCTGCTTCGACCGCGGCCATGGCCTCGCGCACGAAAGCGTCGTCTTCGTTATGGACGCCCGCAGCCAGTCCTGTCTTGGCCACTTCTGAAAAGCAGGCCATCAACAGGGCAGGCGGGATGCGCGGAAATCGTTTCGGATCCGTGCCGAAGGTCGAGAATTTGAAGGCTGCAACCCCGGCTTCGGCCTGTTCCGCGATGCGGGCCGGCCCCTCCTCGGGGTCAATGGTGCCGTAAAGCGCCACATCGACGCGGGCTTCCGCCTCGATCAGTGCCGCCTTGCGCCCGACGGCGGCGGCGGAGGCGATCAGATCATCCTGATCATAGGGCATGTCGACGATTGTGGTGACGCCGCCTGCTGCGGCGGCGGCTGTTGATGCGGCAAATCCCTCGGCGCCCTTTTGCGACAGGGAATGGACCTGTGCGTCAACCGCACCCGGCAGGATCATGGCCGCGCCAAGTCGATGGGATTCGCGCCCTGACGGCGGCGCACCTTCGCCGATCATTGCCACGCGGCCATCGCGCACGGCCACGAATCCGGCCGGGATCTCGCGTTCGGTCAGGACAATGCGTCCCGACAGAACCAGATCGAAATCGGACATGCCTTCCTCCCTGCTGGGTTTGGTTTCCAGTGATAGCCGAATGGTCGGGCGCGGCAAGGGCGCGACGCGGGCTTGAAAACAGGCCATTGCAAATCCCGCACAGAAATTGCCGAATTGACGCAGCGATAACCGCGACGCGTAAGGGAGGACCGTCATGCCGACTGATGACATTGCCAATGACCGCCGCCAGGAGGCACTGGATTACCATGAGTTCCCAAAGCCGGGTAAGCTGGAAATCCGCGCGACGAAACCCATGGATACCGGGCGCGACCTGTCAAACGCCTATTCACCCGGCGTGGCCGAGGCCTGTCTGGAGATCGAGAAAAATCCGCTTGATGCAATGCGCTATACGGCGAAATCGAATCTTGTCGCGGTGATTTCCAACGGCACGGCAGTGCTGGGCCTGGGCAATATCGGCGCCCAGGCGTCAAAGCCGGTGATGGAGGGCAAGGCCGTCCTGTTCAAGAAATTTGCCGGCGTCGATTGCTTCGATATCGAGGTGAATGAGACCGATCCCGAAAAGCTGGCCGATCTTGTCTGCAAGCTGGAACCGACTTTCGGGGCCGTAAACCTGGAAGACATCAAGGCACCCGAATGCTTCCTTGTCGAACGGCTGTGCCGAGAGCGGATGAATATTCCCGTCTTCCATGATGACCAGCACGGAACCGCCATCGTGGCCGCGGCCGCTGCCAGCAACGCAATGCGGCTGTCGGGAAAGAAATTCGAAGATATCAAGGTCGTGGCGCTTGGTGCCGGCGCGGCCGGGATCGCCTGTTTGAAAATGCTGATGGTGCTGGGGGTGTCGAAGGACAACATCACCATGCTGGACAGCAAGGGTGTGGTCCACACGCAGCGCAATGACCTGAACCCGGAAAAGCAGGAATTCGCCCGCGACACTGAACTGCGCAGCACGCTGGAAGCGATGGAGGGGGCCGACCTTTTTCTTGGCGTTTCCGGGCCGGGCCTGCTGACCGGCGAAATGGTATCAAGGATGGCGCCGAAGCCGATCATCTTTGCGCTGGCGAACCCCACGCCAGAGATCATGCCCGAAGAAGCCCGCGCCGCCGCACCGGACGCGCTGATTGCCACGGGGCGCAGCGATTATCCCAATCAGGTCAATAACGTCCTGTGCTTCCCCTTCATCTTCCGGGGCGCACTGGATACCGGTGCGACGCAGATCAACGATGAGATGAAGGTCGCCTGTGTCGAGGCGATTGCGGGCCTCGCCCGGGAAACCACCTCGGCCGAAGTCGGGCAGGCATACCGGGGTGAGGTGCTGACCTTCGGGCCGGAATATCTGATCCCGAAACCTTTCGATCCGCGTCTTCTGCCCACCATCGCCGCGGCGGTCGCCAAGGCGGCAATGGAGTCGGGCGTGGCCACGCGTCAGCTTGATCTGGACGACTACAAGCGGCGCCTGCAGGGACGGGTCTACCGCAGCTATAACATCATGCGGAACGTGTTCGATGCGGACAAGATGGCGCGCCGTCGGCTGGTCTTTGCCGAGGGCGAGGACGAGCGCATTCTGCATACCGCAAGCCAACTGGCCGAGGAAGGCTATGATACGCCCATATTGATCGGTCGGCCCGATGTGATCCAGCAACGCCTGGACAGGGAAGGTATAAGGCTGGATCTGGACCGTATCGAAGTCATCAATCCCGAAAGCGACACCCGCTATCGCGATTACTGGTCGGCTTATCACGGCCTGATGCGTCGTCACGGTGTAACGCCTGACCTTGCGCGCGCAATCATTCGCACCAATACGACGGCCATCGCGGCCATGATGGTCCACTTGGGGGCAGCAGACAGCATGATCTGCGGGACTTTCGGGGAATATCGGTGGCATCTGCGCTATGTCAGTGAAATTCTTGCGCGCGGTAACGCCCATCCGATCGGGGCATTGTCGCTGATCATCCTCGACAGCGGACCGCTGTTTCTGGCCGATACGCAGGTCAATCAGGACCCCGGTCCGGCCCAGATCGCGGAAACCGTGATCGGCGCGGCGCGACATATGCGCCGCTTCGGGGTGGCGCCAAAGATTGCGCTTTGTTCGGCCTCGCAGTTCGGAAATCTGGATACCGAAACCAGCCGAAACATGCGCGCGGCGCTGGATATCCTTGACGGGATGGATCTTGATTTCGAGTATGAGGGCGAGATGCCTGCCGATCTGGCGCTTGATCCGGAACTGCGCGAGCGTCTGTATCCGGATGGCCGCATGAAAGGGAAGGCCAACGGTCTTGTCTATGCCAATGCCGAAATCGCCAACGCCGCGCGCAACATGCTGCGGTCGGTTGCCGGCGGGCTGGAAGTGGGGCCGATCCTGATGGGTATGGAAAACCGCGCCCATATCGTCACCCCTGGCATCACCGTGCGCGGGCTGATGAATATCTCGGCGCTCGCCGGCAGCAACGTGTCAAGCTACAGCTAGGCAAGAACAGGTTTATCGGGCTGGGGTGCGGTATTGCTGCGCAACCCTGCCTGATCAGTCGCCCGCACGCTGCGGCGCGACGCTTTCAGACAAAAATTCGATTACATATTCGGTGCGATTATTGTTAGTTTGCCCCGAATGAAAACGGGGACAGAGCATGTACGATTTCGCGATCATCTGGGACTGGATCGGTTTTGCCGTTCGCTGGGTCCATGTCATTACGGCGATGGCATGGATCGGGTCCAGCTTCTATTTCATCGCGCTTGATCTGGGCCTGCGCAAATCGCCGCATCTGCCGCCCGGCGCTTATGGCGAGGAATGGCAGGTTCACGGCGGCGGCTTCTACCACATCAACAAATATCTCGTTGCGCCGGAAAACATGCCCGAGCATCTGATCTGGTTCAAATGGGAAAGCTATTCGACATGGCTGTCGGGTGCGGCGCTTCTGATGATCGTCTATTGGGTCGGCGGAGAGCTTTTTCTGATCGACCCGGCCAAAGCCGATCTGGCCTTGTGGCAAGGCGTTCTGATCTCGGCGCTGTCGCTGTCCATCGGCTGGCTGGTCTATGACCGGCTGTGCAAATCCCAGCTTGGCCAGCACCCGACGGCACTGATGCTGCTGTTGTTCGTGCTGCTGGTGATCATGGGCTACGCGTATAACCAGATCTTCACCGGTCGCGCCACCATGCTGCACCTTGGCGCGTTCACGGCCACGATCATGACGGCGAACGTCTTCTTCATCATCATGCCGAACCAGCGGATCGTAGTGAAGGATCTGCAGGAAGGCCGCAAGCCTGACCCGAAATATGGCCAGATCGCCAAGCTGCGTTCGACCCATAACAACTACCTGACGCTGCCGGTCATCTTCCTGATGCTGTCCAACCATTATCCGCTGGCCTTCGCGACCGAATACAACTGGCTGATCGCGGCACTTATCTTCCTGATGGGTGTCACCATTCGCCATTTCTTTAACACCAAACATGCCGGAGGAGGCCTGCGGTGGTGGACATGGGCGGTGACGGCAATGCTGTTCGTGGGCGTGATGTGGCTGTCGACGGCGCCCTTGTGGCAATCGGATTACGACCAGTCCGAGGCGCGGACGCTGTCGCCCGCGCAGCAGGTCTTTGCAGATGCGGAAGGGTTTGATCACGTGATGAACATCGTCCCTGGCCGCTGCGCCATGTGCCATGCCCGAGAGCCGTTTCAGCCTGGCTTTTATCGTGCCCCGCGTGGCTTGCTGCTGGAAACGGCTGATGACGTCACCCGCGCCGCCCGGCAGATTTACCTGCAGGCGGGCCTGACCCACGCGATGCCGCCCGTCAATATCAGCGTCATGGAACCTGCTGAGCGTCAGGCCATCGTCGACTGGTATCGTGCCGCCACGGGGGCAGCGCCGCGCAGGCTGGCGGGGAACTGACACCGCGCGCGTGACCCGTGACGCGCTGTTAATCCATTCTGCGTTGCCTTGCGCGGTGGCGCTGCTTACGTTCCGGCGAACAGGGCCGGGCGTCGTCCCCGCGCCAAAGCAGGAAACAGGCCGGAAAACGGATGCCCAACCACATGAACACGCTTTATCCCGTCATCCTCAGCGGAGGTTCCGGCACCCGGCTCTGGCCCCTGTCACGCAAATCCCATCCCAAGCAGTTCGCCCGCCTTCTGGGTGACGAGACGCTTTTTCAGAAGGCAGCGCTGCGCTTCGCGGGCGGAAAGGGGCAGGCGGCTTTTCAGGCCCCTGTCATTGTGACCGGCGCGGATTTCCGCTTCGTCGTGACAGAACAGTTGCAGGCTGTGGACATCGACCCCGCCGCTGTCATTATCGAACCTGAACCACGCAATACCGCGCCTGCCGTCCTGACCGCCGCCTTCTATCTTCTGGCCCGCGATCCCGAAGCAGTGATGCTGATCGCGCCCTCGGATCATGCAATCCCCGATGCGGGCGCGTTCCGTGCAGCCGTGCTGCGCGGATTGCCTGCGCTTGATGCGGGCAAGATCGTCACCTTCGGCATCACCCCCGACCGCCCGGAAACCGGCTACGGCTATCTCGAACTGGCGAAAGCGCCTGACGCGGCTGAAGGCCCGGTTGATCTTCTGCGCTTCGTCGAAAAGCCCGATCTGGCGCGCGCGCGTGAAATGCTGTCCTCGGGGCAGTTCCTGTGGAATGCCGGGATCTTTCTGGCCCGCGCCGCAGATATGGTCGAGGCGTTCCGCCAATATGCGCCCGATGTGATGAAGCCCGTCAGTGCCGCCCTGAACGCAGCCACCGCAGATCTGGGTTTTCTGCGCCTTGATCCGGCGGAATATGCGCGCGCCCCCTCGATCTCGGTCGATTATGCGGTGATGGAAAAGGCCGACAATCTGGCCGTCGTGCCGTTCTCGGACGGATGGTCGGATCTGGGTGACTGGGCGGCTGTCTGGCGCGAACAGGGGCCTGACGCCCGTGGTGTGGTGGTCTCGGGCCCGGCCGAGGCGATTGATTGCGGCGACACGCTGCTGCGCGCGGAGAACGAAGCGCAGGTGCTGGTCGGCATCGGTCTGGATAATATCGTCGCGGTCGCCATGCCCGACGCGGTGCTGGTCGCGCCCAAGGACCGGGCGCAGGATGTCAAGAAGGCCGTCGATCTTCTGAAATCCCGCCAGCGTCCGCAGGCCGAGATGTTGCCCCGCGATTACCGCCCCTGGGGCTGGTATGAGACGCTGGTGCTGGGTGGGCGCTTTCAGGTCAAGCGGATCGTGGTCAATCCCGGCGCCTCGCTGAGCCTGCAAAGCCATCACCACCGGGCCGAACACTGGATCGTCGTCGAGGGTACGGCCAAGGTCACCATCGACGACGATGTGCGCCTCGTGACCGAAAACCAGTCGGTCTATATCCCGTTGGGTGCCGTCCACCGGATGGAAAATCCCGGCAAGTTGGCGATGGTTCTGATCGAGGTCCAGACCGGCAGCTACCTGGGCGAGGATGATATCATCCGCTACGACGACATCTATGCGCGCGGGCAGGGGGCGAAGGGCTGATGCGTCTGACGGCGTTCAAGGCCTATGACATTCGCGGGCAGCTGGGTGTCGATCTGGACGCATCCATAGCGGGCCGCATCGGTCGCGGCTTCGCGCGTGCGCTTGATGCAAGGCGCGTGGTGCTGGGCCGCGATATCCGGGCCTCCAGTCAGGAATTGGCCGATGCCGTGGCGGGCGCGCTGATCGCGGAAGGCTGCGAGGTGCTGGATCTGGGTCTGGCCGGAACCGAGGAGATGTATTTCGCCGTGACCCATTTCGGCGCGGATGGCGGGATCGAGGTCACCGCCTCGCATAATCCGATGAACTACAACGGCATGAAGATGGTGCGCGCAGGATCGGCCCCCTTGGGATCGGCAACTGGGCTGAACCGCGTGCGAAAGCTGGCCGAGGCCGACGATTTCGGTCCCGAAACGCCCGGCGGCAGCAGGCGGGATGTCAGCGCTGAAGCGCGTGCGGCCTATGTCGCGCGGCTGATGACGTTCGTTGACGTGGCAGCGTTGCGGCCGCTGCGGGTGGTGGTCAATTCCGGCAATGGCGCGGCCGGCCCGACCTTCGATGCGATTGCCGCGGCTTTGGCAGAGCGCGGCGCCCCGCTGGAGTTCATTCGCCTGCATCATGAACCGGACGGCAGCTTCCCGAATGGTATCCCAAACCCGTTGCTGTCCGAAAACCAGCCCGTCACCGCCGATGCTGTCCGCGCCGCAGGCGCTGATCTGGGCATCGCATTTGACGGCGATTTCGACCGCTGCTTTTTCTTCGACGAAGCCGGCAACTTCATCGACGGGGAATATATCGTTGGCCTGCTGGCTGCCGCATTCCTGGCACGAGAGCCGGGCGCGACGATCGTCCATGACCCGCGCGTGATCTGGAACACGCAGGATGCCGTGGCGAAGGCGGGCGGCACCGCGATCCAGTCGCGCACCGGCCATGCTTTCCTGAAGGCGGCCCTGCGCGAACATGATGCGGTTTACGGCGGTGAAATGTCGGCGCATCACTATTTCCGCAACTTCGTCTATTGCGACAGCGGCATGATCCCGTGGCTGCTGGTGGCGGAATTGATGGGACGGTCGGGACAACAGCTTTCGGCACTTGTCGATGAACGCCGCGCGGCGTTCCCTTCATCTGGCGAGATCAACTTCGTGGTCGAGGATGCCACCGCCGCGCGTGCGCGGGTCGAAGCGGAGTTCGCCGATCAGGCGATTGCGCGCGATGAAATGGACGGGCTGTCGCTGGATATGGGTGACTGGCGGTTCAACCTGCGTTCCTCGAATACGGAACCGCTGTTACGCCTGAATGTCGAAACACGCGGCGACCGCGCGCTGCTGGACCGGCAGGTCGCAAGGCTGCGCGCGTTGATCGAAGAAAGCACCCCGACACTCTGACGTCTGGCGCTTGCCGTCAGCAATGCGCGGCGCCGCATCCCACCGATTGCAGGTTCCGGGGTGTCACGCTGCGTTATGCGGTCATGTCATGCCATCATGTCCTTGCGGCATGTGAGGATGCAGGTTTCGATCAGTCGTCAGACTGGTCAATCCCGGCCGCCGAGACCCATCTGGCCTGGGTCGAGATTTTTACGACCGACATGTCGCTGAAAGAATGGACTATCGTCGCCGACAGCGGCGCCGACTAGATTCGTCCCAATATCGCGTCGGCCCGGCTTGTCAGGCTGTCTTCGCCAGGATCAAGCTGCAGTTCGCCGATCTTCTGCTGCCAGTCGACCGTGGCGGCAGCCAATCCGTTCGGCAGGCCCAGCTCCTCGACGGTGATCGCGACCTCGCGCATTTCGGCGGCCCGCCGGCGGCCATGGACCATCATGCGCTCAAGATTATAGGCGCCACGTTCGGGCCAGTCGATCTCGGGGTTCGACGCGCTGAGCGACGCGAGCACCTTGTCCTCGATCCCGGCGCGGCGTGCCGCCAGGAAGCACTCGGCGCTCAGCGCTTCCATTCCTTTTATCATGACCGAACGCAGCATCTTGATGGTCGATGCATCGCCGACATTGGGACCCATGATCCGCGCATTCATGTCGAGATCCTCGAGCAACGGTGCCGCCTCCTCGGCATGCGGGCCTGCGATCAGCAACGGGACGCGATGCATCTTCGGATAGACCGGCGCCATGATTGCGACATCGACATAGCGACCGCCCGCCGCCTCGATCGTGGCTGCGGCGCGGCGCTTGGCGCCAGGCGAACAGGAATTCCCATCGAACCAGAATGCGCCCTCTGGCAACAGGGCTGCGCATTCTTCCGCTGCTTTTTCAGCCTGATCCGCCGTCACAAGGCAGAACACTGCCTTTGCGCCCGACAGTGCAGGCGCGCGGTCTTCGTGCAATTGAACGCCGGCGCGCGCGGCACGTTCGCGTGGAAGGGCGGCGCTCTGCGGTTGCTGAGACTTGATGTCGAAACCTGCTGCCTTCCCGGCAACCGATTTTCCCCAACCGGTGCTGATCGCCTCGGCCGCTTCGCCGAAGCCGATGAAAGACAGTCCTGAAATGTAGTCACGCATCGCAATTCCTCCATTTTGGCTTTGCCTGAATTGGACCGAACGCGGCGCTGGATGCAAGCGTGGATAGCCCGTGCTTATGGGATCAGCGGAAGAAGGAAACACCTTTGGCAAATAATTTGCCCAAGTTGATAGGGTCCTTGCGAATGATCACGGGCCAGCCACGGCACTGCGCGCCCAGCAAATGCCCTTGCCGGTTGGTCCGCCAACAATGCCGCTACTTTCGCCCGATATCACCGCTGGCAATCATCACGCCAATCTGGCTTTCTGCCCCGAAAGGACAGGAAGCGGCATGGCCTTCACATTACGGCAGTTGCGCTATTTTCTGGCGGCGGCGGAAAGCGGTTCCGTTTCCGGGGCGGCGCAAGTTCTGGCGATCTCGCAATCGGCCGTGACCGAGGCGGTCCGCGATCTGGAAGCCGATCTTGGTGTGCAGCTGTTCGAACGCCACCCGCGCGGGCTGAACATCACGCCGCGTGGACACCAGTTCCTGCGTCATGCCCAGACCATTCTGGGCAGCGTGTCAGACGCTCAGCAGGCCATGGTGCAGGAAGCGCGCGCACTTTCGGGCAGCCTGAATATCGGCGTGACCTCGCTGGTGGCGGGCTATGTGATTTCCGACATTCTGTCGCGTTTTCGCCGCGCCAATCCCGGTGTCGAGGTGGCAGCGCTGGAAGATACCGGCGAATATCTGGAACACCTGCTGATCGGGGGAGAGCTTGACGTGGCCGTCATGGTCACATCGAACCTGCGCGACCGGATGGCGCTTCAGGCCGAGATCCTGGATGTCTCGCCCTATCAGCTTTGGCTGCCGAACGGGCATCCGCTGGCTGCCGCACCTTCCGTCAGCATGGAAGATCTGGCTGATGAGCCGATCATCATCCTGCGTCTGGACGAAACCGAAGAACCGACCCGGCGTCTGCTGGACGCATTCGGCACGCGGCCCCGCATCGCCTTTCGCACCCGCTCGGTCGAGGCAGTGCGTTCGCTTGTGGCGACCGGGGCGGGTGTGGCGCTGCTGCCGGCGCTGATCTATCGGCGGTGGTCGTTGGAGGGCGATCCGATCGTGTCGCGCGACGTGTCGGGCGCGCTGCCGGTGGTGCAGGTCGGGGTCGTCTGGCGCAAGGGCGCGCCGCTGCCCCCGGCCGCGCGCGAATTCATCCGGCTGGCGCAGGCGCAGCGGATCAAGCGATAGGTTTCTGATTTTCCGATACCGGCCTTCTGATAATTGAACTTGCGAAAGCGGCGGGTGCGGCACAAGCTGGCGACAAGGGGCGCAGAGCCCTTGCTTCAACAGGGGTAAGATCATGAAAAACATGCTGAATGCACTGGCTTCCGGGATGGCGTTGGCGGCTGCCGGCGCGCTGCCGGTTGCCGCCCAGATGATCGAACTGGGCGAGGGCGAGGGCGCTTTGTCCATTGTCGCATGGCCCGGTTATATCGAACGCGGCGAGACGGACCCGGCCTTCGATTGGGTCACCAAGTTCGAGGAAGCGACCAGCTGCAAGGTCGAGGTCAAGACCGCCGGCACGTCGGATGAAATGGTGTCTTTGATGAACCAGGGCGGCTTCGATCTGGTCACGGCCTCGGGCGACGCCTCGCTGCGGCTGATTGCGGGCGAAAAGGTGCAGCCGATCAATACCGATCTGATCCCAAGCTGGGCCAAGGTCGATGACCGTCTGAAAGACGCGCCCTGGCACACCGTCGACGGCGTTCATTACGGCACCCCCTTCATGTGGGGCCCGAATGTGCTGATGTATAATACGGAAGTCTTCCCGGAGGCCCCGACCACCTGGGACGTGATCTTCACCGAACAGGACCTGCCCGACGGCCAATCCAACAAGGGTCGTGTCCAGGCCTATGACGGCCCCATCGCGATTGCCGATGCGGCAATGTATCTGATGGCGCACCAGCCTGACCTGGGCATCACCAATCCATATGAGCTGAACGAGGACCAGTATACTGCGGCGCTGGAACTGGCGCGTGGTCAGCGTCAACTTGTATCGCGCTACTGGCATGATGCGATGGTCCAGATCGACGATTTCAAGAATGAAGGCGTCGTCGCCTCATCCACCTGGCCGTTTCAGGTCAATCTGCTGAAGGCAGACGGTGCGCCGGTCGCCAGCACCATCCCCGAGGAAGGGGCGTCTGGCTGGGCAGATACGCTGATGCTGCATGCCGACAGCGAACATCCCAATTGCGCCTATATGTGGATGGAGCATTCGCTGAACTCCAACCTGCAATCGGACCTGTCGCTTTGGTTTGGCGCGGTGCCGTCGGTGCCTGCGGCCTGCACGGATGGATCGGGCCAGCAGAATGCTGAAGGCTGCAGCGCCAACGGTCTGGATGATTTCGACAGGATCTGGTTCTGGCGCACGCCGACCTCGGCCTGCGAGGCGGGGGGCTGCGTTCCCTATCACCGCTGGGTCTCTGACTACATCGCTGTCATGGGCAGCTGAGACCGTTCGTCCGGGCGGTATCCCCCGCCCGGACATCTTTGCTTTCAGGAATAACGATCATGAGTGAAGCTGTCAGCTTTCGCGGCGTCTCGCGCCATTTCGGGGCTGTGCGCGCGGTGGACAATGTCGATCTGGATATTCGCGATGGCGAGTTCTTCGCCATGCTGGGACCGTCGGGATCGGGCAAGACCACCTGCCTGCGCCTGATCGCAGGGTTTGAACAGCCCACGGCGGGCGAAATCATGATCTACGGCGAAAGCGCTGCCGGCGTGCCGCCATATCGGCGCAATGTGAACACGGTCTTCCAAAGCTACGCGCTGTTTCCGCACATGAATGTCCGCGATAACGTGGCTTTCGGGCTGCGCGTGAAGGGTGTCAGCAAGGCCGATCGCCACAAGGCTGCCGAGGATGCATTGACGATGGTCGAACTGGCCGGGTTCGGTGATCGTCGCGCAGGAGAGCTGTCGGGCGGACAGCGCCAGCGCGTGGCCCTTGCCCGCGCGCTTGTGAACAAGCCGCGCGTACTGCTTCTGGACGAACCGCTCGGCGCGCTGGATCTGAAACTGCGCGAACAGATGCAGGAGGAGTTGCGCGGGTTGCAGCGCGCGCTTGGCCTGACCTTCGTCTTCGTCACCCACGATCAGGACGAGGCCCTGTCAATGGCCGACCGGCTGGCCGTCTTCGCCAATGGTCGCATTCAGCAGATCGGCACCCCGCAGCAGATCTATCGCCAGCCGGCCAGCCGCTTTGTCGCCGATTTCGTGGGATCGTCGAATGTCGTGCCGGCCGATTTCGCGGGGCAGGGCGCGGCGGGTCAATGGGCCAGTCTGCGCCCGGAAGACATCAGACTTGATCCGGCCGGGCGCGAGGCGCAGGTCACATCGCGGTTTTATCACGGGCGCAGTGTGAAGCTTGGCCTGCAAATGGGCGGACAGGGCCTGTCCGCGCTGATCCCGGCGACCGAGATGCTGCCCAATACGGGCGAAACCGTGCGGGTCGCCTGGGACCCTGCGCGCGTTCACGTCATGGGCGCCGACGCATGAGCGAGGCTGCGATCCTTCCGCCCAGGTCGGGGGCCCTGGCGCGCGCCGTGGACTGGATGATGCGCCATCCGGCGATGTTCACCTTCCTGCTGCTTTTGCCGATCATCCTGTGGCTTGGCATCGTCTATATCGGCTCGCTCATTGCGCTTCTGATGCAGAGCTTCTTTTCAATCGACGAATTTTCCGGCGTGGTGAAGCAGGAATTCACGCTGAAAACCTATGCAGAGCTTCTGCGTCCGTCGAATTTCGACATCATCGTGCGCACGGTGGTGATGGCCGCATCCGTGACCATCGCAAGCGCCATCATCGCCTTTCCCATCGCCTATTACGCCGCAAGATACGCGCGCGGGAAATGGAAGGCGCTGTTCTATATCGGCGTCATGCTGCCCTTGTGGTCCAGCTACCTTGTGAAGGTCTATGCGTGGAAACTGGTGCTGGCCAAGGAAGGCATCCTGACCTGGATCTTCGCGAAGCTGCATCTGACATGGCTGCTGGACGGGATTCTGGCCCTGCCGGTGGTGGGCGGCAATTCGCTGTCGGTCAGCTATCTGGGGACGTTCATCGTCTTCGTCTATATCTGGCTGCCCTATATGATCATGCCCGTTCAGGCAGCACTTGAACGCGTTCCGGGCGCGATGCTGGAAGCCGCGTCCGATCTGGGCGCCAATCCGGGGCAGAGCTTTCGCATGGTGCTGTTTCCGCTGGCGCTGCCGGGGATCGTGGCCGGGTCC
This sequence comes from Paracoccus denitrificans, assembly GCA_005768755.1. Classification (GTDB taxonomy): domain Bacteria; phylum Pseudomonadota; class Alphaproteobacteria; order Rhodobacterales; family Rhodobacteraceae; genus Paracoccus; species Paracoccus denitrificans_B. The sequence continues at coordinate 62,414 of VAFL01000002.1, read as the reverse complement.
ATCTTCACCTTCTCGCTGACGCTGGGGGATTACATCGTGCCGCAGATCATCGGCTCTGGCCGGCTGTTTCTGGGACAGGCTGTTTATGTTCAGCAAGGCACAGCGGGCAATATCCCGCTGGCCGCCGCCTTCACGGTCGTGCCCATTGTCATCATGGGGTTCTATCTGTGGGGCGCGCGCAGGATGGGGGCTTTCAATGCGCTCTGATCGTGCCCCCCTTGCCTTGCGACTGGCCGCCATCGGCGGGCTGGTCTTCCTGCTGGCCCCGATTCTGCTGATCTTCGTCTATGCCTTCACGACCGAGGAGAAATCCTATCAATGGCCGCCGCCCGGTCTGACGCTGAAATGGTTCGGCGTCACCCTGAACCGCCCCGATGTCTGGGAGGCGCTGTTTCTGTCGCTGCGCGTCGCCGCGATTTCGACCGCGCTGGCGCTGATCCTTGGCACGATGACGGCGGCGGCGGTATCGCGGTCGCGCTTCTTCGGGCGCGAGACGATTTCCCTGCTGGTCATCCTGCCCATCGCTCTGCCGGGGATCATCACGGGGATCTCGCTGCGATCGGCCTTTTCGCTGCTCGATATTCCGTTCAGCACCTGGACCATTGTTCTGGGCCACGCGACATTCTGCATTGTCGTCGTCTACAACAATGCCGTCGCGCGGTTCCGGCGCACATCCGGCGCGCTGATCGATGCGGCCATGGATCTGGGCGCGGATGGGTTGCAGACCTTCCGAATGGTGATCCTGCCCAATATCGGCACGGCACTTCTGGCCGGGGGGATGCTGGCCTTTGCATTAAGCTTCGATGAGGTCATCGTTACCACCTTCACGGCCGGCAACCAGTCCACCCTGCCGATCTGGATGCTGGAAGAACTGATCAGGCCGCGCCAGCGCCCCGTCACCAATGTCGTTGCCATGGCCGTCGTGCTGGTCACCGTCTTCCCGATCCTTGCCGCCTATTGGCTGACGCGGGAAGGGCAGCACACGGATGGCGCAGAAAAATAAGCGTTTTGAGGAGAATATCATGCAAACCCAGATGCTGATCGGTGCACAGATGGTGGCCGGAACCGAGTCCGAGGAGCAGGTTCTGAACCCGCGCACCGGCGAGGTTATCGTGACCCTGCCAGAAGCCTCTCTGGCACAGGTCGAACAAGCCGTCACTGCGGCCGCGACGGCGTTTCAGACCTGGTCGAAGACCACACCGGCGCAACGCTCCAACTACCTTCTGAAGATCGCTGACCGGATCGAGGCCGAGGCCGAGAGTTTCGCCGCGCTCGAGGCGCTGAACTGTGGAAAGCCGCAGCATCTGATGCTGGGTGATGAAGTGCCCGCCATCGTAGATTGCTACCGCTTCTTCGCGGGCGCGTTGCGCAACTTGACCGGCCCGGTCGCTGGTGAATATCTGGAAGGCCACACCTCGATGATCCGGCGTGATCCGGTCGGTGTCGTGGCCTCGATCGCGCCGTGGAACTATCCGTTGATGATGATGGCGTGGAAGATCGCGCCGGCCATCGGGGCGGGCAACACGGTGGTTTTCAAGCCGTCCGAACAGACCCCGCTGAGCGCGCTGAAACTGGCGGGGATCTTCGCGGATATCCTGCCAGAGGGCGTGGTCAACGTGATCCTTGGCCGGGGCGAGACAGTTGGATCGGCACTGATCAATCACCCGGGTGTCGCCATGATCTCGATCACCGGCGACATCGCGACAGGTCGCAAGATCATGGAAGCCGCGACCAAGACCATCAAGCGCACCCATCTGGAACTTGGCGGCAAGGCCCCGGTGATCGTGCTGGAGGATGCCGATATCGCCCGCACGGTCGAGGGGCTGCGCGCCTTCGGCTATTACAATGCCGGGCAGGATTGCACCGCAGCCTGCCGGATCTACGCGCAGGACAAGGTCTATGACCGCTTTGTCAGCGAATTGACCGATGCCGTCTCGACCATCCAGTACGGCCAGGACGATGACAGCCTGAACGAGATGGGGCCGCTGATCTCGCCCCGCCAACGCGACCGGGTGGCCAGCTTCGTGGCCCGCGCGCGAGAGCATAACCACATCCAGATCACCACTGGCGGCGATGTCGCGGACGGACCAGGCTTCTACTATCAGCCGACCGTGATCGCCAACGCCCAGCAGTCCGATGAGATCGTGCAGCGAGAGGTGTTCGGCCCGGTCGTGTCAGTCACCCGATTTGACGAGGCGGATACCGCGCTGAAATGGGCCAATGATTCAGATTACGGGCTGGCTTCTTCGGTATGGACGGCGGATGTATCGAAGGGCCTCGGTCTGGCGGCCAAGCTGCAATATGGCTGCACCTGGGTGAACACGCATTTCATGCTGACCAATGAAATGCCCCATGGCGGCATGAAGCATTCCGGTTACGGCAAGGACATGTCCACATATGCGCTGGAGGATTACTCGGTCGTTCGCCATGTCATGATCGCCCATTGATTGCGCCCGCGCCCGGCGTGTAACCAGTCCGCAATAAAGGGGCGCTTGCCCCCAACGCGGCAAGGAGGATTGCATGGCAGGGCAGGCGCTGATCGGGATCGACGTCGGCACGACCTCGGTAAAGGCGGCGGTGATCGGGCCGGATGGCCGGGTGCTGGACAGCTTTGCCGGAACCTATCCGACCGCGCGCGCCGGGCTGAACCAGGTCGAACAGAACCCTGACGATTGGATGGCTCTGATCGGGCGGGCGCTGGATCGCTTTGCCGGCCATGATGTGGCGGCCATCGGCTTGTGCAGTCAGGTCAATACGCATGTCTTTGTGGATGGCGAAGGCGCCGCCTTGCGTCCCGCGATCCTGTGGCAAGACGGCCGGTCGGGGGCCGTGGCGGCGCGTCTTGATGCCGGGGTCAGCGCGGCACAAAAGGTCGAATGGTGGGGGGCGCCGATGCCCATCGACGCCAGCCATGCCATATCCCGCATGGCCTGGGTCGCGCAGCACGAACCGGCGATCTGGGCGGCGACCCGCTATGTCCTGCTGCCCAAGGATTATTGCATCTGGCAGATGACCGGCAATGTCCTGACCGATCCTCTGTCCAATGTCGGGCTTGTCGGGCCGGACATGGATTACGTCCGGGGCGTGCTGGATCTGGTCCCCGGTGCGGCAGATCGCGTCGCCCCCCTGATCGGGCTGACCGAGGTCGCCGGGCGGTTGCGGTCGGGCCCGTTTCAGGGCTGCCCGGTCGTGTCTGGCACGATGGACGCCTGGGCTGGTCTTGTCGGCGTGGGGGCGGCGACGGAGGGGGCGGCGGTTTACCTTAGCGGCACAAGCGAGATCATGGGGATTTCCTGTCGCAACGTCGTGCCTGCGCCCGGCGTCATCGTCTTTCCCGAATATCAGGGCCTGCGTCTGCATGCCGCGCCGACGCAATCGGGCGGCGATGCGAAGCGGTGGTTTTCAGAGATGGCGGGCCTGTCCTTCGGCGACATGGCCGATCTGGTGGCCTTGCATCCGCGCAGCCCGGCCACGCCACTGTTCCTGCCCCAGTTGGAAGGCGAACGCGCGCCCATCTGGGACGCCGATCTTCGCGCCGCATTCCTGAACGTCTCGCGCCGGACGGCGCTGCCCGATCTGGCCCGCGCGGTTTACGAGGGCGTTGCATTGTCCGCCCGCCATGCGCTCGAGGCGCTGAAGCGTTCCGCCGACGTGCCGGTCGACATGGTTCTGTGTGGCGGGGGCGGGTTTCGGTCAGCGTCATGGAACCAGATCAGGGCAGATGTGCTGGGCGTGCCGTTGCGCGACATGGCCGGGGCAGAACCGGGCGTGCTTGGCGCGGCGATGCTGGCCGGCATCGGCGCGGGCCAATTCACCGGATTTGCGCAAGCTGGTGCCGTGCTGTCCGTCAGCGGCGCGCAATACCGGCCCGATCCGGCACAGGCCGCACTGTATGACGATCTGTTCGCGATCTATCTGGAAGCGATCGACACCAACGCGGCGCTTGGCAAGCGGCTGGCGGCAGTTGGGCAGACGACCGAATGATTGCTGCGCCATATGGTCATTCACGGCAATATTCTGTTACACGCGTGACAGCATCATCCCCCATTCGATCCCGGCAGGACATCCCATGATTAAGAAACTCGCCCTAACCGCCTCTTTCTTCGGACTTTGCGCAGGCGCCGCGGTCGCGCAGGATGTTACTGTCATCACACCCTATCTGGCCCAGCCGGGGACGCAGGCGGCCATTGAAGGGTTTCAGGCAGGTGCCACCGAAAAGGGCTGGCAGGTCAATGTCGTCGATACCGCCGGCGACGTGGCCGCCGTCATCAGCCGGATCGAGGATGCGGTGACGCAGAATGCCGATGCCATCGTGATCGCCGTCGACCCCGCGCAGGTCAATGCCGGGCTTCTGGCCGCAGCGGATGCGGGGATCCCGGTCGTCGGGCTGGATGCGGGCAGCGACCCACTGCTGACCGCCAATATCACCTCGAACGGTTATGCGATGGCCGCTGAAACCGCCGTCTACACCGCGAACCGGATCGACGGGCAGGGGAGCGTGGTGATGTTCGTCTTCGATGCCTTCCCGCCAGTGCAGATCCGCGGCGTCGTGGCCGATGCGGTTTTCGGCAATTTCCCCGATATCGAGGTGCTGGACCGGGTGACGCCCGATGTGCAGGACGGCGGGATCGCCGACAGCCGCGCGAAGATGGAGGCGATCCTGGCCGCCAATCCCGAACCGGGCAGCATCAAGGCGGTCTGGGCCGCCTGGGATCAGCCCGCACTCGGTGCGTTGCAGGCGATCGAGGATGCGGGTCGCGGCGATGAAGGGATCGTCATCACGGGCATCGACGCCAATCCGCAGGCGCGTGACGCCATCGCGGCGGGCGGCAGTTTCGAGGCTTCGGTGGCGCAGGATTTCGCCGCGATGGGGGCCGAAGCGGTCGACGTCGTCGGCCGGGCCATTGCCAAGGAAGAACAGCTCAGCCGTGTTGTCTATGTCCCGACGACGCTGATCACTGCCGCAAACGCGGCTGAATGACGGATCTGCGCCCGATCCCATGACTGACCTGACTTTCGCGCAGATGTCCAAGTCCTTTGGTGGGGTTCGGGCGCTTGACGATGTGACGCTGCGCCTGCGCGGCGGCCGCGTCCATGCCCTGATGGGTGAGAACGGGGCCGGAAAATCCACGCTGATCAAGCTGATCGCGGGCGTGACGCGCGCGGATGGGCTGGCGGTCAGGCTGGACGGACAGGCGGTGCCTCTGAACGGCGCCGATGATGCCCACCGCGCGGGCTTCCGGTTCATCCACCAGGAATTGAATATCGTTCCGCAACTGTCCGTTGCGGAAAACATTCTTCTGTCTCATGCCTATCCGCGCCGGTTCGGGATCGTAGTCGATTGGCCGCAGGTCCGCGCGCGGGCGCAGGCGGCGCTTGAGAGGCTGGGGGCCGGACATATCGATGTGAAGGCCCCGGCGGGCAGCCTGCCCGTGGGTGAGCGGATGCTGATGAAGATCGCTGCCGCCCTTGTCTCCGATGGTGCGCCGCCGGTTCTTTATGTGCTGGATGAACCAACGGCCGCGCTGACCGGCGCAGAATCCGAGATGCTGTTCAAGGTGATTGCGCGGCTTAAGGCCGAAGGCGCGACGGTCCTTTATGTGTCGCATCGGCTGGACGAGGTGATGGCGATCGCGGACGACGTGACAGTGCTGCGCGACGGGCGCCATGTCTCGACACGGCCCATCGCCGAGACATCGAAAGCGCGCATCATCGAGGAGATGACCGGCCGCGAAGTCGCGGATGTCTATCCCCCCCGCCGCGGCGCGATAGGTCCGGTGCCGGTCCTGCGTTTGCAGGGCGTGGCGACGGATGATCTGACCGGTCTGGATTTCGATCTGCATCCTGGAGAGGTTCTGGGCGTGACCGGTCTGGCTGAGGCCGGGCAAAGCCGGCTGCTGCGCATGCTGGTCGGTCAGACCCGGCTGCACGCAGGGCGGGCCGAATTCGAAGGCCGCCCTTTGCCGCGCAGCCCGGCGCAGGCGTGGTCGCGCGGGATTGCCTATATCCCTCGAGAGCGTCGGGCCGAGGCGCTGATGCTGGGGATGCCGATCAGGTCGAACATCGTGCTTCCCTATCTGTCGGGCTATGGACCGATCAGCAGCAGGCGGCGCGAAAGCCGAGACGCCGCCCGTCTGGCCCGCGATGTGCGGCTGAAAGCGGCGGGCATGGAACAGCCGGTCGGGCAACTGTCGGGCGGAAATCAGCAGAAAGTGGTGTTCGCCCGCGCGGTGATGGGCCAGCCGCGCCTGCTGTTGCTGGACGAACCGACGCGCGGTGTCGATGTCGGCGCCAAGCATGACATCTACGACCTGGTGCGCGGGCTGGCCGAACAGGGCTGCGCGGTGATCCTGACCTCGACCGACCTGCCCGAGGTGATCGGGATGTGTGACCGCGTCCTGGTTTTGCAGGACGGCCGCCAAGCGCATCTGATGGCGCAACCGGGGCTGAGCGCGGCCCGTCTGCTGGGCGCATTCTATGACAAGATGGAAGAGAAGGCTGCCACATGACCAAGACCCTGCGCCAGTCTGGCACGCTTCTGGGCCTGCTCTCGATCATCCTGTTTTTTGCATTCCGGCTGCCCGACACATTCCTGACGGCGCGCAATCTGATGAACATCGGGCAGCAGGTGTCGATGCTGGCGGTGGTGGCGGCGACAATGACCATCGTGATGGTGATGAATGATTTCGATCTGTCCGTGGGCTCGATGGCCAGCCTTGCCGGTGTCGTCGCGGCGACGGTGTTTGTCATGGGCTACCCGGTCTGGACGGGGGTTATGGCGGCGCTGCTGGTTGGCGTCGCAGGGGGATTGCTGAACGGGGTTCTGGTGTCGGTCATCGGCATTCTGCCCTTTGTGGCAACGCTTGGCACGATGACTGTCTTCTCTGGCCTGGCCTTCAGGATATCTGGCGGCAAGACCATATTCGGCCGCGATATCCCGCCCGGTTTTTCCGGTTTCGCGCGCGGCGGGATCGAGATGGGGGATGTGAAAATCCCTGCACTCTCGCTTCTCGCTGCGGGGGTGGTGTTGCTGTGCTGGTTCCTTCTGGAACAGACCAGCTTCGGGCGCCGCCTTTATGCCATTGGCGGCAACCGCGAGGCGGCGATGCTGGCAGGTGTCCGGGTGGTGCGGCTGCGTCTGTTTGCCTTCGCGCTGACCGGCCTGGGCGCGGCAGGGGCGGGCCTGATGTATGCGGCGCGTGTCGCCTCGGCCAATCCGACGCAGGGTGCGGGGCTGATGCTGGACGCCATAGCGGCGGTGTTTCTGGGCATGACGATGAGCCGGCAGGGAGAGCCGCGCGTGATCTTCACGCTTCTGGGCGTGCTGATGCTGGGCATTCTCGACAACGGTCTGACTCAGTTGAAAGTGGACAGCTATACCCGCGAGATCCTTGTCGGCGCCATCGTGATTTCCGCCGTCGCGGTCGCGACGCTGTCGCAAAAGCGGTCCGGTTAGGCGCTTTCAGGTTTCGCAAGCAAGATGATGCGGCACCTGCAATGAAAACTGCCGCGATGGCTGACGCACGTCGCAGATGCGGCAACTCAACCCCTGTCCAGCCGCTGCATCTGGACCGACCGTCAGGTGCCCCGCGGTTTTGCGCGTAATGTCGGATCGGCGTCCGTCGGGTCCTCGGGCCAGGGATGGCGAGGATAGCGGCCGCGCATATCCTTGCGCACATCGGCATAGGAACCGGCCCAGAAGCCGGGAAGGTCGGTTGTCACGGCAATGGGCTTCTGACCCGGTGAAAGAAGCGTCATCCGCAGGGGCTGGCTGCCGATCATCGGGTGACGGGCCAATCCGAAGACCTCTTGCAGGCGCAATTCGACCGATGGGGTTTCTGCATCATAGTCGATGGGCACCTGCCGACCCAGCGGCGTGGTAAAATTGGCAGGCGCGATCTTCGCTAGCGTCTGCTGCCCGTCCCAACCAAGCAGATTCAGCAGCGGTTGGGTCAGATCGATGGACCGGATGTCGCTTCTGGTCTTCACATGCCCAAGATAGGGGATCAGCCAATCGCCATCTGCAAGCAGCCCTGCATCCGACACGTCCGGCCCGTCTGGCAGCAAATTGATACGGGCGCGAAGCCGGGCGGCCTTTCCTGTCCAATTAAGGCCTTCGGCCTGAACCGCTTGCCAGGCCGCGCGGGCGCGCGCGTCATCAGATACGCGATCAAGCGGCCGCTCCGAGAGGATCAGCGCGCCATACCGCTCGCGTCGGAGGGCAAGGATGCGGCCATCGCGCGGCGACCATTCGACGATCTCAGCGGGCTGAATCCGGTCGGCGAACAGGGTGCGGATTTCTGATTCGGTGATCGGCAGGGCCAAACGGATCTTTGCCTCGCGGCCATCGCCGTCCAGATCGGTGGCAACAAGAAAGGGCGACGTGGAAAGTGCGTCTGCATCCGGCAGAACAGCGCCGCGCCCGCCTGACAGCAGATAGCGCGATTGATCGCCGGGCCGCCGCATCCCGATGCGATCAGGATAGGCCAGTGCAGCCATGGCGCCGGGCGACAGGCCCGTCCCGCTGCCGGGCACGAGACGCGACAGGCGGCGGCCTTCCTTGCGAATGCGTTCCAGCGCGCCGCGCGCGGTATCGTGACCTGAAGGCTGGCGCAGGGCCCGAAGGCGCAGCGACAGATCGGCGCCGGCACCGCGCAGCGGATCACGGTCTTCCAGAAGCGCCGCAAGGTCGGCAGCGGAAGCGCCCGCAACTGTCAGCATATGGGCAATGCGCGGATGCACCGGCAGTGCTGCCAGATCGCGCCCATGTCCGGTGATCCGGTTCTGTTCATCCAGGGCGCCCAGATCGCGCAGCAATGCGCGGGCTTCGGCGAGGGCGGCCGGTGGCGGCGGCGTCAGAAATGCAAGATCGTCGCCGTCGCTGCCCCAGCTGGCCAGTTCCAGCGCCAGCCCGGTCAGGTCGGCGATCATGATTTCGGGCGGTGCGAAGGCGGGCAGCGCCCCTTCTTCGGCCCGCGCCCAAAGCGGATAGCAGATGCCCGGTGCAACGCGACCGGCACGACCCCTTCGCTGCTCTGCCTCGGCCCGGCTGACACGTTCGGTCACCAGCCGCGACATGCCCGATCCGGGATCGAACCGCGCGCGCCTTGCCCGGCCCGCGTCAACCACGACGCGCACGCCCGGAATGGTCAGCGAGGTTTCCGCGATCGAGGTCGCCAGCACGATCTTGCGACGTCCTTCGGGTGGCGACAGCGCCGCACGCTGCGCCTTGAAATCCATGGCGCCGTAAAGCGGCGAGATCTCGACGGGCAGATCAGACAGGGCGGCGGCAACACGCCGGATTTCGCCCTCGCCGGGCAGGAAGGCCAGAATGGTGCCGCCGGGATTGTCACGGGTTTCGGCCTCGGCATGGGCGATCAGGCGCGCGGCCTCGGTCTCCAGACGGCTGGCGGGGGGCAGGGGGCGGGGCAGGTAGCGGGTTTCCACCGGAAAGGCGCGGCCCATGCTTTCGATGATCGGCGCATCGTCCAGCAAGCTGGCCACAGGGCCAGCATCCAGCGTGGCCGACATCACCAGAATTTGCAGATCAGGGCGCAGGGCGCCCCGCGCCTCCCACGCGAGGGCCAGCCCCAGATCGGCATTCAGGCTGCGCTCGTGAAACTCGTCGAAGATCACGCAGCCAATGCCGTCAAGCGATGGGTCGGATTGCAGCATCCGGGTCAGAATGCCTTCGGTGACCACTTCGATCAGCGACCCGGTAACCGCCTCTCCTCGCATGCGGTAGCCGACATCACGGCCGGCCTTCTGTCCCAGACCCTCGGCCAGCCTTTCGGCTGCGGCGCGGGCAGCCAGACGGCGCGGTTCCAGTATCAGGATCTTGCCAATCCCCTGATCCATCAGCCCCAGTGGAACCCGTGTCGTCTTGCCGGCGCCGGGCGGTGCGATCAACACGGCACGGCCATCACGTGCCATGGCGGCACAGAGTTCGGGCAGGACATTGTCGATAGGCAGGGGCTCTTGCATGCCTGTCTTATGGCGCGGGGTCATACGCTTCGTAAAGCCTTGCACGACCGGCCCCTGCGACCGATATGAAACCCGATGCCGGTGCAAGTCGTTGTGCCGCAAAACACAGGCGGGTTGATGGGCATTTCCGATTTTACCAGTGGTTTGATGCGCGGCATCGGGGTCGGCGATCCGATCATCCGGTTGGGCGTCACGGGTCTCAGCAGGGCCGGCAAGACTGTCTTCATCACCTCATTGGTGGCAAACCTGATGGACCGGGGGCGGATGACGGCGCTGCGTGCCGCCGCTGATGGGTCGATCAAGTCGGCGTGGCTGCAACCGCAGCCGGACGACACAATTCCACGATTCGAGTTCGAGAACCACCTTGGCGCACTGACCGGGCCGGACCCGTATTGGCCGGAAGGAACCCGCCACATATCCGAGTTGAGGCTGTCACTGCGTGTGCAGCCGACGGGTCTGTTCGGTGGCTGGCGCAGCCCGCAGACTGTCCATATCGACATCATCGACTATCCCGGCGAATGGCTTCTGGACCTGCGTCTGATGGAGCGCAGTTATGACGAATGGTCTCAGGAGGTGCTGGCCCGCATGCCCGGCCGTCCGGGGGCCGAGGATTACCTGGCGGCTGTCGGCGACGTGGATATGAACGCGCGGCTGGATGAGCAGGTCGCACAATCGCTTGCGGCTTCATACACTGCCCATCTTCAGGCATCGCGTGAAGCCGGTTGGTCGGACTGCACGCCGGGCCGGTTCCTGCTGCCGGGCGAAATGGCCGGATCGCCGGCATTGACCTTCGCACCGCTTCCGCCGGCCGAGGGAAAATCGTCCCTGCGGCGAGAGTTCGCGCGCCGCTATGAGGCGTATAAATCGCGTATCGTGAAACCCTTTTTCCGCGATCACTTCTCTCGCATCGACCGTCAGATCGTTTTGGTCGATGTGCTGGGCGCGATCCATGCCGGCCCGCCGGCGCTGGAGGATCTGCGCCGTACGATGGCTGACATCCTTTCGGCGTTCAATCCCGGTCGGACGGGCTGGCTGGCGCAGCTGCTTGGCCTGCGGCGCGTGGAACGCATTCTTTTTGCCGCCACGAAAGCCGATCACCTGCATCATACGCAGCACCAGCGTCTGGCGAATATCGCAACGGCACTTCTGCGCGATGCGCGTGACCGCGCGGATTTCGCCGGCGCGCGGACTGATGCGATGGCGATTGCCGCATTGCGCGCCACGACCGAGGCAATGATTGAACAAGGCGGGCAGGAACTGCCTGCGGTGCGCGGCACATTGATGGACGGGCGGCGCGCGGCCTTCTATCCCGGTGAACTGCCGTCGGACCCATCGCAATTGCTGGTTCCGGCGCGCGAAGGCCGCCGCGAATGGTTGGACGGGGATTATGCGGCGATGAATTTTCGCCCTGCCGCCGATACAGCGCGCCCCGGCGATGGACCGCCCCACATCCGGCTGGACCGTGCCGCCGAATTCCTGATCGGAGACCGACTGTGAACGAATCACGCCGTCATGGCCCCGTGCTGATCGAGCTTGATGACGCAGCCGAGCCTCGGCGCGGCGCGCAGAAAGCCCAACGCCGGGCTGAGGAGTCCAGCAATCCCGCAGATGCCCCGCCGATCGGGGATGCAGCGGCCGCGTTGCCGCGCCCCTCGACCATGGCGCTTGTGACGCGGCTGGCCGGTCGCGGACCTTCGCCCATGACGCGCTTCTTCTTCAATGCGGGCGCGGCCTTGCTGACTTTCCTGCTGTCGGTCGCGGCCCTGAACTACATCGATGCGCTCATGACCCGCTGGCCGGTTCTCGGCTGGGTCGGGGTCGGCCTGTTCGCGCTGTTTACGCTGGCCGTGCTGGGCATGGCGTGGCGCGAATACCGCGCCTGGGGCCGCTTTGCACAGATCGATCAGATCAACCGCGAGGCCGGAAAGGCGATCGCCGAGGATGATCTGGAACTGGCGCGCGGCGTGGTCAAACGGCTGGATGCGATTTACGCATCGCGGCCGCAAGCACAGTGGGGCCGGGCCAACCTGGCCGAGCGGTCGGGCGATGCTTTCGACGCCGAGACACTGTTGATGCTGGCCGAAACCCAGCTTCTGGCGCCCCTCGATCAGGAGGCGCGCCGAGAGATCGAGGCGGCTGCGCGAACGGTCGCGGCGGCGACGGCGCTTATTCCGCTGGCCTTTGCCGATGTGGCGGCAGCGCTTGCGGCCAATCTGCGCATGATCCGTCGCATGGCCGAGATATATGGCGGTCGTGCCGGCGCGGTCGGTGGCTGGCGCCTGGCACGAACTGTCATGACGCATCTGGTTGCAACCGGCGCTGTGGCCGCCGGCGATGACCTGATCCACACCATTGCGGGCGGCGGCATTCTGGCGAAATTGTCGCGCCGCTTCGGGGAAGGCGTCGTGAATGGCGCGCTGACCGCGCGCGTCGGCATCGCTGCGATGGAAGTGTGCCGCCCGCTGCCCTTCATCGCCCAGCCCCGTCCCAAGGTCGGAAACCTTGTCACGCGCGGCCTGGCCGGGCTTTTCGGCACTGGCGACGATACCGACGCCACCCCGCGCGAGCCGATGCCCGATCAGGGGCCGACGCGCTGACGCATCCAGCCCCTTCGCGTGCCATAACCCCCTCTGCGGCCCCTTGAACCGGCGCCTCCGCCTCGCTACCTTGAGGCTAACTTGATATCGGAGGGCGTGACAATGGCGCCCAAGCGTCCTGCGGGTGCGGACGCGTTCCCTGCTCAAAAGGTTGAGCCGTCGGGCACCCGCCCCCCCGAATCGGGGCTGCTTTATGCGGCCTTGGATTTGGGAACAAACAGTTGCCGGATGCTGATTGCCCGCCCCACGGGCAGCCAGTTTCAGGTCGTCGACAGCTTTTCGAAGCCGGTCCAGCTTGGCCAAGGGTTGGAGGCATCGGGGCGTTTGTCGCGTGCGTCCATGTCGCGCACGGTGCATGCCTTGCAGGTGTGCCGTCGCAAGCTGGAACAGCACAAGGTCAAGAAAATGCGCCTTGTCGCGACCGAGGCCTGTCGCCGTGCGCGCAACAGCCGCGACTTCATGCGGATGATCCGTCGCGAAACCGGCCTGCCGATCGAAGTCATCGGTGCCGAGGAGGAGGCGCGCCTTGCCGTCATTTCCTGTGCGCCTCTGGTCAATCAGAAGACCGAACAGTTGCTGGTGGTCGATATCGGCGGCGGCTCGACCGAGTTGGTCTGGATAGACCTTGCCGATGTAGAACCCAAAGAGCGCTCGCGTGCCATCATGAAGCTGGGCAAGGGATTTTCGCCTGCCGAGCCGGGCGGTGCGCGTGTGGTCGACTGGATTTCGGTGCCGCTTGGCGTGGCGACGCTGCGCGACCAGTTCGCCGATGTCACCGATGATCCCGGACGTTTCGCGTTGATGAGCTGGTATTTCGAAGAGATGCTGGCCGATTTCGCCCCCTATGCCAAAGGCGCGCCGGATCGCGGTTTTCAGATCATCGGCACCTCGGGCACGGTGACGACGGTGGCGGCCAGTCATCTGGGCCTGAAACGCTATGACCGCACCAAGGTCGACGGGCTGACCATGACAAGCGCCGAAATCGACGCCGTGATCCGCAACTATCTGGCGCTTGGCCCCGAAGGCCGGCGCGCCGATCCGCGTATCGGTCGCGAGCGGCATGCGCTGATCATGTCGGGTGCTGCAATCCTGCAGACCCTGATGCGGATCTGGCCCACGCGCCGTCTTTCGGTCGCCGACAGGGGTCTGCGCGAGGGGCTGCTGTATTCCCAGATGGTCCGTGACGGTGCCATCACCGATGACGAACTGAACGGGGTAACGTGATGGCGAAGAAGCCGGGTGGCGGCGTTAACGGGCCGCGGGAACGCAAATCCTCTGGTCGCGGGCAGCGCGACCTGCGGGTGCGGGTGAAATCTGCCAAGGGCCGCAAGCTCAGCTCTACCCTGTGGCTGGAACGGCAGCTGAATGACCCCTATGTCGCCCGCGCCAAGCGCGAGGGCTACCGTGGACGCGCAGCCTTCAAGATCATGGAACTGGACGACAAATATCGTTTCCTCGTCCCCGGCGCGCGGGTCGTCGACCTTGGCTGCGCGCCTGGCGGATGGCTTCAGGTGGCGATCCCGCGCATCAATGCGCTTGGCGAAAAATCGGGCAAGCGACAGGGTCGGATCATCGGCGTCGACCTGCAAGAGGTCGATCCGATCCCCGGGGCCGAGATCCACGTCCTGGACTTTCTGGAAGACGGTGCCGACCACAAGGTCAAGGACTGGCTGGGCGGCGAGGCCGATGTCGTCATGTCGGATATGGCCGCCTCTTCCTCGGGGCATCAGGGCACCGACCATTTGCGCATCGTGACTTTGGTCGAGGCCGCAGCGCATCTGGCCTTCGACGTGCTGGCAACCGGTGGCACATTTGTCGCCAAAGTGCTTGCCGGCGGGGCCGAGCAAAGCCTGCAAACGCTGCTTAAGCAGAATTTCGACAAGGTGGCGAATGTGAAGCCACCCGCCTCGCGGTCGGATTCGTCCGAGAAATTCGTCGTTGCAATGGGGTTTCGCGGGCGATCAGACGAATTGGACAAGGCACCGTAAGGATTGCTGTCAAACGCGACCTGACAGGTCGGCATGGTGATACCCGACAAGGTTGGCTGTTTACCCGGTTGACCCTGACAGGCCTGTCAGTTCCGCGTGCAGTCGGATCAGGCTGTCATTTCCATTGGAACTTATTGAAATAATGCAGCACTCATCCCATACATTCTGGTGAATGAAGCGGTCCCCTGCGACGAAAACCTCGCCTGCCATAGCATGTTCTATCTGTGTCACGGTGCCGAACATCGCATGAATGGCGACGATCAGGCGCGGCAGGTCTGCCTCCTCGAATTCCAGCGAAAGGTGACCTGTTTGAAGATCAGCCAGGCTGAAGGCCATTTGCCCGTTTCCTGGTTGCTTCGGCTGCGTAACACCGCAGCGCGCATCGCGTGACCATTACCCCGTCGGACCAACGCGCAGGATTTGCCAGCCCTTCATGCGTGACCGAAACCAGATCCGTTGCGATTTCGCATATTGCCGCGTGGCAATGATCGAGCGCGCCTTGGCTGTCTTGGCGTCGATTTCGTCACGAAGGTAGGCGGCGATTTCCGGCGCACCGATGGCGCGGGCCCATTGGGCGCGTTCGTCCCATTTGGGCATCATCGCGCGCACCTCATCAACTGCGCCCATCTGCCACATATGCGCGAACCGCACGACGATCCGCTTTGCCAGCCAATCGCGATCCGATGCCATTACCAGGCATGTCGCGTCGTCCGGCGCGATCAGCGGTGGCGGCGTGTCACTTTGCCATTCGACGATACCGCGCCCTGTGGCCTGCAGCACTTCCCAGGCGCGCTGCACCCGAGCGGGGTTCTGCAGGTCGATCTTGTCGCGCGAGGCGTCGTCGAGCGCCGCGATCATGTCTTCCAGCCCGCCGGCGGCTAGTATGGCGTCGCCGGTATCGCGAATCTCGGGTGGGACAGGCGGAATATGCGCCAGACCAGAGGTCAATGCCGTCAGATAAAGACCGGTGCCACCCGCGATGATCAGCCTGCCCTGCAGCCCTGCGACATCGCCCAGCCAGTCACCAACGGAATAGCTTTGGCCGGGATCGACATGGCCGTAAAGCGCATGCGGCGCGGACGCCAGATCGGCAGCATCCGGGCGCGCCGTCAAAACCCGCCAGCACGACCAAATCTGCATGGCATCGGCATTCACGATGGTGCCGCCCTGTGCTTTCGCAATCGCTAGCGCCAGTGCCGACTTGCCCGATGCCGTGGGCCCCGCAATCACCACATGGCGATCAGGGTCGATGGTTTTGATGGCCTCGCTGTAATCCGTTCCCATGACTGTCCATTCCGGCGGTTGTATCCGAAACCCTTTTGCGACATTTTGCGCGACAATTGAACCGCTGGAAGGGCAATCAGATGAGCGACACCGAAGTTAAGACCCCGACCAGCTATGACCGCGTCATGCTGAAGATTTCCGGCGAAGCGCTGATGGGTGATCAGGGCTTTGGCCTGCACCCACCCACCGTCGCCCGTATCGCTGATGAAATAGAATCGGTTCAGGCCATGGGCGTCGAAGTCTGCATGGTTATCGGAGGCGGTAACATCTTCCGCGGCTTGCAGGGCAGCGCGCAGGGGATGGAGCGGACCACCGCCGATTACATGGGCATGCTGGCAACGGTGATGAACGCGCTGGCGATGCAGTCGGCGCTGGAAGCCAAGGGTATTCATACGCGTGTGATCTCGGCCATTCGCATGGACGAAGTGGCAGAACCCTATATCCGCCGCCGCGCCGTGCGGCACCTGGAAAAGAAGCGCGTCATCATCTTTGCTGCGGGGACAGGAAACCCTTATTTCACCACCGACACCGCAGCGACCCTGCGGGCGTCCGAAATGAACTGTCAGGCCATTTTCAAGGGCACCAAAGTGGACGGGATCTATGACAAGGATCCCAACAAGTTCGGCGATGCACGGCGTTACGACGAAGTGACTTATGACGAGGCCCTGCAGAAGAACCTGGGTGTGATGGATGCAAGCGCGATTGCGCTGGCACGCGACAACAAGCTGCCGATCATCGTCTTCTCGCTTGACGAACCGGGTGGATTCCGCGGCATCCTGGCGGGCGAGGGCACCTATACCCGCGTCACTGATGGCAGGTCGCGACCGGGTCGCGAAGTGAAATCCTGACCCGTATGCCGTTCTGCCCGCGCACGGTCAGCCGTGCGATGGGCACAGGCGGCGCAGACGTTTCCAGCCGGTGACTGCGCAGGAACATCGACAGCATCAGCGGCCCCTCCACCATCGCAAATCCCGCGCCTGGACATACACGTGCACCGGCCGAAAAGGGTATGTAGGCGCGGCGCTGGCAGTTGCGTCCGTTTTCGGTTTCCCATCTGCCCGGATCAAATCCATCGGGATTGTCCCACAACCGTTCATGGCGATGCAGATGCCAGGGTGACAGCACGATCTGCGCGCCCTTTGGGACGTCGCGGTCGCGAAAACGCTCGGGGCATGTCGCTTCGCGGACCATCATCGGTACCGGAGGATAAAGCCGCAGCGCCTCGCGAAATGCAGCGCGGCTGAATTTCAGCTGTGAAATTGATGAGAAATCGGGATTTTCCACATCCAGAACATCGCGCGCTTCCCGTGCCACGCGGTCCTGCCAGTCGGGATTAGCGGCCAGAAGCCACAAGGCCCAGGCCAGGGAAGAGGCACTGGTTTCGTGACCGGCCAGAAAGAAGATCGCCACCTGATCGACCATTTCGGACGGTGTGAATGTCGCGCCGGTCTGCGGATCAGGCGTGGTCATGATCTTCGTCGCCAGATCGTCAGGGGCGTTTCCATCCGCGATCCTGTCGGCGCGTTCGTCCACCAACCCGGCAATCAGGTCCCTTATATGCCGCGCCGTGCTGCGCGTGCGGCGCGAATGAAGGCGCGGAAACCAGCCCGGCAATGGCAACAGTGCGCCCGCGTTGACAATGGGCTGCGCATCCTGATGCGCGCGGAAAGCCGCAAATACCTGTGCTGCCGTCGCATCCTTTATCGGGATGGAAAACAGCGTGCGGAAGATCACGTCAGCCGCCGCATGCGAGGTCTCGGGCTCCAGATCGATTTCTGCATCGGTTGGCAGGCGTTGCACGGCGGCCAGGCTGGCATCCCATATCTGCGGGAAGATTTCGCGCAGGCGCCCGCCCTCGAACGCGGGGTCGATGATGCGGCGCTGGCGACGCCATTCCTCGCCATTGGTGACGAAGACGGACCGACCAAGAAGCGGGGCCAGCCCTTCACGCAACCGGTCGGATTTTGGAAAATCCTCGGGACGTTCACGCAGCACCAGCGTCACCAGATCCGGGTCGTTGCAGACAAAACTGTGGATCGGGCCAGCCCTGAATTCCGCCATCCACGCCCGGTAAAGCCGCGCAGGCAGCGCCGAAAGCAGATCGCGCCGGAAATGGCGCAGGTAGTGCAGAAGACCGGTGCGGCCCTCGGACGATGCGGGCTTTGGCGGGATCATGGATAGTGCCAGCGATTGGCCGGGGTGGTGATCCGGCCGGGCGAGTGGTGGCGATTTGCAAAGCGTTCCGCCAGCATCAACGGCCCGGCGGTGATCTGGAAATAATCATACTCGCCCGGCCTGTCGAAGGCGCAGAGATACTGAAAATGTAGCCGAAACCAGCGATGACGCAGTTCCTTCTGCTTCTGGTGCGACAATGTCTGCGTGAAAGCCGCTGACAACACCAGCGGCCCGCCCCCGCCTGCAGGAACACAGCGCGACACCGCCACGGGGTCGCACAGACCGAATGAACAGGCATCACCGGGTGCCGTCACGTCGATCCAGACCTGCCCAGCTGCGGCCAGGTCATGAAGATCGCGGCGCAACCGGCCGGCGCCCGGCAGAAATGAGGCCATCGGGACAACATGGCCAAGCGTCAGCAACGACACCTGTGTCGGCAATCGCCCCGCGCGCGCAAGCCGCGCCAGCACAGAGACGGCGATATAGGATCCTGAAGAATGGCCAATGACCAGAACTTCATCCCAGTCTGCGGAACCGGCTTCGGCCACACGCTCGGCGAAGGCGTCGATCCGGGCTTCCAGCGCGGGCGGATAAGCGCCGCCATTCTGCGCTGTGAAGGCATAATCATGCATCAGGTAATAGGCGAAGACCCGGCCATCCAGCCTGCGCCACTGTTGCAGCCCCAGCACAAAGACCGCCAGCGCGACCGGAAGACCGATCCACCACGTGGCGAAGGCAGCGACCAGCCAGCCGATCAGCCAGCCTGTGATCGCCGCGACAATCGCCTGCCCCAGCAGCACAGCCACCGGGTATAGCGCCGCAAGCACCGGCCCACGCCTGAGGCGCATCAGCCGCCATAGCGCGCCAGAGCCGATATATGCCCATGCCGTCCGTGCCAGTTGTGCATAGGTCGCAGGGATCGACTGGCCCATGGAACCGGCGACAATGTCGGACCAGACCAGAACCTCAAACTCTGCGAAAGATTGTTCGCCACCGATCTGCGTCGATGCGCCCCAGCCAAAACCTGTGCGATCCGTGCGTGCCCCGGTCTGTAGTTCATAGCCGCTGATCGCAGCCTGCGCGGCGCCCTCTCGCTTGAACAATTCGCGGTAACGACGCGGCGGAATCGGGTCGTAGCCGGGAATATACAGCACCCGGCGGCGCATCATATCTTCCCGATGGGCGGCAGGTCCTTCAGCATGATCTGCCGCGAGTGAGAGGCGAATTCGCGCCGCCATGTCAATCCGACGACCCAGGCCGTGGTGACAAGAAGCCCCCACGGTCCCACCAGCCAACCCAGTGCCGCCAGCGAGAAATAGATATTCCGCAGCCCCATATTATAGCTTTTGGCGGCGGTTACGTTGATCTCGGCGGCCTGATGGGCGCGGATCTGTGCGACCGGATCATCGGCATCGTTCGGAACAGATGCCATCATGACCGCGCAATAGCCGAACAGGCGATGCGACCAGATGAACTTCAACAGCGCATTGGCTACGAAGAACAAGGCCACCAACACCTTGATCTGCCACAGCACCGTCGGGGTCTGCCCCAGTTCAAGCTCTCCGGCGACCTGGCTTAGCCGTTCGGGATTGCCGATCAGGGCCATGCCCCCGCCGATCGCGATCAGGCAGGCAGATGCGAAGAAGGTCGGTCCCTCGCGCAGGGATTGCAGAATGGCGCTGTCGAAGATCCGGGGTTGGCGGGTAATGAACTGCCGCATCCATTCGTGCCGGTAATTGACCATCAGCACCGTGACGGAAGGCCGGTTTCGCGGCGGATGTTCCGACATCCAGCCGATGCCCAGCCAGCAACCGAACAGCATGATCAGCGCGAGGAGATCGCCGAGCGTCAGGACGGAAAGGATCGAAGGCACATGCATCGTGACAGTGTTACGGCCAGTTGGTCGCAGTTGCCAGTTGGTAATGTGCCATCTAACATCAAGAAACAGATCAAATGGAGGAGATTATGGCCGCACCCCACGCCATTCATGAAGAATTTCCTGACGATGCTGATATCATTCACGAATTGAAGCTTTCGGATGCGCATTTCGCAAAACTGCTGGACGATTATGACAGCCTTAATGACGAGGTTGCGGCCGCCGAAACCTTCGTCAAGCCGACCGATCAGGATCACGAGACAGAGATCCGGCGCCGTCGCGTTCTGCTGAAGGACCAGATCGCGCAAGCCATCGCCGCAGCGAAAGCCTGAAATGGAAATGCCGGTTCCAGATGCCAGCGTCATCGCGCGCCGCGACCGCATTGCGGGGCGGCTGCGCGCCGTGCTGGACGATCCCGCCGCACTGATCACTGATCCGGTCGGCACGCGAGCCTATGAATGCGACGCTCTCTCTGCCTATCGCTGCCCGCCGTTGATGGTCGTGCTTCCCGCCTCTACCGCAGAAGTTTCGGCGATCCTCAGGATTTGCGCCGCCGAAGGCGTGCCCGTGGTGCCGCGCGGTGCGGGAACCAGTCTTGCCGGTGGTTCCATGCCCACGGCTGATGCCGTGGTGGTCGGATTGGCACGAATGACGCAGGTTCTTGAAATCAGCCTCGAGGATCGGCTGATCCGGGTTCAGACCGGCCGGACAAACCTTGCTGTATCCGGCGCGGTCGACGCGCAGGGTTTCTTCTATGCGCCCGATCCGTCCAGCCAACTGGCGTGTGCGATCGGTGGCAATATCGCGATGAATTCTGGTGGTGCACATTGCCTGAAATATGGCGTGACCACCAACAACCTGCTGGGCGCACGGGTCGTATTGATGGATGGCGAGATCGTTGATCTTGGCGGCCCGATGGGCGAGGGGGCGGGGCTGGACCTTCTGGGCGTTATCTGCGGATCGGAAGGCCAGCTTGGCATCGTAACCGAAGCGACACTTCGCATTCTTCCCAAGCCCGCAGGTGCGCGACCCGTTTTGATCGGCTTTGACAGTGCCGAAAGCGCCGGGGCATGTGTCGCGGCGATCATCCGGTCGGGCATATTGCCGGTCGCCATCGAATACATGGATCGCCCCTGCATCGCCGCGACCGAGGATTTCTGCGGCGCAGGCTATCCCCAATGCGAAGCGCTGCTGATCGTCGAAGTCGAAGGAACGCCCCCCGAAATTGCGGAACAACTGGGCCTTATCCGCGACATCGCGGCGGGATTTGCGCCGCTTGAATTCCGCGAATCCGGCAGCGAGGAGGAATCGCGAAGGATCTGGCTTGGCCGCAAATCGGCCTTCGGCGCAATGGGTGTCATCAGCGACTACATGTGCCTGGACGGAACCATCCCGGTCAGCCGCCTGCCAGCGGTGCTGGCCCGGATCGCCGAGCTGTCGGACAGCGCCGGTCTGCGCGTGGCGAATGTCTTTCACGCCGGTGACGGAAACATGCATCCGCTGATCCTGTTCGACGCCAATCGGCCGGGCGATCTGGAACGCTGTGAGGCCCTTGGCGCCGAAATCCTGCGCCTTTGCGTGGATGTCGGCGGCTGCCTGACGGGCGAGCACGGCGTCGGGGTCGAGAAACGCGAACTGATGGACGCACAATACGCCACCGCTGATCTGGAGGCGCAGATGGCAATCAAGGATGTGTTCGATCCGGACTGGCTGCTGAACGCGGCAAAGGTCTTTCCATTGGCTGCGTCGGCCGGTCGAAGGGACCGCAATGCGGCCTGACAGCGAAGCCGAACTTGCGCAGATGATCCGCGGCGCCACGGTGCCTTTGCGCATAACAGGCGGCGGCACCCGTTTGCACCCTGACGATAACGGCCTGCGGCTGGACATGCGCGGCATCACAGGCATCACGCTTTACGAACCCGAGGCCCTGACCCTGGTTGCGCGCGCTGGCACGCCCCTGGCCGAGATCGAGGCGGCGCTTGCCGCAGAAAAGCAGATGCTGGGGTTCGAGCCGGATCCGCGTCCCGGCTCGACCATCGGGGGTGTGGCGGCCAGCAACGCATCCGGGGCGCGCCGGATTTCGGCTGGCGCTTGCCGCGATGCGATGCTGGGGGTGCGCTTCGTCACAGGCGAAGGTGAAATCGTCAAGAATGGCGGGCGGGTGATGAAAAACGTTACCGGCTATGACCTTGTCAAGTTGATGGCCGGATCGCGCGGGCAGCTTGGCGCGATCACTGAAATCGCATTGAAGACGATGCCGATGCCGCCGCTGCGCGTGACGCTTCGTCTTTCCGGCACCGGAATTGAGGGCGACCTGGCCGCCATGGTGGCGGCAATGGGCGGGCCGAATGACGTAACCGGGGCCGGGCGTCTGCCCGACGGAAAGGTCATCCTGCGGCTGGAGGGGTTGCCCGGCTCGGTCGAACTGCGTGCTCAGGCGCTTCGCCGGGTGCTGCAGCCTTTCGGCCAGATCGAAATCGTAGAAGGAGATGACGATTTCCGCCGCCTGCGCGAATTTCAGATGGCCAGCACCAGTTCCCTGTGGCGGATCGTGCTGCGATCGTCACAGGCGCTTGCGTTGCTGTCGCAATTGCCTGGCCGATATGCGTTGGATTGGGGCGGCGCCCTGATCTGGGCCGAGGCGCCGCCCGATTGGACACCTCTTCTGCCTGCGGGTGCGCGCGCGGCAAGGCTGCGTGGCAAGGCCGCGCAACTGCCCGTTGCGGACCCGGTGACGGCGCGGCTGCAGCAGGGCATCCGGGCCAAATTCGATCCGCGCGGTATTTTGGGTAGGGAGCAATGAAGACAGAGTTCACGCCCGCGCAACTGGCCGATCCGGATCTGGCCGAGGCCAACAAGATCCTCAGATCCTGCGTTCATTGCGGCTTCTGCACAGCCACCTGCCCGACATTCCTGATCCGCGGCGACGAATTGGACAGTCCGCGTGGCCGGATTTATCTGATGAAGGAAATGCTGGAGCAGGATCGTCCGGCCGACCCAGAAACCGTGACCCATATAGATCGCTGCCTGGGATGTCTGGCATGCATGACGACCTGTCCCTCGGGGGTGCATTACGCCCATCTGCTGGAGATCGGAAAGGCGCATATCGAAAGGACTTATCGCAGGCCTTGGCGGGATCGGGCGTTGCGCTGGCTTCTGGCGAAGACCCTGCCTGATGCCGGACGTTTCCGGGCAGCCCTGCTGGGTGCGCGGTTTGCCCGGCCTTTCCGGGCGCTGATCCCTGATCGCCGGTTGCGGGCCATGCTGGACATGGTTCCGCGCAGTCTTCCGGCGCGCAGCCCGAATGACGCGGCCCAGACCTTTGCACCAGTCGGCAAAAGGCGCGCCCGCGTGGCGCTGATGATCGGCTGTGCGCAGAGGGTTTTGAACACCGACATCAACGATGCCACGATCCGGCTGCTGCGTCGCGCGGGATGCGAGGTCGTCATTCCAACGGATTTTGGCTGCTGCGGCGCAATGACCCTGCATATGGGCCGCGATGCCGAGGGACGTGCCACTGCCCGCGCTGCCATTGCTTCTTTAATCGCCGCTGATCGCGCGGCACCGCTGGATGCGGTAATCATCAACACCTCTGGCTGCGGCACCACCATCAAGGATTACGGTCACCTGTTCGCCGGCGACCCGCTTGAGGGGGACGCGCGTCGCATTGCCGCGCTGGCGCGCGACGTGACCGAGTTCTTCGATGCCCATGGTCTGCCTGCTGTGACGTCGCCGGGTGGGCGCGTGGCCTATCATTCGGCATGCTCGCTTCAGCATGGCCAGCAGGTCAGAAGCGCGCCGAAATCCTTGCTTGCCCAAGCGGGTTTCACCGTGGTCGAACCGGAGAATCCGCATCTTTGTTGTGGTTCGGCGGGCACATACAACCTGCTGCAACCAGAACTGTCGGATGAACTGAAGGCCCGCAAGCTTGCCACGCTGGCAGCGACGGCGCCCGAAATTGTTGCCGCCGGCAATATCGGCTGCATGGTTCAGATCGGATCAGGGACGAAATTGCCCGTCGTTCACACCGTCGAATTGCTGGACTGGGCTACGGGCGGGCCAAGACCGCCCCGACTTGGCCCACAGGTCTTGAAACCTGCGCATTAACCTCCAGATTCCGGTTCGGGGCGCCACAATGGGCCCTGTCATCTGCCGCCCGCTTTGTCGGGGGCATCACATAGGCATCGCTTTGAAAGGATGTAGATATGCGTCACATTGATCGCGCACCGCTTTATCGCGCTTCGGTCGGGTTCGACCGGATGGTTGAAATGATGGATCGGGTGCTGTCTGCCGACAGCGCGACCCAATCCTACCCCCCTTACAATATCGAGAAGACGGGCGATAACGCCTATCGGATCTCAATTGCCGTGGCTGGCTTTTCCGCCGATGACCTGACGGTCGAACTGCGTGACGGCGCGGTCGTGGTCTCGGCCAGGAAAATCGAGGAAGACGCAGAGCGCAGCTTCCTGCATCGCGGTATCGCGACCCGTGCGTTCGAGCGTCGCTTCACGCTGGCCGAACATATTCGTGTCACCGGAGCATCGCACAAGGACGGCATGCTGCATATCGAACTGGTCCGCGAGGTCCCCGAGGCTTTGAAACCGCGCCAGATCGCCATCGAACGCGCCGACGAAACCCGGCGCGTTGAAAAACTGGACGCCTGATCGGCAATCCGCAATCGGCGCAAGGGGAAACTCTTGCGCCTTTTCCTTGCGCCGTGCGACGCGCATTGCTAACCGCCCCTCATGGAACCCATTCACATCATAGGTGCCGGCCTTGCCGGATCGGAAGCCGCCTGGCAGATCGCGCGCGCAGGCGTCCCCGTCGTGCTGCACGAGATGCGGCCCAAGGTCGAAACCTTCGCGCACAAGTCCGGCAATTTCGCGGAAATGGTCTGCTCGAACTCATTCCGGTCGGATGACGACGAAAACAATGCCGTAGGTCAGCTGCACTGGGAAATGCGGCAGGCTGGCGGGCTGATTATGGCCATGGCCGACCGTCACAAGTTGCCCGCCGGCGGTGCGCTTGCGGTTGACCGCGACGCCTTTTCCGCCGATGTGACCGCTGCACTGCGGGCAGAGCCGTTGGTAAGCGTCGAAGAAGGCGAGATCACCGAACTGCCGAAGGATGGCCGTTGGATCATCGCGACAGGACCCCTGACATCGGCCGCACTTGGGGCGGCGATCCGGGCCGAGACGGGCGCAGAGTCGCTGGCCTTTTTCGATGCCATCGCGCCAATCGTCTATGCCGACAGCATCGACATGGATATCGCATGGCGGCAGTCGCGCTATGACAAGGGCGAGACCGAGGAAGAACGCACGGCCTATATCAACTGCCCGATGACCAGGCCGGAATACGAGGCTTTCATCGATGCCATGCTGGCCGCTGAGAAGGCCGAGTTTCACGAGGGCGAGACGGCGGGCTATTTCGATGGCTGCCTGCCCATCGAGGTGATGACCGAACGCGGCCGCGAGACCCTGCGCCACGGTCCGATGAAGCCTGTCGGGCTGACCAATGCCCACAAGCCGGAAGAAAAGCCTTATGCCGTTGTTCAGCTTCGCCGAGATAACGCCTTGGGAACGCTGTATAATATCGTCGGATTTCAGACCAAGATGAAATACGGCGCCCAGACCGAAGTGTTTCGCATGATCCCCGGCCTGCAGAACGCGCAGTTTGCCCGGCTTGGTGGCATTCACCGCAATACCTTCCTGAATTCACCCACGCTGTTGGACGACCGGATGCGCCTGCGCGCCCGCCCGAACCTGCGTTTTGCCGGGCAGGTGACGGGCGTTGAAGGCTATGTCGAAAGTTCGGCAATGGGGCTTCTGGCAGGTCGCATGGCTGCAACTGAGGCGCTTGGCCGCGACCTGGCCCCGCCGCCCGGCACGACCGCCATGGGCGCGCTGATCCACCACATCACCGGCGGGGCAGAAGCCAAGACCTTCCAGCCGATGAACGTGAATTTCGGCCTGTTCCCCCCGGTCGAGGCAAAGGGCGGGCGCCGTGGCCGCAAGGACCGCTATCCGGCGTATACTGGCCGCGCCAAGGACGATTTCTGGGCATGGCTGGCGGGGCAGTAACGCGCTTCGCGCCGTCGCCCACGGGGCTTCTGCATCTGGGACATGCCTATTCGGCGCTTGTCGCAGCCGGGGCAGGGCGGATGCTGCTGCGGATCGAGGATATCGACCGCGACCGTTGCAAGCCGGAATTCGAAGCCGCGATTTATGAAGACTTGCGCTGGCTTGGCGTCAACTGGCCGGAACCGGTCATGCGACAGTCCGACCGGCTGGCGATCTATCAGACGGCGCTCGACCATCTGGCGGGCCTTGGCGTGACCTATCCCTGTTCCTGCACGCGCGGCGATATAAAAGCCGCGCTTGCGGCCCCGCAGGAAGGCGCGCCGATCCATGGCCCGGACGGGCTGATTTATCCCGGCACCTGCCGCGGGCGCAGTATGGCGTCGATCCGGCCGGGCGATGTGATCCGTCTGGACGCAGAACGCGCCTTCGACTTGCTTGGCGACAATATGCTGAACTTCCGCGACAACGGCCCCCATGTCATGACACGGGACGCGTTTCAGCACGGTATCGGCGATGTCGTACTGGCGCGGAAGGGGATGGGCACGTCCTATCACCTGTCCGTTGTGATCGATGATGCCGCCCAAGGGATCACGCTGGTGACGCGGGGCCGCGACCTGTTCGATTCGACGTGGATTCACGTCTTGCTGCAGCGGCTGCTGGATCTGGAAACGCCTGAATACCGGCACCACCGTCTGATCCGCGACGATGCGGGCAAGCGGTTGGCCAAGCGGGACGATGCCCGCAGCCTGCGAGAGTTGCGCGGGCAGGGCGCAAGCCCCGCCGACATTCGCGCGCTAGTCGGCCTGTAGCGGTTCCATGATCTCGATTTCCTGACCGTTCCGCAGCGCAGTGTAGAAACAGCTGCGACGATTGGTGTGGCAGGCCGGGCCCGTCTGATCAACCAGCACAAGAAGCGTATCGCGATCGCAATCGACGCGCATTTCCACCAGCTTTTGCAGGTGGCCCGATGTTTCCCCTTTGACCCAGAACGCCTGCCGGGATCGGGACCAATAGGTGACATTGCCGGTCTGCAGCGTGCGCGCGACGGATTCGGCATTCATCCATGCCATCATCAGCACCTCACCGCTTGCGGCATCCTGCGCGATGGCGGGGATCAGCCCATTGGTGTCATATTGCAGCGTGGCAGCATCGAACATCGGGTTTCCTTTCGGTATCTCGCTGCCTATCTAAGGTGTGAATGATCCGAGGAAAACAATGTCCGACGCCGATATGATGCAGCTTTATTCCAAGCGGATTCTCGCCCTGGCGGCGGATATTCCGCATCTGGGCGGAATTGAGGACGCGCAGGGCAGTGCCATGAAGCGCTCGCCCCAATGCGGGTCCACGGTAACGGCGCATGTACGGATGGAAGGCGGAAGGGTCGCGAATTTCGGGCAGGAGGTGCGGGCCTGCGCACTTGGACAGGCCTCGGCCGGGGTGTTGGGGCAGGCCGTGATGGGGGCAAGCCGCGAACAGATCGCCATGGGCGCAGAACAGCTTCGCGCGATGCTGAAGGACGGCGGCCCAGTTCCCGATGCGCCCTGGGACGGGTTGGAAGTGCTGATCCCCGCGCGGGACTATCCGAACCGCCACGCTTCGATCATGCTGTCCTGGCAGGCCGCGCTTGATGCGATTGACGCAGCGCAGGAAGCGGATTCAAGCAGCGCCGAAGGCTGACATTGCCGGCGCATTCGTCCCCAAGGGCAATCTATTCGTATGATTTCGCGGCCATCAGTATCTCGGCGCATGCACGCCACGGTTTAGGCGCGACCGGTTGATTGCAGTCCTGCCCTCAGGCCGCTGCACCTTCCAGAAATTCCATGTCTGCTGCATTTCAGCCAAGAAAAAAGGCGAGGCCGAAGCGCCGCCTTTCTTGATGCCATTGCGGCAGAAGATCACTCTTCCGCGGCTTCTTCTTCCGTCGTCGGGACTTCATCTGGTGCAACGTCGTCGGATGCATTTTCTTCCGACACCAGTGCCGACGGGGCGGCGATGTTGGCGATGACGAAGTTGCGGTCGGTGGTCGGCTTGGCGCCAGACGGCAGCTTCACATCCTGAATATGGATCGAGTCGCCGATTTCGCGGCCCGCCAGGTCCACAACGATGCTTTCCGGGATGTCGCCGGCGGTCACGTTCAACTCGACCTCGGGGCGAACCGTAACCAGCGTGCCGCCGCGCTTCAGGCCGGGTGCTTCTTCGTGGTTGATGAACTCGACATGGATGAACAGGTTCACCTTGCTGGTGCGGCGCAGGCGCATGAAGTCGATATGCGTCGGCAGGTCCTTCACCACGTCCTTCTGAACCGAGCGGCAGATCACGCGCACGTCTTCCTGACCGGGAACCTGCAGGTTCCACAGGGTCGACATGAAGCGGCCCGCGCGCAGCGCGGTCAGCAGTTTGTTGAAGTCGAACTGGACGGCGACCGGGTCCTTGTGGTCACCATAAACGATGCCGGGCACCTTGCCTTCGCGGCGAGTCTGACGGGCGGCCCCCTTGCCTGTCCCCGTGCGTGCCTCGGCCACCAGATTCGGAATCTCTTTGGCCATGATATTTCCCTTTCATGTATACGCGGTCTCCTCCAAGGGTGAGACCGAAGGCGCGCGCATAGCAGGGATTAGACGGCTTGAAAAGAGGAAGTCTGTGCCTTCGTCAACAAAGCCGCACAGATGATGGCGATCGGCCCAATCCGTAACGGTCAATTCCTTGAACGGGATCGGCTGACCATTCGGCCCGCGTGCCGCAAGAAGTCCGTCAGGCCCGTTGCCATTGCAGACCACGGCGCTGCGGACGTCCGGAAACGAAAGCACCGCCGGCAACAAGACCGGCGGTGCATGTTCAGGGGTGGAAGCCTTACAGCTTGTTGCCGCGCTGCTGGATCATCATGAACGTGTCATAGGTGTATTCCGCAGTCTGGTTGTACAGATACCAGTCGTTGCGGAAGGCCTTGATCGATTCCCAGATCTTCTTCCAGTTTTCGTTCGAAGCGTCGAGTTCGGTATAAACCTCGTTCGCGGCGACGAAGAATGCTTCCATCACCTCGGGCGGGAAGGGCATCAGTTTGGCGCCGCTGGCAACCAGTTCCTTCAGCGCGGTCGGGTTCTTCCAGTCATATTTCTGCAGCATGTCGGCGTCGGTTGCCTGACAGCACGAACGCAGGATCGACTGGTAATGCGCCGGAAGCGCGTCATAGCGTTCCTTGTTGAACATGAAGTGAACCGTCGGCCCGCCTTCCCACCAGCCCGGGTAGTAGTAATAGGGCGCAACCTTGGCAAAGCCCAGCTTCTGGTCATCGTAGGGGCCGACCCATTCGGCGCCGTCGATGGTGCCTTTTTCCAGCGCCGGGTAAATGTCGCCACCCGCGATCTGCTGAGGCACGACGCCCAGTTTTTCAGCTACGGCGCCGGCAAAGCCGCCGATGCGGACCTTGAGGCCCTGCAGGTCTTCGACCGTTTTGATTTCCTTGCGGTACCAACCGCCCATCTGGACGCCTGTGTTGCCGCCGGGCAGCGCGAACAGGTTCTGGGTGGCCATGAATTCGTTGAACATGTCGATGCCGCCGCCATGATACTGCCAGGCGTTGTGCGCACGCGCAGACAGGCCGAACGGCACGGCGGCGCCAAGGGCCCAGGCCGGGTCCTTGCCCCAGTAGTAATAGGAAACCGTGTGACAGCAATCGACGGTGCCTTCACTGGCGGCATCGGCGGCTTGCAGGCCCGGGACGATCTCGCCTGCGGCGAAGGGCTGGATGACGAACTTGCCCTCGGTCGCTTCGCTGACCCTGTTGGCCAGAACTTCGGCACCACCGTAAATGGTGTCGAGCGATTTCGGGAAAGACGAGGTCAGTCGCCAGTTGATCGTTGGCGATTCCTGGGCAATGGCCGGCGCTGCAAGCGTGGTTGCGGCAGCTGCGGACGCCCCGCCGATCGTCGCCGTGGTCAGAAAGCGACGGCGGTCGAGTTTGGATTTATCGGTCATGTATCCTCCACAACGCGGGGTTCGATTGGCCCCGCTTGGAAAGTAATGTGCATAGACGCCGCCCTCGTGTCGAGATCAAAGACCTTGCCCGGCCGAAAATTTCCGTGACATGGCAAGACTTACCCCTTGGTCACTCTGATGGTGCTGCTTACGCGAGGGGCATTTCATGGCGAAGACGCGGCCCGGGCGGAATCGCGCCTTTTCATCCCGGCCACAGCTTTATAAACTCGGCCAATCGCCGCGCCTTAGGGAGAAATGATGTCCGCAACCCGTTTCGACGCCGAGGCGCGTCAGGGAATGGCGATGATTTCGCCTCCGTTGATTTACGCGCTGCTTATGCTGGCGGCGCCTTTGTTGACGATTCTGGCGTATTCGTTCTTCAAGGACGACTATCTCAAGGTCATCCACGAGTTCACGCTGGACAATTATCGGGCGGTGTTCAGCGACCCCGTTTTCCACAAGGTGATGCTGCGATCCGTCGTTGTTGCCATGCTGGTGACCTTGGTGACGGTCGTTCTGGCCTTTCCGGTCGCCTACTTCTTGTCCTTCATGGTCAAGCCTGACCGCAAGGCCATGTGGCTGTTCCTGATCACCATCCCGTTCTGGACCTCTTACCTGATCCGGGTGTTTCTGTGGAAAGCGATTCTGGCGGAAAACGGCGTCGTAAACTCGATCATGACCGCGTTGCCGTTCGTTCAGGAATCGCCCTTTGGCAACATGCTTTACAATGTCCAGGCCATGGTCATCACGCTGGCCCATGCCTATGCGCCTTTCGCCATCCTGCCGATCTATGTCGCCCTGGAAAAGATCGACCGGTCCCTGTTGGAGGCCGGGCAGGATCTGGGCGAATCGAAACTGATGACCTTCTGGCGGGTGACCTTGCCGCTGGCCATGCCCGGCGTGGTCGCGGCCACCCTGATCGTTTTCATTCCGACCATCGGCGATTATGTCACGCCCGAGCTGATTGGCGGCGGCAAGACCCCCATGATCGCCAATATGGTGCAGGCCAATATGCTGGCGCTGGATAACCGGCCGATGGGTTCGGCGCTTGCGGTGACGGCGATGCTGATCGTCGCCATTGTCAGCGTCATCTTCCTGTTCCTGAACCGGCGTTTCCTGAAGGTGCGGCAATGAAAGGGCAGGGCCTGCGGATCTATGCGATCGCCTATCTTATCTTCCTGTATGCCCCGATCCTGATCCTGCCGCTATTCGCGTTCAACAACGGCACCATCATTGCCTTTCCGCTGAAGGGCTTCACGACGGAATGGTTCGTCCAGATGTCGCAGAACGAGACATTGCGCCGGGCCTTCACGAATTCGCTGATCATTGCCTTCAGTTCAGCCATCTTCGCAACAACCCTTGGCATCTTCGCGGCGAGGGCGACCACGCGGTACAATTTTCCCGCCAAGTCCGGTATCATGGGATTGATCATGCTGCCGCTTGTCCTGCCCGAAATCATCGTCGCCATGTCGCTGCTAGTCGTGCTTCTGGGCGCCGGCGTGGGCCTGTCGATCTTCACGGTGATCCTTGGCCATACGCTGATCTGCATGCCCTATGCGATCGCCATCCTGTCGACCGCCTTCAACAGCCTTGATAAGTCACTGGAAGAAGCTGCCTATGATCTGGGCGAGACGAAGTTCAGTGCATTCCGGCTGGTGATCCTGCCGCTGGTGATGCCCGGCATCATATCGTCCCTGCTGATGAGCTTCACGATCTCGCTTGATGAATTCATCATCGCCTTCTTCCTTGCCGGGAACGAGCCGACGCTTCCGACCTATATCTTCAGCCAGCTTCGCTTTCCGAAATCCGTGCCGGTCATCATGGCGCTTGGCACCGTTCTGGTGCTGATGTCGATCCTGTTGCTGGCCATTGCCGAATATTTCCGCCGCCGCGGCGTTGCCCGGACCGGCCGACAAGACCATGGGGGTTTCCTGTGACCGAAACGACAAAAGCAGTCATGATGGAGCCGGTGGCATCCGCGACCAGGTCCGGGGCGCCGCGCAACGCGAAATCAGCAAACCGTTATGCCGAACTGCAGGCCGCGCGCCCGATGATCGAATGCCGCGAGGTGCACAAGTATTACGGTGATTACCACGCCCTGCGTGGCATCGACCTGGATATACGCGAAGGCGAATTCTTCTCGCTTCTCGGCCCGTCTGGCTGCGGGAAGACGACGCTTCTGCGCACCATCGCGGGGTTTGAACACATCTCCTCGGGCGTGGTTCTGATCGACAGCAAGGATATGGCGGATGTGCCCGCCAACAAGCGGCCGACCAACATGGTGTTTCAGTCCTATGCCATCTTTCCCCATCTGACAGTGGCCGAAAACGTGGCCTTCGGCCTGCGGCGCGATCCGCGTCCCAGGGCGGACAAGGCGGCTGCGGTCGAGGAAGCGCTGAAGATGGTCGGCCTGTCGGGCTATGGCAGCCGCGCGGCCCATGCCCTGTCCGGTGGTCAGCGTCAGCGCGTGGCACTGGCGCGCGCGCTGATCCTGAAGCCCAAGGTGCTGCTGCTGGACGAGCCGCTGTCCGCACTCGACCGCAAGATGCGCGAGCAGATGCAGGTCGAACTGATCAAGCTGCAACGTCAGGTCGGCATCACCTTCGTGCTGGTCACGCATGATCAGGAAGAAGCCCTTGTCATGTCCGACCGCATCGCGGTCATGTTCGAAGGCCAGATTGCCCAGCTTGACGAACCGGAATCGCTTTATGCACGCCCGGTCAGCCGGCGCGTGGCGGATTTCATCGGGGTGATGAACTTCCTGCCCGCAACCATTCTGTCGGAAACCGGCGACACTGTACGTGTCGATGTCGAGGGGCTGGGAGAAATCGAACTGAACCACTCACAGGTCGCTCATAACAACGAAGATTCCACCCCTGTGATCGGCTTCCGTCCCGAGGCCGTCAGCATTTTCCCCGAAGGGCAGACCCAGACAGCGCCGCGCCAGAATGGCGGCACCATCGACGAGGTCGTCTATTACGGTGACATGACCTATTACGATGTCCGTCTGGACGAGGAAGACGGAACCCAGTCGGAACCCGTCCGCATCTCGATGCGCAATGTCTTTGGCCGCGACATTCCGAATGTGGGGACGCGCGGCACGGTCGGCTGGTCGCCCTCCAGCCTGATCCTGTTCCGCTGATGCGCGGGCCGCGCCCGGGCTAACCCGCGGGCGCCAGTCCGGCCTCAACCTTTTTCGGCAGGCTGGCGCGGATGATCAGATAAGACTGCCTGATCCGATGCTCCAACTCATCGCGCGGCGCATCGCAATCCAGCGAGACCCAGCTGCGATGCATATAGGGCGCCTTCTTCGCAATTCCCGCGTCGATCAGCATATCTGCTGTTTCCACGCTGTCGCACTTGACCGACACCCGTTCTTCCATCGCGCCGATCAGCGCGAAGATCTTGCCGCCCACTTTCCAGCAATCATGACCGCCGCCCCAGGGATCGGACAGTTCCGCCCCGGCAAATGCGCCCGCAATCTTGTTGACCAGCTTTCGACTCATGGCGGAAGGCTAGCACAATCATTCATGCAGCAACACTGCAGCGACCCCCCTGGGCCGCGCGTGCTGGCGTGATCAGACTTCCTCGATCCGCAATTCGACCGGATCTTCCGCGATAACGCCGGTTTTCGGCAGCATCTCGATGGCATGGTCGATGGCGTCAGGGGTTGTCTTGTGGGTCACGATCAGGACCGGGGCCGATCCGCCCTCATGATCATATTGCCGCATCCGGTGGATCGAGATGCCGGCATCGCCCAGGACCGCCGCCACCTTTGCCAGCGCGCCGGGCTTGTCCAGCAGCGCGAGCCGCAGATAATAGGCGGCCGGAACGGCTGTGCGCGCGGGCTGGGCGCGGGTAAGCCGGGCCGCCGGTTCGCCAAAGACCGGAATGCGCACACCGCGCGCCAACTCGACCACATCGGACATGACCGCGCTTGCCGTCGGGCCTTCGCCTGCGCCCGCACCACGCAACACGATCTGACCGACACTGTCGCCTTCGATCACCACCATGTTGGTGCCGCCCTGTAACTGACCCAGCGGGCTGTCGGCGGGGACCAGACAGGGCGACATGCGCTGTTCCAGTCCGCGGCCTGTCATCTGGGCCACGCCAAGCAGTTTGATGCGGTAACCCATATCGGCGGCGCGACGGATATCGTCGATGCTTACACGCTCGATCCCCTCGATCTCGACTGCGCCGAAATCCACTTGGGTGCCGAAAGCGATGGATGACAGGATCGCCAGCTTGTGGCTGGCGTCGATCCCACCCACATCCAGCGTCGGATCGGCTTCCAGATATCCAAGCTGACGGGCTTCCTCGAACACGTCCTCGTAAGGCAGGCCGCCGCTTTCCATCCGGGTCAGGATATAGTTGCAGGTGCCGTTCATGACGCCCATGACCCGGCTGATCCGGTTGCCTGCCATGGATTCGGTCATCGATTTGATGATCGGTATTCCACCTGCGACAGCCGCCTCGAAGCGGATCACACGGCCGGTGTCCTCGGCCATCTGCGCAAGATCCTGCCCGTGAATGGCCAGAAGCGCCTTGTTGGCAGTCACGACATCCTTGCCTGCCTTCAGCGCTGCCTCGACCGAGGCGCGCGCGACACCTTCATAGCCGCCAATCAATTCGACATAGACATCGACATCATCGCGGGTGGCCAGTTCAATCGGATCCTCGACCCATGCGTAAGACGAAATATCCGCGTCACGGTTCTTCATACGGTCACGTGCACTGATCGCGCTGATGGTGACAGGACGACCCGACCGTGCCGTCAGCAGATCGGCATGTTTCTGGATGATCTTGATGACACCGATCCCAACGGTGCCAAGCCCGGCGATACCAAGCCGAAGGGGGGCGGACATGAGAGCCTCGTTTTTTCGCTTGCCGTGCCTGTTAGCGCGAGCCGGGCGTCGTTGCAACGCGCCAGCGCATCAGGTCGCGCATCAACAGCCAGATCCCGGCGGCGGTAATGGCGATTTCTGCCAGAAAGCTCCAATGCATCATGAAGCTGATGATCCAGTGGTCATGGCGTGCGGGCACCACCGTCAGCGTGATCAGCCGGTCATCGAAAGGCCAGAGCCACATGATCCCGCCGACCAGGGTATCCAGCACCAGATGCAGGAAGACGGCGGCCAGGAACAGGATCGCGGGACGCAACAGGCGCGGCGCGGCAAGGCGCAGGACGGGCAGGACCAGCAGAGCGACGATCAGCCAGAAGCCCGGCACATGCGGCCAGTATTCGTGATGATGGGTCTGGCGCTGATCGACCAGATGAAACCACAGCATGTCGAAATCGGGCGCAACCGATCCCAGAAGTGCGGCCCCCATCGCCAGCCCGCGCGCTGCCGCAGCCCGGCCCAGAAGATAGCCCGACGGCAGATGCGCAATCAGCATCCTTCAGTCTTCGTCATGGCCGACCCACTCGCCCTCGATCCCGGTCCTTCGCATGATGCCCACGATTCGCGCGGCCGCATCAAGTGTCCGGGTATGGATTGCAGTCAGATCTTCGATGCCCAGATCGCCGGGGAATGTTTCGCCCTTGGTATTCAGGAAGGACGGATGCCAGCGCCCCGACGCCTCGGTCGGCTTCCAGGAGGCGTGGCACAACATGTTTCGGTCGCGGCGAATGCGGCGCAGGTCGCCGGAAAGTTCGTCGCGGCCTTTCAGCCTGGCATTGCCCATTTGCTTTATGAACTGGTCAATCAGCGTGCCAAGCGTGTCATCGGCAATATCTTCCATCCGGTGCAGCCAGGCTGCCAGCGCGCGGTCGTCGGGCCGTTTGCCAAGTCCTGTGCGCGACAACGCGAAGATGGCGCGTTTCAGCGCTTCTTCCAGAAAGCCGAAGCCGGAAATGGCGTGACCCAGTTCGGCGGCGAAATCATCCGGCAGGCGGGCAGGGGCGCGGGAAATGCTCATGCGAAGTTGGTAGCCTGTCCTGCACGCGGCCTCTAGCCCGAAATTATCGGACGCGACCTGTCCTTCCGCTTGCGGTCGGATTGCTTATATTCAGGACAGAAGGGAAACTGATGCGCAGATATTTCACAATCGTCTTGACGGCCATGCTGGTGGCCGCGATGGGTTCGGGCGGTGATCCGTCGCCACCCTCGCGCGTCAATCCGCCGTCGCCTGCCGAAGTCGATGCGGCCCAATCCGCCGCCCCCAGAACCACCAGCCCGAGCGATGCGCCCGTGCTGCACGTGCTGCCCGCTGCCGAATCCTCGCCAGAGGAGTTTCTGTGGCAGGCCCGACCCGTTGTGGTCTTCGCCGATACCGCTGCCGACCCAGCCTTCCGGCTGCAGTTGGAAGACCTGCAGCGCCGCCCCGCAGCTTTGGCCGAACGTGACGTGGTCGTGATTACTGACACCGACCCGGACGCGAACAGTGTCTGGCGGCAGAAGCTGCATCCGCGCGGCTTTTCATTGGTCATCATCGACAAGGACGGGCAAGTAAAGCAGCGCAAACCCCAGCCGTGGAGCGTGCGCGAGATCAGCAGCGCGATCGACAAGTTCCCTTTGCGCCGCGAGGAAATCGGACGCGCGCGCCTGATGCCGTGATTCTTGCAAAATCCACACTGATGCGTATATAATTGACGTAACCAAAGGGAGATTGCGTCATGTCCGCAACCTATGCGCCCAAGCCGATTAAGGTCAGGACTGGCCCGCGTCCGGGTTACTGACCGTTCCGCGACCGTCCACGTTTGACTGGATCGCCAGCTGTGCGCTTTCGCCCAATTCGATAGCGCCCAGTTTCATCGAGATATAATCGCGATACATCGCTGCCGCGCGCCGGGGACCTATTTTGGCCGGATCCAGTGCCCGCAAATCCGCGATCATCGCACCAATCGCATTCAACTGACTGTAATATAACACGATCGGGTCCACCGTATCGCGCGGCAGGATGTGCATTTCGCCAAGAATGGCACGGAATATCGCGTCATTGTGTTCAGTCGGTATGACAGGAAAATAATTGCGCTCGGTTTCGATTCGCTTTGCGATCTCCTCGCCGTATTCGGCAATATGATCGCGTTGCAGAACCGCCAGGTAAGCCCGGATTTCTGCAAACAGCGCGCGCTGCACATCGCGGACGCGTTCTGCACGAAGCTTGGTATCGCGCTTGCGGTTCTGCCAGGCAACGACCCACCAGCCAGCCGCAAGAAACGTGCCCGCGATCACCGCTGATTGTGCCTGAGGGGCAAGAAAATGATCGAGCGGTGGGATCATGGGCGCGCGAAAGCTCCGTCACGGATGGTCACTGTAAGCCTAGCGTGGCATTCCGGCGAAGGCGAGGGGGGTGGATGATCCGTATCCACAATGAAAAGCGCCGCGCGGCAGGGCCGGCGCGGCGCTTTCGGAAATCAATCGGGTGATCTTACCGGCAGATACGTGCGTCGTTACACAGAGCACCGGCTGCTGCGCCGATTGCAGCGCCTTTGTAGACGTCGCTTTCATCTTTGTCGGCGACATGGGCGATGGTGGCACCGGCAGCGGCACCGATCGCAGCACGATCGACGTCGGTGGGGTTGATGTTCTGCGTGCAGCCAGCGACGCCAAGCGACAGCAGCGCGACCGAAGCCGCAAGGGTAAGTTTGGTCATGGTGGGATCTCTGATTGGGGGACCGTCAGGGCCGCGAAACGGCGCGGGTCACGTGTGTCGGCGGCCAGGTTCCTGGCCGCCTGCTCAAGGTTGATCAGCGGGTCTGGCAGACGCCAGCGTCGTCGCAAAGCGCGCCTGCGGCGGCACCCAGAACGGCACCGGTTCCGACATCTTCGTCGAATGCCTTGGCGGCAACTGCACCGGCGCCTGCGCCGACAAGCGCCCGCTGCGCGTCGGGCGACATGTAGGTATCGCCGTAACCCTGCTGGCAAGCCGAAAGTGCGGCAATGGCAAGCATGGCGCCAGCGAGGCGGAGAGAGGTTTTGGTCTGCATTTTACACTGCCTTCTGTATCTGTTTGCCCTTTGGAAGGGGCGATTGTTGCGAATGTGACATTGCCACATCGGGACGTGGGGGAGAACTGACAAGCGCGTGAAATGTTCCTGATGCGGCCAACTTGGCGAAATTACGCGCAAAAATGGCACATACCCGGATCAACTCGCGTCGTCTTCTTCGTCCCAATCGTCATCCCAGTCCATATCCTGGTCGGGATCGTCCTGTCCGAAAAGTTCAGGGAAACTTGCTTGCGCCTTGGCGAGGTCCACGCGAAACAGTTGTTCGTATGATGTCGGATCGAGTTTGCCCACCGCAACAAGTTCCCGGCCCAGCAACCATGAGATCCGGCCGGCATCCAGGTTGCCGCGTTCGAATTCGTCTTCCCCGAAATGCGCGATCAGGGCGCCCAGGAAGCCTGCATCGGCGCGACGGTCGGCGGCGCTGCGGTCGCGAAAGCGCTCGCGCGCGACTAGTTTCGTTGCACCCTTGGCATTGGCGCGGCGAATGGTGAACTGATAGTCGCTGGATGGCAACCGAGAGGGGAAGCCACGATGTTTCAGCATTTCGGCGGCCCTGTTTCTGAAGTGACCGCACGGGCAGCATGACCGCCCGCGCGCCCGGTAACTGATGATCAGTTGCCGTATTTGCCCTGATAGACGGGCTCTTGCGTGATTGCGACCGGGGTGGTGGAGATTTCCGGCTCACGCGGTTGGCAAGCGGCAAGAACGCCCAGGGCCACGAGGGCGAGCGCGATTTTCTTCGACATTGTCTGCTCCTGTAAGTTGGGGCTTTCAAACCCCTTTTTGTCGATTGCTGTCACACGTCATGCGCGGACCGTTCGATTCTAGGTAAGAATTGCGCGTCGCGATAGCGGACGGAATCGGCACTCGGCGCGACTTCGCCGACCTGTGGCATGCATGCATCAACCCTCAGAACGGTTGCCATACGCATTCGTCGCGCGTGGGGGGCAGGCTGAACACCTCGAAAAGCTGAACTGCACCGGGTTCCAGCCCGCTGCTGTCCATGGGCCGATCAGCCAGCGAGATGACGATTTCGGTCGGTCGCGGGGCGGGGCTCGCGATACGCGGGAGCACGAAATTTTCGCACAGCCAGACGATATCTTCATGCATCGGATCGCGCAGAAGGCTTTCCGGCGCGGGTGGCAAAACAAAATCTCCTGTCGGAGAAGTGATTTCCTGCTCGGATTCGGGAAGGTTCTGGATCGAGATGGTCGGGGTCTGCTCAATCTCGGACGAGGCGATCAGCCCCTCGTCAAGCGCATCGCTCAGGATGGTGGCAGCGCCGCCCTCGACGGTCGCCAGGGCGTCAAGCGCGGCCATTTCCTCTTCGGTCAGGGCTTCCATCGGCGCAGGTGCTGCCAGCGGGACAAGGTTGGCCAGATCGGGGACGACAAAGCGGAAGCGGAAGGTCAGACCATGCGCGCCAGGTGATCCGGTGATGACGTCCTGCCAGAATACTTTCTGGCCGGATGGGACATTCAACGGCTTTCCCAACTCATCCACGGTCTGCGCGCCGTTGGCGATCGTGCCGAATTGCAGGCAGAGGGCTAGGACACAAAGGGCTGGCGGCCTGAGGCGGATCATTTCTGGGTCGTATCTTTGCAGGCATCGCAGACGGGGCGGTGCCGGTAAACCTTCTGTCGGCCAGCCAGCACGTCCCCGTATACGCGCCGCGCGGCCCTGTTTCGATCGTCCCGACAATGCCGCGACTTATGCCCCCGTCCTAGCAGTCCACAACGCCGAAACGAATGGCGTGACGGGGTGAAAGTCCGGCGCTGTTGCAAGGATGCAAGGGGACAGATAGGGGCGTAATCTTGACGCCGCTCATGCGATGGGGGAAAGCAAGGCCATGGTATTGCAGATTGATCTGGCGGCCTTGCAGGCCAATTATCGTGCGTTGGCAGCACTGGCGCCGGGGGCGCGTGCGGCTGGTGTGGTCAAGGCCGACGGCTATGGGCTGGGGGCCGGCACCGTTGCTGGCGCGCTGGCGCGGGCTGGCGCGCAGGATTTCT
Source organism: Paracoccus denitrificans (assembly GCA_005768755.1). Taxonomy (GTDB): domain Bacteria; phylum Pseudomonadota; class Alphaproteobacteria; order Rhodobacterales; family Rhodobacteraceae; genus Paracoccus; species Paracoccus denitrificans_B. The sequence goes on along the minus strand of VAFL01000002.1, from coordinate 22,492 downwards.
TCGTGGCACTTGCGTCTGAGGCTGCACCGGTCCGCGCTTCGGTGGGGGCGGGGTCGCGCATTTTCGTTCTGTCCGGCCATATCGCTGGGGCGGACTTAAGCGATGCCATCCCAGTGCTGAACAGCCCCGAGCAGTTTTTCCGCGACCGTGCCACCCGCCCGGGCAGGCCCTTCGCGATCCAGCTGGATACGGGCATGAACCGTCTTGGGTTCGAGCCAGGCGAGTGGGCCGCCCTGCGCGACGAAATACTGGCATTGGGCCCGGAACTGGTCATGTCCCATCTTGCCTGCGCAGATGAGCCGGATCATCCGATGAACCGGCGCCAGCTGGCCGCGTTCCGGCAGATGACCGATGGCATCGACGTGCCGCGCAGCCTGTCGGCAACTGGCGGTATCCTGCTGGGGCCGGAATATCACTTTGACATCACCCGGCCCGGCATCGGCCTGTATGGCGCGATGCCCTTTGCCGAGGCGCTGCCGGTCGTGCGGCTGTCGCTGCCCGTCATTCAGACGCGAGAGGTCGCGACTGGTGAAACCGTGGGTTATTCGAATACCTGGACGGCCACCCGGCCCACGCGGGTGGCAACCGTCGCTGCGGGCTATGCTGACGGGCTGCATCGGCGGATGTCGTCGGACGGGGGTAATCCGCGCATCGACCTTTTTGCAGGTGATACGCGCTGCCCGATCATCGGGCGTGTGTCGATGGACCTGATCACCGCCGATGTCACCGCACTGGACGACGTGCCGGGGGCGCTTGACCTGATCTGCCCGGCGCAACCCGTCGATGCCGTGGCCGAAGCGATCGGCACGATCGGATACGAGATTCTGACATCACTTGGACGCCGCTACGAACGTCGCATCATATGACCCTGGCCACCCCCGTTGCGCTAACCGGCAGGGCCGCGATAGCCGTCTTGCGGCTGATCGGCCGTGCCGCCTTGCTTGCCGGGCGCAGCCTGTCCATGATCCCGGAGCCACGCGAATTTCTGCGCCAACTGATCCAGATAGGCTGGCTGTCGCTGCCGGTCGTAGGTCTTACGGCCCTTTTTACCGGCGCCGCGCTGGCATTGCAGATGTATTCCGGCGGCCAACGGTTTTCCGCAGCTGAAGTTGTGCCCGCCGTTGTCGCAATCGGGATGGCGCGGGAATTGGGGCCGGTTCTGGGTGGTCTGATGGTGGCGGCGCGCGTTGCCTCCTCGATTGCGGCGGAAATAGGGACCATGCGGGTAACCGAACAGATCGATGCGCTTGTCACGCTTTCTGCCGATCCGCAGCGCCATCTGGTGACGCCGCGGCTGTGGGCGGCAATCGTGGCGGTCCCGCTGCTGGTCGGCGTTGGCGATGTGATCGGCATCATGGGCGGTTGGATCGTGGGCACGCAATCGCTTGGCTTCACCTCGGCAGCGTATCTGAACGGAAGCTGGTCCTTTCTGGAAAGCTGGGACGTGATCTCGGGGCTTTTGAAAGGGGCGGTCTTCGGATTGATCGTGGCGCTTTCGGGGTGCTGGTTCGGGATGAACGCGGGCAGGGGCGCGGCAGGCGTTGGACGCGCCACGAAATATGCGGTTGTTGTTGCCGCAGTTGGCATCTTTGCCGCCAATTTTGCCATGACAGGGCTGTTTTTCGGATGACGCCCGTCCTGCAAATACAGGGCCTGCGCAAGGCTTTTGGACGTCAGCAGGTGCTGGACGGCGTCGATCTTGCGGTCGCAAAAGGCGAAAGTCTTGTGGTGATCGGTCAGTCGGGAACCGGCAAATCCGTGCTGCTGAAATGCATTCTGGGGCTGGAAGCGCATGATGAGGGCATGGTGCTTTGGCAGGGGCAGCCGCTTGATCGCGCGAACAGGGACGCCTTTCTGGACGGGTTCGGGATGCTGTTTCAGGGGGGCGCGCTGTTCGACAGTTTGACCGTCTGGCAGAATGTCGGCTTCCGCCTGCGCAAGCGGCTTGGCGATACCGAGGCGCGCCGCATCGCAATTGAAAAGCTGGCCCGTGTCGGCCTTGGCCCCGAGGTCGCAGATCTTCACCCAGCGGCGCTTTCGGGCGGCATGGCCAAACGGGCGGGATTGGCCCGTGCCATTGCAGCCGACCCGCAGGTCATTTTCTTTGACGAACCCACAACGGGCCTGGATCCGATCCGCGCCGCCCGCATCAATGCGCTGATCCGCGATATCGTGTCCGAGACCGGGGCGACGGCAATCACGATCACCCATGACATGACGACCGTGCGCCATGTCGCCGACAAGGTGGCGATGCTTTCCGGGGGGCGCGTCGTCTGGCAAGGCGACGTGGCGCAGATGGACGCCGCGACAGAGCCACATGTTCATGACTTCATTCGCGGCATCTGGCGACCATGACCTGCGCCGGGGTATGAAACTTTTGCGACAGCAGCGCAGTTTCATACGCAAACCCTTGTGCAATTGCATCGCGACCCCCACCATGGGGTGAATGATAACCCGGAGACCTCATTGGGCCTGACACCCACCGCACCCGATACCGCCGCGCCAACCGCCGCCACGCAGGGCGAGACGCTTCTGGAATTTCCCGACAACAGGCTTCTGATAGAGCTTTGCGGTCCTGCCGATTCGCACCTGTCGCAGATCGAGACTGCGCTTGGTGTGCATATCCTGCGCCGGGGCAACCTTCTTGCCGTCGTTGGCCCGCAGGCGGTGCGGGATGACGCAGCCCAGCTTCTGCAGGCGCTTTACACGCGGCTGGAACAGGGGCGGCCGGTAAGTTCTGCTGAAATCGACGCGGCCCTCCGTATGGGTCCCGATGCCGAGCCGGCATCGCTTTCGCCTGACGAACAGCTGGAAATGTTTTCCTCTGGTCCGATCGAATTGCGCACCCGCAAGAAGACGGTCGAACCGCGGACCGATGCGCAGAAAGACTATGTCCGTAACCTTTTTGCCCATGAGATGGCCTTCGGCATCGGCCCTGCCGGAACCGGCAAGACCTACCTTGCCGTTGCTGTCGGCGTCACCATGCTGATCGGCGGTCACGTGGATCGCATCATTCTGTCACGTCCTGCGGTCGAGGCAGGTGAACGTCTGGGCTTTCTGCCGGGTGACATGAAGGAAAAGATCGACCCCTATATGCAGCCGCTTTACGACGCACTGAATGATTTTCTGCCGGGCAAGCAACTGGCCAAGCTGATGGAGGAAAAGCGGATCGAGATTGCGCCGCTCGCCTTCATGCGTGGACGGACCCTGTCCAACGCCTTCGTCGTGCTGGACGAGGCACAGAATGCGTCGACAATGCAGATGAAGATGTTTCTGACCCGCCTTGGCGAAGGGTCGCGCATGGTGATCACGGGTGACCGGTCCCAGATCGACTTGCCGCGCGGCACGCATTCCGGGCTTGTGGACGCAGAGCGGATCCTGGGCGGAGTAAAGGGGATAAGCTTCAACTATTTCACGTCCAAGGACGTGGTGCGCCATGCCCTGGTCGCGCGGGTCATTGAAGCTTATGAGGCTGATGACGCGCTGGCTTTGGCGCGGGGTGATGATCAGTCACGTGGCAATTATCCGCCCCGCCGCCAGCCCGGCAGTTCCGCACGCAGTCAGGGCCGCGACGATGGCTGAGATCGACACTGTCATCGAGGATGACAGGTGGGCTGCCCTTGATCTTGAGGGACTTGCGGCGCGGGCCGGACATGCGACACTCGGTTGGCTGAAGATGGATGCCGACATTGTGGTCATGGGGTGCGATGACACGCGGATCACCGAACTTAACGGCGATTTCCGCGAAAAGCCCCAGCCTACGAATGTGCTTTCATGGCCATCGGTCGAACATGTCCCCCACGAGCCCGGCGCGCATCCGCCGCGCCCCGCGACAGACGAACTTGGCGATATCGCCATTGCTTATGAAACATGCCAGCAAGAAGCAAAGGCACAGGGCAAGCGGATTGATGCTCATGTGACCCATTTACTGGTTCATGCGATTTTGCATCTGGCGGGTTATGACCATCTGAATGACGCTGATGCAAAGACCATGGAGGACGCCGAGCGCGCGATCCTTGCTCAGCTTGGCATAGAAGACCCCTATCTGGAGAAGGAAACATGAACAGCGATCCGTCCCGAAGTCCCGCCGCCCCCGCCGATATCGGTGCCGATCCTGCGGGATGGGCAGATGGTACCGGAAGCGAGGGGCGCGACCTTCCCGCATCGCGCGGGTTCCTGGGCCGGCTGTTCGGTGCCTTCTCGGGCACGGATGACGGCAACGAGATTGCCGAAGAATACCGCGCGCAGGCACCTGTCGCGCCCGGCATGGTCAATCTGCGGCGCATGCGCGTTGACGACGTGGCCATTCCCAAGGTCGAAATCGCCGCCGCGCCGATTACCGCCACACTGGACGAGCTGGTCGAGATGTTCCGCGAACACGGCTTTTCCCGTGTGCCGGTCTTTCGCGGCACGCTGGACACGCCGGTCGGGCTGATCCACCTGAAGGATCTGGCGCTGAAGCATGGTTTCGGCGCGAAGCCGGCCGGCAAGTTTACCCTGCGCCCGATGCTGCGCCCGTTGCTTTATGTGCCGCCCTCAATGCCGATCGGTGTATTGCTTCAGCAAATGCAGAAAGATCGCATCCATATGGCGCTTGTCATCGACGAATATGGCGGCGTCGACGGGCTGGTCACCATCGAGGATCTGATCGAGCAGGTTATCGGTGAAATCGAGGATGAGCATGATGAGGCAGAAGGCGGCATGTGGATCGCCGAAAAGCCCGGTCAGTGGCTGATCCAGGCCCGCGCTTCGCTTGAAGAACTGGAGCAGGAAACCGGCCTGCGCCTTGCGCCGGGCGACGAGGACGAGGATGTCGACACACTCGGTGGTCTGATCTTCAAGCTGACGGGCCGCGTGCCAGTCCGAGGCGAGGTGATCCCCCATGATTCCGGCGCCGAGTTTGAGGTCGTTGACGCCGACCCGCGTCGCATCAAGCGCGTTCGGTTGCGTCTGGCGCCGTCTGTTCGTGAACCCTTGGCCCGCGATCAGGCTTGATTGTCGAAGGGTTGCGCGCGTCAGGATAGCGGCGGCGCGGTTCAGGTCCGCGCTGTTCGCTGTGCAGCGATCACCGAAGCGCGCGCAGATGATCGGTCGGTCCAACCGAATGCTTCGTCAGCAGGGATTGTCGGCCCGCGGAACTGATACGCGGGCAAATGATCGGCCCACTGACGAACCGTTCGGTGCCGTGCACCCTGCCGCTGGCCGCAAGCGTGTGACGGGTCAGTAACTGCGGATCAGTCCCACAAGCCTGCCCTGAACGCTGATCTTGTCCTCGGGCAGGATGCGCGTCTCATAGGCGGGGTTTGCCGCCTCCAGGGCGATCATTGCCCCCTTGCGGCGATAGTATTTCAGCGTGGCTTCATGTCCTTCCACAAGGGCCACGACGATATCCCCGTTCTGGGCCACGCCCTGTTCGCGTATGACCACGATATCGCCGTCATTAATGCCAGCGTTGATCATGGAATCGCCCTTCACCTCCAGTGCATAGTGGTTTTCGCGGCCAGAGATCATGCTGCCGGGAACAGACACATTGTGCGAAACTTCGGAAATCGCCTCGATCGGGACACCTGCGGCGATCCGGCCCATGACCGGCAGCTGATAGGAATTTGCGCTGACCTCAAACGCACCGGTGGGTGGTGCAGCCGGCCGTTTCTTGTCGCCGTCAATCAGGCGCGGCGCAAAGCCCGGCGCGGTCTTTGCAAGCGTGTCGGGAAGGCGGACGATTTCCAATGCGCGCGCGCGATGGGGCAGGCGGCGAATGAAACCGCGTTCTTCAAGCGCCGTCACCAATCGATGAATTCCGGACTTCGAACGCAGATCAAGCGCAACCTTCATTTCGTCAAAGGAAGGCGGAACACCGTCGCGTGCCATTCGCGTTTGAATGAACTCCAACAGCTCGATCTGTTTCTTGGTCAGCATGTTCCGGCCCTGTTTCATTATCGTTCAACAAATGTTCTGCCACGACGATACGATTCCGTCAACAGTCTGACCTATGGCGCATGAAAATATCGTTAACCAAGTCGAATGAACTGTACCGGTTCGCCCGCTTTGCGTGCAGGATCGCCAGCGCGCCGGATCAGAAGCGCGTCTGCCTTTGCCAGCAACGCAAGCCGTGCGGAATCCTGATCGGCAAGTGGTGTGACAATCGTATCGCCTTGCTTGCGATCCAATGTCGCGCGCAGATAGTGCTGACGGTCGCCTTCCGGGTTGAGGTCCTGCCCAAGACGCCCTTCCTCAATCCGCGCTTCAGGGGGCAGACCCTGCATGGCACACAGCAAAGGCCGCATGAACAATTCGGCGCAAACTATTGCCGATACGGGATTTCCTGGAAGTCCGATCATGGCGGACGCACCGATCCGGCCTGCAATCAGCGGCTTTCCCGGTCGCATGGCGACCTTGTAGAACTCCCGCGTCATTCCAAGTTGCTGCGTGATCTTGCCGATCAGGTCATGATCCCCCACGGACGCCCCGCCAATGGTCACGATCAGATCGGCATCGGCAGCCCGCGAAAATCTGTCCAGCAGGCTTTCTGCACTGTCATCAGCAATTGGAAGGCGGGTGGCTTCAGCCCCTGCGATCTGGGCAATTGCAGCAATGGCTATGTCGTTGGAACTGACGATCTGGCCCGGACCTGGCCGGACGCCGGGGGGAACCAACTCATCACCACCGGCAATGATCGCGACGGCAGGGCGACGGGCAACCCTGATCCGGTCCACGTTCATCGCGGCGATCAGGGCAAGGTCGCGCGGATTGAGTGGTCCACGCGGATGGAATATTGAATGTTCTTCAAAATCAACGCCTTTTGGGCGTATATTGACGCTGCTGTTTTGCGCCTGGATCTGAATATGATCGCCGTTTCGGCTCACATTCTCCTGCATGACGACGATATCATAGCCTGTTGGGACTGGTGCGCCCGTGAAGATGCGCAGTGCAGTCCCGGCCGTCGCTGCGCCGTCCCAAGGTTTGCCGGCCGCTGCTTCGCCGATGACCTGCAAGGTCTGGCCGAGATCGGCGCGGCGCAGCGCATAGCCGTCCATCGCAGCCGAATCGAATGGCGGCTGTGTCAGCCTTGCCTCGACCGGCGCAGCAAGTACCCGGCCCAACCCTTGGGAAATGTCGATTTCCTCTTCTCGGACGGCACCCGCAAGCGAAAGGACCTTGGCCAATGCGTCTTCTACGGTGATCATTCCGCTTTGTAATCCCCTGACTTTCCGCCAGTTTTCTGCAACAGGCGGATGCCTACGATGCGCATCGACTTTTCGGCGGCCTTCAGCATATCGTAGACGGTCAGGCACGCAACAGAGACGGCGGTAAGTGCCTCCATCTCGACGCCGGTTTGTCCAGTTGTGCGCACGGTCGCTGTTATGCGAATGCCCGGAAGTGCGGGGTCTGCCACAAGGTCGAGCGCCACCCGGCTTAGCGGCAGCGGGTGGCAAAGCGGTATCAGATCAGACGTCCGTTTGGCCGCCATGATCCCGGCCAGCCGGGCGACGCCCAGCACATCGCCCTTTGCAGCGCCACCTTCAGCCAGCGAAAGCGTCGCCGTTGACATGATGACATGCCCTTCGGCCACGGCTTCGCGAATATTGGCCGGCTTGGATGAAACATCGACCATATGTGCCTGACCGTGCTTGTCAAAATGTGTCAGGCTCATGCTGTTCCCAGCAGTTCTTTGGTGGCAGCGGTCACGTCGCTCTGGCGCATCAGGCTTTCGCCAATCAGAAAGCGACGCGCCCCTGCGCGCGCGACGCGGGCAAGATCGGCATGCGTGAACAGCCCGCTCTCACTGACCAGCTGACGATCGTCCGGCACATGCGGGGCCAGGCTTTCGGTAACTGCAAGATCAAGTTCGAACGTCTTGAGATTCCTGTTATTTATTCCGATGAGCGCCGAGCGCAGAAGCAAGGCCCGATCCAGTTCCGCGCGGTTGTGCACTTCAACCAACGCGTCCATGCCCCAGTGACGTGCGGCGTCCTCCAACTCGGCTGCAAGGTTGTCATCGACCGAGGCCATGATGATCAGGATGGCATCGGCACCCCAGCTTCTGGCTTCGGCGACCTGATAGGTGTCGTAAAGGAAGTCCTTGCGCAGGACCGGCAAGCTGACTGCGGCGCGGGCGCTGCTCAGGTATTGCGGTGCGCCTTGGAAGCTGGGACCATCGGTCAGAACCGACAGACAGGCGGCCCCGCCAGCCTGATAGGCACGCGCAAGCGCGGGTGGATCGAAATCGGCCCTGATCAGCCCTTTCGAGGGGCTTGCTTTCTTGATCTCAGCTATCAGACCATAGCCGTTTTCGGCCTTGGCTGTCAGCGCGCGGGCAAAACCACGCGGGGCATCGGCGGTGCGGGCCGCGGCTTCGATCTGCGACAGGGGCAAGGCCGATTTTGCGGCGGCAATTTCGTCAAGCTTGTAGGTTTTGATCTTGTCTAGAATGTCCATGCGCGCGACCGTAATCCGCGCGCCGTGCCGAGGAAAGCCCCGTCACATCAAATCACGCTATAAGGCGCGTCGATCCTCAGGAAATGTGCCATTAGCGGCAGCAGGAAAAGCAATGCCAGAGGCTAAGTGCGCGAAGCTGGTCCCGGAACTGTCATGGGCCTGTTTAGCACTGTCAGATGCTGCAGGCTGGCCCTGTTCGTCGGCGATCGTGTGATCGGAAAATGTCGGTATGCCTGCGGATAACGCGATTAATCAGGATTGAACCGCCGGGCGGGCGCCGGCCCAATCGACCGGCTGCTGTCGATGCGCCGCAAGCCATTCGTTGATGCGGGAAAACGGGCGCGAACCGAAGAAGCCGCGCCGGGCTGAAAGAGGCGAGGGGTGCGCGGTTTCTATCAGAAGGTCGTCGCGCCGGGGCAGCCCGGCAAGCGCCTTGCTGGCGTTATTTCCCCACAGCAGGAAGGCCAGTGGGCCGTTCGACTGGGCGCGGGCAACAGCGTCGCGGGCCAGCTTGTCCCAGCCCCAGCGGGAATGTGCGCCCGCCTCGCCCGCCGGCACAGAGAGGGAGCTGTTCAGCAGCAATACGCCCTGGCGTGCCCAGTGGGTCAGATCCCCGCTTTCCGGCGCCGCATCGATGTCTTCCCGCATCTCCTTGAAAATATTGTTCAAGGATCGGGGAAGGGCGGTTCCTGCCGTGACCGAGAAGGCCAATCCGTCGGCATGTCCGGGCGTCGGATATGGGTCCTGACCCAGAATGACGACACGCACCTGATCGGGCGCAGTCAATTCAAGTGCGCGGAAGATCGCACCGGGGCCGGGCAGAAAATCCATCCCGGCCAGTCTGTCGCGGATCACAGGCCACTGATTGCGGAAGAACGGCAAATCTGCCCACAGCTCAGGTGGCGTCACAGCGGCACGGACTGCGCAAGATCCGCCAGCTTTGCCTTCGCCGCGCCGGAATCGATACTGTCTGCGGCAAGGCGCGCACCCTCGCGCAGGTCAGTGACCCGTCCCGCGATCAGCAGGGCGGCAGCCGCGTTCAGCAGCACCGCATCGCGATACGCGTTTCGCGCCCCGTCCAGCAAGTCCCGTGCAGCTGCCGCGTTATGCGCCGCTTCGCCGCCGACGATCTGTGAAAAATCATGTCGCGACAGTCCCGCATCCTCTGGCGCGATGGTCAGTTCGTGGATTTTTCCGTCCTTCAGCTCGACCACGAAGCTGTCACCGGAAATTGCCAGCTCGTCCGTACCGTCCGAACCATGGATCAGCCACGCATGATCAGAGCCAAGCTCTCGCAGCGTTTCGGCCATCGGGCGGCACCAGGTCGAATCGAATGTTCCGGTCAACTGACGCGTCACGCCGGCGGGATTGGTCATCGGACCCAGAATATTGAATATCGTGCGGGTCCCCAGCTCGGCCCGCGCGGGGCCGACATGGCGCATGGCGGGATGGTGAACGGTCGCCATCATGAAACACAAACCGACCCTGGCAAGCGCCGCCTGCGACTGTTCGGGCGCGGCCATGATATTGATGCCAAGTTCGGTCAGCGCGTCGGCAGATCCCGATTTCGACGACAGTGCCTTGTTGCCGTGTTTCGCCACCGGCACCCCGGCGCCAGCCACTACAATCGCCGCAGCGGTCGAGATGTTCAGCGTCTTGCGCCCATCACCGCCCGTGCCCACGATATCGATGGCGCCGGCGGGCGCGGTGATACGGTTCATTCGGGCACGCATGGCACGTGTCGCAGCAGCAATTTCGTCAACGGTTTCGCCGCGGACGCGCATCGCCATCAGCAAGCCGCCGATCTGCGCAGGCGTTGCTGCGCCTTCGAAAAGCGCGGCGAAGGCCCCGTCTGCTTCGTCCTGGGTCAGCGGTCGTTCGGCGGCAAGCCCGATCAAAGGGCGGATGTCGACAGTCATGCGGGTTCCGAGGCTTTGCAGCGGCGCAGAAAATTGCGGATCATGGCATGACCATGTTCCGAGGCGATGGATTCGGGGTGAAACTGAACACCTTCAATCGGCAAGCTGCTGTGGATCACGCCCATGATTGTGCCGTCGGGCGCGCGTGCCGTGACGCGCAGTGTATTGGGCAGGCTTTCGGGCGCGATCGTCAGCGAATGGTAACGCGTGGCGCGCAGTGGTGTGGGCAGGTCATCGAACACGCCGGTCTGATCATGGATGATCTCATCGGTCTTGCCGTGCATGATACGGTCGGCGCGGACGATCCTGCCGCCAAATGCCTCGCCAATGGCCTGATGGCCAAGGCATACGCCGAACAGTGGGATATCGCCGCGTTCAGCCAACGCCTTGATCAGCGGCAGGCATATGCCGGCGCGGACCGGATCGCAGGGACCGGGCGAGATCACGATACCGTCAGGGCGCATCGCCAATGCCTCTTCGACCGTGATGCGGTCATTGCGACGCACCTCTACCTCGGCGCCTTCTTCGCCAAGGTAATGGACAAGGTTCCAGGTGAAGCTGTCGTAATTGTCGATAAGCAGGATCATGTCAGTCCGTGGCGATAGGGGGTGAACCCGGCGGGATCACGTCTTATAGATGTGCGAAATGACGGGGCGGGGCAAGCCTTGGCGATGGAAGAAATGGGACGCGAATGGCAAGAACGGACGGAATCGGGCGCGGCCTGCTGCATGGAACGCTGATCGGGGCAGCGGCGCTGGCAGCGTTGTCGCTGGCCCTTCCTTCACGAGAGACGGCCCGAGACGCTGACATCGCCGTGGATACGCCTGCGGAGATTCCCTTGGGCGCGCCCCAGGACACTTCCGGCAACGCGATTTCAGGCCCTGTGCCCGACACACAGGTCCAATCAGTCCCACGTCCTGACCCGATCCAGATGGCGGTAGAGGATGCGGCGTCGGCTTCCACCCCGCAGGGCTCGCCAGGGGCCGAGACCCAGATGCGACCGCCCACCGGGTCAGAGTTCGCACGCGCTGAGGATCTGCCACCCACGGTTCCGGGCAGTGCCAACGCGCCTGCCACGGTTGCTGAACTGGCCGAGGTGGCGGAACCGGCGCCCGAAACACTTCCCCGACAGACGACGGGGCCGGCCAGCCGGCCGGACGCGCAGGATGAGGCCGTGGCCCCGCACGCCGCGCAGGATGACCAGCTTGCCGCGGCCGCGCCACAGGCAGAGACGGCGGCACCCGCCACGCAGGCCAATCCGGCCCGGGTCAGCCAACCGGGTCAGGATCAGGGACCTGCGGCGGCATCACGCGCCGCGCCGACTGCGCCAGAGCAGGCAGAGGATACCGCGTTGCCTGCATCCGAAAGCCTGCCCACAACATCCGCAGTGCAGCGACCGGATATGCCGGGCGGGACCAATTCCCCCGCGTCTGCATCGACAGGCGAAACCGCTAACGGCGCGCCAGCAGTGCAGACGGGCGTGTCGCCGGCAGGCAATCCCGCAGATGATGACAATTCGGAAGCGGCAAGACCCGCCGATGCAGACACGGCCACGGATCCGCGCACATCGGCCCCGGTCCTGCAAACCCCGGATCCCCGGCGCGAATCCGTGCCGCCACCGCCCCCTGCGGCGGGGGATGACGTGGCCGCGACTGCCCCTGAACAGGTCGAACAGACGCCCGCCATATCGTCCCGGCCAGGCGATGCCCCACAGGGCGTGCCGACTGGCCGCCCGGCGCCCGACCTGGAAATTCCCGCCCTTCCGATGACGAGCATGCCATGACCCCCCTCAAGCCCGTTAACCCCGCCATTGCAGGCACCTTCGCCCCCCCGGTGATGGAGGCCCGTCGCTGGGTGGAAGCCGCCCATTTTCCGCCAGAGCGCCCGCTTATCAATGTCAGTCAGGCGGCCCCAGTGGAGCCGCCGCCCGAGCCCTTGCGCAGGATCATGGCCGATGCTGCGCTGAACCGGCCCGAGGCGCATCTTTACGGTCCGGTTCTGGGCAATGATGACCTGCGCGCGACCCTGGCCGCCAGCTGGTCGCGCTTTTACGATGCGCAGATCGGTCCGGAACGGATTGCGATCACGCAGGGCTGCAATCAGGCTTTTTGTGCCGCAATCGCTACGCTGGCTGCGGCCGGGGATGAGGTCATTCTGCCGGTGCCCTGGTATTTCAATCACAAGATGTGGCTGGACATGCAGGGTATCAAGGCCGTGCCACTGACCTGTGGTGACGATATGATCCCGCGCGCCGAAGACGCAGCGGCGCTGATCACAGGACGAACAAAGGCCATCGTGCTGATCAGCCCCAACAACCCGACCGGCGCTGAATATCCGGCCGCAACTCTGGCAGAGTTCTTTGATCTTGCCAGATCGCAGGGGATTGCGCTGATCGTTGACGAAACCTACCGCGATTTCGACAGCCGCACGGGGGCGCCGCATGATCTTCTTGCGCGCGACGGCGCTGAAGATGTGCTGATCCAGCTTTACAGTTTCTCGAAAGCGTTCCGTCTGACCGGTCACCGGGTCGGTGCGGTCCTTGCCGGGGCCGCGCGGATGGCAGAACTCGAGAAGTTTCTGGACACGGTCGCCATCTCGACCAGTCAGATCGGTCAGATCGCGGCCGAATGGGGGCTGCGCAACATGGGCGATTGGCTGGCTGGGGAGCGAAACGAAATACTGTCGCGACGTGATGCCATGATCGAAGCCATGGCTGCAATCTCTGGCTTCAGGATCGTGTCGGCGGGGGCTTATTTCGCCTGGGTCGAACACGGGTTCGACATACCATCGGATGTGCTGGCACAGCGATTGGTTGCCGAAGCCGGCGTTCTGATGCTGCCTGGAACGATGTTCATGCAGGACGGGATGGGAACGAAGCATCTGCGCGTCGCCTATGCCAATGTCGATGCGGCGGGTATCACCCGCTTGGCCGAGCGGCTGGCTGCGTGGCAAGCGTGAACGCCAACGCCCTTGTCGCGGGCCATCGCCCGGCCTACAAACCTGCCGACGATCACGAAGGAACACGATAGATGAGCAGCCTGCGCACCAAGGGAAAATCCACAATTGTCTGGATCCTCATGGGGATGCTGCTGTTGGGGCTGGGGGGATTTGGCGTCACCTCGTTCTCTGGCGGATCGACGGAATTGGGTGCGGTCGGCGAAACGAAGATCGACGCACAGAGTTATCAGCTTGCGCTGCGCCGCCAGTTCGGCCTCATTGCAGAGCAAAGCGGTCAGCAAATGTCTGTAGAACAGGCGCGCGAAATGGGTCTGACACAGGCTGTGCAGGCGCAGCTGTTCGCCCGCGCAGCGATGGAAGAAGAAGCGCGCAAGATCGGCGTTTCCGTCGGCGATGCCAATGTCGCCCAGGCGATTACCAGCGACGCATCTTTTCAGGGGCCGGGCGGGTTCAACCGCGCCGCATATAGCGAGACATTGCGCCGGCAGGGTCTGACCGAAGAACGTTATGAAAGCGATGTCCGGTCCCGCCTTGCCGCGATGATCGTGCAGGCGGGTGTGGTCTCTGGTGTAGCGGCACCGGATGAGCAGGTCGATCTTGGCGCAGGTTGGGTGCTGGAACGCCGCGACATATCATGGCAGGAGCTGACTGCGGCGGACCTCGCTGCCCCGGTTGCCGAGCCCGATGACGCCACGCTTGAAGCATGGCATCAAGCCAATGGCGACCAGTTTACCGCGCCGGAAGTCCGCAAGATCACCTATGTCTGGCTGACGCCGGAAATGCTGGCAGAGACGGTCGAGCTGGACGAGGCCGCGCTGCGAGAGATCTACGATTCGAAGGCGGACGAATACATTCAGCCAGAGCGCCGGCTTGTCGGCCGGCTGGTGTTTGAAAGTGCCGAAGCCGCTGCGGCAGCGAAGGCGCGCCTCGATGCGGGTGATGCCAGTTTCGAAGACCTCGCTGTCGAGCGTGGCCTGACCCTGGCCGACACCGAAATCGGCGAGGTAACACAGACAGAACTGGGCGCGGCTGGCGAGACGGTTTTCGCTGCCAGCGATAACGGCGTCGTCGGTCCTGTGGACAGCGAACTGGGGCCGGCGCTATTTGCGGTCAATGCCATTCTTGACCCGATCAATGTCAGCTTCGAAGAGGCCCTGCCTGATCTGCGCGCTGAAGCTGCGGCTGATCGCGCCCGCCGTCTGATTGCCGACCGGGCACCCGCGATCGAAGACCTGCTTGCGGGCGGCGCAGATCTGGAGCAGGTCGCAGAGGAAACGGAGATGGAGCTGGGCCAGGTCGACTGGAGCGAAGAGAGCGAACCAGAGCCGGGCGAAATCGGTGGGTATGCCGCGTTTGGTAACGTTGTCGCCGAGGTCAGCGAAAGCGATTATCCAGAACTGTTCGAACTGGATGACGGCGGCATCGCGGCGCTGCGTCTGGACGAGATTGTGCCGCCGACGCCGATTCCTTTTGCCGACATCAGAGAGTATGTCGCCGACGATTGGGCCGCTGCCGAGACGCGTCGCCAACTTGTCGCCTTGGCCGAAGAGATGAAGCTGAAAGCGGTGTCAGAGACAATGCCGCAGGTCGCCACGTCGGATGCTCCCACACCCTCCGCGCCTGTTTCGGACAGCGCAGCCGCTGAGGAACCGGCAGCCGACGCGCCGTCGGTTGCGCAGCCCCAATGGCGGACTGAAACGGGGTTGCTTCGTGATGGCTGGCTGGAAGATGCGCCACCCCGGTTGATCACCCAGGCTTTTGCCCTTGAAGAAGGCGAGACGGAGGTGATCGATGATGGACAGCGCGTGGCACTGGTCCGCGTCGACCGGATCGATCCGGCCCTACTGGATGACGATGTCGCTGGCGAAGTCAAAACCTCGATCAGCCAGCGGCTGGATGCAGCACTGGCTGCGGACATGTTCGACTACTATTCACGCGCCGTTCAGGCCAACAGCGGCGTGTCGCTGGACCCCGCGGCGGTTGCGGCCGCCGAATCGCAGATGTGACCATGAAGATCGTCCCTGATTTCGACGCTTTCGCGCCCGGATGGGATGCCGGGCGGAACCAGCTTCTGACGATGCGCCTTGCGGCCGATCTGGACACGCCGGTCAGCCTGATGCTGAAACTGGCCGAAGCAGCGCCAAACAGCTTCGTGCTTGAAAGCGTCACCGGCGGCGAGGTGCGGGGCCGCTATTCGATTATCGGCATGAAGCCTGATGTGATCTGGGAATGCCGCGCCGGGCAGGCCCGCATCAATCGCGAGGCGCGCTATTCCGATGTTTTCACGGATGATATGCGCCCGGCGCTGGAAAGCCTGCGAGCACTGATTGCAGAGAGTCGGATCGAAATGCCGGACGGTGTGCCCGCTGCGGCGGCCGGCCTGTTCGGCTATCTGGGTTACGACATGATCCGGCTTGTCGAAAACCTGCCGAACGTGAACCCTGATCCGATCGGCGTGCCGGATGCGATGCTTACCCGGCCGTCCGTAGTTGCGGTGCTGGACGGCGTGAAGGGCGAGGTGACGCTGTGCGCCCCGGTCTGGCATGATCCGGCCGTCCCCGCACGGGCGGCATACGCGCAGGCGGCCGAACGTCTGACCGAGGCACTTCGCAGCCTTGACCGCCTGCCGCACGAACCACGAGAGATGGGCGGCATGCAGCAGATCGGCGAGCCGCAATCGAATTTCAGTCATGACGGCTATCTGGCGGCGGTCGAGAAGGCGAAGGATTATATCCGCGCCGGCGACATCTTCCAGGTCGTGCCCGCGCAGCGTTGGGCGATGGATTTCCCGCTGCCGCCGTTCGCACTGTATCGCAGTCTGCGACGCACCAACCCTTCGCCCTTCATGTTTTTCCTGAACCTCGAACCTGCCGAAGGCGGCTTTCAGATCGTCGGCGCCAGCCCCGAAATCCTGGTGCGGCTGCGCGATGGCGAAGTCACCATCCGCCCTATTGCCGGCACCCGCCCGCGCGGCGCGAACGAGGCCGAGGATCGCGCGTTGGAAGCCGATCTCTTGGGCGATCAGAAGGAACTGGCCGAGCATCTCATGCTGCTGGATCTGGGCCGCAACGATGTCGGCCGGGTCGCAAAAATCGGCACTGTCACCCCGACAGAGCAATTCGTGATCGAACGCTACAGCCATGTCATGCATATCGTCTCGAACGTGGTCGGCGAATTGCGAGAGGGCGAGGATGCACTGTCGGCGTTGCTGGCGGGACTTCCGGCGGGGACCGTGTCGGGTGCGCCAAAAGTCCGCGCGATGGAAATCATCGACGAGTTGGAACCGGAGAAGCGCGGCGTCTATGGCGGTGCGGTCGGCTATTTCGCCGCCAATGGCGAGATGGACATGTGCATCGCGCTGCGCACCGGGGTCATCAAGAACGGCCAACTGTATATTCAGGCGGGCGGCGGCGTGGTTTACGACAGCGATCCCGAAAGCGAGTTTCAGGAGACGGTGAACAAGTCTCGTGCCCTGCAGCGCGCCGCCGAGGAAGCCACCCGCTTCGTGCGAGGGAACGGCTAGGGCAATTCTGGCGATAACCGGCGGGCGTGGGTGGGGATGGTTAAAAAGACGTCCATCCCGCCGAAGCAATCCCGAAACCCGATCCCAGCTAACGGCATGAAAGAAGGGCGGCCCGAGGGCCGCCCTTTTGGCAATGATACCGGTGATCAGTTGGCTGCGGGTGCCGCCGGATCAGCGGGTGCTGCCGGATCGGCAGGCGCTGCGGCCGGGTCTGCTGCCGCAGGTGCTGCAGCCGGGTCAGCCGGTGCCGCTGCGGGATCGGCGGCGGGGGCAGGGGCTGCTTCACGCTCGCGGAAGACATATTCAGGTGCAGCCTGAGCTTCTTCCTTGCTAAGCTCGGTGGTGATCTCCTGCGCATCATAGTTGATGGTCAGTTGATCCCACGGAACAGCGATCTGCTTTTCACCGATGCCCAGGAAGCCACCGACACCGATGATCGCAGCGATCATCTGGCCCGATTCGGCGTCAACCATGACGTCGCGAACCTCACCGATCGCTTCGTCGGCGGGCGAGGTAACGCTGGCGCCGGTAATCCAGTCGACGCGAAGCTCGTTGCCAGCCTGTTCACGGGCGATCTTGTCGCTGCTGGCCATCTCGGCTTCCAGCGCAGCTTCTTCCGCGTCTTCGGCAGATTCAGCAACATCTTCGGCGGCGGCATCAGCATCGGCTGCTGCATCCTCGGCGGTGTCCGCCGCAGCATCAGCGGTGTCGGCCGCTGCATCGGCAGTATCCGCCGCAGCATCCGCTGTCGCGTCAGTTGCGTCTGCGGCAGCATCAGCCGTTGCGTCGGCAGCGTCGGAGGCAGTGTCAGCCGTTGCATCGGCAGCGTCGGCGGCAGCTTCGCCAGCTGCGTCGGCGGCGTTTTCTGCCGTGTCAGCAGCCGCTTCTGCGGTATCAGCAGCGGCATCTGCCGTCGCGTCGGCTGCTTCAGTCGTTGCTTCTGCGGCAGTTTCCGGCGTCGCCGCCGTGTCCGAAGTTTGCGCGAAAGCAAAACCGGAAAGCGGCAGGACCAGAGCGGTGGTCAGAAGGATGTTACGCATGTGACTACTCCTCAGTTCGGTTCGCGGGTGCCGTGCTGACACCCGCATCACCCGACCAATCCGTAGTCAGTCATTCTGGTTCCGTAAAACTTTTGCGCCATAAGATGGAACTATTTCGGACATGCAGAAATGGGCGCATAACTATATGATATGTTGAATTAATCGTCGCCACGATAGGGGCGCACATACTGCAACGCCATGTCCCAGGGAAAGAATATCCACGTGTCCTGGCTGACCTCGGTCACATAGGACTGGACCATCGGCTTGCCCTTGGGCTTGGCGTAAACGGTCGCAAAATGCGCCTTTGGATACATCTCGCGAATCAACTCCAGCGTGCGTCCCGAATCGACAAGATCGTCCACGACAAGGATTCCGTCACCGTCGCGCATCAATTCCGCATCGGGCTGCTTGAGAACCTGAAGATCACTTTGACCCGCCTCGGCGCCCACGCCCTTGTAGGACTTGATGGAGATCGTATCGATGGTGCGGATGTCCAATTCCCGCGCGACGATCATCGCCGGGACCATGCCGCCGCGTGTCACACCGACGATCGCGCGCCACGGATTGCCGTCAAGCCGCCAGGCAAGTGCGCGGGCGTCGCGGTGAAGCTGATCCCAGCTGACATGAAAACCTTTTTCATGGGGCAGAAGATGCGAGTCGGTCATGTTTTCTCTCAGCTCTTGAATATCAGAAGGCCGCCTAGTGCGAAAAGCGCAAGGGCCGCCGCACGGTCGATCCAGAATTTTGCGCCGAAGTATCGCCGCCGCATCGCGGCGGTCGACATGGCGATGGTGACGGTAGCATACCAGAACAGTTCGGTCCCGAGCGCCGTTGCGTAGATTGTGGCATTCTGTGTCAGCGTCAGCGGTCCTGGAAACAGCTTCAGGATCAGTGCCGCATAAAACAGCGCAGGCTTGGGATTGGACAAATTCAGCAAAATGCCGCCGATGAAGCCGCGCCCGAATTTCTTCTCGGCGGCTTCGGGCAGGGGCGCGTTGGCGGCGCGCCAAAGGCCAAGCGCCACCCAAAGAATGTAAATTCCGCCAATGATCTTCACGGCGAAATAGACTTGCGGATGGGTCTTGAAGATCAGCGACAGCCCGGCGATGGCAAACAGGCACCATAGCGACGCCCCAACCGCCAGACCAAGCCCGAAGGGCAGGGCGACTTCGCGCCCGCGCGAGAACGATGTCTGGATCGCAGCCACGATGGCCGGCCCCGGAGACAGCAACGCAACCGAGATCAGGCCGATCAGCGCCAGATAGGAGTCGAGGCCAATCAGATCAGCTGTCCTTGCGTCCGGACACGACGTCGATGTCCGGGGCATCGACGGCCTTCATGCCAACCAGGTGATAGCCCGCGTCGACATGATGGGTTTCGCCTGTCACACCGCTGCCCAGATCTGACAGCAAATACAGTGCGGATTTACCGACCTCGTCCTGTGTGACATTGCGGCGCAGCGGCGAATTCAGCTCGTTCCATTTCAGGATATAACGGAAATCGCCGATCCCCGAAGCGGCCAGCGTCTTGATCGGCCCGGCTGAAATCGCGTTGACGCGGATACCATCCTTGCCCAGATCCTCGGCCAGGTACCGGACCGACGCCTCAAGGGCAGACTTCGCCACGCCCATGACATTGTAATGCGGCATCACGCGCTCGGCCCCGTAATAGGTCAGCGTGACCATGGAGCCACCATTGGTCATCATTGCCGCTGCATGGCGCGCAACCATCGTGAAGGAATAGACCGAGATATCCATCGTTTTCACGAAGTTGTCATGCGTGGTGTCGACATAACGACCGCGCAGCTGTTCCTTGTCGGAATAGCTGATGGCATGGACCAGAAAGTCGATGCTGCCCCACGCATTGCCGATGGCGTCGAACATATCGGCGACGGTTTGTTCGTTGGAGACATCGCAATCGAACAGCAGGTCGCTGCCCAATTCCTTCGCCAGCGGCTCGGCGCGTTTCTTCATCGCTTCGCCCTGATAGGACAGCGCGATCTCGGCGCCCTGATCGGCAAGGGCCTTCGCAATGCCCCAGGCGATCGACTTGTCGTTGGCCAGCCCCATGATAAGGCCGCGCTTGCCGACCATAAGGCCGCTTCGTTCGCTGCTTGACATGCCCCTCTCCGTCTTACCTTTTTGGCAGGATTAGGCCAAAGGCCGGGGGGCATCAAGCATGAGCGCACGAAACGGGATATTCGCAGGCGAAGATCCGTTCATTATAGCACAGGACTGGCTGGCCGAAGCGCAGGCCAGCGAACCCAATGATGCCAATGCGATGGCATTGGCCACCGTCGATGCAGCAGGTATGCCCGATGTGCGGATGGTCCTTCTCAAGGAGATCGAACGTCGCGGTGCGGGTGACGGTGCCTTCGTCTTCTATACCAATTATGACAGCGCCAAGGGACGGCAGATCGAAGCGACCGGCAATGCGGCCTTCGTCATGCACTGGAAATCGCTGCGAAGGCAGATCAGGGTGCGCGGAACGGTCACACGCGAAGACGGACCTCAAGCAGACGACTATTATGCCAGCCGCGCCCTGCAAAGTCGTATTGGGGCCTGGGCATCCCGGCAAAGCCGACCGCTGGCGTCGCGTGCCACGCTGATGCAGGCCGTCGCGCGGGAAGGGCTTCGCCACGGCGCGGCCCCCGCGCGTCCGCCGTTCTGGGGTGGCTTTCGCATCACCCCTGTTCAGATCGAGTTCTGGGCCGACGGACAGTTTCGGCTGCATGACCGTTTCCAATGGCGCCGTGCTGGCTTACAAGAACGGATTGATTCGGAAGAAGTTGGCCCCTGGGCGGTTACACGTTTAGCGCCGTAAGCGGGCAGAGAAATTTATATGATTGAAATGTATGGACTTGCGCCTCATTTACTTTACGTCAACTTATGTATTTTGATGGGGACTAGCTGCGCCAGTTATGTGAGTATTCTGCCAAGAAACTCGAGTCTGTAGGCGTCGCGCGGCGGCGTGGTGCAAGTGTAAAGCGGTATTATGACGATAGCCGACGAAACTGTTGTTACCGAGGTCAGCGGGTCGATCAAATGGTTCGATCCCGTGCGCGGATTCGGATTCATCATCAGCGATGAGGCCGGACCGGATATCCTGTTACACACAAATGTTCTGCGGAATTTTGGCCAGGGTTCAGTCGCCGACAGGGCGCGGATCACTGTGCAGGTCCAGCACACCACGCGGGGTCTGCAAGCCGTCAAGATTGTCTCGATCGAGCCGCCTGATCACGATGGCGGCCCTCCGATCAGCGACCTTGCCGACACGCCGCCAGAAGTTCTGAACGCGCTGCCGTTCCTTCCTGCGAGGGTCAAATGGTTCGACAAGGGCAAGGGGTTCGGATTTGCCAATCTCTTTGGCCGCTCGGGCGATGTCTTTCTGCACAGCGAGGTTCTTCGCCATTCCGGTCTGTCCGACCTGGGCGTGGGCGAGGCGGTGGCATTGCGGGTCGTCGACGGCCGGCGCGGGCTGATGGCGGCACAGATCGCGGCCTGGGAACGCGGAAGTGCGGAAACCGATCCGGCAGAATTCAGCGATGACGATATCGGTCAGATCGGGCTGGCAGAGCCGATAGACACTGAGTCTGATCCCGATCCTGTCAGGTCAGGCGACGAATGAAAGCGTTTGCCCTGTTTTCCTGCCGCGCATTCGGTCTTGGGGTGCTGGCCACGTTTGGCCTGGTCGGATCGGCGGCTGCCAGTCAGTGTCGTCCCGACCTTGCGCTTTTCCCCGATGCCAACGTCCGCATCGCGGTCGAGGTCGCTGACGAACCCGCCGAACGCGCCAAAGGCCTTATGTTCCGCAAGGAACTTCCCGCTATGACGGGGATGCTGTTCATTTACGAAAGCCCGCGACCCGCGTCTTTCTGGATGAAGAACACGCTGATTCCTCTGGACATGATCTTCATGGATGAGCGCGGCACGATCCGTCATATCCACCCTTCGGCGGTGCCGCTGGACCTGACACCGGTGCCCGGCAATCTTCCTGGCGATGCCGATCCGAACCGACTGATGGTGCTGGAAATCGCTGGCGGAGAGGCCGAACGCCTTGGCCTAAAGAAAGGCATGGGCATGGCATTTCCGGCCCTTGATCAGGATCAAGCTGTCGAACCGTGTCAATAGGGCTTTCCCTGCCCGAAAACAGTGGTTAGAAGCAGCACGTCGGGGCGTGGCGCAGCCTGGTAGCGCGACGGTTTTGGGTACCGTAGGCCGGAGGTTCGAATCCTCTCGCCCCGACCATTCCACCAAGACATGTCAGTCACATCATCCCTTTTCCGGATTTCACACCATCCGTTTTCTGGAAATAACATTTTATTTATATATCAGCAGAATAGCCCCGGACGAATTCTCGCTGACGTTTTCCCCTCGGCGAGTTCGTCGGCACACTGCTGCTATAGCGTCCGCTAGCCGGGCGGCTTACCAAAAACTTTCTCGACCTCGATGCGCAGGAACAGAAGCCTGAACTCTTGCCCATCCGGGGCAAATGCCGTGATCCCTGCTTCTTCCACCCACATTTCCCAAGTAAGGCGCTGATTTCGCTGTCCTGACCATTATATTTCCTATATAAAACATGGTGTTGAAGGCTGCGAGGGGCGCGTTTCATGG
>VAFL01000060.1 GCA_005768755.1 Paracoccus denitrificans | reverse complement strand
GTCCATGGTCAATGTGAGGCACAGGTGTGGAATAGAGTATCCAGGTCCTAATGATTCCTGGGTGAGGACCAGAGTCACTAGGGCCATGCAGGCCCAGATGGGAACAGAATCGCTAGGACCAGGTGAGGCATAGAATAAGACCACAGTCAGCTATATCAGGTGAGCCCCTTGTGGGAACCAGAGCCACTCTATCCAGCTGAGCCCCAGGTCCATGTGAGGCCCACGTGAGGAGCAGATTCATCAGGTCGAATTGAGGCATAGCTGGGGACAAGAGTCACCAAGTCTGGGTGCGGCCGAGGTGGGGCAAGATTCAGCAGTTCTGAGTTAGGTCAAAGTGGGGACGAGAGATGCCAGATCCAGATGAGGCCAAACTGAGGACCAGAGTCACCAGATGCAGGTCAGGTCCAGGTGTGGACCAGAGTCAGAAGATCCAGGTGAAGTCCAGGTGGGGACCAGAGTCACCAGATCCAGGTGAAGCCCAGGTAGGGACCAGAGTCGCTAGGTCCAGATGAGACCCAGATGAGGACCAGAGTTACCAGGTACACGTGAAGCCCCGGTGGGGATCAGAGGCAACATGTCCATGTGAGGCTGGCTTGGGGACCATGGTCAACAGGTCTACTTGAGGCCCAGGTGTGGAACACCGTAAGCAGGTCCAGGTGAGTTCCCGGTGGTGACAAGAGTCACCAGGTCCAGGTCAGGCCCATGTGGGCACCAGGATCACCACGTCCAGGGGAGCCCTTGAAAGAACCAGAGTCAACAGTTCGAGGTCAGGCGCAGGTGGCAACCATGGTCAGGAGGTCCAAGTCAGGCCAAAGTGGGGTTCACAGTCACTAGGGCAAGGTGACACCCAGATGGGGACCAGAGTAACCTGGTGCAGGTGAGGTCCAGTTGTGGATCACAGT
This sequence comes from Paracoccus denitrificans, assembly GCA_005768755.1. Taxonomy (GTDB): domain Bacteria; phylum Pseudomonadota; class Alphaproteobacteria; order Rhodobacterales; family Rhodobacteraceae; genus Paracoccus; species Paracoccus denitrificans_B. The sequence continues at coordinate 1,129 of VAFL01000060.1, read as the reverse complement.
CACCGGGTCACAATTTTGTCCAGTTGAGGACCATGGTCAACAGGGCCAGGTGAGGCCCAGAGGGGAACCAGAGCCCCAAATCCAGGTGAAGCCCAGGTGGGGACCACAGTCACCAGAACCAGAGTATTCTCAGGTGCAGACCAGAATCACCAGGTCCAGGTGAGGTGCAGGTGGCAACCACACAACAGGTCCCGGTGAGGCCCTGTTGGGGACCAGAGTCACGAGGTACATGAGAATGTAGAAGCACTGCAGCCATCAGATCCACATGATGTCCATGTGGGAACGAGAATCACCAGTTACAGGTGAGGACCAGGCAGGGATCCGACTCACCATGTCCACGTGAGACCCTGGTGGGAACCTGTGCCACCATGTCCAGGTGTGGCCCAGGTGAAGACCAGAGTTAATAGGTCCGGCTGGGTCACTGTTAGTGAACAGTGTAACAATATCCTGATGCTACCAAGGTGGGTAACAGAGACACCAGGTCCTGGTGAGGCCCAGGTGGGACAAGAGACATGAGGTCCAGGTGAGATCCCGATGAGAACCACAGTCACCAGGTCAGGTGAGGCCATGCTTAGGATCAGAGTCACCAATTACAGGTGAGGCCCAGGTGGAGCCAGAGTCACCAAGTAGAGAAGACGCCAAAGTCAGGACCAGAGTTACTAGGATCAGGTCAGACCCAGTGGGGAATAGAGTAACCATGTCCCGATGATGCCCAGGTAGAACCCGAGTCACCACGTACAGATGAGGCGCAGGTGGGGAGTATATTCACTAGGCCCCGGTGAGGCCCATTTGAGGACCAGATTCCCCCAGTCTATTTGCGGCCTAGAGGGGTACCAGATTCACCTGGTCTAGGTGACATCCAGATGGCGACCAGAGTCACCAGGTCAGGGTGAGGCCCAGAGAGGTTCCAGAGTCAACATGTCCAGGTGAGGCTCAGGTGTGGAACAGAGTCACCAGGTACCAATGATGCCCAGGTGAGGACCAGAATCACCAGGTCTGTGTGACGCGCAGATAGGATCAGAGTCACAAATTTCAGGTGAGGTCAAGAAAGAGTCCACAGCAATCAGGTCCAGGTGGGGAACAAAGTCACCAGGACTGGGTGAGGCCCAGATGGGGACCAGATTCACCA
>VAFL01000024.1 GCA_005768755.1 Paracoccus denitrificans | reverse complement strand
GTCGCCGCCCGCAGTCGAGAAAGCCAGCGGGAAGTTCGAGGCACCGAACACCGCGACCGGGCCGATGGGCCGCTGGATCACGCGCAGATCGGGGCGCGGTGCCGGCTGACGGTCGGGCAGCGCCTTGTCGTGGCGGCGGTCGAGGTAATCACCCTTGCGGATATGGTCCGCGAACAGGCGCAACTGGCCCGTGGTCCGGCCACGTTCGCCCTGCAGGCGCGCTTCGGGCAGGCCGGTTTCCTGGCTACCGATTTCGGTGATCTGCTCGGCGCGGGCCTCGATCTCGTCGGCAATGGCGTCCAGGAAGGCGGCACGGTCCTCGCGACTGGTATAGGCATAGGTCCAGAAGGCATCCTCGGCCGCTTCACAGGCCGCGTTGACCAGATCGACGGTGCCGACGCTGAAATCATGCGACGGGCCATGCGCCGGTTCGCTGGAAAATGTCTCGCCACCGGAAACCCAATCGCCAGCGATCAGGTGCTTGCCATGAGGGGTGAAGGGCATCGGGGTCTCCCTTGATGATCAGTAGATGTCAGGTTCGCCGGCAGCCTTGCCGAAATCGCGTTCGAGATAGTCGAAGTCGCAGCCTTTGTCGGCCTGCGTCACATGGCGAGAGAACATATAGCCCCAGCCGCGTTCGAATTTCGGTTCGGGCGCGGTCCATGCGGCGCGGCGGCGTTCGATTTCGGCCTCGTCGACCAGCATGTCCAACCGGCGGTTCGGCAGGTCCAGCCGCACTGTATCGCCGGTTTTCAGCAGGGCAAGCGGTCCGCCGACGAAGCTTTCGGGCGCAACGTGCAGCACGCAGGCACCGTAGGACGTGCCGGACATCCGCGCATCCGAAATCCGCAGCATGTCGCGATGGCCCTGCTTGATCAGCGCCTTGGGGATCGGCAGCATCCCCCATTCGGGGAAGCCCGGCCCGCCCAGGGGACCGGCATTGCGCAGCACCATCACCGTATCGGGCGTGACGTCCAGATTCTCGTCATCGACGGCCTTCTTCATCTCGGGATAGCTGTCGAAAACCAGTGCCGGGCCTTCATGGACCCAGTATTTCGGATCGCAGGCGGCGGGCTTGATGACCGCGCCATCGGGGCACAGATTGCCCCGCAGCACCGCCAGCGATCCCTCGTGATAGACCGGGTTAGACAGCGGCCGGATCACGTCGTCATTATAGACCTGCGCGCCTTCGATTCCCTCGCCCATGGTCCGGCCGGTCACGGTCAGCGCGGACAGGTCCAGCTTGCCCGCAAGCTGCACCATCAGCGCCCGCAGCCCCCCGGCCATATAGAAATCCTCCATCAGGTAGTCTTTGCCTGAAGGGCGGACATTGCAGATCATCGGCACTTCGCGGCCAAGCGCGTCCAGATCATCCAGCGTCAGATCGACGCCGGCGCGGCGCGCCATGGCGATCAGGTGGACGACGGCATTGGTCGAACAGCCCGTGGCCATGCCGACAAGGGCCGCGTTGCGCACCGCCGTCTCGGTCACGATCTTGTCGGGTGTCAGGCCTTCCAACACCATTTCCACAATCCGCCGCCCGCAATCGGCGCCCATGCGCTGATGCCCGGAATCGGCGGCGGGAATGGACGAGGCACCCGGCAGCGACAGCCCCATCGCTTCCGTGATAGAGGTCATTGTGCTGGCCGTGCCCATGGTCATGCAGGTCCCGGCCGAGCGGGCGATGCCGCCCTGAACACCCAGCCACTGTTCGTCGGTGATATTGCCGGCACGGCGTTCGTCCCAGTATTTCCACGCGTCCGAGCCCGAGCCGAGGATATTGCCCGCGTAATGGCCGCGCAGCATCGGGCCCGCGGGCAGGAAAATCATCGGCACGCCTGCCGTGATCGCGCCCATGACCAGACCCGGCGTGGTCTTGTCGCACCCGCCCATCAGCACGACGCCGTCCAGCGGGTGGGCGCGGATCTGTTCCTCTGTCTCCATCGCCAGCATGTTGCGATACAGCATCGAGGTCGGCTTGTTGAAGCTTTCATCGACCGACAGCGCGGGCATTTCCACCGGCAGGCCGCCCGCCTGCAGGATGCCGCGCTTCACGTCCCTGACGCGTTCGGGAAAGTGGCTGTGGCAGGAATTCAGTTCCGACCAGGTGTTCAGAATGCCGATGATCGGCTTGCCCATGAAATCCGCCTCGGAATAGCCGAGCTGCATCATCCGAGAGCGGTGGCCGAAGCTGCGCAGATCGTCCGGCGCAAACCAGCGTGCGCTGCGCAATTGATCCGGCGTGATGTGCCCGTCCTTGGCCATGGCATTCCTCCTGATGCTGGGTGGGTTTGATTTGTGTATGCGTATTCATTCCTGCCTGTCAACGGAATTTGGCGACTATTGGCAAAATTTGCGAATGTAAAATCGAGTGTTGACAGAATGTATCAAACTGTGATGTTTAATGATGTATGCGTATACATTGCGCGTTTGGCGTGATGGGGAGCGCGTTGAATTCAAGGGAATGGTCGCGGCGCGACCAATGGGAGGATAGCATGAAACTGACCCGCAGAATGATTCTGGCGGCGGCCTGCAGTGCCGCGATGCTGGCGCAGCCGATGATGGCCGCAGCCCAGGACCTGCCGCGCAATGTGCGCCTTGTCATCGGCTCGGGCTCGACCGGGGGTGATACCTATCAGGCCGCGTCGCTTGTGGCCGAAGCGCTGTCCGAACAGCTTGGCGTGAACATCAAGGTCGACGCTGTCGGCGCATCCGAGGCGTTCAAGGCCGTCGGGCGCGACAAGCGCGGCACGACGATCATGCTGCATCATGACCAGTCCTATCTTGCCAATCTTTACGGCATCCCGGGCAGCCCGGATCCGTTCGCCGAATTCGTCGTCGGCCCGACGCTGGCCATCAACCCCGGCAACGCCTATCTGGTCAGCAAGGATTCACCCTATCAGACGATGGATGATATCCTGAAGGCCGCCGCAGACGGTGAACAGGTGCGCGTCGCGATCCAGCCGGGCGGTGTTTCCGAGATCGGCTTTTCAGCACTGAAGAGCGCCGCGCGCGAAGCCTCCCCCGGATCCGAGGAGAATATCGTCGCGATGAATACCGGCGATCAGGCCGACAAGAATCAGGCCCTGTTCGACGGTCTTGCAGAAGTCATCAACGGCTCGATCCAGGCCAATGAGCAATTTGCCGAGCTGCCCGATGACGATCAGAAGGCCATGCGCTTCATCTGGATCACGGCCACGCCCGAGGCGCTGCAAGGCGGACCAGAGGAGGGCATGGGCGCGATGACCCGTGATGACATGATGCAATATGCATCGCCCGCGACCAAGATCGCGCGCCCGAATGGCGAAGACTTCACTTTCGACAAGGAATTCTTCCTGATCTACAACAAGGATATGGATCCGGCGCAGATGGAAACCATCGACACCGCTCTGGCAGAGGTCTTTGCGCAGGATACGCTGAAAAACCGTCTGCTCGAGGCATTCTTCATCCCCGACTTCCGTCCCATGGCCGAAGCCTCGGCGCATCTGATGGAAAAGCGCGACGCCTATGCAGAGATCATCGGGCGCCTGAAAGAGCCGGCGCAGTAATCGACCGCGATTGCCGGGGCCGCCTGCGGGCGGCCCCGCTTGCTGCCAGATTTCCACCAGCTTTACAGGGGATCGCCCATGGCCGACCTGCTTTCAGTTTCTGTCAATTTCGAAACGTCACACTTGCTGTTTCCGACTTTGATCGGGGTCATTCTGTTGCTGCTTGGCGCGGCCATCGTGGTCACGCGCAGGGGCGCAATCGCGAATTCAGGCGCGATGTGGTCGCGCTGCTTCGCACAGATGGACAAGCCCCGTTTCTTCGGCACGCTGGCCCTGACGGTGATCTATTTCCTGCTGATGGTGCCGGTGGGCGACCGCTGGCCGAATACGGGGCTTGGGTTCCTCATCTGCTCGATCCCCTTCGTCGCGGGGATAGGCATCCTTTACATGCATGAACGAAATATCCGCAGCCTGATCCCGGTTCTGATCGTTGCGGTGGCTGCGCCCACACTGGTGTGGTGGTTGTTCACCTATGTCTTCGCGCTGACCCTGCCATAAGGAGTGACGCTGATGTTTGAATTCATTACGCCGATGTATGTCTTCCTGATTATCGCAGGGACCCTGGTCGGCATCATTTTCGGCGCCATTCCGGGGATGACCGCCACGATGGCGGTCGCGGTCTGTCTGCCGCTGACCTATTCGCTTGGCCTCGACAACGGCCTGGCGCTGCTTCTTGGCCTGTATGTCGGTGGCATTTCTGGCGGACTGGTCCCCGCCATCCTGCTGGGCATTCCCGGCACGCCCTCATCCATAACCACCTGTTTCGACGGATATCCGATGGCGCAGCGCGGCGAAGGCGAAAAAGGGCTTCGTATCGGCATCATCGCGTCACTGGTCGGCGGTCTGATCTCGCTTGCGGCGCTGTTCTTTTTCGCGCCCGCGCTGGCAGAGTTCGCGATCAAGTTTTCCTATGTCGAAAAATTTCTGATCATCCTTTTCGCGCTGACCGTCATGGCCGCGCTGTCCGAAGACATGCTGATGGGCATCTTTTCGGGCTTTCTGGGCATCTTCGTCAGCCTGATCGGCGTTTATGACGTGACCAATGGCGGCAATGGTCAGTTCCGGCTGATCCCGCCCGGCACCGAATACTGGCTGGAGGGTGGCTTTTCGCTGCTGCCGGTCCTGATCGGTCTGTTCGGTCTGGCAACCATTCTTGAAGCGGCCGAAGCCGGAATGCCGAAAGGTCAGTCCCTGAAAGACATCAAGGTGGGCGAGCATTCCCGTTTCCGCTGGTCGGTCTTCAAGGGTCAGATCGGCAATCTTGTCCGCTCCTCTGGCATAGGCACCTTCGTGGGAATTCTGCCGGGCGTGGGCGGGTCGGCGGCGTCGATCCTGGCCTATACGGCCGCCAAGACGGCCTCGAAGGAACCCGACAGCTTCGGCAAGGGCAATCCGGCCGGGGTGATCGCGTCGGAATCGGGCAATAACGGGCTGACCGGGGGCGCAATGGTTCCGCTTCTGTCGCTGGGGATTCCGGGCGATGCGACAACGGCCCTGCTGATCGGCGCGTTTACCTTGCAGGGCATTCAGGTCGGCCCCTTGTTCATCGGAAACAATCCAGGCACCTGGGATTCGATCATCATCGCCATGCTGATCGCGAATATCGCAATGTTCGGCATCATGTATTTCGCAATCCGCTGGCTGGCGCTTGTCGTGGCGATTCCCAAGCACATCCTGTTTCCTGTCATCCTGATGATGTGCGTGATCGGGGCCTATACGATCAATTACGGCATCATGTTCGATGTCTGGACCCTGCTGATCTTCGGTGTGTTTGGATGGCTGGCCGGAAAGGTCGGGATCGAGATCGCACCCTTCATCATCGGCTTCATCCTGGGCCCCTCGGCCGAGATCTACTTCGTCAAAAGCCTTGAAAGCTTCGGCACGCTGTCTGTCTTCTTCACAAAAAGCTGGATCGCGGTCCTGCTGTGGTTGCTGATCGCGGGATCTGTCGCCGGGTCGATCATGCTGGCGCGGCGAAAGTCCAGCATGAAAGGTGCGCAGGGGTGATGCGACTTGCGCGGGCAATCAGCAGTCGGCATATGCTGCGCCATGACGAAAGTTGACCCAGATCGCGCAGCCGCCCCCCCGCAAAAGCGGCAGGGGGCGGTTACGATGACAACGGTCGGCCGGCTGGCGGGGGTCTCTCAGGTCACTGTGTCGCGCGCGCTTTCAGACCCTTCGAAGGTTTCGCCCGAGACGTTGGCCCGCATTCGTGACGCGATCGCAGCAACGGGCTTTGTCCCGAACGCACTGGCAGGCGCGCTTGCATCGCGCAAAAGCAACCTGATTACTGCGCTTGTGCCTTCGATCACCAATATCGTCTATTCCAGTCTGCTGCACGGCTTCGCTGACATCATGCGAGAGCATGGCTATCAGATCATGATGTCGGAAACGGGCTTCGATCAGCTGCGCGAGCAAGAGATGATCGCCACCCATCTGGCACGTCGCCCCGACGGTATCCTGCTGACCGGCATTCATCACAGCCCCGAGGCGCGTCGCATGTTGATCGGTGCGGCCATCCCTGTGGTCGAGGTCTGGGACATCACTGAAACGCCCATCGACTGCTGCATCGGCTTTTCACATCATGATGTCGGGCGGGCCGCCGCCGAATTCGCGAAAGGCGCGGGATATGTCCGCGTGGCGACCGTGACGGCAGGCGACATGCGCGCCGGACGTCGACGTGACGCCTTTATCGAGCGTTTCACCGCCTCCACGCCGGGTCTGACGGTGTCCCGTGTCGATTACCCTGCCGGCACCGCGACACTGGGTCAGGGCCGTGAGGCGCTTGCCAATCTGATTGACACGCAGGGATTCATGGGTGGCCTGATTTTCTGCAGTTCCGATCAATACGCACAGGGTATCCTGACCGAGGCGAATGCACGCGGGTTGCGTGTGCCCGAAGATATCGCCGTGATGGGGTTCGGCGATCAGGTTTTCGCCGAACATACCTGGCCCAGCATCACCACCATCCGCGTCGACCGGAACGCGCTTGGCAAGGCTGCGGCAAACGCGCTGCTGCAACGCTTCAACGGCAGGACAGAGGGTCCCACGACGGTCGACCTCGGCTTTGCGCTGATCCGGCGAGAGTCTGCCTGAGGGGGGCGGTCTTCGGACTTGCGTATCGCTGCGAAGAACGCTCTGTCTGGGCGGAATTGAAACTGATGAGGTGCAGGTATGACCCAGACGATCATGGCGTTCGGTGACAGTCTGACGTGGGGCACGGATGTCGAGACTGATACGCGCCATGCGTTCGAAGACCGCTCGCCCACGGTTCTGGGCAGCGGACTGGGTCCTGGCTACCGTGTCATTGCCGAAGGGCTTGGCGGTCGGACGACGGCTTTCGACGATCTGACAGCGCGATGCGACATGAACGGTGCGCGTGTGTTGCCGGTTCTGCTGGGCACCCATTCGCCGCTGGATCTGGTCATCATCATGCTGGGAACGAATGACCTGAAATCTTTCATCAGCACAACATATCACGGCCCGGTCGCCGGGATGGCGCGGCTGGTCGAAATCGTGCGCAGCTTCGTCTATCCGCGCGGATCATCGGTGCCGCAGGTCATGATCGTGGCGCCGCCAGCCGGCGTTCCGCGCAACGATGGCGCGCCACCACTGCGCGGTCGTTCCTTGACCGAAAGCGCCAGGCTTGCGGCAGCCTATCAGGCGCTCGCCAACGAGTTGGCATGTGGCTTCTTCGACGCTGGTCTGGTGGCGAAGGCGTCCGGGATTGACGGCGTGCATCTGGACGCGGCCAACACGCGCGCCATCGGTTCGGCGCTGGTCGCGCCGGTGCAGAAGATGCTGGGCTAAAGCGGCAGGCGCGGCTCGGGCAGGCCGCGTATGCCGGGACGCAGCGCCATCAGCGCGCCGCCGGCGGCGGAATCGTCGGTTGCGCCCAGTGATGTGACGTAAAGCACGTCCAGTTCCGGGCCCCCGAAGCAACATTTCGTCGGCTTCTTTACGGGCGTTTCGATGATGCGTTCGACCGTGCCGTCGGGTGCGATGCGCAGCAGCTGGCCGCCGTCGATCGCCGCGCTCCAGTAATGGCCCTCGGCGTCGATGCAACCGCCGTCGGGACGGCCGGGCCGACCCGCCGTGTCGAAGAATTCGCGCTGGTTCGAAGGTATCCCGTCCCGTAAATCGAAAGACCAGATGCGGCGCACATCCTTCCAGCTGTCCGACAGATACAATGTGGCGCCATCAGGGCTGACCGCAAGGCCGTTTGACACATGCAGCCCGCCCATCAGATGGGTGATCTGTCCATCGGGGTCCATCCGGTACAGCGCGCCCCCGGCAATGCCGTCCGGCTGCGATTTCATGGTGCCGAAATAGAAACGACCATCGCGTCCCATGGTCGCATCGTTGGGACGGTTCTCGGGGCGATCCGCCTCTGGCCGGGCGATCAGGGACAGTGCGCCTGTTTCGGGCGTAAAGCGAAAGAACCCGTCGGCCATGCCCAGGACAAGATCATCGCCGGTGGTCAACGCGATGCAGGCGAGGCTGCATCCGAATTGCCAGACCCGATCTTCGATTGTGACCGGATCGAAACGGTGAAGTGCACAGGCACCGATATCAACCCACCACAGAACCTGTTTGCGGTCGCACCATACGGGCGATTCCCCGACCTGCGCCTTTGCGTTCAGAACGATCTCGACCTGCATGTCGGTTCTCCGGTCAATTGACAAATTTGCTTCGTTCATGGTTACAATTTAACAAATTTCGGGATCGACCGCAGATGAGTACCGCCCCAGATATCACCGTCTCCACAGCGCCGCTGCGCAAGCGCCGCCTTGCGGACGAGATATATGCCCAGATCCTGCTTCAGCTTTCGACGGGGCAGTACCGGATCGGTGATCGGCTGCCGACCGAGAAAGAGCTTTCGGCCAGTTTCGATGTGTCTCGCCCGGTGGTGCGCGAGGCATTGCAGCATCTTCAGAATGACGGGCTGATCGATGCGCGGCGCGGATCCGGCACCTTCGTGCGTCGTCTGCCACCCCATGAGATGGCCCATTACACCGACGATGCCCGGATCGCGCAATATATGCGCGCCTACGAGGTCCGCCGCGGGCTGGAGGTCGAGGCCGCGCGGCTGGCCGCCCTGCGAATCAATCAGGCCCATCGCCGTCGTATCGGGCATGCGCTGACCGCGCTTGAGGACACCATGCGTGCCGGGGTGGATGGGCTGGAGGCCGATTTCCAGTTCCATCTGGAGATCGCGCGCGCGACGGAAAACGACCTGTTTGAAAAGCAGCTGATGTTTCTGCGCCCCGACATGATGGGGACGATGCGCATCGCCTCGACCATTACGGTCAAACGCGCCGAAGACCGCAAGGAACGCGTTTTGCAGGAACACCGCGACATCTTCCAGGCCATCAGCGCAGGCGACGCGGAACTGGCCAAGCTGTATATGCAATATCACCTCACAAGCGTGCGTAACCGCATCATCGACGACGCAACCTAGCTTTTGCCAAGGGGCGCATCGGCGAAGCTGCCGCCCTGCAGGCGGTATTCCTTGCTGTCTGTCAATTCCGTCATGAAATCGGCAGGATGATCCTGCGGGCAATAGCCCAGCCGGCGGGCGTTGGCATTGTCCCAAAACGCATCTTCGTTGTCGGACATGCCGTAGACGACTTCGAAACGGTAATCGGCAGTCAGGCCGGTGTCGATCAATCGGGTGAAATCGGCATGCGACTGGAAGGTCTTCAGGTGACGCCGGGCCGTTGCAGCCGGGAAGGATGTCCCGATGCGCATCGCGAAGCACCGGACGTGGGTCTTTGCGGCGTAAAGCGCGCCGAGTTGTTCGCCGAAAGCCTTCGTCAGCCCGTAACGGCTGTCGGGCCGGGGCGGGGCCGTGTCGTCAATGGTTTCTTCGACGGGATACATGCCGATGGCATGGTTCGAACTGGCAAACAGGATGCGATCGACGCCATGCGCCACTGCAGCGTCCCAAAGATGCGCTGTTGCCGCGAGATTGGCGGGGATCAGCGCTTCCCATTCGTTCTCGGTCGAGATGCCCGACAGATGGACGATTGCATCAACGCCCTGGGCCAGATCAAAGGCCGTCTGGCGTTCGCTGATCGGCGTCTGGATGATTTCGACGCCTTCCACGGCAGGCATGGGCTGGATATCGGCAAGGCGCAGCTGGCTTATCTGGCCGGCGCGCAGTCGCCTGGTCAGATGTTGGGCCACGACCTGTCCAAGGTTGCCTGCCGCGCCAGTCACCAGAATGGACCGTGGAAAGCCCGCGCTGTCAGTCATGCCTGTACCTCCTGTGCGATTCGCCGGTTTTGGCGTTGATCATAATCCAATCGAAAGTAAATCGAACTAACAAATTTCGCCCTCAGGTCCGGAAATATGACAAATCCATACGCAGGGTTCAATCGGAATGGCATCATAGATTGGAAATATTCTTTTGTTTAACATGATGTTGAGGCAGGGACGTAAAGAAGCGATTCGTCCAGAACCACCAAGATGTAATTTTTATTATCAAATATGATTGACATCTTGCCGCAGTTTTTTACTGTTCGTGGAAGGTCAGGGGAGAGCGACCTTTCAACAACAGCGGAGGAGTTACGCATGACCATCTTCAGGATATCCGGCCGCATGGCCATTCTCGCCTCGGCATCGGTTCTGGGCCTTGTCGCCGCCGCGGATGCGCGCGAATTGCGTGGCTGGAACCTGCATGTGCCGGACTATCCCGGCTCCATCGCGATGGAGGAATTTGCCGATGCGATCGAGGCGGGGACAGACGGTCGCTATACCGGGTCAGTCTATCACAACGGCCAATTGGGCGATCAGCGCTTCGCCATTGAACAGTTCGCCTTTGACGGCATCGACTTCGCCGTCTTCAGCGGCGGCAGCCTTGGTGATTTCGCGCCGGAACTGAACATCGTGTCGATGCCCTATGTGTTCCAGTCACAGGATCACATGTTCAAGGTGCTGGACGGCGCGGTTGGCGAACAACTGTCCGAGGCGCTGGCGCCTTACAACATGGTGGCGCTTGCCTGGTATACCGGCGGTGCACGGTCCTTCTATACCGTGGACAAGCAGGTAAACGGGCCCGCCGATCTGGCCGGGTTGAAGATCCGCGTGCCCGATGCCGATGTGTTTGTGGCAACGATGGAAGCGCTTGGCGCCAACGCGACGCCGCTGGCCTTTGGCGAGGTCTATACCTCGTTGCAAACCGGGGTAATCGACGGGGCGGAAAACAACGCGCCGTCCTTCGAATCCACCCGTCACTACGAGGTCGCGAAATACTATACGCTGGATGAACACATGATGGTGCCCGAGGCGCTGGTTGTGTCGAAAACCCTGTGGGACAGTCTGACGCCGGAAGATCAGACCGCCATGCGCGACGCGGCGCGGGCCTCGGCCGAGACACAGCGAAAACTGTGGGCAGAGCGCGAGGCGGCATCGACGAAGATACTTGAGGATAACGGCGTGACCATCGTCAAGGTTGAAGACAAGCAGCCCTTCATCGACGCGGTTGCCCCGGTCTATGAACGCTTCGTCACCACCGATGCGTTGAAATCGCTGCTGGCCGAAATCCAGGCCGGCGCGCAGTAACCGTAAACCGCGCCCGGCCGTCCCCATGGCCGGGCGCAGATTCAGGGCGGACATCATGGACATCATGGACATCATGCGCATCGTGTCGCGGATCTTCGACCGGATCGTCTGGCTGGTCTATGCGGTCTCCAGTCTGTTGATGGCGGGCTTGGTGATCATGGCCGGCTGGCAGGTCTGGGGCCGCTATGTCATGAACAACTCGCCCACCTGGACCGAACAGGCGACGCTGCTTGCGCTGCTTTACATCACGCTGCCCCTGGCGGCCGTCGGCATCCGCGAGAACTTCCACCTGGCTGTTGAAATCATCCCCGACCTGATGGGCCCGAAGGCCCTGCTGTGGCAGGAACGTTTCGTGCTGCTGTGCCTTGGCTTCTTCGGCTTTTACATGATGACGGCGGGGTATGAGCTGACGACAAGGACCTGGGCGCAAACCTTGCCGCTGATTGGGGTCAGCCGGGGCTATACCTATCTGCCGCTGCTGATTTCCGGCGTCATGACGCTGGCCTTCGTCGCAGAAAAGCTGGTGTGGAGCGTGCTGAACCCGCATGCCAAGCATCACCCTCACGCCCCCAGCAATCTTTGACCGGCAGGAGTCCGTCATGGGCCTTTTGATCCTTTTCGCCCTTTTCTTCTTCCTGCTGGGTGCGGGCGTTCCCATCGCCTATGCGCTTGGCGTGGCCTCTCTTGCGACCTTTTTCTATGAAGGCATCGCGCCCGCGATCGCCTTTCAGCGGGTCATTGGCGGGCTGGCGATCTATTCACTGATCGCGGTGCCCTTCTTCATCTTTGCGGGCGAGCTGATGCTGCGCGGTGGCATCGGGACGCGGCTGGTCAACCTCTGCCTTGCCCTTGTGGGCCGGGTGCGCGGGGGGCTGGGACAGGTCAACGTCATCTCTTCCATGGTGTTCGGCGGGATATCGGGATCGGCCGTGGCCGATACCTCGGCCCTTGGCTCGATGCTGATCCCGATGATGGAGAAAGCGGGTTATGACAAGGATTACGCGGTCAACGTGACTGTCACCTCGTCACTGGCCGGGATCGTCATTCCGCCCAGCCACAACATGGTGCTTTATGCGCTTGCGGCGGGTGGGGCGGCGTCGATTTCTAACCTGTTCATCGCGGGCATCGTGCCGGGCATCCTGATGTGCCTGTCGCTATGCGTCGCGGCCTATGTCGTGGCGGTCAAGCGCGACTATCCGCGCAGCCCGTTTCCCGGTATCCGCCAGACCTTGATCCATGCGCTTGATGCGATCCCCGGCATCCTGACCGGCTTCATCATCGTCGGTGGCGTCTTGTCCGGCGTCTTTACCGTTACCGAAAGTGCAGCCATCGGGGTAATCTATGCGCTTGTCATCATCATTTTCCTGTATCGCTCATTGACATTGGAGGGTCTTCTGGAATCGCTGAAGGCAACCGTGCGGACGACGGCGATGGTGATGATCCTTGTCGCCACGGCATCCAGCTTCGCCTATCTTCTGTCGATCTACCGGATGCCGGAACTGGTCATGACCACGCTGCAGGGGATCAGTGACAATCCGATCGTGATCCTGTTGCTGATCAACGTCTCTTTCCTGATCCTGGGCTGCTTCATGGACATGGCCGCGCTGATCCTGATCTGCACGCCGATCTTCCTGCCGGTCGCGGTTTCGGCCGGGATGGAGCCGGTGCAGTTCGGCATCCTGATGATGATGAACCTTGGCCTGGGCCTGACCACGCCGCCCGTGGGGGCCTGTCTGTTCCTTGGCTGCACCATCGGTGGCATCAAGATGGAACAGACCGTCAGGACGATCTGGCCCTTCTATCTGGCGATCTTCGTGGTGCTGATGCTGGTGACCTATGTGCCGCAGGTGTCACTGTGGCTGCCCAACCTTCTGCTTGGTGAATAAATGAAAATCTCTGCCATCACGCTGACGCCGATCCAGACCCACCGCCGGACCGGCTCGATCAGCTCGCACCTGATCCTGCAAATGCACACGGATGAGGGGATCACCGGCTTGGGCGAAATCTCGGATCTGGACATGTACCGGATGTATATGCCCGACTTGGAAGCCGTCCGCATGGGGATCGAGAAGGTCGTGCTGGGCCGCGACCCTTTCGCGATCGAGGCGATGCATCGCGAGATGGCGAATTACCTGCATAATTACTTCGCCTCGGCCCCCAGCTATCCGCCGTTCACGCCCGGCTCGCAGATCGCAGCCGGAATCGACATGGCGTGCTTCGATATCATGGGCAAGGCGCTGGATACGCCCGCTTATAACCTGTTCGGCGGCAAGGTCCGCGACCGGATCGAGATCTGTTATCCCCTGTTTCAGGTCAAGGCCGAGGCCGATTACGACCGCAATCTGGGTTATATTCAGGACCTGCTGGATCGGGGGATTTCGCGCTTCCGCTATTACGTGGGCGTTGACTGGGACAAGGACGAAAAATTCCTGACCGCCCTGCGCGACCGCTTCGGCAATCGCGTCATCCTGAAGGCGCTGGATTTTCAGGCCCGCCATTACTGGAAGGACGTGCTGCGCGCTTACGAGCGCCTGAAGCCATTCGGCTTCGAAGTGATCGAAAGCGTCAGCTGGCGCGAGGATCTGGCCGGCATGGCCGAGATCCGCCGCCGGGTCGAGGCGGACGTTTGCGAACATGCCTCCTCCGCCGCGCAGGCCATGGCGCTGATCCGCGCGGGCGCGGTCGACATCTTCAACATCACGGTGAATTCGGGCGGCATCCTGCCGGCAAAGAAGCTGGCGCATCTGGCGGAACTTTCAGGCATCAAGGCGCTGATCGGCACCACGCAGGAATTGTCCATCGGCACCGCCGCGCAGGCGCATCTGGGCGTGTCGATGGCGGAACTGTCCGCTGCCTCGGACCCGGTCGGGCCGCTGCTGTAGGTCGAGGATATCGTGAAAGAGCGCATCCGCTTCGACGGCAACCGCATCGTGCTGCCCGAAGGGCCGGGACTGGGCATGGAACTGGATCAGGACGCGCTGGACGCCTTGCGCGCGCCCTTGGTTGAATGGGACCGCGCGGCGCATGGCGCGGGCTATGTCTCGGATTGATATTATAAAGGAGAAACAGATAGATGTCGCTGACACTTGATGAAGCACTGACCGGCATTTCCGGCATTCTTGTAACGCCCTACGGCGCGGATGGCGAAATCGCCCCCGAGCGGCTGGGCCCGATCATCGACCGCGCCCTTGGCGCGGGGCTTCATATGCCGGTGGTGAACGGAAATACCGGCGAATTCTACGCACTGACCACGGATGAAGCGGTGGCCATGGCAGAAGCAGTCTGCGCAATGGTGGGCAAGCGTGCGCCGGTTCTTGCCGGGGTGGGGCGCGGTATCCGCGATGCCGTCCGGCTGGCGCGGGCATCCGCCGATGCCGGTGCGACGGCCCTGATGATCCACCAGCCGCCGGATCCGTTTGTCGCCCCGCGCGGTGTGGTCGATTACCTGAAGGCCATCGCCGATGCCTCGGGCGGCTTGCCGATGATGCTGTATCTGCGCAATGACACGGTGGGCACCAAGGCCATCGAGGCCTTCTGTTCGGTGCCCGGCGTCAAGGGCGTGAAATGGGCAACGCCGAACCCGATGAAGCTGGCCGAAGCGAAAGAGGCCTGCGATCCGTCCATCGTATGGGTCGGTGGTCTGGCCGAAGTCTGGGCGCCCAGTTTCTATGCCGTCGGCGCGCGCGGCTTTACGTCCGGTTTGATCAACCTCTGGCCGGAACGCTCGGTCGCGATCCATGCCGCGTTGGAGGCGGGCGATTATACGCAGGCCAATGCCCTGATCGCCGGTATGCGCGCCTTCGAGGATATTCGCGCCGAGGAAATGAACGGCACCAATGTGACCGGCGTGAAGGCGGCCCTGCAGGCAATGGGCGACGACTGCGGTCCGACCCGGCCACCGTCGGCCTGGCCCCTGACAGAGGCGCAGCAGGCGAAGATGAAGGCCTTTATGGCTGAGAACGGTCTGATCTGAGCGGTCGCGCCTGCCCCGGAATATGGGGCAGGCGCTACAGAAACCTTGAAATGGCACCCGCTGTTGCCAGAACCCCGGCGATCACCTCGGGCGTCGGACGCAATTCCATTTCGTGGCCAGAAAGGTTGATTGCACCAAGATAATGCCCGTGCCGCGACACAAGCGGCGCGGCAATGGCAAATGTCCCCGGCGCGTGATGAGAGGGCTGGGCGAGATATCCGCGCTGTCTGTCGTCGCGCAGAAGTGCTTTCAACTGGGCCAGCGATTGCGGGGCATCTGGATGGGCATGGTCGAATGTGTGACCAGCCAGCCGGCGGTCAAGCTCTGCTTCGGGCAGGTCGCAAAGCAGCATGCGCCCCATTGTGGTCGTCACCGCAGGCAATCGCGCGCCCACTGGCACGTTTGACACCATCGCCCGATCCGAAAGCGCGCGCCCGACATAGACAACCTGCAGACCCGACAGCACGCCCAGATGAACGGAAAACCCGCTCTCATTGCGCAACTGGTCGATCGGCAGACGCGCAACATCCGGGATGTCCAGTGAACCGAGATATCGGTAACCCAGATCCATCACGCGCGGCGCCAGCCGATAGCGGCTTTCGCGTTTCTCCAGATAGCCTTCCTGTTCCAGCGTCACGACGAAGCGGTAGGCCGCGGAGCTGGTGACGGAAATCGCCTCGGCGATTTCGGACAGGGACATTTCGGGGTGCCTCTGGTCGAAGCTTTGCAGGATGGCCAGCCCCCTGATCAAGGCATTGGCGCGATAATCAGGCTCTTTCGCCATCTCGTTCTGCCTTCCAACCGCTCAGACGGAGGATAAGTGTTTTCCATTCAAAAACAAACATTGACATGTAAAAACCCACCGTCAACAAAGTTCATAAACCCCCGGCGCCTGTCGAAGCGTGCGAACAGAAGGGGAAACGTTAACAGTATGGAGAATTCCAAATGACCCTGTCCCGACGCAATTTCCTTGGCACGACAGCAGCGGTGACGCTGGTATCGCTGGCCGGCCCGGTGATGGCCCAAGGCCGCACCTTCTTCGGTATCGCCACCGGCGGGACCGGCGGTACGTATTATCCGCTTGGCGGGATGCTGGCGCAGCTGATCTCCAACACGGCCGAGCTGCCTGACACCAGGCTGTCGGCCACGGCGGAAACCGGCAATGCCTCGGTCGCCAATGCGCAGCTTCTGGGGCGGGGCGAAATCGAATCCGCCTTCGTCGCGGCCGATATCCTGGATGCGGGATATCGCGGCGTGAACCAGTTCGAAGACGGGGCCCTGGAAAACCTGCGCGCCATCGGGGCGCTCTATCCCGAAACCGTGCAGCTGGTCGTCCGCGCCGATAGCGGGATCGAAAAATTCGAGGATCTGAAAGGCAAGTCCATCTCCTCGGGCGCACCGGGTTCCGGACAGTGGCAGCTTCTGGGCGATCTGCTGGTCGCGCATGGCATGGTCCGCGAGGACGTGACCGAAGACTTCTCGTCCTTCGCGCAGTCGGTCGACAAGATCAAGGACGGCAACCTTGACGCCTCGCTGATCACGGCCGGCCTGCCGACCTCCTCGGTCACCGATCTGGCCAACGGTCACGATATCCGCGTTGTGCCGCTGACCGGCCCGGCAATTGCGAAACTGCAGGAAACGCAGCCCTATTACGCCAATGCGGTCATACCCGCCGAAAGCTACAAGGGCGTCGATGCCGATGTCGACACGCTTGCCGTGCGCGCCATCTGGGCCACCCATGCCGATGTCCCCGAGGATGTCGTCTACGCCGTCACCAAGGCGCTTTACGAGAACACCGAGACACTGGGACAGGTTCACCCGATGGGGCAGCAGATCTCGTTGGAGAAGGCGCTGGAATCTGTCTCGATCCCGGTCCATCCGGGGGCCGAGAAATATTATGCCGAAAAGGGCATCACCAAGTAATGGCGGCGCGCAGCGATCTGCGCGCTTGGGGGGTGGCGGCGCTTGCTGCCATCCTGCCGCCCGTCCTTGCTCAGCCCGTCGCGGCAGGCGAGGGGGCGGCGCTTTGCCTTTCGGAAACGCGCGGCGACGGGGCCGCGCTGGCCCGCCTGCCGCTTGGTCCTGATGGCGGGTTCGAACTGAGTTTCATTCATTCCGTGTCACGCACGCCGGTGCGCGACGTCTACCGCGTCGAAGCGGGCGAGATCATTCAGACGCATGAAATCTTCACCGCCCATGGCGCCGGCCTGCCATCGGTGGCCGATGATGTCGGCGTGACGGCCTGGCGGCACAAGGACGGCCGTTTCGTTCTGGACATGCGCCGTCCGACCGGCCCGATCCATCTGCGCGTTCAGGCGCAATATGAAAACACCCTGCATATCGCCGGCACCGATCTGGCCCTGGCCGATCTGGGCGTGCCGGCACTGACGCTTGCCCCTTGCGACAAGGAACCAACCCTGTGACCCACGCCACGCCCGAACCAGACCGCGAGATCACTGCCGACGAGGTCGAGGCGCTTGTCCGCGAATACGATTCCGAATCGAATTTCCGCAATCTGGTCGGGCCGACGGCGATGCTTGTCACCGTGGCCTCGGTCGCGCTGTCGCTGTTCCATGTCTATACCGCCGGTTTCGGTGTCCTGAACGAGGTCATGCACCGCACCATTCACCTGTCTTTCGTGATGGGGCTGATCTTTCTTGTCTTCCCGCGAAAACGCGCCGCTCCGTCACCACGGATGTGGACGGAATCGCTGATTTTCGCCGGCTTCTACCTGTATCTGCTTTACGATCTGGCCTCGGCCCTGCAGGGCGGCACATTGAAGACAGTGTTCATCGGCGTCATGCTGGTCCTGATCGCGCTGACGCTGCCGTTCAACCGGCGCGGCGCTGATCCCGAAAAAGTCGCCCTGCGCGATTGGATCTTCGCCGCGTTCGGGGCCGGCTTCTCGGCCTATCTGGCGCTGTTCTTCAAATATATCTTCATCGACAATGTCGGTAACCCGCCTGAACCCGTCTACATGATGGGCCTGATCGCCATCATCATGACGCTGGAGGCGACGCGGCGGACGATGGGCAACACGCTGGCCTGGATCGGGGTCGGCTGCCTGCTTTACGCGCTGCTTGGCCCTTACCTTCCCGGCATTCTGGCCCATCGCGGCTATTCGATCACCCGCATCATCAACCACCTGTTCGTCGGCACCGAAGGCATCTACGGCGTGGCCGTCGGCGTGGTCGCGACCTATGTCTTCCATTTCGTGCTGTTTGGCATCCTCGCGCAGATGAGCGGGCTGGGCCAGTTGTTCATCGACCTGGCAACGATCATCGCGGGCCGTGCCTCTGGCGGATCGGCCAAGGTTTCGGTCGTGTCATCGGGGTTCTTCGGGATGATTTCCGGCTCTCCCATCGCGAATACGGTGACGACGGGGGCCTTCACGATTCCGATGATGAAGAAATCCGGCTTCTCGGGGCGTTTCGCCGGCGCGGTCGAGGCGTCGGCCTCGTGCGGGGGGCAGGTTACGCCGCCGATCATGGGGGCTTCCGCCTTCGTCATGACCGAGATGCTGGGCATTCCCTATAACGAGTTGATCCTGATCGCCATTGTGCCCGCCTGCTTCCACTATGTCGCCATCCTGCTGATGGTGCATCTGGAAGCGAAGAAGCTGGGCCTTCAGGGCCTGTCAAAAGATCAGATCCCGCAATTCGGTGCGGTGCTGGCAAAGTCGTGGCATCTTTTCCTGCCGCTTGGCGTCATGGTGGCGATGCTGCTGATGCAATATACGCCGTTCCTGGCGGCCTTCTGGGGAATCATTCTGACCATTGCGGTCAGCTATGTGCCGCTGGTGATGCGCGCCTTTGGCAACACGACGATGGATACCGCGAATGTGCTGACGCCGCCGCGCCTGATCCGCGGGTTCGAGGATGGCGCGAAATTCGCGCTGGCCATTGGTGCGGCCTGTGCCTGCGTGGGCTTCCTTTTGGGCATGACGACGCTGACCGGGCTGGGCTTCAAGTTCTCGGCCGCGGTGGTGCAACTGGCCCATGACGTGGCCGGGATGGTCGTTGGGCTGGATTTCACCGGTCTGCTGTCCGAAAACGGCATGGCGCTGTTCTTCGGCCTGATTTTCGTGGCCATCGCATGTATCATCATGGGCGCAGGCATTCCGACCACGCCGACCTACATCATCCTGGCGTCCATCGCCGCGCCCGCGCTGACCGAGTTCGGCGTGCCCTTGCTGGCAACGCATTTCTTCGTCTTCTACTTCGGCGTGCTGGCCGATGTCACACCGCCGGTCGCGCTTGCGGCCTATGCGGCAGCCGGGCTTGCCCGGTCAGAACCGATGACGACGGGCATGACTGCGTTCCGGCTGTCGATGGGCAAGGCGCTTGTGCCGTTCATGTTCATCTATGCGCCAAGCCTGTTGCTGATCGATTTTACCTGGTCGCAGTTCATCGTGGCGCTTCTGTCAGGCCTGCTGGGCGTGCTGGCGCTGTCGGCGGCCTATATCGGCTGGTTCCGCAGGCCGCTTCTGGTGTGGGAAAAAGTGCTTCTGACCTGCGGAGGATTGCTTCTGATTTCAACGCATTGGGGTGCGATTGCGGCGGGTGCGCTGGCGGTGCTTGGGGTGTTGCTGCGCCCGGTCGACACCCGGCAGGTCGCAAGGTAAGCGTGAAAATGCCGCACACGCCATGTTTATCAGGCTTTAATGGCATATATATGCTGCGGGGATAAACTCGCCGCAGCACAGGCTCGCAGGAACAAGTCGAAACGTCACATGACCGATCAAGCAACGGGCCGCACCCCGCTGAAATTCAACACTGACAGGGGGGCATCGCGGTCCTTCTGGGTGGCGCTGTTACTGCTGGCATTGATCGTCGGCTGGATGGCAAGCGGGTTCCTGCTGCCCCGGTCTGAATCGGCGCCACCTGCCACAGCCGAAATTCTGCCGCCGCAGGTTCTGGTGCGCGAATCCCAGGCACAGCCCGTGACTTTGACATTTCGCGCCGAAGGTCAGGCCCAGCCTGATCGCGATACGTCCATCCGGGTCGAGGCATCGGGGACGGTGATCGAGGTTCCGGCCAGCAAGGGCATGGACGTGGCAGCAGGCGACGTGATCGCGAACCTGTCCTCGGAACATGCCGAGGCGACGCTGGAACAGGCGCGCGAGGAACTGGCGCGCGCACAACGCGAATTCGACAATGCCGATCAGCTGCGCGAACGCGGTGTCGCCACTTCGGACCGGGTCAGCGAAGCACGCGCAGCCCTCGCCACGGCGACCGCGCAGGTCACAACGGCCGAAGTCGCGCTGGAAGATCTGACGGTCGTGGCGCCGTTCCCGGGCCGGGTCGAGACTTTGCCAATCAACGAAGGCGAATACGTCGCCGCCGGGGAAGAGGTCGCGCGCCTTGTCGACAACGATCCCCTGACCGTGACGATCCAGGTCCCGCAACAATCGCTGAACCGGATCAAGACAGGTCAGCAGGCGAAGGTGCAGTTCATCACCGGACAGGAACGCGACGGCGTCGTCAGCTTTGTCGGAACCGCAGCAGAAGCCGCGACCCGCACGTTTCTGGCCGAAATCGAAATCGGAAACCCCGATGGCGCGATACCGGCGGGGATCTCGGCTGAGATCACCATTCCCACCGGGCAGGCGCTTGCGCATTTTATCGAGCCGTCGATCGTGTCGCTTGACGCCGATGGCGAGATTGGCGTCAAGATCGAACAGGATGGCGTCGTCCGGTTTGTCCCGATCGAGGTTGCGGATGCGGGGCAGGGTGGTGTCTGGGCGACAGGTCTGCCGGAAAATGCCCGTATCGTCACCATCGGACAGGGCTTTGTGCGTGACGGCGAGGCCGTCCGCGTGCTGGACGAACAGACTGCACCCGCCGCCGACGACGCCAAGGCGACGCCCGAAACCGAAGGTGCCGATACCTCGGCGATGTCGGCCGAAAATGCGCCGGGCAGCGCCGATCTGTCGCAAAATCTGGGTCCGGGCCAGTGAACGGGATCATTGACGCCGCCTTTTCCCGAAGCCGGGCGGTCATTCTGTCGCTGCTGATGATCCTGACCCTTGGCGCGATCGCCTATGTCTCGATCCCGAAAGAGGCCAATCCCGAAGTCCCGCTGCCGCTTGTCTACGTTCTGACGACGCTGGACGGGATCAGCCCGTCGGATGCCGAACGTCTGCTGGTCGAGCCGATGGAAGCCGAATTCGGTGCCATCGAAGGTGTGGAACTGATGACCAGCACCGCGACCGAGGGCTATGCCAGCGTGCAGTTGGAATTCTCTGCCGGCGGCGACATCGACGAGGCGCTGGACAAGGTGCGAGAGGCCGCCGACACCGTGCAGGGCGAATTGCCCGAAGACGCCACCGAAATCAGCGTCGTCGAAATCAACACCGCCCTGTTCCCGATCATTACCATCGTCCTGTCCGGCCCGGTGCCAGAGCGGACGCTGAACCAGCTTGCCGAACAGGCGCAGGACGCGTTCGAGGCGATCCCCGGCGTGCTCGAGGCCGAGATCGGCGGTGAGCGGGACGAGTTTCTGGAGGTGCTGATCGATCCGACGGTTTTCCAGACCTACAATCTGGATTTCGATGTCCTGATCTCTCAGTTGCAGCGCAACAACCAGTTGATTGCGGCCGGCGCCATTGAATCCGGGGGCGGGCGCGTCGTGCTGAAAGTGCCCGGCCTGATCGGCGAGGTGGCGGATGTCATGGCGATGCCGGTCAAGGTCGATGGCGACACCGTCGTGACCTTTGGCGATGTGGCAACCGTGCGGCGCACATTCGAGGACCCGACCGGCTATGCGCGCATTGATGGTCAGCCGGCGCTGTCTCTGGAAATCAAGAAGCGCTCGGGCGCGAATATCATCGACACGGTGGCTGCGGTAAAACAGGCGGCCGACCGGCTGAGCGCTGATTGGCCCGAAAGCGTCGATGTCGCCTATCTTCAGGATCAAAGCGCCGAGGTGGAGACGATGTTGTCCAGCCTTGAAAGCAATGTGATGGCGGCGGTCCTGCTGGTGATGATCGTGATCGTCTTCGCGCTTGGGCTGCGGTCTGCGGTGCTGGTCGGGCTGTCCATCCCCGGGGCCTTTCTGGCTGGCGTCACCGCGATCTGGGCCATGGGCTTTACCATGAACATCGTCGTCCTGTTCGCGCTGATCCTCGTCGTGGGGATGCTGGTTGACGGCGCGATCGTGACGGTCGAACTGGCCGACCGACGCCTTCAGGAAGGCGTTTCCGCCAAACAGGCCTATGCCGATGCAGCCAAACGCATGGCCTGGCCGATCATTTCCTCGACTCTGACGACGCTCAGCGTGTTCTTCCCGCTGCTGTTCTGGCCCGGTGTGATCGGTCAGTTCATGAAATACCTGCCCATCACCGTCCTTGTCACGCTGACCGCGTCGCTGTTCATGGCGTTGATCTTCATCCCTGTCGTTGGCGGTGCCATCGGCCGGCCCCGCCCGCAGACCGCATCCGAAAAGATGGCCCTTCACGCCGCTGAATATGGTGATCCAAGGCAGGTGCCGGGCGTGACGGGTGCCTATGTGCGTCTGCTGGAAAAGGCGATCCTGCGCCCCTGGACGACGGCCATTCTGGCCATCGCGATGCTGCTCGGCTCGTTCACTGTCTATGGTGAATTCGGTCGTGGCCTCAGCTTCTTCCCTGATGTCGAGCCGGAGTTCATGCAGGTGCAGGTCCGGGGCCGCGACAACCTGTCGATCTACGAACGCGACGATCTGGTCCGCCAGGTCGAAAACCGCATCCTGGGGATGGAAGGGGTCGAGCGTGTCTATGCACGATCCAGCATCGGCAGCTCTGCCGGCAGCAGCGAGGATGTGCTGGGCACGATCCAGCTTGATCTGCTGGAATGGAACACCCGCCCCACGTCCCAGGTCATTGGCGAACGGATACGCGAATCCGTGGCCGACATCGCCGGGATCGAGATTCAGATCGAAACGGCAAGCGGTGGCCCGCCGGAAGGCAAGCCCGTCAATCTGCGGGTCTCGGCCACCACGGCCGAAGCGCAGAACGCCGCCGT
The DNA here is from genome assembly GCA_005768755.1 of Paracoccus denitrificans. Taxonomy (GTDB): domain Bacteria; phylum Pseudomonadota; class Alphaproteobacteria; order Rhodobacterales; family Rhodobacteraceae; genus Paracoccus; species Paracoccus denitrificans_B. Next base: position 14,557 of record VAFL01000024.1, on the reverse strand, counting down.
TGATCAGGTGCTTGGCATCATGCAGGAAATCGGCGGTTTTGTTGATGTCAGCGACGACAGGCCGCTTTCCGGGGTCGAGATTGCGATCAACGTGAACCGCGCCGAAGCGGCGTGTTTCGGGGCCGATGTCAGTCTGCTGGGGCAGGCGGTTCAGCTGCTGACGCAGGGCATAACCGTGACCGACTACCGCCCCTCGGATGCCGAGGGAGAGTTGGACATCCGGGTTCGCTTCCCGGCCGAGGCGCGATCCCTGGGAGAGTTGAACAATCTGCGGGTGCCGACCTCATCGGGTCTGGTGCCGATCTCGAACTTCGTGTCTTTCGCGCCGGCTGAACGTGTCGGCGTGATCCATCGGATCGACGAACGCCGCGTGACCAGCATTGACGCGAATGTCGCGCCCGGCCTGTTGGTCAATGATCAGGTCGTCACGTTGCAGGAAAGATTGGCAGCCGCCGATCTGCCGGAAGGTGCCAGCTTTACATTCGCCGGCGAGGCTGAAGACCAGACCGAGGCGATGGTCTTTCTTGGCAGTGCCTTCGTCGCGGCGATCTTCCTGATGTTCATGATCCTGATGATGCAGTTCAACAGCTTTTATCAGGCGTTCGTGGTGATGAGTGCGATCGTCTTTTCCATCGCGGGCGTGCTTCTGGGGCTGGTGGTCACCGGGCGCCCCTTCGGCGTGGTCATGGGCGGGGTCGGGGTGATCGCGCTGGCGGGGATCGTTGTGAACAACAACATCGTGCTGATTGACGCCTATAACGATTTCCGTGCGCAGGGCCTTGACCCGCTGGAAGCCGCATTGCGCACCGGCGCGCAGCGTCTGCGCCCCGTTTTCCTGACCTCGATCACGACCGCGCTTGGATTGCTGCCGATGGTGATCGGGCTGGATATCGATTTTGCGGGACGCGAGATCGTCTATGGCGCGCCCTCGACCCAATACTGGACCGAACTTTCCGCGGCCATCGCGGGCGGTCTGGTGATCGCGACGGTTCTGACGCTTGTGGTCACGCCCGCCATGCTGATGTTGCGCGACAACCGCAAGCCGCGCGGCGACAGAACCCGTCGGGGTCTGTTGGGGCGGATTTTCGGGGGCGGTCAGCGAAAGGCAGTGTGACAGAACGGACGTCGATGGCCTGCCGCGAACTTATTGATCGTCGTTGTAAAACCAGATCCCGTCCAGCATCAGCTGCGACTTCGCCGGATTGGCAACCTCGTCCGCTGCCTGCGCAAAGCCCATCCACTGAATGCGACCGTCAGGATAGGTCAGCTTCATGTTGAAGCCGTCGATCTCGTATCTGCCCTGCGGCCCCGACCCGCTGCTGCCGCCCGCAGCGACCGTATCACCGCCGGGAATACCGCCTGCGGAAACCGAGAATGCGCTGGATTGGTTCGAAGAAAATGTCCCATCTGACTGGAAAGTAAAGAAATATCGGCTGACATGGCTGGTGCCTGAAAGCGGATTCCCGCCCGCCGATATATGGGTGAAATTGCCCTGAATGCGTGTCTCTGCATCGCCGCCGGCCATTTTCGTGACGGCCTGCATGTCCAGCGTTTCCATCTCGCCATCGAACCAGACGATGTTGATATTGCCGTTCTGATTGACCCAATGGCCCCAGGATTCGGGCGTTTCGATCTGGCTTTCAGCTGGAACGATCTGACCCAGCGCGCGGTCGAAGCAGGTGCAGATCCGGCCGTCCTTCAACAGCAGATAGGCCTCGAACACCATGGTGTACATGCCGGTGGCCGAACTTCCTTCGCCCACCATGTAAACGGAATCGACCCCGGAATTGGTCAGACCGCCATCGGGAAAACCGCCCCATGACTGGCTGACGATGCCGCCGCGGCGCGCTTCGGCCTGTCCGCTGGCGATCTGCTGGCGCGACATGGATACGGCACGCGCACAAGATCCCTGCCAGCCCGGATTGGGACATCTCACGCCGATCAGCACCGTCTTTCCATCAACCGTCTTCTGAGATCCCGTCATGATCGTCGAAGGGCCGCTGAACGCTTCGGGAAAGTCGCGCCGGAACCACGGGTCAGCTTGGCTGCCGACCCATTGTCGCGTGCCGGGGTGCTTGTCGGCCTGATCGTCGATATCGTCGATCATATTGTCCGAGAACGCCTCGATCTCGGCCGAAAGCTGGCGGGCCGGAATGTCCATCGGCGCGGTCACGATCACCCTGGCCGTCACCGTGCCGGTAAAGTTCCCGTTCGACAGGATCGTCGCGCCGCTGGCGTCATATTTGGACGCCCAGAACGGGACAGAGATCGGCGCAGGCGGTTCCGGCATCGCAAGCTGGATATCGCCCACGCCCCTCAGGGCCTGAAGGATCGTGAAGATCCCGGTCAGACATCTTTCTTCGTCGTAATCCTCGTCCTCGACCACGCAGTTTGCGTGAAAGGGGATGACCATATCATCGGCAAGTTGGACAGTGCCGAACATGCTGAAATTCTGATCGAAGCCATAGACCCAGTTGTAGCTTGTGGTGATCATCCCCGCAGTGCTTGTGTCGGCCCCGTCCATGCTGACCACGGTTGGCTCCAGCGTGTCGTCGTCCAACTCGAAGCCGTCGAAATGCAGCCGCGCGATATCCATGGCACTGCGCCCGGCCAGCGGCTCGGCGGCGCGCAGGGTCAGGTGAATATCGCTTTGCCATGTATACATGTCGGGATGCAGCTTGATTTCGCCATCATCCCATTCTTCGGCCTCCCAATCCGGGACGATCATGCGGATTTCGTTGGTGAAAGGCTGCAGCTGATCGGCACTGGCAAGGCCGGGCAGCGCCAGAAGCCCCAGCGACAGCGCGGCGCCGCGCCGGCTATTGGGCGAGTTGCAGACCATTTGGCGTCATCACGAACTTGTCCAGATCGATGTTCGATTCTTTGGCCGCGTTGCGCACTTCTTCGATCACCTTCGGAAGATTATCCGGCTGATGTTCCTTGGTCGCTTCATAGACGGCGTCGTTCAGCATCGCCTGAAACAGCAGCGCTTCGGCCGTGCTTTGCTTGTCGCTATCCGACATCTGCCCAAGCTCGGGCAGTCCCATCATCGCGTCCTGGGCCATCTTCTTGGTGCCCGCAACCTGTTCGGTCGTCGGATCGGCCTCGTCCTGCGTCACGATGGAATGGCTGATCATCAGCCAGGCGGTGAAGGCATCGCCCAGGTTGTCGACGCGCAGCCCGTATTTTGCCAGCTCGGGCGCCAGCAGGGCCATGAAGTCCTGATCTTTCGCCTCTGGGGTAAAGACGCCGGGATAGGTCTCCTGCATCGCAGACAGGAATTTCTCCTGATTCGCGCTGCGCAGATCCTGCGACACCTCAAAATCCAGCGGCCCACGGGCGACGGGGGCCGTGGTCGGCGCGGTCTGGGCAACCGGCGCGTCCGGTGCGGCACCCGCAATCGGCGGCATGTCGAAAATGCCCTGCGCTGTCGCGGAAATCGACTGGCTTGCAAGAAGGGCTGCAAGCAGGGCGGTGGAAAGGAAACGGCTGGAAAACATCGTGACACCTGAACGTTAATGACTGGAATCGATTGCGGCAGGATCGCGGCAGCTGGGTGCAACCCCCACGTCAAGATCAGCATGGAACATCCGGTCAGACAAGCATTAACCTTTTGCCCTGACCGGCGGCGACACTCAGGCTTGACCTTGCGAAGGATCGGGGTTCGACTGGTCTCGTTCAATTATTTGAAATCAAGGAGGTATCATTATGAGTTTTCTGGAAGATATCCGGCGCAGCGGCACGCTGGCGCTGACCCTTGCCACGATTTCCGCCCTGCCGTCCCAGGCACAGGAAGCCGCCATCTATTCCGGCATGGACAGGATTCACCCTGTCTGGGCCGAAAACGGCATGGTGTCCGCGCAGGAACAGGTCGCAGCCGAAATCGGCCGCGACATCCTGGCCCAGGGCGGCAATGCCATCGACGCAGGCGTCGCCGTAGCCTTCGCCCTTGCCGTGACGCTGCCGCGCGCGGGCAATATCGGCGGTGGCGGCTTCATGCTGGTCCATGACGCCGAAACCGGCGAGACCCATGCCATCGACTATCGCGAAATGGCCCCCGCAGGCGCCACCCGCGACATGTTCCTTGGCCCCGACGGCGAAGCCGACAGCGAGCTTTCGCGCTATTCCGGCGCGGCATCCGGCGTGCCGGGCACCGTCGCCGGCATGAAGATGGCACTCGACGAATACGGGTCCATGGAATGGGCCGATGTCATCGCCCCCGCGATCCGCCTGGCCGAGGAAGGCATCACCATCACCCCCGATCTGGCCGACAGTCTTGAAGCGTCGAAGGAACGGCTGACCAAATACCCCTCCGCCGCCTCGATCTTCTATAAGGAGGGCGGAGAGCTTTATCGCCCCGGCGACACCTTCATCCAGGCCGATCTGGCCGCAACCCTGAAAACCATCGCCGAACAGGGCCCCGACGGCTTCTACAAAGGCCCCGTGGCCGAAGCCATCGCCAGCGCCGTCACCGCGGCAGGCGGCAACATGACGGTCGAGGATATGGCCAATTACAAGGCCGTCATGCGCGAACCCGTCAAGGGCACCTATCGCGGCTATGAAATCGTCTCGATGCCGCCGCCATCCTCGGGTGGCGTCCATCTGGTCCAGATCCTGAACGCGCTGGAAGGCTATCCCATCGGCGCCCTGGGCGAGAACTCGTCCGAAACCCTGCACCTGATGGCCGAGGCGATGAAGCTCGCCTATGCCGACCGCTCCGAATATCTGGGCGATCCGGATTTCGTCGATGTCCCCGTGACCGAGCTGATGAGCAAGGATTACGCCGCCGACATGCGCACCAGGATCAGCGCCAGCTTCGCCACCCCGTCCGAACAGATCAAGCCCGCCGATCTGGCGCCCTACGAATCCGACCAGACCACGCATTACTCAATCATCGACAAGGATGGGAACGCGGTCTCGAACACCTACACCATCAATTTCAGCTACGGCTCGGGCCTTGTCGCCGACGGCACCGGCATCCTGATGAACAACGAAATGGACGACTTCTCCGCCAAGCCAGGCGTGCCCAACGCCTACGGGTTGATCGGCGGCGACGCCAACGCGGTCGAACCCGGCAAGCGCCCGCTGTCGTCGATGACCCCCACCATCGTCAACAAGGATGGCGAGGTCTGGCTTGTCACCGGCTCGCCCGGCGGCGCGCGCATCATCACCACGGTCCTGCAGGTCATCATGAACATGATCGACCACGACATGAACGTGGCCGAGGCCTCGACCGCCGCCCGCATCCACCACCAATGGCTGCCGGACGAGCTGCGGATCGAGGAAGGCATCAGCATCGACACCCAACGCGCCCTTCAGGCCAAGGGCCACACGATCTCCCTGCAAGAGGTCATGGGTTCGACGCAATCGGTCATGAAAGACCCCGAGACGGGCTTCCTGCTGGGCGCATCCGACCCAAGGCGAGCCGGCGCCGCGACTGTGGGGTATTGAGAGAGAAGGGCAGGGCCGGGGGAAACCCCGGCCTTTGGTTTTTCTGGATAGGCGGGAAGTGTGAGTTCGCTGCGCCCTGGACGATCGGCAGCGATGCGCAGGAAGCTGAGGGCCGGAGGATCCTTCTTGAGAAGGTGCCACAACTGGGTTCTAGTATCTTTACAAGATACGCTAGGTCTTGTGAAATCACCCCCTAAACATGAACTATTGCCCTTTTCCACTTAGCTACCTTGACGCGGAAGCGACCACGCGTGAGAGTTGCGGTAAGACACGAGAAGTGAGGTTTCGACGTGGAGATTTTTGATGTGCAAACTGATCTCGTAATTAAGAGTGCCGTTGCAAGCGGGCGCACTGATTATAGCGATGCACTAGAGAGGTTTTTTCCTCTTATTGATAGGTTTGATGAGCAGCGCAAGCTCCAGCGTCCCAGGTTCTATGAGCGCCTTAAGGGGGATATCGTTGCTGGATGCATTATGCCGCCAATCACCCTAGCATTTGTCCATGAAAACATCGAAGAAGTGGATAGCGGTGAGAAAATTCTTGATTTCATTAATAGTAATATTACTGAGGGATATATACTTGACGGGATGCAGCGCCTTAACACACTGCACTCCGCTCAGGAAGAAGACGATTTTGACGCCGAGCGACCCATTTACATGAATGTCATAGTGGCGTCCAAATATGACCTACTGCTCTACAGAATGATTACTCTCAATAATGGTCAAAAACCTATGACAGTCCGACATCAGGTGGAGATGTTGACGGGAAATCTTCTGAAAAAACTCTTGGCAGATCGATCGCTCGAAAACATGGAGATTATAAGCGAGAAGGATACGCAGTCTAACTCACCAAGAGGAGCGTTTAAACTATCTGACGTTTCCGCTGCTTACCTCGCCTTTCTTACCGGTAGCGCCCATAATCAGAATTCCAGATTCATTGAGGAAAAGCTTGATGAGATTCTTGTAGGAAAAGTTATGGCATCCGGCGCAATAGACTCTGAAGTTAGCTTTCAGGATGTTATTTCAGAAATTGATCGTTTCTCATCTCATGTGGGTGTCAAAGAATGGCTGAGAAATGAGAACAATCTCATCGGGTTCACTCTTGGCGCTAAGGCGAATTATTACAATGTATCCAATATTGCGCCTGACGAACTATCTGAAATGTGCATGGATTTTGATCGGGCGTTTGCCGCCATTAACCCATCCAAAGTCAACGTTGGAAAATTTCGTAGAGACCTATCGATAGAATTCGTCAAAGTTGCGCACGAAAGGCCGTCTCTGGAGGCGCTGACCGAAATGTTCTTTGACCTGACCGCTGCGTAAATTTTTTGCATGATTTACATTGCAGAACTCCACAATCTTGAGGAGGGAGACGCAGCCCGGCCTCTACAGATATCTGAGAGCAGCCCTGAGATCATCAAGCTAGTTCGGTTATTTTCCGGAACTACTCAATTGGTGATGTCAGCAGAGGGACAAGAAGATGAAACTTTCTTCGCTGGCCAGAACTACATTCGTCCAGATCAAGAAATTACTAGTGGAAACTTAAACATCGTCGCGCAGTATATCTTCGACGAAGTTCCCGGGCAGGAGGAATTGGTAGATATCCTAAGACGCCTCAGAGGAAAGAACCATTCATTCTATCGGGACCTATGCGGAGAATTTTGCCTTTGCCTTCTTTCGATGGGCAACAACAGATTTACGGAAGCTTTTTTATTCCTCTACAGATCTCTTGAGAGAATGTCTGCAGCATGTCCTTTGATCTACAGCTCTAGACAAAACGATTTTAGGACTGCCCATAAATTTCTAAGTGGAATCTATCGGGATGAGAAATCTCCGGGAGAACTTGGTCTGCTTCAAGCCTTCTTAAAAGAACACGCCAGAGACAACCAGGACTTTGCGGAAGCTACTTTAGACATAGCAGTCCCAAACTGGGGCGGTAGCTTCGCTTCAGAATTCTCGAGGCAGTGGCGAGATGTTGTTGAACGGGAGGTGCCGCCTGCCTCTATCGATTTGGACGCTGGGGAGATTAGATGCCCGTATCCAAATGTGGCGTCGTTAATCGTGACCGTAAGGAATCGCTCGTTTCATAATCTGTCTGGTCAGAAAAATTTAGATCTATTTCGTCTCAAGGGGTCAGACCCTATATTCTCAGTATTGATGCCTCACTTCCTTCAGTGGACCGCCTATGTTTTCTTGGACTTCGCACGCTGGCAAATATCCTCCTTGCGAGTTTAGTTCAGCTGAAAGTCCTACTACTACATTAGAAATTAGAGCGAGAACCTATTGCAGACGTTTAGACAGCTTCGCGCTGGGTCGGCTTGGCGCTGCCTCTTGCGCGAATGTCCGAAATGGCCTGAATTATTTGCCGTTAGACGCCTTGTGCACCGAGGTCGGACAAGGGCCGCTCGAAACACCGCCAAATCACGCGGTCTGACACCCAGCGTGCCGACCCACCTGAGTCAATTTTGCAGACACTTGACGGGCGTCCCGCGCCCGCCAAAGCGGTTTCCCATCCGTCCCGACGCCATATGCACAGCGTATGTACGCGATATGGACCCGTTCTATACGCCCCGTTTCGGCCCTATCGGGACAAGATCATGCCCATGGCCTCGCGGGTCTTCGCGACGATGGGGGCAGAGATTGCCTCGGCCCGGACGGCGCCCTGGCCCAGGATGCGGTCGATCTCGGCGGGGTCGGACAGGTATTCGGTCATCCGCGTCGAGATGGGGGCGAGGACCGAGACCGCGACATCTGCAAGCGCCGGTTTGAACGCGCCGAAGCCCTGACCCTCGAACTGCGAAAGCACCTTATCTTGTGTCTCGCCCGACAACGCCGCATAGATATTGACCAGATTGCGCGCCTCGGGCCGGTCTTTCAGGCCGTCCATGCTGCCGGGCAGGGGGTCTGCATCGGTGCGGGCCTTGCGGAATTTCTGTGCGATCGTGTCGGCGTCGTCGGTCAGGTTGATCCGGCTCGCATCCGAGGGATCCGACTTCGACATCTTCTTCGACCCGTCCCTGAGCGACATGACCCGCGTCGCCGGCCCTTCGATCACCGGCTCGGGAAGTGGAAAGAAATCAACACCATAGTCATGGTTGAACTTCGCCGCGATGTCCCGCGTCAGCTCAACATGCTGCTTCTGATCGTCGCCCACCGGCACATGCGTGGCGTGATAAGCCAGAATGTCCGCCGCCATTAGCGCCGGATAGGCGTAAAGCCCCAGACTGACCTGTTCGCTGTTCTTCCCGGCCTTGTCCTTGAACTGCGTCATCCGGTTCATCCAGCCAAGCCGCGCCACGCAATTCATCAGCCACGCCAGCTCGGCATGGGCTGGCACCTGGCTTTGATTGAACAGGATCGAACGCGCCGGATCAATCCCCGCCGCCATGAACGCCGCCGCCGCCTCTCGGGTCTGCTGGCGCAGGGTTTCGGGCGCCTGCCAGACGGTGATGGCATGCATGTCGACAAGGCAGTAAACCGTCTCGATCCCTTCATCCTGGCGTTCGACAAAGCGCTTGAGCGCGCCCAGATAATTGCCGAGCGTCAGGTGGCCGGACGGCTGGATGCCGGAAAAGATGCGTTGGGTCTTGGCTTCGGTCATGACGGGCCTGCTTGGAAAATGCGTTCAGGTGGCTTAACCCTGCGGACAATCGGGCGCAACCGCCCTGAAGAGGAGTACAGCATGCGCCCCGGTTATGATGAATCGCCTATCAATGCACTGCCGCCCGTTGTCTGGCTGCTTGTGCTGCCAATGATCGCGGCCGAAGTTGTGTTCGGGCTGGGCGCGATCGGCCTGATCGGCGGCGCGCAGGGCATCGGGCTGCGCAACAAGGTGCTGGAAATGATGGCCTATTACCCGCAGCTTCCTGTCCGCATGTGGGAGTTGGGCGTGTTCAGCCCGCGCCAGGCGGCGCGGGTCCTGACCTATCCCTTCTTCCATGGCACAGTCACGCATGCACTGTTCGTCATCGTCTTCACGCTAGCGCTTGGCAAGATGGTGGCAGAGCAGTTCCGTCCCTGGGCCGTTGTTGCGCTGTTTTTCGGTGCATCCGTTGGCGGTGCGGCCATATTTACGTTGTTCGGCATCTTCAGCGGGACCGATCTTGCAGCGCTGATTGGCGGCTATCCGGCAGTCTACGGCTTTGTCGGCGCCTTCACCTTCCTTCTTTGGGTGCGGCTGGGAATGGAAAACGCAAACCGGATGCGCGCATTCACCCTGATCGGTATGCTGCTGGCCTTCCAACTGGTATTCGGGCTGCTGTTCGGCAATGCCGGGTATTCGTGGATCGCAGAGGTGTCGGGCTTCGCGATCGGCTTCCTGCTGTGCTTCATTCTGGTTCCCGGCGGCTTCGACCGGGCGCTGGCGGCAGTGCGCCGCCGCTAGTCCGACCAGGCCGGTTTGCGCTTTTCAAGGAATGCACGCAGACCCTCGTCGGTCTCGGCCAGCATCATGTTGGCAACCATGGTATCCGCCGCTGCCTCATAGGCGTCGGCGGTCTCATGGGCGAGTTGTTCATAGAAGCTGCGCTTACCCATGGCCACCGCAGCAGGCAGCTTGGCCGCGATCTGCTGCGCCAGCGCCATGCTCTCTGCCTGAAGCTTTTCGGCGGTAACAACCCGGTTGATCAGCCCCAGGCGCGCTGCTTCCGTCGCGGTGATAAAATCGCCCGTCACCAGCATCTCGAACGCGGCCTTGCGCGGGATGGCGCGTGACAGTGCCACCGCCGGGGTCGAGCAGAACAGCCCCACATCAATACCGTTCACGCCGAATTTCGCCGTCTTCGCAGCGACCGCCAGATCGCAGGACGCGACCAACTGGCACCCTGCTGCGGTGGCGATGCCCTGAACCTCGGCAATGACTGGCTGCGGCAAAGCCGAGATCAACTGCATCAACTGCCCGCAACCGTCAAACAGCGCACCGAACCCGGCCCGTCCCCCGTCACGATTGGCCCGCGCCGCCTGCATCTGGCGCAGGTCATGACCGGCGCTGAAGGCCTTGCCTTCTGCGGCGATGATGATGGCGCGGACGTTCTCTTCGGCGCTGACAGAGGCGAGCGTTGTATAAAGCGTCGCGATCATTTCGGCCGAGAGGGCGTTGAAATTCTGTGGACTGTTCAGCGTCAGTCGCACCACACGGCCCGTGTCGTTGCGTAAGATAAGGTCCGACATCGTTGCTTTCCTCCCAGAGCTTGGCGCAGCATAGCCACAAAGCGGGATCAGGGGGAAGGCATGGGTTTGAAGATGGATGCGGCGGCGCTTGCGGCCTTTCTGGCCGAGGATTTCCCACAGCTCGCCGGGGATTTTTCCATAGCGTCGGCGGATGAGGAGCGGTTGGTGGCGGTGCTGAAAATTCGCGACGCGCACCTTCGTCCCGGGGGAACGGTGTCGGGGCCGACCATGTTCGCGCTTGCGGATGTGGCAATCTATTGTGCGATCCTGTCGCGGATCGGAAAAGTGCCGCTTGCCGTGACCACGAATGCGTCGATCGACTTCCTGCGCAAGCCCGCTGCCGGGCAGGACATGCGGGCAGAGTGCCGGGTGCTGAAGCTGGGCCGTAATCTGGCCATTGCAGATACGCTGATCTATTCCGAAGGCGTCGCCGATCCTGTTGCGCGGGCCTCGATGACGTACGCGATTCCGCCAAAAAGCCTGTGACAGAGCGACTTATGATGTGGTAATTAAATACCTATTTTGCAACGATATGATTTTGTTGCGAAATAAGTGATTTGTCGTGCTTGACCTGTGGGGCCGTATCGCGGATACACCGCCATCTCGAATTTGAACCCCCAAAAGGGCTGACACATGAAGACCTACACCGCAAAACCGGCGGAGATCGAGAAGAACTGGATCCTGATCGACGCCGAGGGCGTCGTTCTTGGCCGTCTCGCCTCCATCGTTGCCATGCGCCTGCGTGGCAAGCACAAGCCGACCTACACACCGCACATGGATATGGGCGACAACGTCATCATCATCAACGCCGACAAGGTGCAGATGACCGGTGATAAGCGCGACGAAAAGCGTTACTACTGGCACACCGGCCATCCGGGCGGGATCAAGTTCCGCACCGCGCGCCAGCTGCTGGAAGGCGCACATCCCGAGCGCGTCGTGACCAAGGCGGTCGAGCGCATGATCTCGCGCAACAAGCTGGGCAAGCAACAGATGTCGAACCTGCGCGTCTATGCCGGCGCCGAGCATCCGCACGAAGCGCAGCAGCCCGAAGTCCTCGACGTCAAGGCGTTGAACAAGAAGAACACCCGGAGCGCGTAATCATGGCCGAAGACATCAAATCCGTCGACCAGCTGAAAGACGCTGTGACGGAAACCGCCGCCGCGCCTGCGGCCGCAAATGCTGCCGCCCCCGTGCGTGAGCAGGTGCGCGACCAGTTCGGCCGTTCCTACGCGACCGGCAAGCGTAAAGACGCAGTTGCCCGCGTTTGGGTGAAGCCCGGTTCGGGCAAGGTCACTGTCAACGGCAAGGACATGAGCGAGTATTTCGCTCGTCCGGTGCTGCAGATGATCCTGCGCCAGCCCTTCGACATCGCCGGCGTTGCCGGTCAGTATGATGTCGTCGCCACGGTCACCGGCGGCGGCCTGTCGGGTCAGGCCGGTGCGGTCAAGCACGGCATTTCGAAGGCCCTGCAACTGCATGAACCCAGCCTGCGTGCCGCGCTGAAAGCCGCCGGCTTCCTGACCCGCGACAGCCGCGTTGTCGAACGGAAGAAATACGGTAAGGCCAAGGCCCGCCGCAGCTTCCAGTTCTCGAAGCGCTGATCTTATACGGGATCGAAATCATCAGGCGCGGCCGTTCGGCCGCGCCTTTTTCGTTCAGCGACGAACAGCTGCAGTTTGTGTCAATTATTCGCGCCAGTCTGCCGCGATGCAATTCGGGTTCTGCAGGACGGACATTCGATCTGCTCGCCCCAGCTCATCGCCCGGCCCTCGCCGCTTTGCCATGTGTTCAGCACCGCTTGCTGTGGCGCCCCAGTAAGTCCGCATTCGTCGCACGAGAACTGCAGAAAGTCCCGGTTCAGAAAGCGTTCATCCCAAGCCCTGAAAAACGGGGAGGGGTAACGCAACGATGACGGGCCAAATTCGGCGAACCGCCTTTCGTCCTGCAATCCGCGGTAACGCTCTGCGAGAAACAGATAGTGGCGATAGCCGGCCGCCTGCCACGAGACCCCGTCCAGCGGATGACCCGCGGCACGACATGCCCACATTCTCTCGGCGGCGATTTCTTCAAGCAAGCCTGGCAGATCCGGTTGATGAAACACCAGCCATGCGGCGGCCGGCGGATGTTCCGCAGGTACATGGAAGGCCCGGCTGTTCAGCCTGATCAGCCAGCGGTTATCCGTAATGCGGGTGATCGGATTGAAGGCCATGTTGATGTCGGGTTGTACTGGTCAAGGGCGAAGGATAGCGGACGCACTGACGGTTCGGCGCTTTTCAGCCCGCAGCGCGAAATAATTCGCCAACAGGATCATCCCTGCGCCGATCAGCAGCCAGACGCTCAGCGGTTCGCCGTACATATAAAAGCCGACAAGGGCGATCAGCGGCATCCGCAGAAAGTCGATCGGGATCGCCACCGAGGCGTCGAGGATTCGGAACGCCCGCGCCATGGTATAATGGGCCGAAAGCCCCATCAGCCCGGCCAGCACGATCCAGGGCAGGTTACCCGCGACAACCGGCCGCCAGTCGAAGACGGCAAGCGCCAGGCCCATCGGCAATTGCATGAGGATCATCCACGCCACGATGACGCCCGGTGAATTACTGCGGGTCAACAGCTTCACCAGCACCGCTGACATGCCATAGCCGGCCGCTGCAATAAGCACGACGAAAGAGGCCGGGTCCAGCACTTCGATCCCGGGACGCAAGATCACCAACACACCCAAGAAGCTGACCCCGATGGCGATCATCCGCGATTGTGTGACGCGCTCGCCCAGAATCAGGAAGGCAAAAATGGCCACCCAGACGGGCATGGTAAATTCCAGTGCAAAAACTTCGGCCAGCGGCAATAAGGCGACGCCAAGCGTCCAACAGTATTGCGCACCGAAATGGGTCGTATTGCGCAGGAAGTTTAATGGGATGCTGCGCATCTGGCGCATTTCGGGCCATAGCCGCGGCATGAGCAGACAGATGACGCACAGGCCGACGACAGATCGGAAAAACAGGATCTGAAATACTGACAGATTTGCCGAAAGCTCTCTGGAGGCAACTGCCATGCCAATGAACGATCCCAGGCTACAGACCATCCAGGACACCCCGACGGCCACCGGCTGCGTATCGATCTGTTTTGTCATGTTGTCCTCGACCCTGCGTAAGCCAGTTGAAACGCGACGGGCTGTCTTGGGCAAGGGGATGATCGTGCCAACTGACAGTTAAACGACGCGGTGGTTTCCCCTTTGCAACCATTGGCAAAATAATCTTGCCGATGGCTTGCCCGGTTGCCGAAACTTCTTATTCTTCAGTTCGAAGGGGACGACCCCTGCCAGCATGGCATAGCATTCAGGACGGCCTGTAGGGGAATATTGCCATGATCTGGTTGCAACTTATCGTCGCGGGCCTGCTTGAAGTGGTCTGGGCCTATACTTTGAAACAATCGCATGGCTTCACCCGCCTGGGCTATAGCGCGGTCACCGTGGTGGCGATGATCGGAAGTTTCTGGCTTCTGGCTCGCGCGATGCAGGTGCTGCCGCTGGGGACGGCTTATGTCGTGTGGACGGGAATCGGCTCGGTCGGGGCTTTCATCCTTGGCATCACTTTGCTGGGCGAGGCGGCTTCGCTCATGCGAATCGCGGCGGCGGTCATGATCGTTGGCGGAATCGTCCTGATGAAGACGGCGTCCTGATTCCACTCACACTTTTCGGCGCCCAGTTCGGTTCTTGCCATTCATCACTGGCTTTGGGCGCTGAAGTCATGGGGCTGGTGGCCTTTGGGTTGTGCTGGGTTGATTCTCTTGCTGCTTGGGCTGCGTCTGGGGCCGGTTGTCCGCGTCGTGAAAAATATTCAGGGAAAACAATAGAATATAAGTTTTTTGAACTTTTTCTGACATTCCCTCTTGCGGGTATTTTTCGTGCGGCCTAGATAGCGCCTCACCGACACGGACTTGCG
>VAFL01000059.1 GCA_005768755.1 Paracoccus denitrificans | reverse complement strand
AGGTTGTGACATCACAATAGCCTCCAATTCTGTTTTCTACTAACAGTATACTGGAGGAGTGAGAGGATTACTAGATACCTCGTTATGGAGCGGTTACGTAACATTTTGGTTACTTATAAAGTTAAAATATTTAAAATACAAAAAAGACAAGGGTCTAGAAACCTTGTCTTTTCAAGAATACCGGCGGCCGGGGTCGAACCGGCACGTCCGTGAGGACACTGGATTTTGAGTCCAGCGCGTCTGCCAATTCCGCCACGCCGGCTTTAAATATAAAATTTAAACTGGGGTAGCTGGATTCGAACCAACGCATGAGGGAGTCAAAGTCCCTTGCCTTACCGCTTGGCTATACCCCAATAAAATAGGCGAGTGATGGGAATCGAACCCACGAATGTCAGAGCCACAATCTGATGTGTTAACCACTTCACCACACCCGCCATATTTTAACACGGGCAGTAGGAATCGAACCCACACTGAAGGTTTTGGAGACCTTAGTTCTACCTTTAAACTATGCCCGTTAAGGATGGAAAGAGAGGGATTCGAACCCCCGAACCCGAAGGAGCGGATTTACAGTCCGCCGCGTTTAGCCTCTTCGCTATCTTTCCTCTTATTAAATTGTTATGGCGCGAGACGGAATCGAACCGCCGACACATGGAGCTTCAATCCATTGCTCTACCAACTGAGCTACCGAGCCAACTATAAATATTATCTCTAATACTCTATATTGCGGGAGCAGGATTTGAACCTACGACCTTCGGGTTATGAGCCCGACGAGCTACCTAGCTGCTCCATCCCGCGATATCTTTTAAAAGGAGGATGTGGGATTCGAACCCACGCACGCTTTTACACGCCTGACGGTTTTCAAGACCGTTCCCTTCAGCCGGACTTGGGTAATCCTCCGTTTAATGGACCTTGTAGGACTCGAACCTACGACCGCTCGGTTATGAGCCGAGTGCTCTAACCAGTTGAGCTAAAGGTCCAAAGTCAATCCATATAACTAAATTATAGCGGCGGAGGGGATCGAACCCCCGACCTCCCGGGTATGAACCGGACGCTCTAGCCAGCTGAGCTACACCGCCATAAATCGGGAAGACAGGATTCGAACCTGCGACACCTTGGTCCCAAACCAAGTACTCTACCAAGCTGAGCTACTTCCCGAAAAAAATGCACCCTAGAGGAGTCGAACCTCTAACCGCCTGATTCGTAGTCAGGTACTCTATCCAGTTGAGCTAAGGGTGCTCTATAAATGTTATGCCGAGGACCGGAATCGAACCGGTACGATGTGAACCATCGCAGGATTTTAAGTCCTGTGCGTCTGCCAGTTCCGCCACCCCGGCTCCTCACAAGCGAACGACGGGATTCGAACCCGCGACCCCCACCTTGGCAAGGTGATGTTCTACCACTGAACTACGTTCGCATTCTATTAATGCCGGCTACATGACTTGAACACGCGACCCTCTGATTACAAATCAGATGCTCTACCAACTGAGCTAAGCCGGCTCTCTATTATGCGGGTTAAGGGACTTGAACCCCCACGCCGTTAAGCGCCAGATCCTAAATCTGGTGCGTCTGCCAATTCCGCCAAACCCGCTGACATGACCCGTACTGGGCTCGAACCAGTGACCCATTGATTAAAAGTCAATTGCTCTACCAACTGAGCTAACGAGTCTTTTATTCTAAAAATGTAACAAGCTACGCTTGTCTTATTTCCAGATTGAAAAAGTCCACTGGACTTTTTCAACGGTCCCGACGGGAATCGAACCCGCGATCTTCGCCGTGACAGGGCGACGTGATAACCGCTACACTACGGGACCTGTATCTTTTCAATACTATGGGAGTTAACGGGTTCGAACCGCTGACCCTCTGCTTGTAAGGCAGATGCTCTCCCAGCTGAGCTAAACTCCCATGGTTGGAACTTTAACTCAGCTGGGCAGTGAGGAAAGCTTGGCTTTCCCTATCTACTACTTGAAACAGTCCACTGGACTCTTTCAACTAAGCTAAACTTCCTTTGGCTAAGCAACTACCGTATCTAACAGGGGGCAACCCCCAACTACTTCAGGCGTTCTAGGGCTTAACTGCTGTGTTCGGCATGGA
>VAFL01000058.1 GCA_005768755.1 Paracoccus denitrificans | reverse complement strand
GTTCTTAAGTTCAAAAACATGCATGAATATTAACTGCACATTTCTTCAGGACGAATAACATAAAAGACTAAATTCCACATCTTGGGAATCTCATTGTATTTTGGAAGAGGTGGGAATCTAGAGGTCCTAAGGAGGCCAGGTATTGACAGCAGGGGGAGGAAGGAGGAGGGTGAGTGTGTGAGGTGACTGCATTCCTGGTGATGTCACTCTCCTACAGGGCCTGTTGAGGGCGGCCACACCACTGCTGTGTTGTCACAGCTCAGTAAACTCTACCCCAGAGCGACAGCACCTTTGTACAGACAGAGAAGGTCATCTAGGAGTCTGGGATCCATGATGGAGCTGACAGGGTGACATCATCCCATCCACTGCTCAAGGAGGTGTGACCCCCTGTCCTTGAAAGGGGGAGGATAGGAGGGAGGGGTTCTGAGGGAGTTTGAACAGGCAGTTAGAAAAGGGAGCAAAGAAACTTCACATGAGCCCCTTAGTCCAGATGTCAGAGTGTGTCCCCAGGGCGGGGGGGTCAGGCATTGTGATGTGTCAGAGCCGTGCCTGGAATTGAACCACGACCTCCGTGGTCACAGAGGGTGGGATCCAGCGTTGTCCCTTCAGGAACAGAAGGTCTTGTGTAGTGAGGGTCTCAGCCTCTCCATAACCAATGTCAAGGTCGGATCTGCCCTTGTGGATCTGGTGATGACTGCAGGAGGTCCTTCAGCTGCAACACAGGAAACTTTGAAAAATAGAGCTTGGTCTTCTATAAACCTGTAATTATAGCACGCACCTGGGGCCACAGACAGAGGAGATCGTAGAGAGAGAGCGAGCCTGTGGTCTCCCCACCAGGATTGTGGATAGAGGCTCCACTGACAGAGAAGGAGCTGGGGTGAGACACAGAGACAGAGAGAGACCAGGCTTCAGGGACCCATAGTGGAGTCCATGGGGGCAGCATCCCTGATGTCCTTGTCCATGTGCTCCCTGCCCTGGGGATCGTGCTGACCCTGAGCCTCACTCTGATCCTGGAGAAGCAGTGGAGCAGTGGGGACAGTTGAAGACAGTCCCCAGGGAGGAGGCACAGCAGGTGATTCTGAGACATTTGGGTTCATGAGGTGCAGCCTTAGGAAGGCTGAGTGTGACTTTGTTATGGCCTGTCTTCCATGCAGAAGGGGTCAGGACCCAGAGCACGGGAGGCAGGGGGCTCTGCTCTGGGTTCCTGTCCCCTCATCAGTCAGGGGGTACCCAGGCTGGGGCAGCAGGGGACTGGGGTTCTTCCCCTGGGGTCCATGGGGTGCTGGCCCTAGAAGGCAGTTCCTGCGTGTGTCTAGGTCCAGGGCCCACCTGCTGTCAGCTCCAGGCCCCCACAGCTCAGGAGGATCCTCCAGGGCCCCTCCATGACCAAAATCAGGGAGAGGAATTTGGGGCGGAATTGTTGACCAGGATATATTCTCCTCCTCCCAGTTGCAGAAGGGATGAGAGAGAGCCCCCAGCTCTGCCTCCCTGTGCTTGAGGTCCTGGGGATGTGCAGGTGGGTGCAGAAGTTAGGGTTCATCTCCACCCCCACTTCATTGTGCCCACTGTCCCAGGTACTGCAGCCTGACCTTGGACATTCAACTCATGCTCCTCCCTGAATTCTCCTCCCCCTGGGGTGAGAAGGTCTGCAAACATCCCCCTAACAAATGCTCACTCCCCTCAGCCTTGCCTGCACATTCCCGTGGGGTTCCAGGGACACTGCCTCCAGGACTCCTGTCCCCCTGCTGCACCCGGGGAGGAGGCTCTGGGTCTGTCCCAGGCTACTGTCCCCCCTTCCTGGTCACACCCACCCTGGGGCCTGCTCACCAGGCCTGCACACCAGCCTCAGGCCATGGGCCTTGCTCCTGCTGCTCAAGGTCTGGGGCCCCCATTTCTGAGCTAGGAATTCAGTGTTTGTGCTCCTTCCCCAGATCTTCTACTCCTTCATGAACAGAGAATCCTCTCCCTGCCTGAGGCTCC
>VAFL01000040.1 GCA_005768755.1 Paracoccus denitrificans | reverse complement strand
GGGCTATCGCCCACCGGCCCCGGAAACCATCGTCGCGATGGACCGTGCGCCGGTCATGCACTAACAATCAAACTGGACCACTCAGGTGGGGCTGATCACTGTGATCGGTTTCCTCGGCGGCCAGGCCCATCAGAATCCGGGCGAATACGCCATTATCACACCATCGCAACCGATTGCGTTTTATGAATATTATGCCGCTCAGCACACGCCGGTCGTCAACGCGCCTTGCCGCGAGACTTCGGTGAATAGGGTTTTAGACGCTCGACCTGCGCGTCAGTCAGCCAGAAAACGTTGCTCATAGATCAGGTCTTTTTGCAAAGCCTGAATCACGCGAACAGCCTGAAATCAATGGGTCCGGAGCCTAGTTTCCGGCTCAGCTTCCGACAGCGCGAAGTCGCGCGCTGAAGGATAAGAGCTTCACGATGCTTCAGAATCTGATCAGCTCATCATCGCCGATTTTCTCGCCATCCACGAAGACGATGACCGAAACTGCGTTGCGTCTGACGCTCACATGCCTCGAGCGACCATTGATTTTCACGCGCGCCTCGTAGCCGGGCCAGTCTTCGGGCAAGTTCGGCTTCACGGTTATCCCGCCGGGAACCCGGCTAATGCCCAGTATCCCCTCAACTGCGGCCCGATATGTCCAGCCTGCTGAACCAGTATACCAAGTCCACCCTCCACGCCCCAACTTGTCCTGATCGCCGTAGATGTCAGCTGCGACGACATAGGGCTCGACCCGATACTGTTCGGCAGATGCGCGGTCGGACGCATGCGTGATAGGGCTTATGGCATCGAAAAGCGCATGCGCGCGCGTCCCGTCGCCAGATTTGGCGAGAGCATAGATCATCCATGCTGCCGCATGCGTGTATTGCCCCCCATTCTCGCGCACGCCTGGCGGATATGCCTTGATATATCCAGGTTCGGCTTCAGTATTGGCGAAGGGTGGTGTGAACAGGCGCAGGATGCCCGCCTTCTTGTCGAACAGCCGGTCAAGTGCCGCGTTAACAGCTCGTTCAGCACGATCAGCGCGGCCCGCGCCAGAAATCAGCGCCCAGCTTTGCGCGATGCTGTCAATGCGGCACTCCACGCTGTCAGCCGAACCCAAGGGGCTTCCGTCATCGTAATAGGCGCGACGATACCATGCCCCGTCCCAGCCCGCGCTTTCCAATGCAGCGGACACGGAAGCACGGTGGCGACGCCAGCTTTTGGCGCGCCGCTCGTCGCCACGAGCTTCTGCCAGCGGCGCGAAGGCATCGACCGTAGCGCACAGCAACCACCCCATCCAGACGCTTTCACCCCTGCCCTTTTCGCCAACGCGATTCATGCCGTCGTTCCAGTCGCCGCCCAGGATCAGCGGAAGTCCCTGCGGCCCCGTCCGGGCCATCGCCAGATCCAGGGCGCGGGCGCAATGTTCGAAAAGGGTGGCGGTCACCTCGCTTCTTTCGGGCTGGAAGAAGCTGTCATGTTCGCCATCCGCCAGTTCCGGGCCTGTGATGAAGGGCAACATCTCGTCAAGGATCGAGACATCACCGGTCGACGCGATGAAATGCGCGGTGATGAAGCCCAGCCAGAGCACATCGTCCGCAATCATGGTACGAACGCCGGCGCCGGTGCGCGGCAGCCACCAGTGCTGTACGTCGCCTTTCGCGAACTGCCTGCCGGCGGCGTTCAGGATCTGGCGCCGGCAGAGATCGGGATCCTGCAGGATCAGCGCGGCAGTGTCCTGCAACTGGTCACGGAAGCCGAATGCGCCCGAGGCCTGGTAGAAGGCCGATCTTGCGAGTACGCGGCAGCCTCTGGCCTGATAGGGCAGCCAGCTGTTCACAAGCAGGTCAAGTTTCGGATCGGGTGTGCTGACCTGAAGGATCGATACGAAATCAAGCCATTCGTCCGTCGTTGCAGCAAGACCGCGGTCAGCTGCCTGGGGCTGGCGAACGGCGTCAATCAATGACGTGACATCCCCGTCAGCCGCATTCGCCAGGGCAACGGTCGCCTCGACCGTTTCATCTGGGGCGAGGCTGAAAGTCCACCGAAGCGCCGCGCAGGGGTCGGAGTCAGTTCGTAGCCCTTCACTACCAGAGGTCCGCAAGGGCCAATGCTGCAAAGCACCTGGTCGGGAAAGCTGTCCGTTCCGGCCCAGAAACTGGGCGCGCGAGGCGCAGGCGGCGTCGATCTTCTGGTCGCATGTCAGCACCGTTGTCCGACCCGCGAATTCGATCGAGTAAGGGTTCGTCAGCAGCACTGATCCGCTTTCCGGATCCGTCTGCGCGCGCAACATCGGGGCGGAGCGGTCATGATTGTTGCCCATGACGACCTGCGCATAGGCGATCCCCTGCAGTGAAAGGTCACGACCCGACCGGTTGGTGACACGCAGTTTTGTTAACTTTGCCGGCTGATGTTCGGCAAGGCTCAGGACGGCTTCGATGCTGACCCATCCGAAATCGGCCGAGAAACGCGTATAACCGAGGCCATGGGCGATCTCGAACACGATGGTCGGATCCTGACACAGGGCCGGAAACGGCGTCGCAACGCGGCCTGTTGCGGGATCGTGGATCAGGATCGCCTCGCCCGGCGGGTTTGATACCGGATCATTTGACCAAGGTGTCACCCGGTAATCGCGCGAATTCTCTGCCCAGGTGTAGGACGCCCCTTCGGCGGAGACGTGAAAGCCGAAGTCTTCGCGCGCAATCACGTTGATCCAAGGGTGCGGCGTCGGCTGGTCGGCGCGCAGCCGCATGACATATTCGCGTCCGTTCTCGGAGAAGCCGCCATAACCGTTCCAAAATTGCAGCGGTGTCGGTTCAGGCTTTTCAGGGCGGCGATCCGGCGGCGGTTCGCTGACGCTCGGCGCCGGTGGCGCTGGCGGGACAGTGACCGGAAGTCGGGCGATCTGTTCGGCCAGTTTTCCGTTCCGTGTATGCAGAACGATCCGCGCGGCAGCGACAAGCGTGTTGTAGCTGGCCTCGCTCATCTGATCGCGGCGAACAGCGTGGACTTGTCGCGATCCGTCCTGCGTGCCGGCCTGGGAAACATTGATGTCGCACAGGTTCTGGATCGCGTGCTGAAGTTCCTGACTATAGCTCGAGGCATGCTCGTTCACGATGACGATTTCAGCCGGAACCGACCGGACGCGCAAGAATTCGTGCATGCGCAAGGCGTCGGCAACGATGGGCAGGTCGGCCTCGTCATCAATGCGGATCAGGATGATCGGCAGGTCGCCAGAGATTCCCATCGGCCAAAGATCCGACTGTTGACCCAAGGCCGTCCGCTGTTGCGGGTGCGACACGGTCAAGGCGTCGCGCGCGTAAACGAGCAGACTGCCAAACTGCCGGAAAAGTCGTGCGCTTTCGAGCGTGACGCCAATATGGCGCAGCTGCACCTGACTCCAGGTCCAGGCAAGCCTCAATTCATGGTCGAAGACTGCGGGGCGTGTATAGTGGTCTGCCGCCGTGTCGCGCTCTTCCTCGGTCGTCGCCATGATCGTCCAGAAGACCAGGCTGACCGACTTCCCTGCTGGCACCCGAACGCGCCTACGGATCGAAAAGATTGGATCGAGCGTGTATCCCTGCGAGCCCGTCAGAGTTGCACCTACGTCGAGTGCTGCGGGATCGCTCAGCGACCTGCCGCGTCCTATATAGGCGTGTCTGTCGGTTTCGGCCTCGGCCGCAGCCGGCAGCGCACTGTCAGGACCGGCCACCAGATGCGCCATGAAACTGGCCTTGCCCTTGGGATCGCGCGGGCGACGTTCAGCAACGATGAGATTGCCGTTCCGACGGATTTCCGTCCGCACAAACATCTTGGAAAAGGCAGGATGCGCGTCATCCGAGGCCGGCTGATCCAGCACGATTTCGCCGTATGAAGTTACCTCGATCGTGCGATCGCGCCCGGATCTATTGCGCAGGGTCAGCCTTCGGCCATCAGCATTGGCTTCAGTTGCCGCGATGACTTCCAACCGGCTTTCGATGGCATTCGCGGTCTTCAGGAACTCGGCCTTATGATCGGTCAGCACAGCACTTGAGCGTTCGTCGGGCATGGCTCTGGGTGCGGTTGTGGCGGACCACCATTCGCCGCTTTGCACATCACGCATGGTGATGAAAATGCCGCAATCGTCGCAGGTCGGGTCCGCATGCCAACGGTTCAGCGCGCGGCCGTCCAGCACCGACCTGCCGGCGCCAGTCGCCGAAATCACCGTCGCGAAATGTCCGTTCGAGAGTAGCGCAACCTCTGGCGCGGCCTTGCCCGGTTCTTCGATGTATGAAAGCGCGTCAGAGAATGAGGAATGGCCAGCAGGCGAGTGGTCCGTTCTCGACGGAGCTTGCGTGACCGGGACGATGTCTCGCGGAGATTTTTCCTGCAGCAACAATTCGGCAGCCCGCACGACGGGATCGTCGTGGAAGCGGTCTCGGTGTATCCCTTCAAGCACGACATTCGCGATGGCCATGACGGACATGCCGTGATGGTGGGCCATCACATTGCGGACGACCTCATATCCATTATCGCCGCTCTGACGCGCTTGGCTGAAATCGACCGCGTCGTAAAAGCCCCAGGGGCTCAGCGCGCCGAGTTCCTGCAGCGCCGAGAGATTGCGGATCGCGGCTTCGGGACGGATCTGCGCCGCAAGAATCGAAGCATATGGGGCAATGACAGGCTCACCGCCACCGCGTTTCAGCGCAAGAGCGGGCACGCCAAAGGCGTAATACTGGTAGTTCATGTCGCGATCGCGCGCGCTAAAGGCGCTTTCCGAAATGCCCCAGGGCAAGTTCCGCGCCTGGCCGTGTTCGATTTGGACATCGACGGCGACGCTGTTCGAATGGTGCAGGATTCCGCCCTGTCGCTCGCGCATCAGAAGGGGCGGCATCAGATATTCGAACATGCAGCCGGACCATGACAGCAGCGCAGCGCGATTCCTGAGCGCCGCGTACGGCCGGCCGAGCTGCGCCCAATGATCCTTCGGAATATCCCCCTTCGCGATCGCGAGAAACGAGGTCAGGCGGGCTTCCGACGCCAGAAGGTCGTAGCAACTGTCGTCCAGTTCATCCTCGTCCGGGCGAAACCCGATTGACAGAAGCTGCTTGTCCGGCCGGACGAAAAGGCTGAAATCCATCTCAAAGGCAAGCGCCCTTGCCCGCTCTGCCAGAACACGCAGTCTTAGACTGGCGCCATTGATCGCATCGCGGCCGTCGGGACCCGGTTGCAACACGTCATCGCAGTGTTTACGCAACGCCCGTGCCCACCACAGCAATTCGGTCGCTGCATCGTTGTCCTCGGTGGCGTCCAGATCGCTGGCAAGCCGTTCTACGTCCCTGGCCAGCAGGCAAATGTCGGGGAAGTTGACGGGCGCTGTCTGGTGGTCGTCAAGAAGTTGCTGATACCGCGAGTTGAAGCCGGATATGCGGCTTTGCAATGTGGCGCGCAGTTCCCTGGCGTCGCGCGCCCCTGCCGGAAGGGCATCATGCGCTACGTGCAACAAGGATAAAGTGTCTGCGATCCCGTTGGCCTTGACCTCGCCAGCCGCAGCGGTCCCCGTGGCCCACTGGCGCAACCCTGATGAAAGCGCAATCAGCAACCCGGCAAGGTTGCCGCTGTCCACCGACGAGACATAGCGCGCCGGCAGAACCGCCAGCGTCCGGGTGTCATACCAGTTATAAAAGTGGCCACGATAGCGTGGCATTCGTTCCAGCGTCTCGATCGTGTCGCTGATGCGCGAAATCGCCGTCTCAAATCCGATCCAGCCCAGATCGCGCGCCGACATAATCGACATCAGATAAAGGCCGATATTGGTCGGCGAAGTGCGTTCGGCCAGCTTGGGCGACGGGTGATCCTGGAAATTGTCGGGGGGAAGATGGTTGGTTTCAGGGCCGACGAACTCCTCGAAATACCGCCAGGTTTGGCGTCCGATACTGCGCAGCTTTGCTTCATCAGCCTTCGAGAGCGTAAGGCGGTCCTCGGTCTCAAGCGGTCTGGAGATGCGCTCCGAGATCCATGGTGCGGCGATCCAGAGAGACGATATGACGATCGCGACAGGAAGCGCAGAAGGGTTCAGCCAACCCGTTGCCAGCAGGGCCACGATACCAATGGCAGCGCTTGGCCAACCCGCGATATAGATCCCCCACCAGCCCGTGGCTGACATGCGGGAAGCTTCGCGTGCGGTCTTCCACTCCAGCAGGTTCCTGTGACTGACGAACCTTCGCCAGACGCCCAGAAAGATTGCGTGGACCATGTTTGCAGCGCGTTGCGCACTGCTAGTGATCCGCAGCGCCAGTTCCAGCAGATAGGCGCCAGCATCATGCATGAGCCACCCGAGATAGTACCTCAGCGCGACACCATGGCGCCGGTTCGACATGCCGACGTTCACCTGAAGCAGTTCAACCAGCCCCATCAGGGCGACAAGCGACATCTGCCATACCGCGGCATGAACCCCCGGCAGGATCAGCCAACCAGCGATCGATGCCAGAACCCAGCAGACCGGCACGAGCGATCTGCGCAGATTGTCGAACATCTTGAACCGCGCCAGACCGTTCAACCCGTTTCGCGGATCGAAAATGAACGGAAGCAGCTGCCAGTCGCCTCGCGCCCAACGGTTCTGACGACTGACTTCCGTCGAAACCCTAAGCGGGAAATCCTCGACCACCTCGACATCTGAAATCAGCGCGGCCCGCGCCAAAGAGCCTTCAAGCAGGTCGTGGCTAAGAACCGTGTTCTCGGCGATCCTTCCGCCGACTGCTGCTTCGAAAGCATCGACGTCATAGATCCCCTTGCCGGTGAAACTGCCTTCCGAAAACAGATCCTGATACAGGTCGGATGCCGTGAAGCTGTAGGGATCAAGCCCGCGATTGACAGAGAATATACGCTGAAACAGCGACGCTTCGGGGCCGGTTGTCAGCGAATGGGTCACGCGTGGCTGCATCACGGCATGCCCTTGGATGACGATGCCGTCTTCGCGCGCAACAGGTTGGTTTATGGGATGCGCCATCTTACCGACAAGCGCCGGGACTGTTTCGCGAGGCAGACGTGTGTCGCTGTCCAACGTCACTACATAGCGGATCCCCTCAGGCGGCGTCGGGCCGACGGGCAAAAATGAAGTGTCCGCATCGCCCCGCAGCAGTGCATTCAACTCGGCCAACTTGCCGCGCTTGCGCTCCCACCCCATCCAGACGCCCTCTGACGGGTTCCAGAGCCTGCGCCGGTGAAGCAGGAAAAAGCGTCTGATGCCACCATGACCGTATTGCTCGGCAAGTGCCTCGATCCGCTGGCTTGCCGCTGCAACAAGGCGCTCGTCATCTGGCTGCGTCTCGCTGTCTGCGTCGCGCCAGTCCGTCAGTAGTGCGAAGAAGACATCGCCTCGCGGGTTCGAAAGGTAATGTAACTCGATCATGTCCGCGAGTTCATCAATCACGTCCAGGCTGGTCAGCATCGCGGGGATGACAACCAGGGTCCGGGCCTCTGCTGGTGGCCCGTGATCGAGATAGTCCAGTGCCGGCAACCGCTGCGGGCGAACTGTCCTTGCCGCGATGAAGGCGACAAGGCGGCTTGCCGTCTCTGACGCCGGAAGCGCCACGAGGCACAAAAGCAACATCGTTGCCCAGCCCGGAATGGCGCTCGGCAAAAGCCAACCGAAGAAAAGGACGAAGACTGCTGTGAAAAGCAGGATTGGCAACGCCACTCCAGCCCAATCAAGTGCGCGATAGCCCCGAGAAATCTGTTCTGTCAGCGGCCTTCGATAGCCGCAGAATTCTTCGAATGCCGGCCTGTCGCCGCCGACAAGAAAGTGCCCGATGACCCGCGGCGTGTCGGTCCGAGCCGCCATTTGAAGAACGCGTTCTGCGACCACCCGCTCGTTAATTTCCGAGCGGCGCGAGATGCGTTCTATCACTTCGCGATAGGCGCTGCGTGTGGGCTTGTCCAGACGACCGAATTCAGATGCATCGACCAGCATGCGGTCGACCAGGCTGACCTCTTCGAACCATTTCAGCCAGTCGATCTCACCTAGCCTGCGAAGGCTTTGAACTATATTTCCCGTCGTGACGTTCCCCCGGGACTGCCGGGCATATTCGGCCTGTACAGCGTCATGAATCGAGCCTTGGGCGATGATCGTCTTCTCGATTTCGGACATGGCGAACTGAGCACGTGCCCCACCGTCGCGCAGTCGGTAGTGCAACTGGGACGCTACCGTATCCACACGGATCAGTCGCGCCTCACGCTCGATCAGGCTCTTGATTGCAGCCCGATCGACGCTGACCGCGATCGCGTCGGCAATGCGGTTCGCTTCGGATCGGCGTGTGCGGGCAAGCGTTACCCGCTCGGCCAAGCGTCGCAGGTTTTCGGTCAGCACGAAACGCAGAAATGTCGGGATCGCCCAGAGCTCCGCGATCTCTAAGGGCACTTCAGTTTGGTAGCCTTCCAGAAATTCGGTAAGTGCGTCCGCCTTGATCTCGGAATTGGTCAACGCAACAAAATACCAGGCGATAGCAAGCGCGCGCGGTATTTTCGATCCGTTGGCCAGTTTCTGGGGGACATCCCTTGCCCCATCAGAACCTCAACCTGCCGCAGTTTCGATATAATCTCTTCCGGTTTCGGCCGCTTCGTTCCCATCTTCAATCCTCCGTTTCCTAACTATTGCGGCGGACCACTTCAG
>VAFL01000057.1 GCA_005768755.1 Paracoccus denitrificans | reverse complement strand
CGCGCATGAATGCTGCACCACGCAGCCGGATTCTCCACATGGCGACTGTGCGGCCTGTGCCGCCATCGGCAATGCCGAAATCACGCCCAACGCGGCCCGGTTGCCACGCCGAATCCGACACTTTCCCCCGCTGCAAGATATGAAATCGGCCAGGCCGCGCTTGCCGCTGCCCCCTCCGCGATCCGCTGCTCTCTGACGCCACATGGCCCGAGGGGCCACAAGCCGATCAACTGCGCCATGACAGGGATGAATGACCCTACGGCGCGCAATATCCTGAAAGACATCAGATATGAGCAATCATCACTTCTCGCGTCGCGGGGCGATCCTTGCGGTCGCGGCGATACTGTCGACAGCCTCTACCCTTGCCTTTGCCGCCATCGGTTCGGACGAAAAGCCGAACCTGCTGAGTGTCACCAAGGACCCCGGCTGCGGCTGCTGCGGCGCCTGGTGTGGTCCTGCCACACGACCCGGATCAGCGGCTATATCGTCGAGGGCCATGTGCCCTTCGCGGCCATAAGGCAGCTTCTGGAACAGCGCCCCGACATTACCGGGATCGCCGTGCCGGGGATGCCCGCCGACTCGCCGGGCATGGGTGGCGGGGTCGAGGCCACCGCCGAGGTCATCGCCTGGGGCGGCATTGCCGGTGACGGTCGCGCCTTTCCGCTGGACGGGTAGCAGATGACGCGCAACGCACTCATCCTCATCGCAGCGGTCGGTCTGGCCGCTGCGATCCTGATCCTCTGGCGCGGCAGCGGGGCCACCGGAACAGCCGCGCAGGATCAGGCCGTGATCGCGCTTGGCCAGCGGCTCTACGTCGATAACTGCGCCAGTTGCCACGGCGCCGATCTGGAAGGCCAGCCGGACTGGCAGACCCCGCTCGCAAGTGGCCGCTATCCGGCGCCCCCGCATGACGAGACCGGTCACACATGGCATCACGCCGACGCGCTTCTGGTACAGATCATTCGCGACGGCACGGCCGCCGTGGTCGGCGATGGGTATAAAAGTGACATGCCCGGCTTCGGCGATGTCATGAGTGACGACCAAATCGCCGCCGTTCTGGCCTATATCAAATCTACCTGGCCTGAACGGGAACGGGCAATCCAGAGCCGCATCACCAAGGACAGCGCGCCGTAACACCCCGGCGCGACACCACCATAGCCAAGGAGTTTCCCATGAAGAAAAGAACCGCCGCCATCGCCCTGACGCTGCTCGTCCTTGCCGGATGCGCGGCCCAGGCGCCCGATATCGCTGCCGAAGCGGCCTCGCCGTATCCCATTCCGAACGAGGTCGTCGCCATCGCCGGCCCCAACCAGGACCTGACAACGGCGCGGCTGGACCCGGCGGATGATTGCTATTGGTATTATCATGTCGGGCCGGTCGAAACGACGCTGGTGCCGCTGCGGGCGGCCAACGGCAACCATATCTGCAACGCGCGTACGTCCTGACACCCGGCATCGCCGGAGGGCGGCCGTTCAGCTGACGGCCGTCACGCTGCCCTCCGGCGAATAGAGATAGGCCGTCGCGCCGATCTGGACCCGTGGATACAGCCCGTTGATATGGGCCATGACCATGCGGACGCAGCCGGAACTGGCGCGGCTGCCGATCGAGGTCGGAAATGGCGTGCCGTGAATGCGCAGATAGGTGTCGCGCTCGCCGAGATAGAGATAGAGCGCTCGCGAACCCAGCGCGTTCCGGGGGCCGGGCTCCATGCCATTTTCATACTGCGCATAGACCTCGGGTTCGCGCTCGATCATGTTCCGGGTCGGGGTCCAGTGCGGCCATTCGGCCTTGCGCTTGATTGTATAGGTCCCCGGCTCGTAAAGATCGCCCCGACCGATGGCCACGCCGTAACGCATCGCCGTGCCGCCCTCTTCGATGTGGTACAGGTATCGGGCCACGGCATCGACGTGGATATCGCCCGGCACCAGACCGTCATTCGCGACAATCCGCTGCGGCAGGAAACGCTGGTGCAGGCCCCAAGGATTGGGGCCGCCGGCTTCCACCTCGGCATCCCAGGCGGCCTTCTGCGCCGCGTCGGGCCAGGTCGAGGCCATAAGCGGGCTGGCGGCGGAGGCCGCGAACAGCGCCGTCGTCGTTCGGATGAAATGTCTGCGTGTCAGCATGTGATTGCTCCTCGTAATGGTTGTACCTTCAGATGAATGCGGCAAGCGCAGCGGGATCCGCGATTGCCGAACCGTATCGCATCAGCGCCCATCGACCTCGGGCGTCGCCGCTGGCCCGCCTTCCAGATCGGCGATCAGCGCCTTCATCTCCGCGATTTCCAGCGTCTGGGCCTCGATGATGCTGTCCGCCAGCGCCCGCACGCGAGGATCCGAGATATCCGCGCGGGTGGATGTCAGGATCGCAATCGAGTGATGCGGAATCATCGCCTTCATCCAGGCGGTATCATCGACCGTTGCCTGACTGCGAACCAGAAACAGGCCGAGGGCAAAGGCCAGAATTGAAAGGCCTGCGACGGTCATATTGGCGCGCTGGTTGCGATACATCCCAAGCATGAAGGCCAGCATGATCAGCGCCATGGCGCCGCCCATGTAAAGCGCCATCCACATCCGGGTCTGGCTGAAAAAGACATGATCCATCGCCCAGGTGTTCAGATACATCAG
>VAFL01000023.1 GCA_005768755.1 Paracoccus denitrificans | reverse complement strand
TGCGCGACCGCAGGTGCCGCTTGCGGCAGAAAATCCTTGTCTAGCGCTCGGATACAGGCGATCTTCACCTCAAACGACACGCCACTTGGGGAATGCAGGCTCAAGCCCCGGTCGACGCCAGCGCCGTTCCATCATCTCGGCCAGATCGGGCGCGGCCTGGCATTCCGAAATCACCAGCCGCAGCATCATGACCGAGTCGCGGTCCATGATCGCGTTCAGCATGGCGCGGGCCAGTTGCCGCAACATCTGATCCGCCGGGCCGTCAGCGGCGGCAAGCTGGCGCGGGGTCTGCAACTTGCGTTCGGTGAAGGCGGTCACGACAGCCTCCAGCAACGCCTTCTTGTCGGGAAAGCGGGCATAGATGGTCTGCTTGGATCCGCCAAAGCGCCGTGCGACATCCTGCATGGTCGTGGCCCCGTAACCCTTGCCAAGAAACAGCGCGGTTGCGGCCTCGACGATCCTTTCCGCCGCTTCGGCCGAAGGGGGCCTGCCGCGCAAACGGCAGCCTCGGGTCAGTTCCTTGATTTCGGCTTTCACTTTGACGGGAACCTCGCTAAAGAATTCCGGAACTGCCCGGTTCCGTAATTGTCTAGCCAAGATCCGCTGAAGTTTGAAGGCATATCGCACATGATTTCGCAATTTTCCGGAACACGGGCTGTGACCCGGCTGCGCGTGCGGCCCGGTCGTCGCCATAACGCGCCGGGGCCATGAGGGCGGCATCCGTCCAGACGCCCGCCACCTTTCCCCCATTTCAGGTTTCACTTCGAAGGTTTCTCATGAGATCACTCTCTCTTCTTGTTTCCGGGCTGCTTGCGCTGCTCTGCGCCGTCCCGGCCTTGGCGCAGGAGGATCTGCGACCGGCCAAGCTGATGGTGGTGCAGCCGTCGCAGGATGTCGTCAGTCGCCGTTTCTTTGGCCGGATCACGGCGCGGAATACCGTCGATCTGTCCTTCCGCGCCGGAGGTCAGATCGAGAAACTGCCCATCCGTGAAGGCGAATTCGTCAAGCAGGGCGATCTGCTTGGCAAATTGGATACCGGTCCCTTCGAACGCGCGGTGCGCGAGGCGCAGGCCCAGCTGGATCAGGCCGAAAGACAGTTGAAACGCGTGACCGAACTGGGTGCCGGGATCGTGCCGCAGGCCGATATCGACGATGCCCGCACCGCCCGCGACGTGGCGCAGGTCGGCTATGACGATGCGGTCGAAAACCTTGAGGACGCGGCCCTGATCGCGCCGTTCGACGCGCTGATCTCGCAGCGTCTGGCGGACCGTTATGCGACCATCGCGGCGGGCGAGCCGATCGTGCGCGCCCATGACATGAGCGAGGTCCAGATCGAGATAAAGGCCCCCGAAATCCTGTTTCGCAAGTTCGGCGAACAGCCGGAATTCGCGGCCAAGGCGCGGCTGACTCATGACGGCCCGCTGTATCCGCTGGAATTTCGCGAACTGACCGCCGAGGCGACCGAGGTGGGCCAGACCTATCGCGTGTCCTTCGCGCTGACGACGGACACGCCCGACCATCTGCTGCCCGGCGCTTCGGCGACCGTGCTGACCGAAATTTCGCGCGCGGATGGCAATGGTGTGGTGATCCTGCCTGCCAGCGCATTGCGTTTCGCGCCTGATGGCACGGCGCAGGTGCTGGTCTTTGCCGCCGATGAGGGCGACGCGCAGACCGGAACGCTGACTGCCCATGACGTGGTGATCGAGCCCGGATCGGGCACCTCTTTCCGCATGATCGAGGGGCCGGAGCACGGCGCGACCATCGTGGCTGCCGGCGCGGCCATGCTGTCCGATGGCGACCGCGTGCGTCGCTTTGGCGGTCTGTCGGATGACGGGGGGCAGCCATGAACCTTGCACGCAAGGCGATCGAAGCCTCGCTGCTGACCTGGCTGCTGATCCTGGGTTGTCTGGGGGGCGGGCTGTGGGGCTATCTGAATGTCGGGCGGCTGGAAGACCCGGCCTTCACGATCAAGACGGCGGTGGTCTTTACCAGCTATCCGGGCGCCACGGCGGCGCAGGTCGCGCGCGAAGTGACCGAGCCGCTGGAATCCGCGATTCAGCAGATGGGCGTGCTGGATACCGTGACCTCATCGAACAAGCCCGGCCAGTCGCGTATCGACGTGGAAATCCTGCCGACGGTCAAGGGCGATGAGCTGCCGCAGGTCTGGGACGAGCTGCGCAACCGCGTCGCCGATGCCGCCGGGCAACTGCCCGAAGGCGCGGCCCAGCCCATCGTCAACGACGATTTCGGCGATGTCTTCGGCATCTATTTCGCCGTGACCGCGCCGGGTTTTTCCGATGCCGAGATCCACGAGATTTCCAGCTTTCTTCGGCGCGAGATCCTGACCGTCGATGGTGTTGCCGACGTGTCGGTCGCGGGCCTGCCCGAAGAGGCGGTCTATGTCATGCCCGACATGGCCATCGCGTCCAATCTGGGCGTCCCGCCCGCCGCGCTGACCCAACAGATCAGGGCCGCCGCGCAGATCGCCTCGGCCGGGTCGCTGGCCGCGGATGGCAAGCGGTTCGATCTGGACGTGCCCCGCAGCACCGACAGCGTGGACGCGCTGCGCGAATTGACCATCAATGTCGGCAGCACGGTCGTTCAGATGACCGATATCGCCACGGTCGAACGGGGCCGCGTCGAAACGCCGCGCCAGATCATCCGTTTTAACGGCCAAGAGGCGTTCACCCTGGGTGTCTCCGGGATCGCCTCGGAAAACATTGTCGATATCGGCAATCGCGTGGATGCAAAGCTGCAGGACCTGCGCGGCGATCTTCCTCATGGCGTTGAATTTCACCCGATCTATCAGCAGCATGTCGTGGTCGATGAATCCTCGACCGGGTTTCTGAAGAACCTGGCCATGTCGGTCGCGCTGGTGGTGATCGTGCTGGCGGTGTTCATGGGGTGGCGGTCTGCGGTGGTTGTCGGCGCGACGCTGTTTCTGAACGTGATCGGCACCTTCTTCTTCATGGCGCTTGGCGGCATCGAGATGGAGCGGATCTCGCTTGGGGCGCTGATTATCGCCATGGGGATGCTGGTCGACAATTCGATCGTCGTGGCCGAGGCGATGCAGATCAAGATGCAGGGCGGCAAAACGTCCCGCGAGGCGGCGGATGAGGGCGCAAGCCGCATTCAGTTGCCGCTGCTGGGCGCGACCGTCATCGGGATCATGGCCTTTGCCGGGATCGGTCTTTCGCCCGACGCGACCGGCGAATTCCTGTTCTCGCTGTTCGCCGTCGTCGGGATCTCACTGTTGCTATCCTGGGTATTGGCGCTGACCGTCACGCCGCTGCTGGCGCATTACGTGTTCAAGCGTGGCAACGAAGGCGATGACGGCTATTCCGGCCCGATCTTCAACGCCTATCGCAAGGTGCTGGGCTTGTCTTTGCGCGTGCGCTGGCTGTTTCTGGCCGGTATGGTCGTGGTGACGGCATTGTGCTATCGCGGCTTTGCTCAGGTTCCGCAGCAGTTCTTTCCCGACAGCAACACGCCGATCTTCTACGCCCATTACAAGCTGCCGCAGGGCAGCGACATTCAGGCGGTATCGCGCGATTTGGAACAGGCCGAGGATTGGCTGCTGCAACGCGATGACGTCACCTCGGTGGCAAGCTTCATCGGCGGTGGCGCCACGCGCTTCATGCTGACCTATTCGCCCGAGGAATCGATGCCGACCTATGGGCATCTGATCATCAGGACCGAAACGCTGGACGCGATCCCGCCCCTGCTGGACGATCTGAATGCCTTTGGCCGCGAGACCTTGTTCGCGGGCGAGTTCCGCACCGAACGCCTGGCCTTCGGGCCGGGCGGCGGGGTGCCGATTCAGGCGCGGATTTCAGGGTCCGATCCGGCGGTGCTGCGCGATCTGGCCCAGCAGGTCAGCGATACATTGAAGGCGCAGGACGCGCCGCTGATGGATATCCGCACGGATTGGCGCGAATACGAACCCGTGCTGGTGCCGCAATATGCCACCCAGCGTGCGCAGACGGCGGGGATCACACGCTCCGACATTGCCGACGCCAGCCTGATGGCGACCGAGGGCATGACCGTTGCCACCTATCAGGAAGGCGACCGGCAGATCCCCATCCGCATCCGGTCGCGCGAATTCGGGGAAACCCCCGATCTGTGGGAGCAGATGATCTATTCCGATGCGGCGGGCGATTACCTGCGGATGGAACAGCTGATCGACCAGATCGACTGGCAGCCGCGCAACACCCTGATTCAGCGGCGTAACCGCGTGCCTACGATCACGGTCGAGGCGGGCCTGCCAAGCGGCACCAACGCCTCGGCGGTCTTTTCCCAGATCCGCGACGCGGTCGAGACCGTGCCGATGCCCAGTGGCTATCGCATGGAATGGGGCGGCGAATATGAAAGCAGCACCGATGCGCAGGAAAGCCTGGGCGGGCAACTGCCGATGACGATCCTGATCATGATCCTGATCTCGATCCTGCTGTTTGGCCGGTTGCGTCAGCCGCTTATCGTCTGGCTGCTGGTGCCGATGGCGGTGAACGGCGTGGTGATCGGCCTGCTGGTCACCGGGTTGCCGTTTTCCTTCACCGCACTGCTGGGCCTTTTATCGCTGTCGGGGATGTTGCTGAAGAACGGCATCGTGCTGGTCGAGGAAATCGATCTGGTCCGCGCCGAGGGCGTGCCCTTCCGCCACGCGATCATCGAGGCATCGACCTCGCGTCTGCGGCCCGTGGTTCTGGCGGCGGCGACGACGATCCTGGGCATGGCACCGTTGTTGTGGGATCCGTTCTTTGCCTCGATGTCGGTGACGATCATGGGCGGGCTGGCCTTTGCGACGATCCTGACCCTGATCGCCGCGCCGACCTTCTACTATGTGCTGTTCAGCCGCGAACATAAGGCCGAGGCCGCGATCCAGCCCACGCTTTAGCACCTGTCATGCCAATCCGCCGTGGCCCCGGATACGGGGCCACGGTTCTTTGAGGGTAAGATCGTCAGCGGCTGGCCGCGCCGATAGGCCAAGAACCTCAGTGCGTTGTCCCGTCACCGCATAGGCGGAAAAGTCCCAGTCCGGATGGGTCCACCGGAATGCGTGCTGCACGTGGTCCACGGTCCCGAACATCATTGAAAACCACGAGCGTTCGGGTCACTTGCCGACCGCCATCGGTAGGGCCAGCGACAATTGTGGAACGAAGGCCACCAACAGCAAGACCGCGACCAGCGGGATCAGGAAAGGCGCGGTCGCCCGGACGCAGCGATCGAATCTGACGCCCGATACCGCCGCCAGCACATACAGGACCAGACCGACAGGCGGTGTCAGCAATCCGATCGTCAGCGCCAGCACGATGACCACGCCCAGATGGACCGGATCGATCCCGACCGAGGTGGCGACTGGCAGCAGCACCGGCACCAGAATGGTGATCGCCGCAACGGTTTCCAGAAACAGCCCAAGCACAAGGACGATCAACAGGATCGCAAGCATCACGAAGGCCGGGCTGTCCGAGATTGACAGGATCGACCCCGAAAGATGGGCCGCGATCTGGTTCGACACCAGTATCCACGCAAAGATCGCCGCGCTGGCGATGATCAGAAGGATCGCCCTGGTGGTCTGCAACGTGTCGAAACTGACGCGCAGAAGATGTCGCCAGATCCAGTCCGACCGTGATAAACTCCGACATGACCGCCTCCCAATTTGGATTGTCGCGATCCCACCTTGGCACATCGATGCCGCCGGGGGGGGGGCGGTTACAGCATCAGAGCCCATTGTCGTCTATCGGTCCCTGACCTAGGGTCAGGACTCGTTCTCGATCATAGCCAGAAGATGACGGTAGCGGCGAGAAGGATGGCGGAGAAGAATGTCTCGGGGCATCGGTCGTATCGGGTGGCAACGCGCCTCCAGTCCTTGAGGCGCCCGAACATGATCTCGATGCGGTTGCGGCGCTTGTAGCGCCGCTTGTCGTATTTGACCGCCTTCTTGCGGTTCTTCCGGCCGGGAATGCATACCCTTATCCCCTTGTCTTTCAACGCTTCTCGGAACCATTCGGCATCATACCCTCTGTCCGCAAGCATCCAGCCAGCCTTTGGCAAGCTGCTCAGCAGGGCCGCTGCTCCGGTGTAGTCGCTCACTTGCCCGGCCGACATGAAGAACTGGATCGGGCGTCCTTTCGCGTCGGTGACTGCGTGCAGCTTGGTGTTCATGCCGCCTTTCGTTCGCCCGATCTGGCGCCCGCGCCCCCTTTTTTCACCCCAAGGCTCGAGGCCGTGCGATGTGCTTTCAGATAGGTCGCGTCGATCATGATCGTCTTGTGTTCGGCGCTCTCGGCGGCCAGGCCCATCATAATCCGGGCGAAGACCCCGTTCTCGCTCCAGCGTTTCCAGCGGTTGTAGAGCGTCTTGGCGGGCCCGTATTCCCTCGGCGCGTCGCACCATCGCAAACCATTGCGGTTGATGAAGATTATGCCGCTCAGAACACGCCGGTCATCGACGCGGGGCCTGCCATGGCTCTTGGGAAAGAAGGGTTTGAGGCGCGCCATCTGCGCCTCGCTCAGCCAGAAAAGGTTGCTCATCAATCAGGTCTCCTTGCGGGGCCTGAATCACGTCAAACGCCTGAAATCAATGGGTCTGGAGCCTAGTTGTTCAGTCCCGGCATCTGGTGGATCGGATTTAGGATGAATCTGTCTGGCTCGGATGTCCAGATCTTGCAGATGTATTCATACGGTGTGAGCCCGCCGAGGGTCTTGAGCCGGCGGGCGAAGTTGTAGGCTGCCATGAAGTCTGACAGGTGGGTGCGGAGCTGGTCGTGATCGTCGTAATGGAAGCGTTTGACGGTCGCGTCCTTGATCGTCCGGTTCATTCGCTCGACCTGGCCGTTGGTCCACGGGTGGTTGGGCTTTGTGAGGCGATGTTCGATCCCGTTGGCCTCACAGATCATGTCGAAACGCATGGGCCGAGAATAAACGGTGTTGCGGTTCCGAGGCTGCTCGGCGAACTGAATGCCGTTGTCGGTGAGAATGGTGTGGACCTGATAGGGCACTGCTTCGAGCATGTGCTGCAGGAACTCCCAGGCCGTCTTCCTGTCTGCCTTGTCGACGAGTTGGGTCACGGCAAATTTGCTCGTGCGGTCAATGCCGACGAACAGAAACAGCTTGCCCTCAGCAGTCTGCACCTCGGCGATGTCGATGTGAAAGAAGCCGATGGGGTAGCGCTTGAACTTCTGGCGCTTCGGCTTGTCGCCCTCCACGTCAGGCAGCCGAGAAATGCCGTGGCGCTGCAGACACCGATGGAGCGCTGAGCGTGTCAGGTGCGGGATGGATGGCTGCAGGGCATAGAGGCAGTCGTCCAGCGGCAGCAGCGTGTGCCGCCGGAAAGCGACGATGGTCGCCTCTTCGGCCTCGGTCAAGATCGTCGAGCGCGGTTCTCTCGGCCCGGTCTTGAGGTCCTCGACCGTCTGGCGCTTGCGCCATTTAGCAACGGTCTTCGGGTTGATCCCAAGATCCCGGCTCAACGTCGCGAGCGAAGCTTGCGATCGTTGTATTGCAGCTCTGACGGCGTGCGTGGTCGTGGCGCTTCCGTGACGAACCTGGCCCATAATGCTTCCTTCCATTCCTGAGAAAGGATCGCACCATCAAACCGTGGGATCAAACACCTAGTCAACAAGCTCGACGCCGAAGCCCGGGCCGAACGTCAGGGGCGAACCGCAGACCTGATCTCCCGTCTCGACTTCCTGATCCTCGACGAACTCGGCTATCTTCCGTTCGCCCAGACCGGCGGCCAGCTCCTGTTCCACCTGATCAGCAAGCTCTACGAGCGAACCTCGATCATCGTGACAACCAACCTGGCGTTTGGCGAATGGCCAACCGTCTTCGGCGACGCGAAAATGACCACCGCGCTCCTCGACCGTCTGACGCATCACTGCGAAATCGTCGAAACCGGCAACGAAAGCTGGCGCTTCAAGAACCGGGCGTAAACCGAAAAGGCGACCCCGCTGGCCCGCCGCCGCTGCGTTACATGGGGACTACGCAGCGCCGGGCCAGCTCAGCACCGGAGGGGTCAATATTGGACGCCGATAAGGGGTCACGATTGGATGCTGATTGACAGCCTACAGGCCAACATCTTGGCACATTGCGATGCCGTCTGGGGAGGGCGGCAACCATCCCATCTATCGATGGTGGACATCTAGCAGGCACTCCATCTCCCCGTCAGAGCGGGGAAACCGGACGGATACCTTTCACACGGTTCGTGGCAACTCCGTTCCGGCGGTTGGCCTGTTCGGGCGGGGGCTCCGCGCCGGCACCATAGCCCAGATGCGCCGTCAGTTCGGCTCCCAGCATTCGTTCCATCAGCCGGACCTTCAGCTCTTTCATCAGCCCGGCATCGCCAAGCAGATCCTCAGGCCGCTTGCAGCCTTTCAGCAACTCGTCCAGCAGTTCGTTGGAAATTGTCATCGTCAGTGCTCCTTTCAGGAAGCATGGACCGATTCAGCGATACACAGAAGACCGGACACTCTCCTATCTAGCGACGCTTGTCGATGAAGCCCCGTCGAAACCGCCTAAATACATCTCGGAAACCGATCCCGAGGCCGCCTGGTCGGTCAAGGATGGCCCCGGCCGCTTCAGCTATGAAACCAATTACCTGATCGACACCGATCATGGGATTATCGTCGATGTAGAGGCTACGCCTGCGCGCCTGAGCCGAGAAATCACCGCCGCCAAAGCGATGCTGGACCGCAGTGCCGACCGGCACGATTTCCGTCCTGACCGGATCGCGGCGGATGGTTCGTACGGCACCGGCCAGTTCCTGGCATGGCTCTGGCGGCGCAAGATCACGCCGCATGTGCCGGTGCTCGACCGCCACCACCAGACGGGCGGCAAATACGATATCGGGTACTTTCAGTACGACGCCGAGCGCGACAGCTACACCTGACTCGAAGGTCATGAAATGCCGCTGCGCCGGATCAGGGAAAAAGACCGGATCAAAAGCTACTATTCCGGCAAGCCCACCTGCGGCACCTGCCCGATCCGCAAAGCCTGCACCGACGCCCCATTCCGCACCGTGACGCGCCACATGGACGAAGACGCCCGTCAGGCCGCGCGCGATCTGGTCAGCAAGGCAGCCTTCGACACCAGCCGACGACGTCGCAAAAAGGTCGAGATGCTGTTTGCCCACCTGAAACGGCACCTCGGCCTCAAACGCCTCCGGCTCCGAGGGCTGAAAGGGGCCACCGAAGAATTCCTCCTCGCCGCCTCCGCCCAGAACCTAAAACGTATGGCCAAAATGGTCCCCTGCTAAGCGCCAAAGACCAGACCGACAAAACCCATAGCTTTGACCGCTATTACAGCGGGTTAAAACGGTTTAACCACCCCAAACACAACATGTAGTAAGTCGAGTTTTTCACCTAAATCGACCGTTTTGGGCGCGTAGTTTCTGGCAAGGGGTTATTGTCCTCCTAACCGACGCGCTTCAGGCTTTCCGCGCAAGTTCTGCAGTGGCGAACTCTGCTACTCCTTCGTCAACACCGTTTGTGAAGCAGGCCACCGTCACTGGGTCTGGTCTGTCTGGGAAGTGATAGACAGCGTTCACACTGAACGGTCCAAGCGCAGCCGTCACGCTTGGCCCGAAAGAGCTCACCGGACCACGACGCCACTTGCCCTTGTGAGCGGCAGCAACGAGGACTGCACCCATGCAAGAACCCTGTTCAGGATGTCGGGCGCCGTCCGATCCAGCGGCGCAACGGTTGACCGTAGGTCCGGGTGAAGGCCTTTTCCAGGGCGGCAGCATCCGAATATCCGCAGCGTAACGCGATCTCTCGCAGCGGCAGCTCGGTGGCCGTGGCCAGTTCCCGCGCCCGCGTCAGGCGCAGCATCTGGGCATAGCGCCCCGGCCCCATACCGATCTCGGATTTGAACATCCGGTTCAGGCTTCGCAGCGACGTACCGATCGTGGCGGCAAGGTCAGAAAGTGGCATGGGCGTCTCGACCTGCTCGACCATCATGCGGATGGCTTCCTGCAGCTTCTGCGATCCGCGACTGCCAATCCCCAGCCCCATCCGCGACCCAGCCTGCTTGCGCACGGCGTCATGCAGGAACATCGAGGTCGCGGCGAAAGCAGCCGCGGTGCCGAACGTCCGCCCGACCAGGGCCAGCATCATGTCCAACGACGATGCCGCGCCGCCGCTGCTCCAGACCGGACCGTCCAGGACGTATCGCTGATGGCTGACCGTCACCTCGGGGAAAGCCTCGGCGAAATCGGCAAGCACGCTCCAATGAAGCGTCGCCGTGTGACCCTGCAACAGCCCTGCTCGCGCGATCAACCAAGAGCCGCAATCGGCGCCGATCAGACGTGCCCCCCGTCGTGAAACGCGCCGCAACAGCGACGAGATGCGACCCGTGGAATGCTCGCGAAACCCGTATCCCGCCACAACAAGTAGTGCGTCCGGCGCCCCTAGTTCGGCCAGCGGCATGTCGGGCAGGACCCGCAAGCCGCTGGAACTGCGCACGGGGCCGTCATCGGCGGTGACGGTGCACCATGAAAGCTCGGGATAGCCGTGATCGTGAACCGCGCGCAGCGGCTCAATCAACGAGGACAGGACGAAGTTCGAAAAACCGTCGAACAGCAGAACGGCATAGCGAGGCATGGAAACGGGGCCATTTGTGACAATAAAATGGCATTATTGAACAACAAATGCGTAACGTGAACCCATATGATCGCCCCATGCTCCCGGCATCGGACGACCGGGGGAAACCTGACATACCCAAAAGGAGGAAACCTTGCCCCTGAGCATAAACCGCGAGGTCTTCATCACCTGTGCCGTGACCGGATCCGGTGGCACGCAGGACCGCAGCCCCCATGTGCCACGTTCGCCCCGCCAGATCGCCGAAAGCGCGATCGAGGCAGCAAGGGCGGGTGCCGCCGTGGTCCACTGCCATGTCCGCGATCCCGAAACCGGCGCACCCTCGCGCGACCTGGCGCTCTATCGCGAGGTGACCGACCGCATCCGCGCGGCCGATACCGATGTCGTGCTGAACCTGACGGCTGGCATGGGTGGAGACATCGTCTTCGGTTCGTCCGAGGCCCCCTTCCCCGTCAAAGCGGACGCCACCGACATGATCGGTGCGACCGAGCGGATGGCCCATATAGCCGAATGCCTACCCGAGATCTGCACGCTGGATTGCGGGACCATGAATTTCGCCGAGGCCGATTACGTCATGACCAACACGCCCGGCATGCTGCGGGCCATGGGCGCCATGATGACCGGGCTGGGCGTCAAGCCCGAGATCGAGGCCTTCGACACGGGCCACCTGTGGTTCGCCAAGGAGCTTGTTCGCGAGGGTACGCTTGCATCTCCAGCTTTGGTGCAACTGTGCATGGGCGTGCCATGGGGCGCGCCGAACGATCTGAACACCTTCATGGCGATGGTGAACAACGTGCCGGCCGACTGGACCTGGTCGGCCTTCAGCCTGGGGCGCGACCAGATGCCCTATGTCGCGCAATCAGTGTTGGCAGGCGGGAACGTGCGCGTGGGCCTCGAGGACAACCTGTTCCTGGACAAGGGCGTCCTTGCCACCAATGCGCAGCTTGTCGAACGCGCCGTATCACTGATCACGAGCATGGGGGCAAAGATCCTCGGCCCCCAGGATGTCCGCCGCAAGCTGGGCCTTCGCAAGCAGGCCCGCGTCGCGAAGGTGCCCGCATGACCGGGATGAAAAAGAAGGCCGCCATCATCGGCGGCGGCGTCATCGGTGGCGGTTGGGCCGCCCGGTTCCTTCTGAACGGTTGGGACGTCGCGATAGTCGACCCCGACCCGCAGGCCGAACGCAAAATCGGCGAGGTACTGGCAAATGCCCGCCGCGCGCTGCCCGCGCTCTATGATCGAGCACTGCCACCCGAGGGACGACTGAGCTGGCATGACGACATGGCCGACGCGGTTGCCGACGCCGATTGGGTGCAGGAAAGCGTGCCGGAAACGCTGACGCTGAAACATAAGGTACTGGGCCGGCTAAGCGCGATGGCCCCCGCCCATGCTGTCATCGGATCCTCGACATCCGGCTTCAAGCCGTCCGAACTGAACGCCGAAGGCGCCCGCGCCATCGTCGCGCATCCCTTCAATCCGGTCTATCTGCTGCCGCTTATCGAACTGGTGGGTGAGGCCGAAACCTGCACCCGCGCGTCCAAGCTACTGCGCGATGTGGGCTGCCATCCGCTGACCCTGCGAAAGGAGATCGAAGCCCATATCGCCGATCGCCTGCTGGAGGCGGTCTGGCGCGAGAGCCTCTGGCTGGTCAAGGACGGCATCGCCACGACCGAGGAGATCGATGAGGCCATCCGCATGGGCTTCGGCATCCGTTGGGCACAGATGGGTCTGTTCGAGACCTATCGCATCGCGGGCGGCGAAGCGGGAATGAAGCATTTCATGTCCCAGTTCGGCCCGGCGCTGTCCTGGCCCTGGACCAAGCTGATGGACGTCCCCGAGTTCAACGACGAACTGGTGGACCTCATCGCGTCGCAATCCGACGCACAATCCGGGCACATGTCGATCCGCGAACTGGAACGCCTGCGCGACGACAACATCGTGGGCATGTTGCGCGCGCTGCGTCGCACGAAGACTGGCGCCGGCGGCGTGATCACGGCGCACGAGGCCACCCTGCCCGCCCCCGTGCCGGGCGATTTGCCGGGCGACCTGCCGGTCACGGGCGACAGGCAGGTGCCGACCAGCTGGGCCGACTACAACGGCCACATGAACGATGCCGAGTACTTGCGCGCGGCATCCGATGCCACCGACCGCTTCATGGAGATGATCGGCGCGGATACGGATTACATCGCCTCGGGCTGCAGCTACTTCACGGTCGAGACGCATACCCGCTATCTGGCCGAGGTCCATGCGGGCGACCGTCTGCGCACGACCACGCAGGTGATCGACGGCACCGGCAAGCGGATGCACCTGTTCCACCGCCTTGTGCGCGGCGACGGGACGCTGGCCGCCACGGTCGAGGTGATGCTGCTGCATATGGACCTGACGACCCGCGCGACCTGCAATCCCGAGGGTATCGTGGCCGAACGGCTGTCCCGGCTGGCCGCTGCGCATGCGGACCTGCCTGCCGAAGGCAGCGGTCGCCATGTCGGCCAGCGCAGCAAACCCGCGGTGGAACCCGCGTGACAACCTTGCGCCGCTGCATGATCTGTGGCGGCGCATCCCACCAAGTCATCCGAAACGGCCATGCAGCATGATTGCCATTGAACAGTTCGAACGCGAATTCCAATCCGGTCTGGACACGATGGCGCGTCTTCCCATGAAGGATATGCGTCGCGGCTACGACGTGCTCTGTACGCGTTTCGCTCCGGCCCTCCCGTGCGGCATGACCATTCGCGACAGCGCTGTCGGCGGCGTGCCGCTGCGCCATCACCGTCCGTCATCCTGTAAGTCCGGCACGGTGGTATACCTGCATGGCGGAGGCTTCACGATCGGATCGCTCGACAGTCATCAGGGTGTCGCCTCCGGGCTCGCGCAGGGGCTGGGCCGCGAGGTGGTGGCAGTCGGCTATCGCCTTCTGCCTGAGGCAAGCTATGCCGATGCGATGATGGATTGCCGCGACGCGATCTTCGCGCTGGACCCGGTGGCGATTGTCGGCGACAGCGCCGGAGGGCGACTGGTCATCGACATCGCACAGGACATGGTCGACGCACCGCCACTGGGGTTGATCTATCCGGTCGTGGGACGGCCAAGGGCGGAAACGCTCGGGCCCGATGCGCCGCTTCTGTCGCGCGCGGACGTCCTGTCGGCCTGGACAGCCATCGAGCCCCATGCCCCGGCCGACGCCCCCTGCCCGTCCGCGCGGATCGAGGTTCTGGGCGTCTCGCGCGATCCGCTGACCCTGCCCCTTGAACATGCGGTCGCCGAATGGCGCGCCCTTGGGGCCATCGTCGGCTATCGCTGCGCGACCAACATGCTGCATGGCTGTCTGCACGCCCGCGAAGCCCTGCCCGCGATGAAGGTCGCCTGGGACGAAT
This sequence comes from Paracoccus denitrificans, assembly GCA_005768755.1. GTDB lineage: Bacteria > Pseudomonadota > Alphaproteobacteria > Rhodobacterales > Rhodobacteraceae > Paracoccus > Paracoccus denitrificans_B. Next base: position 27,855 of record VAFL01000023.1, on the reverse strand, counting down.
TCTGCGCCTCGCTGAAGGCGGCGATCGACGGATGACAAGAAGGGCCCGGCATCTGCACGGACCCCGCACAGCAACAAAGGAGAGCGATTTGAAGCATAATCTCGGCATCAGCATAGCGACGGTGCTGACGGTCGCAGCCCTTGTCGGGGCGGCCGCCATCGCACCCCAGACCTTCCAGTCCATGCTCGAGACGATCAAGGTATCTGTCATCGGCAATATGGGCTTCATCTTCACCTGGCCCGCATTCCTCGCATCGGTCTTCTTCGCCGTGGCAATGTTCACCCCGGTCGGCAAATTGCGCTTCGGCGAGGGTCCCCCCGAATTCTCGACTCTCAGCTGGATCGGGATGCTGTTCGCGACCGGGATGGGGATCGGCCTGCTGACTTGGGGTGTCCTCGAACCGAACTATCACGTCGATGCCGGTAACAGCCGCGATCAGGCGCTGCTCTATGCGTTCAACCATTGGGGCCTGCTGGCTTGGGCCGGATATCTGGCCGTGGGCGTAATCTTCGCTCATGCGATGCACAACATGGGCATCGGGAAGCCGGCCGAGACACTGCTGGGCGGCGGCGTGCTCAGCCGCATCAACCTGATCAGCCTTGTCGTCTCGACCGTGATCGGGCTGTCGCTGACCTTTTCCTATGCCGCCGACCCGCTGAGGCAGGCCGTCGCGCGCTATACCGGCGTGGATCTGGACGCGGCGATCGTCATCCTGGTCCTGTCGGCCTTCGCCATCGCCTCCAGCACGACGGGCATCAAGCGCGGCATCAAGTGGCTCAGCAACTACAACACCCTGTTGGCTCTGATCCTGATGACGGGCGTCTTCGTGCTGTCGCAACCGCTGGAAATTTTGGGCACCTTCGCGCGTCTGGTCCCGGAATATATCGTGCGATACCCCGCGATGGCCACCGATATCGGCCTGGGCGATCCCGAACGCAAGGCATGGCTGGCCGACTGGCTCTATGCCTTCGAGGCGGCCTGGTACGGCTGGTTCGTCTTTACCGGCGTCTTCATCGCCCGGATCTCGAAGGGGCGGACCCTGCGCGAGATGGTCGTCGGCGTGATGCTGATCCCCAGCCTGTTCTCGTGCCTGTGGTTCACGGTCATGGGGATCGCCGCCCTGACGACCGGTTCCGGAGATGTCTTCGCCCTGATGTCCACGCTGGACGACAGCGGGGTCCTGTCGGTGATCCTGACGCTGAACATCCTGCTGTTCTTCGTAACCAGCGCGGATTCGGCGGGTCTCGTCTGCGAGATGCTGACCGTGCGCCATTCGCGCGCATTCTGGATCTTGATGATGGCGGGCCTGGCGGTCGTGATCAATCGGATGGATGGCGATATCTTCAAGGTGATTTTGTCGCTGATTTCGGTAGCTGCAATTCCGGTGGCATTCGGGGTCTTCGCCCTGACTGGTGGCTTCGTGCTGCTGGCAAGACAGGGCCGAACTGGCCCCCTTCGCTCAATCTGACCATGATCGAGTCAGCGAAGGCCCCCGTCACGGGGGCCTTTTCCTATACAACTGGCCTTGTTGCGCAAATGGGGCGGGGGATTCACTGCGCGAATCCTGCATGATAGCTGGCGGCCATGAGCAGACCGGCGAAAACCCCGTACAAGACCACCAACTGGCATAGCTACAATCAAGCGCTGAGGCAGCGCGGATCGCTGACCGTCTGGTTCGATCCCTCGATGCAATGGGAAGCGGCGCCTTCCGGGCGTCGCGGCCGCCAGCAGGCATACAGCGACGCGGCGATCCAGGCCTGTCTTACCATCAAGGTCTTGCTCGGCCTGCCACTCCGGCAAACGACTGGTTTCGTGGCGAGCCTATTGGAGCTGTCCGGGCTCGGGATGGGCCGTGCCGGCCTTCAGCACCCTGTCCCGGCGACAGAAGACCTTGGACGTGACCATCCCATACCATAGAACCGCATGGCGAGGCTGCGCATCGTTGCGAAGGCGGGGGAGCCGGCCCTAAGATCGTCGACTTTCCCGTGATGTTCAAGCCGCCGCCCGCCACATCCGGTATCGTCCCTGCCCTGTTACCTCCCGGATGAGGCCACGCTCGACCATCCAGTCGATGTTGCGCTGAACCGTTGCCCGATGCGTGCCTGTCAGTTTCTGGGCCATTTGGACTGAGACCAGAGGCCAGCTTGTGAAGAGGCCCCGCAGCATCGGTGGCGTCTTGCCCGAAAGTGGCGCCATCGTTCGCTCCGCGGCAGCCGACCAGTCCTCGATCTCCTCGAGCCGGCGCAGGGCTGCGAAGGTCGCGCTCTCCATCGCGTTGAGCCAGCGCGCCAACCGGGCCGGCGGGTCCCCGGTTGCGCGGAAGCCCCCTCCTCCGCCCATTGCGATCGGTGCGAAGAAAGCGCCGGGCGTGCTCCCTGACGGCGCGAGATCGCCGATCGCGACACGCACCGCTGTCACCGCGGCCTCCAGCGGATCATCGATCGGCGACAGCTCCGCGATATGCCAGAGATGGAAGCCCACGCAGGCCCGTGTCACGGGGTGGAGGTCTTCGGCCTGATCCATCATCGCGAGCCATCCGGCGGCCCGGTCATCGAATGCTTCGCGCTCTGCCATCTCGACGACGCGCGAAGAGGCCTTTGCCCGTTCGAAACGCTCTCCCTGCCCCGGCCGGTCGCGCCGATCAAGGAAGGCCTCCAGGTCGTCCGTTCCGGACCGAAGCGTCAGCAGCGCGGGTCCGCCGGACAGTCGGCGCACGGCCCAGCCGATCCGGTACATGGCCTGCGCATCATCCGTTGCGGTCGACACCCGCAGCGCCATGTAGAGTGACAGCCGGTCGAGTCCAATCCGGTCCTGCGTCAACCAGCTGAGATCCGCGGCTTCGATCAGGGCGAGCCGTTGCCGCCAGCCAGCCGGGCCGCGGCGCAGGCGTTCATCGAGGATCCCCAGGCGCGCAGCAACACGGGCGAGCTGCGCCGCCTGCCCGGCCTCGGCCGCGCGCCAGGCATCGACGATTTCAGATTCCCTGGCCTCGGGCGCGGGTCCGGGCGGCAGGTAAACCGGCTCGTCCTCAAGCGCCCCGGGCAGAAACCAGAGATCCGCGTTATCCTCGTCTTCGGACGCCTCCAGGTCTTCAAGAGGCACCCCGTCATCGTCCCATGATCTATGGCTAAATTTTCTCATATGCGCATTATAGGACTATTTTGCGCTCTTGGAGAAGGAATTTGAGATCTCTCCGTTTTCTCTACTATAGAGGTGTTCGAGCATGCCGTCTTCTCGGGACTGTTGGAGCGCCTCTCGTGAGCTTCAGCCCATAAAAACAAGGCTTCTCGTGCTCTGCACGACGAGAGAAATACCCATTGCACACGTTTACAAACGGTCGTTTATTAGCGACTATAAAAATTGCAAACGGCCCGTTTTCATGCCCCTGATAGGCTATGCCCGCGTATCCACCGAAGATCAGACCCCAATACCTCAGGCTGAGGCCCTGCAAACTGCGGGATGCGTCGAGATCTTCGAAGAGCACGCCTCAGGCGGCAATCGTGCCCGGCCGGTGCTTGCCCGCTTGCTGGAGCGCATTAGCAAGGGCGACACGCTGGTTGTCGTACGGATCGACCGGCTCGCACGGTCTCTGTCGCACCTTCTCGAGGTGATCGAACGGTTGGAGGCCAAGGGGGCGTTCTTTCGTTCCATTCAGGACCCGATCGACACCGGATCCCCGCAAGGCAAGTTCACGCTGCAGGTTCTGGGCGCCGCGGCCGAGTTCGAGCGGGCGCTGATCCGGGAACGTACCAAAGCAGGGCTGGCGAGCGCCCGTACCAAGGGCCGGGTCGGCGGGAACCCTGGACTGCGGGCCAAAGACCCTGCTGCTCTTCGCAAAGTACGGCTGGCGCGACAAGACGGCTACATGGAGCGTCTGAACGAGACGGCACAAGATTGGGTGCCCCATGTGCGCCGGTTGCGACCCGACTTGGCCTGGGAAGACGTGGTGCGCATCATCAACGGCCCCTTGCCCGAGGCGCGTCGCTGGACCCAAAGCCGTCTCTTGCGCGCTGTGAAGGCCTATGTCGGCGACGGCTTCCTGCCGGCCGAGGTGCTAGCCCGCGCCGGGCGCCGCGAAACCGACGACCGTCTGCCCGCCATCGTCGCCGGCATCAAGGGCGCGGACCCCGACATCACGCTTCAGGCGATCTGCACCCGGCTGGAAGCGATGCGCGAACGCACGCCTCGTGGCCGAACAAGATGGCAGCCGTCTTCGGTGAAAATGCTGTTGGAGCGGGCGGAACGACTTGGCCTCATGCCGTACGAATCGAGCCAAAATCAGATGTAGCTTCTGACCCGAATCCAAAAAATTTCACCGGGAGAAAACTCCGCAGGAGGCAGAAAGTGCCATTAGTTGCTTGGGGTTAGCTGCTAATGTGCCAACTCAACAGAGTAGCGGCTCGATTTGGTTAGATCTGCATTTAATATATCTATATCAATGACTTGCTGAGTTTTTTACACGACAACACCTATAGGTGTTGTGGATAACTTTCACACTGCATTTAGATTCTTCTTGCCGGACTCACTGGATCGTGGCATTCCCATTCTGACGGCAAAACGCGTCAGACACGCTGTACACCGTCAGAATGACTAAGAGCCTCAACAGAGGCCGAGAGTGGGCGGCAGGACATGGATGATCGTAACATTGGATACACGCAAGGCATAGGCTCTTCCGATATCGGAGCATTTGCCGACAATCTGGCTGAGTCTTTGGATCGCCAGATGAAGATCGCTTTCGAACCCGAAGAACGAAAGTCCCTACGTCGCTTCAGTTCCACCGAAGTCGCCGGCCTCCTGCGCGTAAGCACATCTAACCTGCGCAACCGGCACAAGGACGGCAGCTTCCCGGAAGTGCATACAGACAACCGCGGACACCGGTTCTACACAGCCCAAGAGATTGATGAGTTGCGCGATGTTCTTGGACGCACTGGAAAGAACGCAGAAAGCTACCGCCCAGGTCGACGTGATGGCGATCGTCTCCAGGTGATATCCGTCGTCAACTTCAAAGGCGGCTCATCAAAGACTACTGCAACGATTCATCTTGCGCAAAGGTATGCCTTGCGCGGTTACCGCGTGCTGGTCCTAGACCTCGATCCGCAAGCAAGTTTGACCACGTTTTTCGGCTTTCGGCCCGAGCTTGAGTTCGCCGATGGCGGCACAATCTATGATGCTTTGAGATATGAGGACCAAGTTCCTCTCTCGAACGTCATCCAAAAGACCTACTTCCATAAGCTCGACATGGTGCCCGCCGGTTTGATGCTCTCGGAGTACGAAACCGAGACCGCAAACGCTCTCGCCCGTCGCGTACAGCCCATCTTTGCAGAGCGCCTCGCCTTGGCGCTTGAAGAGGTTGAGGCAAACTACGACATCGTCCTGATCGACTGCCCGCCTCAGCTTGGGTTTCTAACCCTGACTGCGCTGGCAGCCTCGACGGGGCTTTTGGTTACCGTGGTACCTGGCATGCTTGACATCGCATCTATGAGCCAATTCCTGAAGCTTGCTTCAGAAACGGTCAAGGCCGTGGAGGAAGCCATCGGTCGGCGTGTCACATGGGATTTTGTCAAGTTCCTGATTACCAGATATGAACCGTCGGACGGTCCGCAGACCCAAATGGCAGGCTACCTGCGATCAATTCTGGCAGGTCAGGTCATGACAGAGCCAATGCTGAAGTCTACGGCGATCTCCGACGCGGGGATGACCCAGCAGACCGTCTACGAAGTCGATCCAAGCCAATTCATCAGAAAGACAATTGATCGCGCCCTGACCAGCGTGAATGGCGTTGGCGATGAGCTAGAGCAGACGATCCAAATGGCATGGGGGCGTCGCTGATGGCCCGAAACATCTTCAACCAGCCTCCAAGGAATGAGACGGAGAGCGGAGCCCCCTCCCCTACCCCGCCAAAAGCGGCAAAGCTGCCGGGATCTGTTGGAGGATTGCGCGACTCTTTGCGCGAGATCACAGCAAACTCGATTCGCGATATCGAACCCGATCAGATTGACATGGATGGGCTGCGCGATCGGTTGGTGCTGGAAGATTCCAGTATCGATGAGTTGGCCGAGAGCATTCGCAAGCATGGCCAACAAGTGCCCATCATGGTCCGTCCATCTGCCCAACCGGACAGATACCGCATCATCTACGGCCGCCGCAGGCTTGCGGCGATCCGTAAGGTCGGTGGAACGGTCAAGGCAATTGTTCGAACCTTGGACGATGACGCATCTCTGATCGCTCAAGGCCAGGAGAACAACCTCAGGCTTGATCCGTCTTTTATAGAAAAGTCTCTTTTTATCAAAGAGATGCAAGAATCCGGGTACAAACCCGGTGTCATTCAAGATGCTCTAGGTCTGACCCGGCAAGGCGTATCCAACCACAGGGTCGTCATAGAACAACTGCCAGACGGTCTTGTTCAACTCATCGGGCCAGCACATGGGATCGGACGACGGCAGTGGGGTGATCTAGCTGCCTTGTCGGTGAAGGTAGATTTGGTGGACATCGCCAAAGAGGCGCTCGCCGCCCTGCCCGACGACACTCCTAGTTCCGAAAAGTTCCAAGCGGTCTATTCGGCTTGCTCGAGCAAAGCACGTAGCGACAAGAAGCCGCCCAATCGTGGGCTGACTTCGGTCATCAATGATGAGAACGGCAGTTCATTGGGCACGCTGACAATCGATGAGAAGGCGATCGCGCTCAAGGTCACCAAGAAGGACAATCCAGAATTCGGCCAATGGCTCGAAGAGCACGCGGAAGCTACGCTTTTGCAACTCTTCGTACAGTGGCGGAATGAGAGAGGCTCTGGGTCCTAACCCAGGCCACACAGAGCAACACGAGCAGAGGAGAAAAGCGAAGACCCGAAAGAAAAGAGCCCCCCAAAGTTTCCCCTGGAGAGCCCTCATCATCTGATTAGCATCTTTGATGTAGCAACCTCCAGCATACCGGTCAAGAGTCACCGATTCGGTGGACTGATATTTTTTGCCTTTTTCCGCGAAAATTCGAGGAAAGAGACGGGGAAGTTGTGGGCCGAACGGTCGTCGTGAACAAGCCATGGCATTTACAAAACTCTCGATCGAAGCCGCAGGTGCTGATGCAACCCGCGGCTCATTTCCCCCATCTGAAACCGACGTCTGGACCATCTTCAGAGCCCTGAGAGATGCACGCAGCGTGTTTGGTCTACGTCCTGGCCACATACAGACACTTCAAGCAATGCTCAGTTTTCTGAAACCTGGCCATGGCGAAACGGTTTTTGCGTCTAACAGTTCACTTTGCCAGCGCGTTGGCGGAATCGACGAACGGACACTCCGGAGGCACATCAACCGCTTCGTTGAACTCGGATTCATCAAGCGCAATGACAGCTCGAACCGAAAGCGCTACCGCGTTCGCTCATCCGGCGGGGAGTGCATCAGTTATGGATTGTCTCTCACCCCCCTGCTCCAACGTGCGAGCGAGCTTATAGCCATCGCGCAAGAGATGGAGAATAACCGGCGAGATCGGATATTTGTCCGCAAACAGATCCTTACAAAGCTCGCCCGTTTGGAAGAGCACGATCCTAGCAACGCATTCATCAACCACGCACGGAAAGCTCTACGCAGGAAGCTGAGCCTCCCCGAATACCACGCTCTGCTCGCCAGTACAGATGCAGAATGCCAGAGTTTGTCTACCCCGGATGACCCGCCTGAAACTATGGAATTGCCCGCCAATGACGGACAAACTGTCCGGCATCAATCTAAGTCTGAAGAAGAAAAAAAAGATTTAGATAGCAACATCGGCCTTGAGGCCCTGAAACCAGACTTGCTGACCTCAGTCTGCGATCAGGCGACATCGTTCTCCACAGAGAGACTTAGAAACTGGTTGGACATTGAAAACCATGCTCGAACACTTGCACCCATGATGGGCATTCACCCAGAGACTTTCGAGAAAGCCAAGAATGCTGTAGGAGCTCAGAAAGCGTCATGCACGATCTTCATCATGCTACAGCTTGGAAAACGCATCAGGGATTTTGGAGCGTATTTTCACAGTATCACCCTGGGTCAAAGGCAAAACCAATTTGATCCATTAGCTTTGATCAAGCGACTGTCCGAAAACAATGAGCGAACTGTCTAATGTCCACCGCGGTGGACTTCGAACGAGAAGCGGCGCTTGTGGCAACCAAAACTGTCCAAACGCACGTAGCGGCGCGTGGTGGTTCTTCAGTTTATCTCAGACCAGCAGATGTCCACCGCGGTGGACAAGTGACACACGAGCAAGCCTTGATGAAAATCTGGCCGCCCATGGAAGAAATCGGCGGCCAGGCATTACACCCTAAATGCCTAAAGTTATTGTGGGAGGTCACCGTCTCCAAAGAGGTTTGGAAAGAGCCGCTCTCGATAATCCAACGGAAACGCCAACCGAACCGGCGTCTTCGGCGAGGCGGACGTCATGTATCCGGCGGCGGTCAGTTTACTCAGCGTGTTGCGAGCAGTACGCTCGGACGTCTTGAGCACAATCTGCGCATCGCCTCGTTCCAGTGCCCCATGCCGAAGAACCGCCGAGATTAGTTCCGGCGCTCGCTTGTCATCGATGGTATCTGCAACAAGACGGCGATACCGTTGGTCAAGTCCGCCGAGATCGAACAATCTTGCTGAGAAGGTGATCTGGTCGAGCGTCACCTTTAGGAACCATTCACTAAACGTCTTCAGTGCCGCTTCTGACAGGTTCCCCCGTCCGTCGCGGTCTCCGCGGCGTGGACTGTCGGCCAGATCCATCATCCGTTTGTACTCGCCCCGATCGGTTAGCCCGCGGGCCAGCCCACGTGATACGGACCAGAGCCCTTGGCCACCAATCCCCGCTGTGAGGGCCATGGCATGAGACATCAGTCTGCTGACACGGCCGTTACCATCCGGGAAAGGGTGGATGTAGTTGAGCCGGTGATGCGCAGAGGCGATCGCGATGATCCGTCCGCTCGAAGACCGCGCCGCAATCTGAAATCGTTTGTCGAAATGGTCCATGAATGCCGCGACGCGCGACGATGAAGGAGGTAGGTGGCGCCCGACCGCAACTTCCCGATCATCATCCTGCCGCATGCGTCCCGGAACGATGGTCTCTTGTGTGCCGTCGGGATGTTCGATGACCCGAAACTCTTCCGGCATCTCGTCGTAGAAGCTCTTATGGACCCAAGTCAGGAATTCGACGGATGTGGGGCGGGGCAGGGTGCCCTTGCGATGCATCTCGTCGATGGCCCGTTGAACGATGACGTGCGCCCGGGCCTCAAGGGCGAGGGGACGGGTTTCTTCCTCAAGCTCGGCACCAGCCAGCGCCCTTTCGATGTCGCGGGGGCGCGTGTTGTGTCCTTCGATCAGGTTGGAGTAGTAGCAGTTCATCACACGGACGAGATCGGCAAGTTCGGCTGCGCTGTCAGGATGCAACCCTTGTCCCAGCCCGGTGGCTTCCCTCTGGATGTCGACCGAAAGGTCTGCCAGTTCTGTGGGAATATGCTCCTCGAAGAAGCAGGGTTCGATCCTGGCGGGTGTTTCCAGCATTTTTGCCGATCTTCCATGTTTGCAAAGTAATTGAAAAATAAACACATTTCGTACTTTCAAGCAAGGTTTTGCCGATATGCGTTGCCGATCTTGCCTGCCGATCTGGAATTGCTGCATGAAATCAATGGCTTCGGCAGAAGGGCCGGGCTTTTCGGTTTTGTTGTGTGCCCAAAGGGGCCGGAAAAAGAGAAAGTGTTCTTCGGGTTTTGTGACTGACGGATGAGGGCCTTTGGGGTCCCTCAGATGGGTCCGGGCCGGGTTCCGGTCTGTCTTTCCTGATGAAGGGCATGGACCTGCACCGGTTCTGTTCCGGTCTTTTGAGAGCGATACTCGCCATCAAGGAGACCGGATATGGCAGCAATACACAGCGATGAGTTCAAGCGTGATGCAGTTCGCATCGCGCTCACCAGTGGCCTGACACGGCGTCAGGTTGCGTCTGATTTGGGGATCGGGCTTTCGACGCTCGGCAAGTGGGTTCGGGCGGTTTCGGAGGAAGCCAAGGTGCCTGCGCAGGATGCCGAGCTTCTGCGCGAGAACGAACGACTGCGCAAAGAGAACCGTATTCTCCGGGAGGAGAGGGAGGTGCTAAAAAAGGCGGCGATGTTCTTCGCGGCTCAAAAGCCGTGAAGTTTCAGTATATTGCCGAGTATCGTGGTGTGCTGACCCGCAGCCATCTGTGCCGCCTGATGGGGGTGTCAGAACGCGGACTTCATGCCTGGAAGCACCGGCCCCCGTCGTATCGCCAGCGGCGCGACATGGTGCTCCTCGCCCATATCCGCGATCAGCACCGCCTGAGCCTGGGCAGCTACGGTCGACCACGGATGACCGAGGAGCTGAACGAGCTGGGCATTCGTGTCGGACAGCGGCGTGTCGGGCGGCTTATGCGCCAGAATGGCATCCGGGTCATCCGCAGCCGCAAGTTCAAGCGCACCACTGACAGCGATCACGCCTTCAACATCGCACCGAATCTCCTGCAACAGGACTTTACCGCGAGCGGGCCGAACCAGAAGTGGGCGGGCGACATCACTTACGTCTGGACGCGCGAGGGGTGGGTCTATCTGGCTGTGATTATTGACCTTTTCTCAAGGCGCGTCGTTGGCTGGGCCATCAGCAACCGCATGAAGCAGGATCTTGCCTTGCGGGCGCTGAACATGGCCATCGCGATCCGAAGGCCGCCGCCGGGCTGTATTCACCACACGGATCGCGGGTCGCAATACTGCGCTCACGACTATCAGAAGCTGCTGCGCAAGCACGGGTTCAAGGTGTCGATGAGTGGGAAAGGCAACTGTTACGACAATTCCGCAGTCGAAAGCTTCTTCAAGTCGCTGAAGGCCGAACTGGTCTGGCGCCGCAACTGGCAAACCCGCCGCGAGGTCGAAGTCGCCCTCTTCGAATACATCAACGGCTTCTACAACCCGCGCCGGAAACATTCAGCCCTCGGCTGGAAATCACCAGTGGCCTTCGAACAAAGGGCCGCCTAACATGAGCACGTGACCGGAACAGAACCGGTGCAGGTCCATTCTCCGCGACGGGAGGGCCCCCCGTGCCGTGTTTCAACTGCTCGACGGTGTAGCCGTGAAGCATTACAAAACCGCCAGGTCGCGTCGCTCGGATCATCCCGGCGAGCATCTCGTCGCGCAGCTTCGGGGGCGCGAATTGGATAAAAATTCCTATCACCGCGTCAAAGCGCGCCTCGGGCCACGGATACTCGGCGGCGTTCTGAACCGAGAGGGTCACATCGACATCGCGAGTGCGCGCAAGTCTGCGTGCCTTCTCGATCGCGACAGCCGAATTGTCCCACGCGGTAACTGTATGTCCCATTTCGGCCAACCAGACCGAATTGCGGCCCTCGCCGTCCGCCACGACGAGGACTTCGGAGCCGGGAGCAAGCCTGTGCGCGTGTCTCTTTATGAAGTGCGCAGGTGCGGTGCCGAAGAGGTATTCCTCTCCGGCAAAGCGTTCATCCCAGTTCATGAGTCCGCATTCATCGCCTTAGGCGCACCCGTGGCCATATCGGTGCCGGTGTAGGGCAGACCGGCCTGCTTCCATGCGCCGAAGCCGCCCTCCATATGCGCGAGTGGCGACAGTCCGGCTTTCAGGGCAATCTCGGCCATCTTGCCGGACCGGGCGCCCGAACCGCAGTGTAGAACGATACGCTTTCCGTCCTGCGTGGGCAGCGCCTCGGGACGGAAGAACGCCATGGGCATCAACAGCGCCCCATCAATATGCTCCATTATGTATTCGGGCGGGGTGCGCACATCGATCAACACGATCTCCTGCGCGTCGAGCGCCACCTTTACCTTTTCGGGAGTCCAGTTTTCGAGTTGTGCCATGATCAGAACCTGTTCGCTGGTATCTTGAAGTAGCTGTTTCCATCAGCCTCCGGTTCCGGTAGTCGACCGCCTCGAAGGTTGACTTGGAGCGCGTGGAGCATCCTGTCGGGCAGGTTGAGCGTCGCGTCGCGTTCCTCGCGCACCTTGACGTAGTCGTCCTTTTCGACGCCGCCGCCCAGATGTTTGTTCGAGGCTTTCTGCTCGGCCACCGTGCTTTCCCACGCCGGGTCGTCGCGGCCTTCCGCGCCGTAGTCGTGTCCGATGAAGATCCGGAACTCATCGGGCAGCGCCAGGATCGCCATCAGCGAGTCGTAGAGCATGGCCGCCGATCCGCCGGGGAAGTCTGCGCGCGCGGTGCCGCTGTCGGGCTGCATGAACGTATCATGGGCGAAGACAGCATCGCCGACCACATAAGTGATCGATCCCAGCGTGTGGCCTGGCGAGAGCATCACGCGCAGGTCAAGATCGCCGATGCGGAACGTGTCGCCGTCGGCAAGAAGCCGGTCGAAATCGGCCTCCGGGTCGAATGCGCCCGGCGTGTTGTAGAAGTCGCGCCAGAGCCCCGCGATTTCCCGAACCTTCTCGCCTATGGCGTTCGGCGCGCCGGTTTTCTGCTTGAGATACGCCGCGGCCATCAGGTGGTCGGCATGAGGGTGCGTGTCGAGGATCCATTTGAGCGTCAGACCCTCGCGCTCAATCCAGTCGAGCGCCCAGTCGGCAGACTCGGTCGAGGTGCGGGCGCGGGCCGAGTTGAAGTCGAGAACCACGTCGATCAGTGCGCATTTTTTCGTTGCCGGGTCGATGCAGATATACTGGCAACTTCCTGAAGCTTTGTCGTAGAAGCCAACGACATCCGGGCTTCCAGGCCCACGGGATGAACTTTTCGAATATGGGATTGTCATGCAGTCCTTTCCTTTTCGGTCATTCTGCGGCTTTGGCCGGGTCGGCGAGTGGTTGGGCAAGCGCCTTCCAGGCGTCGTGCTGGGACAGGAAGACGCGTCCGTTGAGCTGGTCGAGGAAGTGTGTGGTCTTGAGGCGGTCCATCACCGGACCCTTCACTTCCGAGAGGTGCAGTCCGACCCCCAGATCCGTGAGCCGGTGATTGATCGCCTCCAGGCTCTCGAGGGCCGAGTAATCGATCTCGTTCACCGCGGAGCACATGAGGATCACGTGGCGCAGAGCGCCGCCGTCGACCACGCGATCCTGGATCAGATCCTCGAGAAACCGGGCATTTACGAAGTAGAGGCTCTCGTCCACGCGCAGGGTGAGGATATGCGCATCGGTCTCGACCTCGTGCCGGTTGATATTGCGGAAGTGGTTCGTGCCGGGAACGAGCCCGACCTCGGCGACATGGGGCTTCGACGTCTTGTAAAGGTGTAGCGCGATGGACAGGATCACACCGGAGGCAACGCCAATCTCGACGCCCAGGGTCAGGGTCAGGAAGATCGTTGCCGCGACCGCTGTGAAGTCGGCGCGCGAATAGGACCAGGTCTTCTTCAGAATGGAGAAATCGACGAGGCTGAGCACGGCGACGACGATGGTTGCGGCCAACGTCGCGTTGGGCAGGTAATAGACCAGCGGCGTCAGGGCGAGCGCCGCAATCGCGAGGCCGATCGCCGTGAAAGCGCCGGCGGCCGGTGTCTCGGCGCCCGCATCGAAGTTCACGACCGAACGCGCGAAGCCACCGGTGACAGGATAGCCGCCGGTGAAGGCCGCACCGAGGTTGGCGGCGCCGAGGCCGATGAGTTCCTGATTAGGGTCGATGCGCTGGCGTTTCTTGGCGGCGAGCGTCTGCGCGACGGAAATGGATTCCACGAAGCCGATGATGGAAATCAGGATTGCCGGGATCGCCAGTTGACGGATCAGGTCGGGCGCGAAACCCGGAAGGGTCAGCGGCGGCAGGGCCTGCGGCACCTCGCCGACGATGGAGACGCCGCGGCCTTCAAGATCAAGGACCCATACCGCGAGCGTCGTCACCACGACCGCCGCCACGGGCCCAGCCTTGGTGACGATGTCGGCCAGAAGCGGACCTGCGCCCATCCTGCGCAGGAGCGGCTTCAGTCCCTTGCGCACCCAGAAAAGAAATGCCGTCGCCGTGACGCCTATGACCACCGTTATCGGGTTGATCTGCCCCAGATGTGACAGAAGCGCGCCGACCATCTCGATCAGCGTATGGCCGCCCGCCTCGATCCCGAGGATATGCTTGAGCTGACTTGTCGCGATCAGGATGCCGGACGCGGTGATGAATCCCGCGATCACCGGGTGGCTGAGGAAATTGGCCAGAAACCCCAAGCGGAAGACGCCGAGCAGCAACAGGAAGCCCCCGGAAAGCCCCGCAAGCGTCAGCGCGGCGACGGCATAGCCCGCCGTGCCCTGCTCGGCGACCTGACCGACGGCGGAGGCTGTCAGAAGCGAGACCACTGCCACAGGCCCAACCGCGAGCGCGCGTGAGGTGCCGAAGACCGCGTAGAGGAGGATCGGTGCGATCGAGGCGTAGATTCCCGCCTCTGGCGGCAAGCCTGCCAGAAGCGCATAGGCGAGCGACTGCGGGATCAGCATGATCGTCACGATTACCGCCGCAACGAGATCGTTCGTCAGCGCGGATCGATCATACTGTCGGCCCCATGTAAGGACCGGCAGATATCGGGCAAATCGTAGCTTCATCGAGTTCTCTCAGGATTGGGGAACGGGGCGCAACCTTTGCGCCCCGCTCGCGGACGCGCGGTGGGCGGGAGGAGTTGCCGGCGCGCCGTTCGGTTATTTGGCCGCGGTCTCGAGCTTTTCGGGCTTTGCCATCCATTCGCGGCCCCGAAGCATCGCTTGCCAGTAGATCGGCGGCAGCATCTTTTCCTTCAGGAACCACGCGGCGCGGCTTGGCTTCGTTCCGTCGATCATGAAGGCCGGGAAGCTCGGCTTTAGCGCCCCTCCGTACCCAAACTCCGCGAGCACGATCTTGCCGCGCTCGACCGTCAGCGGGCACGAGCCATAGCCGTCGTATTGCGCCACGGCCGAGCGTCCGGCGATGTCGGCGACGATGTTCTCGGCAACGGTCGGCGCCTGTTTCCGCGCCGCTGCCGCAGTCTTGGCATTGGGTGCGTTCATCACGTCGCCAAGCGCCCAGATGTTGTCGAAGCTCTTGTGGCGCAGCGTCGCCTGGTCAACGTCGACCCAACCCGCCGGATCGGCCAGCGGCGAGACGCGAATGAAGTCCGGCGCTGTCTGCGGCGGGCAGACATGCATCATGTCAAACTCCATCTCGACGCGGCGGGGTTCCTTCTCGGCCTCCTTGACCTCGAAGGTGGCCGTCTTCGCCGGCCCGTCGACCGCCACGAGATTGTGGAAGAAGTCCAGCGTCGCGTCGTACTTCTTCACGTATTCCATCAGTGCCGGCACGTAGTCCTTCACGCCAAAGAGCACGCCGCCCGCGTTGCAGAAGTGGATGTCGATGTCCTTGAGACGACCGGACCGATGCCAGTGGTCGGCCGAGAGATACATCGCCTTCTGCGGCGCGCCGGCGCATTTGATTGGCATCGGCGGCTGGGTGAAGAGCGCGGTGCCGCCGCGCATCTCCTGCACCAGTTGCCAGGTGTAGGGCGCCAGGTCGTAGCGATAGTTCGAGGTCACCCCGTTCCGGCCGAGCGTATCGACAAGGCCTTCGACCTTGCCCCAGTCGAGCTTGAGACCGGGACAGACGACGAGACGATCGTATTTCACGACACGGCAACCATCGAGGATGATCGCGTTGTTCTGCGGCTCGAAGGCCGCGACCGCGGCCTTGATCCACTTGACCCCTTTCGGGATCAGGCTGCCCATTGTCTTGGCGGTTTCCTGTGCCTCGAATATGCCGCCGCCGACCATCGTCCAGCCGGGCTGGTAATAGTGAATTTCGGCGGGATCGATGATCGCGATCTCGAGGCCGGGCTTGCGCGACTTGAGGCTTGCCGCGACTGCGACGCCGCCGGCACCCGCGCCGACGATGACCACTTTGTAGTGCGCATCGCCGGTGTCGGTCGGGGTCTTGCCGCCGTTGGCGACGCGGCGCGCGACACCGTTCATGTCATAGCATGCCGCCTTCGTCATGGCGAGGATCTCGCAGACGGGTCGCTTTTTCGCCTCGTGCAGCGACCAGAGTGTCGCCGAGCGTGTGCCGGTCCGGCAGTAGGCCAGGACCGGGCGTTGCACCTCTGCCAGCGCCTGGCCGAAGGCAGCAACGTCCTGATCGGTCACCATCCCCGACTCAACCGGGACGTAGCGCGTCTCGATTCCCTCGGCCTTGGCAGCGGCCTCGATCTCTTCGAAGCTTGGCTGGTCAGCGCCTTCCCCATCGGGGCGATTGCAGATGATCGCACGATAGCCTGCAGCCTTGATCGCGGCCATGTCCATGGCTGCGATCTGCGGGGACACCGTAACTTTCGGCGAGATCTTTTTCAGTTCCATCGTCGCATTCCTCCCTGTTGGTTTAGATCAAAGACCGTTCACCGACGCCGAAGCGCCGCCATCGCACCTGCGGACTTCTTCAAGTGGATGGGTCTTCGTCTTGTATGACCGAAACCATCTTCGCGCTGTACGCCCGGTCGCCGATGCGTTCGATCAACTCCAGTTGCAGCTCCAACCAGGCCTTATGGCCTTCTTCATCCATGGCGATCCTTTCGAAGAGCATGCGCGATCCGACATCGTTGGCCTCATAGGCTTGTCGGGCCGCGCTGAGATAGAATTCAATGGCCTCCTCTTCATCGGCAAGGTCGGCCTTGAACATATCCGGCAGGGTTTCCGCGCGCTTGGGCGATTTTGCGAAAGCAATCTCGGGCGTTCCTTTCAGGAACATGATGCGCTCGATGAACAGGTCGGAGTGTCCGATTTCCTCTGCCTGTTCCTCACGCAACTTGTCTGCCAGCAAATTGAGGCCCCAATCGTCGAGGACATGCGCGTGCAATTGATACTGATGCGCGGCGCTCATTTCCATTTGAAGCGCCTTGTTCAGGTTCTCCACCGTTGCGTTGTTCGACATTGTCTTCTCCTTTCGATGTGTAAGCGCACTATCTCTCAAAGACCGTTCAGGGGCACCTTGAGCATCGGATTGCCATCCTTGTCGGTCGGCACCTCGCCTGCGCGCATATTCACCTGCAGCGACGGGATGATCAGCTTGGGCATGGCGAGGGTCGCGTCGCGTTCGGTGCGGAACTTGACGAAATCCTCCTTTGTCTTGCCATCGCCGACATGGATGTTGTGCGCCTTCTCGTCCCCCACCGTGGTCTCCCACTGGATGTCGCGCCCGTTCGGCCCGTAGTCGTGGCACATGAACAGCCGCATCTCGTCCGGCAGGGCCAGGACTTTCTGGATCGAGTCGTAGAGTGTCGCCGCATCTCCACCCGGGAAATCGGCGCGCGCCGACCCGCCATCGGGCATGAACAGAGTGTCACCCACGAAGGCCGCGTCGCCCATCACATGCACCATGCAGGCGGGCGTGTGGCCGGGCGTGTACATGGCGAAGGCGGGCATGTTTCCGACCATGTAGGTG
Organism: Paracoccus denitrificans; assembly: GCA_005768755.1. GTDB lineage: Bacteria > Pseudomonadota > Alphaproteobacteria > Rhodobacterales > Rhodobacteraceae > Paracoccus > Paracoccus denitrificans_B. The sequence goes on along the minus strand of VAFL01000023.1, from coordinate 10,498 downwards.
TCGCCGTCGTCGAACAGGCGGTCGAACTGGCTGCCGTCGCGCTGGAACTCGGTGCCTTCGTTGAAGACCTTTCCAAAGGTCTCCTGCACGACCATGATCTTCGCGCCGATACCGATTTTTCCACCAAGCTTCTGCTGGATGTAGGGAGCGGCTGAAAGGTGATCGGCGTGGACGTGGGTCTCGATGATCCACTCCAGCTTCAGCCCCTGCGACTGCACCTGTCGGATCAGTTCGTCCGCATGGTCGTAGGTTATCCGCCCGGCGGCGTAGTCGATGTCCATGACGCTATCGACGATAGCGCAGGCCGACGAGGACGGGTCCTTGACGATATAGCTGATCGTGTTCGTGGCCTCGTCGAAGAAGGCCTGGACCTCGGGTTTGATGGTCATGTCCACGGGGTATGTCATGGTTTTCTCTCCTTGAATGGTGCGGTGCCTCAGGATGCGACGCGCGGTTGCCCCAGCGACGCGAAGACGCGGCGCAGCCAGAAACCGACGATGACTGCGGCCAGGAACAGGGCAACTTCCCAGCGCCCGGTTCCGAGGGCCGGAATGGCCGCGCCCGGGCAGAAGCCGGCGATGCCCCAGCCGATACCGAACAAGGCCGAACCACCGACGAGCTTCATGTCGATGTCGGTCCCGGCGGGAACCTGGAAGCGTCCGCCGAAGAGCGGAGCACCGCGCCGCCAGACCAGGCGGTAACCGATCGCCGCCACGAGCAGCGCCCCGCCCATGACGAAGGCCAAGCTCGGGTCCCAACTGCCCGCGAGGTCGAAGAAGTTCAGGACCTTGGCCGGGTCCATCATGCCCGAGAGGGCGATGCCGGTGCCAAAGACGACACCCGTGAAGAGTACAAAGACAAGCTTCATGGATCAGCCTCCGAACACGTGGCGGACGAGGAAGACGGTGATTGCGGCCGTTGCCATGAAGGTTGGCACGGCGACCAGCGATCGGACCGACAGACGCGACAGCCCGCAGACCCCGTGTCCCGACGTGCAGCCGGAGCCGAGGCTGGCGCCCAGCCCCACGATGACGCCGCCTACGGCGATCATCGCCGGGCTGACCGGAACTGTCAGAGCCGGCATCGCGCCTGTAATGGCGAAGATCAGCACGGGTGCGAGTATCATTCCGGCGATCAGGGCGAGCCGCCAGCTCATCTCCTCCCGGCTCTCCGCAAAGATCGCGCCCGACAGGATGCCGGTCGCGCCGAAGATCCGGCCGAGCCCGAGCATCAGAAGGACCGCGCCAAGGCCGATCAGCAGACCGCCGCCGAACGATGTGACGGGTGTGAACGCAGTCTCCATCTCAGCAGTCCCGGCATGTCTTGAGACCGAGCATTGAGTAGAGCGGGCACATCTTCATCAGCGACGTCGCGAGCATGACGACGCCGACGACGGCCGCACCATATTTGAACAGAGGCTCGGCGAAGAGCTGCAGACCGCTGAAGAAGGCGAGATAGAGCAGGACCAGCCCCAACGCGGCGCGCAGGATACGGTCGAGGGTTCCGACATTGGTCGTCATGGCGTCCTCCGGACTTGAAAGTTGACCATGACGTATAAGTTTGGCGGCACCGCTTCAGTGATATTGTCACCGAGCGGCGATTTTTCTTTGGCGATCAGCTATGCGCTGTCGGCAAGCTCCCGGAGGGCCGGCTTGTTGGTGAGCTCGATTCGTCCGCGCGATTGCGCGATGAAGCCGCGCTTCTGGAAATCGTGCAGCACGCGCGAGATGACTTCTCGCGCCGTTCCCAGTTCGGTTGCGATCTGCGCATGGGTCGCCGCGATCTCCCTGTCGCCGCCTACCAGGGCGAGGAGGCGCTCGGCGAGCCGAACGTCGATCCGGCCGAACGCGACATCGTCCACAACGCGCAGAAGGTCGATCAGCCGCCGCGAATAGGCTGCGAACACGAAATTGCGAAAGGCCGCTTCATCGGCAACGAGGGCGTCGAAGGCAGGTCTCGGAAGGACGACGACGCTGATCTCGGACTCCGCCAGACCCTCAGCGTTGTAAGCCTCTTCCGCCAGCATGCAGGCCGTCGTCAGCACGCAGCTTTCGCCCGCATCGACGCGGTATAGCACGATGTCACGTCCGTTCTCGGAAGTCTGCGAGACGCGGATCGTCCCCTCCAGCAGGAACAACAGGCTATCGGGAATGTTGCGCCGACCGAATACTTCCTGACCTTTGGGATAATTGCGGATCTGCGCGACCTTTAGCAGCCGATCCCGCACACCGCGCGGTAGGGCTCTGGTCCCCTGAAATCGTTCGGTCCAGTCTCCAGTGCTCATCGCGCCCTCCGCGATGGCCAAACGATGCCCTCTTCTATTGGCGTGATGCGGGACAACAGCTCGCTCTTGTTCGACGCAATATCCGCAAGCGTCAGGTCGTCGAGCACCGCCATGAATGCCTTCGTCGCCTCGCTCAGTGCCCGCGATAGCTTGCAGATGCCGATCAACGGACAGGTGTTTTTTTCAGGGTTGAAGCATTCGACCACATCGAGCGGTCCTTCGGTCAGCCGGATGACATTCCCCACGACGATTTCCTCCGCAGGACGTGCCAGCCTGAATCCGCCGCCTCTTCCCCGCCTTGTTTCCACAAGTCCAGCCTGTCCCAGTTCGTGCACGATCTTCACTATATGCGGTCGGGCCAGCCCATGCACCCTGACCACGTCATCCACGCGGACAAGTTCGGGTGACCTGAGCGCGGCAAGCTGAAGCGATCGGAACGCGTAATTCGAATATGCCGTGAGCTTCATCTATGTCTCCCGGTGAAAGTTCTACTCGGTGTATAACTTTTTGCAGGCTGGGTGACAATGTCACTGAGCCCGCGCCCCCTCCACGGTAATTGGTGGCCAAACTCATTGAAAGGAAACACCATGCCTCTGCTTCTCGGAGACGTCGTCCCGGACTTCACCGCTGACACGACGACCGGCCCCATCTCGTTTCATGACTGGATCGGCGACGACTGGGCCTTCTTTTTTAGCCATCCGGGCGACTTCACACCGGTTTGCACCACCGAGATGGGCCGGACCTCGCAGCTCAGCGCAGAATTCGACAAGCGTGGCGTCAAACCGATCGGGCTCAGCACCGACTCCGTCGACGAGCATCTGAAGTGGATCGACGACGTGAACGATACCCAGAACACGACGCTGCGGTTTCCGATCGTCGCTGATCCCGACCTGAAGATCGCGCGCCTCTACGACATGATCCATCCCGCCCAGTCTGAAACGGCTGCCGTACGCTCGGTCTTCATCATCGACAACAAGAAGAAGCTGCGCCTGACGATGACCTATCCGATGAGCGTCGGGCGCAACTTCGATGAAATTCTGCGCGCAGTCGATGCCCTGCAGGCGGGCGACAGGCACCAGATTGCCACGCCTGCCGACTGGCGACCCGGCGACGAGGTCATCATCCCGCCCTCGATCGACGACGTCGCGGCGAAGGGTCTGTTCCCGCAGGGTTGGACGACACACCGCCCTTACCTGCGGACCACGCTTGTGCAAGACTGATTATTGTTCACGGATGAAGAGGAGAGAGACGACATGAGACGTATCGCATTGGCGGCGCTGGCCTTGGTGGGTCTCGCCGGAGCCGCGCAGGCGCAGGAAGCGCCGGAGTTGGTGACGGTCCTCGCCTCAGAGGACGCGCAAACTCAGCTGATGGGTATGGTTTTGACCATGCAGGCGGTTCAGCAAGGTGCCGACGCACACATCCTGCTCTGCGGCCCGGCCGGCGACCTGGCCTTGAGGGACGCGCCCCCTTCGGCTACGGCCCCGCAGGAGCCGCAGGGCATGAGCCCCCAAGGGCTGATGCAGAAGATCATGGAAACCGGCACCCAGGTCGAGGTCTGCGCGATCTACCTGCCGAACAAGGGCGCAGGTCCCGAGGTCTTGCTCGACGGAATCACCCCCGCTGACCCTGCGGCAATGGCCGCGCGGCTGCTGACGCCGAACGCGCGCATCTTGTCCTTCTAAGCCGCGCCCAGCGGGCGGCCGCGCCGCCCGTCCTACCGCAACCCCGGAGACCACCTCATGCTCGCCTCCTTCGACGCAGTCCTATTGGCCCGCATTCAGTTCGCCTTCACGGTGAGCTTCCACTTTCTCTTTCCGGCCTTCACCGTCGGCCTCGCGAGCTACCTCGCGGTGCTCAACGGGCTGTGGCTCTGGACGAAGGACCACAAGTATCTCGATCTCTTCCGCTACTGGGTGAAGATCTTCGCGCTGGCTTTCGCCATGGGCGTCGTGTCGGGCATCGTGATGTCCTACCAGTTCGGCACAAATTGGTCGGTGTTCTCCGACAAGGCCGGGCCGGTCATCGGCGCACCAATGGCCTACGAGGTACTCTCGGCCTTTTTCCTGGAGGCCGGCTTCCTCGGGATCATGCTCTTCGGGCGCGAGCGCGTGGGGCCGGGCCTGCACATGACCGCCACGGCGGCCGTGGCCTTCGGTACGTTTTTCTCGGCCTTCTGGATTCTCAGCGTGAACAGCTGGATGCAGACGCCCGCAGGCTTCTCCATCGACCCGGACACGGGCCAGTTTTTGCCGGAGAACTTCTGGGAAATCATCTTCAATCCCTCGTTCCCCTATCGCCTCATGCACACGGTGACGGCCGCCTATCTGACAACGGCATTCATCGTGGGTGGCGTGGCGGCTTTCCACCTTTTGCGTCGCCGGAGGCGGGGCGAGGTGGCGTCCGAAGCCACGAGAACAATGTTCTCCATGGCGATGTGGATGGCAGCCATCGTGGCGCCGATACAGATTTTCCTCGGGGATCTCCACGGAATCAACACGCTGGAACACCAGCCCGCCAAGGTCATGGCCATGGAAGGCCACTACGAGAGTCATCCGGAGGGCGCGCCGCTCTACCTGTTCGGGATCCCCAATGACGAAACGCAAACCCTCGACTACGCGGTCGGCATCCCGAGGCTGTCGTCGTTGATCCTATTGCACGATCTCAACGCGCCGCTGGCTGGGCTCGACACGATCCCCGACGACGAGCAGCCACCCGTGGGCATCGTCTTCTGGTCCTTCCGTGTCATGGTCGCCCTGGGCTTCGCCATGCTGGGCATCGGGGCTTGGTCGCTCTGGGCGCGCTGGCGAGGTCGTCTCTTCGAGGCGCCGTGGCTGCACCGCGCCGCTCTAGCGATGGCGCCCTCTGGGCTGATCGCGGTTCTGGCCGGATGGATCACCACCGAGGTCGGACGCCAGCCCTATACGGTCTACGGGATGCTGCGCACGGCCGAGAGCGCGGCACCGCTCGACGCGGCTGCCGTCGGCACCTCGCTTGTCGCCTTCATCGTGGTCTACTTCGCCGTCTTCGGCGCAGGCACCTTCTACATCATGCGTTTGATGAGCCGCCCGCCGGTCTTCGACGAACCGCGTCTCAAGGACGTCACAAAGGGACCAACTCGCACGGCCGGCATCACGCCGGCCATCGAGGAAACCATGCGGCGCCCGGACGCCGCCCATCCGGGGGAGTGAGAGCAATGCCGATCGCAGAAGGGGTCGTATTCGACCTCACCTTTGTCTGGGGCTTCCTGATCGCCCTCGCCGTGCTCATCTACGTGGTCCTCGACGGGTTCGACCTCGGTCTGGGCATGCTTTTTGCCGTAGAACCCGAGCGGCGCCATCGCGACGTGATGATGAACTCGGTCGCCCCCGTCTGGGACGGGAACGAGACTTGGCTCGTTCTTGGAGGCGGAGGCCTCTTTGCAGCGTTCCCACTAGCCTACGCGCTGATCCTGCCGGCGCTTTATGCGCCGATCATCGCCATGCTGCTGGCGCTTATCTTTCGAGGGGTCGCCTTCGAGTTTCGCTGGCGCACCGAGCGTTGGCGCGGTGTCTGGGACGTTGCCTTCATAGGCGGCTCCGCGGTGGCCGCGCTCAGCCAAGGCATCGCACTCGGCGCGCTCCTCCAAGGGGATCGTCAAGTTATTGCCCTCCGCAGGACAGTTATGTAGCTCCGTGCGATGATCAGTCAGATTTCCGCACCGCGCCTGAAAGGCCACCGCTTTCCGCGCTCCATCATTTCCTACGCGGTCTGGGCGTATTATCGCTTCTCGCTTAGCCTGCGTGATGTCGAGGATCTGCTGGCCGAACGCGGTATCGTGGTGAGCTATGAGGCGATCCGGGCATGGGTGGGGAAATTCGGGCCGCATATCGCGAAACGGGTCCGCGCTACGCGCCCGCGGCCCACCGACAAATGGCACCTGGACGAGGTGGTGATCATGATCAACGGCGTGCAACACTGGCTGTGGCGCGCCGTGGACAGCAACGGCGAAGTTCTCGACATCCTCGTGCAAACGCGCCGCAATGCGCGGGCGGCGAAGCGTTTCATTTCACGGCTGATCGCCCACTGGGGTGAGCCCCGCGTCATCGTGACGGATAAACTGCGCAGCTACTGCGCGGCCCTGCGGCAGCTCGGGCTGAACGTGGATCACCGGGCGCACAAGGGACTGAACAATCGTATTGAGGGATCGCACAGACCCACGCGAAAGCGCGAGAAAATCCAGGGCCGATTCAAATCGGCAAGGCAGGCGCAAAGGTTCCTCTGCGCCCACGATGAAACCGCGAACCTGTTCCGCCCTCGCCGCCACAAAATGACTGCCTCCAGATACCGTCAGAGCCTCGTCGCCGCGTTCGAGCGCTGGAACGACTGTGCGAAAAGCATGGCCGCGTGACAGAAGGTAGCGCACCCCCACTTTCGATCCCGGGAAACAACTTGACGATCCCCCTATGAAGCCAAGCAGGAAGCCCGTCGCGTCCGTCTTGAAGCCGCGGCAGATCGCGCCGAGGACCGCGCCGAGGCCGCCTATAAGCGCGCCGACATGAGCGAGGCCGCGACCGGCATTCCGTTCGGTCAGCCGATTCTTGTGGGTCATCACTCGGAGGCGCGGCACCGCCGCGCCATCGACCGCGCCAGCCGTGCGATGGATGCCAGCATTGCCGAAAGCAAGCGCGCTGGCGATCTGCGCGCCAAGGCCGCCGCAGTCGGAACGGGCGGCATTTCCGCTGACGATCCCGAAGCCATCGACAAGCTGAAAGAGCAGCTGGCCGAGGCCGAGACGACGCAGCGCGACATGAAGGCCGCCAACAAGATCGTCCTGAAATGGGCCCGCAAGGGCGTCACGGGCGAAACCGAAGGCCCGGACTTTGACGCCTACGCCGCCGCGCTGGCCGAGGTGCGGCCGATCTTCACCCCGACGCTGGCCCGCCAGCTGATCACCCGCAACATGGGCTGCATCGGCTTCGCGCCGTTCCAGTTGACCAACAACAGCGCCAACATGCGCCGCATTCGTCAGCGCATCGAGGTCCTGGAAAAAGCCGCGACCCGCGAGAGCCGGGAAACCCGCTGGACCGGCGGCATCATCATCACCGAGAGCACCGAGGAAAACCGCCTGCAGATCGCCTTTCCCGGCAAGCCCGACGCGGCCACGCGGGACGCCCTGAAAAGCAACGGCTTTCGGTGGGCGCCCTCGCAGGACGCTTGGCAGCGCCAGCTGACCAATGCCGCCATCTATGCCGGCCGGCGCGTGATTGCGGCCCTTGGCCTGACCCCGGAGGAAAACTGACATGGCAACCGCAATCCTTCTGCCCTTTGTCTGTCAGACCTGCGGCCGCGAAGATCACCGGCAGGTGAACCCCGGCCCCTGCGACGACTGCGGCGCACCGATGAAAATGGCGCAGGTCGATGCTTCGACCCGCCACCTGATCGCCGATCCCGGCCACGGTTGGGCGATCGTCACCCCAGCACGGCTGGCATCCTATGGCATCAGCGAAAGCATGATCTCGCCCTATTCCTATCAGGACCGGGACGGCGGCCAGATCGCCCTTGAGGAAGACTGTGACGCGGGCGTGTTCATCGAAGCGTTCAAGCGCGTGCATGAGGAATACCCGCATTTCACGAGCGAGCATCAGGACCCCTGCCCCATCCGCTCATGGGCCAGCTACGGCAAGAAGCCCAGCAGCTGGTGAACCCCGCGCCGCCGGGCGGTCCTGCGACCGCCCGGCAACACCCCGAAACGATGGATTATCGCCATGCTCAATTATCCGTTCACCGAACGCACCCGCCTGCGCGTCCGCATCGAGGTCCGCGATGTGTCGCACGATGACCCCGCCCGCGTCCTCTCGCTGCGGCATCTGACCACCACCGAAGCGTGCCAGCGCGCCTATATCGCCGCGCGAGACGAAAGCGGTCTTGGCGTGTCGCGGTTCGGCTTTGGCGAAGTCTTTGACGAGGCAGGCCAGCACCTTGCCACGATCAGCTATAACGGTCGCCTCTGGCCCCCGTTGCCGTGGCGCTCCAACCTGAAGCCACTGGCCGAGGCACCCGCATAGGTCACGAGCTGGCCCGACAGCGGGCCAGCACCCCTTTCCTCAGAAGATGGATTGTCAGCATGGCACACCCTGCCGTGAAGGATTTTGTGCGCGCCCTGGGCGAGATTGATCGCACGAAGCGCCAGACAGAGGTTTTCGCCGATTTCTGCGAAATGGGTTATTGCGCCCTGGCGAAGCAGGCTTCCCCTTACGCGGACCAGCGCGAGGCGCTGGAAGCCCAATACATGCAGGTTGTCGGCCGCTATGGCTATAAGGACGATGTGCGCAAGATGCCCGCCTTGATGGGCCTCGCCTTGTCCACAATCGCCGCCGGCGGCGTCGATTTCATGGGCCAGGTCGCGGCCGAGATCGGCGCGCTCGATGCCGGGCTTGGGCAGTTTTTCACGCCCTACGAGGTCAGCCGCCTGATGGCGGAAATGAACCTTGGCGATGCAACTGCAGCCGTTGCCGCCAAGGGCTTCCTGACCTTGTGCGAGCCAGCCGCCGGCGCCGGCGGCATGATGCTGGCAGCAGCCGACACGCTCGATCGACAGGGCGTCGATCTATGCCATGTCTGGATGGAAGGCACCGAGCTTTCTCGCAGCACGTATCATATGCTCTATGTTCAGGTCGCGGCGCGCAGGATCGCCGGGCGCATGACTTGCGGCAATTCGTTGTCGGGCGAGATCTATGCCCAGGCTTTCACGCCCGCAGCCGGCAAGTTCATCGCCCGCCACGGGCATCCCTTCGCCAGTCAGATTGCCGCCGAACAGGCCGAGGTCAAAGCGGTTGAGAAAAAAGCCGCTCTGATCGCCATGCTGGAGCAGCAGCACCTGGCCGCAGCCGAATAGTTATCCTTGTGGTGAGGATCAACCTGGCCGCCCTTCGGGGCGGTTTTTTTATGACTGTGGGCAAAAACCGCACTGCAGCCTGAAAGTTTGGTGCTGGTTGGTTGCCCCGATCCAGCTCGATTTACTTGAAGGATTTCAGGTTCGGATGACCCAAGCGTCATGCTCCTGTCCTTAAATGCTACATCCGCTCTCGGCATTTTTAAGCTCACGCTCTATGTCGTCCGCCATGTCATCGGGGATCGCAGTCGCAAATACCAAACGGCGTATTTCAGCCACAAGGAATGGTGCTTTCGCCTCTTCTCTGTCGAGGAGCTCAGAAATCTCCTGCACCTGGGCAGCGGGAAGGTAGTATCGGTCGACCATAGGATGCTCCTTTTCCGGATTCTCTCTTTGCGTGGTAGTTGGAAACTGCGCGAAGTTCGCGCAGCTTGGTGTCAGATGCCACAGATTATTGACTCACGGAGCAAGGTATTGCTGCAGCTGATTGGCAATACCGTCAGGCACTTCTACCCCAATCGTCAGCCAAAACTGATCCGCCTTGCTACCCACCGGGCGTCTGCTATTAGGACCTTCCGGTTATTCGCTGCAGATGCACAGGTCCCAGACCACACATGGGCTTAGAGCACTCGAAGGGCGGAGAGCCGACTTGCGGCAGTGCGGCGCAGCATTGGCAACAATCTGTATAAGCCGACATTCAGGGGCAAGATCACGAGAGACCGGCACGAGCTAATGGTCGGGCGGGATTTGCACCTACGACCTTCAGGTTATGAGCAGATCAGAGGCGACAACCTGCACGAGAACTGCAGCCAAGGGTTGAGGTGGCGTTGAGGTAGATGATTTTTCCAGCATCGTAAGTCTGACAACAAAAGTGCGGCCCATGCGTTGCCAGCAAGAGAGGGCCCGCTGAGAAGAAAACTCACATCTCCAACGGTTGTCGTTTATGTAGTCGCCCTGATGGAAAGCCGCGTCATCTGTTTTGGACTACCCTGATCGGGCTGAAACCGAAATTTCAAACCCACACGCCACCTCCTCAACCTTATAGCTTCACCCGTTTCAGCCTCAGCGCATTGGCGATGACCGAGACCGAGGACAGCGACATGGCGGCGGCGGCAATCATCGGTGACAGCAATATTCCGAAGAACGGATACAGCAGACCGGCGGCAACCGGGATGCCAGCCGTGTTATAGGCGAAGGCGAAGAACAGGTTCTGGCGGATATTGCGCATGGTGGCCACGGCCAGCTTGCGGGCGCGGACGATGCCGGTCAGGTCGCCGCCCAGCAGGGTCAGCCCGGCGCTTTCGACCGCCACATCGGCGCCAGTGCCCATGGCGATGCCC
>VAFL01000022.1 GCA_005768755.1 Paracoccus denitrificans | reverse complement strand
CGCTGCGTTGAAGCTCACGCGGCTCAAGGGCCACGAGGTCATGAACGAGGACGGTTCGACCGTCACGCAATGCGACCTCCTGCGGTGGCTACAATTCTGCGCAACCGGCATCAATCAGCCTGTCATCCTGCCGTCCAATCCGATGTATTTGGATTCCATCATCGGCGGGCAGGAAATGTGGACGGGCGTGGTTCCGCGCATCGGCCGCAAGTTCGTCCAGACGGTATCGATCGACGGTTTCCCGCTCGAAAGCACGCCCGGCGTCCTCTCGGCGCTGTCTGAGCTTCCGACCGAATATCGCTGGTCCACGCGGTTTATCTTCATGGACACGCACGAGGCCGTTAAGCACCTTGAAAAATTCCGTAAGAAGTGGCGGCAAAAGGTCCGTGGCTTCTTCGATCAGGTTTTCCAGACCAACAGCGGCAAGATCGATCAGGACGCGCTCTCCATGGTGGAGGACGCCGATCACGCCATGGCGGAAGTCAACAGCGGCCTAGTCGCTCAAGGCTACTACACTTCGCTGGTGGTCCTCATGGATGAGGATCGCGAGAAGGTCGAATTGGCTGCGCGCCAGTTGGAAAAGGCCATCATTCAAATCGGGTTCGGCGCGCGTATCGAGACGATCAACAATCTGGAGGCGTTCTTTGGAAGCCTGCCGGGGCATGGCGTTGAAAACGTGCGACGGCCGATCATCAACACGATGAACCTTGCTGATCTGATGCCGACTAGCACGATCTGGACGGGGCTCGATTACGCGCCGTGCCCGATGTACCCGCCGCTCTCCCCGCCGCTGATGCAAGGCGTCACCAACGGCTCTACGCCGTTCCGCCTGAACCTTCATGTCCGCGACGTGGGGCATAGCTTCATGTTCGGCCCTACTGGCGCGGGTAAATCCACCGCGCTTGGCCTGATCGCGGCGCAGCTTCGGCGCTACCCCGGCATGTCGATCTTCGCGTTTGACAAGGGCATGTCGCTCTATCCGCTATGCAAGGCGGTGGGTGGGAAGCACTTCACCGTTGCCGGTGACGATGAAGCCTTGGCCTTCTGTCCGCTGGCGTTCCTCGAAACCAAGGGGGACCGGGCATGGGCGATGGATTGGATCGATACGATCCTCGCGCTCAACGGGGTCAATACGACGCCGGCACAGCGCAACGAGATCGGCAACGCCATCGTCAACATGTACGAATCCGGTGGCCGCACGCTGTCTGAGTTCTCGATCATCATTCAGGATGAAGCGATCCGCGACGCGATCCGCCAATATACGGTTGATGGCGCGATGGGGCATTTGCTCGACGCTGAACAGGACGGGCTCTCGCTGTCTGACTTCACCGTGTTTGAGATTGAGGAGTTGATGAACCTCGGGGAGAAGTACGCTCTCCCGGTCCTGCTCTATCTGTTCCGACGCATCGAACGGTCGCTCCGTGGCCAGCCTGCCGCGATCATTCTCGATGAGGCTTGGATCATGCTGGGGCACCCGGCTTTCCGCGCCAAAATCCGCGAATGGCTCAAGGTTCTGCGTAAGTCGAACTGCCTTGTCTTCATGGCGACGCAAAGCCTCTCGGACGCTGCTAACTCCGGCATCCTCGATGTGATCGTGGAATCGACCGCTACCAAAATCTTCCTGCCGAACGTCTATGCTCGGGATGAAGACACGTCGGTCCTGTATCGCCGGATGGGGCTCAATCCTCGCCAGATCGACATTCTCGCGACGGCGATCCCCAAGCGCCAATACTACTACGTCTCGGAGAACGGTCGCCGTCTCTTTGAACTGGCGCTCGGCCCTGTTGCTCTCGCCTTCGTCGGTGCGACCGACAAGGATTCCATCGCCACGATCAAAGGGCTGGAAGCTCGTCTAGGCCCCCGCTGGGTCGATGAATGGCTCTCGCTTCGTGGCGTCACCCCCCAAATTGGAGAAGCTGCGTGAGCTTCATGGACAAGTTCCGGCGTCGCGACGCCGCTTCCCTCCCGGTGGAGGAAACCAACCCGTATCTGTCGGCTCGGCGGTCTTGGAATGAGCATGTGGGCGGCCTCGCGGCCTCCCGGCGCATGTGGCAGCTTGTCGCGATCCTCTCGCTCCTGATCGTCCTTGCGTCGGTGGGCGGTATCATCGCGATCGGCAGTCAGTCCAAGTTCGTGCCCTATGTCGTGAAGGTCGATGACCTCGGCACGGCAGTTGCGACGACACGCGCCGATCGCGCTGCTCCGGTGGATGGCCGGGTGGTACAGGCACAGGTCGGTTCGTTCATCCAAAGCGCCCGCATGGTCACGTCGGATATCGCGCTTCAACGCCAAGCGATCTTCCGCGTTTATGCGATGCTGCTGCCGAACGATCCGGCGACGGGCAAGATGAACGACTGGCTGAACGGCAATCAGGAAACTACGCCGTTCGCTCGCGCCGCTACCAAAACCGTCACGGTCGAGATTGCTTCGGTGATCCCGCAAACAAAAACGACATGGCAGGTCGATTGGACCGAGACTGAGCGCGATCGGCAGGGGCAGTTGTTGCAGCCGGCTATGAAAATGCGCGCTCTGGTGACGATCCGCGTCGCCCCGCCAAGCACTGGCACCACTGAACAGCAAATCCACGACAATCCGCTGGGCATCTACGTCCAAGATTTCTCGTGGTCGCGCACGCTCTAAAGGGAGGGATAAGCACCATGACACGGAAATTCATTATCGCGGCTCTGCTCTGCTCGATCCCGACCATTGCAGCGGCACAAGAGGGCACGCCAACCGTATTCAGCACTCGTGACACACCGCTGACGCCTGCGGAACGCGACGCGCTGCGGATTTCGCAGGAGTGGCAGGAGCGCAGCGCCACGGGCATCCGTCCTGTCGCTGGCGCGGAGGGATCGGTGGTCTTCCTGTTCGGCGCAACCGAACCGTCGATCGTCTGCGCCGTGCTCCAAATTTGCGACGTGCAGCTACAGGCCGGCGAACAGGTCAACTCCATCAACGTCGGGGACAGCGCCCGGTGGCTGATCGAACCGGCCGTCTCCAACTCCGGTCCGAACGAGACGCAACACCTCATCATCAAGCCGATGGACGTGGGCCTCTCAACCTCGCTGGTGGTGACGACGGATCGCCGCACCTACCACATGAAGCTATCCTCCACCCGCTACGAGTTCATGGCGCGCGTGGCGTTCCAATATCCTGACGACGTGAACGCCAAGTGGGCGGCCCTCAAGGCTCACAACGAGGTAGTGCGGAACGAGCGCACGATCGCCGTTCCGGGCGGCGCTGGGGCGGCTTACGGTACGGCCGGCGCTGGCCGCCCGGCGGCGGAATATCTCTCTAACCTGAGCTTCAACTACAGCGTGAAGGGGAGGGCCAGGTGGAAGCCGGTTCGCGTCTTCAACGATGGCGTAAAGACGATCATCGAAATGCCGCGTGCTATGGAACAGACGGAGGCTCCGTCGCTGCTGGTCGTCCGTGCCGGCGGGAGCATCAAAAAGGCCGAAGATACCTCCATCGTCAATTACCGGCTCCAAGGGGACCGCTACATTGTCGATCAGGTCTTTGATGAAGCTGTGATGATCGCTGGTGTCGGCAAGCGGCAGGATCGCGTCACCATCGTTCGGGAGCAATAACCGATGCGCGCTGCCTCCATAGCGGCCGTTGCGCTTCTCCTCGCGGGTTGTGCGTGGAACTCGGGGCACCATGGAAGCTACGCAACCGTGGCCGCCCCGTCTGACGCTCAAGCGATGGCGACGGACTCTCTCGCCGAACTGGTGAAGCTCTATCCCCCGGCGATCTCGCGCGTGGCGATCGATCCGGCGGCAAACGATGACGGGTTCGGATCGGCGCTCGCGGACGGCCTGCGGCGGCGCGGCTATGCCGTCGTTGAAGCCTCCGGCAAGCGGGGCGGGGACGCGACGGCGCTCCCGCTCCGCTACGTCGTGGATCAGCCAACACCGGGCTTCTACCGGGTCATGCTGACCGTTGCCGGGCAATCGCTGACGCGCGGCTATACGATCGGGGAAGCTGGGGTTGCTCCTTCGGCGGGCTGGGCGCTGAACCTTTCGGGAGCCTCGCCGGAGCTAGTCGAGCGGGCAACCCGCCCCGATCTGCCTCCTGACGCTCAACAGGTCCAAGCGGAGCTTGCCGCTGTGGACGCCGGGGTAGCGCCACAAGCCGCTCTGGTGCCCGCTGCGGCCCCGCTGAGGGCGTCGGGCTATCGCGAGCCCTCGAACGTGGTGAGCGTGCCTGTGCCGCCCTCTGCGCCCTCCTATACGGCGCAACGTGCCGTGGACGCGCGCGACGCCGAGATTGCCGACGCTGACGCCCGTGTTCGACAAATGGCGGCGAAGGTGGCTGAGTATCAGGAAGCCGATACCGCCGTTCGCACCATGTCCGCCAAGGTCGCGAAGATGCAAGGCGAGCTGGCCCGCGCGAAGGCGCGGCGATCGGCTGCGGCGGCAGGCTGGCGCGTCCAGTTCGCCGCTTTCCGTACTGACCGGGTGGCCCGGCAATACTGGCGTACACTCACGACAAAGCGCCCGTCTCTGGCGGCGCTGACCCCTCGGTTCCCCCGGTCGTCCAAGGGCGTGACCTTCGTACAGGCCGGCCCTTACCGGACGGTCGCTTTCGCGCGGGCTGTGTGTGGCGGGCTGAAAGCTACCGCCTGCATCGTCGTCAAAGCCTGACGGGCGGATTGGAGTAAATATCGATGGCTACTGCTGATCCAATGTCGCCCGACGCCTCGCCGGGTGGAGCTTCGCCAAGGGGGGGCCTGATTACCGGCGTTCGCCGGGTGAACAACTGGCCGCTCTACATCATCGGCGGACTCGTCGTTGTCTTCCTGATCGTGGTCCTAATGGTCGTGGTGGAGCGCGGTAACGAACAGCGCGTCACCACCGACGATCTGCAAAAGCCCAAAGAGGGCACGACTTCTATGGACATGGCTCGCCAAGTCGCCGGAACGGCGGAAGGTGGCGAGGTCGCTCCGGCCGCGCCCGTACCTCCGGCTATACCGGGTGCGCCCGGCACACCCGGAAACCCGGTGATGGTCCCCGGTCCTGTGGCGCTTGACGAAAACGGCATCCCGATCGCGCCCGTGAACCCGGATGCTCCGCCGATCCCGCCCGGTGGGTCGGCAGGCAATGGTTCGCCTCCTCCGATCCCGCCGGAAGTCCAATCGCGTCGGCAACGGATCGCGGCAATACGGGCGGCAAAGGATCAAATGTTCACGGATGCGGTGCGCGCGCCGACGAACATCAAAATGGCTGCGGCGCGTAGCGCGGGCTCGCCCTCGTTCGGCAATCCCAACGGTGACACGGCCCAACGCCTAGAAGCCCTGCGGCAGCAAATCGCGGCGGCAGCGGCGGAAGGCACCGGGCCGGCGGCCTCGGACCTCCAACAGCTTGCAGCCCTGCAAGGCCAGATGGCCGCCAACGGCGGCGGTGGGAACGCCACAGGGCAACAGCAACAGCAAGGCAGGGACGTGGGCCAATTCGGCAACCGGCAGGGTGGCGATCGGTGGCAACTCAATTCCCAGCCTGCGGCTCCGCGCACGCGCTATCAGCTAACCGCCGGCTTCGTCATTCCGGGAACGCTGATCTCGGGCATCAACTCTGAATTGCCGGGGCAAATCGTCGCGCAAGTTTCCCAAAACGTGTTCGATAGCGCGACCGGAAAGTATCTCCTGATCCCGCAAGGTGCGCGTCTTGTCGGAGCTTACTCGGCCGATGTTCAATATGGTCAGTCACGAGTGCTGATCGCGTGGCAGCGCATCGTATTTCCAGACGGGAAGGCGATGGACATTGGCGCGATGCCGGGTTCGGATAGCGCCGGGTATGGCGGCTTCAAGGACAAGGTGAACAACCACTATTTCCGCATCTTCGGATCGGCCTTGTTCATGTCTGGCGTCACGGCCGGCGCAACGCTGAGCCAACCGCAATCCAACTTCCAAAACTTCGGGCAACGCCAAAGCGCCGGCTCTGCGCTGAGCGAGGCCCTTGGTCAGCAGCTTGGTCAAGCCACGGCCATGCTGATCCAAAAGAACCTGAATATCTCGCCAACCCTGATGATCCGGCCGGGCTTCCGGTTCAACGTGGTGGTCACAAAAGACCTAGCCTTCTCAAAGCCCTACCGTGCCTTCGACTACTAACCCCCAAGGAGAAGTCCGATGCGAAAGGTAATTTTAGCCGCTAAAATTGGCCTCGGCCTCGCCGTTGTGGCCGCGCCGCTGGCCGTTCCCGCTTACGCACAGTTCGCGGTGATCGACGTTGCGAGCGTCAAGCAGAACACCATCACGGCGGTTCAATCCGTCGCACAGGTGCAGAAGCAGATTCAGCAGTACCAGACGCAGCTACAGCAATATCAAAACATGCTGAAAAACACGCTCGCGCCTGCCGCATCGGTGTGGAGCGAAGCGCAATCCACGATCGATGGTCTGCAAAACTCGGTCAACTCGCTCAACTCGCTGACGCGCCAGACGGGCGGGATCGACGCCTATTTGTCGCAGTTCCAGAACCCGAACTATTACCGCTCGTCGCCGTGCTTCTCTACAGCCGGTTGCTCCGCTCAGCAGCGTGCGGCGCTCCAATCGCAGCAGCGTGCCAAGCAGCAGCTTCTTATGGCGTCCAACGATGACGTGCTGCGTGGCATCAGCCAGCAGCAAACCAAACTGCGGTCGGACGCTGCTACGCTCGAACGGATGCAGCAAAACGCGCAAGGTGCGGAAGGCCAGATGCAGGCGCTTGGGTACGCCAATCAGTTCGCCGCGAACCAAGCGAACCAGCTTCTTGCGATCCGGCAACAGTTGATGGCGCAGCAGGCGGCAACACTCGCGGTCCAGCAGGCCGCGAACGACGAAAAGGCGCTGCGTACTGCGGCCTCGGAAAAGGCACGCTCGGGCACGTACACCAAGGCCGGGGCGGGCCAGTATGGCTATACCTCGCCCCAATGACGGACGCCGGTAGGAGGATGACGGAATGAATGTGAAGCTCATAGGTCTGTTGGTGGCGGTGGTCGTCATCCTCCTCGGCCTGCTCGTGATGATGATGGGCGGTAAGTCGGAGACGCCGACGACGCCCGCTGCCGTCACCGCGCCGCCACCTGTCGAACAGCCAAAACCGAACCCGCGCGGGGGCTCCTACAAGAAGTCGGACCCCGGCAAATACGAATACACGACGCCCAAGTGAGCGGCTGATTGCGAGCATGTGAGGGTCGGATGATGGTTGTAACTCGGAATAAGCTGGCCCTCGTGGGGCTCTGCACGCTGGCCGCGCTGACGATAGCGACGCCGGCTCTCGCCCAAACAACGGGCGGCGGCATGTTCGCTGATATTCAGAACCGCTACGCGAGCGCGGCTCGGGGCTGGGCTGGCGCGATGACAAGCGCCGCCTCGTTCCTGTTTTGGGGACTGGCAGCGATCAGCCTCGTGTGGACGATGGGGCTCATGGCCCTTCGCCGCGCCGATCTCGGGGAGTTCTTCTCCGAGTTCATCCGCTTCGTGATCTTCACGGGTTTCTTCTTCTTCCTGCTGACCAACGGCCCGGCGATCGCCGACGCAATCATTCGATCGCTGCAACAGCTTGGCGGGAACGCCGCCAGCATCGGGTCGGTCACGCCGGGCAGCATTGTTGATATCGGTTTCGATATTGTCTCCACGACGGTCGATCAGTCATCGATTTGGGAGCCCGTCGACTCTGCGGTTGGCATCATCATCGCGTGCATCATCCTCGTGGTGCTCGCGCTTGTGGCCGTGAACATGCTGCTCCTGCTCGTTTCAGCATGGATTCTCGCCTACGGCGGCATCTTCTTCCTTGGCTTCGGGGGCTCTCGTTGGACCTCCGATATGGCGATCAACTACTATAAGACTGTGCTCGGGGTTGCTGCATCGCTCATGGCGATGGTGCTGCTGGTTGGAATCGGGAAGTCGTTCGTGGACGACTATCATTCCAGTATGCAGGCCGCGACGACGATCAAGGACTTGGCCGGCATGATGGTGGCCTCGGTCATCCTGTTGGCGCTGGTCAACAAAATCCCCGGCCTTGTTGCCGGGATCATCACGGGCGCAAGCGTCAATGGAGCCGCGAACGTCGGCTCGATGGGCGCTGGTGCGGCGGTAACGGCAGGCGGCATGGCAATGGCCGCTGCCGCGACGGGCGGTGCCGCGATGGCCGCCGGAGCCGCGCAAGCGGCGGGCGGTGCAAGCGCGATCAGCGCCGCTTTCAAATCGGCTCAAGAGAACATGGCGAGCGGAGGCGGCATGTTCTCCGGCTCGGGATCGGGCGGCGGTAGTGCCGGCGGAAGCGGCGGCGGCTTTGCGCCTGATGGCGGGGGCGGCGGCGGTGGCGGTGGCGGTGGCGGCGGCGGCGTCTCGCCCATGGCCTCGGCGATGGGCGGCGCTGGCGCTGGTGGTGGTGGTGGCGGCGGCGGCCGTTCCGCCAACGACAACGGCGGCGCTGGCGCGGGCGCAGCTACGGCAAGCGGCGGCGGTGCCGAGACGGCAACCGCTGGCGCGGGGTCGCCTGCCGGCACAACCGGCGGCGGGATCGCGGGTGCCGTTGGCGAGCCGGATGGCGCTGCGGCCGGGTCTGCGGAGGAGGTCGTGGCCGCTACGGCGGAAGCCGGGTCCGCTGCACAAGCGTCCGCTGGACAGACGGGAGCCGCGACAGGGGTAGGGGGTGCTTCTGGCGCTCCCGCTTCCGGTTCGGGTGCTGGCGGCGGCTCCGGCTCGGGCACGAGCGGCGGTGCGGGTCGCGGTGCCGCTGCCACGGCGGCTCTGTTCGCGGCCGACATGGCAAGCAATCTCGGCGGCGGGATCGCGCGAACCGCACAGAACAAAATGGGCGAAATGGGCGACGCGGCAAAGGCGCGGATTGCGAACACCTTGGGCGGCAGGATCGCGGCTGAAATCCGCAATCCGGGTGCGGCTGCTGCCGCTAGGCAAGCTCAAGCCTCCGGTGGCGCTTCGGAAATGCTGACGCCGGCAACCGGGGCGTCCACGGGTAGCTCCGGCGCGACGTTCGCCGGGGGTGGTTCTGATGGCGGCGCGCTCGATGGCGACGGCGGCGCATCTGAGGCGATCGGTGCCGATCCGGGTGGCTTCGGTGGGGATACGATCTCGGGGAGCAAGCGTGCCGGCAATCCGTCCGCTAAGGTGGACGCCAGCACGGAAGTTTCCGAGTTCGTGAACCGGGGGACGGGTCAGTGATGCCGGCTGATATTCCTCCCGCGATCCACGAAAGGGTCGTCTGCTCGATCGGCGCTGCGGCGAAGTACGGCGTCCCTGCCAACATCATTCTTGCCGTGGCGCAAAAGGAGGGCGGCAAGCCGGGTCAGTGGGTTCGCAACACCAACGCGACCTATGACGTTGGCGCGATGCAGTTCAACACCGCCTATATCCGAACGCTCGCCCGGTACGGGATTGGGACTGCGGACGTAGCGCAAGCCGGCTGCTATCCCTACGATCTCGCGGCGTGGCGGCTGCGCGGGCACATCAAGAACGATGCCGGCGATGTATGGACAAGGGTGGCTAACTACCACTCCCGCACGCCTCGCTATAACGCGCCTTACCGGGCCGCGATCATGGGCTTTGCACGCCAATGGGGCAACTGGCTGTCTGCCCGCTTCCATACCTATGACACGCTGACTGTCGCCATGCCTCAAGGCACCGCGACGCGGCAGGCAGTCGATACGATCAACGCAGCGCCTATCAAGCAAGCTCCGGTGCCGGCCGCCAAGCCCTCGCCTTACTCCTCGCCCGTTCGCGTAGCTTCGGTGCCGACAAGGGGCCTCAAGCGCGCTCCTGCGGAACCTGCGCGTCCCTCTCCTTACTCCGCTCCGATCCGCGTCTCCTACGACCGCCCGGCCTACGTTCCACGCACAATCTCGGTCGAGCAATGAGCGGGGAGGGCTGGGCTGGGAAGGCATGGCCGGCAAGTGCCACGCCCGACTCTGTCCCGCTGGTCCTTAGTGCTGCCGATCGGGACCGGGCCATCCTCGAAATGGTGCAAACAGGTGGGTTCGCTGACACGCCGGCTCTAGCCCGATGGGCTGAAACTGCGGAGGCACAACCGATCCTGCGCGAGTTCCTGATCGCGCGGACGATGCCGCTTCCCGGCGAGTATTTCTCGATCGACCTCGATGCGTGCCATGACGAAATAGCCGCGCAAGACGCCCTTGCGGCGGACATTGAAGCCCGCTTTGGCCGATGATTCCGGTGCCTTTCATGATCCCGGTCCCCTGCCTGATCCTTGGCGATAGCCATGCGGAAGCGACAGCTACGGCGGTTCGCAACGTGGCGGGACAACGCTGCGCGGTTATCACGAAACGCGGGGCCTCCTCCTCGGCCATCCTGAAACAGACGCCCACGATTGCCTATGGCGGCGTCGTGATCTCGGCCGGCACGAACGACGCGGACAATCCAGACCTGGCGTACAACCTCAACGCCATAAGAGGGCGGTTTAGAGCCGGCCGGGTCGTATGGCTTATGCCCTACAATCGCGAGGCCGCCATGACGGTCCAGTGGGTCGCTCATCGCTGGGGCGATCGGGTCATTGATCTGGCATGGGCGCGCGCACGAAAGGACGGCGTGCATTGCATGTCCTATTCTTGGGTCGCCCGGTCGGTGCTCCGCGCCGGCTATGTCGTGCCCCTCCATGTGGCCCGTTAAGCCCCTCTGGCGGCGCGATCGTCGCGGCCTACAGGTCCGCACGCGGCTCCCGCTGTCTGTCTGGCGCTGGCTCGATCAGCGGCAAATTCGGGCCGGGCTGGTTGTGCGCCTGATCCAGCTTCTCCTTCATGGAGACTGCCGGCACCCATACGCCGCCCTCGAACTTCGTCTCTACCTTGCTGCCGTTGGGATAGTAGAGCGCCATCGAACTAACCGCCGACTTGGCCTGAAACGCCTCGACTGTGCTGGCGTAGCCCTTCACCGCGCCGAAATGGAAATCGTCGCCAACGCCTCGCCCGAACCCGGTGGGAGAGTTGGCGATCTGGTCCTCGCGCCGGCTGTAGGTGCGGGCGTGGCTTAGCTCGGGGCTGACGGCCATCCCATGAAATTCGACCTGATAATTGACCTTCTGGAAGCCCTCGGCCGCCTCAAGCGCGCGGCCGGTATTCGCAAGCGTGCCGTCCAGAATGACGTTCCGACGCTCCTGCTTGGCGATCTGCATCATCTGAAATGCGACCGTCCCGGCGTCGATGTACGCCGCGTCCGGTATGTCCAGATTGCCGGCCGCGATCCGCTCTTTCATGTACGGGAGCTTGGGGCGGATTTCGTCGGGATCGATGACGATGACGCCGCCCATGCCCTCGAATTGTACGCCAACGGAATTGACGATGTAGCTCTTGCCGGAGCCGGGCTGTCCGCCTGTTAGAATGGCGCGTGGATGCTCTACCGGCTCGGTGTGGCGTAACTCCTGCTCGATCAGCTTCTCGGCCGTTGCCCGCTGCTCGTCGGGGGTAAGTCCCTTTACGGCGTCATCCGCCATGTCAGTCTCCCTCCGTTATGCCGGCCTCGGCAAGCAACGCCTTGCGGCTGCTCTCGGGCCGGAAACGGTCGCCGTAATGCTGGTCAAGCTGCTGCTGTAGCTCGGCGCGATCGTCACCAGTCGCGGCCTCGATCCGCTCCGAAAGATCGGCCGCGATCCTGTTCCACCGTTCGCGGTGCAGATGCGGCAAATCCTGCTCGACTTGCCAGCGCCGTAGCTCGGGATCGGAATGTGTCGTTGCCATCGCCGGTTCTCCTGCGACGGGTTTACCCTATGCGCCCCGGTTCACCAAAGGCGTTAGTCGCGGAAACGCCCCGCTGCGGGGGGCAACGGGGCGCTCTAAACCAACAGGGCGGGGGGAGTACCGTGCCGGTCATTGTCAGAACATCGCCTGACGCACTCTGTTCCTCGCCTTCTCAATCAACGATCGTTGAACGGGAAGGCGGGGCCTCCGGCTCGATGCACGCCAAAGGTGGGTTTTTCTTTCCCGAAACCTGTTCCCAATATACCTTTCCCGAAATGGCCGAAATTGACGGCAAATCGGGAATGAGAAGCAACGATGTTGATCGGATACGCGCGTGTCTCCACGACCGATCAGGATTTGAGCCTCCAAACGCTCGCGTTGGAAAAGGCTGGCTGTGGCAAGGTGTTCACCGACACGATCAGCGGCGCGAAATTTGAGCGGCCGGGGTTAGAGGAAGCACTGAGGTTCGCGCGCGAAGGCGACTGCCTTGTGATCTGGAAGCTCGATCGGCTCGGGCGCTCGATCAAGGGTCTGATCGAACTGGCGGCGGACCTGTCCGCGCGAAAGATTGATCTGCGCTCGCTGACGGAGGGGATCGACACGTCCACCCCTACGGGCCGGCTGATGTTTCATATTCTGGCGTCTGTCGGTGAAATGGAGCGCGACAACATCAAGGAGCGGACGGTCGCCGGCCTCGCGGCGGCTAGGCTCAAGGGAAGGATCGGGGGTGGTCGCAAAGCCTCTCTTACGCCTGACAAGCTCGCTACCGCACGCAAGCTCCTAGACGCTGGCGACAAGCCGGCTGCGGTGGCGAAGCTGCTGGGGGTTGGCCTCTCAACCTTCTACCGCCATTTCCCGGCCGGCGATCGAAAGCCCGCCTCGGAATGACATGGACAACATAGACATTGGCGTCTATGGTCGGCTGCAACTCACGGGGTCTTGATGCTCGAACCGATCCGCCTCCTCGATGTAGCTGAGCCCGATCGCGCGGACGTGCAGCGCCGGGTGATCGATGCCGTGCAGGCCGATCCCGAACGCTTCCTCGCCGCCTATGCGGCGCACAAGGACTCGTTTGGAGGGCGGTACGTCTGCGCCGATCTGATGAAAGACGTGATCTCCGAATATGCGGCGTCGAAGGAGACGCGAGGCCGCTATAACGGGGTGGTCCACAATGCCGCTGCGGTGCTGGCTGCGGAGCAGTACCGGCGGGTCATTGCCGACGATAGCGATCCTGCGCGCGACCGCGCCCTGTTCGTCACGGGGATGCCCGGCGCGGGGAAAACATCGACGGTACAGGCAACCGCGTTGCAGGCCGGCGGCAAGCTCGGTGACGATGTGCGGGTGGTCTATGAAGGCCAGCTTGTCGATCCCGCGTCCAGCATCGTGAAGGTCGGGCAAGCTCTCGACGCCGGCTGCGTCGTCTCGATCGCGGCGGTGCTGCCGCGAGCGGAACAGGCCCTAGAGTTCTCGTTCAACCGCTTTGCGGAGTACGGGCGCGGGGCAGGGGTCGGCGTGATGGCTCGCATCCAAGAGAATACGCCGGATGGTCTATCCGCGCTTTTGGAGCGTTTTGGTGATAAGGTGGCGGTCGGCGTCTATGACGTGCGCGATCGTGACAACCCGGCCCGGCATGAAGGCGCGGCGGGAATTGAGGTCTGGAAAGAGGAGCTAAGTCATGGATCGGTTCGAGAACGACTCAATGCGGAGTTCGAGCGACGAAGGTCTGCCGGACTCGTCACCGACGACTGCGCCCGCCAGTTCCAAGGGCAAGCGCCCTACCCGGAGCTTTTCAATGTTCGAGGACGCGATGCTGGACAGCGTTCGGAACCTGAACCGGAGCGCGACACTCCGCAAAGAGGTAGCGGCCAAAATCTCCTGAGCTTGGGCCGGGGAAGCACCTTGGCCGATCTGGCTGCGAAGGTGCCTGCCGGCCGGGTGATCCCTGACGGGGCCGAACAGGTCGTCGTGATGAACGGAAGCCGGCTCCACGAACGCCGGTTTGAAGGCAAGTGGGAGGTCCAGAAGTCGGACCCGCAAGGCATGTTGCCAAAGGGCGTCTTCCGGCTTGATACCGCCACGCCAGCCAAGCCCGATGATGGCGCGACCTATGCCGGCTCGATCCTGCATGTCAGCGCCAAGGGCGTCTATCAGGTCCATGGCAACGGCGTAGCTCGCCACGATCCTGCCAGCTTCCAACAGGTGCCGAAGGTCGGGGACAGTCCAAAGATTGTCTATGCCAACGGTCGCGCGACCATCCCCGGCCGCGATCTGTCGCCGCCCTCGCAATCCAAGGGCAGGACGCGGTGACACGCCAAGCGAAACGGGCTGCTGATGTTCGGGATGAGGCTTACCGTCATGCGCTCGACGCTGCCCGCGAACGTGAGGCCGATGGCGACCCGGAAGGGGCCGGCGTGATCCGCGATCTGGCCGCCTCGATCAAACGCATCCGCCTCACGCTCGATGTTGGCGAGGCCGCGAAGGTGCCGACGATCGGTGATCTGGATATGAACGTCCGCCTCGCGCGGACGCTGGGAGAGGCGTCGCCGGCTGCGCTGGTGGGTGAAGTATTGGACAACGACGCGCATCCGCTCCGGTCCAAGCTCCGCAAGCGCGATCTGCAAGACCTTGCCGAAGTCAGGGAAGGGCAATCCCGATGAAGCTCTACGCGATCCTGCTGGTGCTGTTCTCAATCGTGCAAGGCGGGTTGGCCTACGCCGATCGCTGGCTCGACGGCCCCATGGGCGCGGCGACCTCCGTAGGCTGGGGTCTGCTCCTCACTGGTTGGATACTGCTCGGGCTCGGGCTGCTGCTCGGCATCGATCGACGGAAGGGCGGCCATGGCGACGCATAGACGCGAATGTCTATGACGGATCTGGCCGATCATAGACGCGGATATCTGTGCTGCAGTCGATGTGCCGGCGCTGCCGGGCAAGGTGACACGGTTTGACCTGGCTGTCGGCCCAATCCCTTTTCTGGCGTCCGATCGGGGGGCGTTACGGGGGGCTGGCCCCCTGTTGAGAGGGTAGAGCGAGACGCCGATCGGCGGCTCGATCGTAGGGAGAGGCTTCTCCCGCCTGCATCTATTTGGAGTGGATTTCTCGTTGACCTACATGGGCGCGAAGTCGGGGCAGGGCTCCTATCAGGCGGTCATCGCCAACATGCCTCCGCATGATACCTATATCGAAACGCACTTGGGCTCGGGCATCATCATGCACCGCAAGCCTCCCTCGGCACGCTCGATCGGTCTGGAAATTGACCCGGAGACGTTCGCCAAATTTGGGGCGATCGAAGGCGTCGAAACCTACAACGTCGATTGCCTGTCGTTTCTGCGGACCTTCGATTTCGCCTCGGCCGGCCGTGTGCTGATCTATGCCGATCCCCCCTATGTGGAGGCCACCCGCGCGCAACGCGGGGGCAAGCGGTATCGGTTCGATTATACCGACGCGGACCACGAGGCGCTGATCGCCGCGCTGGGCTCGTTGCCGGCCTCGGTGATGATCTCGGGCTATCCCTCGGACCTTTACGCCAAGCTGCTGCCGTCGCCGGCATGGCGCTCGCTGAGCTATCAGGTGAAGACGCGCGGCGGGCCTCGAACCGAAATGCTCTGGATGAATTACACGGCAAACGCGGCGCATTGGGCCGATCACGCCGGGGTCGATTTCATCGATCGCCAGCGCATCAAGCGCAAGGCGGCCCGGTGGCAACGCAACTATCGCGAGCTTCCCGCTGGGGAGCGCATGGCGATCCTCGCCGCGATCCTTGAACCGGAACACTGATCGATGTGGCTCTAAGGACAGGCTTTTGCCTGTTCCCAATCTGTTCCGTTCGGGCCTACAAGGGCGGCCATGTCGTGCGTACCCCTCTCTCTCGAATCCGATCGGCCGATTCCGATCGCGGAAATCCCGCCAGACCTCCGGTTGCAGATTGTGGGGGCGGCCGGCGCTGGCTTCCCGTCACCTAGTCAGGATTGGCGCGAGGATGCGATCGACCTCGTTGAACTGCTGCGCCTCGATCGCGCCGCCAGCTTCGTCTTCCGCGTAAGTGGCAACTCGATGCTTGATGCCGGCCTGTACGATAATGACGTGGTGGTGGTGGACCGCGACGCGAAGCCGGCAAATGGCCGGATCGTGATCGCGATCGTGGACGGCGGATTCGTGATCCGCCAGTTGGTGATACGCCAAGGGGTGCCATACCTAGAGGCGCGCAACGCCGGCATGTCGTACCCGCTGACCGTGGCCGATGGCGACATGGGCGTGGAGATTTGGGGTGTCGTGCGGGCCTGCGTCCGCAACCTACAGGCGTAGCCGGCGATGCACGCCATCATCGACTGCACCAACTTCTATGTCTCGTCAGAGAGGTTGTTCGACCCGAAGCTCCGCAACGTGCCGGTCATCGTCCTGTCGAATAACGATGGCTGCGCGGTCGCGCGAAGCGAGGAGGCAAAGGCGCTGCATATCAAGATGGGAGCGC
The DNA here is from genome assembly GCA_005768755.1 of Paracoccus denitrificans. GTDB lineage: Bacteria > Pseudomonadota > Alphaproteobacteria > Rhodobacterales > Rhodobacteraceae > Paracoccus > Paracoccus denitrificans_B. Next base: position 27,706 of record VAFL01000022.1, on the reverse strand, counting down.
CCGTCTTCAAAATGCGCGACGTGATCCGCCGGCATGGTGTCGAGCTACGCTCGTCCAATTACGAACTCTATGCGGACCTCAACCGGCGCTTCAACATGGTGGTCGCTGAGCATAGCGATACGGTCGAGATATACTCGATCGATGAAAGTTTTTTCCGGCTCCCGGTGCTGCCGAACGGCCGGGGCGATGTGGAAGCCGCACACCGGATTCGGGAAGCGGTACAGCGATCGGTCGGCCTGCCAACCCGGATCGGGTTGGGTCCAACGCGGACGCTGAGCAAGGTGGCGAACGCGCTCGCCAAGGCATCCGAAAAGGTCTGGAAAGGCGTCATCGATCTGCATGACGTGGAGCTTCGCGAGCGCATGTTCGCGACGTGGCCGGTCGAAGAAGTATGGGGCATCGGCGGTGCGCTGGCCGCTCGGCTGCGCCCGCTCGGTGTCCGCACCGCGGCCGATCTGGCGGCGCTGCCGGCCGCGGTCGCGCGCGACGTCGGAACGGTGGTCCTCGAACGCCTCGTCCGCGAACTGAACGGCATCGAATGTGTCGATTTCTCCCCGGAGCCGGAGCCGCTGAAAGGCACGGCGGTAACGCGCTGCTTCGGGGAGCCTGTCGGCGATCGGGACGCGCTGCGCGAAGCGATGGTGCGCCGGGCCGTGCGTGCGGCCGAGAAGATACGCGCGCAAGGGCTCGTGGCCTCGCGCCTGATCGCGTTCGCGCATGGGAGCCGGTACAAGCCGAACGCGCCGTCGGCATCGCGATCGGCGCGGCTGTCGCCGGCAACCCATGACCCGCGATCGATCGCGGGTGTCGCCGGCAACATGGCGGACTCCATGTTCGTGCCCGGCGCGATCTACACGAAATGCGGCGTGATGCTTGAAGGGCTGCACGCGGCCGGCGAGACGCAAACTGATCTGTTCGCGACGATCGATCCGAAGGCCGCGCCGCTGCTGGCGGCAATCGACGGCCTCAATGGTCGGTTCGGCCGCAACACCGTCCGCATCGCGGCCGAAGGGCAGGGCGATCGGAGCTATGACACCAAGCGGGAGCGTAAGAGCCCGTCGTGGACGACGAACATCGCTGAGATACCGATCGCGCGGTGATGGCGTGGATCTCATAGACGTTCGTGTCTATGCTCGAGTAGAGCCGTCCGCGTCAGCGGATCTCGGCGTGCTCGAGCAAAGGCACGGCGGGCGTAGCGCGCTCCGCATCGCCGGCTCGGCCGGCGCCGATCGGCGCATTGCCGAACCGGAAGTGGAAGGATCGCGACTAGACGCCAATGTCTATGCTGCAGTCGGCATCTAACTGTAGGCGCTCGCAATCGTAGCGGGTTCTGCTCGCCAACAGAGCGACTTCCTGCTCACGCTATCTGACAATGGCGCATAGCACCTTGCTCGAATTAACTGCCAACGTGCTCGCCATTATCCGGCGCTGCTTGCAAACGGGGCGTCGTGCTCACACTCCCTGCCAGTGGGTTCTCCAAACCCGTCGCCGGCAGACGCTTTTGCGAAGCGGGTTTCCAGAACAGTTTTGACACGCGGCGGGCCGCAGAAATGCGTTGCGGTCATGGCCCGCCGGCAGGATCGTCAGAAAGGAAGGTTTTTGTTGCGGCGGCAGACAGCATGAACTAGTTACATGTAACGGATGAAATTGGAGTTGCCCACGTGCCGGCACCAGTGACAGAACGGGTCCAGAAGCGTCGCGACGCCTTGCGCGCGGCCGGTCTGCGACCAATCCAGATATGGGTTCCCGATACCCGACGACCGGGCTTCGCGGAGGAATGCCGACGACAGGCGCGCATGGTCGCAGCGGCCGACGCGGCGGATCATGATCTGGAAGCCTTCATGGATGCCGCCTTGCTCGACCTCGACGCCGAGGGCGAGGCGTGAACCGTGGCGATCTGGTGACAATCGCGTTGCCTGGTGACTTCGGAAAACCACGTCCCGCGCTCATCATCCAGTCGGACCAGTTCGACCAGACCGGCACCGTCACGGTGCTGCTGGTGTCGGGTACACTGGTGGACGCACCCCTGATCCGCACGACGATCGAGCCGACACCGGCCAACGGCTTGAGGAAGCGGTCGCAGGTCATGGTGGACAAAGCCATGTCGGTGAAGCGCGACAAGATCGGGGCGACGATCGGCCACCTCAATGCCGAAGCGATGCTGGCGGTTACGCGGGCGCTGGCGGTATTTTTTGCAATCGCTTGATGTGGGAACAGCCCAATGGACGAAGAGGAAGAGCGCAAGCATAAACTGGCTAACTACGAAACCGCCTCTCTATTGCGGGCGGTCGATGATCTTGATCTTATGCGGGACCATCTCGACGGCGACGGCTTCAAGCCACCGGAGATGCGCGACGATCTACTACGGCTGCACCAGCTTGCCTTGCGGGTCATAGGGGAAGGGTCAGACGATCCGGCTACGATCAACGCCATGTTCGACCTCGCCGTGGATATAGAAGTCCGGATGCAGGACTTGGAGGATGCCTTGGGTCGAATGCAAAAGGTCATCGTGGCCTTGGCGACGTTAGCCCCCGACGAATGAACGGATGCAACGATGGATGCTAAGAGTCGGTTTGCCATCCAAGAGGCATACAAAACGCTACTCAACTTCGGTCATCTTGTGGATGAAAACAGCCCATCAGAACGAAATGACGCGCGCCTGTACTACAAGATTCCACAGCTATCGTCTGATGCAATGCGTTGTGCATTGGCGTTAGAGCCGGTGCTGGCAAAGCTAGAGAAGGATCGCGAGGCTAGCCTTGTGATTGACGCGCTCGAACCTGCTAACGATCCAGCCCCCACCGTTATCGACCGAACCGAGGAAATCAAGGCGTATGTTGGGGAGCAGATAGCACATTTACAAGACTGGATTACGCTTCGGCTTGAGCCAACCCCGGCCACAAGCCTCCAAGATCAAAACCCAAGGAAGCGCTCTCGTGCTCCACTAATTATACTGGTCATAATTATAGCGGTGCCTATCGCTGTGCTAGCTATAATGCTGCTCTACAACGATAGTGGGACTAAACCCTGCAAGACCGTGAATGACTACGGTCAGCAGGTTATGTGCAACCCCATCGTGAAGGATGCGGATCGGTTGCCATATCTCCGTTCGACTGACGGTGGATAATGCGAGCAGTCGGCTCCGATAGCGAGCAGCGCCGGATAATGGCGAGCACATTGTCAGATAGCGTGAGCAGAGAGCCACTTCCGGTGTCAGCTAATTTGAGCAGGAAATTTCTTCGTTTGCGAGCAGAACCCGCTACGATTGCGAGCGCCTACATCTAACGCCAAGGTTGGACGCCAAAGCGGTACATGCCGGCACGCGCGCGCTGGGCGGCTTGCTGCGATGGCTGGTAGCGGCCCTTGGAAAACGTCGACCAATCCACCGCCCATCCGGTTCGCACCATTGCTGACGCGATCTCTACGCCCCGCCAGTTCCAGCACTGCGCCACGATCCGGTCATGGTTGCGCTGCCCGGTGTCGCGACATGTGACGCGCCGATCGGCGACAAGCTGCACGAGCTGGGCGCGCGCGGCGGGACCGAACCGGGTGTCCTTCTCCGGTGCATCGATCCCCCATATCCGAACGGGTATCTTGCCGAACCGGAACGTGTCCCCGTCATAGATCGACGTGGGGACGCCGGTTGTCGCTGCGGCCGGGAGGGGATGGCGCGGCGGCTTCCAACGGCGCGCATCTGCCGGCGTGGCGAAGGCCACAAGCGCGGCGATGACTGCGAGGCGGTGGATCAATTCGTAAGCCCCGCCTGCGCGGCGGCCATCGCGACACGTCGCGCCTCAAGGCCCTCGGTCACGCGCGACCTGACGTTCTGTAAGGTCGGCCGCTCGCCGGCAGGGAGCCTTATGGTGAAATAGCCGGCGGCGGCGGTCATGGTGTCCCGCGCCCGATCGCGCTCCGCACGGTGGCTACGATCGTCCAACTCGACCAACGCGACCACTTCGCCGCTCTCCGGGTCTTCAATGACGTAATCCACGATCTTCTGAGAGAAGCGGTTACGCAAGCGGGTAGCGTCCTGCCGCGACATTCCCGGCTCCGGCCTGAGAAGTGCGCCCATCGCGACCTGAGCATAAATCCGAAACTGCGGCACGACGGCTTCAAGGTAGCCAAACGTCTCGCGCTCGATGGGCGTCATGATCGGCTTAGCCACCAACCGGATACGCCCTGCTCGTTGGCTGGCGAGGTACGCCAGCATCACGAGGATCAGGAACGCTACGGTCGCCGCTAAGGCGTATAGGACGTTGAGCTTCACAGGCGCACGCTACGCCGCTGGGCCGGCTGATCGTTTCCGATCGCCGGCCCCGATCGCCGCTGCTGCTGGGTTTCCTCGTCCACCCGGAGCTTCGGCGTGGGTAAAGCCTGCTGTGCCGTTTGCAGGGCGGCCTTGACCTGGCGCTCGACGCCAGCACGTCCAAGGCTGCTATTCTGCTCAAGGTCGTTGAAGTCTGTAAACCGCTTGGGATCGGTCGCCTGCTCGCCCGGCGCGAATATCGGATGCACTGCTTTACCGCCTACGGCCTCGGCCGCCTCGTTCGCTTTGTCCCGCCCCGGGTTGTGTCCGTGGGTCTGCTGTACGCGAAGATCGTCATCGGCCATGATGAATATCGGTTTTTCGGGAAACCGCTCGTGGAGCGCCTTTGCAACGGCCGGGAGATTGCCGGCGTCGAACCCCGCAACCGTCGCGTGGCCTACCACGTCGCCGATCGTCGTCATGGTCGCATAGCCTTCGCCGATCATCAGCCTCGGCGCTTTCTCAAGGTCGGCCAGCGTGCCGTTGACGACATGGAAACAGCCCTCCTTGTGGCTATCCTTCGCGAACCGCTTGGTGCCGTCCTCCTGAATATACTGCGTCGTCCAGTGCTGCCCCTGCGCGTCGATCGCGGGAAGGTGGATCGTCCCGTCCTTGCCGTCCGTCATTGCGCCGATCGTCGGCTTGATCCCCTTGGCCGCCATGTACGGCGTCGTCTCGGTGATCTGCTTATAGCCGGCTGCGCGCATCTGAACGCGCCGGGCGGTTTCCGCGTATGTGGCGGTCTGCTCACGTTCGAGCGCGTCGCGCTTGGTAGCCGCCTCGGCGCTGAGCCGGGCTTTCTCCTCCTCCGACAAGGCCGCGCCGGTAAACTTCCACTTCATGTCCAGATTGGTGCGGAAGTTCTCGATGTGGCCGGCGGGGTGGCCGTCCAAATAGGCGCGGTACGATCCCGTTGTCTCTTTCCCCTTGTCGCCCTCGGCCGGCACACGATGCCGCTGGCCGTCCATGATCGGATGCCCGCTCGGCACAGTCAGCCCCATCGACTTCATCGCATCGGCAAACTCCTGCTGCGGAGTGATCGCCTTGTCCTGTCGGTTCGGCCGGTTCTCTGGATTCCAGCGGGCGAGCTTCTTGGGATCGCTGCCCTCGGGCGCGTACCACGACTTAGCCGTAGCATCCCATCGCGCGCCGGCCGCCTTGGCGACGTTCCGTTCGCCGTAGGGCACCGCCAGATACTTGCGTTCTGCCGGCTGCTTCGGGGTGTTGCTGCGATCGGTCATCTGCTGCCCTTCCTGTTCGGCGCTGGGGGCCGCTGGGGCCTGCGAGGCGGTATCCGCCTGTGCTGGGGCCTGCTGCTGGTTCTGGCCTTCTACGGGCGGCGCTGGGGGCTCTTTCGCCCACTTTGCGAAGGGCGCTTGGTCCACCCCGGCGGGGACGTACCAAGTCTTCCCGTCCTTATCCCATCGTGCGCCTAGCTGCTTGGCCTCGTTCTTCTCGCGGAAGGGGACGTTTAGCGGCGTCGGTGTATCGGCGATCTGCGCGAGGGCCGTGGCGACGATCGCCGGTCCAACCCCGTGCAAGCGCATGTGGTTCTCGATCAGGTGCCGCCAGCGGTCGGCCCGGTCGTCTGAGCCGTCCGCGATCTGCGCCAGCTTCACAATCTTGGCGTCGGCCCAATCGATCGTATCCGCCGGGGCCATAGTCTGGCCGATCCGCTCCGGGGGGTTGCTGGTGCCGGCGACGACTAGGCCGAAATTATCGCTGACGATCCGGCTCTCGCCCGTGAAGTCGAGCCCGGCGACCGCGTTCGGATTAGCCTGCGGCGTGCGATGTTCGCGGCTCAAGTCGGCGAACAGGTCCAGCGCCGCGTCGGCCCTCAAGCCGGAACTGACGTTGGCGAACTGCTGCCCCTCGGCGTCCCATGTCTGTACGGTATAGGTCGGCTCGCGGGTCAGCCGCTCGCCCGTCTCGGCGAAAGCCTGCGCGAGCCCTTTGCGTTCGAGGTAGGCGTTGCTGAACCCATCGTCGTCGGCCGCGAGCCCGAACACCGGGGACAGGCGCTCGATCGCGGTTTGATACATGGCGGCATAGTCGGCTGTGTCGAAACCTACCGCGTCGCCGATCTGCACGATGCCGGCTGTGGAAAGGGCTCGATCAAGCGTCTCGTGCGGTGCGCCGATCGTCGGATCATAGCTGTGATTGAAGCCGTGATAGTGGCTGAAATCGCGGTCGGCATCGTCCAGCACGATCGCGATCGGCTGTGCCAGCAACGCCAGCCTGTCAGCCTCGCTCTCGCTCTCCGGGGTAAGGATCGCGGCCGGCTGCTCGGCGTCGGCAGTCTGGCCTTGCTCCTGAACCTGCTTCTGCTCGAACGCGAGCATGTACGTGTTGATCTTCTCGGCGTCGGAACAGGCGCGGACGATCTCCATCGGATCGTCCTCAAGGGCTTTGATCCACGACGCGACGTAGGCGACATGCTGCGCGGGATCGTGGCCGATCTGTAGCTCGTCGCCAAGGATCATGCTCGCGATCTCGGCGCGAAGCTCCTCCTTCGCGTACCCCTCCGATCCAAACGGGTGTGCGAGGTCGCGATCAAGCCGGCTCGGGTGGCCCGTCCAATGCCCGGCCTCGTGCAGCGCCGTCCCGTAGAATTGCGCTGCGCTTGGAAACTGCGACCGCTCGGGGAGAGTGATACTGTCGGTCGCAGGGCTGTAGAACGCTCGGTTGCCCGGCGTCTCGGTGATCTTGGCACCGGATGCCCGTAGTAGCGCGTCGGCGCGCTCGATCGGGTTCCACTCGGGAGGCTGGGGCGGCGTGCGGGGCGGAAGGCCGTCGATCTGCTCGGCGTTGAACACGACGGCATAGAATGGGCGGGGGCGCTCAAGCTCCACGCGAACCTTCATGGTGTTGCCTTCGGCATCCTTCAGGGGCTTGCCCTGATCGTCCTTCAGCGTCTGCTCGTCATCGAACTTCCAGTATTGGACTAGGGTGCCTTTCTCGCCCTTGCGGACCTGTGCGCCGGCTGCGCTGGCCTGCTTGTAGGTCATCCATCGATTGTCTTCGTGGCCCTCGGACATGAGGTTCACGACGTTGACGCCGCGATACCGTTTCCCGGTTGTCGGGTTCATGGGGATGATCGATGCGCTGCCCTCGGCACCGGGGGCGGCCGGGTTCCATGGCCGCTGCCATGGTGCGGTTCCGGCTTTAAGCTGATCGATGATCTTCTCGGCTACACGCTCATGAAACGGCTTCTTGTCCTCGGCCATGATAGCCTCCGCTGGTTAGTTTTTGGCGCGGGCAAGGGCGAGAAGCGCCCCGTTGCGGTTCGAGCTGGGCGCTGGCGGCTCAAGTCCATCCTCGGCCGCGCGAGCGTCTTCCTCGCTCAAGGCATCCTCCACGAACGCCCCGGCGCGATCCGCCTCCTCGGGATCAAACTCGATAACGGCTCCGGGGATTTCGGCATCGATCAGCTTTTGACGGATAACCGCGTCATCAACGGTGTGTGATCCCACGTCTCCATCCTCCTCGTTGGACTGCCCCTGCTTTCTCTCCTCCACGATCGTGCGGACTGTCTCCAAAACTCGGGGGTCGCCGCTGAACGTCGGGTCGGTTTTGGGGTCGCCACCATCGGCGACGATCTGCTCGAACGTGTCGGCAGCTTGTTTCCAAAAGGCTTCGGGCCGCGCTTTGTCAGTCATGCCGCTTTTCCTTTGCTGTAATCAGGCTTTCCGTTGGCGTCGAAATAGGTCTGTTTGCACTCGGGGTATCCGCTGCAACTCCACCAAAAGGCTTTCTTCTTCTTGGCGGATGGGCGTCGGATCAATCCGGCTCCGCACGACATGCACTTGTGCATCGCGGATACGGTCGCCGGCTCTTTCTTGGTCAGCACTGGCTTGCCGGCCTTATCTTCGGCCGTGAATTTGCAGCCTTCGGAATAGCCGGTGCAGGACCAAAATTGGCCCTTGCTGCCTTTCATGCGGCGAAGCGGTTTGGAGCAATTCGGACAGGGCGGTGCGTCGGTCTTGATCGCCAGCCCATGCTCTTTCACGGTGGCAACCTCCCGCGCAACGTAATCGGCAAGGGTCTGCACGAACGATTGTGCATCCTTCGATCCATCGGCAATCGCGCGCTGCTGCTCGTGCCAGATAGCCGTCATGTCTGGATATTTGGCTTGGTCGGGAAGTGCGTCGTAGAAGTCGCGCGCCTGTGGCGTGCTGATGATGTTCTTGCCCTTCTCGATCAGGAATCCCCGATCGAACAACGTAGCAATGATCCCGTCCCGCGTTGCCGGCGTGCCGATCCCGCCATGCTCGCCGGCCTTGTCCTTGTCTTTCTCGATCAGGAGCTTTCGCAACCGATCGTCGCGGACGTATTTTGCGACGCGGGTAAGGTCGGTCAGTAGCGTCGCCATGGTGTAGAGCGGCTTGGGCTTGGTTTCCTGCTGGTCGGCGGTGGCGCTGGTGCATGTGCCGCTCTGCCCGGCCACGATCGCGCGAAGGTCGAGCGCGATGGCCTCCTCGTCACCGGCAAGGTCTTCGTTGCCGGCGTCGTTCTTATAGAGGATCGTCCAACCCGGCCGCGTGGTGATGTTGCTCCGGGTCGTGAACCGCCGGCCCTCTACCTCCATCACGATATCGGTCTGGTCATATTGATGGGTCGGCCAGAACTGCGCGACATAAGCGCGGGCGATCAACAGGTAGATTTTCTGTTCGGCATCGCTGAGCTTTGACAGGTCGGCCGTGGCCTCGGTCGGAATGATAGCGTGGTGCGCGGACACTTTTGCGGTGTTGAAGGCCCGGCTTTTGATAGCCGGGTCCGCCCGCTTGACCGGGGCCGCCAGCATTGGAGCCGTCTCGCCGATCGCCGCCAGTACCCCGGCGGCGTCGGCGTGCTGCTCGTCGCTGAGATATTCGCTGTCGCTCCGGTTGTAGGTAATCAGCCGGTATTTCTCGCGAAGCGCCTGCGTCACCTCTTTTACCTGATCCGGCTTCATGCCGAATTTGCGCGACGCATCGGTTTGGAGCTTCAACAGATTGTAGGGGAGCGGAGGCGATGCCTCCTTGGCGTTCGTCGCTATGCTGATGACCTTGGCAGGCTTGCCGTGGGCGGCTGCGGCGATCGCGCGTGCGTGCGCCTGATCGGACAGGCGGCCTTTGTCATCGACGGGATCGCCTTCGACAATCTGATACCGTGCCGGAAAGGCAGTCTCCCCGATGCGAAATTGGCCGGTGACGGTGTAGTAATAGCCCTTGGTGTGCGCCTCGAACTCGCGGTCGCGACGCACCACAAGCCCAAGGATCGGGGTTTGGACGCGCCCGACGCTGAGCACGCCCTGATAGCCCTTCGCCTGCGCCGCCAGCGTGTACGCGCGGGTCATGTTCACGCCATAGAGTAAGTCGCCGACGCCGCGCGCCTCGGCCGCTGCGGACATGCCGGCGAACTCCCGGTTGTCCCGCATGGTCGATAGCGCCCGCTGCACCAGTTTCAGATTGTAGTCGTTGATTAGGACGCGCTGCACCGGGAGCCGGGAGCCCGCCCATTCTATCACCTCGTCAACGAGTAGCTGGCCTTCGTCGTCGGGGTCGCCGGCATGGATGATGCCCTTGGCGGGCTTCAACAGGTCGCGGATGATGCGAAGCTGCTTCATCTTGTCGGGGGATGGTTTCTTGCTCCACGGAATGAAGCTGATCGGTAGCTCGGCCATGCTCCACGGCGTTTCGGGGGCTTCAAGCTCAAGCATGTGACCGAATACCCACGTCACGTAATGCTTGCCGCAATCGATATAGCCGTCTTGCCGGCTCCCGCCTCCAAGCCCCTCGGCAATGGCTTTCGCGAGGTCGGGCTTTTCCGCGATGACGACGATTTCTCCGGCCATCAGGTGCTCCTACCAAATCACGATTGGTTGAATGACGGTGCTGATCTGCTGGCGGGGGATCGGCCCGAAATAGCGGCTGTCGAAGGAAACCTTATTCTCGCCCATCACGATCACGTCGCCGGCCTTTACTGTGCCGGTGCCGGTGAACCGGGGGAGTGTGCGTCCAGCGCCATCGACCGGGCGCGGCTTGCTGTTCGGCACGGGAACGCCGTTGATGACGACGCCTTGCGGGCCGATCTGCACCCGATCGTCTTTAGCCGCTAAAATTCGCTTCATCATCGGGTAGCTCCCGCCGGGACAACTGCCGGGGTCGATGTAGCGGCGCTTCAACGCTACCCGGAAAACCTCGCGCTGTGGCGGGCAGAACATCACGTAAGCGCCCTTGTGGATCGGCTCGGCGCTGGTCCGGTAGAACCCAACCGGGATGCTGCGCGTCACGTTGACGCGCACGCCGGCTGCGGCTGCGGCGACGGTCGCGATGGACAGGCCGAACACGCCAAAGGCCGTGTATCGTCCAACCGTCTTGAAGCTCGGCCGCTTCACAGCTTCACCCGAACGGGGGGAAGCCCCTCGTCTCCGTCGTCGTTGCCGGGCTGGGGACCGCTTCCCGGCTTGGCAGCGCGGATTTTGTCGCTCTTGTCGGGAGCCGGCACCTGTGCCCGCGCAAGGAACGTCGGGTCTTTGAAATACAGCGGTTGTTTGCCGTAGATCATGGGATACCCCGCCATATAGAGAAGCATGTCGCCGGCCTCCTCGATATCTCCGTTGGCGTTCTTCTTCGGCCCCGGCATCCGTAGGCACTCGTCGGGGGTGAGTAGCGGACGCTGGGTTTCCTGAACCGTCCGCGATTCCGATCCCGATAGCCAACCGCCGCCCTTGTTCTTGCTGGTGGTGATCTGCTCTTTGAGGATCGTGGTTTGCCCGGTCATTTTTGACAGGTGCTCGGCCGTCTCAAGCCGGTTGGGCGGATAGGCGTTCTGCACATGGCAGTTCGACGTGACTAGCTCGTCGTGGCCGTATCCAGTTTCCCGGCTGCGTAGCTGGTTGATGTCCTGACAAATCAGGTAAAACTTGAGGCCGTAGCCGGCCGCGAAAGCCAAGCTCTCCTGAATGATCTCCAACTTCCCCAAGCTGGGAAACTCGTCGATCATGAACAGCATCCGGTGCTTGTAATTGGCCTTCACACGCCCGCCCTCGAACTCCTGCTTGGGAGCGAGGATGCGGACCATCATGTTCAACATGATGCGAACAAGCGGCCGGAGCCGGTTCTTATCGGTGGGCTGGGTGATGATGTAGAGGCTGACGGGGCTCTCGTGGTTCATCAGGTCGCGAATGGAGAAGTCCGACGTGGACGTGTTCGCCGCCACGACGGGATCGCGGTAAAGCTCGATATAGCTCTTGGCGGTGGACAGGACGGACCCGGCCTCCTCGTCGGGGCGGTCCATCATATCGCGCCCGGCGCGGCCGATAACGGTGTGGTTCTTCCCGCCCGGCAGATGGCCGAACGTCATCATTTCTTCCCATAGACCTTTGATCGGCCGGGAGGGATCGGTCAGCAGACCGTCAACCTCGCTCATGGTGGCCGGCGGGCCGCCATTTTTCGCGCGGTAGATCGCGTGGAGAATGACGCCGACGAACAAAGCCTGCGAAGTCTTCTGCCAATGACTTTCCAGCCCTTTGCCATCGGGATCGACAATCAGCGTCGCAAGGTTCTGAACGTCGGCAACCTCGTTGTCGGTGCCGACGCGAATTTCGTCCAGCGGGTTCCACCGCACGCTCCCGCGCGACGATGCGGGCTCGAACCGCATGACGACTTGGCCGGCGTGCTTCTTCCGCCAGCCTGCGGTGAGCGCCCATAGCTCGCCCTTCAAGTCGGCAACGACGGTGCTGTGCTTCCACGATAGCAACGTGGGGATGACTAGGCCCACACCCTTGCCCGATCGGGTCGGCGCGTAGGTTAGAACGTGCTCGGGGCCGGCATGACGGAGATAGGAAACCTTGCCGTTCTTCTCCTCATACGCACCGACATAGACGCCATCGTTGTCGATCAGGCTGGCGGCCTGAATGTCCTTCATGTCGGCCCATCGTGCGGAGCCGTGTAGAAACTCGTTGCCCTTGCCGCGCTTGGAGAACGCGGCCTTGGCGATAGCTCCGAATACTAGGCCGGCGACTGCCACGCCCATTCCGATACCGATCGACTTGCCGAACGCCTGCTTGAGCGCCGGGACGTTCTGCCAATCCACAAACCACGAGACGATCCGCCACGGTGCATAGAAGTGGCCGGCCAATGGCGCTCCCAACTGCGGAGAATAAGCCATGCTGCGGGCGAATAGCTGGGTGGCGACGGCCAACCCACCGGTGAGGAACGCCAGAACGATGAAGGCGATAAGCCCCCTTCCCTGCGAACCGCCGGTCTTGCGTCCCCGCGAACGCACCTGTGGGCCGACTGCGTTGTTCCGTGTGGTCTTGCTCATCGGCTGCGTCCTCTGCCCTTCACGGCTCCATCGGCTGCGATCTCGATCTTGTCGCCGATCGCCAATCTGGCGGCACGGGCCGCGCTGGTGGCATCAATCGGCAGCACCATGATTTCGTCGCCACGTTTGAGGAGCGCCATCTTCTGGCCCTCCACCTCTCTCGTTCCTGCGTAAGATAGCGGAACGTCGCCCGCCTCGAAAGGCCGGTGTTTCGGTATATCCATTCCCGCTTGGCGTTTTGCTTCGCGCTCGGCGATGTATTTCTCGGCCGCGTTGATCCGCTCGGGGGTCACTCCTGACCCAGAAACATCCCATCGCAAGAGACGATCTCGCCGGGCTTCTGCGCCGTCCACGTTTGGACGAACATCACGCGGCAGTAGCATCGAAGGTCGCTCGGCGTAGCGAACCACACCGAGTTCGGACACACTCCGCACGCGATCTCTGGCCTCGGGTGGCGGGTTTCGTCCAACCCTGCCAATGTTCGGCTTCCCGCCTGTAAGCCCTCGGGCTCCTCCGGCCCTGCGAGGGCGAGCGGGTCCGTCTCCTCCACCAATGCCGGCACTCCGGGTATCGCCTCGGGCGATACCTGGCTGTCCTGTGCCATCGTTGGTTCCTCGGGCTCCGGTGGGGCCTGTTGCGGCTCTGGCGGGGTCGCCGGGGGCTCCGGCATTGCGCTCCCGTCCACGAGTGCCATCGCTTCCGCGATCTCCTCGTCCAATGTCTTCTCTGCCACGGGCGGCCTCCTGCTGGGTTATGCTGACAAGCGCCTGTCTGCGGCGCTCAAGAGCGGGATCGTCAAAGGTGATGGGGAGCGAGGCGCGGGCGGCGGCCTGTGCGACACGCTCCTTAAATTCGGCGCTGCCGGCGATCGTCAATTCCTTGCCGTAGAGCGATTGTGCGATCCGCAATGCTGCGGCGATGCCTTCGACCTCGGCACCGCGCGAGACGTGCAAGCTGTTGCCGTCGTCCCGAACGGCTGCGCCGGGCGTCCGGTAGATGATCGTGCCTCGCTTGGTGACGTGATCGGCGCGCTCGGCGTCGCTGATCGCGTGCGAGGCGGCCGGGCTGGCTTGCACCGCGTTGCCCGGTTTGTGCTTCTGTCCCTCACGCGCCCGCATGGCCGCCAGCGCCTCGACGTTTCCGGCTTTCGCCTCGGTCTGCAACCAGTCGTGCCAGCCCTTGCGACTGTTGCGCGCGTTGATCCGCTCCCGCTCCCGCCGATACGCTTCTGTGATCTTGTCTATGGCCTGCTGGCTCGCCCGCGACGTGAAGGTGTAGGACATGCGGCGCATCAAGCCTGTACCGCCTGCAAGCCTGATCGCGGCCCGGCGAAGGCGAGCGGCCCTCTTAACCGCCTCGATCCCGGCCGCGCGTTTAGCGGCGGCTGCGGCAAGCTCGGCCGATCGTGCGGCGCTGCGGTTCCTCTGCTGCTCCTGATACCGCGCGAACAACTCGGCGGTGTTCACGCGCGACGCCATAGGGCGTGGCTCATAGGCCCGTTTGGCGGTGGGCTGGGCTCTGGTGCCATCGGCCGCCACGAATGGCCCTAGCCGGTCCTCAAGCGCCTTCTTGGACAGGTCGCGGGCGATCGAACTGGCTTTGATCGACGGGCCATTGTCGGCCGTCACCACCAGACCGTTCCCCCGCGCCTGCATGGACAGGCCGTTTGCTGCCATGGTTGCGTGCAAAGCCTGCCAACTGTCGGCGGCCTTGATCTCGTCGGCGCATGTCCGCTGCACCCATCCGATCAGGCTTTCCAATCCGCCGATCTGCTCCATGTCGGCTGCGCGCCCCTGCCCCGCTCGCTTGCGGGCCGCGTGATTGTCGCGCTCAAGCCCGAACTCGGTTTCCAGCTTGTCGCATAGCTCGGCGAGCGTTCGGTAATCACGCAATGGGGAGTGGACGGTATGCCGCTCGGGATGAACCTTGTTGATCGCGATATGAAGGTGGAGGTTGTCGGTGTCGTGGTGCGCGGCGCTGATCCGCTGATGCTCGCCGTATCCAAGCCCGGCGCAAATTCTCGCCTCAATCTCCCGCAAGGCTTCCGGCGATGGAGTTTCGCCGGGTCGGAAAGAGACGATCAGGTGATAGGTCTTGTCGGCGTTCGATCGGGTGTTCGCCTGCTGCACCAACATAACGTCGTCGGCCGCATCGAATGGGTCGTCTGACCCGCAATTCGTGACCGTGATGCTGCCAACGCGCTCGTCACGTCCCTGCGCGCTGGTGATGTAGCGGACCAACCCGCCGAAATCGCTCTTGCGCGTGACTTTCATGGGGACGTGCTTCGCGATCATGCGCGTCGTCCGAAAATTTTAGCCGCTAAAATCATCCTCGCGCCCTGAGCACCGTTTTGACAATCGCGCGTAGCTCCTCCTGATTGGCCTCGATCTTCTCCAACACGCCACGGATGATCCGTGTCATCCGCATGGGCTTGAACTCGTCCAGCTTCTCGTCGTCGGTCAGCCATAGCTTCAAGAGCCCGCCAAGCCGGCCTAGATCGCCGTTGATCCGCACAAGCTCCCGCGCCTGTTCCCGGTCGATAATGCTCCGGGGTTGATAGCCTAGACCGACAAGGCGAAGGTAGCTCGACGCGCTCTCGCCGACGCTCGCCGCCAGCGCCTCAATCTTCGCCTTCTCCTCGGGATCGCACCAAATCTTGATGTGCGTCCGCTGGCGTCTGGCTGGCTTCTCGGCGTCCAATTCACGTCCCTTCGTTGCGGTAGCGACGGCCTCGCAGAGCAGGATTCCCGTTGAGCAGCCCCGCTGCGAATAAGGGAGAGTGATGGAGGTGTCCGCGCTTGCGTGGATGCCTCCATCACCTATCCTGCCCTGCTACTGTCTCCTACACTTCTGCTGCACTCCTAACTCATTCCTGATGCAATGTCAGCACGGATCGCATATATCCCTTGCTCAATGGTCGATGAGGGACGAAAGTGCGGTTTAGAGCGGGTCTGACGCGGTTCTGACCTAACTCTGTGCGAGATGTGTGCGAGGTTTGTGCGAGTGGTTGAACGCCAAGATAAGCCGGTCATGGACAGGTTTCAGGAATGGGCGGCATCGCACCAATCCAAGCCCGTCGTGAACCGCGCCGAGTTTCTGAGGGTGCGGGATGACGTTCAAACCATGCTCTCGAACAACCTGTCTGTCCGCAACATATGGGCGTTCCTCACGGCTGAGGGTCGGATCACATACGGCCTGTCGTCCTTCAATCGGGACGTTCGCCGGCTTGTGACAAAGGGCGATCAGGTGTCGTCGCGCGGCCCAGCCAAGCCCGCCCCTGTCGCGGCCGATCCTCCCCGATCGCCAGCCCCGGCAAGTCCTGCCGCTGCCCCGCCAGCGCCTACCGATCCGCCTCCTGCTGAACCGGCTGCGGAGCCTCGGCCGAAGCCGACACGATTCCACAAACCCGACGATCCAAAGAAGGAAGACTACATATGAGCAACGTCCACATCGTCCTTCAAGGCAAAGGCGGGGTCGGCAAATCGCTCGCGGCCTCGATGCTCGCACAATTCCTCAAGTCGCGCGGTGAAACCCCGCTGTGCATCGACACGGACCCTACCAACGCCACCTTCGCCGGCTTCAAGTCGCTGAACGTCCGCAAGCTCGCGCTGCTCGAAAACGGGGATATCAACTCTCGTAATTTCGACGCCATGATGGAGCTTATCGCCGGGTCGAAAGATGCCGTCGTGGTCGATAGCGGAGCGAGCACCTACAACCCCCTGTCAGCTTACATGTTCGACAATGCAGCCCCGGAAGTGATCGCCGATCTCGGTCATCAACTGATCCTGCATACCATCATCGTAGGCGGGCAATCGCTGGTTGATACGCTCGCCGGCTTTGCCTCGGTCGCGGAAGCCTTCCCCGCGCCGGCCTTCATCGTCGTATGGCTGAACCCCTATCACGGCCCGATCGAATATGAGGGCAAGACGTTCGAGCAAATGAAGGCGTACCGGGAGGTGAAGGATCGCGTTGCGGCGATCGTGAAGCTCCCTGATCTCAAGCGGGAGACGTTCGGCGCTGACGTTCAAGAAATGCTCGCCGAACGAAAAACTCTGGAGGAAGCCATGGCAAGCGAAACGCTCCCGCTCATGCAGCGGCACCGCCTCGGCCGGGTGCGTGATGCCGTGTTCGGCGAACTCACCAAGGCGGCGATCATCTGATGGCCGAGCATGATAAAATCCGTGCCCTGATCGCTGAGATAGCGACCCGGCACGGCGTCGCTCTGTCGCCTGACGATCCGCTCCTCATCCTGCAAACCATCAACACGATGTTGCTCGGGGAAAGCGCGGACGCTCAACAGGCGCAACTCCAAGCCTTCAAATCCGAGCTAGAGGAAATGTCGAGCCGCTGGGGCGTGGAGATAAACGCCAAAGCGGAATCGATCCTCAACGCGGCGCTGGAAGCCTCCGAAGCGGCGATGCGTCAACGCATGGCTGAGTACGCGAAGAAGCTGGTGGACGACGTTGCGGCGGAAGTCAGCAAAGGGCTAGGCAAGCCCCTCGCGGACGGTCAGGCTATCGCCAATCGCAACCTCATCGCCTCCGGCCTCTCGATCGGCGCGGCGATCATCATAGCCTTGGTGGCGATCCTCAAATTTTGAGGGTCGCCCTACGGCGCACGCGTGTGGGACAGTCCCCGCGACAAGCTGAGCCCGGTCGATGGGGCGGCCTCCTGCGTTAAGCTCTGCCGCTCCTCCTGCTTCTTTCCCTGCTGCTGCCGCATATGGATTTCATGCAGCCGGCGGGCCTCCTGTAGCTCGGCGAAGTCGTCTGCCAGTTTCGGGTCGCGATGCGCCAGCTTCTCGGCCGCCAGCGCCTCGATCTTCGATCCGTGAACGGTCATACCGTCCCTTATCTCGCGCACCGTCTCAAGGCGGCTCTGCAATAGTTGAATGGTCGCCTGAGCCTGCGCCATCTGCGCTTGCCACTTCGCCCGCGTAGAAGCCGTTGCGAGCATCCCCGGCGGGTGCGCCTGCACCTGTTGCAGCCGGGCACTCTGCGCCTCGATCATGTTCTCTAGCCGATCCTCGATCTGGCTGGCTTGGTCCTGCTTCTCCTCGATCACCTGAACGATCGCGCCGGCATATTCCTCCTCGATCGCGGATGGCGCGGCGATCTCTCCGGCCTCCTGCGCCTCGATCCCGCGCGCCAGCCCTAGCAGCCCGTCCGCGTCGGCGATCGGATCGCCCGTCCCGTTGGATAGGGATTGCTTGTTGCTATCGATCAGCCCGGCCATGGAAGCCTCCTCGGATTTTAGCGGCTAAAATTCCCCCGCGAATATATCCGATGCTCACAAAGAGAAAAGGCCCCGCTTTCGCGGGGCCTTCGCCGGGGCTTTAGCCCTCAATGACGGAGAGTAATCGAACCTCGGATAGCTCGGCCTCGAACTCGCTGCCGTCATCGTCGTATTTCATCCACGACGCGCCCTCATGCGAAGGGCGGCGATTGAGTAAGAGGCGGCCGGGGCGTCCGTCATGCTGAACGATGACGATCGCCTTTTTCAGCTTGTCGGGGTCGGGCTCCTTGTCCTCTTTCTCCTTCGGCGCTGCTGGCTCGGGCTCGGAACCGCCCTCCCCTTCCCCGCCTTCGTCGCGCTCGCCTTCGTCACCGCCGGAAGTCAAAAACTCCTTTAGGAGCTTCACCGTCCCGCGCGTGATCTCCTGCTCGTCATCGGCAAGCCATTCCGTGACGCCTTCGGGGTGCTTTTTGTAGAGCCCGACTAGCTCGTTAATCAGCGTCACGTCGCGGCACCGCTCGGATTGGAAAATCTCTGCGATCGGGTCGGGGAGGTCGAGCAATGCCGCGTGCTGAGTGACGTAGGCCGGGGACTTCCCGATCGCCTTGGCAATGTCGCCCTTCTTGACCTTCTTCGCCAATTCGCGGCCGATGAACTCGGCGATCTCGCGCGCCGTAAGCGCGTCCCGCTGTAGGTTCTCAATGACCTGATCGGACTCGGTATAATCGCCGTCCACGAACGCCGGGATCGTCGTCTTGCCGGCGATGCCGGAAGCCCTGAACCGTCGCGCTCCGTGGTTGATGATGAACCGCCCCTCGGCATCCGGGTTCGGCCGGATCGATATAGGAGTCTTCACGCCACGGACGGCGATCGTCGCCGCCAGTTCTTCAAGCGACGCTTGATCGAAGTACGTGCGGGGCTGGTGCGGGTCTTCCTCGATCAACTCCATGGCGATCTCGGCGGCCTTGCCGGTGCTGGCCGGCGCGTCGGCGCTGACGGGCGTAGGATCGCTTAGGAGGCCCGAGAGGTCGCCCAAGCTCTCTATGCCAAGCCCTGATCCCTCCGGGGCGTCCACGGGCTTCCTGCGGGCAGGCTTGCCGGCCTTCACGCCCGGCTTTGTCTCGTCGGTCGGGTCGGCCATCATGCGATCTCCATCTTCTCTTGGATATGCTGCGTCATCGCGAGCATTTCCTTGGCCGCCACACGGGCGGAGGTTTTGCGAATTTCCCAAACGGGAACATGGGTAGCGAGGGCATCCGCGATACTGCTGCGGTTGCCGATCGGAGTCGGCATAATCAGCGTGGGATATGCGGCGGTAAGCTCGGCAAGGTGTCGCGTGTGCCGTGGGTTGCGCCCGTCAACCTTGCTCGGGATCATCCCAAGGAATTGCAGTTTAGGGTTCGCCTGCTTTAGCCCTGCGATCGTCGCGTTCATCTTCTTCACACCCTGCAAGGCGTAAACCTCAAGCTCGATCGGCGACGCGATGTAATCGGCCGCCAGCAAAGCGGACGCCATAGCGATGCCGAGGGAAGGGGCGGTGTCGATCAGGCACACGTCGAACCCATTGGCCGCGATACTGCCGACGCTGGCGCGGAAGGCGGGGGCGGCCTCCTGCAATTTCAGCTTCTCTAGGTCTGCAAGCTGCTGGTCTGCCGCGATCACGGCCATGTTGTCGATGGGTGCCAGGTCAAACAGTGCCACGCCTTTGAACAGGCTGCTGGCGACGGTATCAGATTTGAAAGCCCCAAGGGTGAAGCTCGCGTTGCCCTGCGTGTCCAAGTCGATGACGGCAACCTTTAGGCCGCGATCGGCGAAGTGGAACGCCAGATGGACAAGGGTGGAAGTCTTCCCAACGCCGCCCTTCTGGTTTGCGATAACAAGCGTTTTCATCGTGCGATCTCCCCTTTGAGGGGTGCGCGCTCGTGCCAGCCTTTGACGACGGACGCCTGATGAGAGGGCAGGATCGCCGTTACGCGCTCGAACCCTGCGGGAACCGCCTCGTGGGCGTCGCGCACGCGGTTGACGGCCAAGGACACGGCATTGCGCGACACGTTCATGGCTCGGGCGCAATCCGACTGGCTCATGCCATCAACCAACACGGCGCGGGCCATGGCGGTCGGGCGCTCGCTGATCGTCATCCCGTCGATCGCGCGGGCAAACTGCTCGGCGGTGAGTGGCTTACTTGCGGGCATTGCGGCCTCCATGGTTGGCATCCTGATTTCGCTCCCAAACCGGGCGGTAGAACGCCACGAAATAGTAGAGGGCGGAATAGCCGGCGAAGTAGGCGAGGAAGTTCCACCCCGCATGTGCTCCGGGGGTATCCCAAAGCCAGATCATGCGAAGGAACTGCCAGAAGACGACAACCGGGATCACGAACCGCATGACGGTCCATAGAAGCGTTGTGATAACCCAAATGGTGCCGATGATCTTACCCACGGGGGATGCCTTGACGTTGGGCGGCTTCGCCAGCGGGGGCGGAACGGCAAGCCGGATGATCTTGCGAGCGGGGAAGGGGATCACGTTCGTCATCGGAAAGCTCCGGTTCGGACCTTGGCAAAACGCCCGGCCACAACTGATATATCGGATGGCTAAACCCCTTTGTCAAGCCCTGTCAAGCTCGCCCTATCAATTTTAGCCGCTAAAATCTTGACCTGTTTGGCGTTCCCAAATCCGGCGGTAGCCGGCCTTGTCGCACAACAGCGCCCACGCCGAGTAGGGGATTCGATCCTCACCGCCAGCCCATCGCCGAATGACGCGCGAACCCTTGCTGCTGATGCCTAGAAAGCGGGCAACGCCGCTGCCAGTTAGGCCAGCCTCGGCGATGATGGCGCGGACCTCGGCAGGGGTAGGGGGCTCCCATCCGTCATCTGCGGGCCGTAGGCACTCTGGCCGCACGTTAGGGTTGGTCACGATGTTCATTCATGGCGTTTGATCCTTGCTGTAACCGCGCGATGCCGCCCATCGCTGCCCGGTGTCGCTGGTCATATGATCGCGAACCTTTGTCCCGGCATCATAGTGGCCGGCAAGAATCGCCCACCGGGGTATAGCCCAATAGGGATGCTGCCGCGCTGCCAGCAAGCGCGCCCGACGCAACCGGGGCTCAACGTCTCGGGTCGTTCGCATTGGCTCTCCTCTCTAGGCGTTCGCCCATGGTGCATCATAAAACAAGTCGAGCTGGGCCGCGCTGGCCTCTCGCTCGCGCGCCTCGCTGATCTGGCGGGCAAGCCATGCCTTCTGCTGGCCGATCCCCATCCCCTCCATTGGAACGGTCGCGCGCGATCCAGCCCAAGCGGTCAAAGGATCTCGGTACAGTCGGCCAGCGAGGATCACGACGGGCGTTCGTGGCCCAATCTGCTCGGCAAGCTGGCCGCTGACGCGCTCGCCCCATTCCCGGCGCTCTGCGGCGCTCATGTCGGCAAGGGTGACGTTGTAGGGATCGATCACGCGCGAGGGCGGTAGAAGGCCGTGCAGCGCGGACAGGATGAACCATCGGCCGCCCTGCATCGTCACATATGCGCGCGCCTTCCTGAACCAATCCGATTGGTACAGGTGGGCGGCACGCGCGGGGCGGGGGAGCTTCTGGCCTACGCACGCGACAAGGTGAACAGGCCGGGTCATTGCTGGATGGGCTCCAAGTCGCGAATTTCGACAAACGCCACCTTCTCGGCACGTTCGGAACCTACCGGGTCGAGAAAGACATAGACGCGCTCCGCAAATACGGGGCTGCAAAGCCGGTAAACGACGCCTTCGCGACCGATCCAGCGATATCCGCCATAGGCAGGATCAACCGGGGCGGGGCCGTCCACGATCCGCACCCGCTGGCCCAATCGCAACCAGTTGGCCGCGCCGCGAATGATCTCCTCTCGCTCCTCGGGCGATAGGTATGCTGGCCGATCGGCGCGCGGCGGCCCAAAGGTCGCGGCGGTGTTGCCGGCGATCCGCTTGCGGGCCTGCGCCTCGCGGTACTCCTTGCGCCAGCGTCCAGCCTCGGAAAGCACGGGCTCGGGCGGGGGAGCGCGGACGATCGCCAGCAATTCCTCTAGCTCCTCCGGGGTGATCGGATCGGCAGGGTGTTCGGAACGGATAGGCTGCATGGCTCAATCCTCCCGATCGCCAAGAGTCTCGGATCGTGCCCATGCGAGAATCTGACGGAACGCCTTGCGGCCGATCGGCCGACGCGGAACCTCATGGGTCACGGTCGGCCCGGCGAATAGGTCGGGCTGGTGCCCGATGATCTTAGCGGTAGGAATGTGTCGCGGATCGCGAACGGCGCGGCGGGCCATAGTCGGCTCCTCGGCGTTGAAGCCGGGGACAGCGCCCCGGCCTCCTTGATGGTCAGTCGATGGCGTTGAGAATCGCGGCCTGCTCGGCGTGTTCGGTCGCGAAGTCGAGAAGCGCATGGTACGCCTCGGCCACCGCGTCGGTGCGAAGCTCTTGTGAAAGCTGACCCAACATAAAGAGGGTTGCGATGATCCCGGCGGCGTCGGCGCTAACAGTGCCTTCGTAGCCGTTGCCGTTAACGGCGATCCGCCATGGCTTGTCCTCGGACGGGGCCATGTAGAAGCCACCGTTATCCAGCTTGTAGAAGTGCCAGTGACCGCCAGTGTAGTCGATCGATAGCTTGCTCATCCAGCCATAGGCCAGCGCCTCGGCGCGAAGCATCTGCGCGAACCCGAAGAAGTCGGGAAGGATGGACAAACGCTTATCCTCGGGAACGAGGGTCGCCACGATCTTAGGGAACATCACCATCGGAAAACTCCGGTTCGGACCATGGCATAATCGCCCGGCCACAACGGATATATCGGGTGCGCGGCGGGTTTTGTCAAGCTGTGTAAAGGCTTTTCGCGAGCAATAGTTACGATTCAACTGCTTATTTGGAAGTATAATTGATCGATTTCGGAGCTATCGGATTTTAGCCGCTAAAATTCTGGCTGACCGATCATAGACACGCGTGTCTATGCTGCAGTTGTCGAGCAAGCGTCCTCTGCACGGGAACCGCACGCGATCCCGTCTGCGATAGGGAGCCAAGCTCGAACTCCCTTTTGGCGTTTAATCAGTCTGCAAAGCGTGTTGCCCGACTAGGGCAACTCCACATCACTCTAATAGAATAAACTTAGGGGGAGTTTCAGTATCCTTTTGAGACTCATGGCTACAATCAAAGCGAACCACGCTTTTCGATGCCTTCCCAAAGGCGGACCAGCACCTTCGCCAGTTCCGCATCGCCCGTGGTCGCTCTGATGTAATCTGCCTTCGGCAAGCTGCTGAGCATGGCGGCGTGATCGGACAGCCGATCCCGCTGCCGCTGGGCTTCGTCATCGGGCATGGGGGCAGGGCGGAAGCGACGCTCGATCAGGTCGCGGACAACAGCCGGCAACTCCAACCGATAGGCATTTGAGGTCTGCTCCGACCTTGCACCGATCGTCTCGTCTTCGGTTTGGACGTAACGCCGCAGCCTCGCCAACAACCCGGCCGCTTCAAGGGCCTTTAGCGCCCGGTGGACAGTCGCGCGGGATACGATCGCCCAATCCGCGATCATCTCATAGGAGGGGTACACGCGGCCCTTAAATAGCTTGTCCATGTAAAGCATGGTCGCGAGCACGCGCAGCGTGCTTCCCGTGATCCTGACGCACTTGCGCTCGAACGCTGTAAGCTCGCGGCCCGTCCTGCGAGCGTCGCGAAGCGCCCTCTTGCCGATCTCGAACATCATGTCGCCACCACGCTCGATCGCGCGCCGGCTGGCCTTCGTCAGCCTTCCAAAAAACGCTTCCTCGTGGAAGCTCCCAGCCTCTTTGCTCCCGCCGTGGACGGGCTGCTTGGTGATATGCAGCCCGCCACGTCGCCGGGAATCACCCCGCGCCCGGCCGAGTATCTGAGCGGTGATCTCGCCGATCGTGGACGCTCGTTGATGGGTAAGTGTCAGCATTATTCGTCCCCTTCTGATCCGAAAGGGCCGTCCAGCAGGCAAAACTCATGCGTGGCGCGAAGCGCGCTCCCTTGAACCGAAGCTCAGAAACGGCTATGTGGAGGGTGTTGGAGTGACCTGTCAGCGTTTGGCGACGCTGCCACATAACAATTTCAGGGTGCCCGGCCTTCGTGCCGGGCATTCGTTTATGTGCTCACGGCCAAGAACTCCTGTCTCATGAACATGTCGTCGGAAATCCGTTCAAGCATGTCGTTCAAAGCCGCCTGACGGGACGTGTGCCCGCTCGCTGCCATGAACCCCTCCAAGAGACGGACAGCCTCCGGTGACAGAGCAAGCGTGACCCGCTTGAATCCGGCCTCATCCTCCCGCTTGGCGCGCTTACGCATCGCCAAACGGGCACGAGTCACCGAGTCCTTTGAGGCTGCTTGTCCCATCATTGCAGGGGTGTAGGGCAGAAAATCGCACTTAGCAAATTTTTCCGATAAGTGACCTCGCAACCCCAAGTTGGAAACAAGTATTGATCCAGTTGGATTGCGAACCTCGCGCGGGACCGGCTCCCGTTTTGGCGTCTCGCAATCGTATGCACGAGAACAGGAAGGTTACTCGCGCCGTACTCAAACCGGAAGATCAGAGGGCTAGAGCGACAACACTGGCCCATTTCGGTTTTGTGCCCGATCCGTCCTCACGCCGATCTATCGCGGCTGGAAGATGCGGGACGGCGGAACCTGAGCGCCCCAGCATAAGCCAAACGGCTCCTTACCGTCGTCTCGGTTGTTCAGCGGGGCAGGGCGGGGGAGGTGCCGCTTCGTCCACGTCCGGTTCACGGCAGCGGATAAAAACCCTATCCCGCGCCTACCGATTCTGTGACATGCTCGGTACGCTCTATAACGTGGTGAATTGGATAGACTTGAGCCCCATGGTACGCTGCACGCCGGAAATGCCCCGCAAAAAGAGTCGAGGAACGCCAAAGGGAATTTTAGCGGCTAAAATTTCGGTGAGGCGAGAGGATAGGGGTTCGGCCCGTGCATAAGAAGCTCCTTTGCATCAACATTATGCGCTATCTAGCTATGCGGGGGATGCGAAAGGCCGACCTCGCGGCGAAAGCCGATGTGTCGATCTCCTACATATCCGACGTGACGAACGCCAAAGGGAACCCCTCGCTAGACACGATGGTCGCTATCGCTCAGGCGCTAGAAGTTCCCCTTGTGGCGCTGCTCGAAACGCCCCCTGTCGGAACGGATGGATGGGACGCTAGTTTAGCTGATTCCCTCCTGAAAGATGACGCCCAACTCGGGCTTCCCCCCGGTTACAAGCGCGTTTCCGCGATCGTCACGGATCATCAGGCTTTCCAGATTGCCAAGTGGCACAAGGCCGCGCACGACCGCCTAAAAGCGAGGCAATAACAGCCCTTTATTTACGCGGGCAAACATTCGCGAGTTATTCTCAACCCGAGTCGTTTGGCTGTTGCCCCGGCATTTCATCCGGTATATCGTTTGTGTTGCGCACCATGTCAGATGCGAAACAGGAGCGAGAATGGCCGGGGAAGCGGAAACCGCAACCGTCAAAGAGCGTGCAAGGGAGACGCTACGGCGGGCCATGGGTCCGCTTATGCTCAAGGCGCTCGCTGATCCGAAGACGGTGGAACTCATCCTCAATGCGGATGGAAAGCTCTGGCTGGAACGGCTAGGCGAGAAGATGGAGTGCATTGGCACCGTCACTCCCAATCACGCCGAAACCATCGTCAAGGCCGTTGCCGGCTACCACGGCAAAGAAGCAACTCGGCTGCAACCTACCCTAGAAGGCGAGTTCCCGATCGATGGCTCGCGCTTCGCGGGCCAGATGCCGCCAATCGTTCCCGCTCCTACATTCGCCATCCGTAAGCGGGCCGTCGCAATCTTTACGCTCGCACAGTATGTCGAGGCCGGGATCATGACTGAGGAGCAATGCGCTCTCATTCATGATGCTATTGCCCGGCACCGGAATATCCTTGTGATCGGCGGCACCGGCTCGGGCAAAACCACGCTGGTCAACGCCATCATCAACGGCATGGTCGATCTCGATCCGGCGGAACGCTTGGTCATCATCGAAGACACTGGCGAAATTCAGTGCGCGGCGGAAAACTACGTCCAGTTCCACACGTCGCCCCAAGTCTCCATGACAGCCCTGTTGAAGACGACGCTGCGGATGCGCCCCGATCGCATCCTCGTCGGCGAAGTCCGTGGGCCGGAGGCCCTCGATCTCCTCATGGCATGGAATACCGGCCATGAAGGCGGCGCGGCAACGCTGCACGCCAACAATGCGGAGGCCGGTCTTAGCCGCCTTTCGCTCCTCATCAGTATGCACCCGGACTCTCCACGGCCAATCGAGCCGCTGATCGGGGACGCGGTGCATTTGATCGTCCACATCGCTCGCACGCCGGATGGGCGTCGGATCGAAAGCATCCTCGAAGTCGGGGGCTTTGTGGATGGCAAATACCGGCTTCATTCACTGTGAGGGAGAACTGACGTGCAACTATACTGGAATGAGGAAGCTCGGCGGCGAGCTTCTTTCTTGCTGATGGCGCTCGCCATCGTCCTTCTGTTCATGTGGCCTCATGCCGCATGGGCCTCTGAAAGCGGCGGCGGCCTGCCCTATGAAAGCTATCTGACCAACATCCGCCAGTCGGCCACGGGTCCGATCGCCTACGCCTTCGCCGTCGTCGGCATCGTCGTCGCTGGTGGCGCGCTCGTCATGGGCGGCGATCTGAACGGCTTTGCTCGTGCCCTCCTCCTGCTCGTGCTGGTGGCCTCGCTCCTCGTCGGCGCGAACGCTGTCCTGTCCTCGATCTCCGGTGGCGGCGCGACCGTGGCTGCGCTCGTCCCGGCGGGCGCGAACGCCGTGGGGCTTGCCTGACATGCCGCTCCGGTCTGTCCCCATCCGTCGCTCGGGTGTCCGTCCTAACCTGTTCATGGGCGGGGACCGCGAGCTTGTCATGATGGCGGGGGTGGCGGCGGCCGGACTGATCGGGCCGGCGATCAACGAACCTAAAGCGTGGATCGCCGGCCTCGTCATCTGGTTTGGTGGGCTGTGGGCCGCTCGCCTCATGGCGAAGTCCGACCCGCTGCTCCGTGGCGTCTACATGCGTCACCGTGGCTATCGCGCGTACTACGCCGCCCGCTCCACACCGTTTCGTCTCAATTCGAGAAGTCAGCGGAAGCGGTATAACGAACCGGGGAAGAAGAAATGATCCAGACATTTGCGATCCTCATCGCAGTCTTGGGCGCGCTGCTTATCGGCATCCTGTTCGCGTTGGTCTTGAAAAACGCCAAGAGGAACAAGCTCGATCGCTTCCGCTCCAAGGACGCCGGTTTCGCTGACCTCCTCAACTATGCCGCGATGGTCGATGATGGCGTAATCGTCGGCAAGAACGGCTCGTTTATGGCGGCGTGGCTCTACGCGGGCGACGACAACGCCAGCAGCACCGACCAGCAGCGCGAAATGGTGTCCTTCCGCATCAATCAGGCGCTCGCCGGGCTCGGCAACGGTTGGATGATCCACGTCGATGCACCCCGGCGGCCCGCCCCGAATTACTCGGAGCGTGGGCTTTCGCACTTCCCCGATCCAATCACGGAAATGATCGATGAAGAACGTCGCCAGCTATTTGAGGGGCTGGGGACGATGTACGAGGGCTATTTCGTCATCACCGCCACCTACTTCCCGCCGATGCTCGCGGAACAGAAGTTCGTGGAGTTGATGTTTGATGACGATCGCGAAAAGCCATCGCAAAAGGCTCGAACGGCCGATCTGGTCGAGAAGTTCAAGCGCGATGTAGTCAGCTTTGAAAGCCGGCTCGGCGCTGCGTTGAAGCTCACGCGGCTCAAGGGCCACGAGGTCATGAACGAGGACGGTTCGACCGTCACGCAATGCGACCTCCTGCGGTGGCTACAATTCTG
>VAFL01000098.1 GCA_005768755.1 Paracoccus denitrificans | reverse complement strand
CAACGAGGAATGCCTAGTAGGCACGAGTCATCAGCTCGTGCCGATTACGTCCCTGCCCTTTGTACACACCGCCCGTCGCTACTACCGATTGAATGGCTCGGTGAGGCCTTCGGACTGGCTCAGGAGGGTTGGCAACGACCCCCCAGAGCCGGAAAGTTGGTCAAACCCGGTCATTTAGAGGAAGTAAAAGTCGTAACAAGGTTTCCGTAGGTGAACCTGCGGAAGGATCATTACCGAGTGCGGGTCCTTTGGGCCCAACCTCCCATCCGTGTCTATTGTACCCTGTTGCTTCGGCGGGCCCGCCGCTTGTCGGCCGCCGGGGGGGCGCCTCTGCCCCCCGGGCCCGTGCCCGCCGGAGACCCCAACACGAACACTGTCTGAAAGCGTGCAGTCTGAGTTGATTGAATGCAATCAGTTAAAACTTTCAACAATGGATCTCTTGGTATTGCAGAATTCAGTGAATCATCGAGTCTTTGAACGCACATTGCGCCCCCTGGTATTCCGGGGGGCATGCCTGTCCGAGCGTCATTGCTGCCCTCAAGCCCGGCTTGTGTGTTGGGTCGCCGTCCCCCTCTCCGGGGGGACGGGCCCGAAAGGCAGCGGCGGCACCGCGTCCGATCCTCGAGCGTATGGGGCTTTGTCACATGCTCTGTAGGATTGGCCGGCGCCTGCCGACGTTTTCCAACCATTCTTTCCAGGTTGACCTCGGATCAGGTAGGGATACCCGCTGAACTTAAGCATATCAATAAGCGGAGGAAAAGAAACCAACCGGGATTGCCTCAGTAACGGCGAGTGAAGCGGCAAGAGCTCAAATTTGAAAGCTGGCTCCTTCGGAGTCCGCATTGTAATTTGCAGAGGATGCTTTGGGTGCGGCCCCCGTCTAAGTGCCCTGGAACGGGCCGTCAGAGAGGGTGAGAATCCCGTCTTGGGCGGGGTGTCCGTGCCCGTGTAAAGCTCCTTCGACGAGTCGAGTTGTTTGGGAATGCAGCTCTAAATGGGTGGTAAATTTCATCTAAAGCTAAATACTGGCCGGAGACCGATAGCGCACAAGTAGAGTGATCGAAAGATGAAAAGCACTTTGAAAAGAGAGTTAAACAGCACGTGAAATTGTTGAAAGGGAAGCGCTTGCGACCAGACTCGC